>JAJPJQ010000008.1 GCA_021324155.1 Pseudomonadota bacterium
ACGTTGATCGTCTGTCCGGTGATGAAGTCGCTGTCGTCCGAGGCGAGAAAAACGACGGTGCCGACCAGGTCGTCGGGCTTCTGGTCGCGCTGGAAGGAGCGCTTCTTCCGCCGGTCGGCCATCTGCTCGGGCGTGAGCGTGCCTTCCTGCTGCGGGCTCGAGATCGTGAGCCCCGGCGTGATCGCGTTGACGCAGATGTTGTCGCCGCCGAGCTCGCGCGCGAGCGCGCGCGTGAAGCCGATGACGCCGGCCTTCGAGGTCACGTAGTGGAGATAGAAGGGCGTGCCGCCGAGCGCCGTACCGGATGAGATGTTGATGATCTTGCCTTTGCCCTGGCGCTTCATCGCCGGGTAGACCGCCTGCATGCAGAGGAAGAGGCCTTTCACGTTCACCGCCATGACGCGGTCCCACTCCTCCTCGTCGATCTCCATGAACGGTTTTTTCTTGATCGCCGAATACAGCGCGGCGTTGTTGACGAGGATGTCGATTCGGCCGTAGCGCGCGAGCGCCGCGTCGGCCATCACGCGCGTCTTCTCGGGTGAGGTCACGTCGACGGCGACGGCGATCGCGTCGCCGCCGTTCTGTCTGATTTCTTCCGCGACTCTTCCCGCCTCGACATGTTGAATGTCGGCGGCGACGACTTTCGCGCCCTCGCGCGCGAGCGCGAGACAGTAGGCGCGGCCGATGCCGATCCCGCCGCCGGTGACGATCGCGACCTTGTCTTTGAGACGCATAGAAGGTTCTCCTATCGGAGCCCTTCGACAGGCTCAGGGCGAACGGAAACTCAACCGGCTCCGTTCATGCTGAGCTTGTCGAAGCATTCTTTCGGCTAAAGTTCCAGACGGTAGAAATTTTTCGGGTTGTCGTGGAGGATCATCTTTTTCTCGGCGTCGGAAAGATCCTCGCGCGCGAGAAACTCGGGGATATCGTGCTTGAACATGTCGGGCAGCCGCTCGTGCGGATAGTCCGACGGCCACATGAGGCAGCGTGGGTTGAACTGCCGCAGCACCTGGATCAGGGCGCGCTCCTCGACCTCGCAGGTGGCCCAGACCTGGCCCGAGCGGATGTACTCGCTCGGTTTTTTCTTGAGCGCCGGCGCGCCGGCCTTGTGCGGCTTTTCGTATTCCTCGTCCATCCGGTCCATCATGTACGGCAGCCACCCCGAGCCGGCTTCGAGATACGCGACGCGTAATTTGGGGAACTTCTCGAAGACCCCTTCGTAAATCATGTGCGTGAACTGGATCAGGATCGCGAAGGGATGCTCCAGCGTATGGACCTGGATAAACTTGTCGAAGAAGTCGAAGCCCATGCCGCGGCTCGGCGCGCCGTGGACCGCGAGCGGCATGTCGAGGCGCTCCGCGGCTCGATAGATCGGATCGAAATCCTGGTGGCCGTAGCCTTTGTGGAGAACGGTGACGGCCGGCAGGAGGCCCCCGACGAGTCCCAAATCCTTCGCGCGCTCCAGCTCCTTTGCCGCTTCCTGCGGCACCTGCACCGGGAGCAGCGCGACCGCTTTCAGCCGCGCGCTCTCGCCCGTGTAGCGCGCCGCGACCCAGTTGTTGTACGCGCGAGCGACGCCGCAGGCCCAGTTGTGGTCCTGGATCAATCCGAGCGCGAGGCCGCCGGTCGGGTAGAGCACGGTCGTGTCGACGCCGAGCTCGTCGAGAAATCCGAGCCAGCGCGACGCCGGCACGTCGGTCTCTTTGCCCTTCGCGGAAAAGCCCCGGTGCCAGCCGTCGAGCGAAGGGAAGAAGCCATAAGTCTCGTTGCGCTTCATCTCGCGGTAGCGGCCCTCGAGAAAATCCGCGAGCTCGTAATCTTTTTCGAGCACGTGGCCGTCGGCGTCGATGATCGGATAATTCGGCTGCATGTTATAAACCGTACAGCGCGCGGGCGTTGTCGCTTAGGATCTTCTGCTTGATCGCGGGCGCGACGTCGTCGCGCGCCTTGAAGGTCTTGATCGCGTCGACGTCGCTCGAGGTATCGGTGTGGCCGTAGTCGGTGCCGATGACGAGGCAGTCTTCGCCCGCCTGATCGACGATGTACGGAATGTCGTCGGAGTTCTCGCACGTGATGAACATGCGGTATTCGCTGATGCCGCGCTCCGGCCATTTTCTGCCGAGCGCTCTGAAACGGTTCTTCGCCTCGTGCACGACCCACGGCACCCACTGCGCGCTCGCCTCGATGAAGCCGATGCGAAGCTTGGGGAAATTCACCAGCACGTCGCTGAGCAGGAAATCGCTGAAGCAGGCGACGGTCGGGATCCGAAATTTGTGGAACGCGGCTGCGGTCGCGACCGGATGTTTGACCATGTCGACCATCCACGAGTTGCCGTTCGAGATGTGGATCGCGATCGCCATGTCGAGGCGGCTCGCCTCGTCGTAGATCGGATAGAAATAAGGATCGACGAGCAGGCGGTTGCCCTCGATCGGCCGCAAAAGCACGGCGACGGCGCCGTTCGCCTTGCCGAAGCGGATTTGATCGAGCGCGTCGCTCATCGCGAGCGTCGGCGCCATGCACGACCAGCGGAGCCGCCCTTTGCCCTGGCGCCAGATGTCGGCGAGCCAGCGGTTGTAGCTTTTGCACAGCGCCACTTCGACCTCGGGACGGTCCGTCGCCGGCTCGATGAACATCGTGTTGTGCAGCACTTGCACGTCGACGCCGCTGCGATCCATGTGATCGAGGCGGAGACCGACGTTGCCTAATTCGCGCACCTCTTGGTCGTCGGCAAACTTACGCCCGGCCAGATCCATGCGCTTCTTGAGCGCATCCTCGGAAAACGCGGGGAAACGGAATCCGCGCACCTTGCCGTCGATCAGCCAGTATTGCAGCTTGACGCCGGCTTCCTCCGGCGTCTCCAGCGGAATCGGCCGGAACTGCTTATCGGAAGCATCCATGTACTCCCAGGTGCGGGCGGATTCCACTACATGAGCGTCGGCGTCGATAACCGGATGGGACTCCATGTTCGTTCCCCCTTTCAGGGATGTCGATTCAATCTAGTTTGCGTCAATAAGGCGTGTCAAGACGAGGTTTATGGCCGGATCAGCGCCTTGGTGGGATAGAGCTCGGGGAACTCGCCGCCGACGGCGCGGATCGCGCGTTCGATCTCTTCGAGCGGAAAAACGTGGCTCACCATTTCCTGGACCGGAAACTTGCTCGCTTCGAGGAGCCGCATCGTCGCCTCGACGGCATCGTTGTCGGCGGTGAAGGCGCCTTGAACGCGCACTTCTTTCCAGACGATCTTGTCGATCGGTATCGGCGTCAGCGTCTGATCGCCCGTAAGCCCGGCCAACACGACCGTCGCCTGGCGGCGCGCGCAGTCGATTGAGACGGGGATCGCCTTCGGGCTGCCCGAGACGTCGACGACGACGTCGGCCATCGCGCCGCCGGTCTCCTCGCGCACGACATCGAAGACGTTTTCTTTCTCGACATCGATCGTCCGATCGGCGCCGAAGCGGCGCGCGAGCGCGAGGCGCGGCGCGTCCCGCCCGATTCCGGTAACGAAGACGCGCGCGGCGCCCGCCTGTTTGGCGGCGAACGCGCACGATAGCCCCTGCTGGCCGGGCCCTTGGATCAGCACGTAATCGCCCATCTTTACGCCGCCGTGGCGGAGCGCCCATTGATAGCCGTTCGCCATCACCGCGCCGACGAGCACCGCCGCCTCGGCGGGAAGCTCGTTGCTGACTTTGGTCGCGAGCGCGTCGGGCGCGAGATAGACGTAGTCGGCGAAGCCGCCGAAGAGATGGGGCGGATTCGCCGAGCTGGTGCGTCCGCCGTAGCTCGTGCGCTTCTTGCAGAAGCGGTCGGCGCCGCGCCGGCAGTCGGCGCAGCGGCCGCAGCCGCGCGCGCCCTTCAAGATAACCCGATCGCCTTCATTAAGCCCGTGGATGTCCGCTGCTTTGCGGCCGAGCTTGACGACGTGGCCAAGAATTTCATGGCCGAGTATAATAGGCAGCGGCAGATCGAGCCGGCCGTGAAAATATTTGACGTCGGTGCCGCAGATGCCGGCGCGCTCGACGGCGAGCAGGCCGCCGTCCGGCGGAATATCCGGAATGGGATATTCGCGGAGCTCCAATTTCTCGGGTGCCGTTAGAGTCGCGCCGCGGGAAGTCGCCATACAATTTGAGATTTTAGATTGCCCATTTTCGATTGATTCGGAGTTATCATCTTTCGATTCGGACCGCTTCGAATCTAAAATCTAAAATCGAAAATCTAAAATAGTTTAAAGTCCTTCGATCTTCTTCAGCGTCTCGGCGTAGTCGCCGAGCGCTTTATCTATGAGATAATCCGGCTCATATCCCAGCTTTTCTTTCGCCCGCGACAGATCGCTCGGGATGCGCTCCTCGGGATATGGCATCGGGCGCGCGCCGCGCGTGAGCGTGATGTCCGCTCCGGGAAAGTGGCGCTTTAACGCCGTCAGGATATCGTCGCCGGTCGACGTCTGGCCGGTGCCGATATGAAAGATATTTTCTTTGAGATTGTCTTTCACCACGGCAAGCACCGCGCCTTTGGCCGCGTCCTTGCCGTAGAGCAATTGTGCCGGGCCGTAGGGCCAGTTGATCTTTGCCGCCTCGCCTTTGATCGCCGCGCGCACCATCTGCTGGATCGCCTGCTCGCGCGTCGCCTTGAGGCCGGCGGGCGAGGGCCCATACAGCGCCGCGAAGCGCACGGTGATGAACTCGAAGCCGAAGCGCTTCGCGTAGGCGCGGCCGAGGAATTCCGAGGAGGCTTTCGTCGCGGCGTAGATCGACAGCGGATTCAGCGGGATCGTCTCGTCGATCTTTTTCGGCCCGCCCTCGCCGATCTCGGCGTGAAAGACGGTGCTCGAGCTCGACAGCACGACGCGCTTGACGCCTTCGAGGCGCGCGGCTTCTAGGACGTTGACGGTGCCCATGAGATTCAATTGCACGCCGCCGTACGGCCGGCGCTGCACCTCCTCGCCGAGAAACGCCGCGAGATGGAGCACGCGACCGATTTTATGCTCGCGCAGCGCCGAGATGATGCCCGGCAGATCGCCGACATCGCCGCGCACGGCGATAATCTCCGCGGGGTCGACGCCGACCGCGCGCAACAGGCGCTCGTTCAGCGCTACGTCGAACAGCACCGGGTGCTCGCCGCGGTCGAGCAGCATGCGCGCCGCGTTCGCGCCGACGAGTCCGCTGCCGCCGGTGATTAAGATTGCATCGCCTGCCATAGGATCTCCTTAACGATATGAATTCAGGTGTCAGGAGTCAGAATCCAGAAGCTCCGGAACGATTTGACTTCTGCCTCCCGGCTTCTGAATTCTATCTTCCATCGCTCAGTCTTTACTTCACTTTGTATTCTTTCGTCAGCTTGTCGATAAAGCCGCTGTCGTCCAATTCTTTGATCAGGCTCATGTCCGCGAAGCGGTCGGGATTTTCTTTCAAAATACGCGGGTCTTTGCGACCGACTTCCTGAATCGGCAGCGCGTAGTATTCCTTTGAGGGATACGGCTTTAGCGGAAACTCGTATTCGCGGAAGGTCTCCTCGACCACCTCGGGGTCGGAGAGGTGCATGTTTTTAGCGATTACCTTGAAGCTGAAATCCTTGTGCGCCTTGAAGTAGTGCACGCCTTCGATGATCGCCTTCATGACGTTTTTCATGTCTTCGCGGTGCTGCGCGAGATAGGATTTCCGCATGGAGAAAAACAGGCTCGAATAGGGGATGTTGAGCTTGGAGCTGTCGATCAGCAGCGGAAAGCCCATCTTGCGCGCCTGGAGCGTGATCGGCGGCGTCACGATCGCCGCGTCGGCGCGGCCGGTCTCGATCGCCGCGATGCGGTTAGACTGGTTGCCGAACTGGAGAAAAGCGATGTCGGTGTCGGGCTTGAGTCCGGCGCGCTCGACCAGGAAGCGGCCGGCGAAATCCGCGTTGCTGGCGAAGCGGCTGATCGCGAGCGACTTCACCTGCTTGATGTCGGTGATGCCTTTGCGGCCGAAGATCCGGTTGTCCATCGAGTTGCCGAGCCGCCCGATCATAACGAGATCGAGGCCCTGCATGGCGCTCGTGAGGACGACCTGCGGCGAGAAGGAGCCGATCTGCGCATCGTTCGAGATCACCGCGGCGGCGGCCGCGGCCGCGCCCTGGATGAAAACGAGCTGCACCTGGTTGCCGTACTTTTCGAAGATCCGCGCCTCCTTTGTGACCCAGATCGGCGCGAACGTGCCGGTCTCGCTCGTCCAGATGAGCGTGATCTGCGCGGCGTAGGCCGGAGCGGCGAATAGTCCGATCGACAGTAGCGCGGTGGAAAAGAGCCGTCGCATGTTGGCCTCCTGTCCTCCTCTCCCATATCAGGGGAGACGTTACTGTGCCACAAGCTCGACCCGACGGTTTTTCGACCGGCCCTCTTCGGCGGCGTTCGACGCGACAGGCGCGAGCGGCCCGACGCCATTGGCGATCAGGCGCGCGGCGGCGATTTTATGCTCGTTCACCAGCGCGCTCACCACGGCCTCTGCGCGCTGTTTGGAGAGCGTCATGTTGTGGCCGAGAACGCCGACATTGTCGGTGTGGCCGACTACGTGAAGCCGGAGCGAGGGCTGCTCGCGGAGGAGCTTGGCGATCTCGGCGATCGATTGCTTCGATTCCGGCTTGATCACCGACTTGTCGGTGTCGAAGTAGATGCCGTAGATCGAAACATGGCCCGTCTTGCTGATGTCCGCCGCCATTTCTTTCGCGCCGATCGTCACCATGCCCGTTTGCATCGGCTTGCTCTCGACGACGATGAGATAGGTGTCCTCGGTGCGTACTTTGACCGCGGCGACAACATCGCCGTTGGCGCGGGCGAGTTTTGCGACGATGTATCGCATCGGCTCGGGGCACTGAATCTTGTTGGTGACGCACCAGAAGCCCAGCTCGTCGGTCTTCGCGTTGCCCGCGTCGCCGCATTCGTCGGCGCTGCACGCAAAGAGCGTCTGGAACCCGGCCTTCGTGAGCGCCTGCTGGTAATTGCGGTAGATTTCGAGCGTCGATCGATTCTTGGGATTATCGTAAACGAGTCGCCAGATCTTTCCCTCGAAGCGATCCGTCTTCGTGAACTTGCCCTTTTCGTGCGGTCCCGTCGGAAGGGTGATCTCGTCGAACTCTTTCACGCTCGGCTTATTGAGGTAGGAGAAGTTGGAGCCGGGGTACCTCGATATCATTGGATGGTCCTTGATCTCCTGGCTTGCGGCGGGAAGCACCCCAAGAAAGGAAACGGACACGGCCAACACGATTATCGCCGTGTTTATAATTTTCATCGTGGCAAAGAATCGGTTGCATTCGCACATGTTCCGTTGACTCCTTTACATTAATGCTTCTGACGCTTGAGCTTGACGTAGAACGTCGGATGTTTGTCGACAGCGTCCGAAGCTCTGTACTCGAGAGTGTCGCCCGCGCACGTATAAGCGTTGTTGTTTGCCGTGCTTCCCAAGCCGCCCGGACCCAGGCCGGGGATCTTCTGAACGAACTTCCTCCCGGCGGAAGCGAGGTGGACTACGGCCGCTTGTTGATCGAGCGTTTCGATCTTCGCCACGCCGTTCGCCGTCGAGATATGCGCGGAAGCGTTGCCCCTGTATGTGAACGTGTCGGGATTCGCGGGCGTGCTGTCCGGAAACACGAGCGGCGCGGTGGTGGAATAATCGATGCTCTCGCCGCCGTCAGCGGTGAAAGTCACGCGGTAGCCGGCGCCGCCGGTCGCGCCGCTCGCCGACTTGTTCAAAGGCGTTACAGAAGTCGCTAACCACGAGCCCAGCAGACACCGGTCCATCGAGCCGCATGCCGGCCAAAAAACCCCGATGAGCCCCTGCGACGCGCCGGCGGCGTCGACGAGCCAGACTTCCCACTTGCCGCCGCCCTCGGCGCAGATCTGCGCCGTCGTCGTCGCGGTCAGCCCGGAGGAGATATCCGCCCTGACCTGCGCCGGAACTCCGCTGGCGAGAACGCGCTTGAAGAGCAGCGTCTTCGGCGGCGACGCCAGTTTGCGGCGCAGCGTCACGGTGATTTTAGTGCCAGTAGGGCCGGTGCAGGGACTGATCGAGGCGACGGCTGCGTCGCTGTTCTCGCAAAGCCTCTGCGATGCTCCGCTTCCTCCGCCCGGCGTCGGTCCCGTGCCACCTGCGCCGCTGCTGCCGGAACTCGCGGCGCTGCAGTCCGGCCAGAACGCGCCGATGAAGCCTTGCGACGCGCCAGCAGCGTCGACGAGCCAGACTTCCCAGCGGCCGCTGCCGCCGGTGCAGAGCTCGGCCGGCGCGGCGGCGCTGAGACCCGAGACGCCAACGCGCACTTGCGCCGGTACGCCGCCGGCGACGGCGCGCTTGAATATCAGCGCTGCCGGCGGTGATTTAAGCGTCCGCTGCAGATTGATGTTGATCGTCGTCCCTGTGGGACCTGTGCAGGGGCTGATGTTCGCGACCGATGAGTCGCTGTTCTCGCACAATCTTTGAGCCGTCGCGGTGGCCGGTGTGAAAGCGTGGTAGATACCAAGCGTTATTGCGGCGACGAAGATCGCGAAGCAGGCGCCGGTCTTCCACGAACGGAATTTTGGCGGCTGCGCATGTGCTTGCTGAGTTGAATGAAGCATTCTCGGCGGCAGGATACTACTCTCCCGGTGAAAACGCTGTCAACGGCCTTCCACAACGTCGGCGGCGCGGCCGCGGCGCGCGAGCGGAAAGACGATCAAACCTAGAACGATGCCTGCGATGCTGACGAGAATCGTCGGCAGATCCGCCAACGCCATGCTGACAACGCATAAAATCACGGGCGGGACCGACAGCGCGATTGCGCCCGCCGTACCGCCGGGAACGCGATAGGGGCGCGGCATCTCCGGCGCTTTCAGCCTAAGCCACACGAGCGCCGCAAATTCCAGGATCAGCGCCAGCGCATACAAGAACATGTCGACCTGCACGAGATCCTGGAAAGAGAAGGGGATGAGCAGCGCGACGCCGAGCGCGTTGACGACGATGGAAACCCACGGAGTCGCATAGCGCGGATGGAGCCGTTCGAGGGGCGCGGGCAGCATGCCGCGCTCCGCCATCGCGTAAGGGACGCGCGACGAGGTGCAGAGCAGCGCGCTAAGCAGCCCCGCCGCACTCACAAGCGCGGCGGCTGCGAGCGCGGCGCCGAGCCACGGACCGCCGATCGCCGCCGCGACTTTCGGAAAATAGCCTTCCTCCCAGGACTGCCAATTGCTGTCGACACCGACGCCGACGGCGACCGGCAAAAGGTAGGCGATGGTGACGAGCACGACGGCCGCGGCCATCGCCGCGGGATAATTTCGTCCCGGCTTTTCCACTTCGCCGGCCAGTGTCCCGGCGTTGTCCCAGCCCGAGGTATTCCACAAGACGACGCTCAGGAGCAGCGCCCAGTCGCCTTTGCCGCCACCGGCCAGCCACGCGCTCATATCGACGTGCGGCGCGCCCAGCGCGACCATGGCGGCGAATGGGGCGAGGACGACGACGGTGAAGACGACGAGGCTCGCGCCGACCAGCCGCGTGCCGCGGATATTGAGCCAGGTCGTGACGGCGACGAGCGCGGCGCCGATCGCCCAACGCTCGGACGGCGCGATGTCGCCGCGGAGGTATGAGAGGTAATCGACGAACATCACCGGATAAAGCGCATTGTCGGCGAAGCTGCAGAGCCAGCTCCACCAACCCTCCTGGAATCCCCAGAAGCGGCCGAACGCGCGCGTGACCCAGACAACATAGCCGCCGTCCTCGGGCATCGCGGCGGAAAGCTCGGCGGTCATGAGCGCCGTCGGAAAACTCCAGAGCCAGGGCACGAGGATGAGCGCCACGAGCGCGACCGCCGGCCCGGCGGCGCCGACCGCGTCCTCGAAACCGTAGGCGCCGCCGGCGACGCAGAAGAAGGTGAGCGCGACCAGGCGCGCGAGTCCGAGCGTGCGGCGCGGTTGAAGCATCACTTATGCGGTGTGCGGCAGCAGATCGCCGAGCGTCGTGCGCGCGAGCGCTTCACGCCGCGAGTCGATTGCGCGATCCAGCGCGGCGTAGAGCGGCTCCTCGCCCTCGACGCGCCGCGACGGCACCGCCTCGCCCCCGTAGAGGCGGAGCGCATCGATGACCTCATTGACGGAAATCTTCTCCGGCGGCCGCGCGAGCATGTAAAGTGGCTCCATTTCGTCGCCGGTGGCGGCGATGAGAAATCCCGCCTTGCAGTGGTGCTCGAGAATATCGCCTATGATCTTCACCGACACGGCCAGCTCGCGACCGAGCGTCTCGGCGCTGTAGCGCGGTTCGCCGTCGACGAAGTGCCTGCCGATGAGCCATAGGAGCTTGAGCCCCAGCTCCTCGCGAAACGCGTACGGCGCGTCGGCCACGTTCGGGTCCTTGCCCGTGGTGCGGATGTTCTGATGCGCGAACGACAAGACGGCGCCGAAAAGGACCACGTTCCAGCCCATATAGAGCCAGACGAGGAAGATCGGCAGCTGCGCGAACGCGCCGTAGATCGCGTTGGCGCGCGCGACGCCGACCTGAAAGTGGACGTAGCCCCATTGCGCCACCTGCCAGAGCGTGCCCGCGATGATGCCGCCGTAAACCGCCGAGGCGAGCTTCACGCGCGTATTCGGCAAGTAATCATAAAGGAACGTGAGCGCGATCCACATGAGAATATAAGGCGTGATCGCCGCGATCGCGAGCACGAGATATCCCATTCCCGGCAGTTCGAGAATCTGCTGCACGACCGAGACGTTCTGGACCGAGCTCGTGAGGCCGAGCGCGGCGACGAAGAGAATAGGGCAGGTGAGAAGAACGCTCAAATAGTCGGAAAACTTTCGCCCGATATTCCGCGTCCGCTGCACGCCCCAGATCCGGTTGAGCGCGAACTCGATATTGCCGACGACCGAAATGGCTGTGACGAGCAAGCTCGCCAGTCCTACGGCGCCGAGCGCCTTGACGTTGGTCTTGTCGATATAACCGATGATCTGTTTGACGAGCTGCTCCGAGCCGGCGGAGAGCTTTTCGATCAGGATCGGCTCGATGCGGTTCTGGACGCCGAAGCCCTTGAGCATGGCGAACATGAGGGCCAGCAGCGGCACGAGCGAGAGCAGCGTCGTATAGGTGAGCGCCGAGGCGAGCAGCGGGCAGCGGTTGTCGTTGAAGCCGAGAATCGCGCGGTAGAGAATACGGACCTGTCGGTAGAGGCCGCGCTTGAGCGCCGGCATCGACTCGAGATCGCCGTAAAGCAGCTTGTCGTTGAAGGTCCGGACGTGCTGGATCCTGCCGCGCGCCGCGTGTATCACCGAATGCCGCGCCATGAGCTCACCGGCTCCTTTTATAATACCAGCTTGTCACCGGCCGAGCGTAGCGAAGGCGCGGCGAGGATGTCAACCGAATATTGACCATGGCGAAGAGTTACCGCGGTTTTTTGACGGAATCGTAGTCGACGACGGGAAGACCGTATTTTCGCCGCAGAGCTTCGGCCCGAAGCTTCAAAGATTCGGCCTCGGCCTCGCGACCTGTTTCACGCAAAAGCGTGAAATAATTTTCCAGCGGATCGACAAGGACAGGATGTTCCTTGCCTACCGCCTTCTCCAGAATTTGGATCGCTTCGAGGTAAAGCGTCTCGGCTTCCCGCGGTTTGCCCTCCTCTTGGTATAGCTCGCCCAGATTTGTGAGGCACGTTGCGACGTCGGGGTGATCGCGGCCGAGCTCCTTCTCCCGAACGGTGAGTGATTGACGCAGTGACTTCTCCGCCTCCGCGAAGTTTCTTAGGCCTCGATAGGCGGTGCCAAGATTGTTGAGAACAGCGGCCGCATCGATGTCGCCTGGGCTGCGAATTTTTCTCAAGACCGCGAGCGATTGCTGCAAAACCGGCACGGCGCGAGCGTATTCGCCGCGCGATACATAAAGAGCGCCGAGATTCGATAGCGTCAGGGCCGCGTCTGCAGTACCGGCGGACGTCCCTTCCTGAATCTTCAGCGCACGCTGATAATAACTCTCGGCGACCTCGTAATGCTTTCGGCCATAGTAAAAGTAACCGAGATTGTTGAGCGCAGTCGCCGTCGAGGGATGGTTCGGCCCGACGGTGCGCTCGCGCGCCGCGAGCACAAGTTTGTAAAGACGCTCGGCGTTTTCCCAGTCGCCGGCGTCTTGGCAGACGAGTGCCAGGTTGCCGATCGTCGCGAGCAGCTTCGGATCGTCGGCACCGAGCCGCTTCATTTCTACGTTGACGCTACGCGAATAGTACATCCGCGAATCGGCGTAGCGGCCGCGCTGTCTGTAAAAAGCCGCGAGGTCGTGCAGGCTCTCGTCTGTCTCCGGATGCTCGGCGCCCAGCGCTTTCTCGCGGATCGCCAGCGCCTTTTGATAGAAGATTTCCGCATTGGCATAATTTTTTTTCGCCGCGGCCACTGCGGCGAGCCCTTTGAGTGTCATCGCAATATTCGGATCATCAAGGCCGACCAGCTCCTCTTTGAGCTTCATCGCCCGGACATAAAATTCTTCCGCGACCTCGATCTTGTTCTCCAAAAAATATAATTGCCCGAGATTGTGCAGCGCGCGAGCGAGGAGGATGTCCTTCGAGCCGCCCTGTTCCAGCAGCGCGAGGGCGCGTCTTAACGCCCGCTCGGCTTCGTCGTAGCGGCCAGTCTGCTGGTAAACGAGGCCGAGATTGTTGAACCCCGCTGCAGCGATGTTTGGCGCCGCGGCGAGCTCTTTTTCGCCGACCGCGATGCCCTGCTTCAACAGCGGCTCGGCTTTCTCGAACTTTCCTTGCAGGCGATAAATTTCGCCCAGGCTGGTGTACATCAGCGCGCGACGCGAATCTGGCGGCGAAACATTTTCGGCCATCTTGATCGCGTGGATGTAACGCTCTTCGGCTTCCGCGTAGCGCCCTTGCTGAAAGTATTTCAATCCGACGATATAAACATTCCAAGGGTCCGCGTCCGCCGCGTGCCCGCCGGCCGTATAGATGAGGGTGCAAAGGAGGAGCGGAACTGCCGAAGGTACCAAGCGCAGCGGAAAGCGGCGGATCATTTTCGGCAGCGTAGCTAAGGGGGCGCGGGGCTGTCAACCGGGTTGACTATCGCTGCTATTATTTGAAGTGTTAACCAGCTCTGGAATATAATCTCGCGAAATAACCCGAGCCGGCCGATCTTTACAAACATGAGCACACTCATCACCGCCGACATCGAAGCGGAGCTTTCCTCAGTGGAGCAAAAGGAAAACGTCGCGGTCTGCCTGGCCGTCGAGTCGGGCAGCCGCGCCTGGGGGTTTGAATCTAAAGACAGCGACTACGATGTACGGTTCATCTATGTTCATCCCCGGGAATGGTATTTATCGATAGATTTGGAGGCGAGGCGCGACGTCATCGAGCAGCCGATTGTCCATGAGATCGATCTTAGCGGCTGGGACATCCGTAAGGCCTTGAAACTTTTTCAGAAATCCAATCCACCGCTTCTGGGCTGCAGTCGCCCATTGTGTATCGCGAGCGGTTTTCCCTTGCCGGCAGGTTGCGCGCGCTACTGCCCACATTCTATTCGCCCAAAGCCAGCTTCTTTCATTATCTTCACATGGCGAAAGGAAACGTGCGCGAGTACCTGCGCGGGGAAAATGTCTGGCGCAAGAAATACTTCTACGTCCTGCGGCCACTTCTGGCGATGCGCTGGATCGAGCAGGAGTTGGGTGCGGTGCCGATCGAGTTCGCGCGCCTGCTCGACGCAACCGTATCGACTCCAGAACTCCGGCGCGCGATCGATGAATTGCTTGAAGAGAAAAAAAGCGGGGCCGAATTGGACCATGGTCCCCAAATCCCGGCGATCAGCGAATTCATCGACCAAGAGATCGTACGTTTGGAGCGGATCGCCGGAGAACAACCAAGCGCCATGGCGGACTCAGATGCTCTCAATATGTTGTTCCGCGAGATGCTCGATGAGGTCTGGGGCAGGTCGACGTGAGACTTAAGCGCAAATGCCCTTTACGTTTTCACAGGCACGCCAACTCCTCTCCGATTTAAAAGTCTAGAATCAACCGCAATCCGTCGACTTGGTCGGTGGCGCAGCAAGCCGCGATTTGTTACCATAACCGACCTTAGAGGCATCGAGTTGGATTTTTCCTCGGGGATTTTCTTTCAGGTCGCCGTCGACGGCATCGTGCTCGGCTTCATGTACGCGCTGATCGCGCTCGGCTACACGATGGTCTATGGCGTGCTGGAATTCATCAATTTCGCGCACAGCGAGATATTCATCCTCGGCGCCTTCGTCGGCGCCGAGCTGCTGCTCGGGCTGGAAGCGTCCGGCGCGCTCGCCACGTTGCATCCCGCGGCCGTAATCCTCATGATCGTGCTCGCCGGCATGCTCGCGAGCGGCCTCGCGGCGGCGGCGCTCGAGCGGATCGCCTACCGTCCGCTGCGCGGCGCGCCGCGCCTCGTGCCGCTCATCTCGGCGATCGGCGCATCTTTCTTCCTCCAGGATTTCATCCGTTTTATCGAAAGCCTCTGGCGCAACACCTTCTACCTCAATTATCCGACGCTCGACATCCTCGACCAGAACTTAACGCTGGGCGCGGCGGTGGAGATACCGTTCAAGTCGGTGCTGGTCATCTTCACCGCGCTTGCGATGCTCGCCGGGCTCTACCTGTTCGTCAACAAGACAAAGCTCGGCACGGCGATCCGCGCGGTCGCACAGGACCCGGACGCCGCGGCCCTCATGGGCATTCCCGTCGACCGCATCATCACGCTGACGTTTTTCGTCGGCGGCGCCATGGGCGGCGCCGCGGGCGTTCTGTTCGGCCTTCACTATAGCCTTATCAATCCTTATAGCGGTTTCGTTCCCGGCTTAAAGGCGTTCACCGCCGCCGTCCTCGGCGGCATTGGCAACATCCCGGGCGCGGTTTTGGGCGGACTCGTGCTCGGTCTGATGGAAGCTTTCGCCGCATCCTATCTGGCCGTGATCACGAACGGAGCCTTCGGCGCGGAATATAAAGACGTCTTCGCCTTCGCGGTTTTGATCCTGATCCTGATCTTCCGGCCTAAAGGTCTGCTCGGCGAGACGGTGAGGGAAGGAGCCTGATGGAAGGCGCCGAGCGGAAAGTTTTTCTTATCAACATTGGTCTCGCCGCCTACATCGCGCTCACGAGCCTGCTCGTCTACTGGTTTCCGCGCTCGGTCTCTGCATTTCTTCTTTTCCAGGCATCGCTGTTAATGATCTACTACGCGCCGATCGCACGGACGGCGAAGCTCGTTTTCAGCGCCGCCGTGCTCATCGTACTCATGCCGTTTCTCGGGGCGATCGAAGGCTACTATCTCGAGGTCGCGATTCAGATCGGCATTTTTGTCGCGCTCGCGCTCGGCCTCAATATCGTCGTGGGCTTTGTCGGCCTTCTGAATCTCGGCTTTGTTGCCTTTTACGCGATAGGCGCTTATCTCTGGGCGATCTTCGGCTCGCCGCAGGCGAACGCGTTCATCGCGGGCGGCCACTTTCCGCTCGCCGCCGGGTGGTTCTTCGCGTTTCTCGCGGGCGGCATCGCGCTCGGGGCGATCACCGGCGTGCTCCTCGGCCTGCCTGTTTTGCGGCTGCGCGGCGACTATCTCGCGATCGTCACGCTCGGCTTCGCCGAGGTCGTGCGCGCGCTGGTGAACAATCTCGACAAGCCGGTCAACCTCACCAACGGCCCGCGCGGGATCACGCCGATCCAGCGGCCGCCGCTGTTCTTTCAGCCGCTGCTCGATGCCATCGGCATGCATCGGGAGCCCGCCGCGCTCTATCCGATTTATTTTTATTTTCTCGTGCTCGCGCTGGTGCTTGCCGTCATCTTCGTGACGCGGCGGCTCGAAGACTCTCCCATCGGGCGCGCCTGGAAGGCGATCCGTGAGGACGAGATCGCTGCAATCGCCATGGGCGTGCCCGTCGTGCGCATGAAGCTGCTCGCGTTCGCCGTGGGCGCGTCGTTCGCCGCCGGAGTCGGCGTGCTGTTCGCCGCCAAGCAGGGCTTCGTGAATCCGGAGAGCTTCACCTTCATGGAATCGATCGGCGTGCTCGCGATGGTCATTCTTGGCGGCATGGGTTCGATCCCCGGCGCCATTCTCGGCGCGACGATCGTGACGATCCTGAATCTGCAATTGCTCAAAGGCCTGTCGCTGTGGCTGAACGCGCTCCGCCAATCGGGCGAGATGCTGGTCATCCCGTTTCTCGGAAGCTTCGACCTGAGCCAGATTCCCGCGCAGTTCGAGCCGGCGAAATACGAGCGCATGGTGTTCGGTCTCATCCTAATTCTCATGATGATCTTCCGGCCGCAGGGCTTCCTACCGCCGAGCCAGGGCTCGGCCGCGCTCACGCGCAAGGGCGGCCAGCCCGCGAAGCCCGCGGCGGGGAAATAGATGGCGCTGCTCGAAGCCCGCCGCGTAACGAAAAAGTTCGGCGGCCTCGTCGCTGTCAAGAGCGTCGATCTCGCCATCGAAGAAGACAGCATCGCCGCGCTCATCGGCCCCAACGGCGCCGGCAAGACAACGCTTTTCAACGTGCTGACCGGTCTTTACCATCCGGAAGAAGGAGAGATCCGCTTCGAGCAGCGCGCCCTCCGGCGCCTGACGCCGGACAAGATCACGCGCGCGGGCATCTGCCGCACATTTCAAAATATCCGCCTGTTCGGCGAGATGACGGTACTCGACAACGTGCTCGTAGGCATGCACGCGCGCATCCCGCTCACGGTCGCCGACGTGCTCCTGCGACCACTGCGCAAAAACGCCGAGGAGGCGCGCGCCAAGGATCGCGCCATGGAGCTGCTCGAGCTTGTCGGACTCGCCGGCAATGAGGAAATCTGGGCGCGGCGCCTCTCATACGGCGATCAGCGCCGGCTCGAGATCGCGCGCGCCCTTGCCGCCCGGCCCAAGCTCCTGCTGCTCGACGAGCCGACCGCAGGTATGAATCCGTCGGAGGCGCAGACGCTCATGGCGCTGCTCAAAAAGCTCGTCGGCTCGGAGGTGCGCAGCCTTCTGTTGATCGAGCACAACATGCGAGTGGTGATGGGCATCTCCGACCGCGTCGCCGTCCTCGATCACGGCGAGAAGATTGCCGATGGCGCGCCGGACGACGTGTGCCACGATGCGCGCGTCATCGAGGCTTATCTCGGCAAGGGAAAATGGGCGGGCGATGCTCCGCGTTGACGACCTGCACGTCTATTACGACGCGATCCACGCGCTCCAGGGCGTGTCGTTCCGCGTCGACAAGGGCGAGATGGTCACGCTGCTCGGCGCGAACGGCGCCGGGAAAAGCACCACGCTCAAAACCATCTCCGCGCTGCTGCGCGCAAAGAGCGGTACGATCGAGCTCGAAGGCGCGCGACTGGATCGGCTGCCGGCGCACGAGATCGTGCGGCGCGGCATCGCGCACGTGCCCGAGGGGCGGCGCGTCTTCCCGCGGCTTTCGGTTTTGGAAAACCTTCAGACCGGCGCCTATTCTCAGAGCGGCGGCGCAAGCGCCGACGACCTGGAGCGTGTTTTCAATCTTTTCCCGCGCCTGAAGGAGAGAATCCGTCAGAAGGCGGGAACGCTTTCCGGCGGCGAGCAGCAGATGCTCGCGATCGGCCGCGGCCTCATGGCATGCCCGAAGATGTTGCTCCTCGACGAGCCGTCGATGGGTCTCGCGCCGATTCTTGTCGAGCAGATCTTCGCGATCGTGCAGGCGATCAACAAAGAGGGTGTGACGGTCCTGCTCGTCGAGCAGAACGCCGCGATGGCGCTTGCCATCTGTCACCGCGGCTACGTGCTGGAGACGGGAAAAATCATCCTAGAAGGCACGGCCGCCGAGCTCTCCGGCAACGACCGCGTGCGCCAAGCGTATCTGGGCGGATGACGATTAGACTTTGTGTCGCGGCGTGTTCTGGATGATCGTGCTGCGCGCGTTCGCCTGGCGCGCAAGCGTTTGGAAGACGCTCACGTGATTGTGTTCGAGACGGAAATCGTCGAGTGCTCGTATTCCGCGTGATGCGCGTCGCTCCAATTGCGATGCGCTCGATGGAAGCATTCCCGGTTCATGCGCATCAGGTCGGGATAAAACCTTCGAATCGTTTGCTCATCCATCGTCCGTTCTCGTTTAAACCTGGCCTCGGGAGAACGTATCGCATTGCCGGAGGTCGCCGGCTTCGAGGCCGCGGCGAAACCAGCGCACGCGTTGCTCGGCGCTGCCGTGCGTGAACCCTTCGGGAACCACGTAGCCCTGCGCGCGCTTTTGCAGCCGGTCGTCGCCGATCTGGGCGGCCGCGTTCAAGCCCTCCTCGACGTCGCCTTCTTCGAGAATCTTCCGCTCGCGATTCGCCGTCGCCGCCCAGACGCCGGCGAGGCAGTCCGCCTGCAGCTCGATGCGGACCGAGATCGCGTTCGCGTCCGCGCGGCCGGCGCGGCCCTGGGCCGCATGCGCCTTGCCGAGCGTGCCCAATAGATTCTGAACGTGGTGGCCGACCTCGTGCGCGATCACATACGCCTGGGCGAAATCGCCCGGCGCCTGAAAGCGATCGCGCAGCTCGCGGTAAAAATCGAGATCGATGTAAACCTTTCGATCCTCGGGGCAATAGAAAGGCCCGGATGCCGTCTGCGCGAAGCCGCAGGCCGAATTGATGCCGCCGCTGAAAAGAACGAGCTTCGGCGCCTCGTAATCGCGGCCGCTGGCGCGGAAAATCTCGCCCCAGGTGCGCTCGGTGCTGGAGAGCACGCGCGAGACGAAGGTGCGCATTTCGTCGGGCGCTCCGGCCTGCTGCGCGGGCGGCGCGCTCGTATCGACGCCGGTCTGCTGCAGCAGCGCTCTCGGATCGATACCCAGATAAAGCCCGATGAGGAGGATGACGAGCGTGCCGATGCCGCCACCGGCCATTCCCGGCGAGACGCGAAATCCGCGGCGGTCTTCTACGTTACTGCTTTCGCCTTCTTGATCCAGACGCATATGACCTCCGTACGGCCAGTTAAGTATAAACGACGATATCAGGTTTTAAATAGGGTATTCACACGATGGGCGCCGTTGACATACGTCGAGCCTGTGCTAGGTTGCGCGGCGGTATCGCTTAAAGGAGACCCCATGACGCGAGCAATCATAGCAATTTTCGGTGCTTTGTTTTCGCTCAATTTGAGCGATGCCGGCGCCGCGGATTCGATCAAGTTGCGCTACGGGCAAAACGCGGCGTCGTCCGGCAGCCTCTCGTCGCTGCCGCTGACTGTCGCCGAGCGCAAAGGAGTTTTCATCAGAGAAGGCATCGACCTGGTGGTTGTGCCCATTCCCGGCGGCACTGACCGCATCGTCGCTGCGCTCGACAAAGGAGAGGTCGACACCGGCCGGAACTCCACGCCGTACATGATCCAGGCGGCGCTTCAGGGCTCGACGTCCGTCGCCATCGCCGCGCAGACGCTGAATCCGGTGTACAGCCTGATCGTCAATCCGCAGATCAAAAGCTTCGCCGATCTGAAGGGTAAGGTCGTCGGCTTATCCACTGCCGGCGATACGATCACCTTGTCGACGGTACGATTGCTCGCGCATCGCGGCATCAAGCCGGCGGATTTTAAGACCAAGGCGGTGGTCGGCACCGGCGCGCGCTTCGACTGTCTGAAGGCCGGCCAATGCGCGGCGGTGCCGATGGGCCAGCCGGACGACTTGGCGGCGATTAAGCAGGGATACCCGCGGCTAGGCTACAATTACGAGGCCGGCGCCGATCTCATTTTCAACGTCGATATGGCGCGGCGCGAATGGGGCGAAAAGAATCAGGATACGCTGGTGCGCTTCGTGCGCTCGTTCGCCGCCGCGTACGAGTTCATCAACGATCCGAAAAACCGCGCCGAGGTGGAGAAGATCGTCGCCGAGTCGCTCAAGACCTCGACCGAAACCGCGCGCGAGATATTCGCGCCGTATCACGACCCCGAAAAGAAAGTTCTGCCCAAGCGAGGCGAGATCGATCTCGCGGCGTTCAACCGCGTGCTCGCGCTGATGGCGGACGCCGGCGTCATTCCCAATCCCGCGCCGCCCGCCGAGCGCTTCGTCGATTTGAGATATTTAAAGGCGGCGGGAATTCAGTAAAGGCGGCGGAAAAGACTTCGTCCGATGTCGGTGCCGTTATACCTGTCGTGGTCCGCAAGCGAGTAAACTCGAGCACATCGCTCGATAACGGCCTCATGGGCGTCCTCGGGCATGATCAAATCGAGCAGCATTTGCAGTTTTTCGTTGCCGGAAAGGGCGGCATGTACGCGTCGTCCCGCTTCATCTGCCGCCGCGAAAAAGAAATTTGCGAACGATTTTTTCCACGATCCTAGAATCGCACAGACGGGCTACGATGTCGCGGAGCCTAGGCGCCGCCACTATCGAGTGAGTGACGAGACCGTTCCCTGCTTAGTCCCAGCCACACGACACACACGACGACGAGCGAGATAACCCCCATCGCCTGGAACCCGCGTTCGTAGCCCAGCTTTTCGATGAGCGCGCCGCAGACTAATGGTCCGAGCGTCTGCCCGATAGAGGTGGACGCGCGCGAAACGCCGAGAGCGATCTCCTTCGTGCCGGCGGTCGCCGACTGCAGCGCGAACGTCGTCGCGCCGACGTTGGTAAAGCCGAAGCCCGTGGTCATGATCACGAGCGGGATCAGCAGTGTCAGATAACCCGCCCCGTAGCCCTGCACCGCGAACATCGGCACGCCGATCGCGACGCCGAGCAGAATGACTTGGCTCGGGCGGATGCGGTCGCAGAGCCAGCCGCCGGTATAGCGTCCGACGGTATCGGTCATCCGCGAAATCGACACCAAAGTTCCGACGGCATCGAGAGTAATGCCGCGATAATTCGTCGCGAGAAACGGAAACGCGACGCGGGTGACGCCGGTCAAAAAGAAAAAACATTGACAGATTGCGAGACACGACGCGAGAAACGGCGGCTTCTTGAGCAGCACGGCGGCTTCGCGCCAGACGGTGCCGGCGGCGGGCCGTGTGGCTCTGCGGTAGCGGTGCGCGCCGGCGACGAGAATTATAATAAAGGCGAGCGATTGCGGCACGGCATAGACGAAATACACACCGTCGGGCCCCAGCCAATTGCCGACGAAGCCGCCGAGCAGCGGGCCGAGCGTGAAGCCGACGCCAAGCGCCGAGGCCATCTGGCCCTGTACGCGCCCCTGCCGGTCGGGCGCGGCCTGGTCGAATCCGACCTTGCGCAGCGCGAGCGCGAACATCGCCTCGGTGACGCCGAAGACGATCCACGCGCCGACGAACACCGGCATATGATCGAGGAAAAGATAGCCCGTGACGCTCGTCATGATGCCGATCGCGGTCGCGGCGATGAGGAGCGCGCCGGGGCTCAAGTAAGTCGCCACGACTCCGGACATCAAATCCGAGCAGACCCGGCCGATGCCGTTGGCGACGAGCGGGATACCTGCGAGCGCGATCGAGTAGCCGTGCGCCTTCATGAAAAACGGCCCGAGCATCGCGGCGCCGGACGAGCCTGACGTCTGGCTGACCGCGGCCAGCACGTACAACGTGAGCGGCGAGAGCTTCTTCATCGCGCGGGAATGTAGGGTGTGTCAAAACCGCGACGAGCGCTTTGTGGTTCGTTCATTGAAATCGGGTTGTCGCGTAGTGAGGCTAGTCGTCGTAGCCGCGCACCGGAACACGCGCGGCTTTTTTCTCCCCTTGCCGGCGCTTCGCTTCGAGCATCTTTTCTTTCGCGCGGCGCGAGCGCCGGCGTTTCTGCCGCCGGATGCGCGCGATCTCCTGCTCGGCCGCCGTCGAGGCTCCTTTGATGCGCGCCTCGATCTTGTCCAACAAGAGCCGGCGCGCGAGAAAGCGGTTGAGCGCCTGCGAGCGCTCCTGCTGGCATTTGACCCGAACGCCCGTCGGCCGGTGATGGAGGACGACGCACGACGAAGTCTTATTAACTTTCTGGCCACCGGCGCCCGAGGAGCGTACGAACTGCTCCTCGATGTCCTCCTCGCGGACGCCGAGCGCTTGCATGCGCTCAACCAGCGATTTTTCTTTGCCGGGCGAGACGATATTGAGGGCCATGTTTATTCCTGTACCATAATAGCTGGGCGCAGACGAGAAACTTTATGGCGCTTTCGATCGATACCACGATTAAGCTCAATGACGGGCATACGATCCCGCAGCTCGGCTTCGGCGTCTGGCAGGTGCGATCGGGGCGAACGACCGAAGCCGCCGTGACGACTGCGCTGGAGGCGGGCTACCGCCACATCGACACGGCGGCGGCGTACGGCAACGAGGCGAGCGTCGGCGCGGCCATCCGCGCGAGCGGCATTGCGCGCGAAAAGATTTTCGTCACGACCAAGCTGTGGAATGACGACCACGGCGATCCCGAAGGCGCTCTCGACACGAGCCTTCGAAACCTCAAAATGGATTACGTCGATCTCTACCTGATCCATTTTCCCGTGCGCCGCCGCCACCAGAGCTGGAAAATGTTTGCAAAGCTCCGCTCCAAGGGAAAGGCCCGGTCGATCGGCGTGAGCAACTACACGGTCCGCCATATGACCGAGCTGCTACAGGAGAGCGACGTCGTCCCCGTAACGAATCAGGTCGAGATACATCCGTACCTGCAGCAGCGCGAGCTGGTCGATTTCTGCCGCGCGCGCGGCGTCGTCATCGAGGCCTACAGCCCGCTGACCCACGGCCAGCGCTTGAACGATCCCAGGCTCGTCGCGATCGCCCAAAAATACTCCAGAAACGGCGCCGCCGCGCCGGTGTGGAAGCGGCTCTCCATGCTGGAGAATTTCGCGCGCCCCGACGGCGTAAAGACGACAGCTCAGGTGCTGATTCGCTGGGCGCTCCAGAAGGGCTACGTCGTGATTCCGAAATCTTCCAAGCCGCGGCGCATCGTGGAGAACGCCGACGTCTTCGACTTCGAGCTCTCAGGAGAAGACATGCGCGCCCTCGATGGCTTCGAGGAGAATCTCCGTACCTGCTGGGATCCGACCAACGCGCCGTGAGGCGGTTTAGAATTTAATCATGTCGCTGCGCGTCACTGTCGTTTGCTCGGTGACGACGGCGGGCCCGCCTTTGGCCATGTGAAACGCGGCGTACTGCTCCATGTACGGCATGTCGGACGACATGCAGTCGACCGGCACGATGACTTTATAGCCGCGCTGCGCCGACCCGCTGCCGGTGCCGATCACCACACCCTGTGCCGACGTGCCGCAGACGATCACCGTCTTGATGCCGCGCGCCTTGAGCTTCTCTTCCAGGTTCGAACCGAGGAATTTATCCGGGCCGCGCTGCGCGACCCATTCGCCGTCGCGCGGCGCGATGCCGGGATCGATGATCTCCGAAGGCTCGGGCTTGTCACCGACGAGCGTATAGAAGATCATGGCGCCGGCGGAGCGCGCCTGATCGTGCAGCTTCTTTACGTTCGGCACCGTCGCGAGGCAGCGCGGACGCGAGCCGCAGCCGCGCTTCATCATGTCGAGAATCAACAGCGCCGTCGTCTTGCCGTCGAGCGTTACGGGATTTAATTCCGGCGCCGGCGGCGCCTTGACCGACGACCACTCCGCGACGATGTCCGCACCTCGGAGCGGGGCGGCGGCGAGCGCGGCAAGCGCGAGAGCGCCGCACAACGAAAGAAATGGTTTCTTCATGGCGCCTCCTTAGTTGGCTCCCTGAAACCGCGCGCTGATCCACTTTTGCGTATAGTCGAACATGTTCTTCACAGTGTTGGAATACTGTCCGGGGGTCTTCTCGCACGCCCGGCACGGGCGGATGCCGTGGGAGGCGCCCTCGATGATGACGTATTCCTTATCCTGGCTCGCCGCGACGTCGTAGTGCATCTCGTTGTCGCGGAGAAAATAGTGACCGCCCATGCCGAAGATCAAAACCGGCACGGTGATCTTTTCGAGGTGGCAGGGGGTCGAGTTGTTGTTCGAGCAGTAATCGATGCCGTCGTACGAGTCGCGCGCGCGGATCGCGCGCGTCCCGAGGAACGATCGTACAGTGAGAAGCTTCGCGCTGTCCTGGAACGAGTGACCGCGCTCGGCGGCGTTTTTCGCCGGCACGCGCACGCTTTTGACGATTTCCGTCACGATCGTGCCGTCGTTCTTAATGAGCTTCTGCGGCTTCTGCGTTGCGCCGTCGACGGAAATATCCATCTCCGCGAGGCGCGCGCCGTCGCTGCCGTAAATGACGAAGGCGTCGTCATCGCCGTAGGGATATTTTCCCGCTTCCATCGCGCGGAGCTTCGCGAGCGCGGCCTCGACGAGTCGGTTCATGCGCGCCGCCTGCGCCTTGAAGTAGCGCTGCTTGAATTCCTTCGAATAGTGCGACTCGCCGGAGGGGTTGAAGCCGTTTTTCGGATTGAATGGGTCGAGCGCCGGATTCCTGCGCCCCGGCTGGTCGTCGCGCTCGATCGACGGATTGAGCGAGCGCAGCGTGTTGACGGCCGTGCCGGGGTGCGCGTCGCGCATGATGATGCCGTCGGCCGGCGGCAGGCCGGCCAAATCGCTTTTGCACGGGATCAATTTCTCTTTGCCCTGGCAGACCGCCGGGCCGTTTTGCGCGACGTTCTGGTAAAACGTCATGAGCGGGCCGCCGCCGCTGCCGGCGTATAGAAGAATCTTCGTCGCCTTGACGGTGTCCTTGAGATATTTCATGCCGGTCGCGATATCGAGCGGCAGGTCGTTCCAGAAGTCGAGCGCCTCGTTGTTATCCGAGCGGCCGTTCATGCACAGGACATATATGCCGCGCTTGACCAGCTCAGTGCAGGCGATGTCGTCGAGGCGGTTGCCGTCCTCGTGCATGTTGAGGACCGCGACGCGCGACCCGCCGGTCTGCGCCGGCGAATAGAGTACCGCCTTCACTGTCGGACTAAGCTGCAAATAAGTCGTTTGCTGCGCGGCGGCGGCGCCCGCGAAACCCATACAGCCTGCGGCGATGAGGACGATCCGGAAGAGCGATACGCGCATTGCCTACCTCCTTTGGCGCCGAAGCGGCGCGACGGGAGATTAGACGAGCGTCGCAAAAGTTGTCAAGCGCGCTAGCGCGCGCCGAAAACTTTTAAGAATTCGTCGTTGATCTCGTTGTAGCGCGTGCCGCCGTCGACGATGTCGGAAAAGAATAGCTTGCGGCCGCGGACGAGCTCGGGCGGATCCGGGTCGACCTTGGGGTGCGCCGGAATTCTTCCCGAGCGGCGAAGGATCGCCTGCCCCTGCGGTGAAAGGACGAAGTCGATAATCAGCTTCGCGGCATTCGGCGCTTTGCCGTAGCTGCTGAGACCGATCGCTTGCGGCGTGGTGACGAGCACGTCGTCCTTGATCCATCCCATCGGCGCGCCTCGTTTCTGATACTGGCCGATGCGATGCGCGTAGGCTGCGATGCCGATCGCGTGCTCGCCTGCCATCGCGAGCTCGACCATCATGCGGTTTCCCGACTGGACCTCGACCTTCTGCGCCGCGAGCCGGCGCATGAAGGCGCGGCCTTTGTCGGCGCCCAGGTATTGCAGCATGCCGTGGTACCAGGTGACCGCCGAATCGGGAATCGCCATGCGGTTCTTCCACCGCGGGTCGAAGAGATCGTTGTAGGTCTTCGGCGCCGCCGCCGCGGGCACGAGGTTCGTGTTGTAGATTACAACCTGAGGCAGCAGGAAGAATCCCGCCCAGCGTCCGGCGGGATCGCTCAACTCCTTAGGATACGCAGCGAGCTCGGGCGAAACGTAGCGCGTCCAGAAATTTCGCTTGAGCACCTGCGCGACGTAGAAGCCGTCGAGGTCGATGATGTCGACGTTCAAGCCGCGCGCCCGCGCCTCGACGTCGAGGCGGCTCAACACCGGCGCGTTCGCCGCGCGCGAGCGCTTGATGTCGATGAACGGATACTTCTGGCCGATGCCGGCGACGAGCGCGCTGGCGTCGTCGACGTTCATCGACCCGTACCAGTAAACCGGCCCCTCTTTTTTCGCCGCGGCGATTTTTTCCTGCTCGCTCTCGGCGGCGGAGAGACGCGAGGCGAAAAGAATCAGAGCAAGCGCGGCAAGCCATAGGCGGTAAGTCGGCATGCGGGACAAAATAATCATTTTGCTTCGCCGCGTCAAAGTGGAATAAAATGCGAGTTTCGAGGAGCATCAAGTGGCCCGCCGACGCGTCCAAGAATCCTGTCCGGTTTGCTATATGAACCGGCTTTTCTGCATCTGCGATACGATTCCGACGCTCGCGCTCCGCACGCGCGTCTGCCTCGTCATCCACATGAACGAGCTCAAGAAGAGCAGCAACACCGGCCGGCTCGCGCTGCGCGCGCTCGTCAACAGCGAGATGCGCGTGCGCGGCGAGCCGGGCGAGACGCTCGATCTGAGCGATGTCCTGAGCGAGCGCTACCGCACGTTTTTATTTTACCCGTCCAAAGACGCCGTTGAATTGAACACCGATTTGATCGCTGCGGATCCGAGGGCGGTGCAGCTCATCGTGCCGGACGGCTCGTGGCGTCAGGCGGGCAAGCTGCTTTACCGCCACCCGGAATTGAAGGACGTGCCGCGCGTGAAGCTCGGCGCGGCGAAGGCGCCGAAATATTATCTGCGGGCGCAGCACCGGCCGGAGGGAATGGCGACGCTGCAGGCGATCGCGCACGGCCTGGGTATTATCGAGGGCGCGCGCATCGAGGCCGAATTGATGCGGCTCTACGACGCAAAAATCGAGCGGACGTTGCAGGCCAGGGGATTCAGGCATCGGGGGGTAGGGATCAGTAATTTGAGACCGCCGAACAGCCGGCGGGGGGAGTGAGATTTACTCCCAAGGCTGATTCCTCATTTGCAAAAGAAGCCCTTGCAAAAACTTGCGAACTGTCATATGAAGCATACGAACGTCCGTTCTAATGCCCTTAGTCTAAACCAGCCGGGGGGTCTGTTATGTTCGTGAAAAAGGCGCGACTCGAGAACTTCGATGACTGGGTGGATTACTTTCACGCCTGGCACGACGACATCGGCTATCCGATGGAGCTGATCGGCAACGACTATACGTTTGAGACCAAGCTCGCCGAGATCGAGAGCAACGAGATCGAATTCGGCGACTACGCCGGCCGGCCCAAGTGGGAGAAGCTCACCGACGTTCCCGACCAGCGCATCCGCGACGCGCTCGCGCACCTGATCGAGTTCCAGGGCGATACCGAGTTCGCCTCGGTTGAGCAGCAGAGAAATCTGATCGAGCGCGCCCCGACGGACGTCGACCTGAAAAACCTCATCCGCATCAACCGCGAGGAGATGCGCCACGGCTGGCAGATGGCCTACGTCCTGATGACGCACTTCGGCGATAGCGGCAAGCGCCAGGCGCAGAATTTATTGGAGCGTCGCGCTTCGACCAACTCGCGCCTGCTCGATTCCTTCAACCAGCCGGTGCGCAACTGGCTCGACTTCTTCACCTACACGAGCTTCATCGACCGCGACGGCAAGTATCAGCTCAACATGCTGAGCCGCTCGGCCTTTGCGCCCCTCGGCCGGAGCTGCCTGCCGATGCTGCAAGAAGAGGCGTATCACCTAGCGCAGGGCAACATCGGCCTCGTTCGCATCGTCAAGGCGGGCAAGATCCCGATGCCGATTATCCAGAAATATTTCAATAAGTGGGTCTCGACCGCCTACGACCTCTTCGGCCAGGACGAATCGAGCTCGGCGCACTGGGCCTACGTCTGGGGCTTGAAGGGGCGCTACGACGAGCAGCTCTACGATGCGCCCGCGGATATGGACAAGCTGAACGAGCTCTCGCGCGCGACCTTCTTCAAGGAAGTGAGCGCGCTCGTCGACGCGCTGAACCACTACATCCCCAAAGACACGCCGCGGCTCACGATCCCGAGCGACAAATTCCGCCGTTACATCGGCCAGTACGCGGGCAAGCCCTACAGCATCACGGGCGAGTTACTATCGCAGGAGGCGTACGAGAAGCATCTCAAGGAAGTGATGCCGTCGGACGCCGACGACGAGTTCGTCATCAACATCGAGAAAGAGAAGGGCTGGATCCTCGACCCGCAGCCCGGCAGATAAAGAGAATCGAAATACACGGTGAAAAAGCCCTGGGCGGAATTTCCGCTCAGGGCTTTTTCGTTTCCAGACCGTAGGCGCGCGCGAGAATTTCGATCGGATGGACCGGCTTCTTGCCGGTCGCCTGCTGGACCTGGATTGCCGAGAGCGGGCAGTCCGACGCAGTGCACGCGTCGTCCATCTTCATGAACTTGAAGAGCGGCCGTCCGACCTTCATCGACGCCTCGAAGTTTTCCTTCTTCACGCTCCAGCTGCCGTCGTGGCCGCTGCAGCACTGCATGCGCGCGACCTCGGCGCCCGGAATGAGCGACAGCAGCTCCTGCGCCTTGAAGCCGATGTTCTGCGCCTTCAAGTGGCAGGGCTGGTGATAGCGAATCTTGCCGACGTTCTTGTCGGAAAAATTGAGATCGAGCTTGCCGCCCTCTTTGGCCTTCACGAGATATTCAGAGAGATCGTATGTGTTGGCCGCGACGAGCTTCGCGTCTTCGGTGGGCAGGAAGCGCGGATAGTCCTGCTTCAGCATGTAGCTGCAGCTCGCGCTCGGCGCGACGATCTTGTAGCCCTGGCGCACCGCTTTCGCGAGCGACGCCGCGTTCGCCTCCATCTTCTCCAGCGCGCGCTCCATCTGGCCGACGTCGAGAAACGGCAGTCCGCAGCACTCCTGCTCGGGCACGGCGCATTCGATGCCGTTCTTCTCGAAGACGGCGACGGCCGCCTTGCCGATGTCGGGCTCGTTGTAATTGACGGTGCAGGTGTAAAACAGCGCGACCTTCTCCTCGCCTTTCCCTTTGGTGCCCGGGCGCTTGCGAAACCATTTCGCGAAGGTCTCGGCGTGATAAGTCGGCAGCAGCCGGTCGCGGTGGATGCCGAGGTATTTTTCCATCCAGCCGCGGATGGTCGGGTTCTTGTTCGCCCAGTTGACGAGCGGGGCGAAAAAGCTCGAAAGCGTGCCGACGCGATCGGTGTCGCCGAAGAGCCGGTCGGCGAGACTGATGCCGGTCTGCTTCGCGCGGACGAGGTCGGAGCGCATCATCGTACGCGGAAAATCGATCAGCCACTCGTGCGGCGGCACGTACGGGCAGATCGGGTAGCAGAGCTTGCACTGGTAGCATTCGTCGACGACGCGCTTAACCTGCTGGTCCGTCAAGCGCTCGGGCTCGCCGAAGTTCTCGTCCATCATCTGAAACAGGCTCACGAACGACGGGCACAGCGTGTGACACAGCGTGCAGCCGTAGCAGATGTCGAAGACGCGGTTCACTTCCTTGCGCGTCTCTGCGGGATCCCAAAACTCTTTCGATTTCGGATCGAAATTGAACATCAAAAAACCTCTCGCGGTGAATTAGGCGACACCATAGCTGTCGTAGGCGCGAAATGCAATTTCGGGTGAACGATCGGCGAAGCGATCAGCGCTCGTGGAGCAGTTCCGCCCGGAGATCTTCTTCCCACTCGCGGCCGCCGTCGGCCGGCCACTCGCAGGCGAGAGCGCGAATTTCGCCGCAATGCGTGAACAGGGGAAATTCGGCGAGCGTTTTGCGGAGGACGTCGGCATTACACGGGCGGTCGTGCGGCGGTCCGAAAGTCCTGCCGACGGGATGATCGACGAAAGCGCCGCGCGGCGGTGCGACTTGCGACATGATGTCGAGCGCGGTGCCGATCACGAGGGTGGGGATCCCGCTGCCTTCGATGATATGAGAAATGAGACCGACGGTCTCATGGCAAAACGGTCAGTAAGGAACCAACAGCGCTGCGTCAACGTCGGCGCGCCTCAGTTCTGCCGCGATGGCAGGAGCGAGGGAGCTTTCGACTTCGTGATGGGATTTGAGGCCGCCCATGAACGAAATATGAAAGGGGGACAGAGAGCCGATAACGCCTTCATTCGCCAACGTCGCAAGCGCCGCGCGTGGAAAGACGATCTCGGGGTCCTGCCGCGGCACACGGCCGATTCCCGAGTGATGATCGATGACGATGGTTCCAGCCGCGGGATCGGACGGCACCAGGCGGTAACTGGTGTCGTCGCGCGGAATGAAAGGCGCTTGCTCGCTCGACCGCAACGCCGCGCTCGTCAGCAGCGCGACTCGCGACTGCGCGAGCGGTTTCTCTAGCCGCTGCCATGCGGTCTTCGAGGGAGTTGCCAGCACTCTGGGCGGCTTCGGCGCGCCCGCCCGCGCCATGACCGGAAGATATTCGAAGGCCATGTCCGCGAATCAATCCAGCCAGTCCTTCTCTTTCAATTTCCGTGGCAGGTAGGTCTTCGTCAGATACTGGAAGTCTTTATTCGCGAGCGCGTCGAGCTCGTATTTGAGCTCGCTCGTGAGCATGCGCTTGATCTCGTTTTGCCACTCTTTTTTCTGGAACCATTTATATTTCATCAGCTCCCGAGCGCGGCTGATGTCTTTGTCGTTCAGCTTGATGCCGACGTTGCGCGGCAGGCCGTAGTGGTCGGGGTCGGCGCTGGATAAGCCGATGAACTTCGCCTTCGGGATCGCCATGCGCTGGCTCTCGAAGGCGAGGTTGATCGAGCCCTGCTTGACGACGGAGTAGATGTAATAGCCCCAAGGGTCGTTGTCGACGAGCACGTAAACCGGCAGGTTGTATTCCTCGTGCAGTCTGCGCGCGAGGCGGCGCACGCCGCGCGGCGGCTGGCCGTTGCCGGTTAAAAGCACGCAATTGTAGCGGCGCCAGAATTTGTCCTCCGAGAGGCGGTTCCACTGCGTGCCTTTCTCGACCAGCAGGACGAAATCGGCCTTGCAGCTCGCGATCTGGAGATATTCCGGCTCGACGATCGACGGCACCGAGTAGCCGCCCTTGCCGAGCCGCGAGCAGTCGACGCGGTCGCCGTCGTCGATGAAGACGACCGGCCCGACGATGCTGCCCGCGTTCTCCGCGCGCACGTGCAGTTCCTCCCGCAGCGCCGCGAGCGTGACTTCCAGGTCCTCGATCAGCGGGTCGGATTCGTTCTGGCTGTCGAAGGTGTTCTCGTGCGAGTCTTTGATCGTGTGCTTGGTGCGGTAGTAGATTTCTCTCAGCGAGGTGGTCAGATCGGCGCGCTGCAATTCGGCCAGCGCGTCGGCGACCAGCACCGTCTGCATGAATTTTTTCGCCATGCCGACGTTGAAAAACGAGCGCGCCTGCTTGCGCTTGCCCAATTCAATCAGCCCGCGCTTCTCGTCGAAGTTGACGTTGGCGAGGCTCCGGATCGGGATCGAGAACGTCGGGTCCTTGCTATGCTCCGCCGCGACCACGACGGTATCGGCGATGCCGATGAGCTTCTTCTCGACAATTCCGTTCGTCTTCGCTTTTTTCTTGGCCATAAGTGTGTCCCTTAATCCGTATTCTTGTTCGGTGATATTAAAACTTCACTCAGGTTTTAAAGGATACTCCTAATCCGTTCGTCCTGAGCCTGTCGAAGGACTCTTTGATGGCTCTTTCCTTCTGGCGAGCCTCGAAATCTCGGACCACTCACGACGCGCAAAAGACAATTTAGGAGCCCGAAAGACTCTTTGATCCTACTTCTTTTTCTTCTTCGCGCCGCCGTCGAAGCCGAGGGTCATCTGCTTCGCCGACACGGCTTCGACCTTGGCGGGATTCTTTTTATCCGACGCCTTCGCCTTCGGCATCTTCTTGCTATCGGCCTTGGTCTTGATCGCTTTCGGCGCCTTCGACAGCTCGACGTCGATCAATCGTTCCTGCTCGGGCGACTGCGCCGCCTCCTCGGCCGGCGGGGCTTCCGTCCGCGGGTCGCCGGCGAGCTCCGGCGCGTCGCCCTCTACGCCCTCGGGGGTGACGATAATCGAATCGGGCAACCCCTCGGGGGATTTTTTCTTCCCGAGCAGCTCGTCGACCTTCTCGCCGCCGGTTCGCTTGAGCGCGATTTTCTGGAGCTGCTGCTTCAATTTTTCCTTCGGCAGCTTGCCGCCCTTCAAACGGTTGCACGCCTCGACGACCTCTTCGATGTAGAGCTCGAAGATGTTGCGGCGGCGGAACTCGCTCTTGGCGTGCTCGCGGCGCCGGAGAAAGACGCCGAGACGCCGGCCGCACTCCTGCAGCGCGAGCTTGATCTCTTTTCTAATTTCGTCGTAGTCGGCGATCGCCTCCTTCGATTCGCTCGTGAACGGCACCCACACCGACGCCATGTGGACGAAGACGAACATCGGCCCGGCGGGGAGCGCGCCGCGGGACTGCGTCACGCCGTAGTTGCGCCAGCTCGTCTCCAGGACGGCTTTGAAGGTCGCGCACGCCGACTGCTGGTAGAGCAGCGGCACGCGGTTGGCGTAGCGGATGACGCGCGCGAGCTCTTCGTCCTCATCGTGGCTCTCGCCCTCGGCGAGCGGCGCCTTCGGATGCTCGGGATCGGCCGCCTGTCCCGGCGCGTTGCCGTAGGCGAGCCCC
>JAJPJQ010000010.1 GCA_021324155.1 Pseudomonadota bacterium
AATTTATATAAATTAAAACGTCGCTCGTGCTCACCGACCCTTTCCTGCGAATAAATCACAGGGCCGTGCGAATCGAGCTTTATTGCGATCGCCGCAAGAATCGCCACGGGGACTGCAAGGATAAGGCCGACGGTCGAGACCACTACATCGACGGCTCTTTTCGTGAACGAGATCCAACGATTCCGGCGAAAGCCTTCGGAGAGAATGATCCAGCTCGGGTGCAGATCCGTCGTAGGGATCTTGCCCATAATGCGTTCATAAAAGTGATGACAGTCCTCAACCGGAACTCCGCGAAGCCGCAGCATGACTAGATCCTGCGCCGGAAAATTCTCGCAACTTTCCGGACCATCGACGAGGATGCGGTCGACCCCTTTACTCTCTACCACCTCGATGGTCGAGTGCCGCGCAAAAACAGGCAATGTCACCTTGGTGGGATTGCCGTAGGAGAGCTGCATTTGACCGGCCTGGAATCCGACAAAGCCGACCACGTCCATCGCTAAATGCCTGCAACGGTGCAGCTCTTCGGCGATGATTTGTCCTATCGACTGAGTTCCGACAATCAAAATTTTTCCGCAAATCGTTCGCCGCTTGAGAATGTTCGTGAACTGGATACGCCATACAAAAAGGCCTACGCCGATCAGCAGCATCGACGTTAGCGATATTTCGCGCCAAGCAGGCCGCGGCATGACCTGACTCAAACCGCCTAGGAGAAGACAGGTTATGCCTAATCCCGTAATCAATCGGAGCACCCAGTCTCTACCGGGAAAGGTCGAATCGATAGAATAAAGATCCGTATAATAGAAAACGATGACGACGATGACGCCGACCGCGCCGCCTTGAATCAAATATCTAAACCACTGCGAATCGTCGTAAAATCTCGGCGAATCGATGACTAGCCGGCCCACGCCGGCGATCGCCAATGCCACGCCAAGATCCACAAGAGGCAGCAGCAGGTGATACGCAGAATAATAGCGGTTAAAAATTCTCACGGGAGTCTAATCGCTTTCAATAATAGTAATATTTGGAGGAGATACCGAGCTCGGCGCCATTGAGAACTACTCCAACGATTTTATTTGACTTAAGAATATTCAGCGCCTCCGGTAGACAATCACGAGGGGTCTTACCGGCTCGAATGACCATTATGATTCCATCAACCTGTCTTGCTAAGACCAACGGATCGGACGTCGACAAAACAGGCGGACTGTCGATAAGAATTTCGTGCCGCGAAAACATCAACCGTAGTTCTTTCATGAGGGCATCCATCCTTGCCGACCCCAACAACTCCGAAGAAACGCTCGTAGGTTTTCCAGCGGTGATAACTTCGAGTCCCGCAATGGATGTTTTCTGGACATAGTCCGTGATCTTGGCGTTCGAATTCGCTGTTAGATAGTCGCTGAGGCCGGGCGTCCGCGGGATGCGAAAGTAGTTGTGCAGTTGAGGGTTGCGCAAGTCACAGTCAATAAGGAGAACTTGTTCTTCATGATCCAATGCCACCGCCACAGCTAGATTCGCTGAGACCGTGGATTTACCGTCGCGTTTAACCGGGCTTGTTATGGATAAGCAATGGGCATTCGTTTCGGTACGCAATCGCCGCAACTGTTCACGAAGTATTTTATATTGCTCACTAGCCGGAGAACCCTTTTCCAATGCTACTAGCGGATAGTTCTCATGGTTCCTGAGATCACGGCCGAAAAGAAACTCTTCGATCGTGTCACGCCATGAACGTATGGGAATCGCGCTCGAGCCGTTTTTTCCATTGTGATCAAACTTCTCCCTCGGAAAAACAACAGCAGCAGGAGCCAAGCGCGCCGCTTCTTCATGACCGCCAATCGTGTCATGGCGCTCTTGACGCGCTTTTTCCAAAGCTTCGAAAACTCTACTCATGAAACACCCCCAGCATTCTTTCGGTAATATTCAACCAGGTAATGCGAAACGACTGTAATGATGTCATTGCTAATTGAGAAGATTTCCGAAAAACCGGATGACGACTGCTCCTACAAAGAGCATTCCAATTGATGCAAAAACCAGCATGCGCTGCGCGCGCCGTTGCTCAATTAAGCTGCCTCTTGTGATGACAGCCGGTATAGTGGCAAGAATCGGAAGGGGGATATTGTCTCTCAAATCTTCAGCGCGTTTGAATGAAGTGTCTAAAGTCTCACGGAGGAACGCCATTCCGACACCGGCGCCAAGCCCTAGGACAAGTCCGACGATGATAATTCGCGGGCGATTTGGGCCGATAGGTACTTGAGGCAAATTTGCCGGGTCGATTACGTTAAACTTTTCACCTTTGTCTTTCCGTTCCATATTTTCTGAGATTTGCGTTTCTAACGACTTGGCCTGCAGATCCTGATATTTTTTAAGAGTAATGTCGTAAACGCGGGTGATCTTTGAGAGCTCGATAGCGCGAAGAGGGGTATTATCCACGCGCTTCTGATAATCGGCTATTTGAGATCGCAGCATGTCATTTTTGGATTTAAGGGCTGCTATCTCCAGTTTTAAATCTTCTATTTGTGAGCTCAACATTTCTTTCAAAGACGCTCCAGGGGAGCTGGTCACAACCGGCCCGCTGCTGCCCGTGGCGGCGGATGTAGCTGATGCAGCCTGGGACTCCAGAGCGTCAATCTCTCGCTTTAGACGAATAACATCGGGATGTTTTGGGCTATATTGTCGGAGCATGATGTCCAACTCACGTTTTTTGCCTTCTAGTGATACGCTGCCCGTGATCTTCTGAGGATTCGCCCCGCCACTGCTGATGCCCGGGAGCATCGAATCAGCCATTGCAAGGATTTCCCATTCCGCAATCTGCTTCTCCAGATTACCCTTTCGTTCCTGTAACGAGGTATAGCGAAGCATCCCCGACTCATACTCGCGGCGAAATTGATCAATGGTTCGAAGATTGGCATCCAGCTGCTCCGGCAATTCAGCGCGGTATTGTGCTTTGTATAAATTTACGGCTGATTCTTGGGTTTCAAGCTCTTTGCGAAGACGGTCGGCTTCCGAGTTGATGAAAGTCGCGGTTCCGGTGATTTGCTGCTGGCGCATCTGCTGAGTCGCATCAATGAAGATGGCGCCCAGACGCGCCGTGACATCCTTGGCCTTTTCCGGGCTCACGTCATCAAAGGAAAGAGCAAAGGCGTCAGTGCGGCGTATATCGAGTGCAATACGCTTCCGCAGCGTATCGACTCGCGTGTCTATGCGACTCTGGTCGGGGTAGAGATTAAATTCCGCGACAATCCTCTGTAAATTAGGCCGACTTAAAATTTCATCGGAAATCTGGCGGACTCGCTGCTCGATGTTCATAGGCGTTGACTGTGTAGCAACGTAGCCGGGCGGTAACTTAGGCGGAATAATTTGGATTAATGTGCGGGAGCGATAAACATCCGGTAAACTCCACGCCAGGTATACAGACAACGGAAAGATAACGACAAAAACCGCGATGGCGATACCTTTGTGGATGTAAAAGATGTTGAGCAGCTTCTTAATATCCAGCTCGTTCATATGTAGTTCTCCGATCGGAGCGTACAGGTTATAAGCGCGGTCTGGGACAGGATTGGGACGGAACTAGGGAACGATGACGCGGTCGCCCGGCTTGAGCACGATGTCCTGCTTCAGATCACCTTTCATAATAGCCTCGTAATCGACGATAAATTCCGTCACGCTATTACCTTCCCGGCGAATCACTTTGATGTCGTGGAGTTCGGCGAACAAGGTTAAGCCACCGGCTCGGGTCAGTATCTGTAACACGGTATCATTGCCGGTCGCGGGATACGGCGCCGGCTTGGCAACCTGCCCGACCACAAAAATTTCGCTTGAAGTAATGTTCGTGACACGAATGGTGACGAAAGGACTGCTAATGAACTCCTGATACTTTTGCTCGAGAGTTTTTCTCAGCTCAGCGGTCGTCAAACCGGACGCGCGCACTTCGTTCACGAGTGGAAGCGTTACAAATCCGTCTGGACGTACTTTGACAGGGCCCGACAATGCGGGTTCCTTCCAGATGACGACTTCAAGGTTGTCGCCCGGACCCACAACATAAAACTCGTCCGAAGGTTTGGCCGGATTGGGGGTGTCAACAGGGACCTGGTAGCGTTGGACGCGAAGATCTTTCGTGCCACAAGCAGTGAGAAACAGCAAAATGGCCAGAAATAGTATACTGGCTATTCTCATAGATACTCCTTTGCGCCCGTGCAACTTACGCGGTACAGACCTTTGGCTAATTCGTGAGAAAACGACCCGCCGTAATGGCGAGTAAACCGGCGACTGATCTAAATCGTCACTGCTGAAGAGGCGTGGATGACTGAGGACTATCGGATTCCGGCAACGGAGCGGGAAAAGCCGGACTTCCCATAGTTGGCGTCATAAACGGATCAATCGGAGCTCGCGAGAACCCGCTTCTGGGATAAACATCAAAGTGCATCGACAAAGAAAGTGAGACCTGGCCGCCTTGCATCTTTCCTTGCGTCACATCCTTCGAGGCATGCCTGCTGACGTCGTGCGTATCTGTCCCACGGTAACCGTAAATAAGCTTCGACGACAACCAGCTCATAAACCAATATTCGGCTCCTGCGCCAACGCGAAAGATTTTTGATTTCGCGTCCTCGGAATCGAAAAGAGTAAACTCGGCGCCGGCGCCGGCTCGCAACCGCTCTGTCAGACGAATAACAAAAGCCGTCGGAAAAGATGTTACCTGGGCGGGGCCTCTGGAAATCCCAAAGCTGTTGCTCAGCTCTCTCCGGGCGGCAATACTGAAGGTTGCAGTGGGCCAAAGCTTGATCAAAGTCAGGTTAGCGTTGCCGCCGAGCCCAGGTCCGTGATCGCTAGTATTTAGGGCGACGCCGCCCCCCCCGGAAAGCGTCAATGTCGGGGTTAATTGAAGATTGAGACGTCTATAAGCGGTAAAAAAATCGTCGCCGAAATCGAACGAGTGTAGTACGTCCGATCCGCCGCGGCTCGAATTGAGAAAGGTAATCCTATATCCCGCGTGGATATTATGATTTAGGCGCCATTGATAGACACCGCGAAAACCAAAGGAATTAGACAGCTCGTTGCCATCGGAAGTGTTCGAATAGGAGTTTTCATAGCCACCTGATATCGATAAATTAGAGGTCGCGAGCCACGCGCCGCGAATGCTGAGAGTATTGGAGAGGGTCCGTCCTTTTGTCAGCAGCGGCCCAACATCCGCAAGAACGCTAACAGGCTCGTATGTGCCGCCGGCGGGAAACATTGTCGGGGTACTCGGCAACGCTGAGGGGTACGCATCATCCATGCCCGGCGTATGAGTATCGCCGCCGCGCCTGGCGGTATCCGCCACAAAAAAAGTCAATTTGGGAGAATAACGATAGATATAACTCGCATCGAAGGAAATATTATCACCGAAGTTGTTCCGCTCGCTGTGCTGCGCAAAGATCTGACCGGTGGCGCTCAGCCTGCTGATAAACGTCGGAGTTGTTTGCAAGGGCGGAGCATACAAAAAAGTAAACGTGGGGACGACGTAGGTTATGAAGTCAGATTGTCTAGGATGTTCAAAACGGATATTGTCATCGTAAGCTTCTCCGGTAGTCACCGATGCTCCGACGGCAAAACCGGCATCCGCACGGCGCGCGGACGCGAACGCCCAGCAGAAAACGAACGCGAGTACGAGCGCTGCGCGCTGGTTCGAAGCCAACCAGCGCGAAAGGCACGTGAGACACAGAAAAAAAGAAGGAGACCTAGCGACGCGCGGCTTAAACTTTGGCCGGCAATCCAAGCACATAGGGCAGAAGTTAACATAGTCCTAGATTAGCATGCAAATAGGTGAAGAGCCTGATGCGGGCCGGGTCACCTACTTTTCGCAATCGGGCTCTCCGTCGAAGCAATCCATTTGTTTGCTACGGCGGTCTCCCATGCGCGCTCGGATGCCTGCTGATTTTTTAACCCGCGAATCTCAACCCGATAAAGCATGACCTTGGGAGAGATTTGGCGTTGGGAGATTGTAGGCTCGTAACCTTTTGCCGTTACCGCCTTGCTGAACCGCTCAGCCTCCTGCCGTTTCGAAAACGCATCGAGCACAAGAGAATAGGTGTCATCCGATTGACGGCGCAGCAGAGTGTCGCGCGTCAACGGGGGGACAGAAAGATTCTGGCCCGCGACGATCCAGTTGACATCTTCGATTCCGGGATTCGCCTCTTTGAGAATGTCCATTGCCAGCAGCATTTTTTTCTGACCGTATGCTTCCGAGGCGATGCGGCTGATTGTGGTGCCCCATGAAACCACAACAGCCTTATTCTGCTCATCCGACGATTTTGTCGTCTCAGCGGTCGCCGGCTCTGAACCGAGGACGGACGCCTGTTGTGGAACGGCCATTTCAGTCTTTGCAATGGCCGCTTCGACTTGACGCGCGGTTGGTTCATTGCTAGCCGCCGGGCGGGCTTCGGACGCAATAGGCTCATGTTGCGACGAGCCTGCGCTCGACGTCTTTGCGGCCAGTCTGATCCGCGCCAGAAAATCGGACCACCAACCGAGGCCATCGGCTTGATAAAGAAATACAGCGGCAAGTACAAGGATGAGTACGGAGAATGTGGCGGTTCCAAAAATCGCGGGACGTCTCCCGTCTCCTTCGCGACTGGATTCATCGCTCTTCGCCGGGAGCATTGCTTCGCTTGAATCGGCTCTCGCCATGATAATGGGGCTCGGCTGTACAGGCACCCGGCTCGCGAATGGCGCCTCCGCTACGGGTGCCGGAGCAGGAGCTTCGGGCAACCGACGCTCCTCTGTAAGACTGAGATCGTTCGCCACCTCTTGGACCATTTCCGCGGAGACCTTGGTTTCGGAGGAGGCGTAAGCGATCAGCAAAGCATTGTCGCAAAGAATGTTGATCAATCGGGGAATGCCGCGGGAATACAACGCGACTGCCTGGATAGCTTCACGGGTGAAGAGCTCGCGGTCATAGCCGGCAACGTGGAGGCGGTGCTGAATAAAAGGGCCGACTTCGCGTTCCTTTAGCCGATCGAGGCGGCAATGGAGAGCGACGCGTTGTTTTATCTGCCGGAGCTGCGGTTGACTGAGCTTCGTATCGAGTTCGGTTTGGCCGACCAGAACGATCTGCAAAAGCTTCTCGGTCGGTGTCTCAAGATTAGAAACGAGGCGGAGGTTTTCAAGGACATCATCGGTGAGATTTTGCGCTTCGTCTACCAGCAAAACCACGGTTCCGCCGCGAACGGATTGCCGCATTAAAAATTCGTTCAGCGCGCGGATCTTCTCGAGTCGCCCGGCGCCCCTCACGTCAAGGCGTAGCTCATCGCAGGCAAAGCTGACCAACTCCTCGAAGCTCAGTGTCGTGTTGTAAAAAAAGACATACCGGACATCCTCCTCCGGTTCGCTCATCAGGCGCCGGAGCAAGGTGGTTTTCCCCGTTCCGACTTCTCCTGTCAGGACAATGAAACCTTTCCGCTCCCGAATGCCGTACAGCAGGCTTGCGTAAGCCTCCTGATAGACGGGATTCTCATAAAAGTATTTCGGATCGGGCGTTACGTTAAAAGGTTTTTCCCTGAAACCAAAGTACTCGTTGTACATAGGTTGGCCCCGAATGTAAGGAGATCTACTCTGGGGGAGGACGATAAAGAACGCGAACGGGAAAGACTTTCTTCTGGCGGCGGACATAGCTCCGCCACCTAGGGCTGGGCCCGGTTTTAAAAAACGCTAAGAAAACAAAAAGTTCTCAGGCGTGCGCCTGAGGCGTACAATCTTCCAAATTAAAGAGATTGGATTTGGAAGATTCGGCAACCCAGCCGGAATTTAAAAACCGCAACGGCACTTCGACGTTGACGTCGCGGCTCAATAATCGCATTAGAATCTTGACGCGATCCTTGGCACCCGGCGGCTCCTGGATGATTCCGGCAAGCCCCGCGAAGGGCCCGCCCGTAATCTGCACCTCTTGACCCTTGCGCAAATCAGAACGTGCCGAGATCATTCCGTCGGGCGTTCCCTGTGCTTTAAGAAAAGAGATTACAGCGTCATCAATGGGAGCCGGAGTTCCGTTGAAACTAACTACGCGGTTCACGCCAGGCGTCCATATAATGGCTTGATACTGAGCTGCATCATTGATTTGGGTAAAAAGATAGCTCGGGAATAGGGGAACAACTCGTTTGCGCTTCTGTAAGGATACGGGAAATAAAAGCTTCGGAAGAAAAACCTCTACCCCTCTATGCCGGAGGCAGAATTCCGCGAATTCCTCTTTCTGAGGCTTGGAATACACCACATACCACTTCTTCGCTTCTATGCTGCTCATAAAATCCTACGGTTCTGACTGGAGTATCCTTCGCAGAGAGCAATAGAGGTGCCATGATTTCCATCCGTCTAGCATGCAAGTAAGTCATTGAAAAATTAGGAATCTAACGGGCACGGCCCGATATCGTAGGATGAGTGCTTAATACGTATCGGGCATTTATGCCCAACGCCTGACCAAAATCTTTGTATGCAGGCCCTTTCTCGTTGCAGTTGATTTTCAGGCACAAATGCCTGATTGGGCAGGTATTACCCGGATATAAGTAAATAAGAAAGCAGCGGCCAAATCAGCTTTGGAGTTTGTTTTCTCGCATCTTCTGAACAATACAGAGGATTCTAAGAAGATGAAGTTTCGCTGAAATGGAGATTTTCATATCCTATCGGCCGCTTCTCAGCGGCATTACCCGCCAGCGACCATAAGCTACAAAGGCAGCGAGGACTCCCGTGACGAGCGGGATCAAAACTAGCGCGCCGCCGCCTATCATGAGTGTGATGACGCAGGCGCCGATCATGATGACGACTAAGCCGACGGCGGAGAGCGGCGTGAGATCAGTTTTCTTGCTGAAGAGGCCCGGCAGGATCAGACCCAAACCCCCGAGCACCTCCGCGGCGCCGATGAAGTGCAAAAACCATCCCGGCAGCGACATCTGTTTCGTCATCTCCTCGACCGGGGTAACGAATTTCATTACGCCGGAGAATAAAAATTCCACCGCCAGAAGAACCTGTACGATCCACAGAACGATATTCATACTTCTTCCCTCCACCTTCGCCTCCTCGACTTATTTGCCGGGCGCTTCGGCGATCTGCTTCATTTGTGCCAGACCGCGCTCAAAATCGTCGCCGATGATCTTATCCATGTTGAGGAAAAGATGCACGGCTTTCGCCATGAAATTATTGCGGCCGGTCATGCTCCATGTGACGGCCGTGCGATTTCCATCTGGCTTGAACGCGAACTCCGCCATGCTTGTAGCGCGAAACGGCTTGAGAAATTCCAGCCGTATCGTTACGAGCTCGTTCGGGCGGCTCTCGGCTATTGTCATGCTTCCGGAGCCGACCTCCTTGTTGCCCTCCCAGCGATAAACCGCGCCGGCTCCCGCCGGCGCACCGTCAAAGATCCGCTTCATCGCCGGGTCGCGTCCTTCCCACGGCGACCAATTCTGCCAGTTGTGAAAATCGTTTACCTGCTGGAAGACTACCGGCGCCGGAGCCGCAATGGTCGCGCTTCGCGCGATGCGGAATTCCGCTGGCTGCAGCGCCACGATAACGGCGATGACGGCGACGAGGACAAAGAGAGCGATGACGATTTTTTTCAGCACGGTTCCTCCGAAGTTTATAAACGGCGGAGAATCGCCTTAGCCGCCCGCGATCGCACCGATGACAAGGAAGGGCTCGGCGCCGCTCGCGATCGCCTCGGGCAGAGGCGCGTCGGGCGATTCGTGCGAGAGGTCCTGCTGACAGGCGAAGAAGCGTACGAACGCGCGGCGCTTGTGCGTCGTATGGTCGCGGATCGTGCCGCGAAGCATCGGATAGCGCGCCTCGAGGGCGTCGAGCACCGAGCGCTGCGTTACCGGTCCCTCGACATCCACCTGAACCTCGCCGTCGACGTGCGCGAGCTTGCGGAGATGCGCGGGCAGAACCACGCGGATCATGGGATGGCCTGTGCCTCAACAGACACGACCGCCGGCAGATCGCGCATGATCGCCGTCCAGCTCGTGCCGCCATCGGCGGAGCCGTAGACCTGTCCGCCGCTCGTGCCGAAATAGACACCGCACGGGTCGAGCGTGTCGACCGACATCGCGTCGCGCAGCACGTTGACATAGCAGTCGCGCTGCGGCAACCCCTTGGTCATCGGCTCCCACTCGTTGCCGCCGCTCTTGCTGCGGAAAACGCGGAGCTTCCCGTCGAGCGGAAAATGCTCCGAATCGCTCTTAATCGGAACAACGAAAATCGTGTCCGGCTCGTGCGCGTGCACGTCGATGACGAAGCCGAAATCCGTCGGCAGATCGCCGCTCACCTCGCGCCAATTCTCGCCGCCGTCGTCGCTGCGCATGACATCCCAGTGCTTCTGCATGAAGAGCACATTCGGCCGCGCGGGATTCATCGCGACGTGGTGGACGCAGTGGCCAACCTCGGCCGTGGGATTGGGAATATATAGGGAATGGAGGCCGCGGTTGATCGGCTTCCACGTCTTGCCGGCGTCGTCGGTGCGAAATGCGCCGGCCGCGGAGATCGCGATGTAAATTTTCTTCGGGTTCGACGGATCGATGATGATCGTGTGCAGGCACATGCCGCCGGCGCCGGGCTGCCAGGCCGGCCCGGTGCCATGGCCGCGCAGGCCGGAAAGCTCGTGCCAATTCTTGCCGCCGTCCGTAGAGTGAAACAGCGCGGCGTCCTCGACACCGGCATAGACGTTATCGGGATCGTCGAGCGACGGCTCGAGATGCCACACGCGCTTGAACTCCCACGGATGCGGCGTGCCGTCGTACCACTGATGCGTCGTGAGCGGCTTGCCGGTCTCGGGCGAGGTATCGTAGACGAACTTGTTGCTCTCGCCCTTCGGGAAGCCTTCGGCGGTCTTATTCGACTCACCCGCCGGCGTGCCCGGCTGAAACCAGGTCTTCCCGGCGTCGTCCGAGCGCTGGAGAATCTGCCCGAACCAGCCGCTCGACTGCGAGGCGTAGATGCGGTTGGGATCGGCCGGCGACCCCTTCATATGATAGATCTCCCAACCCGCAAAATGCGGCCCGCTGACTTCCCAGTTTTGGCGCTTGCCGTCCGACGTTAGAATGAACGCGCCCTTGCGCGTGCCGACCAGTACTCGCACTCTGCTCATTTTTGGCTCCTTTCGATATTCACGTTTGCCGATTCGGGTCCGTGCAGGAATTTGGGCAGATTCGGATTCATATAGTCCCACGGCTGAGCGCTCGCGGTAAACACATCGACGGCGGGCTTGTGCCACGACGGATCCTCGAGGCTCGCGGCGGGGATGGCAATCATATCGGGCATGCGCGTCGGACGGGCGACGACCGGCGAGCCGCAGTTCGCACAAAAACCGCGGCCGATCTCGCCGCCGCTGTCGCCCCGGGTCGTATAGTATTTGGGTTCACCCGGCATCAGTTTGAATGCGGTGGCGGGCACCGCGATGCCGGAGATGAACGCCGACCCGGTAAATCTCTGACACGCCCGGCAATGACAGTTAAAAGAAAAAACCGGCTCGGTCGTGCACTCATATTGAATGGCGCCGCAAGCGCAGCCGCCGCGAAATGTATCCGTCATCTTAACCCTCCTTCTCTGCCGACGCCGCCAGTTCGGCGGCGCGCTTCTTCAGCTCGCGCGGCGGAATGTCCCGCACGTGCGTTGCCACGTGCCACACGTGTCCGAACGGATCCTCGAGCGAGCCGCTCCGGTCGCCGTAAAACTGATCCGCGACCGGCCGCAGCAGTTTTGCGCCCGCGGCAGTCGCCTTCTTAGCGACCGCGTCGGCGTTCTTCACATATAAATGGAGATGGACCGACGTGCCGCCGAACGCCCGCGGGCTCAAAAAGTTCATCTCGGGATACTCGTCGGCGAGCATGATCCGGTAGCCGCCGATCTCGATCTCGGCGTGGCCGATCGCGCCGCGCGGTCCGGGCATGCGCATGATTTCTTTGGCGCCGAACGCTTTTTTATAAAAAGCGATGGCGTCCGCCGCGCCCTTGATGCTCAGATAGGGCGTCAGCGCATGATAACCTTTCGGAACCGGGCTCGTTTTCTTCATCATGGCATTCCCTCGATGTCATTCCGGCAGACCGGGCAGTTCGATCACGGGCCGAACCTCGACGGTGCCCTTCCGCGCCATCGGAATACGCCCGGCTATGTCAAGCGCTTCGTCAAGATTTTTCGCATCGATCAGAAAATAACCGCCGAGCTGCTCGCGCGTCTCGGCGAACGGACCGTCGGTGACCATGCGCTTGCCCTCACGCACGCGGACACTCGTCGCCGTCTCGGTCGGATGGAGCGGATTTGCGGAAATGTATTGTCCCTTCGCTTGCAGCCGGTGCGCCAGCTCGGTCGATTCCGCGTAGCAGGCCTGCCGCTCGGCCTCGCTCAGCGGATTTTTCTCGTCGAGATAGATCAGTAGCATGTACTTCATCTTCGCTCCTATCGCGCGTAGGCTTCCTGCAAGCGCTTTATATCCAGCTTCTTCATCTCAAGCAGCGCCTGCATCACCTTGTCGGCTTTCTTCCCGTCCTTGAGCAGCTCACCGAGAATTTTGGGGACGACCTGCCACGAGACGCCGAACTTATCTTTCAGCCAGCCGCACTGCTGTGCGTTTTTGTCGCCGCCCGCGGAGAGTTTTTCCCAATAATAGTCCAGTTCTTCCTGGGATTCACAGATCACCTGGAACGAGATCGCCTCGTTAAACTTGAAGACCGGGCCGCCGTTGAGCGCCGTAAAGGTCTGTCCATTCAACTCGAATTCGACCGTCAGAACCGTACCGGCAGCCATATGATGAACGTCGTATCCCGCTTCGGTATAGCGCGATACGCTGAAAATTTTTGAATTTTTGAAAATCGACGTGTAAAACTTCACCGCCTCTTCGGCGTTTTTATCTAACCATAAACACGGCGTGATTTTTTGCATGAACTTTCCCTTGTTTTATTTTTTTTGAGCTCGCCGCCGTTCGCTAGCGCGGATCATCTCGGTCATATCGGCGGCCGGGCGGATTTCCCACGGGCCGCAGTTGAGGCCTGGGTGCTTCGAAATCAACTCTATGGCATGCTTTAAGTCGTTCGCTTCGAGCACGAGGATGCCGCCGATTTGTTCCTTGGTCTCAGCATAGGGACCGTCGGTGACGACCACCTTGCCGTCCTTGAGTCTCAGCGTCGCAGCATTGCCAGCCGTCTGCAGCGCCTCGCCGCCGAGAAAGTGGCCGTTTTTGCGCAGCACATCGTCATAGGCAAAACATGCGTCGGCCAGAGCGTTGAACTCCTGCTCAGATTTTTTCTCCCAAAACTTCTCGTCGACACATCCCAGGCAGATGAATTTCATAAGGCCTCCGAAGAGCGCGGTCACTGCTCGACGACGATCATCCACAAGACGCCGAAGCGATCCGCCACCATGCCGAAGAGCGCCGCCCAGAAGGTCTTCGCGAGCGGCATGTGGACCTGCCCGCCGTCGGCGAGCACCTTGAATTTCTTCTCGGCGTCGGCCGCGCCGGCGGCGTGGACGGCAAGTCCGAACCCCTGGAAGTCTGTCTTGCCGGTGCAGCGGCCGTCGGAAGCCATCACCGCGGCGCCGCCGATGCTGAGCTTCGCATGCATGATTTTGTTCTCCGAGCCCGCCGGCAGCATGCCGGGCGGGGGCGGCTCCGGGCTGTCTTTGAAGCGCATCATCATCGAGACTTCCGCGCCGAGCGCCTTTTTGTAGAAATCGATCGCCTCTTCGCAGCGTCCATTGAAAAAGAGATAAGGCTCTACGTTCATGTTCGTCTCCTTACTTCGTTTTTTGTCGATTAGCGTTTTGTGGTTTTTCCCCGTTCTTTCAATCCGCCGAGCAACCGCTCCTCCTGCTCACGCAGCTCCGGCGTCATCTCTGACCCGAAATCCTCGAGCTCAAAGAGCTGACGAATCTCGATCTCGCCACCTTCGTTGTGCGGGTTGGGGCAGCGCTTGACCCACTCGATCGCCTCTTCCTTCGACTTCACCTGCCAAATCCAGAAGCCGGCGACCAGCTCCTTGGTCTCCGCGAACGGCCCGTCGATGACGGTCCGTTTGTTGCCGGAAAACCTTACCCGCGCGCCTTTCGAGCTCGGCTGCAGCCCTTCGCCGGCGAGCAGCACGCCGGCCTTCGCTAATTCTTCATTGAATTTGCCCATTTCGGTGAGAAGCTGCCTGCTTGGCATCACGCCCGCTTCGGAATCCTTACTGGCTTTCACTATGACCATGAATCGCATCTTTCGCCTCCGTGAGCTTTTCTTCTATTCAGTAATCGTCGGGGCTGCGCCCAATCCCAAGGCAGAAAACACACTTATACCTGCATCTGCCAGATCGGGCGGACCTCGACGCTGCCGAAGCGCGCAGAGGGACAACCCGCGGCGGTCTGGATCGCCTCGTTTAGGTCTCTGGCCTCGATGAGGTAATACCCGCCCAGCTGCTCTTTTGTTTCAGCGTACGGGCCGTCCGTCGCGACGATGTTTCCGTCGCGGACCCTTACCGTCGCCGCCGTCCGGGTGGGCTGCAGGCGATTGAGCCCCACCAGACGCCCTGATTTTTTTAAATTCGCCGAAAAATCGGCATATTCGGCGTACAGTCTGTCGAGCTCGGCCTTGGGCCGCTCCGCAGCCGCCGCCTCGTCTTGATAGATCAAGCATAAATACTGCATGATGCGCTCCTTTCGATTCGATACCCGTCTTCTACTTGATTGTCGTTTGGCGCGACATCAGATCGACAACCGGGTTGAATTTATTTTAAATCCGCCAGCCGCCGCTCGAGGAACCGGCGCTCCGGGCCCTGCTGCGCGAGCGCCAACGCCCGTTTGTAGGATGCCCGCGCTTCCGTCGTTCGCCCGAGACGCCGGCACAGGTCGGCGCGCGCCGCATGCGCCAAGTGGTAATCCGACAGGTCGCCGCCGGACATGATCGCATCGATGAGCGCAAGGCCGGCCGCGGGGCCGTCGCGCATCGCCACGGCGACCGCCCGATTGAGCTCGACGACCGGCGAGCGCTCGGCGCGTAAAAGCACATCGTAGAGCGCGACGATCCTGGCCCAATCGGTCGCGTCCGCCGTCGGCGCGTTGGCGTGCACCGCGGCGATCGCCGCCTGAACGGTGTACGCGCCGAAACCCCGCGATGCGAGCGCGCGCTCGACGAGCGCCGAGCCTTCGGCGATCTGATCGCGATTCCACAGCGAGCGGTCTTGCTCGTCGAGCAGGATCAATTCGCCGTCCGGCGTGCTGCGCGCGGCGCGACGCGATTCATGCAGCAGCATCAACGCGAGCAAGCCGTCCGCTTCCGGCTCGGGCAGGAGCTCGATCAAAAGTCGCCCGAGCCTGATCGCTTCGCTCGAAAGATCGTGGCGCGTCACCGCCGCGCCGCTCGACGCGGAATAGCCCTCGTTGAAGACGAGATAGACCACGCGCAGCACCGCATCGAGGCGCTCGGGCAGATCGGCGCGTCCCGGAACTTCGTAGGGAATGCGCGCGCTCTTAATTTTCGCCTTGGCGCGCACGATCCGCTGCGCGAGCGTCGGCGCGGGCAGCAAAAACGCGCGCGCGATCTCTTCGGTGGTTAGTCCGCAGATTTCGCGCAGCGTGAGCGCCACCTGGGCCTCCGGCGCAAGCGCCGGGTGGCAGCAGGTGAAAATGAGCCGCAGCCGGTCGTCGCCGACGGCCTCGCCGTCGAAGGACGCCGGGTCGCCGTCGTCGGCGGCGACCCGCTCGTGCATATCGTCGGGCAGCGGCTCGACGCGCTTCTGACGCCGGAGCGCGTCCAGCGCCTTGAAACGGCCGGTCGAGACGAGCCATGCGCGCGGATTCTCCGGCACGCCGTCGCGCGGCCACTGCTCCAGCGCCGCGCGAAACGCTTCCGCCAGCGCCTCTTCCGCGCGATCGAAATCGCCGAGCAGGCGAATCAGCGTCGCGAGCACACGGCGGGATTCGTCGCGGTAGAGGGCGTCGATCGTGTCGCGGACGTCAACATCGCCGACGGCGGTTATTTTTCCGGATAGTTTGTCCATGGGAGCACTGCTAGAGACTGCGCCGACCTTTACGATCTTGAACCACGACGGATTCGCTCCTTCGAGGCGATGCATTGATCGCGGCGGTCCCGACGCAGTTCCGCGCCTTGCCGGAGCGCGTCCGATTGATTCTCATGCGCAGAAGATCGCGGCTTGGTTCAATTTGTTCGGAATGAGCGCAATTATTACGAGCCTTCATAGATTCTTCTTTAAACGATTCTATTTTCACCTCCTCTTCCTCTACATTCCTGTTTGCGCCTTATTTAGACCGTACGAAAAAAATTTATATCAACGCGCGATGATTTTTTATTGACAGTTTATATAACCTGATTATAATGTCCGATTTTAATCAAGCTAGGAGGTGCTTATGTTTTTCTTTGTCTCCGCGGCACGATGGTTGTTTTGGGTATCGGTTTTCTGTGTTATTTTTGTGAGTGCCGCTAGAGCCGAGAATCGGGCTTTTGTCTCGAACGACTTCGAGTTTTCTGAGGCTACTTATTTACTACAATTTAGCACTGCCACACGCAACGACCTCGACAAGATGCAAGTCGTACTTCCCGTCGGCATGCTCCAAAACGGGGTGAACGTTCGCAGCGTGATTGTCGCAGGTAAGCCGGTTAAAGAATCCGACGTATCTATTGCCAATACAGACGAGCACGATACGATTTTAATCGATATCGCGAAAACGACGGCAGTAAAACCAGGCACAGAAATTCAAATCGAAATTTTCGGAATTAAAAACCCGGAGGCCGGGGATTATGCGATAGATGTTGTGCTCATCGGGAGCGGCAATCTCGCCCTCGAAACAACCTCTGTCCCACTAAGTATCTCACCAGCACTATCATTCGCCGCCGATTCAGTGGACGACGTTGGCACGAAAGCCAAAGTCAAGCCCCCGAAACCGGACATCAGCAGTGTCATCGCTGGCACGGGTCTTAGCGGCGGCGGCCTTACCGGCGATGTTACCTTATCCGTAAATACGTCGACGATTCAGGCGCGCGTTACAGAAGATTGCGGCGCCGGCAGCGCTCTGCGCTCCATCAACTCGAACGGCACCGGCGTTTGCGAAAGTTTCACGGCCGGCACGGGCGATATTACAGATGTCATAGCCGGCACGGGGCTCACGGGGGGAGCATCCAGTGGAGCGGCGACACTGAGCGTGGCGCCGCTGGGCATCACCTCTGGGCTGATCGCGGACGGAGCGGTAGGCCTGGCTAAGCTGGGTGGGGATTCGGTGGATTCCAGCAAGATCGTGGACGGATCGATCGGTTCAGCCGACGTGGACGTCGGTCAAATTCAGTCACGTGTCAGTGGAAACTGCGCCACCGGAAGTGCGATCAGAGTTGTTAATCAAAATGGAACGGTAACCTGCGAAAGTCTCGGAGATATCACAGGCGTTATAGCCGGCACAGGTCTGACTGGCGGCGCAACGAGTGGCGACGCGACCTTATCAGTCGCGTCATCGTTTCAGTTGCCGCAAAGCTGCGCCAATAACCAAATACCCAAATGGACCGGATCGGCTTGGAACTGCGCCGCCGACGACAATTCCGCGACGGTTTCCGGCAATAACACAGCCGTTGGAGGTAGCGCGCTAATTAACAATACAACGGGTACAAACAATTCTGCCTTTGGTTTTCATGCGTTGACCAACAACACAGCCGGTTTCGATGGCACGGCTACAGGATTCAACGCCTTGGCTAACAATACAACCGGTGAAGCCAATACCGCCGTAGGCGCCAGAGCACTCTTCAACAACACCACCGGCCGACGCAATACCGCTATGGGTCATGACGCCCTATTTAGCAATACGCTCGGCATTTTTAATACCGGCATCGGGCACGAGGCATTGTTCAATAACACACTCGGTAATGATAACACATCTATTGGTTTTCAATCGCTGTTTAACAATACTAATGGTTTCGAAAATACCGCGACCGGAGAAAAAGCGTTGTTGAATAACACCACGGGTTCGCAGAATAGTGCCACTGGAAACAGTGCGCTTGAAGGCAATACGCTGGGCGATCACAATACCGCCATGGGGCATAATTCGCTCTCCGGCAATATTGATGGTGACGATAACGCCGCTCTTGGCCGAAACGCGCTTAAGACGAATACTCACGGCAGCAACAACACCGCCATAGGCGCTTCGGCGGACGTTTCCACCACAAGCCTCAGTAATGCCACGGCGATCGGTTTCGGAGCTGTCGTCGATGCGAGCAACAAAATGCGCTTAGGCAATGGCTCAGTGACACTTGTGGAAACGGCCGCCAATCTAAAGGTGGGTGACGGTTCTGGTGGTTTCGGCTGTGTCGTTGACGATACAGATACGGTAATCGCGGGCGTCTGCTCCTCAGACGCGCGGTTGAAGACCGACATCACGCCTTTTGTTCCAATGCTCGACCAAGTCGTCCAACTTCAGCCTGTGCATTTTCGCTGGAATGGCGCGCAGCATCCGGAACTTAATTTATCCACCGCCAAGAGTTTTGGCTTGATCGCGCAAGAAGCCGAGAAAATTCTTCCAGAACTCGTAACGCAGGAGGATGCTCGCGGCTACAAAGCCGTCCGCTACAATCTACTTCCTTTTCTTCTCCTCCAGGCGTTAAAGGAGCAGCAGGCGCTTATTCAACGGCAGCAGGCGGAAAACGCCATGTTGAAACTGAGGCTCGACGCACTGGATAAGGACGTACGACGGCTGTCGCAGATAACCTCTGCATCAGCTTCGAAGTAAATCGACACCTCTCCAGGGAAAAGGGGCCGGATGTGCGTCCGGCCCCTTTTCCTCACCTGATTTGTGGCATAGTCATCGGTCACAAGCTGCGCCCGTCCACCTTAACGATCTTCAATGACGACGGTTCGAGTCCTTCGAGGCACCGCGCGTTGATCGCCACCGTATCGGCGCCGGTAGGCCCTTTGCCCAGGCCGAAGGGCGCGCAGCCGCATGTCGGACAGAAATGATGCTTGATCACGTGTTTGTTGAAGGTGTAGGTGGCGAGATCGCTCTCGGCCGTCTTGAGTTTCAGCTTTTCCTGCGGCGCGAACCACAAGAGATAGCCCTTGCGGCTGCAATGCGAGCAGTTGCATTCCATCAGCTGCTCGATCTGGCCTTCGACTTCGAAGGCGATCTTTCCGCAATGACAGGAGCCTTTGTAGGTCATGGACCCTCCAAGCTTTTCGCGCTCAGTTCTTCAGGCGATAGCCGGTCTTGAAGATCCACGCGACGACGCCGAGACATAGAAAGAAAAAAACGAGCGTCATCGCGAGACTGATTTCCACCGACACGTCGGACGTCTCGTGAAAGCTCCAACGGAAGCCGCTTATCAGATAGACGATCGGATTGAACAGGCTTACCGCGCGCCACGGCGGCGGCAGAATGTCGATCGAGTAGAACGCGCCGCCGAGGAACGTGAGCGGCGTGATGATGAGCATCGGGATGAATTGCAGCTTCTCGAAGCCGTCGGCCCACAGGCCGATGATGAAGCCGAAGAGGCTGAACGCCGCCGCGGTCAGCACGAGAAACGCGATCATCCAGAACGGATGCAATATCTGGATCGGCACGAACAGCGCCGCGGTCGCGAGAATCACCAGCCCCAGCACGATCGATTTCGTCGCCGCCGCGCCGACGTAGCCGATGACGATCTCGACGGAGGAGACGGGCGCCGAGAGAATCTCGTAGATCGTGCCGGTGAACTTGGGAAAATAGATGCCGAACGAAGCGTTCATGATGCTCTGCGTGAGCAGCGAGAGCATCATCAAACCCGGCACGATGAACGCGCCGTACTGCACGCCGCCTACCTGCGACATGCGCGGGCCGATCGCCGCGCCGAAGACGACGAAATACAGCGATGTCGTGATTACCGGCGTCACCACGCTCTGTAAGAGCGTGCGCAGCGCGCGCGCCATCTCGAATTTATAGATCGCGGCGATGGCGTGGCCGTTGAAAATGCAGTGTTTCGCTACCGAATTCATCTCCGGTCGCTCACGAGGCTCACGAAAATATCCTCCAGCGAGCTCTGGCGCGTCTCGAGATCCTTAAAGCCGATGCCGAGCTCCCCGACGCGGCGCACGAGCTCGGGAATGCCGGTCTCCTCTTCGCTGCCGTTAAACGTGTATTCCAACTCGCGGCCGCCGTCCTTCAAGACCAGACGCCAGCCGGACAGCTCCGGAGGAACAGAAGCGAGCGGCTCCTGGAGGTGAAACGTGAGCTGCTTCTTGCCGAGTTGTTTCATCAACTTGGTTTTTTCCTCGACAACGATGAGCTCGCCCTTATGGACGACGCCGATCCGGTCGGCCATCTCTTCCGCCTCGTCGATGTAGTGGGTCGTCAGAATAATCGTCACGCCTTTCGCGCGCAGCTCGCGCACGAGCGCCCACATGTCGCGCCGGAGCTCGACGTCGACGCCGGCCGTCGGCTCGTCGAGAAACAAAATCTCCGGCTCGTGCGCCAGCGCCTTGGCGATCAGCACGCGCCGCTTCATGCCGCCGGAGAGCGTCATGATCTTGTTCTTGCGCTTCTCCCACAGCGACAGGCCGCGGAGCACGCGCTCGATATGCGTCGGGTCGGGGCTGCGGCCGAACAGCCGGCGGCTGAAATTGACCGTCGCCCACACCGTCTCGAACATATCGGTCGTGAGCTCCTGCGGCACGAGGCCGATCTTCGCGCGCGCCGCGCGGTAGTCGCGGATGATGTCGTGGCCGTCGACCAGCACCGTTCCGCCGCTCGGCGTGACGATGCCGCAGACGATGCTGATGAGCGTCGTCTTGCCGGCCCCGTTCGGCCCGAGCAGCGCGAAGATCTCACCCTTGCGGATCTCGAGGTCGATTTTCTTGAGCGCCGGAAATCCCGAAGCGTAAGTCTTCGTGAGTCCGGCGATCGCGATCACCGGCCGCGCGTCCGCGCCGGCTCTCGCGGGCGCGCTCGCGGCGCGCACTTCGGCCGTGTTGGCGTAAGTCATAATGAAAGTGTTGACTAGGTGCCGAGCTTGAATACCTTCGGCCGCGCGAGCAGGCGATCGGCGTAGGCCTCGAGCTTCGGCCGGCCGAGCGGCCCGCCCCATGTGCGCATGTAGATGAACATCGAGCCGATCATCACGTCCGCCGCGGTGAACCAGTCGCCGAAAAGATAAGGCCCGTCGCCCAGCTCGCGCTCGATCACATCTTTAACCGTCTCCAGATCGGTCCAGCCACGCTGGGGAGGTGTCTCGAATTTAAGGAGCTTGTCGCCCATCGCCGGCTCGACCTGCGAGGTCGAATAGACCATCAGCGAGAGATAGCGGCCGCGTTCCTTTGCGCCGACCTGCGGCGCGAGCTTCGCGGCGGGAAATTTTTCCGCGAGATAAAGGCAGATCGCCGCGTTCTCGAATACTTTCGTCTCACCATCGACGAGCGCCGGCAGCTTGCCGGCGGGATTGATCTGCAAGAATTCCGGCGACTTGTGCTCGCGCTTGGCGAAGTCGATCGGCGCGAGCTCGTATTGCGCGCCGCATTCGTCGAGCATCCATTTCGCGATCAGCGCGCGACTCTGCGGATTGAAATAAAGCTTCATGGCGCACCTCTAAGAGGGATTGAAGGCGGGAACAACTAAAGTCTGGACGAGAAGCGCGCCGAAATCAACACGCGGCCCCGCTGATTCGCAGCGCCGCGTGGATTCTTAACGCGATTGTCATAGATCTTCGACGCGCAGGTTCATGGTCGAGTCTTTCCACGCGGCCCTGAACTGCTGCTCGACCAGCGCCGCTTCGCTGTCGCGCCGCTCTGCTTTGAGACTCTGCCAAAGGCCGAAGAGCAGGCGCCCCTCGCGCGGCTGCTTCGCGAGCGCCTCGCGAAACACCGCTTCGGCGTCCTTCGACCGGCCGCTCTGGAGCAGCGCGGCGCCGAGCGACTGGCGCGCGCTGTAGAACCACGGCGGCGGCTCGTCGTACGCGAGCCCGCCCTGGAGCTTCACGGCCTGGCGCCAGCCCTGGATCGCGCGCTCCTTGTCGCCGCGCGCCCATGCGAGCTTGGCGTCGAGCGTCGCGGCGGCAAATGCCAGGATGTCGACCGATTTATTGTTGATCATGTAGCGCGAGTCGTGCGGCACCGCTTTGCGCAGAGCCTCGAACTCGCCGCGCTCCTTGGCCGCGTCGCCGGTCTTGCCTTGACCGATGAGCGCCATTGCGCGTGCGTAGCGCCAGAACGGCCGGGAGAGCTTGCGCTCGGCGCGCGGCTCCGGCGCGCGCAGGATATCGTCCCAGCGCTGGAAGCGCAGGTCGATCATCAACGGATAGAGATGGAATCCTTCGAGCATCTGCATGTGCAGGTCGTGGTCGCCGACGTTCCGCGTCATCTCCTCCGCCGCCTCGCGCGCGTCCTCGTAACGGCCCTGCTGCGCGCGCGCGTACGCGATGAAGTGGAGATTGTGCGTCCAGTACATGAGCGGATAGACGCCGGTCGCGCCGGTGCGCGTGACGAACGCCTTGTCCGCCGCCGCGGCTTTCTCGTTGGTCAGCGCGGCGAGGTCGTAGTCGCCGGTCTGGAGAAAAATATGGCCGGGCATGTGCACGAGGTGCCCGGCGCCGGGCACCAGGCCCATGAGGCGCACCGCGCTCGGGATCGCGCGCTCGAGGTTCGGCGAGGCTTCGACCGCGTGGATATAAAAATGGTTCGCGCCGGGATGATCGGGATTGCGCTTCATGACCGATTCGAGCACCGCGACCAACTCGAGCGTGTTCGGCGCCGGCTTGCCGTCGGCGGTCCAGAGCTGCCACGGCCTGAGCATCATCAGGCTCTCGGCGAACATGGTCGCGGCATCGAGGTCGTCGGGATACTTCTTCATCAATACGCGCATCGCGTTGCTGTATTCGAGGTGCTGCTTCTTCCAGTCTGACTTCGGATTGGCGGATTGATAGCGCTTCGTCAGCGCGCGGATGTAGTCCTGCTCCGGCGCGCTCGCCTTGGACGACCGTGCCGTCGCCGCGCGCACCGCCTCGTAGGTTCGCTTCGCGCGCGCCGCGTCGACGTCGGTATCGTTGTAGTTGGGGCCGACCGCAAGCGCCAGGCCCCAGTAAGGCATCGCCGCGTCGGGGTCGGCCTTTGCCGCGCGCTCGAAGTATTTCGCCGCTTCGTCGTGGTTAAAGCCGTAGAGGAGCGTCAGCCCCTGATCGAAATAGGTCTGCGCCTCGGCGCTCTTGGTCGTGATCGGATGATGATAGTTGCCGATGCCCGGATACGTGTCGGAGGCCGTCCGACGCTCCGCGCCACCCCCATGATCATGCTGCTCGGACGTCGAAGTCGGAGCACAAGAAGCCAATAAAAGGACACAGAATAGAGCCGGGGTATGCGCGCGCATCGTTATCCTCCTCGATCGGGATGATTGCCGGGATCAAAGCGATTGTCTCGAAGAAAAAAAGCGAAATCAATACCGCGCGGGGCGCGCTCAACCGTCTTCGTCGGGGACGCCGAAGACCTTCTGCGGGCGGACAAAGCCGGCAAGCTCGAACTCGCCGACGGCAACCATGGGATCTTCGCAGGCGGCGGCAAACGCCGTCGAGGCGAGGATCGTGCGGCCGAGGCGGCCCGTCAGCTTCTCGATGCGCGCCGCGAGATTCACCGCGGGGCCGATACACGTAAAGTCGAGCCGGCGCTCGCCGCCGATGTTGCCGTACATGACGCTGCCGAGATGCAGCGCGACGCCGAAGCGTATGCCGGCGCGCCCGCCGTCGAACCCGCGCTCCATCGCTAGGATCCGCGCACGCGCTTCGTAAGCCGCTCCCAGCGCCTCGTTGCAGACCGTTTTCGCGTCGCCGTCGCTCTCGCTGATGGGAAAGACGGCGAGCATGCCGTCGCCCATGAACTTCAACACCTCGCCGCCGCGGCGCGCGATCGCCGGCACCTGGCAGTCGAAGTAGCGGTTGAGCAGATCGATGAGCGTGTGCGGCGCGATGTTGTCCGCGAGCTCCGTGAAGCCGCGCATATCCGAGAGCCAGATCGCGGCGTGCAGCGCCTCGGTGTGGCCGCGGCGGATCTGCCCGGCGAGAATGCGCTGCCCGCTCGCCCGGCCGACATAGGTGTCGAGCAGCACGGCGGCGCGGCGGCGCAGAGCGTAAACTTCCGACAGACGCGACAGCGGGCCGACGATATTCTCGATGCCCCGCTTTTGCTCTTCGGTGAAGCCGCCGGGCCGGCGCGTCGTCCAGATGGCGAGATGCATCTCGCCGTCGGAGAAGACGATCGGCGTCGCGACGAAAGTCTTGACGTCGGCCGCGCGGAGATCGCGAAAGACTTGCAGGCTGAGACAAGAGTCGGCTTGATCCGGATCGAGACTCACGATCCTGTCGCTCGGGCGAATGCCGGCCTCGACGGAGCGCTGGAGCGCAATGCTCTCGGCACTCTCGTAAGGAAATTCGAGCACCGTCGGCCCGAACCCCTGCCGCCAGATGAAGCAGCGGCCGAAAAGCTCCGGATGCAGCGTTTGGATGAAGACCCCGCATCCGGCGAGCGGCACGCCGCCGGCGATCATGCGCTCGCAGAGCTGCTCGAGGATGTCTTCCGGCAGAGCCGTCGTGCGCGCGTCTTGCATGAGCCAGCGCGCAGCTTCGGAGGTGTCGCAGGGGGTCATCGCCGCAGGATAGCGCAGGCAATACTAGGGAAGCAACGAATGTCGAGCGACTAAAGGAGATCAGCGCCGGCGTGGAAGATAATCCTTCTCGATCTTCTCCCACTCCTCCAGCCCCGCGATGCGGTCGCGCTCTTTGAACGAGACCATCTTTGCGTCCATCGCGTCGGTCGAGCCGTCGCGCTTCAAGGCGGCGAGCGTTTCCTGCATCGCTTTCATCGCGGCGCGCTGGGTATCGGAGGGATAAATCGCGACGCGATAGCCCATGGCCTCTAATCGCTTCGCCGGCAGCAGCGGCGTCTTGCCGCCGCGCGTCATGTTGACGATCAACGGGACGTCTTTCAGCTCGCGCGCGATCTTTTCCAGCTCGGCTTCGGATTCCGCCGCCTCGACGAAGGCGGCGTCGGCGCCGAGCTTCACAAACGCGCGGGCGCGCGCGAGCGCGTCCTCGACTCCATGGACGGCGCGCGCGTCCGTGCGCGCAATGACGATAAAATCCGGGTCGCTCCGCGCGTCGAGCGCGGCGCGGATTTTGTCTTCCATCTCCGCCTGCGGAATGACTTCCTTGCCGTCGAGATGGCCGCAGCGCTTGGGCGTCACCTGGTCCTCGATGTGGATCGCGGCGACGCCGGCGCGCTCGAATTCGCGCACCGTGCGCACGACGCTGAGCGCGTTGCCGTAGCCCGTATCGGCGTCGGCGATGACCGGTATCTTCACGGCGCACGTCACCTGGCGCGCGCGCTCGATCACCTCCGACATCGTCATGAGCCCGAGATCGGGCAGCGCGGCGCTGCGCGCGACGGCGCCGCCGGAGAGATAGACAGCCTCGAAGCCGGCCTGTTCGGCGAGGCGCGCGGAGAGGCCGTCGAAGCAGCCGGGCGCGAGCAGTAATTTTTTGCGCGCGAATAGCTCGCGAAGCTTTTTGCGCGCGCTCATCGGTTTTCCCGCATCGCGTCGATGCGCTCCGCCGTCGTCGGGTGCGAGTAATGGTACGCGGAATACCAAGGGTGCGGCGTGAGATTGGACAAATTGTCCACCGTGAGCTTGATCAGCGCTTCTTCCATCGGCTTCGATTCGCCGACAGCCCGGGCGGCGAACAGATCCGCCTCGTACTCGTGCTTGCGCGAGAAATAATTGATCAGCGGCGTCAAGTAAAACGTCGCCGGGCCGGCGAGCAGGCTGAAGAGCACGAGCGCTGCGTGGTTCGACGGCGCATCGAAACCGAACGCCCGAAAAAATGGCGGATAATTAACGAGCAGGCTGAGCACATAGAGGCCGACGAGGAGAAACAGCGAGCGCAGGACGAGCATGCGCCGGATATGCTTCATTTTGTAGTGACCCATCTCGTGGGCGAGCACGGCGACGCCCTGGTCGGTCGTCATCTGCTCGGCAAGCGTATCGAAAAGCACGATGCGCTTCGCCTTGCCGAGGCCGGTGAAATAGGCGTTGGAATGCGCCGAGCGGCGCGAGCCGTCCATCGTGAAGATGCCGCCGGTCTTGAAGCCGATCTTGTCGGCCATCGCTAGAATTCGCTGCTTGAACTCGCCGTCTTTCAGCGGCTCGAACTTGTTGAATAGCGGCGCGATCAGCGTCGGAAAGACGATCACCATCAGGAGCTGGAACGCGACGATGAAAACAAAAACCCAAAACCACCAGTATGGGCCGGCGCGCTCCATGAGCCAGAGGACGCAGAAAAGAAACGGCACGCCGATGACGAGACCGAGCGCGAGGCCCTTGAGACGGTCGGCGATATAGACCGCGAGCGTCGTCTTGTTGAAGCCGAAGCGCTCTTCGAGGACGAAGGTGGAATAGAGGCCCGTCGGCAAACTCGCGGCGCCGAAGATGAAGCCGACGGAGAGGCAGAAGATGATGCCCTCCGCGCGCGACCACGACGGGAAATAAACCGCGAGATTCCGCGCGAAGCGATCGACGAGCGGCAGCACGCCGCCGAAGATCACCCAAAAGGCGATCAGCGTTTGGTAGATCGAGGTCCAGCGGCTGAAGCGAGCGCGAGCGAGCGTGTAGTCAATCGACTTCGCGTACTCCTCGCGCGTCATCGAGCCGTCGAAGAAGGCGGGAATCTCCGCCGACGATCCCTTGCGCGTATGCGCGATGTTGAGCTCGTTGAGAACGAACTCGACGGCGAATTCGAGGAGAAAAAGCGCGAGAAAAAGGACGGTGATCGCCTCGGGCGTCACTGGCGCGCGGGGGTTTATTTGCCGGCCGCGGCGGTCTCGAGCGGCGGATGGCCCGCGTCGACGATGTTGAAGACGAGACTGTCGTCCTTCTCGTCGACCTCGACCTTGCCGCCGGACTGGAGCTTGCCGAAGAGGATTTCGTCGGCGAGCGGCCGCTTGATCTCGTTCTGGATCAGCCGCGCCATCGGGCGCGCGCCGAAGATCGGGTCGTAGCCCTTGCGCGCCAGCCACTCGCGCGTGCGCGGCGTGATCGCGAGCGCGACGCTCTTCTCGGCGAGCTGATCGTTCACTTCCTTGACGAACTTGTCGACGACGTTGAGAATCACCTCGAAGCTCAGCGGATTGAAGGCGATGATCGCGTCGAGGCGGTTGCGGAACTCGGGGCTGAAGGTCTTCTCGATCGCCTCCTTGCCCTTGCCGACATTGGTCGTCGTGCCGAAGCCCATCGGCGCGCCGCTCATCTCGCGCGCGCCGGCGTTGGTCGTCATGATGAGGATGATGTGGCGGAAGTCCGCCTTACGCCCATTGTTGTCGGTGAGCGCCGCGTGGTCCATGACCTGCAATAGAATATTGAACAGGTCCGGATGCGCCTTCTCGATCTCGTCGAGCAGCAGCACGGCGTAAGGCGTGCGGTTCACGCCGTCGGTCAAAAGACCGCCCTGGTCGAAGCCGACGTAGCCGGGCGGCGCGCCGATCAGCCGCGAAACCGTGTGCTTCTCCATGTATTCGCTCATGTCGAAGCGCATGAACTCGACGCCGAGAATGCGCGCCAGCTGCTTCGCGACCTCGGTCTTGCCGACGCCGGTCGGCCCGGAAAAGAGAAAGCAGCCGGTCGGCTTCTCGGGATGCGCGAGGCCGGAGCGCGAGAGCTTGATTACGCTGGCGAGGCTCTCGATCGCCCTGTCCTGGCCGAAGACGACCGCTTTGAGATCGCCTTCGAGATTCTGGATCTGCATCTTGTCGGAGGCCGAGACGCTGCGCGCGGGAATCTTCGCGATCTTGGCGACGATGTCCTCGATATCTTTCAGAACGACGACCTTCTCGCGCTCTTCCTCAGGAGCGAGCTTGACCTTCGCGCCGACCTCATCGATCACGTCGATCGCCTTGTCGGGGAGCTTCCGGTCATTGATATGCTTGGCCGAGAGATCGACGGCGGCCTGGAGCGCGTCGTCGGTGTAGGTAACGCCGTGGTGCTTTTCGTAGTGCGGCTTCAAGCCGGTGAGGATCTGGTAGCTTTCCTCGCGGCTCGGCTCGGCCACTTCGATTTTTTGAAAGCGGCGCGCGAGGGCGCGGTCGCGCTCGAAGTAGCTCTTGTAGTCGTGGTAGGTCGTCGAGCCGATGCAGCGGAGCTCGCCGGAAGCGAGCGCCGGCTTCAATATATTCGACGCGTCGAGCGAGCCGCCGCTGGTCGCGCCGGCGCCGACGATCGTGTGGATCTCGTCGATGAAGAGCACCGCGTTGCGGCGCTTCTTGAGCGCGTTGAGCACGCCTTTCAACCGCTGCTCGAAGTCGCCGCGGAACTTCGTCCCGGCGAGCACGGCGCCCATGTCCAGCGCGTAGATGACGGCGTCTTTCAGCGCCGCCGGCACCTGGCCTTTATGGATGTGCAGCGCGAGCCCTTCGGCGATCGCGGTCTTGCCGACGCCCGGATCGCCGACGTAGATCGGATTGTTCTTGCGCCGGCGGCAGAGCACGTGGATCGTGCGCTCGATCTCGTTCTCGCGCCCGATCAGCGGATCGATCTTGCCGTCGCGCGCCTGCTTGACGAGGTTGACCGTGAACGCCTCGAGCGGGTTCCGCATCGGCGACGGGCGCTCTTCGTCCGGCGATTCGGACTGCGCCGGCATCTCCTCGTCGCCGACGGCGGTTTTCGAGATGCCGTGGGAGACGTAGTTCACGATATCGAATCGCGTGATGCCCTGCTCCTCCAATAGGTAGACGGCGTAGGAGTCCGGCTCGCGGAAGATCGCGACTAGAAGGTTGCCGCCGTTGATCTCTTTCTTCTCCGCCGACTGCGCGTGGATCACCGCGCGCTGGAGCACGCGATGAAAGCCGATCGTCTCCTGCGGCTCGTGATCCATGCCCTCACGCAGCGCCTCTAAATGCGTGGTAAAAAATTCTTCCAGGCCCTTTTTGAGCTTCGCCATGTCGCCGCCGCACTGGACGATCGCCGAGCTCGCGTCTTTATCCTGCAACAAGGCGAAGAGCAGATGCTCGACGCACACGAACTCGTGCCGGCGCCGCTTCGCTTCGGCGAAAGCGAGGCTCAGGGTGGCCTTCAGCTCTTTGGTGAACATCTTCATGCTTCTTCCATCGAGCACTTGAGCGGATACTCGTGCTGGCGCGCCAGGTTCTCGACCAGCGCAACCTTGGTCTCGGCGACTTCGTAGGGATAAATGCCGGCGACGCCGATGCCTTTGCGGTGGACGTGCAGCATGATCTGGACCGCTTCCGTGTGCTCCTTGTGAAATACGTACTGCAGCACCTGCACCACGAACTCCTTGGTCGTATAATCGTCGTTGTGCAGCAGCACTTTATAAAGCGGCGGTCGCTTGAGCTTCTTCTCGGTCTCGGTGACGACCTCGTGGTCGAATTCTTCCCTTCGGCTCATGCGCGCTCGCTCCGGACTACAACTAAAAGTAACACGCCCGTCGGAGGCGTGCAATGCGGCTTTTTCGCGCTTGCAACGTATTTTTCCTCCGGTTTTGGCGCCCACGGCGCAAACGCGCCAAAACGATACGGCGTTTCACGGCGCACTCTTGAAGCGGCCGGTGAAAAGAGAGATATTTTATTGCGCTCTCCTAATTTTTCTCCGGAGGCGAACGCCATTCCTACGGAGGTCTCATGCTATCCAACAAGGTAGGCGAGATCATGACCCGCGACATCTTCACGGCGGATATCTCGAACAGCGTCTTCGAGGTGATGCGGTCGATGGCTGCGAAGGACGTCGGCCGCGCGGTAATCACGGAAAACGGCAACTACGTCGGCATATTCACGGAAAAAGACGTGCTCAAGCGCGTGCTAAGCCAGAATCTCGACGCCAAAGCGACGAACATCAAAAAAGTCATGACGACGCCGATCCGCTCGGTGCCGGACGACACGCACATCCTCGAGGCGCTCGGCAAAATGTACCGCTCGAAATTCCGCCACCTGCTCGTGCGCGAGCGTAAGGGTCGAATCGTCGGCATGGTCACGATGCGCCGCATTTTGGAGCTCGCGGTGGAATTGGGCGAGCGGGTCTCCGATACCCAAATCGTGGGGAAGATACTCCTGAAGCAGCCGGTGAAAATCGAGGCTTCCCAGCCGGTCCGCCAGGCGATCGATGCGATGATAAAGAGCGATACCGGCTGCGTGGCGATTACGAGCGGGGGCGAGCTCAGAGGCATCTTCACCGAGCGCGATCTGCTCAAGCGGGTCGCCGTCGCCGGGCTCGACCCCGATCGCACGGAGATCGAGAAAGTCATGACGACCAAATTGGTGACGCTCACGACCAACGCGCCCGTCAGCCAGGTGTTAAAAGAGATGCGCAACCGCCGCTTCCGGCATATGGTCATCCTCGACGATCAAGGCAAGCTCGCCGGCACCGTATCGATGCGCGAAGCGCTCAAATACGCCAAGGCGCTCGACGTCGACGAAAGCGTGCGCAGCACGTGGAAAGAGATCGAGGAATTTTGGGAATCCGATGAGCACTATACGCCTGGGTAAACCTGACCGTTTTGTTGTTTTTTGGGTCGATTCCTGGTAGGTTAATTATCTTAAGGAGGAGAGGTAAGTTCGCGTCAAGATTATGGAAACACCCTTAATCAACGATCTTAGTATATCTATCGCGACGGAAAACGGCACGGGCAGCGCCTCCGCCAATAACATCCTGTTCAAGGCTATCTTCAAGATGGGCATCCCGTGCTCGTCGAAAAACATGTTTCCGTCGAACATTCAGGGGCTCCCGACTTGGTACCAGATCCGGGCCTCGGCCGACGGCTACATGGCGCGTAAGGACGTGATCGACTGCATCGTCATGTTCAACGACGTGACCGCGGCGAAAGATATCCACCGGGTGAGGGACGGCGGCATCATTATCTACGACGATTCCACGCCGCTGTCGCCGACTTTGAAGCGCGACGGCGTCACATTTTTCGGCGTCCCCGCCAACAAGCTGATCCAGAAAATCGTTCCGGCCTCGCCGCTGCGCATCAAACAGCGAAACATGGTCTATGTGGGAGCGCTCGCCGCGCTCTTCGGCATCGACATGGAGACGATTAAGTCGGTCCTTCAGGACACCTTCGGCAGAAAGCCCGCGGTCATCGAATCGAACTTCGTCTGCATCGAGGCGGGCTACAAACACTTCAAAGAAAAAGGCTACACGCAGAACATCGCGATGCTGCAGCCGATCCCGAACGGCAATAAGGGCAAGATCATCACCGAAGGCAATACCGCCTGCGCGCTCGGCGCAATCTACGGCGGCGCGACGGTGGTCGCCTGGTACCCGATTACGCCGTCGAGCTCGCTCGCGGAAGCGATCGAGCACTACATGCCGCGCTTGAGAAAGAGCAACGGCAACGCGCCTTACGCGATCGTCCAGGCGGAGGACGAGATCGCGGCGGTCAGCATGATCGTGGGCGCCGGCTGGGCCGGCGCGCGGGCGATGACCTCGACTTCGGGCCCGGGTCTCTCGCTCATGAACGAGGCGATCGGCCTCGCGTACTTCGCCGAGATCCCGTGCGTATTTTACATCATCCAACGCGGCGGCCCTTCGACCGGCCTGCCGACCCGCACGCAGCAAGCCGACATCCAGCTCATGTATTACTCCTCCCACGGCGACACCAAGCACATCATCCTGATTCCCCACGACATGAAATCCTGTTTCGACCTCTCGCGAAAGAGCTTCGACTTCGCCGATCGGTTCCAGACACCCGTTTTCGTCATGATGGATCTCGACCTCGGTATGAATCTCTGGTCGTCGGACCCGCTCGAGCTCAAGAAAGAGCCGTTCGACCGCGGGAAGCTATTGTCCGCGGCCGACCTCGAGCAGTGGGAGAAGCAGGGCAAGAAATTCCGCCGCTACTTCGACCAGGACGGCGACGGCATTCCTTACAGAACGATCCCGGGCAACCCGAACCGCAAGGCTTCGTATTTCGCGCGCGGCTCGGGCCACGACGCCGACGCAAAGTATTCCGAAGACGAAAAAGACTATAAGGAGACGCTCGACCGGCTGAGAAAGAAATTCGAGACTTCGCGCAAGTTCGTGCCGAAGCCGATCGTCGAGCAGCAGGACGGCGTCAAGACCGGCGTCATCTGCTTCGGCTCGAGCTACGAGCCGGTGCGCGAGGCGCGCGACCGGCTGAAGGCGGCGGGCTTGAAAACCAATCATTTACTGCTGAGAGCGCTGCCGCTCACCGAGGAAACGCGCAAATTCGTCGCGGCGCACGACGTGGTCTATCTCGTCGAGCAGAACCGCGACGGGCAGATGGCATCGATCTTCAAAGACGAGTGGCCGGACCTCGCGACGAAAATCGTCAGCGTGCTCGTCTACGACGGCCTTCCGGTGACGACGCTGGAGGTCGTGCGCCAGATCCGGCGGCATCACGATGGAGAGACCCAAGAGGAAACGCAATGGCAGAACAAAAAATTAATCGCGTCAGTCTAACCGAGAAAGATTACGAGGGCGCGCCCTCGACGATGTGCCGCGGCTGCGGCCACGACGCGATCTCGGCGTCGGTCATGCGCGCGTTCTACGACAGCAGCGTCGACCCGCGGAAAGTCATCAAGCTCTCCGGCATCGGCTGCTCGTCGAAGACCCCGGCCTATTTTCTGAGCCAGTCCTTCGGCTTCAACGCCGTCCACGGCCGCATGTCGGCCGTGGCGACCGGCGCGAATGTCGCGAACCACACGCTGATACCGATCGGCGTCTCCGGCGACGGCGACACCGCGGCGATCGGGCTCGGCAATTTTTGCCACATGATGCGGCGTAATGTGAACATTACCTACATCGTCGAGAACAACGGCGTCTACGGCCTGACCAAGGGCCAGTTCTCCGCGACGGCCGACAAAGGCAGCGTGATGAAGGGCGGCAAGATCAACGAGATGCCGGCGCTCGATCTCGCGGAGCTCGCGATCGTGCTCGGCGCGACCTACGTCGCGCGGAGCTTCTCCGGCGACAGAAAACAACTCGCGCCCCTCATCGAAGGCGCGCTGGCCCACAAGGGCAGCGCGATCCTCGACGTCATCAGCCCGTGCGTGACCTTCAACAATCATGAAGGCTCGACCAAGAGTTTGAAGTACGTGAAGGAGCATCTCGATCCGATCCATGACGTGGATTTCATCCCGTCGTACGAGAACATCGAGGCGGACTACAAGCCCGGCACCGACCACATGGTGACCATGCACGACGGCTCGCGCATCCTGCTGCACAAATTGCACGAAGATTACGATCCCACGAACCGCATGCAGGCGATGCAGATGATCCACGCCTCGGTAGCGGAGGGAAAGTTCCTCACCGGCCTGATCTACTACGATCCCAACCGGCCGGACTTCGCCGCCGAGCTAGGATTGGGCGACACGCCGCTCGCGGAGCTGGGACAGGACATCCTCCAGCCGCCGCCCGAGGCGCTCGAGCGCATCAACGCGGACTTGATGAAATAATAAAAAATCTGACGCGTAATAAAAAAGGCGCCGGCCGCGTCATCCGCAGCCGGCGCCTTTTTGCGTTAAGAGAATTTTTAATTTAAATTCCCGCCGCTTTTTTCTGCCCCAAGCCTTCCCAGGTTTGCATGATCTCCGTCGAATCGGCGACGAGGCCGAAGTGCCGTCGAATGTTATCCAGCGTCCCTTCGTGGGATTTCTCGTCGTACGCCGCGGAGCAGTCGCCGACCATCGTCACGTAGTAGTCGTACATGTAGGCGTCGCGCGCCGTCGTCTCGACGCAGACGTTCGTCGCGATGCCGCCGACCATCACGCTCTCGATGCCGCGCGCCTTCAAGACGGTGTTTAGATCGGTGTTGATGAACGCGCTGTAGCGGTGCTTGTTGACGATCCGCTCGCTCGGCAGCGGCTCGATGCCGTCGTAGAACTCCGCCCCCCAAGTGCCTTCGCGGCAGCTGTTGAGCGCTTTCTGCTGCGACTTGCGATATATCCAGCTCGGCGTGTCGGTCCAGGGACCGTGGAGCGTCTGGATATAGATGATCGTAAGCCCGACGCGCCGCCCGGCCTCGATGAATTTCACCAGCCGCGGCACCATCGCCTGCGATGCGGTCATGTCCTCGCCGCGGAGCGCCGCGGCGCCCTTCGAGCTCGCGAAATCGTTCTGCACGTCGACGACGATGAGCGCCGACCAGCGCGGGTCCCAGCGCTCCTGCGGAGTTTTTAACACCATCATGGTTTGCTCCTTTCCGGCCGAAACCAACCTGCTTTAAAAAATCCAGGAGTCAGAAGCCAGGCCAGAAGCTTCGGAGGAATTTGTCCCAAACTTCTGAATTCTGGCTTCTGTATTCTACTTTTTTATCAGTGATCGTGCTTTTTCTGCAAGCCGCCTTCGCCCATCGCGACAATGTCGTGGCGCTCGATCTTCTCGCCTGCGAGCAGCCGCGGCAGGAGCACGTCGAAGGCGGTGAACGGGTCGTGCATGACGCAGCCCGAGAGGCCGAGCACCGGCGTATCGCCCAAATAGGCCATCAGGAACATCGACCCGGGCAATACAGGAAATCCGTGCGAGACGACGTCGGCGCCGCTCTGGCGGATGCCCTCCGGCGTCTTGTCGTCCGGATCGACCGACATGCCGCCGCTCACGAGAATGAGATCCGCGCCGGCCTTCTTGGCGTCTTTGATGTAGCCGGAGATCGCCGACGGATCGTCGGGCGCGAGCTTCACGTCTTCGAGCTCCGTCCCCATGTTGGCGAGCTTCTGCCGCACGACGGGGCCGAACCCATCCTTGATTCGGCCGGTATAGACTTCGCTGCCGGTGACGATCAGGCGGACGCGCCGCGGCGGGATCGGAGCGATCGTCACGATCGGCTTGTCTTTGGCGATCGCCTCGGCTTTTTTCACGAGCTCTTCTTTGACGAAGACGGGAATCGTGCGCGTGCCGGCGATGACGTCGCCCTTTTTCACGTAGCGGTCACCCGGCAGCGTCGCGAGCATGAGGTCGCCGAGGGCGTTGAATTCATAGAGACGCTCGGCGTCGATCTTGAGCAGTCCGGCTGTCTCGGCGATGAGATTCACGCGCCCTTCGACCGGCTCGGTGAGCCGGATATTCGGACCCGCGGCCGCGCGCGCGAGACGCTTGGCCGCGTCTTCCTCGTGCAGCTCACCGGGCTCGAGCTCCATGACGTAGATATTCGCCTTGCCGACGTCGAGCAGCTTCGAGACGTCCTCCTCGCGGATAATGTGGCCGCGGCGGAACGCCGGGCCTTTGTGTTTGCCCGGCACGATCTCGGTGATGTCGTGCGCGAGCGGCAGGCCGACGGCTTTTTCTACGGGGATGACTTTGAGCATGGTGTAGGTCCGAAAAATTTATATCTCTCTTTTTTTCCTATTTCCACCGGCCGCGGCGATCCGTTATAGGTCGTCTGCATGCGCCAATGAGAACACGAAAGTGAGCCCGGCCGTGAAGACCACGGAGGAGCGGCGCCGTCGATGCCCCTGCGCAAGCCGGCATCCAGGAATAAGTTCCGCCAGGACGCCTTCCAAACCGCGCCGAAAAGACCGGAGCTCTCGCCGCGCGATGGCTGACATTTCACCGTTGATCTCCGCGACCAGCCTGAGCCGGGGGTGGAGCGGCCATTCGCCGATAAAACCCCAATCGAGAGAAGGCGAGGGGAAGAAGCCGCCGGCGCTTCACGGCTGCGCTTCATATACGCGCACCTCGGCTCTTTGGTCGCCGCGCTGCGGCACGGCAAGATAGAGACGATTCACCTCGGGCACGAATAAAGCCGTGCGAGCGCCCGCCGCGGTCGGAATCTTCGCGACCGGTTCATAATGATGGGCGTCTCTTTGCTGAAAAATACCTATCGAGCCTTCGCCTCCCGAGACGTAAACCCGCCGGCGCGCGCTATCGTAGAATATGTCGTCGGCGTCTCCGGGGCTATCGAGGCTAGCGACGACTTTTCCGGTTTGAATATCGAAAACGGAAAGCTTCGCCGGCTTGCGAAAGCCGACGAACAGCCGGTGATGCTCTTCATCGAGCGCCATGGGAAAATTATCCCGCGCTTCAACGGGCCACGAGGCGACAACGGCCAGCTTCGTCCGGTTGACGACGGCGATCTTCCGCGCGGTCGGTATGTTCACGAAAATGCGCGGGCCGTTCTTTTCCAATTGAAACGATTCCGGGTGACCGTCGAGCTTGATATCGCCGACGCGCTCGCCGCTGGCCGCATCGACGACGCCGAGCGCCGTCGCCGTACCCGACGTACACGCGGCCGGCCGCCGCGTCGTAGCGCACGTTGTCGGCGTCATCGGAAAATTTGACGCTTTTCATGCGCTTGAGCGAAGCGCCGTCGAAAACATCGCAAGCGCCGCCTTTGGCATTGGCGACGAAAAGCCGGTTCGATTCGGGGATGAAGCCGACGCCCTGCGGCTCGCGCACTCCGGTGATCGTATGGTCGCGGTTGCCTGTCTTGAGGTCTATGACCTCGACCGTATTGTTGCCCAGCGCGGCGACGAAAAGCCGCCGACCTTTGAGGTCGACCGCGAAGTGATCGATGCGGCCTTCAACGTTGGGCAACGGGATGGCGTGTACGAAGCGCAGCGGCGCCGTTTCTTGGGCTTTGATATTTCCTGTAAGCGTCGTTGCCATGAGCAAAACTAGACTCAAACAAAAGATGCACCGCAACATGAAAAATCCCTTTAAACCGTTTCACGGCGATCCGAAAAACGTTTTTGCCGCGCCGCCTGCGCCTGAGCGATCGCCGCTTCGACGACGCGAGGCACGGCGGATTTGGGATAGGGCGCAACGCTGCTGACGTTGATTTCGCAGAGCACGTAGGTGTCTTCACCGCCGGCGGCCTTCGGACCGAACAGGAAATCGCAATCCCAAAGGATCGGCAGACTCTCCGTCTCGATATCTAAGAGGCGCTGCGCGGCAGGCAGCCATTCTTGTTCGAGCTTGCGTTTAAGCGCCTGGCCTTCGGGCAGCGACGGCGGACGGTACAAACGCGGGCCTGGTTCGGGCGCCTCCGCCGCGCCAGGAGGCGCGGGATAAAGCGCATTGATCGCCTGAAGTCCAAATCCCACGACGCGATCATGAACAAGATAGCAGCGTACCGTGCCTTCGGGGAGCCGCTCCTGATATTCCTGATCGATCATCCGGCCGTTGCCGAAGAAATACGGCTCGCAGCGGCGATAGAATTCGCCGAGCGGCATTTGCTGCTCGATGCAGCCGCGCTTGGCGTGCCGGACAGAAACGATGGTTTCGAGCCGCGGCGTTTTCTCGCGGCGGCGGCCGTCGCTATTCGCCGGCAATTGGACTTTCCATACGCCGTCGCCGCCATTGCCGCGATATTGCTTGAGCACTCGCGCCTTGCCCGCCGCGAGCCGCGGCGGCAGCTCTTGCATCATTTGATTCATGCTGCGGTAGAGGTGCGTGTCGCAGCCCCAGCCGAGATCGCGCGTGCAAAAGAGAACTTCTTTGGTGCCCAATTTGACAATGACCTCGGGATGCGCGCTCACAAAAATGCCGGCGGCGGTGACGTCGCGCAGCATGGAATCGAGAACGGATCTGTCCCGCCCGTCTTCAATTATGGGATTCGCCCATACAAGGACGCCGTCGACGCGGATTAATTGTTCGCGGACCTCGTCGCAAAAATCGTCGTGATAGATCGCCGGTTCGACGTGGATCCTTTTGGCGGCAAAGGCGGCGAAGAGATCCGCGAAACGGCTGTTCGCGGCCGTCGCATTCTTCCTCGCCTGGCGATCGCCGGGGGAAAGAATCGCCAAGCGCGGGGGATTATCTCGCATCGAACCTGCTCATTTCTTTTGCGTGTCGAGCGCGGCTTTTACCCCTTTCGCCAGGTCGCCCGTTGCGCCGACGCCCCAGTAATGTAGAAAAACGATCCGCGGCGATTCGGTCTCGATGTGATTGTGGATCGCGACGACGTTAATGCCTGCACCGCGAAGCGCTTTCAGGACGCCCTGGAGCTCGCCTTCGAGCATGACAAAATCGCCATCGACGCTTGCCTGCTGGTCGCTGCCGGCGAACGCCGCCCAAGTATTGATACCCATCGCGTTCCCGACCGTCACGCCGCCCATTTTCGTCGCGCGGCCGATCGTCACCTTGTAGACGCCGTTGGCGAGCTGACCCTTCGCGCCCATGATGGACTCGATGTTCTTGGGATCGAGCGAAGTCTGGCTCGGATCGATGTCTGCTTTGGGCGTTTCCCCCTTGCCGCCGCTCGTCTCCTTGATCTTGGCAAAAACTTTTCCGACCGCCGACGCGAGCTTCTCTTCATCGCCCATGCCGCCGATGTGCATGAACATCACCTTGGGCGAGTCCCAGAAAAAATGGTTGTGCAACGCCGTCACTTGCAGGCCGTTGTCGAGCGCGACGCTCATCACCGGATTCACCTGGTCTTCGAGCAGCGTTGTATCGCCCATGACCATGGTTTTTCCGCCCGCTTTCATGAACGCGGCGTACGAGGTGAGCCCCATCGCCGGAGTCAATTTGACGCCGGCCGCGGTGACCTGCAGGTCGCTACGCGGCGCGCGGACCGTATAGACGCCTTCTTTCTCGTTCAACTCGCCCTTGATTCCCGTGAGCTGTTCGATCTTCGCGGTATCGAGCTTGCCGGCTGCGTGAATCGCTTGCGGCGATAAAAGTGCGAGCAACAGAGCAGCGAGCGCGTAATTTGTTTTCATAGTCCATCCTCCTTAAAAGCGACTAACACTTCCTGCGATGACGGATAGTAGCGCGCGACTCGCTCAGCCCCTTTTGCGTTTGAAGTATTCGTAAAGATCGTCAAAGACGGCCGCGCCGCGCGCGAGCCGCACCTCGTCGTCTTTGTGGGCCATGGCGATTCCTGCGATAAGTCGCTCGATGCCGATGGTTTCGTCCCTGCCGAACTTCGAATCCTTCAGGTCGATGTCGTGGACGATCTCGGCGATCGGCTTCAGCGCGGCATCGCCGAGCCCGACGCGCTGGAGCAGCACCTCGAAGGAGCAGTTATCGCCCTCGTGCGTGAACTCCGCCTCGAACATGTCGAAGCGGATTTCATCCGGCAGCGGTTTGTAGCCCTTGGGTGAGACGAACTTAAAGCGCGCGTCGGGATCGATGAAGCGGCGGATGAGCCACGCGCAGGCCATGCGATCGACATGAATGCCTCGCCGCGTGATCCAGGTCTTGCCGGCTAAATCTTCGCGCCGCCAGCTTCCGGAAGGCGCGGAGCTAGTCGATTTTCTACCGCTGACGCGCGTTTCCAGATCGCGGACGGCGCCCTCTGCAGCGTCCCGGCCCGGCGCGCCGAAAAAATCGATGGCGACGATTTCCGCGAGCTTGCGTCGCAATTTTGCGATCTCGCCTTCGAGCTCTGCGCGCAGCGCCTTATCCAACGTTCGTCGCGTCGGGAACAAAGCGGCGACTTTCCGTGCGTCGTCGACGATCCGGCCGTAATCGGCGTCGCGCGCGGCCTGGAATTGCCTTTCAACCTGCTCGTTGGAAAGGCCGTCGACGAAATTCGCCTCACAGATCGAAGCGTCGCCCTTGCCTTCGACGATCTCGCGTAGAAGCCATTGAAAATCTTCCTGGTTCTGATCGCTTTTCGGCAGGACGTAAACCGAGTTTTTCACCGCGACCGCACCGATGCGCTGCAGGCGTCGCCATATCTTCACGCGAAGATAATTAGGCTTAGGGGGAATCTGATGGATCAACAACAGCCAGCGTTCCGCGACGTCTTCCATCGCCGTCCTTTGACTTGAAGCTACAATTGCTATATTCAAGATTCAGTTGCAACTCAAGCCTCGAGGGAATCAAAATAATGACGGCACCGAATGCGACGGCAGTCGACGCCTCGGCGACGAAGTCAGTCGGCCTCTGGCCGCTTGTCGCCTATTTTCTCAAGCTCGGAACGCTTGGCTTCGGCGGGCCGGTCGCGCTCGTCGGATTCATGCACCGCGATCTTGTCGAGCAGCGCCGCTGGATGACCGAGGACACATACAAGCTTTCGCTGGCGCTGGCGCAGATCATGCCTGGCCCGCTGGCGGCGCAGACCGCCATCGCCATCGGTTACTTCGAGGGCGGCGTGCTCGCCGCGACGCTCGTCGGCCTCGCATTCGTCCTGCCGTCTTTCTTGATGGTCGTGGCGATCTCACTCGCCTACGTCACGTACGGCGGGCTATGGTGGATGCAGGCGGTCTTCTACGGCATCGGCGCGACCGTCATCGCAATCATCGCGATCGCCGCCTATAAGCTCGCGCGGAGCACGAACAAACGCGACCCGCTCCTCTGGGCGATCTTCGCGCTGCTCACGATAATTACCGCCTGGGCTCAGACCGAGCTGGCGGAGTTCTTTATCCTCTCCGGTCTTGCAGTTCTGATTTTACACGCCTGGCCTGGGTGGAGATCCGGCGGACTAATGGTGGTTGCCGCTGTGGTTTTGGGGCTCGCTGTGGGGATAATGGAAAAGTGGCTCGGCCATGCGGCCGCCGCGGACGGATCGACGAGCATCCTGACGCAGATTCTTTTATTCTTCACCAAGGCCGGCGCTTTCGTTTTCGGCAGCGGGCTGGCGATCATTCCCTTTTTGCAGCAGGGTGTGGTTCAACAATTCGGCTGGCTCAACGAGCACCAGTTTCTCGACGCCGTCGCGGTGGCGATGATCACGCCGGGTCCTGTCGTCATCACGGTCGCATTCATCGGCTTTCTCGTCGCCGGTCTCGCCGGGGCGGTCATGGCGGCGATCGGCATTTTTCTCCCCGTCTATTTCTTCACGATCGTGCCGGCGCCCTGGTTTAAGCGCCACCGCAACAACCCGCAACTCAAAGCCTTCGTCGACGGCGCGACGGCGGCGGCTACCGGCGCGATCACCGGCGCCGTCATCGTGCTCGGCGTGCGGGCGATAACCGATATTCCAACCGCGGCGATCGGGATCGTGAGCTTGGCGATCTTATGGCGTTACAAAATCTCCGAGCCGATCATCGTCGCGATCGCCGGGCTCGTCGGTTTAATCCTGTGGCCGCTGATGCACGCGGCATGATAGACTTGCAGCAACATGCACGAGCATGAACATGCGCATGCTCACACCGGCAATCATTCACACGCGGGTCGGCACGCGCATACGCATGGCGCGATCGATCCATCCATCCTGACGACAGATCGCGGCATTTGGGCCGTCAAATGGTCCTTCGTCGGCCTTTTCATCACGGCCGTTTTTCAAGTCTTCGTCGTTCTGATTTCCGGAAGCGTCGCGCTTCTGGCCGATACGATCCACAATTTCGGCGACGCCGCGACCGCGATTCCGCTGTGGATCGCCTTCGCAATCGGGCGCCGAAGACCCAGTGACCGTTTCAGCTACGGTCTCGGCCGCGTCGAAGATCTGGCGGGCGTGGTGATCGTGGCGATGATTTTAGCCAGCGCGGTCGTCGCCTGCTACCAATCGATCGAACGCCTTTTTCATCCTCAAGAAGTGAAGTTTTTATGGGCGGTCGTTACGGCAAGTCTCGTCGGATTCGCCGGCAACGAAGCCGTCGCCGTTTTTCGCATCAAGGTCGGCGAAGAGATCGGCAGCGCCGCGCTCGTCGCCGACGGTCACCACGCGCGCGCCGACGGCTTGGCCAGCCTGGCCGTCCTGGTCGGCGCTTTCGGGGTCTGGCTGGGATATCCGCTGGCCGATCCCGCCGTCGGCCTGCTCATCACGATCGTGATTCTCAGGATCGTTTGGCAATCCGGCAAGTCGGTTTTCAGCCGGCTGCTCGACGGCGTCGACCCCGAGGTTATCGGCGAGATCAAGCATGCGGCCGGCCATGTCGAAGGCGTGGGCAGCGTGAGCGAGGTCCGCGTTCGGTGGCTCGGCCACCGCATGCATGCGGAATTGAACATCGCGGTCGATCAAACGCTGACGGTCGAGAAGGGCCACGATATCGCGAAAAACGTGCGCCATGAGCTGCTGCACCGTCTGAAATATCTCTCGAACGCGACCATCCATGTCGATCCTGCGAACGCATCGGGCGAACACCATCATCGTATCGGCGAGCACGCGCACGGCGACTTGCCGCGCCACTCGCATTCTTAATCGCATTTTCACTGCGCGCGCGTTTACGAACTGCGTGCCATCGTTTATGATCTGCGGGCATTGCAGGAGGATCGCATGAAGCATACTGTGGCGCTTTGGATGATCGTCGTCGTTTTACTCGCTTTAACCGGTTTTTTATTCATCAACCTTCATAAACTCGAAGCGGAAAACACGACGCTCAAAGAAGCCGCGCCCGGATTAGGCGATTACATGACGACAATCCAACTCCACGCCGGTAAGCTCTGGTTCGCCGCCGACGCGGCGAACTGGGAGCTGGCGGCGTACGAGGTCGGCGAGCTCAAAGAAACGATGGAGTCGGCGCAAAAACTCGACGAGGAAAAGAACGGCGTAAAAATCTCCCCTGTGCTCGATGCCGTGCTGAAAACTCAGATCGCCGCGCTCCAGGAAGCGGTGAAATCCGGCAGCGCGCCGAAGTTCCAGCAGACCTACGACGAGACGCTCGCCGCCTGCAATTCCTGCCACGCCGAGGCGGGCTACAAATTCATACACATTGTCCGGCCAGCGGCGCCGCCGGTCACGAACCAGCGCTGGGAGCGCGACGACAAGGCAAAACAACCGTGAACAGCGTGACGCGGGCTGAGACGGAGCCGGGGCGTCTCCGCGAGCTTGCGGCGCTGTTTGTAAAGCTCGGGACGATCGCCTTCGGCGGGCCCGCCGCGCATATCGCGATGATGGAGGAAGAGGTCGTGCGGCGGCGGCGCTGGCTCGACCACCAACGCTTCGTCGATCTGCTCGGCGCGACCAATTTAATCCCAGGGCCGAATTCCACCGAGATGGCGATTCACATCGGCCTGCTCCGCGCCGGCTGGAAGGGTCTCGTCGTCGCGGGAACGTGCTTCATCGCGCCCGCGATGCTGATCGTGTGGGCGCTCGCCGCGCTTTATGTGAAATACGGCGCCCTGCCGCAGGCGGCGTGGCTGCTCTACGGCGTGAAGCCTGTCATCATCGCGATCGTCGCGCAGGCGCTCTGGGGGCTAGGCAAGGCCGCGATCAAAAGCGCAACGACGGCGCTTGCGGGCGCGGCGGTGATCGCGCTGTTTTTTTTCGGCACGAACGAGATCCTGTTGCTCTTCGCCGCCGGCTTCGCGGTGATGATCGTCGAAAATCTTCGCCGCGGTTGGCGCCCGCCGCAAAATGCCTTTTGGGCGGTCGCGTCGGGCGCGCCGCTCCTAACGGCTTTCCAGACGGCGGCGCCGGCGCCGCCGGTCACGCTCACAGCGCTCACGCTGTTTTTCCTGAAGATCGGCTCGGTGCTTTTCGGCAGCGGCTACGTGCTGCTGGCTTTCTTGCGCGCCGACCTTGTCGAGCGCTGGCGCTGGCTCACCGACCGGCAGCTGCTCGACGCGATCGCGATCGGCCAGTTCACGCCGGGGCCGGTGTTCACGACCGCGACATTCATCGGCTACCTAATCGCGGGCTCGCCCGGCGCGCTGCTCGCGACCTTGGGAATTTTTCTGCCCGCGTTCGTTTTCGTCGCGCTCAGCAGCCCGCTGATCCCGCGAATTCGCCGCTCGCCGTCGGCGGCAGGCTTCCTCGACGGCGTCAACGCGGCGTCGCTCGGCCTGATGGCGGTGGTCACATGGCAGCTCGGCAGGGCGGCGATCGTCGACGGGCTCACTGCACTATTAGCCGTGCTCGCGGCGGCGCTCGTCTTCAGCGCCAAAATCAACTCCGCCTGGCTCGTGCTCGCCGGCGGAATCGCGGGGGTCGGGTATCAGCTATTCTTCTGACGGCTCCGGCGTGCCCGGCGTCTCCGTTATCACCACCAGAACCTTATCGATGCGCTTCCCGTCCATGTCGACGATCTCGAAGCGCAGACCGTCCCACTCGAAGCGCTCGGCAACCGCCGGGACGCGCCCCATCTGGGTATAGAGAAAGCCGCCGAGCGTCTGATACGCGTCGCGCCGCTCGCCGGGAAGATTTTCGAGCTTGAAGAGCTCCTTGAACTCATCGACCGGTAGCATACCGTCAAGCAGCCACGAGCCGTCGTGGCGCTTGACGGCCTTGGGATCGGCGGCGCGCTCGGCGAACGGGATCTCGCCCGCGATGGCCTCTAAGATATCGTGGTGCGTGAGCATGCCTTCGATGCCGCCATATTCGTCGACGACGAGCGCGATGTGCTTGCCGGATTCCTTGAATAACTCGAGCACCTGGAGCGCCGAGACGCTGCGCGGCACGAACAAAGGCTGTCGCAGCGACGCCGATATATCCGGACGCCGGCCGCGGAGCACCTGCGCCAGCAGTTCTTTCGATTCGACGATGCCGACGGTCTCGTCGAGGGTGCCGCGCGCGACGGGAAAGCGCGAGTGGCCGCTCGACGCGATTTTCCGCGCGACCTTCTCCGGCGGATCACCGAGGTCGAGCCAGACGATACGCGTGCGCGGCGTCATCAGCGAGCGCGCGCTCCGCTTGCCGAGAAAAAAGACCGCTTCGACCATATCCTGCTCGGAGGGCGCAAAGACGCCGGCCTCGATGCCGCGCTTGAGGAGGCTTTTCAGCTCTTGCGCCGTACTGGGTGGGCCGTAGAGCGGCGGCAGGCTGAACCACCCGCGCACCCGGTCGAGCATGCGGCGCCACAGGGCGACGACAAGGGAAAAAACCGCGGTGAAGGACGGCGATGCGGCGGATTTATTGCCTTCAGCAGACATGCCGCCGGTCAGCTGCGCGTGGCGCTCCCCATCGAGTTCATCCGTCCGCCGTCCACCGGCAGGATCGTATTCGTGATGTAGGCGGCTTTCTCCGAGGCGAGAAAGACGGCGGCTTCGGCGACTTCTTCGGGCCGGCCGATGCGCTTGAGCGGGATGGTATCGTATTCCGTCTTACGATTGCCCATGTCTTTGCGACCGAGCGGCGTGCCTATAATACCGGCGATGATGCCGTTGACGCGGATGTTGTGCGCCGCGAGATCGACCGCGGCCTGGCGCGTGAGCGCATTGATCGCGCCTTTGGAGATCGAATAGACCGCCGTGCCGGGGCTGCCGCGCTCGCCGGACGCGGCGGAGATGTTGAGGATGACGCCGCCGCCAGCCGCTTGCATCATGCGGGCGGCGCGCTGAATGCACAGGAAATAGGCCGTCAGATTGATCGCCATGATCTGTTGCCATTCGTCCAGCGAGACTTCGAGGATGCCGTTCTTGGTCGAATGCGCGACCGTGTTGATGAGCACGTCGAGCCGGCGGTGCTTCGCTTCGATATGCTGGAAAAGCTTGTCGATCTCTTCCGAGCGCGACAGATCGGCAGCGAAGGAGTCGCCTCCGATCTCGGCCGCGACTTTGCGGGCCTCGTCGCCGTGGCGCGAGTGCACGATGGGCATGGCCCCCTCGCGGGCGAAGGCGCGGGCGATCTCGAGGCCGATATTGTTGGTCGAGCCGGTAACCAGGGCGATTTTTCCCTTCAGTAGCATGGACGAGTCTCCTTCGAGCCCGCAGCGGGATAAAAGCTAGCGCAGCGGCGCGGGCGGGTCAACGATGCGCCCGGTCTTGTGATTCCCGAGACGCCTTGTAGACTAGCATAGAAAGCTTCGGGTGAGGGGGGCGAATGAAGAGGATAAAGATAACGCCTTTATTTTTCAGTCTTATTTTACTTACCGCCTGCTCCAGCGGCAGGGTCATGCTGGCGAACCCGCGCACAGGCGCAACGCTCGAATGTGGCGCCTCCGGCTGGGGGCTGTTCGCGCCTGCCGCAAGCGGCATGGTCGACGACTGCGTCCGGCGCTACGAGCCTGACGGCTACGTGCCCGTCGATCGGCTTACACCGCAAGAGCGCGCCGATCTCGAGCGCCGCGGTGTGGTCTTGCGCTAAAGAAATTGAGTTTAATTTGAAATTAGAACCTGATGAAACTCAGCTTACCCGCCGAGCGTGATCATCTCGATCTTTTTGTGCGTCTTGGGGTCATAATTCGAAGAGCGCATCGCTTCGAGCCGCTCGGCCGAATAGCGGTCGGTGCGCGACCGCCAGATGCCGGCGATGAAATCGAACAGCTCGTCGTCGCTCGCGCCGCTTCGGATGCGCGTTTTCAGGTCGTGGCCCGCCGAAGAAAATAGGCAAGTCACTAATTTTCCGTCCGCGGTGAGGCGCGCGCGGTTGCAGGTCGAGCAGAACGGCTCGGTCACCGAGGCGACCACGCCAACGCGGCCGCCGCCGTCGGCGAACTCGTAATCGACCGCCGGAGCGCTTCCCTGGCTGCGCCCGACTTCCTTCAGCGGAAACCGGCGGTGGATGATTTCGACGATCTCTTTTTTCGGCACCAGCTTTGTCGAGGTCCAGCCGTTTGCGTTGCCGACGTCCATGTACTCGATGAAGCGCATCGTAAAGCCGTGCTCGCGCGCGAAGGCGACGAGGTCAAGGATGTCGCCGTCGTTGACGCCGCGCTCGATTACGGCGTTGATCTTGATGGGATCGAGGCCGGCGTTCTTCGCCGCGAAGAGCCCCTCGAGCACTTTGCCGAGGTCGCCCCGTTTTGTCATGCGGCGGAACTTCTCCGCATCCAGCGTATCGATGCTCACGTTGATGCGCTTAAGCCCGCCGGCTTTGAGCGCGGCAGCTTTCTCCGCCAGGAGCGAGCCGTTGGTCGTAAGACAGAGCTCCTTCAAACCCTCGATCGGCGCCAGCTCGGCAACCAGCCGCTCGACGTTCGTGCGCACCAGCGGCTCGCCGCCGGTCAGGCGCAGCTTCTCGACACCCGCGCGGACGAATATCCGGGCGACGCGCGCGATCTCCTCGAACGAGAGGATCTCGCGTTTGTCGATCCAGTCGTACTCGTCAAGCGGCATGCAGTAAGTGCAGCGGAAGTTGCAGCGGTCAGTGACGGAGATGCGCAGGTCGCGCAGCGGGCGCTTATAAGTATCGGTCAGCATCACCTTTTAGTATGCATGAAAGAATACGGCCCCCGCAAGGGCGCCGTCTTTGCCCGTCGATAGCCATCTGCTATGGTATTTAGCGTTTTATGAGCCTTCGCATGCACCAAGTCCTGGTTTTCGTCGGCACAGTGGTCGTGATCTTCGGCCTCTTTGCAACGGGAATCGTTTTCGTCGCGAAGCGGCTCACGACCGAAGCGACGCTGCAGACCGCGCTGCTGCTCGCGCGTCAAGTCGAGATTGCCCTTGCGCAGAGCTTGCAGCAGGCGCCGAATCCTCCGCCGCCTGCGGCGCCGCAGGCGAAGCAGCCGAAAGAAAAAGAGAAGTCGTTCTGGGACTTTCTCGGACGACTTTACCCCGGCAACGCCCCGGCGCCTGAGACCAAAAATCCGCCGGCCAAGACAGCGCGACCTGCGGTGCCGTCGCGCCGCACACAGGTTCAGGGACTCATAAAAGCGTACATCGACCGCAACGCCAGTATCCAGGCGATGTGGGTGCTCAATCCCGAGGGCAAGATCCTCTATTCGTCGCGAAATACCGAACAGGGCCAGACGATGAGCGACCCGGCGTTGAAAGCGAATCTCAGTCAGGGCATCACGACGATCGAGGCACACCAGGAAGGCGGCGAAACCTATTATGACGTGCTGGTGCCGCTACAGATGCCGCCGGGCGTGAGCGGCCCCGGAGGACTGCGCCTCTGGATCGATCCTGCGGACTGGACGGGCCTCGTCTCCGGCATGTGGCGGCAGTTTACGCTTTTGTTTCTTCTCGGCGCCGACGTCGCGCTGCTCGCCGCGTTTCTGACGACGGCCCTCTACACGCGGCATTTTCGCCTGATCAACAAGACGCTGCGCGAAGCCGCCGCCGGAACGTACCAAGCGCGGCCGTCCTACGGCAGCCAGGACGAGATCGGCATCAGCCTGGACCTGATCGATCGGCTGGTCATGAAGCAGCGCGGAAGCAACGGTCTCACCGCGCCCGTCCAGCGCGTCTCGATGGCCGCGCGCACGCTGGTGCATGAGGTCAGAACGCCGCTCAATGCGATGACGGTCCATCTCGAACTGCTCCGCCAAAGCGGTGAAAGCCTCGGCCCCGAGCAGCAGCAGGAGCTCGACACTATCGAAACGAGCGCCCGTCAGGTGAACAAGCTACTGCGCGATTTCGCCGACTATAGCACGCCGGTCACACTCGACCGCGAGACCCTCGATCTCGCGCAGGTGCTCGAGGCGAGCCTCGAAGCAGTCATGGCGCAATGCACCGCGCAGCGAATCGACATCAAGGCGGGCCTTCCCCAGGGTCCATGGTTGATGGCAGGTGATCCGGGCCGTCTGCGCCAAGCCTTCGACAACCTCCTGCGCAACGCCGTCGAGGCGCAGCCCCACGGCGGCAGCATCGAGGTCACCGGCGAGCGCAGCGGCGAACAGATTATCCTGCGCTTCAAAGATCACGGCCCGGGCATACCGCCCGAAAGGCTTGCGACGATCTTCGACTTCGGCGACAGTACGAAGCCCGGCGGCAGCGGCATCGGTCTCTGCCTCAGCCAGTTGATCGTCGAGGCGCACGGTGGAATGTTAGAATACGAAGAAAACGGCAATCTCGGGGCAACCTTTCGGCTGAGTCTGCCGCTCGATGGGGGTATCTAGTGACGCGACCGCGTCCGACCGTATTGGTAGTAGACGACGATTCCGCGAGCCGAACCGGCCTAGCTTCGCTGCTGGAGCGGTGGGGCTACAAAAGCATGACAGCGCCCGACGCCCAGGCGGCGCTCAAGACATGCGAGCAGTCGCCGCCGGACGCGATGGTGCTCGATCTCATCATGCCGGGAATGACCGGGCTCGAGCTCGTCCAGGCGCTCGGCGACAAGGTGCAGCAGATGGCCGTCATCATGCTGACCGGGCAGGCGACAATCGATAGCGCCGTGCAGGCGATCAAGCTCGGCGCCTACGATTACTTGGCAAAGCCGCTCGAGGCGAACCGCCTCCGCACGGCGCTGGAAAAAGGCCTCAGGCAGGTCGAGCTCGCGCGCGAGGCGAACGCGCTGCGCCAGCGGCTCGAATCCCCGCTCGGCTCGTACGGCAGCCTCATCGGCAAATCGCCGCCGATGCGCGAGCTATATCAGAACATCAGCCGCGTCGCAGCCACCGACGCTCCCGTGCTTGTCAGCGGCGAGAGCGGCACGGGCAAAGAGCTCGTCGCGCGCACGCTGCACGACCTCTCACCGCGGCGCGACGGCCCGTTCCTCGCGCTAAACTGCGCGGCGATTCCGCCGACTCTCATGGAAAGCGAGATCCTCGGCCATGAAAAAGGCGCTTTCACCGGCGCTCTGGAACGCCGTCTCGGCTGCTTCGAGCAGGCGGACGGCGGCACGCTGTTCCTCGACGAGATCACCGAGATGGTCCCCGAAGTGCAGGCCAAATTTCTTCGCGTGCTTGAAGAAAAGCAGGTGCGCCGCATCGGCGCATCCAGCACCGTGGCGGTTTCGGTACGCGTCGTGACCGCGACCAACCGCGTGCCGGCGCAGGCCGTTAAAGACGAGCGGCTGAGATCCGACCTGTTCTACCGCCTGAGCGTCTTTCATCTCGAGCTGCCGCCGCTGCGCGAGCGCGGCGAAGATATAACACTATTGGCGCGCTATTTCCTCGAGCAGTTCGCGGAAAAGTACGGCCGCACCGTCCTGCCGTGGGCGCCGGACTTCGCTCCGGCGCTGAAAGAGCATGCCTGGCCAGGAAACGTGCGCGAGTTGCGCAATGCCTTGTAGCGCCTTGCGGTTCTCGCCTCGGGTCCGACCCTGACCGCCGCCGACGTGAAGCAGTTTTGTCTCAGCACCGTCCTGGCCGAGCCCAGCGACAGCGAGCCGGTATCGCTGGCGGAAGCCGAGCGCCAGGCGATCGAGCGCGCTTTGGCGGCAACCTCGGGCAATAAAACGCAGGCCGCTCGCATTCTCGGCATTACACCCAAGACCCTCAACGCGAAGCTCGCACTCTACGGACCGGACGCCGTCAAGTAATTTTTCCCCTGCCTTCCACCTTTTTACTCGTCTCGGGTCACCCCCTTAACGGTTAACGTTAGGAAACAATGGGGCTTTTTTATGCGCCGTCGTGGCATGGCCGTTGCTGTAATCCCAATCTGGATACTTCAATGAGAATCGTCATGGGAAGCGTAGTTCTAGGCATGATTTTGTTTTTCGTCGCCTCAAGTCCGCGGACTGGCTCTAGCCCGGACACAGACGAGGGACGCAGTCAAAAGGACAAGACCACAGTCGAGGAGCGCGCACAAAAGCCGGACCCGCGCACAGCCGAGGGGGAATGGTTCGCCGATCCCGAGCGCGGATGGGTCCGACTTCCCCAGCACGACCGGAACGAGAGCAACGGCGAGCACAGTCGCGCTGACAATTCCCCTGTAAAAAATCGCAAAGACGGAACCCGCTGGGAGTACTGACATGGAATCGACAATGCGGCCCAAAAGTATTCAGACCCCCCTAGGCGACCTGCTAGCAGCTTTGACAGAGGAGGCGTTCTTAGTCGCCGAGGACGCCAACGAAGTCAACGCGCTGGTCGCCGACATGTTGAGCGACCTTCTGAGCCATACGGGGACATGGCATTGAATTGCCGGTGTGGGCGACCGGCATATGTGAAAGGAAGGAAGAAATAATGCGGATGAAAAGTTGGACTCAGGTTATCGCGGCGGTTGGAGTGGCGGCGGTTCTCGGCGTCGGATGCGCGAGCGGCCCTTGGACGACGAGGGAAAAGGGCGCGGCGATCGGCGGTCTGGGCGGTGCGGCGGCCGGCGGTCTCGTCGGTGCGGCGGTCGGGCATCCGGCGGCGGGCGCGCTCATCGGCGGCGGCTTGGGCCTTGGCGCCGGCGCGCTGGTCGGTGACCAAGTGCAGGCTCAGGAGTACCGGAATTATCAGCAGGACGAAGAAATTCGCCGCCAGCAATATGAAATCGACCGCATGCGGCGAGAGCAGGAAAGGAGGGAATATTGATGCTACCCCATGATGAGCCTACCGGCGTATACGAAAGGCCGTCAGGCACAATCTACGACAGGCCGGCGGACAGGTTCCGCCGCAATCTGAGCACATTTTTCAACGATCGCGTGCTCTGGGCGGTGGCCGGCGTAATAGTGTTGTTCTTTCTATTTCTACTCTCCGGAGGTCTCTACACGATTACGCCGCCGAACGGCCCCGTCGATACGGCCTACGTCATGAACCGGATCACGGGCAAAGTTTGGATGGTAAAGACATTCACGAAACAGGTCGGGCAGGTGCGGGTCCTCGCGGCGCGGGTGGCGGAGGTGGAGAAGACAAAGGACCTCGCCGATGACACGGCGACCGCGTCGATCGCGATGAACGATCAAGTCGACCGGACTACTCCTACGGACCGGTTCGACCGCGACGCGTCGCGAACGGTTCGCCGGAGATAGCCGGAGATTAACGCGCGAGACAACATCAACCATGCCCGGCGGTGGCACGGCCCGCCGTTCCTAAGAGCGGCGGGCCGTGGCTCAGTGCAGCAACAGATACGAGCTTTTGGAGTTTTGAATGAGATCAGCAGTTCGCATTGTTTCGTTTCTCATCGTCGTTTTCTTCGCTGACGCAGCGCATGCCGGCGCGCCGACGGATCAGACGCGGCAGACCGTGGATAAAGTATTCGCGATTGTCCGCGATCCGGCTTTAAAGCCCGCCGCGAAACAGCAGGAGCGGCGCGAAAAGCTCCGGCAGGTCATCTTCCCGCGGTTTGATTTCACGGAAATGGCGAAACGATCGTTGGGGCCGCATTGGGGTCGTATCTCGTCGCAGCAACAGCAGGATTTCGTCAGGGTCTTCACCGGTCTGCTGGAAAACGCGTACGCCGAACAGATCGAAACATCCGAGGGCGAAAAGGTTCGCTATACACGCGAGCAAATCGACGGCGACAACGCCGAGGTCTTTACGAAAGTCATCACGCCCAAGGGCGAAGAGGTTGCGATCAACTACAAGCTGCACAACGTCGCGGGGGATTGGAAGGTCTACGACGTCGTCGTGGAGAATATCAGCCTTGTCAACAACTACCGCTCGCAGTTCAACCGCGTGCTGGCGAACGCCTCGTTCGACGACTTGATGCGGAAGATGCAACAGAGGAGCCCCGACGTTAAAGGCTCGGTTAGCAAAGGCTAAGCGCATGATGATCCGCGGCTTACTTTTCGGAGCGCTCTTCGCCTTGGCGCTGGGCGGGTCGGGAGCAACCGCGCAGGAAAGGGGAAAAAGTTATAGCGATAGAGAACTGCAAAGCTTCGCGCGCGCTTACGTCGACTTTCATAAAATCAAGAACGATTATGACGCGCGTATCAATCGCGCCTCCGACGCCAACGAGAGGGACCGGCTGCGGCGCGAGGGCGACGCCAAGGTCGAGGCCGCGCTGAAGAGGCAGGGTTTTACAACGGATTCGTACGCGAAGACTTTCACGACGGTGAACAACAGCGAGCAGCTGAGGAAAAAAGCGTTGAAATACATCGAAGACGAACGGAAAAAACCGCAGGGTGCGGCCGTCCGATAGAACAAAGAAAGGCGGTGGCAGCCATGAGTAAGATAGCAGTAGTGATTTTCGCACTAATTGCGTTTCCGGCGCTAGTTTATGCCGAGGCAGAGATGCGCGGCACGGTCCTCAAGGTGGACACGACCGAAAAACAGTTGGTGCTAAGGACCGAAAAGGGCGAAGAAACGCTCTTCATCGTCGCCAGCAGCAAGGGCCTGGCGAACGCGAGAGAGGGAACGCGGGTTGCCGTTAAGTACAGCGAGAAGGACGGACAGCCCAAAGTCGTCGAGGTCACGCCGCAGGAAAGCGGCATTGTCCAGATTCTCGGACGCTAGTCAAACTCATTTTCATTCGCTAGATTAGAGCGCCGGCGCGGTGACGCGCCGGCGCCAAGACTCGCTTGGATTTCGGGATGAAAGAAGCGATCGCCCCGGCGCGCAAAATTATCGTCGTCTCGAACCGTCTCCCTTTCACGATCGAAAGGGAGAACGGGGCCATTCAATTCAAGGCGAGCGCCGGCGGCGTCGCCACCGGGCTCAAATCCCTCCTCGACGGCATGCAGGGTTTTCTGGTGCCCAGGCCGGAGTATCTGTGGGTCGGCTGGCCGGGCGGCGCGGTCGCGGCCGACGAAAGGGCCCAGATCCAGGCGCGCGCCCTGTCGGAATTCCGTTCGCACGCGGTATTCCTCTCCGAGCAGGACTTCGACAACTTCTACGAGGGCTTCTGCAACAAAACCATCTGGCCGCTCTTCCACTATTTTCCGCAGAACGCGACCTACGACGAAAACTACTGGCGACAGTATGTGCGCGTCAACGAGGTTTTCGCCGAATCGCTGCTCGAAGTGGTAGGACCCGAGGACATTCTCTGGGTGCACGACTACCACTTGATGCTCCTGCCGGAGCTGCTGCGGAAGCAGCGGCCGCATCTCAAGATAGGATTTTTTCTCCACATCCCATTCCCTCAGTTCGAGATCTATCGCCTGCTGCCGGCGCGCTGGCGCCGCGCGCTGCTCGAGGGCCTGCTCGGCGCCGACCTGGTCGGCTTCCACACGCACGACTACATGGAGTATTTCCTCCGCTGCGTGCAGCGGGTGATCGGCTTTAAGCACAGCGTCGGCCACGTTCGCGTGGGCAGCCGCGGCGTGCGGGTCGGCGCGTTCCCCATGGGGATCGACTTCAAAAAATTCAACGCCGCGGCGCGCAGTCCCGAGGGCACGAAGAAGAAAGAGGAGCTCAAGAAGTCCTTCGGCGAGAACAAGGTCATCGTCTCCGTCGACCGGCAGGATTACTCTAAAGGCATCCTGCACCGGCTCCAGGGCTTCGAGGCGATGCTCGAGCGCGCGCCCGAATGGCACCATCGCGTGATCCTTTTGATGATCGTCGTGCCCTCGCGCATCGGCATTCAGGACTACGAGGGCATGAAGCAGCGCATCGAGGAGCTGGTCGGAAAGATCAACGGCCGGTTCGGCGCTATCGATTGGGTGCCGATCATCTATCACTACCGCTCCGTGCCGTTCGAGACGCTCGCCGCCGTGTATTCCATGAGCGACGTCGCACTCGTGACGCCGCTTCGCGACGGGATGAACCTCGTCGCGAAGGAATACATCGCCTGCCGCGGCGACGGCACCGGCGTGCTGATTTTGAGCGAGATGGCGGGTGCTGCGAAGGAGCTCGCGGAGGCGCTCATCGTCAATCCGAACCACCGCGACGAGATCGCCGACGCGCTGAAGACCGCGCTTGAGATGCCGGCACGCGAGCAGATCCGCCGCAATCGCGTGATGCAGAACCGCCTGCGTCGCGCCGATGTCGCGCACTGGGCGATGGACTTCATCCGCGAGCTTGTCTCGAAGGAGAGCGCCGAGACGGCCGAGGCGCGGCCACTGACTCCGGCGGCGCGCGCGGGGATCCTACGCCATTACCAGCGCAGCAGCCGCCGGCTGTTGTTGCTGGATTATGACGGCACGCTAGCGCCGTTCGTCAGCCAGCCGGCGCTCGCCCGGCCAAGCGCCGAGCTATTGGAGCTTTTACGCCGTCTCGCCGCCGATCCACGGAATGAGATCGCGCTTGTCAGCGGCCGCAGCCGCGCGACGATCGAGGAATGGTTCGGCGGGCTGTCGATCGGTCTCGTCGCCGAGCATGGCGCTTGGATGCGCGATGTCGGAAAACCGTGGGAGCTGATCAAACCGGTCTCGGCAAGCTGGAAAGCGAAACTGCTGCCGATGCTGAAAGCGTACGCCGATCGCGTGCCGGGAACGTCCGTCGAAGAAAAAGAGTTCTCGATCGTGTGGCATTACCGCAACGCCGCACCCGAGCGCGGCGCACACGCGGCGAGCGAGCTCTCCGACGACCTGCTCGCCTTCACGGCCAACATCGACGTTCACGTGGTGCAGGCGAACAAGTCCGTCGAGGTGCGCTCCGCGGGCATTCATAAAGGCGTCGCTGCGGCTCACTGGCTCGGCCAGGGCGGCTTCGATTTCGTGCTCGCCGCCGGCGACGATCGCAGCGACGAGGACATCTTCGGCATTCTACCCGAGCGGGCGTATTCCATACGCGTGGGGCAAAGGCCCTCGCGCGCGCGCTTTTCGCTGCCTGCGCCGGCGGATGTGCTGGAACTCATTTCACGCCTCGCCAACCGCGGCGAGCGGGAGGCGCTCACGCCCCCCGCCGACCGCCCCATCTATCACTAATGCCGAAAGGGTAATTATTTCTCGGCAGCTACATTTTGACCTGGTCAGCCTGCCTCGAAGCGACATATTTGCTTGAGTTTTGGGCCAATTTTTCTTGGCATGGGCGTTGCTGAGCTAATACGTGAACGCCGACGGGAGGAGGATGTATGACAAAGCTCACTTTCAGAAAGGTCTTTTTTGCCCTTTCGCTGATCTCGCTTATTTTCACCGGTCTTAGCGGCTGCGTTGTGTACGACGATGGTTATTACTACCGCGGCTATTACGGCGGCCGGCCTTATTACTACGGGCGACCCTACTACTACGGCCATTATTATTCACATCGTTGGGATTGATGGGTTCCGTTCGTAGCGATCCAACAACGATGCAACCCGAGCGGAATTCGCTTGGAAGAGAGGTTTCGATGATGCAGACCAACGTCAGCAGCGGTGGTTTCATGCTCGACGAGATGTCGTCGATGTTTCAACCCGACAGCCTGCTGCCCGTTCAATACTTCGAGAACTTCCGCCGTAAGGTTCAGACCGAGCCCGAGAAGCGGCTCTTGCTCGCCGTATTGGAAGACGCGCTCGCCTGTTATCAGAAGCACTTCTCGTCGCGCGGCGGCCGCGGCATGCGGCTCTTCCGCGAGACGGAGGAGTGGATCTTCCGCGAAGACAGCACGCGGCCCTTCTGCTTCACGAACATCTGCGAGGTCGTCGGCTTCGACCCGCAATATATCCGCAAAGGGCTGCTCAAGTGGCGCGAGATGAAGATCGAAGAGATCTCGCGGATGACCTTCGACGCGCTGCCGCCGAGAACCCGCATTAAGCTGCCGCAGCCGCACCGCATCGAGCGGACCCGCATGATCGGCCTGCGCGCCTAAGGCCGGTTCTATACATGACCTGAACGCCTGCGTCCTGAAAAGGACGCAGGCGTTTTTATTTCGCTTGCAGGAGCGCGGCGCATCGGATAATCGTAGCGCGAGGATTCCGAGGCGCGCTGCGCCTCGATACCGCGATGACTAAAAAAATCTTCCCCTGGCTCGGTCGCGAATTCGTCGAGCTTTCCGCGGAGGCGAAATCCGCGGGCGCGCCGGCGGAGCAGGCTCGCGAGATCTTCACGCGCTTCGACGGCGAGCTCAAAGCGCTCGGCCTCTCGCTCGACGACACGGTTCGCAGCCGTCTCTGGGGCCGCGACCGGAAGGCCCGCGACCACGGCAGCGAGGAGCGCGTGCGGGCTCTGTCCGGCCGCGCGCGCTCGGCGAGCTCGAGCTTCATCGCGCCCGAGCGCTTCGACTCCGACGCTTCGGTCGCCGTCGACCTCACCGCGATACGCCCGTCGCGGCCATGCGAGAAGATTTTAAAGGAATACGACCCGCCGATCACGCCGCTGCGCTATCTCATCTACGATTCGTTCGTAGTCCTTTCCGGCGTGACCGCCGTCCTTCCCACGCTCGAAGATCAGATGGGCAATATTCTGTCGCGCATCGGCGGCTCGCTCGTCGATGCCGGCGCGTCATGGGAAAAGGTCGTAAAAATTTCTTTTTATCTCCACCGCAGCCAGACGATCGAGGCTCTCAATGCGCTTTTCCGCAAAGTCGTCTCCGCAGATATCCCGCACATGGAATATGCCTTCGTCGACGGCTACTCGGCCGAAGGCAAATTGATCGAGATCGAGACCACGGCGCGGCTCTAACGGCTCACACAACCGAGCGCCAGATCAGCACGACGCCGATCGCGAACAGAATCGCCATCAGCGCGCGGTTGAACGTCTCCTGATTCACCCGGTCCTGCGCCTTCAAGCCGAGATAAAATCCCGCTAGCACGAACAGCGTCACGGCGAACGAGAGCTCGAGCGTCGCGCGGTCGAAGAGATTCCACGTCGAGACGGCGGCGAGCTGCGAGAGCTTCGTCACGATGAAGATCGTCGCGATCGATTTGATGAACTCGACTTTCGGCAGCCTCAGGCTGTAAAGATAGATCGCCGGCACGGGACCCGCGGCATTGGTCATGCCGTTCAAGAATCCGCTGAGAACGCCGACGAAGGGCGAGAGGTTTTTCTCCAGCCGCGTGGAAATCCGTAATTCGACGCGCAGCAGGCTCCACGCGACGAAAGCGAGGATCGTTATGCCGAGCGTGAGATTCAATATCCACGCCGGGAGCATGACAAGGACTCTGGTGCCGAGAAAAACGCCGAGGATCGTCCAGAGCAACAGCCATTTGAAGCGGCGGAAAATCTCGAACGAGAGACTGCCGCGAAAAATCTGCGTCGCGTCCATGAGAAGATTCGGAATGATGAGAATCACAACGGCGGTGCGGATGTCGAGCAGCAGTGCGACCATCGGCGTCGCGATCATGGGAAACCCCATGCCGCTCGTGCCTTTGACGAAGGCGGCGAGCAGCAGCGCCGCGGCGACGGCGACGGTGGTGAGGTCGAAGGACATTAAACCTGCTTCACGGCTTCTAGCATCTCTGCTATAGATGCGGACGATTTATGGAAGGGATCAAACGCTGGCTCCGCCGCACGCCGGTGCGGACCTTCATTCTATATCCGCTGCTCACGCTTGTTTTTGAGCTCGCGGTTTACCGTCGGCTCGATTTTCATCCGTGGTATCTGCCGATCATGCTCTGGGGCTATCTGCAATATCGCCTATGCGGCAAATACCGCGTCAAACGCGGCGGCGGCGGACCGGGGCTCGACACGCCGCCGGAGCGCATGGTCGTGAGCGGGCCTTATTATTACACGCGCAACCCAATGTACCTCGGCCACGTCATCTACCTCGTCGGGCTTACGCTGACGCTGCGCTCGTGGTTCGCCGCCGCGATCACGCTCGCGACCGTAATCTGGTTCCACACCCGCGTCTTGGGTGATGAGAAAAGACTTTTAGAGCGCTGGGGCGAGCCGTACCGCCGCTACATGGTCGTCGTGAAGCGCTGGATCCCGGGATTGTTTTAATCAGTCTCGATTTCCGTTTCGAGTTTCGAGTTAAGATAGGAGTCCTTCGCTAAGGGCGAACGGACTTCTAATACGTGGACGGAATTCATTTCCGTTCGTGCTGGCCGGAGCACTATTTCTCGAAACCCGACACTCGAAACCCGAACTATTTATGACGGCTTGACCCTTTTCCCTTTCGCTTTCTCGCCCGTAATCCAGTAGTCACCTTTGACCGCGAGCTCCGCCTCTTCGATATCCTGCTGCGTCCAGTCGCCCAGGCTGTAGCCGTACCACGGCATGCGCGGCTTGAGCGTCGGCAGCCCGAGCTCCTCCCAAATCTCTTTTGACCGCTCCATGAATTCTTGCCGCGGCAGCGACACCGGCGTGTAGGGCCACGGCCGGGTCGCATCGATCAGCAGCGCGCTGCCCGGCGTCTGGCGCGAGATATGCGTCGGCACGCCCGGCGGATAGCATGAGGGATCGAGGCCCGGCGATTTGCCTTTGACGACCATCACGTCCTTATCGGGGATCACGTTGTAGGAGATCGCCCAGTTGATCATCGCCGGATCGCGGATGTCGATGTCCTCGTCGACCGCGATGCAGATCTTGGCGTAGCTGCCGCTGAAGCCCGCGGTGGAATTGAGCGCGCGCCACACGTCGCCAGAGTTGGTTTTCTTCATCTTGACGACGCAATAAGCCTGCCCGCTGCCGCTTACCTCGTCGTGGATCGCGACGTCGAGCACCGACGGGTTGCCGGCGTCGTGGCGCAAGAGTTTATAGATGACTTTTTCCGTGCCGGTGTGCTTGATCTTGCTCGACTCGCTCGGCGGAAACTGGCTCATGAGCGTCGTGTAGATCGCGTCCTTGCGGTGCGTAATGCAGGTCACTTCCAAAAACGGCGCGATGCCGCGGTGCCCCATATAGCCGGGATATTCGCCGAACGGCCCCTCGGGCTCGATCCATTCCGTCGAGATTTTTCCCTCGATGACGATCTCGGCGGTCGCGGGCACCATGAGATCGATGGTCTTGCACTTGATTAGCGGCACCGGCTCGCCAGCGAGTCCGCCCGCGAGACGGTATTCGTCGAAATCGTACGGCAGCTTCGCGGTCGCGGCATAGGCGATCGACGGGATCACGCCGATCACGATCGCGGCTTCCAGCGGGATGCCTTTCGCCTGGCATTTTTTCCAGTGCGTGCCCATATGCTGGCCCAAAAACAATCCCCCGGTGCGGTCGGGCGCCTTGATCTGGCCGCGGTAGTTGCCGATGTTGTAGATGCCGGTCTCGGGATCTTTCGTCACCCAATTCGCCGACGTGAGATAGGGCGCGTTGTCGAAGCCCGGCGTCGAGATCGGCACCGGGATCATGTCGAGGCCGAAGCCGTTGAGCAGGTCCTTGCCCGTGCGCACCATCTCCTGCGCCGGGCCGGACTCGACGACCATCGGCGCGATCGGATGGAGCTGCGCCTGGTTCCAGCGCTCGAAAATCTCCTCGGGCTCGCACATGAGTCCGATCGCGTAAATTTCCGTCGACGCGGCGAGCGTGCCGACGGAGACCGGCATCGTGAATTTCTTTCCTTTGGCATCCGTCACGTTCTCGAACAGAAACGCCTTGCGCTGCTCCTCGTCCAGGCCGCGGAACTGCCAGCGCACGAGCGGCATCAACTCGGTGTCTTTGTTGATCTCGCGCTTGATGCGCACGAGCTTGCCGCGCTCCTCGAGCGCCTTCAGATGCTCGCGCACATCGCGATAGTATTTTCCTTGCGCCATCGGTCCTCCGTAATCTCCTGTCATTATCATTCGCGCTCTAGAAGTTGCAAGTTTGCGCGGCATTTTTGCCTCGCGCAAAGCTGCTTGACAAAGCCGCGAAGCGAGGCCTAACTTCATTGAATCTATGGCGAATCTCGGCTTCGTCGGACTCGGCGTGATGGGCGGCCGCATGGCGCAGCGCCTCCTCGACGCCGGCCACAGCGTCACCGGCTACAACCGCACGAAATCCAAAGCGCAGTCGCTCATCGACTCCGGCATGAACTGGGCCGACTCGCCGCGCGCCGCCGCGGAAGCCTCGGAGATCACTTTTTCGATGGTGACCAATACCGAAGCGCTCGAAGCCGTCGCGCGCGGGCGGGACGGCGTTATCGCCGGTCTCGGCGCGGGAAAAATTTACATCGACATGAGCACGGTAAGCCCCGCGGCGAGCCGCGCTCTCGCATCGGAGGTCAAGGCGAAAGGCGCGGCGATGCTCGACGCGCCGGTCTCCGGCAGCGTCGCGACGCTGGAGGAAGGCAAGCTCTCGATCATGGTCGGCGGCGAGCGCGAGGTGGTCGAGCGCGCGCGGCCGATTCTGCAAGCGATCGGCCCGAAGGTCACGCACGTCGGCCCGAACGGTCTCGCCGTCTCGATGAAGATCGCGACCAACCTGAGCCTCGCCGTGCAGATGCTCGCCTTCAGCGAGGGCGTGTTGCTCGCGGAAAAGAGCGGCATCGCGCGCGAGACCGCGGTCGAAGTGCTGCTCAACAGCGTGATCGCCTCGCCGATGGTCAAGTACCGCGGCCCGTTCGTGCTCAAGCAGCCGGATGAAGCGTGGTTCGACGTCAACATGATGCAGAAGGATCTTCTGCTCGCGCTCGAGCTGGGGCGGCAAAAGGACGTGCCGCTGCCGACCACCGCCGTAACGAACGAGATGCTCACGACCGCGCGCGCGATGGGATTAGCGAAAAAAGATTTCGCCGCGTTGTTCGACGCACTAGCGGAGATGGCTGGAATTAAAAAATGATCTTGAGTTTCGAATGATGAATTTTGAATTGAATACCTTAATTCAACATTCAACATTCAAAATTCAACATTCAACATTAAACAGTATGACTCAACCTGCAAAGAAGAAACCGTCAACGGCAACAACCGCCGGCACGATGGTTGACAGCGATAAGTTGCTGCGCTTCTACCGCCAGATGTTGAAGATCCGGCTCTTCGAGGAGCAGGTGAACCAGCTCTATCTCGGCGCGAAGATGCCGGGCCTCGCGCACCTATATATAGGACAGGAAGCCGTCGCGGTCGGCGTCTGCGAAGCGCTGCGCGCCGACGACTACATCACGAGCACGCACCGCGGCCACGGCCACTGCCTCGCCAAGGGCGCGGCGATCGACAAGATGTTCGCCGAGCTGCTCGGCAAGGCCGACGGCTACTGCCGTGGCAAGGGCGGTTCGATGCACATCGCCGACCAGGAGCGCGGCAACCTCGGCGCGAACGCCATCGTCGGCGGCAGCGCCGGCATCGCCACCGGCGCGGCGCTCTCGGCGAAGATGCGCGGCACGGATCAGGTCGCGGTCTGCTTCTTCGGCGAAGGCGCGCTCGGCCAGGGTCTGCTCTACGAATGCATGAACATGGCGGCGCTCTGGAAGCTTCCGGTGATCTATCTCTGCGAGAACAACATGTACAACGAGTACACGCACTATAGCGAGACGACCGCCGGAACGATCGAAGGCCGCGCGCAGGCCTTCGGCATCCCGACGGAGACCATCGAAGGCCAGGACGTCGAGCTCGTTTATCGCACCGCATCGAAGCTGATCGAGCGCGCGCGCAAAAGCGACGGTCCGTCGTTTCTCCTCTGCAACACCTACCGCTTCCACGGCCACCACGTCGGCGACATCGACCGCGCCTACTACCGGCCGAAAAAAGAGGAAGAAGAATGGAAGGAGCGGCGCGACCCGGTAAAGCTCCTCGCCGATAAGCTCGTGCGCAGCGAGATCGTCGACCGGCAGTTTCTGGCCGGGACGGAAAGCGAGATCGCAGGCGAGATCAAATCCGGCGCCGACTTCGCACTGAATGCGCCGTATCCTGACGCTACAGAAGTGGATCAAGATGTTTACGCGTAATATTGAATGATGAATTTTGAATGTTGAATTATCGATCCGCCAATTCAAAACTCAAAATTTCAAATTCATAATTTATGGCCAAGCAGGCACAAACGACCGCCGGCAGAGCAATTACCTTCGCGCAAGCTATCAACGAGGCGCTGGCCGAGGAGATGCGCCGCGATCCGAAGGTCTTCATCCTCGGCGAGGATGTCGCCGAAGCAGGCACGCCGTTCAAGGTCCTCTCGGGTCTGGTGAAAGAATTCGGCAAGGAGCGCGTGATCGATTCGCCGATCTCCGAGGCCGGCATCGCCGGCATTTGCGTCGGGGCGGCGATGACCGGCATGCGTCCGGTCGTTGACATCATGTTCGGCGACTTCGCCACGCTGGTCATGGATCAGATGGTAAACCAGGCCGCGAAGACGCATTACATGTCCGGCGGGAAGCTCACGGTCCCGATGGTGATGCGCACGACGCTCGGAGCGACGCGCCGCTCCGCCGCGCAGCACAGTCAGAGCCTGCACGCCTGGTTCAGCCATATTCCGGGACTCAAAGTCGTCCTGCCCGCGACCCCGTACGACGCCAAAGGCCTGCTGAAGACCGCGATCCGCGACGACAACCCCGTCGTCTTTTTCGAAGACAAGATGATGTACCAGCAGAAGGGCGTCGTGCCGGCGCAAGACTACACGATCCCCTTCGGCGTCGCCGACGTGAAGCGCGCGGGCAAGGACATCACGCTGGTGGCGACGAGCAGCATGGTCGAGGTGTCGTTGAAGGCGGCGGAGATTTTACAGGCGTCCAACATCTCCGCGGAAGTCGTCGATGTGCGCACGACCGTGCCGCTCGACAAGGAGACATTGATCGCGTCGGCGCAGAAGACGACGCGCGCGCTCGTCGTCGACGAGGGCTACGAGCGCTACGGCGTCACCGCCGAGATCGCGTCGGTCATTGCCGACGGCGCTTTCTATTATCTCGACGCGCCGGTCAAGCGCATGGGCGCGATGGACGTCCCGGTGCCGTTCTCGCCGGTGCTGGAGGATCAGACCGTGCCTACGCCGGAGAGCGTAGCGGAAACGGCGAGAAAACTTTGCGGGAAAATGTAGGGCGGGTTTTAAACCCGACCCTACGCGTTCAGGAGAACGATCATGGCTCTAAAAACCTTCGGTTTGATGGGCGTTGATTGGGAGGAGCGTGTCAACATCGAGCGCCTGCGCACTGAGCGCCTCGCGCGCGTGAAGGCGGCGCTGAAACAATCCGACATGGGCTCGCTCCTCTGCTTCGACATGAACAATATCCGCTACATCACCGCGACGCACATCGGCACGTGGGCGATGGATAAGCTCGTGCGCTTCTCGCTGCTGCCGCAGGACGACGAGCCGATCCTGTGGGATTTCGGATCGGCGGCGCGCCATCATCAGATCTATTGCCCGTGGCTCGGCGAGCGCTCGCGCGCCGGAATCTCGACGCTCCGCGGCGCGACGCATCCCGGCTCGGGTCTCGCCGACGACGTCGCGAAGAAGATCAAAGTCGAATTGGAAAAACGGAAATTAGATAAGGAGCCCGTCGGCGTCGACGTGATCGAATTGCCCGTTTTATTCGCGCTCCAGGCGCAGGGGATCAAGGTCGTCGACGGCCAGCAACTCATGCACCAGGTAAGAAAGATCAAAACGCAGGACGAGATCACGCTCTTGAATACCGCGTGCATGATGGTCGACGCGGCGTATGAAGAGTTGTATCGCTTCATGCGTCCCGGCGTAAAAGAGAACGAATGCGTCGGCGTCGTCAGCAAAGTGCTCTACGATCTCGGCTCCGAGCATGTCGAAGGCGTGAACGCGATCTCCGGTGAGCGCTGCAGCCCGCACCCGCACGTCTACACCGACCGCGTGCTGCGCCCCGGCGACCCGGCATTCTTCGACATACTCCACAGCTACAACGGCTATCGCACGTGCTATTACCGCACGTTCGCCGTCGGCAGCGCCTCGCCGGCGATGGCCGACGCCTACAAGCGCTGCCGCGACTACATGGACGCTGCGATCTCGATCGTGAAGCCTGGCATCACGACCGCCGATGTCGTGAAATTATGGCCCAAGGCGGAAGAGTTCGGCTTCGCCAACGAGGAGGCAGCGTTTGCACTGCAGTACGGCCACGGCGTCGGCTTATCGATCTGGGAAAAGCCGATCTTCAGCCGGCTCGTATCGCTCGACAATCCGGAGACGATCGAGGAGGGCATGGTCTTCGCGCTCGAGACCTACTGGCCAGCGAAGGACGGCTGGTCGGCCGCCCGCTTGGAAGAAGAAGTCGTCGTAACCAAGGACGGCTGCGAAGTCATCACGCGCTTTCCCTCGGAAAAGCTGCTCGTCGCCGGCACGCATTATTTCACCGCCGGCGGCGCGCTGCCGGAGACGCGCGAGACGCAGTCGAACTTGAACAATCCGGGATCGATCGACAGGATCAAGAAGGCGTAAGGCGCGAGACTTGAAAACCACCGCGTTTTTGTCTTTTATTCATCCCTCGCGGCTCGCGCCGCGTGTCTAATTTATGGCAACCGACGTCATCATGCCCGCGCTCGGCATGGCGCAGGAGAAGGGCACGCTCCTCTCCTGGCTCAAAAAAGCCGGCGAGACGGTCAAGAAGGGCGAGCCGTTGATGGAGGTCGAGACCGACAAGGCGACCGTCGAGGTCGAGGCGCCGGCGTCCGGCGTGTTGCAGAATGTGACCGCGAAGGAAGGCGACGAGATCGCCGTCGGCAAAACGATCGCTATCATCGCCGCCGCGGGCGAAGCCGCCCCTCACCCTAGCCCTCTTCCACAGGGAGAGGGAAGTAAGAAGGCGGCGGCAAAATCAGCAACGCCGTCCAGGAAGACTACTCATCCTCTTCCATCGGGAGAAGGAAAGGATGAGGGCCGCGTTCTCGCTTCTCCCGCTGCGCGTCGCATCGCCAAGGAGAACAACGTCGATCTCGCCGTGCTCAAAGGCAGCGGACCCGATGGCAGCGTCGTCGCCGAGGACGTGCTGCGCGCGGGCGGCGCAGTTAAGGAATCCGCGACCGGCGGACCGCCGCGCGTCAAGGAGACCGTGCCGCTCTCGGCGATGCGGCGCATCGTCGCCCAGCGCATGACGGCGAGCAAACAGGCCGCGCCGCATTTTTACGTCGGTATCGACGTCGACATGAGCGCGGTCGAGAAGCGCCGCGGCGAGTTGAAGCAGAAAGGCGCGGCGCCGTCGATCAACGATTTCATTCTATCGGCGGTCGCGAAAACGCTGCGCGATTTCCCTTCGCTGAACGCCTCGTTCGCCGCGGACGGCGTCGAGATTTACTCCGACGTCAATCTCGGTGTCGCGGTCGCGCTCGAAGAAGGCTTGGTCGTGCCGGTGATTCGCAACGCCGACAAGCTCTCGCTCGAAGAGCTGGCGCGGCAGAGCCGTGCGCTCGCGGAGAGAGCGCAGAGGAAAAAACTGTTCCCTTTGGATTACGAGGGCGGAACGTTCACGGTCTCCAACCTGGGCATGCTCGGCGTCGACAGCTTCACCGCGATCATCAACCCGCCGCAGGCGGCGATCCTCGCGGTCGGCCGCGTCGCGGCGCGCGTCGTCGCCGTCGACGGCGGGATCGCCCAGCGGCCGACGATGACGATGAATCTCTCCGCCGACCACCGCGTCGTCGACGGCGCGCTCGCCGCGCGCTTTATCGCCGAGGTGAAGCGGCGCCTCGAACTCCTCGAACTCTAAGCGATGGCGAAAATCTGCATCCGCAACCTGACGAAGACCTACAGCGGCGGCCGCGTCGTGGCGCTGAGCGACATCTGCCTCGACATCGAGCCGTTCGAGAGCATCTGCATCCTCGGCCCCTCCGGCTGCGGCAAGACGACGCTGCTCCGCATCGTCGACTGCCTGATCCCGCGCGACGGGGGCGAGATTACCTTCGACGGCCAAGCCGTATACGAGCCGCGGCCGGACATCGCCGTCGTCTTCCAGCATTTCGGCCTGTTTCCCTGGAAGCGCCTGGACGAGAATATCGCCTACGGCCTGGAGATTCGCGGCCGGCCGCGGCAGGAGACCGCGGCGACTGTCGCGCGCTACATCGAGCTCATGGGACTCAAAGGCTTCGAAAAAGCTTACCCGCACCAGCTCTCCGGCGGCATGCAGCAGCGCGCCGGCCTCGCGCGCGCGCTCGCGATCAATCCCGCGCTGCTCCTGATGGACGAGCCGTTCGGCTCGCTCGACGCGCAGACCCGCGAACTGATGCAGGAAGAGCTGCTGCGCATCCTCACCACCGAGAAAAAGACGATGCTCTTCGTGACCCACAGCATCGACGAGGCTATCCTCCTCGGCGACCGCATCGTCGTCATGTCGCGCCGGCCGGGACGCATCCGCGAGATCATCTCCGTCGGCGTTCCCCGGCCGCGCAAGATCATCTCGGTACGCGCGCATCCGCGCTACATCGAGCTGCGGGCGCGATTGTGGGAGATGCTCAAACAAGAGCAGGACGACCGGATTCCGGCGGAGACGAACGCATGAGCAAAAAAACGCTCGTCCGCCTCGCCTCGCTCGCCGTCGTGCTGATTCTGTGGGAGTTCTACGGCCGGCGTGTGAACCCGATCCTCTTTACCTATCCGACCGCGGTTGCGCGCGCGTTCTTCGAGCTCGCCGCCTCGGGCGAGCTCGCGAGCTACATGCGCGAGAGCCTGATGGTGCTGGCGTACGCGACCGTGGCCTCGATCGTCGCGGGCGTGCTTTTCGGCGTCCTGATGGGGCGCTTTGCGACCATCGAATGGGCGACCGACATGTACGTGAGCGCGCTCTACTCGATGCCAATGGTCGCGGTCGTGCCGCTGATCGTGCTGTGGTTCGGCTTCAAGGTGCCGGCGAAGGTCATCATCGTTTTTCTCTTCATGGTCTTTCCGGTTCTGCTGAACACGTTCGAAGGCGTCAAGAACGTCGACCGTAATCTCCAGGAGGTCGCGCGCTCGTTCTGCTCGAGCGAGCGGCAGCTCTGGCGGCATCTGATCATCCCGTCGGCGGTCCCGTTTATCGTCGCCGGCATCCGGCTCGCGATCGGCCGCGGCCTGGTCGGCATGATCATCGCGGAATTCTATACGTCGATCACCGGCCTCGGGTACATGATCGTCCGCTACGCCAACGCCTTCGAGACCGACAAGCTCTTTGTGCCGATTGTAGTCGTTATGATATTGGGGATAGGCTTGATGTGGCTCGCCAAATGGATCGAGGTGCGCATCGCGCCCTGGCGGCGTTTCGACGAGCGTGAATAGCTGACAAGGAGGTCGTATGAAAAAGACCGTCTTTTTGATCGCGGCGTGGCTCGGCTTCGCGCTGCTCGCGCATCCGGCCGAGGCGCAGAATAAACGCAAGGTGGTCTTCGGAGTCCCCGTCACGCCGCCGAATGTCGTGCACATCCCGCCGTACATTGCGAAGGAGATGGGCTTTTTCGCCGAAGTTAACATAGAGCCCGAGTTCGTGAATTTCGAGGGCGGGACGCAGACGCTTCGTGGCAGCGTTTCCGGCGGCCTCGACATCACGGGCACGAGCTCCGATCCGGCGATCATCGCCGCCGCGCGCGGCGCCGGCACGAAAGTGCTCGGCACCTATTCGCATAAGCTCTCGCAATCGATGGCCGTGCAGGGCGATATCAAGAGCTGCAAGGATTTGAAGGGCCGGAAAATCGGCATCCAGGAGGTCGGCGCGTTCAACGAAGTCATGAGCCGCGCGGTGCTCGCCTCCTGCGGCCTCACGCCGAAAGACGTGCAGTACGTCAACGTCAGCACCAAGGGGCGCGTCGCCGGGCTGCTCGCGAATCAGATCGACACGGCGATCCTGCATGTCGACCAGGCGCTGGTCGCGAAGAAGAAAAAACCGGATTTGAATATCCTCGTGAATCTCTGGGAGCCGCTGCCCAAGTGGCTCTACGCCGCATACATCGCGCCGGAAAAGGAGATCGCGTCGAACAAACAGCTCTACGTCGACATCATGACCGCGCTCGTGAAGGCGAACCGCTTCATCTATAAGGACAAGGCGAAGACGGTCGAGATCGCGACCAAGTACACGCAGCAGGACGCCGATGTCGTCGGCCAGACATACGATATTCTCGCCAACGTCGGGGCCTGGCCGGTAAACGAGGGCCTGCCGAAAGATATGGTCGACTGGACGATCAACCGCCAGGTGGAATTGGGTTCGATCAAGGCCGCAGAGAAGCCCAGCTACGATAAATTGATCGACATCTCGGTCATCCAGGCGGCGATCGCCAAGCTCGGCGGGCGCATGAGCGGCGACAAGCGCTGGGATTGATACGCTGGAATATCCGTTTCTGGGGCGGGGAAGAAATTCCCCGCCCTTTTTTATTGCCGGCTGCTGCCGCTGCTCCCAGGAAGCTCCCATTGACATTGCGCCTCGCGCGGCATTATTTATGCTCGGCACGAAAATGGAGGTGCGGAATGGGTAAGTTCTTGGTCCGAGTCACCCTATGTGCGTTGGTGATCGCCGCGTCCGCCGCGGCGTACGCCCAGCAATACCCGTCCAAAGTCATCACGCTGGTGGTTCCCTACGCCGCCGGCGGGCCGACCGACACCGTCGCCCGGCTGGTCGCCAATTCGATGGGTGCGACCCTGAAGCAGCAGATGATCGTCGAGAACACCGTCGGCGCCGGCGGCACGATCGCCGGCAACCGCGTGGCGCACGCGGCGCCGGACGGGTACACGCTCTTCATCCATCACGTCGGCCACTCGACGGCGCCGGCGCTCTATCGCAAGCTCCCCTACGATCCGATCAATGACTTCGAGCCGATCGGTCTCATCAATGAAGCGCCGATGACGCTGCTGTCCAAAAAGGATTTATCGCCGAAGAATTTGAAAGAGCTCATCGCCTATATCAAAGCCAACAAAGAAAAGATGACGCTCGCCAATGCGGGCCTCGGCTCGGCGTCCCATCTCTGCGGCATGCTCTTCATGTCGGCGATTCAGACCGATGTGACGACGGTGCCGTACGAGGGCGCCGGCCCGGCGATGAACGATCTTCTCGGCGGCCAGATCGATCTCCTCTGCGATCAGACCACGAATACGACAAGCCAGATCAAGGCGGGGCGGGTAAAGGTCTACGGGATCACGTCGAACAAGCGCGTCGCGTCGCTGCCGGACGTGCCGACGATGGATGAGGCGGGGCTCAAGGGCTTCGAGGTGAATGTCTGGCACGCGCTCTACGCGCCCAAGGGAACGCCGAAGGCGGTGATCGACAAGCTCGTCCCCGCGCTTCAGGCGGCGATCAAGGAGCCGAACGTCAAGCAGCGCTTCAACGAGCTCGGCGCCGAATCGGTCGCGGATAACCGTGCGACGCCGGCGGCGCTGCGCGCGCATCTGAAGGCCGAGATCGACCGCTGGGGCCCGATCATCAAGAAGGCCGGCGTATACGCCGACTGATCGAATTTGGCCTCTCCCGCACAGAATCCGAAAGACTTCTGGACCGGCCTGATCTACGTCGCGTTCGGTGCGGCGTTCATTTGGATTGCTCAGGACTACGGCATGGGCACGGCCTTCCGGATGGGCCCGGCCTATTTCCCGACGGTCCTCGCCGGGATTCTCATCCTCATCGGCCTCATGTCGCTCGGGCGCTCTTTTTTCCGGCCGGGCGCGCCGATCACGAGCTTTACGGTTAAAGGGCTGCTGATCGTCGTCCTCTCGACGGCGCTCTTCGGCGTGATCGTGCGCGGCGCCGGCCTCGCCGTCGCGCTGCCCATTTTAGTCATCGTCAGCGGCTACGCGAGCGTCGATTTCCGCTGGGGGCGCATGCTCGCGCTCGCCGCCGGCATCACGGTTTTTTGCGTGCTGGTTTTCTTAAAAGGTCTCGGCGTGCCGCTGCCGGTCGTCGGGCCGTGGCTCGGCGGCGGATAATCATGGAACTGCTCGGTAATCTCGCCCTCGGCCTCGGTACGGCGGTCACTCCGTGGAACCTGGTATATTGCCTAATCGGTGTGTTTCTCGGCACGCTGATCGGCGTGCTGCCCGGTCTCGGCCCGACGGCGACGATCGCCATGCTGCTGCCGGTAACGTTCGTCCTGCCGCCGGTTTCGGCGCTCATCATGCTCGCCGGCATCTACTACGGCTCGCAATACGGCGGCTCGACGACGTCGATCCTCGTGAATCTGCCCGGCGAAGCCGCCTCGGTCGTAACGACGCTCGATGGTTACCAAATGGCGCGCAAGGGCCGCGCGGGGGCGGCGCTCGCGGCCGCCGCGATCGGCTCGTTTTTCGCCGGCACGGTCGCGACATTTATCCTGGCGTTGTTCGCGCCGCCGCTCGCGGAGGTCGCGCTCAAGTTCGGCCCAGCGGATTATTTCTCGCTCATGGTGCTGGGGCTCGTCGCGTCGATCGTGCTCGCGCAGGGCTCGCTGCTGCACGCCTTCGGCATGGTCGTGCTCGGACTGCTTCTGGGGCTCGTCGGCACCGATGTGACTTCCGGCACGCAGCGCTTCACCTTCGGCATTCCGCAGCTCGCCGACGGCGTCGGCTTCGTCGTCGTCGCGATGGGCATGTTCGGCCTCACGGAGATCATCCGCAATCTCGAGCAGGAGGAGCACCGCTCGGCGCTGGCGAAGATCACGAGCCTGTGGCCGACGAAGGAAGACTGGAAGCGCATGATTCCGTCGATCCTCCGCGGCACGCTGATCGGCTCGGCAGTCGGCATCCTTCCGGGCAGCGGCTCGATCCTGGGATCGTTCGCCGCCTACTCGATCGAAAAGAAAGTCTCCAAACACCGCGCGGAGTTCGGCAAAGGAGCGATCGAAGGGGTCGCCGCGCCGGAATCGGCGAACAACGCCGGCGCGCAGACGTCGTTCATCCCGATGCTGACACTCGGCATTCCGTCGAATCCCGTCTCGGCGCTGATGATCGGCGCGATGATCATCCACGGCATCCAGCCCGGCCCGTCGGTGATCCGCGACCAGCCGGCGCTTTTCTGGGGCATGATCGCCTCGATGTGGGTCGGCAACCTGTTTCTGATCATCCTCAACCTGCCGTTGATCGGCATGTGGGTGCGCCTCGTTATGGTGCCGTATCAGTATCTCTTTCCAGCGATCCTCGTCTTTTGCGGCATCGGCGTCTTCAGCCTCAGCAACAGCGAGTTCGACATCTACTTGATGGCGCTGTTCGGCGCGCTCGGCTACCTCTTCTCCAAGCTCGGCTGCGAGCCGGCGCCGATGCTGCTAGCGTTTATTCTGGGTCCGATGATGGAGAAGTATCTCCGGCGCGCGATGCTGATATCGCGCGGCGACTGGACGGTCTTTTTCACGCGGCCGATCAGCCTGACGCTGCTCGTCCTGGCGGTAGTCGCGATGGTGCTCGTGCTGATCCCCGAGTTCTCAAAAACCCGCGAAGAGGCGTTCCGCGAGGAAGCGGAATAAACCGAACCGCGGAGCCCTTCGACAGGCTCAGGCCGAACGGATAAATACTAATTTTACACAATTTGAAGAATGGCATTTTGTCATTCTGAGTGCAGCGAAGAATTTCTGCGGGAAAAATCGTACCGAAGAGAGATTCTTCGCGGCTATGCTTGAGCCCGCTGCCATCGGCAGTAGCGCTCGGGATGACAACGTATGACCCCTCTGAGTCATTTCCGCGCAAGCGGGAATCGAGTATTTTTAGCTATGGCGCGACGGCGGAAAGAGCCGGACGAATCCATCGAGAAAGACTCGCCGTTTCCGGATCCCGTCGTCCTGCCGATCGAGGATTCAATCGACCTTCATCCGTTTGCACCTAAAGATATTCCAAGCGTGGTCGAGGAATATCTCGCGCAGTGTCTTGAGGCGGAGATTTACGAGGTGCGGATCATCCACGGCCGCGGCGCCGGCGTGCAGCGGAAGATCGTACACTCCCTCCTGGCAAAGCACCCGCGGGTCGCGTCCTGCAAAGACGCGCCCGCGGAAGCGGGAGGATGGGGCGCGACGTTGGTTGTGTTGAAGAAGTCTTAAGCTACGCGGCGGCCTTCTTCGGCGGATATTTCTCGCAGAGCTTCTTCCAGCCCTCGGCCAGTTTCTTGGCGTCTTCCACGACCTCGGGCGGGATGTTGCGGAACGGCGGACGCAGCGGTCCGGGCGAGCAGTAGCCGGCGTAGTTCATCGCGATCTTGGCGTGGTTCTCGCGCCAGTTGAGACCGCTGCCGCTCTTCGTCCTGCCGTGGGCTTCGAGATCGATGCAAATCTCCTTGACGGTTTCCCAATCGCCCGCGCGCCACGCGTCGCGCAAACGGAGCACCGGCCACGGCCCGAGCCACGCGTTGATCGACCAGCAGCCGGCGGCGCCCATCTGGACGAACGGATAGGCCTGGCTCTGGTTGCAGAGCACGCTGATCTTTCCCTTGATGACCTTCATGAGCTGCATGAATTCGAGCGGCGTGCGGTGGCTGTCCTTCATCGCGACGATGTTCGGGCGCGTGACGAGCTTCTCGAAGATCGAGACCGGCAGCTTTACGTGGTGCAGCGCCGGATTGTGATAGATCACGATACCGAGCTGCGGGAAGGCGTCGGCAATGTCGAGGTAAAACTGCGCCGCGTTGTCGGCCGTCGCCGGGAAGTAAAACGGCACGCCGCAGAGCACGCCGTCGGCGCCCGCGTCGGCGGCGAACTGCATCTTTTCCAGCGTCTCACGCGTGTTGAGGCTCGTGCAGCCGATAATCACCGGCACGCGCTTCTTCGCCGCGGCGATCGTCGCCTGGGCGAGCGTCTCCTGCTCCTTGCGCAGCAGCGTGTGGCACTCGCCGAAGCTCCCCATGGTCGCGATCACGTCGACGCCGTCGCGGATGATCTGATCGACCGCGCGCGTAAGCTCGGCGGTGTTGATCGTGTCCTTGGCCCCGAGCTTGTCGCCGTCAGGCGTCGTGAACGCCGGCATCATTCCCATCACGCCCTGCATGTCCTGAGCTCTCAACATAAGACCTCCTTTGACTCCGAGACGGTGTGTCTAACAAATCGCTTCCTAGCCGATTCCCTCGCGCCGCGCAAACGGGTCTTCGCCTTTGGCGGCGAGCAGCCGCAGCAGTATCGTCACGACGCCGATCGTGATGAAGCTGTCGGCGACGTTGAACGCCGGCCAGTGATGGCCTGACCAGTAAAAATCGAGAAAGTCGATCACCTCGCCGTAGATGAGCCGGTCGATGAGGTTGCCGAACGCGCCGCCCAGGATGAACGCGAGCGCGACGGTGAGCAGCTTCTCGTCGGAGGGCAGACGCCGCAGCATCGCGATGATGAAGCCGATCGCGACGACCGAGAACCCTATGAGGAACGTCCGGCGGAACGCCTCCCCGCTCTGGGCGAGAATGCCGAACGCCGCGCCGGTGTTCCGGATGTAAGTGATGCTGAAAAAGTTTTCGATGACCAGGATCGACTGGTAGATCGCCATGTTGCGGTCGATAATCGCCTTGGTCGCCTGATCGAGCACGACGATCGCGGCGACGACAAGCAGCACGAGCCGGAGCCTAGGAGGCAAAGCCGAGCTCCGTCAGAACGCGCGCGCAGCGCGCGCAGACGGTCGGATGCGCGGGATCGCGCCCGACGTCTTCCGAATACTTCCAGCAGCGCTCGCACTTCTTGCCGGTCGCCTTGGCGACCTCGATCATGCAGTTGAGCAGCTGGCTCTGATAGAGAAAGCGTCCGTCGACGTCCTGCGACTCGCTCGCGCGCTGCATCGCAGTCGTAACGGCGGCGTCGGAGCTGTTCTTCACGACGGCGCCCTGCGAGACGATGAGAATATCTTCGGCCCGCTGCTCGTCCTGCTGGAGCATCTCGGCCAGCCGCGGCATGGTTCCGTTCAGCGTGTGCAACAGCACTTTCGCGTCGAGCGAGTGGCCGATGATGTTGCGGCTCCGCGCCGCTTCGAGCGCCTTCAACACTTCGCTCCGCTCCTTGAATATCTGCTCCCAGTGGGCGCTCAGTTTCTCGTCGACCGGCGCCTCGTCGGGCATGTGCGACATGAAAACGCTCTCGGCGGCGCCGCGCTTTTTCGGCATATACTGCCAGATCTCCTCCGCGGTGAAAGAGAGAATCGGCGCCATCAGATGCACGAGGACGTCGAGAATGTGGTGGAGTGCCGTTTGCGCCGAGCGCCGCTCGTGCGAGCGCGCCGCCTCGCAGTAAAGGCGGTCTTTCACGATGTCGAGGTAGAGGGCGCTCAAATCCACGCTGCAGAAGTTGAGCGCGTGATACACCGCGTGAAACTCGAATTTCTCGTACGCATCGAGGCAGCGCGCGAGCAGCGCGTTCGTGCGCCCGAGGATCCACCGGTCGAGCTCGTCGAGCCGGTCGGTCGCGACGGTGTCTTTATCGGGATCAAAATCGTAGAGATTGCTGATCAGAAAGCGCGCGGTGTTGCGGAGCTTGCGGTACGCCTCGACAAGCCGGTTCAATATCTCATCCGAGATGCGCACGTCCTCGCGGTAATCTTCCGCCGCCGCCCAGAGACGGATGATCTCCGCGCCGTGCTTTTTCATTATCTCCTGCGGCGCGATGACGTTGCCGAGCGACTTCGACATCTTCCGGCCTTTGCCGTCGAGCGTGAAGCCGTGCGTCAGCGCGCTCGCATACGGCGCGCGCCCGCGCGTCTCGACCGAGGTTAGGAGCGAGGTATGAAACCAGCCGCGGTGCTGATCGCTGCCTTCGAGATACATGTCGGCGCGGCCGCCGAGGCGCGGATCGGCCTCGACCACGGCCGCATGGCTCACGCCGGAGTCGAACCAGACGTCCAGGATATCTTCTTCCTTGGAGAACTCCGTGCCGCCGCAGCCGGCGCACTTGAGTCCCGGGGGCGCAAGCTCGGTCGCCGGGCGGATAAACCAGGCGTCCGACCCTTCGCGCTCGAAGATCGCGGCGACGTGTTCGCAGATCTCCCGGCTCACCGTCGCGCGCTTACAGTTGTTGCAATAGAAGACCGGAATCGGCACACCCCAGGCACGCTGGCGCGAGATGCACCAGTCGGGCCGGCTCTCCAGCATGCCGCGGATGCGCTCGCGTCCCCACGGCGGAATCCACTGCACCTGATCGATGGCTTCCAGCGCGCGGCGGCGCAGCTCGTTTTTCCCCATCGAGACGAACCACTGCTCGGTGGCGCGAAAGATCACCGGCCGTTTGCAGCGCCAGCAGTGCGGATAGCTGTGCGCGAGCTTGTCTTCTTTTAAGAGCGCGTGACTGTCGTTGAGTTTTTTGAAGATCGCGGCATCGGCCTTGAAGACGCTCTCGCCCGCGAGGTCGCCGGCTTCGGCGGTGAATCTGCCCTCATCGTCGACCGGCGCGAGCACGTCCAGGTTATAGCGCTGGCCGGCGACGTAGTCCTCCATGCCGTGGCCGGGCGCGATATGGACGGCGCCCGTGCCCTGATCCTGCGTGACGAAGTCGCCGAGGATCACTTTCACGTCGCGATCGATCCACGGGTGGCGTGTGATGATGCCCTCCAGCTCCGCGCCGCTCCAGGCGCCGTCGAGCACCGTATAGTCCTTCGCGCCGAATCCCGCGGCGGCCATGACTTTCTCGATCAGTTCTTGATTAAGCATCAGCTCGCCTGCCGGCGTTTTCACGCGCCGGTAGACGAACGACGGATTGAGCGCGATCGCCTGATTGGCGGGGAGCGTCCAGGGCGTCGTCGTCCAGATGACGAAATAGAGATTGTCGCCCGCAAGCTTCCCCTTGCCGTCCTTCACGGCGAATTTCACGTAAATCGACGCGGAGGTGTGATCTTCGTACTCGACCTCCGCCTCCGCGAGCGCGGTGACACAGGAGGCGCACCAGTACACCGGTTTTTTCTGTCGATAAAGCGAGCCTGCGTCGATGAATTTTCCCAGCTCGCGGACTTCCACCGCTTCGTACTTGGGATTCAACGTAAGATAGGGGTTCTGCCAGTCGCCGAAGACCCCGAGGCGCTTGAACTCCTCGCGCTGTATCGAGACGTATTTCTCCGCGTACTCCTTGCACAGGCGGCGGATCTCCGCCTTGCCTAAAGCCAGCTTCTTCTGCCGGCCGATATTTTTTTCGACCTGGAGCTCGATCGGCAGCCCGTGACAGTCCCAGCCGGGAACATACGGCGACTCGAATCCCCGCATGCCCTTCGACTTGACGATGATGTCCTTCAGAATCTTGTTGAGCGCGTGGCCGATATGAATATTGCCGTTTGCGTACGGCGGTCCGTCGTGGAGAATGTATTTCGTTTTACCGCGGTTGACTTCGAGGATTTTAAAATAGGTTCCTTCCCGGCCCCATTTTTCCACCTGCGCCGGCTCGTTTTGCGGCAGGTTCGCGCGCATGGGAAAGCCGGTCTTTGGCAGATTGAGCGTGTTTTTATAATCCATCTTCGGAGACGGGAAGCGGAAAAAAAAGATTTAGCACACCGCGCGGGGAGAATCGACCCTTACCGGCCGTGACCGTTCCTGTGATTGCCGTTCCGGTGGTTGCCGTTCACGCCGCGGACCATGCGAAAGGCGAAATTGTCGGCCTTGTTCTCGGCGTCGGCCCAGAAAATATAATGGCCGAGCTCGTGATACACGGTGTTGATCCACTTACGCTCGGACTTGTATTTCCGGCCGCGCTTCCAGTTTTCCGGGTGGACGAGATAAATCTGTCCGTCTTCGTAGGTCTTGCCCGCCGTCTTGCCCCAGTCGATATACTCGTACCATTCGATCCGGGGCAGCTTAAGGTGGTAATAGCGGCAGAGCGACGCGATCGCCTTCTTAAAGTCCGAAGGACGATACTCCTCGAAGAAATGCCGCAGATGCCTGTCGACCAGGCGGCGTTGTCGGAGGGGTGGCAGGATCATTCGCATATAGTTTCCCCGGGCTCATCGACGGCACTAAATTTACCATAAAGGCCGGCGAAACGAAAAGGACGAGGCCGCATTGCACAGACAAGACTCGGCATAAACTATTGATTTGCCTAGAGAATCTCAGCAACCCGCCGCGTTTGTCAAAGGCCCGCCGACTATGGTAGAGCCAAGGTGCCGGAGCTTTCGGCGCCGGTGTTAGATTTCTCTCTGGCTGGCTACGGAAACATGCCCCCGGTTCGTGCGATGCTCGCCTATTTCGGCCTGGTGGTCGGCATCTGGAGCGGCAGGCTGCTGGTGCGGCTGCTGCCGCGAAAGCTCCTGCTGAGGCTTTTCGAGACGCTCGCGGATCTGACGTTTCGCCTGTTTCGCCGCTATCGCGAGCGGTCGGCGCGCAATGTCGAGACCGCGCTCGGGGAACGCGCGACGGGTGGCAGCGTCGCGGTTGTCCGGAGCTCTTTGAGGAACTTTTTTCGCAGCTTGGCCGAACTGGGACTCGCCGTTGAGAGTGATCTGCCGGCGATCCGCGCCGAAATCCCCGCGTTCGGCCTCGAGTATTTGCATGCCGCGCTTGCGAGAAAACAGGGCGTCATAATCCTCACCGGGCACATCGGGAATTTTTTATTGCTCGGCACCCGCCTCGCGGCGGAAGGACTGGCGATTCATGCTTTGATCAACCATCCGCGCAGCGGCCCCGTCGGCGAGCTGGCCGACCGGTATCGCGAGAAAGTGGGGCTGAAGACGATTCACGCGCGGCCCCGAAGAGACGCGTTTCGCGAGCTGACCGAAGTCTTGCGGCAGAACGGCATTGCGATCGTGATTGCCGACGAATTCCGCTCGGGCAGCGGTGTGCGAGTGAAGTTTTTTGGACACGGCGTTACCGCGCGGCGCGGGCCGGCGACGCTGGCGCTCAGGACCGGCGCGGCGGTCGTGCCGGCATCGGTGCTCCGCGGCGAAGACGGCGCGCTCGCATTGCAGGTCGAGCCTGAGATGGATCTTTGCCGCACCGGCGACGTCAAAGCCGATGTCGCGGAGAACACCCGGAGGATTACGCGCTGGCTGGAAAAGACCGTCGCCGCGCATCCGGATCAGTGGAATTGGTTCACCGTGCACTGGCAAGAAGTGAACGCGGCCGCGCGGTCGCGAGAAGATTTTTACCCTGCGCCGGCGGCAAAGGCCGGCCGCAACAAACCCGAGGAGGAGACGAGGTGAAAGCAAAAGACATCAACGATTTGAAGAAAAAGGTCGCGCTCGGAAACCGCATCCTGTTCCACCAGGGGCTGGCCGACTATCACGGTCACCAGAGCGCCCGCATTCCAGGCACGCGGAAGTTCCTGATCAAGCCGGTGCTTGCGCCGCTCGGGCGCATCGCGGCGAGCGACATCATCACTGTGGACATCGATGAATATAAAGCCGTGTGCGAGCAGAACGCGGCGAAGGTCGCCGGCAAGCGCCAGGTGACGAAGGTCAAGGCGCCGCCGCGCGAGACGATGCTCCACGCATCGATCTACGAAGCCCGGCCGGACGTCAACTCTGTCGTGCATACGCACCAGCCGCTTGCGACCGCGTTTTCCGTCGCCGGCGTCCCGCTCTTGCCGATCTACAACCAGGCGGCGCCGTTCGCGCCCGAGACGCCGATCTTCCCGAGCCCGCGGCTCATCACCACAATTCAGGACGGTACGGAGGTGGCGCAGACGCTCGGCGACCGCATGGCGATGCTGCTGCAAGGTCACGGCATCATCATGGTCGGCGATAGTCTGGAGTACGCCACTGTGCACGCGATCTACCTCGAGCGCACCGCGTATATGCAATGGATCGCGAGCTCCGTCGGCAAGCCGGTCACGATGCCGCAAAAAGAGATCGACATCATGCGCGAGAATATGATCTACCGCGCGTACGACGCGTTCAGTTACTTCACCTCGCTGCTGCCGGGGCGGTGACAACCGCTTGAATCCCGGTGCATTTTCAAGCAAGGTGAAGAGTCTAATTTAGCTGACATTACGCTCTTATTCCGGAGGAATCCGCATGGCCAAAGCCGAAAAACGCTCCTCGCACGCGGCGTCGATCAAGGAGCCGCCGCACGAACCGATCCAGGACCTGCGCGATTGGCTCGAGCGGGTCGACGAGATCGGCGAGCTCATCCGCATCAAAGAGCCGCTCGACGCGACCGAGCAGATGAGCGCGATTGGCTACCTCGTCGCCAAGCAAAATCCGTCGCCGGCGATCTTGATGGAGAAGACCAAGGGCTTCGAGCAGAGCCCGATCGGCGCGCGCCATCTGTGGAACATCCTCGGACCTAGCTTCAAGCGGATCGCGCTCACGCTCGAAGAGCCGCCCGATACGCCGACGCTGGAGCTCATCCGCCGCGTCAAGGACAAGCTCAAGCGCCGCATCCCGCCGCGCGAGGTGCAGAAAAGCGACGCGGCTTTCTACGAGAACAGCAAGACCGGCGACCAGGTCGACCTCGAAGCGCTGCCGATCGCCAAGCACTGGCCGCTCGACGGCGGCCGCTACGCCGGCACCGCCGACGCGGTCATCACCCGCGATCCGGATACCGGCTATCTCAACATAGGCACCTATCGCATGATGCTCCAGGGAAAGAAGGAGGCGGGACTCTATCTCTCGCCCGGCAAAGACGCGCGCCTTCACATCACGCGCGCCTGGCAGAAGGGCGAGGCGATTCCCGTTGCAGCGTGCTGGGGCATCGATCCGCTCTTCATGGTGATCGGCTCGCAGACGTTCGCGAAGAACGTCTCCGAGTACGAGTTCGCCGGCGGCGTCAAAGGCCAGCCGATTCCTGTCGTGCGCGGCGCGACGACCGACTTGCTGATCCCTGCTAACGCCGAGATCGTGATCGAGGGCATCATTAAACCGAACTCTGTCAAGACCGAAGGTCCGTTCGGCGAGTTCCCCGGCTACTACGGCCGGCCGGAGGCCGGCTGCCCGCTCGTCGAAGTGACCGCGATGCACTATCGCAACAAGCCGATTCTTACGAACGCACTGATGGCGGACTATCCCTCGAACGAGCAGAGCGGATTTTTCTCGATCATCCGCTCCGCGCGCATCTGGGACGACTTCGACAAGCTCGGCATCCCCGGCATCCAGGGCGTCTACTGCCATCCGGCGGGCGCCGGCGGCTTCGGCATGACGATCTTGAGCTTGGAGCAGCGCTACGCCGGACACGCGGCGCAGGCGCTCGCGCTCGCCGCGCAGGTTCCCGGCGGCGCTTACTACACGAAATGGATCATCGCGGTCGACGAAGACGTCGACCCGACCGACATGGACCAGGTCATCTGGGCGATGAGCAGCCGCTCCAATCCGATCGAGGACATCGACGTCCTGCGCAACACCTGGAGCACATGGCTCGATCCGACGCAGAACCCTCCGGAGGAGCGGCCGTACGGCTCGAAAGCATTGATCAACGCGTGCAAGGAGCATCGCTATCTGCCGGTTTTCTCCAAGCGCACCGCGCTGAGAAAAGAAGTGTACGATCAGGTCGCCGGCATGTGGAAGAAGCTGGGCCTCCCCGGCGAGACGCCGAAAGTGCGCGCGTTCGAGCAGGAGAGCAAGGTCGTCTACCACGAGGTCGGCGGTTTCGAGCCCGGCAAACAGCCCGGCGAAGACAAGGGCAAGAAGTAACGTCTCTAAGGAGACGGCACGATGCGCTCACAAATCTTCGGCCTCCGCGTGGCGAGCATCATCTTCGGCCTGATCGCGCTCGCGCAATTGACGCGTGTTGTGGTCCAGGCGAGCGTGATGGTGGCGAGCCACTGGCTGCCGCTTTGGGCCAGCGCGATCGCTTTTTTCATCTTCGCCGCCTTGAGCTTGTGGATGTGGCAGCTGAGCCGGCTGAAATAATTTCATAAGTAACCGGATCATTCGTCCGACGCCGGTTTTACCGCGTCTTAATCGTCTTCCTGTAGTCATCGCCCGCATGCCCGTAGAATCGGAGCCGTTCAGCCGCGCGTCGAAGCGCGCCGCGCTCGCCGTCGCTACCTTCGGCGCGTTCATGACGCCGTTCGACGGCAGTGTCGTCAACTTGGCGCTGCCGACGATCGGCAAGGAGTTCCATAGCGACGTCGTCGCCCTCGGCTGGATCGTCACGGCTTACGTTCTCGGTCTCACAATCTGCGTGATCCCCTTCGGGCGCCTGGCGGATATCCGCGGCCGGCGGCTGATTTATGTCATCGGCGTGACGCTGTTCACCGCGGCGTCGGCGTTCTGCGGCCTGGCGTTCTCGCTCGCGAGCCTGATCGCCGCGCGCTTCGTCCAGGGCGTCGCCGCGGCGATGATGGCCGGCAATTCGATCGCGCTGCTGACATCGATCTTTCCCCAGGAAGAGCGCGGCAAGGCGCTCGGCATCCAGACCGCCGCGGTCTATGTCGGCCTCTCGCTCGGACCGTCGGTGGGCGGATTTCTCGTCGAAGGCCTCGGCTGGCGCTCGATCTTTTACGTCAATGTGCCGATCGGCATCGGCGTGATCGCGCTCGCGCTCACGAAAGTGCCGCGCGACACGGCGCACGAGCGCGGCGCGAAGCTCGACGTCTTCGGCATGGTGGTCTGGGCGCTCGTGCTTACCCTCGTGCTGCTCGGCCTCACTTTATCCGAGCAGCACGGCGCGCCGTTCGCGCGCACGCTCGTCGCATCGGGACTCGCGCTGCTCGCGCTGTTCATCTTCTACGAGACGCGTGTCGATTCACCGCTTCTCGACGTCGGGCTTTTCAAAAACATCGCGTTCGCCTGCTCGACATTGACGGCGTTGCTCAACTACAGCGCGGTCTTCGGCGTTTCGTTCATCATGTCGCTCTATCTGCAGATCGTCTCCGGCTTTCCGCCGCAGCACGCGGGCTTGATCATGCTGGCGCAGCCGGTGACGATGGCGGCGCTCTCGCCGCTGAGCGGCCGGCTGTCGGATAAAATTCAGCCGAGAATTCTCTCGTCGATCGGCATGGCGCTGGTCGCGACGTCGATCTTCTCGCTCTCGCGCCTCGCCGCCGACGCGGGCGCGGTGACGATCGCCGAGCGCCTCATGCTGCTCGGCGTCGGCCACGCCTTCTTCAGCTCGCCGAACGTCAACGCGACCGTGAGCTCGGTCGAGAAGCGCCGCTACGGCGTCGCCGCCGCCCTACTTTCGACCTTCCGCTTCACCGGCCAGGCGATCAGCATCGCCGTCGCCACGTCCGTCCTCTCGGCGTACGTCGGCGGCGTCGCGGTTTCGACGGCTGCGGCTTCGCGCATTCCGGTCCCGGCGTTCATGGCCGGCATGAAGATCGCGCTCGAGATCCTCGCCGCGATCTGCGCGATGGGAGTCGTCACGTCGCTGGTGAGGGGGAGGATCAGAACAGCAGGAAAAGCCGATGCGCGGAAAATCGCTTCAGCAGCAGGGGGCGCCGAGGCGCCCCCTGAAAAGTCCGATCAGAAAAAATAGACGGGAAAAGGGAGATTACCTTATCGCGTCCTCGCCGCGCTCGTTCGTGCGGATGCGGATGACTTCTTCGACGTCGGTGACGAAGATCTTGCCGTCGCCGATCTTGCCGGTTTGCGCCGAGTCGCGGATCGTCTCGACGATCTTCGCCGCCAATTCCGCCGGCGCGAGAATCTCGATCTTCACTTTCGGTAGAAAATCTACGCTGTATTCCGCGCCGCGGTAGAGCTCGGTGTGGCCCTTTTGCCGGCCGAAACCTTTCACCTCGGTGATCGTCATGCCCGAGATGCCGATGGACGTGAGCTTCTGCTTCACCTCGTCGAGCTTGAACGGCTTGATGATCGCCTCGATTTTTTTCATAAAGCCTCCTGGCCGCTCGCCTCGCCCTCTCCCCGCTCGGGGAGAAGGCGGCTGGCGAAGGGTTTAGATGTCGAAATAGAGCGCGAACTCATACGGATGCGGTCTGAGCCGGATCGCGTCGACTTCCTTCTTCCGCTTGTACTCGAGCCACGTCTCGATCACGTCCTTGGTAAAGACGTCTCCCTTGAGCAGGAAGTCGTGGTCCTTCTCCAGGGCGTCCAAGGCCTGATCTAAGGATCCCGGCATGGATTTTACCTTGGCGGCTTCCGCGGGCTCTAATTCGTAGAGGTCCTTGTCGATCGGCTTGGGCGGCTCGAGTTTGTTCTTGACGCCATCGAGGCCGGCCATCAGCATCGCCGGGAAGGCGTAGTACGGGTTGCAGCTGGGATCCGGGGTTCTGAACTCGAGCCGCTTGGCCTTCTCGCTGGTGGAGTACATGGGGATGCGGTCGCAGGCGCTTCGGTTTCGGGCCGAGTAGACCAAGTTGATCGGCGCCTCGTAACCCGGAACCAGTCTCCGGTAGGAGTTGGTCGTGGGGGCGATGAAGGCGCAGAGCGCGTGGGCGTGTTTGATCAGTCCGCCGATGTAGTGCCGGGCGGTCTCGGAGATAAGTCCGTAGCCCTTCTTGTCGTAGAAGATGTTCTTGCCGTTCTTCCATAGGCTCTGGTGGGTGTGCATGCCGGAGCCGTTGTCCTGGAACAAGGGCTTGGGCATGACGGTGACGGTCTTGCCTCTCTGCCGGGCGGTGTTCTTGATGATGTATTTGTAGAGCAAGACCTGGTCGGCCATCTTGGTTAGCGTGCCGTAGCGCATGTCGATCTCGGTCTGTCCGGCGGTGCCGACTTCGTGGTGGTGGACTTCGATCTTGATGCCGCATTTCTCCAGGTTCCTTACCATCTCGGATCTAAGGTCCTGGTATTGGTCCATGGGGGGAACCGGGAAGTAGCCTTCTTTGTAGCGGATCTTGTAGCCCAGGTTGCCGTTGCCGTTCTTTCCGGGTTGCCCGGCGTTCCAGAAGCCTTCTTCACTGTCGATGTGGTAGTAGCCTTCGTTCGGTCCCTGGCCGAATCTAATGGAGTCGAAGATGAAGAATTCGATCTCGGGACCCCAGTAGCTGATGTCGGCGATGCCGGTGGTCTTTAAGTAGTTCTCGGCTTTCTGGGCGAGGTATCTCGGGTCTCTGCTGTAGGGCTCTCTCGTGAGCGGGTCTTTGATGTTGCAGAGCATGCTTAACGTTACGTGCTCGGTGAACGGGTCGATGAGGGCGGTCTCGGGATCGGGGAACAGCAGCATGTCGGATTCGTTGATGGCTTGAAAGCCTCTGATGCTGCTGCCGTCAAACCCGATGCCGTTCTCGAAGAGATCTTCGGTCAGCTCGGCCGCCGGGATGGAGAAGTGCTGCCACAGGCCCGGCATGTCGACGAACTTTAAATCGATGATCTCCGCTTTGTTTTTCTTCGCTAGGTCCAATACGTCCTTGACTGGCATTTTTCTTTTTACCTTCCTCTCTTAGGGGTTAAGATCGAAAATAATCTAAGATCGATCCGTTATCACATTCAACCGCGAAGGGCTAGCTTCACATCGAATAGCCTCTTTCATTGTGCTGGCTCAGGTCGAGGCCCATGAGCTCCTCCTCCTCGGTGACTCTGAGACCCATCATTGCCTTGAGAATAGACAGGATGATCACCGTGCCGAGCGCCGCGAAGATCCACGTCGCGAGCACCGCAATCACCTGGACGAGCAGCTGATGCGGGTTGCCGAAGAAAAGACCGTCGTTGCCGGCGGGATTGATCAGCTTCGAGGCGAAGAGCCCGGTCGCGATCGCGCCCCACGTGCCGCCGACGCCGTGGACGCCCACGACGTCGAGCGAGTCGTCGTAGCCGAGTTTCGTTTTCAAGTTGCACGCGCTGGAGCACAGCACGCCGGCGACGAGGCCGATGATGATCGCGGGCATCGGCCCGACGAAGCCCGACGCCGGCGTGATCGCGACGAGTCCCGCCACCGCGCCGCTCGCCGCGCCGAGCACGGTCGGCTTTCCGCGCGTGATCCAATCCATCATCATCCACGAGAGCGCCGCCGCGGCGGTCGCCGTATTCGTCACGACGAAGGCGCTCGTGGCGAGCCCGTCGGCCGCGAGCGCGCTGCCCGCGTTGAAGCCGAACCAGCCGACCCACAGGAGCGAGGCGCCGATCACGCTGAACGGAAGATTGTGCGGCATCATCGGTTCCTGCGGAAAACCGATGCGCTTGCCGAACATGCAGCAGGCGACGAGCGCCGAGATGCCGGAGCTGATATGAACGACCGTGCCGCCGGCGAAATCGAGCGCGCCCATGCCGCCGTTGGTCCCCATCCAGCCGCCTTTGCCCCAGACCCAGTGCGCGAGCGGATCGTAGATAAATGTGGCCCACAGTAGCATGAAGAGGACGAACGTGCCGAACTTCGCGCGCTCGGCGATCGCGCCGGTGATGAGCGCCGGCGTGATGATCGCGAACATCATCTGATAGGCCATGAAAGTCTGGTGCGGAATCGTCGCGGCGTAATCGGGATTCGGGTCGGCGCCGACGCCGCTCAAGCCGAGCCAGTCGAGGCCGCCGATGATGCCGCCGTGGTCGGGACCGAAGGCGAGCGAGTAGCCCCACAAGACCCATTGGATGCTGATCAGCGCGACGATGATGAAGCTTTGCATGATGGTCCCGAGCGCGTTCTTCCCGCGCACGAGGCCGCCATAGAAAAGAAACAGCCCGGGAATCGTCATCATCAAGACGAGCGCTGCGGAAGTGAGCATCCACGCATTATCGCCCTTGTCGATCTTCGGCGCGGCCGCAGCGGCAGCGGCGGGCGCAGCCGGAGCCGCGGGAGCGGCCGCCGAGGGTGCTTGGTCGGCGGAGAAAACTGGCGTGTCCACAGTTACAATGAAGGTCGAGCAGAGAAAGAGCAAAAGCGCGGCGAGCTTTAGATACTTTGCCACAGACAGTCCTCCTTGACTGATGTGCTTCAGCGCTGAAGCTGAGCACGCCTAACACGAATTTTACGGCCAACGCAAGTAAATTTATGACTAATGTTAAGCGCTACAACGTAGGTCCTAGCAACGCCTGTGCCGCGCGTGTGGATTTTATTTTTTCTTTATAATCAGAGACCTACAGGAATCAACGTAAGACGGGCAGGGTGGGAATCGGCGCTGTTTGCTTAAGTTTAAAGCACCGTGCCTAAGTCTTAGGCGCGAGGACTCACCAAAGGCTTTCCGGCATCGGGATGCCGCGAAAATCTTCAGCGGCGAGCGGCTCGGCGGGCTTCACGCCGATTCTTCCGAGCATGTCGTATAGCTGGCGCAGGTGATGCGCGGTATGGCTCAAGACCAGATGGAACAGCTCGTGGCCGTCGGTCTTGCCCATGTAGCCGTCGATCTCGCGGTCGAGGTCGGCGCGCTTGAGGTCGATGCCCGCGCGCCTGACGCGATCGCGGCACTGCTCGCCAAAGTTCGCGACCTCTTCCATCGAATCGAAGAGCGCGGCCTTTTCATTATACGTGAGCTTGAAGCCGCCGTCGTATTTGCCGTCGGCGATGGCGTCGAGGACATGAATCGGATCGACGAGTATATGGTAGCAAAAAACCTTGAAGGGCCGGTCGCGGTCGGGCGTCGCCCACATCGCCCTCTCCGGCGGCACCTGACGCGTCGCGCGGATTACCGCGCCCATGATTTTGTCGAGGCGCTCGAAGAGCTCGGTGTCGGCGAGCGGCTTTTCTTTTTCTGCTTGGAGCTTGAAGACGCGGGTAAGCTCGCGCCGGTCGAAACCGACGACCGCGCGCCCGTCGACAACGGTGACGGGAACGTTCTTGATGCCGAGCGCCTGAAGCTCGGCGAGCGCGGCGGCGTCGTTCTCGACGTCGCGCGGCTCGAATGGAATCCCGTTCTGCGAAAGAAACTCTTTCGTGCTGGCGCAGGTGAATCAGCCGGGGCGGTAGTAGACCTTGGCGACCATCGTCACTCCGTGGCGGCTTTCTTATAGCGCTGGCGCGGCACGATCTCCAGGATCGTCCCGCCGGGCGCGCGGAATTTGACCGGAATCACGCCCGGGTCGCTGACGATTTCGCAGCCGTGTTTCTTGATCTGCTCGGTGTAGGCCTTCATGTCGTCGACCTCGATGCCGATGTGGTGGATGCACGGCCCGAGGCCGGCGGCCTTGGACTCCGCCGACTGCTCGCTGTCGTACTTGATGAGCGCGAGATCGATCGTGCCGTCGCTCAGGTGGAGCGATGTGTGGTCGCGCACCTTGGCGTTGTCCATTTCCTTGAAGCCGAAAACATTCCGATAGAATTCGCCGGTCGATTCGAGGTCCTCGACCTTGACGGCGATATGGACGATGCGGTTGCTCATCGGGGCTCCCTTCCGACTGATCTTTATCAGCCCGTGCGGAACGATCAAGACGCGTCGACGATCTCGGCAGGCAGCGCGAAGTGGATGTTTTCCTCGACGAAGCCGGTTTTCGTGATCGCCGCGCCGTGCCGCTGGAAAAAATTCACGGCTTCGTCCACCAGCCGCTCGGGCGCGGACGCGCCGGAGGTGACGCCGACGCGCTCGACGCCTTCGAGCCATTTGGGGTCGAGCTCGCGAATGTCGTTGATGAGGTAGGCCGGCACGCCTTGGGCGCGCGCGACCTTGCAAAGCTGGTTCGAGTTCTCGCTGTTGCGCGAGCCGACCACGAGGACGAGATCGACCGCGCGCGCGAGCTCTTTGACCGCGTCCTGGCGGTTTTGCGTCGCGTAGCAGATGTCCTCTTTCGCTGGCGCGACGATTTTAGGGAAGCGGCGCTTCAGCGCGTCGATAATTTCCCTGGTATCGTCCACGCTGAGCGTCGTCTGCGTCAGCACGGCGACTTTGTCCGGGTCGGGAATCGCGACCTTTTCCGCTTCGGCGACGCTATCGACGACCTTGATGAGCTCGGGCGCCTCGCCGCTTGTGCCGACGATCTCGTCGTGCGTCTCGTGTCCGACCAGCACGATCCAGTAGCCTTTCTCGGCGAATTTTTTGACTTCGCGGTGGACCTTCTCGACCAGCGGGCAGGTCGCGTCGATGACGACTTGGAGGCCGCGCTCGCGCGCTTTGCGCCAGACTTCCGGCGCGACGCCGTGCGCGCTGAAGACCAGCCGCGCGCCGGCGGGCACCTCCTCGACCGAGTTGACGAAGACGACGCCGCGGCGCGTGAAGTCCTCGACTACGTGGCGGTTGTGAACGATCTCGTGAAAGACGTAGACCGGCGCGCCGTACTTTCTCAGCGCGCGCTCGACGGTCTCGATCGCCATCTCGACGCCGGCGCAGAAACCGCGCGGCTCGGCGACGACCACCTGTTTTACCGGCATATTTGCAGTGTGGATGAAGCCCAATTTTCTGTCAAGGACACCGAGTTGCTTGGGTTAGTAGGGTTGCTGGGCGTCTGAGTTCCTTGCATACCTCGAATTAACCCAGTCAACCCAACAAACTCAAAAAATGCACGAAACCAGACCCTTAGACGGCGGAGCCGAAATTTGCTATATTATTCGCATGGCGCTCAGGTCCATCGGAGCTGCGACGATCTCCTTCGGGCTGGTCTCGATCCCGGTCGAGCTCTATACCGCGACGTCGTCGCAGCGCGTGTCGTTCAATCTTCTCCACGCCAAGTGCGGCTCGCGCATCAAGCAGCAGAACTTCTGCCCGACGTGCAACCTGGTGGTCGAGCGCAGCGACCTCGTGCGCGGCTACCAGCACGCGAAGGGCGAATACGTGCAGATCACCGAGGACGAGCTCGCGGCGATGGAGGAGGAGTCGTCCAAGGTCATCGACATCGCCGAGTTCGTGCCGTTGCCGAAAGTCGACCCGATTTATTTCGAGAACACCTATTATCTCGGCCCGGACAAGGCCGGCGAGAAGCCCTACCGGCTGCTCGCCGACGCCATGGCGAAGACCGACCGCGTCGCGCTCGCGAAATATGTCATGCGCGGCAAGGAGAACCTGGTTCTCATCCGTCCGGCGGGCGACGGCCTCATGCTGCATGTGATGCGCTACGCCGACGAGATCCGCGACTTCGGCGAGGTCGACAAGGGCAACAAGGCGGCGGTTAAAGAAGCCGAGCTCAAGCTCGCGATCCATCTCATCGACCAGTTGACGAACAAAGAGTTTCACCCCGAGCAGTATCACGATCAGTACCGCGAGCGGGTGATGGAGCTGGTGAACCAGAAGCTCGAGGGCAGGAAGGTCGTGCGGCCCCCGGCCGCGCCCGCGCGTGGACAGGTCATCGATCTCATGGAGGCTTTGAAGCAGAGTCTCAGCGCGGAGACGCCGGCCAAGAAAGCCGTGCGCGCGCGCCGCGCCGAGCCGGCGGCGACGCCGGCGAAAAAGGCCCGAGCCAGCCGTAAATGAAGCAACACTTCACCACCCGCGAGGTGGCGAAGATATTATCCCTTCCGGAATGGCGCATTCGATCCTGCGTCCGCGCCGGTTTTCTCGCACCGGAGCGCGGCCCCGATCACCGCAACGTTTTTTCCTTTCACGATCTGCTGCTGCTAAGGACGACCAAGGGTCTTCTGAACGCGCGGGTGCCGCTCCAGCGCATTCGCCGGATTCTTCAGTCGCTCAAGAAGCAGCTGCCGGCAGATACGAATCTCTGGAACGTGAGCGTCTACGCCGACGGCAAGCGCGTGGTCGTGAAAAACGGCGACGCGCGCTGGCAGCCGGACTCCGGGCAGTTCCTGTTTAATTTCGCTGCGCGCGAGTTGGCGAAAAAGATGCATCTGCCGGTGAAAAAGAAAATGCCGCCGCCGCAGCGGAGCGCGGACGAGTGGTTCGATTTCGCAAGCGAGATCGAGCAAAGCGCGCCGAAAGACGCGATGCGCGGCTACGAAGAGGCGCTGAATTTAGATCCCGGCTTAGCCGAGGCCCACGTCAATCTCGGGCGGCTCTATCACGAAGAAGGGAAGTACGATCGGGCCGAAGGCCACTACCGCGCCGCGATCGAGAAAGACCCCGAATACGCGCTCGCGCATTTCAATCTCGGCGTGCTGCTCGAAGACGCCGAGCGCCCGAAAGAAGCGGCCGCCGCGTACCGCAAGGCGCTGGAGTTCGATCCCGCCTTCGCCGACGCGCACTACAACCTCGCCCTTATCTACGAAGCCGAAGGCAATCGCGCCGAGGCGTTCAAGCACCTCTGGACCGCGAAGAAGATTTACCGGGGAAAAAGATAATTCTTCGGAATTACCCGCATTTCTCCGCGATATAACGCTCGTCAAATTCAGCTTGACAACGTTGTTGAAGCGCAACACAATTGCGCGGAAATGGCTCTGATAGACCTTTGGCGCAACGACAAAACGCAGCTTGTTGACCATCCGCGGTTCGCGAAACGCATGGGAGATGCGGATTATCAGCATTGAAGCATTGCTTCGAATGCTCAAGCTGAAGGAACAAGTCCAGGACCCTTCACTACTGAGGCGGATTCACGAAATTCTTGTTCCACATGAATTCACACGACTTGATCCAATTGTAGAAATTGCCTTCGCAGCCGGCGAGGATGTTCAACAGGAACCTGAAGGCGCACCGGCGACTGATGAGGAGGAATCAGACGAAAAGAAGTTTACTCCTGTCGCTTTTCATGATGAATGCATCTCTCGCATTGAAAAACACCTTAATACTAGCCTTGTAAAGTTATCGCGCGCCTCGTTTACGACTGCGGATGAAAAAACGCGAATCTTATGCGCCGTTTCCCGATTTCATGCAAGGGCAAAGATGTACTGGTTTGCTTTTCATCCTCATCAAGACGAATTTCTGACTACGGGAAAAAATTCTTTCGTCGCTTTCGGTCGCGGTGGCGCGAGACGCTTTTTCTAATTCCATTTCCGGAATTCAGGCGGTGGTTGACCTACTTTAACAAAACAGAGAAAACAGACAGGTCGTATTGGCACATTAAAATTCGTGAGACAAAAAAAAGAGTACTGGATCGTTGGTCGAGCGGGGACGAAAGATTTCAACATCACGAAATACAAAATTTAACGCGATAAATTTAGTAGACATATGTAGAATATGATGGGGCCAAGCGCACGCTGGCCCCTTCATTTTTTGCGCACCTTTCTCAACTGAGAATGTTATGCCGAACGAAGACACACCTGAAGAACAACAATCCCAGAACGCGGCCTTAGAAATAGAACGTCAGGGACTCCTTGCGGCGTTGGCGGCGTCCAGACCGGACACTGTAACGCATAAGGTCGCATGGATTTTAAACAACTATCCTGAAGCAAGAAATTCGGACATTACACTCCAGCTAAGATATTGGGAAACCTTTTGCCCGGAATATCACCCCGGCGCGATTATTCCGCAAGATCTTTACAGACTGCCACGACTAACTTCGCTCGCGCGCGCACGGGCTCGCGTGCAAAATACACTCAAGCTATTTTTAGCCGATTCTGCGGTACGAAGACACCGCGGCACTTTATCGGAGGAAGAGCGAGACGGTGCAGTTGAAGCAAGACGCTCTTCGGCGCCACTATATGCTGTTTACGTTGATGAAAGTGGAAAGACTCAGCGCAATCTCCTTGTCGGAAGCTTGTGGATATTACAAGGGCCGGAAACTTTACGTATCGCATCAAAGCTCATCGAATGGCGAGATGATACGGACTTTAAAAAAGAACTCCATTTTTCGGAACTCGACGGAAGATCACTGCCGTATTTCAAACAGGCAATCGATATTGTCGTAGAAAATGCTTCGGCACTGAGTTTGAAGTACATCGCTATGCCCAGAGTTGGTATTTCTGACATCCAACAGGTCGTTCCGAAACTCATTTATCATCTCGTGGTGCGAGGCGTTACACACGAGCACGAAAGTGGGCGAGCACCTTTGCCTAGAAATTTAATGCTTTGGAAAGACGCGGATGAGGTCGGTTACGACCGCATTGTCATAGCTGAGCTTACCGATCGCATTAATACAGCTGCCGCGGTGCAATTTAGCGGACAGCTATTCGTTGACGTTGTCGAGGCTGTGGACTCGAAAAGCAATGATTTGCTACAGATCGCAGATGTTTTCACCGCCTCGATTAATCGAATTATTAATCCACCTGACCCCGCTCCGCGGACTCCTGGCCCGAAAGACGAACTAGCCCATTACGTTATTGACCGAACACGACTTGCACTCGAAGCTGAAGCTGCCGAGGATTACGAGGATCTTGCTGTTAAAATAAACCTGTGAAAACAGACCCGTCTTGCGCACCCATCCAAAACAGGCTAGTTAACCCTCATTCCGGACCTGCGAAGGAGGCGGATATGACGGGGACGGTCAAGAAGGTGATGCGGCAGAAGGGCTTCGGCTTCATTACGCCGGACGACGGCAGCGACGACGTGTTTTTTCACCGCGGCAGCATGGCGCCGCGCGTGCAGATCGAGGACATTAACGAGGGCGACTCGGTCCAGTTCCAGTCGCGCAAGGGCGACAAAGGCCCCGTGGCCTTCGATCTGAAGCTTCGCTAGCGCCGCCGCACGAAACAGGTCGCAGGCAAATAACCCTCTTTCCGAAACGAGCGCCGTTTGCCAAGCTAGTCCTGAGCCGGTCGTCGGCTACGAAACTTGACACTGGGACGGCACGGCAATGCAGGTCTTTGCCATTATTCGATGCACACCAACCGCCTGATCAAAGAAACCAGCCCGTATCTCCAACAGCACGCGCACAATCCCGTCGATTGGTACCCGTGGGGGGACGAGGCGCTCGCCAAAGCGAAGGCCGAGAATAAGCCGGTGCTCTTGAGCATCGGCTACTCCGCCTGCCACTGGTGCCACGTGATGGAGAAGGAGTCGTTCGAGAACGAGGCGATCGCGGCGCTCATGAACGAGAAGTTCGTCAGCATCAAGGTCGACCGCGAGGAGCGGCCCGACCTCGATGAGATCTACATGAACGCGGTGCAGATGCTCACCGGCCGCGGCGGCTGGCCGATGACGGTGTTCTTGACGCCGGAAGGGAAGCCGTTTTTCGGCGGCACCTATTTTCCGCCGGAGGACCGCCACGGCATGCCGGGCTTTCCGAAAATTCTGAACGCGGTCGCCGAGGCGTATCACAACCGCAAAGCCGACGTCGATCAGAGCGTCGAGCAGATTCACGCGGCGATGAATCGCCTCGCGCGCGTCGGCGAGAGCGGGCGATCGTTCGATCCGAACATTATCGTCGAAAGCGCCGAGAAGCTCGCGCAGGCCTACGACCCCGAGCACGGCGGCTTTGGTCAGGCGCCGAAATTCCCCAACGCCGGCGTGTACGAGCTCTATCTGCGCGCGCACCGCCGCTCGAAGCAGCCGCGCTTCCTCGATATGATCGATCACACGCTGCGGTCGATGGCCGAAGGCGGCATTTATGACCATCTCGGCGGCGGCTTTCACCGCTATTCCGTCGACGAGAAGTGGCTCGTGCCGCACTTCGAGAAGATGCTCTACGACAACGCGCAGCTGCTCCGCATCTATGCCGACGCGCACACGATCAAGCCCGATCCGCTCTACAAGAAAGTCGTCGAGGAGACCGGCTGCTATCTCGTGCGCGAGATGCTGAATCCGGAGGGCGGCTTTTATTCGACCCAGGACGCCGACAGCGAGGGGGAGGAGGGGAAGTTCTTCGTCTGGACCGAGGACGAGGTGAATAAGATTCTGGGCGAAGAGGCGGGCGCGATCTTCTCACGCATGTACGACGTCACGGAGTTCGGCAACTTTGAGGAAAAAAACATTCTCCATCCGGTCCTGACAACGCAGCAGGTCGCGGCGCTGTTCAAGAAAGATGTCGCCGACATCGAGCGCGTTCTCGAAGACGCGCGCAAAAAATTATTCGCCGAGCGCGAGAAGCGCGTAAAGCCGTTCCGCGACGAGAAGATCATCGCGTCGTGGAACGGCCTCGCATTATCGGGCCTCGCCGCCGCCGGTAAGATCTCCGATGAGCCGGCTTTCCTCGACGCCGCGCGCATGACCGTGGGCTTCGTGCTGCGCGAGATGAGCCGCGACGGCATGCTGCTGCACGTCTACAAGGACGGGCAGGCGAAGCTGCTCGGCTATCTCGACGACTACGCGAACATGGCCGCCGGCCTGCTCGATCTCTACGAGGCGACGCTCGAGCGCGTCTACCTCGAAGACGCGGGCCGCCTCGCCGCGACGATGGTGCGGGAGTTCTGGGACGAAGACACGGGCGGCTTTTTCTACACCGGCAAATCGCACGAGACGCTGATCAGCCGCACCAAGCCCGCGTTCGACGGCTCGGTGCCGTCGGGCAACGCGGTCGCGGCGCAGGTGCTGCTCAGGCTCTATTACTACGAGGGCAACGAAGATTATTTGACGAAGGCCGAAAAGGTGCTGCGCATCTACTACGACGCGATGGAGCAGCAGCCGTTCGGCTTCGCTCACATGCTCGCCGCGCTTGATTTTTATCTGGAGAAGCCGAAGGAGATCGTGCTGGTCGGCAGGGAAGAGGACGCCGCGATGCAGGATTTTCTAAACGCGGTCGACGCGCTCTACCTGCCGAACAAGACGCTCGAGCTGCTCGCGCCCGACACTCCGGCCGACAAAATCCCGCCGCTGCTCGAAGGCAAAGGGCAGATCGGCGGCAAGGCGACCGCCTACGTGTGCCACAACTATACCTGCTCGCCGCCGGCGACGGACGCGGCGAAGCTGCAAGATTTACTGAAATAGCCCGAAGGCACTTTCGTCAACCTGCGGGTAGTTTTGTCGCGAACAAAATTTCAGCTCGGCTCGAAGAGCGCTTCGACAGAGCCTGGCCTGAGCCTGTCGAAGAGCTCCGATCCTGAAACCTGAAACTTGAAACACGTTAGCCCAGCAGCACGCCCACCGGCCATTTGATCTCGAGGGTATATTCGAAAACGCCCCAGATGAGCAGGAACGCCGCCGCCGAGAGCGGCACGGCGGTCTTCCAGTTTTCCCGGCCTTCGACCCACGCGTAAAGCAGCACGAGCAGGGGCAGCGTAACGACGATGCCGAGGAGCCACACGCTCAGCGCGCCGCCGCCGAACCATGCGAAAAAGCCGAGCGTGCGGCGCGCTTCGGTGCGGCGGTCGAGTTCGGTCGAGAAGACCTCGTCCATGTCCGCGGCGGCTTGAGCCTTTTCGCCTTCCTCCTGGCCGTCACGGTAGAGCTGCACGGCAGCAAGGACGAGACCGGGGAGGGCGACGAGATACACCGGCATCAACTTCGCGATCATCGGCCATTCCTGACCGAACCACAGCGCGCCGACAAAGAGTGCGAAAAAAAACAGCGTCAGAAAAAATTGCGGCTTGAGGCGGAAGCCGCCGGCCTTCGCCGGCGGCGCATCAGTTTTTTTATCGCTGCGCGCGCGCCGGCTCCAAAGGGTCTGCGCGAGCGTACCGACGGCGAGGACCGCGAGCACGATCACGGCAGGGCGGTAGAGCCATGTGTAGCCATAGCTCGCGACCGACCGGTAGAGATAGCGCTCCATCAGATCGCCGAGCACGAGGCCCAAAATCAGCGGCGGGCGCGGATAGCCGAGCCGCTTCATCGCGTAGCCGAGCAGGCCGAAGCCCACCAGCACCACGAGATCGAGCGGATCGCGCGTCGCGCTGAGCGCGCCCATCAGAAGAAAAACGAAGATCACCGGCACCATGACCGAGTAGCGCACCTGCGCGAGCTTGGCGAGATGGTTGGCGAGAATGAAGCCGACCAACGTGCCGAGAATGCCGGCGATCCCCTGGATCCAGACGATGCTGAAAATCACGTCGGCATTTTTCCGCACCATCTCCGGGCCGGGCAGAAAGCCGAGCGAGAGCAGGGCAACGATGAAGAGCGCCGTCGTCGTACCCTGCGGAAATCCTAAAAGGAGCGTCGTGATCAGGTCGCCGCCGTCCTTCGCGTCGTTGGCCGACTCGGGCGCGATCACCCCGCGCACGTCGCCCTTGCCGAAGCTTTGGTTCGCGCCCTTGCAGCTCTGCGCCGCGTGCCCGTAGGCGAGCCAGTCGACCGTTTGCGCGCCGATGCCGGGCACGATGCCGACCCAGATGCCGACGAAGCTGCAGCGCACGACGAGCCACCATTCGCGCAGCGTGTCCTTAACGCCTTCGAAGAGGCTGCCTTTGAGCGGCGCCGGCTGCTGCTCGACGCCGAGGCGCGAGAGCGCAAGGTCGAGCGCAGAAGGAACGCCGAAGAGCGCGAGCGCGACGATGCTGAGCGGAAAGCCGTCGAGCAGATAAACCTGGTCGAAGACGAAGCGCATCGTTCCGCTCTGCGCCTGCTGTCCGACCGTGGCGATGAGCAGCCCAACGGCGGCGGCGACGAGTCCTTTGATCGGCCGCCGGCCCGCGAGCACCGAGACCATGCTCAGCCCCCAGAGCACGACGACGAACAGTTCGGGCGAGCCCATGAGATAGATCAGCGGCTTCGCCACGGGAATCGCGAGCGCGAGCGTGAAGGTGCCGATGAGGCAGCCGAGACCGCCGGCCATGAAGGAGGCGCCGAGCGCGCGGCGCGCCTCGCCGCGTCGGCCCATCGGATAGCCGTCGAGCACCGTCGCCTGCGAACCCGAGCCGCCGGGAATGCCGAAGAGCACCGGCAGGTAGGCGGCGCAGATCGCGCTCACCGAGCTCGCGCCGATCAGCAGTGCGATCGCGCGGATCGGCGGCCAGCGCACGACGACCGGCACCATCATGCCGTACACGAGCGGCATGCCGATGCCCTGCGGCGCGACGGCCGTGAACGTGCCGATCGCCACGCCAGCGGTTAGCGCGAGGACGACGAACGGATCGAAGAGATTGTTGAATCCCTGGAGCGCGGCGGTGAAAAGCGATGCTTCCATTTAATGCTGCGGCAGCGGACCGGCGCCGACGATCTGCTTTACCAGCTCGACCGTGTCGGCGTCGCGCGGAATCTCGCGGATCGTCTTCTCATGCGCTTCCGGCATCAGCGGAGAGGGATCGTCCCCCGTAAGTTTTTTGTATTCTTTGTGAAACTCCGGATCTCTGAACGCCTTGCGGAACGCCTCTTGGAGAATCTCGACGCGGTCCTTCGGCGTGTTCGGCGGCAGGATGAACGGGGCGCCGGCCACCCTGAAGGCGCGCTGCATCGTCAGCATTTTGCGGTCGCGCTCGCTCTTCGCGAAGCTTTCGAGCTCCGGCAAATTGGCGAACAGCGGGTGTTTGTCGCCTTTGGGCACTTCCATGATGGCGTGGAAATCGACCAGCTTCTTCTCGTACCATTCTCGATTGCGCTGTACGATGCTATCCGCGCCGGTCGCCCGCGCGTCGACCTCGCCGCGCATCACCGCCGGGTCGAGCTCCGCTCCCGAATACGACGGGATGAATTTCGGCTCCTTTAGACGCAGCAGATAGGCGAACAGCCGCGCCTCGTTGTAGGTCGAGAATCCGACCGACTGCGCGCCGATCCTCACGCCGGTGGCCGACTGGAGCTTGGCGAGACTGGTGAAACCAGCCTCTTTGCGGGTGAGAAACACCGAGTGATACTGACTGTACGGCGAACCGAGATAGATGAATTTGTCGATATCGTAGAGCACGCCGGACTCGCCGAGGATCGCGAGCGAGATCATGCCCGAGCTCATGTTGCCGATCGTAAGCCCGTCGGGCCGCGACGTGCGGAAGAGATAGTTGGTCGCTTTCCGCCCGCCGCCGCCCGCCATGTACTCGTGGATGATCGTCGGGTGTCCGGGGATGTATTTCTGCAGGAATGCGATCACCGCCTTGACGCGCAGATCGCCGGAGCCGCCCGGGTCGCGCCCGTGCAGGATGGTGATCGTCTTACCCTGATAGAAGGGCGCCTGCGCACGAGCCGCGCGCGGCAGAAAAAGTAGCAAGAGAGCGGCGGAGAGAAGCAGTCGCCATGCCAACATAAACTCTCCTCGCCTAGCGCGCCGGCAGCGGGTCGGCGCCCGCCAGTTTTTTGAACAGCTCAACGGTCTCGGCATCGCGCGGAATCTCGCGAACATATTTTTCCAGCGCCTCGGGGGTCAGCGGCGTCGCGTCGTCGCCGGTGAGTTTCCTGAATTCCTTGTGAAACTCCGCGTCTTTGAAAGTTTTCCGCATCGCCTCGCGCAGCGTCTCGGCTACCTCTTTCGGCGTCCCCGGCGGCAGGATGAACGGCGAGCCCGCCAGGCGGAAGGCGCGGTGCATCACGAGCACCTTGCGCTCGCGGTCGCTCTTGGCGAAAGATTCGAGCTCCGGGAGCTTACCGAACAGCGGGTGCGTATGCTTTTCCCCTTTGGGAATCTCGACGATCGCATGGAAGTCGACCAGCTTCTTATCGATCCATTCAGGCGTGCGCTGCGCGACGGTGTCGGCGATGTTCGCGCGCGCGTCGACTTCGCCGCGCAGCAGCGCCGCGTCGATCTCCGGGCCGGAATAGCCGGTGACGAAGCGCGGCTCCTTGAGTCCCAAAACCCAGGAGAAGAGCCGTCCGGTCGTGTAGATGTCGTGGCCGACGGATTGCGCGCCGACGCGCACGCCGGTCGCGGCGCGGAGCTTGTCGAGGTTGGATAAGCCAGCCTCGTGCCGCGTCGCGAAGACATAGTGCGAGGCGCTGTTCGGCGTGCCTAGATAAATGAACTTATCGAGGTCGTACTGCACGCCGGGTTCGCGCAGCATCGCGTTCGAGATCAGTCCCGCGCCGACGCTGCCGATCGTGAAGCCGTCGGCCTTGGCCCCCTTGAAGATATGGTTCGCCGCCTTGCGACCGCCGGCGCCGGGGATGAATTCGGTGATGATCGTGGGATTGCCGGGAATGTACTTTCGCAGGAACGCGAAGACCGAGCGCGCGCGCATGTCGCCGGTGCCGCCGGGCTCGCGGCCTTGTATGATCGTGATCGTCTTGCCCTGGTAGTAGGGAGTCTGTGCGGATGCGGACGAGAATGCGAAAACCGCTAAAAATGCGAGGACCGGCGACGCGAGAGTTCGGCTCAAACGTTTGCAAGCCATAGGACCTCCGTTTTGCGCGCTTCGCTCTTTATAGAAATGGCGCGTGGAGGTCAAGAAGGCGGCGGTATTTGCTTTCGAGTTGACGCAGGTTGCTTGCGTGCCGTGAAACTTGTAGTGAAGGGCATCGAACGAAGACCTGAAAAATACCTCCTGCCTCTCGCGCTCGCCGCGGCGCCCATGCTCATCGGCGCGGCCGAAAGCGGCAGCGCCGGGGTGCTGCTTGCGCTCGCCGTGTTGCTGCCGGCGGCGAAGCTGGCCGGGTGGCTCGCCGAGCGCGTCGGTCAGCCGGCAGTGCTGGGCGAACTGCTGGCCGGGATCGCGATCGGCAACCTGGGGCTATTCGGCTACGACGGATTGGAGTACCTGAAAAAGGATTCGGCGCTGGAAACGCTCGCGACGCTCGGCGTCATCCTGCTCCTCTTCGAAGTCGGCCTCGAATCGAGTCTGGCGGACCTGATCAAAGTCGGCGTCTCGTCGCTGTTCGTAGCGATCGTCGGCGTCGCGCTGCCGTTCGTGCTCGGCTGGGCGGTGTCCGCCTGGCTCCTGCCGGAGCATTCCCGCTATGTTCATGCATTTATCGGGGCCGCGCTCAGCGCGACGAGCGTCGGCATCACGGCGCGCGTGCTGCGCGACATGGGCCGGATCAAAAGCCGTGAGGCGAGCATCATCCTCGGCGCGGCGGTGATCGACGACGTGCTGGGGCTCGTCATCCTCGCCGTCGTAACCGGCATGATCGCGGGCGCCGGAGCCGGAGAACCGTTCACGGCGGGATCGATCGCGTGGCTCGTCGCGAAGGTGACCGTCTTTCTCGCCGCCTCGCTCACGCTCGGGCTGTTTTTCGCGCCGCGGCTGATGGCGCATGCAGCGCGGGCGAAGATCAAAGGGCTGATGTTCGTGCTGTCGCTGTCGTTCTGCTTCGTGCTCGCCTACATCGCCGCGCTGATCGGCCTCGCGGCGATCGTCGGCGCTTTCGCCGCGGGCCTCGTTCTGCAGGGCGTCCCTTGGGGCGAGCACGCGGCGGAAGGCGAGCGCTCGATGGAAGACCTGCTCCACCCGGTCTCGGCATTCCTCGTGCCGCTCTTCTTTGCCCACACTGGTTTGCAGATGAACGTGACGTGGCTTGCCCGCCCCGACGTTCTCGTTTTATCGCTGGCGCTGACTGCGGCGGCGATTGCCGGCAAGCAGGCCTGCGGCCTCGCCGTCGTCGAGCGCGGCCTTAACCGCATCGCGATCGGCGTCGGCATGATTCCGCGCGGCGAAGTGGGCCTCATCTTCGCCGGCATCGGGCTGACATTATCCGTCGGCGGCGAGCGCATCGTCGACGACGCAACCTTCGCCGCCGTCGTCGTCATGGTCATGCTGACCACGCTCGTGAGCCCGCCGCTGCTCCAGTGGAGCTTCGGGAGGAAAAAAGAAAACTAGGATGCCGTCTTACGAGCAAACACGTGAACTGCGATCTGGTGCAAGACCGTAAAAGTATCCGGCGCGACTCGATCAAGTAACTTCTTATGCTCGGCGTCGAAAGCCGCGATCGTTTCCGGCGACAGCGCCGCCCCGACGCCGCGGCAGGCGCGGATGCGTCCGCGCCATGATTCGCGCGTAAACGGAATGGCTTCGTCCATGAGGTGAAGGGTCTTGAGGTCGAAGTTCTCCTTCAGCGAGTGTACTTCGGCGGATCGCCTTTATATCCGCCGCCGGTCCATTGAGGATTGTACTTCAGCACCAGCTCTTCCATCCGCCCGGCGATCTCATCCTTATCCGCCAGCCAGGAGACGAGCGTTAAAACCAGGCGGCCTTCCTTAACCAAAACGCGCAATATCTTGGGAATGGCGCGTGGCGCGTCGAAGTAGATCCAGGCTTGCGCTGCTGTAACAATGTCAAAGCTGGAATCGGCGAACTCGATATCCTCCGCGGCTCCGACGGAAAACTTTATTTTAAGATTTCGCCCTTCCGCAAGCTTCTTCGCTTCGCCGATTTGATTCGGCGAGATATCGACGCCGGTAACTATCGCGCCGCGCTCGGCCAAGCCCCGCGCCAGTGTACCCGTTCCCGTGCCAAGATCGAGCAATCTCTGGCCGGGAAGTCCGATTCCGAGACCATTCAGGGCATCGAAAAGACTCTTGGGATACTCCGTCCGATAAGCAGAGTAGTCGGCGCTCGTTTTGCCCCAGTCGAATTCGCGCCCGCGGTCGATTTTTTGGACTCGCATTAATTTCTCGTCGACCAGTTACGATGAGCGCCGGTAGCAATAACGTGATTGGACGTTTTCTCTTATTTCCTAGAATGCTCCACCATCTCGAATTTTTCAGAGCTTTCAGGGGGCATGAAGTACTTCGTAATCTCGTCGAAGTCTGCATCGCTGGTCGGTTGACTGCCGAGCGGAAGCTCCTCGTTTCCCTCTTGCAGCTGTTTTTTGCAAAACTCATCCGTTGCTTTCACGTGGTGCAACACGATCCGGGCTTCGTACGGCTTGCATAGCGATCGGACCCACGTGCGTTCTTTCGGAGCGTTTCCTCCGAAATCGAGCACGACCGATGTACCGTTCTGTAGCAACCTGGTTATGTGGGGTGCGATCGCTTTTCTGAAATGCGCTGAGCGGTCGAGATATTCAGCGAAGCTGGTAATCTCTCCGGGAAATAAAGTGGCCAGCCAAGCGTCTTCTGATACCAAAACGGCATTAGCCTTCTTCGCTATTTGACCGGCCAGCGTCGTCTTTCCGGAACCAAGTTTCCCGCAAAAGAAATGCAAGGTGGGTTTTCGAGCCATCAGCTTCGTTCGTTACGCGTTCTCTTTGCTTTCGACGACGGCGCCTATGGCATTATCGATGAGCAGTCAGTCGGCATGTTTCGACGCCTCGCCCAACTAAAAAGAGGGGTAACTACCGGCATTACTACTGGCAAAGATAGGCCCAGCTATATTACAGTTGCGAATCTGAGTCCATCAGTTTTTTGCCCTCGCATATGCAAACCGAGCCAAACGATGAAACTTCGTCGGCAACGATTGTTATGAGGCGTTTAGTCGATGCGTCGCGCATGTGCTTATCGGATTGACGGAAACGCTCAGGAAATCTCAATGAACGCGAAATATATTGGGGCCTAGTCAACTCATGACCAACCTCAGCGTCAATCTCAACAAGATCGCTCTGCTGCGGAACGCGCGCAACGCCGGGATCCCGAGCGTCGTCGACGCCGCGCGGGTCTGCATCGAGGCCGGCGCGCAGGGCATCACCGTGCATCCGCGGCCGGATGGCCGGCACATCCGGTATTCGGACGTCTATGAGATCGCCGATCTATTGAAGAATTATCCCGGCATCGACTTCAACATCGAAGGCAATCCGTTTCCGGATTTTCTAGAGATGGTAAGGATGCTAAAACCGCATCAATGCACGCTCGTGCCCGACGCGCCGGAAGCGTTCACGTCAGATCACGGATGGAATCTCGAAGAAGACGCCGAGGGGCTGCGGCCGATCATCGAGGAACTGAGACAGCGCGGCATTCGCGTGGCGCTGTTCATGGACGGCGACAGTGCGCAGTGGCCCCAAGCCCGTGCGCTCGGCGCCGATCGCGTCGAGCTCTACACCGAGCCATACGCGCGCGCTTTCGAGCGCGACGATTTTCAGCGGACGTTGACGAGATTCGCGTCCGCCGCCGGAGCGGCGCAGGCGGCGGGGCTAGGCGTCAACGCGGGGCACGATCTGAATTTAAACAATCTCGGACCGTTCTGCCGTATTGCGGGGATTCTCGAAGTGTCGATCGGCCATGCGCTTATATCGGATGCTTTCCAAATAGGCTTGAGAAACGCCGTCGGCGCTTACTTGCGTGTGCTGGCCGCGAGCTCGTAGGCGGACGATGCAAACTTCACCGGTCGAAACGCTCAAGCTCGCCATCGTGGCGGTCACCGGGCTGTCGAAAGACACGCTTCACGTTTATGTCGGTCTTGCGACGTTCGTCCTCGCCGCGCTGCTTCTGCGCAAGCCGGCGCGCTCCATAGTGCCGTGGCTGTTTGTGCTGGCCATTGCCATCTTAGGTGAAATCGTCGACATGCATGAAGACCTACGGATTTTAGCCTACTGGCGTTGGCTGGACAGCTTGCACGATATCGTCAATACGCTCTTCTGGCCGACGGTTTTGCTGCTGCTTGCGCGCTTCAGCAAAATTTTTGAGCGTGTGTGAACTTCGTTCGATGAAGCACGCCTCGGCGAAAAGCCTCGACGGCCTCGAATCTCTGCTCAAGGCGATGCGCGCCGCCGGTTTATTGAATGAAAAGAGTCGAGGGATTTTCTATCTCGCGTCGAAGGCTTTTCTACATTTCCACGAAGATCCGAGCGGCATGTATGCGGATCTCAAAGTAGGCGCTGCGTTCCGACGCTTCCGCGTCGAGACGAAAGCGGACCAAAAAGCGCTGCTTCAGGCGCTCCGGAAACAGCTCTAAATTTTGCCCTCACCTCGCCCTCTCGCAAAGGGAGAGGGATAAGAAGAAGCGGTGCTCATCTGTCTCCCTCTCCCGTCGGGGCAGGGATGGGGTCGAGAGGTTGCTTTCACTGCTTCAATTCCTTCTTCACCTGCTCCAGCAAAGTAAAATCCAACACGTCCGCGGAGGTGATCGCCTTGGAGCCGGCGCCGCGGTGCTGGTTCAATTGGTTGATCGAGCCCTGGAGCGACGCCGGGTCGATGCGTCCGTCGAGCGCGTAGTTGGGCAGCATGACATCGTAGGAGCGCTCGGCCAATTCCTTGTCGAGCCCGAGCCATTCCATCGCAACCGTAACCGCCTCGTTGCGCCGCTCCTTCATCTGGCGCATCCCCTTGAGCAGCGCGCGCAGAACCTTCTTCACCTCTTCGGGCTTTTCTTTCAGTCGCCGCTCGAGCGTCGTGACACCGATCGCGGGGAGCGGCAGCAGGTCGGAGGACGAGCCCAGGCTCCTGAAGCCCGCGCGCTCGGCGATGAAATTGTTCGGCGGGGTGAGCACCGTCGCGTCGATCGAGCCGGCGCGGAGCTGCTCGAGCCGAAGCCGCGCATCGCCGACCGACAGGATCGTCACATCGGTCGACGGATTGATGCCGTTCTTCGTGAGGACGATGAGCATCCGTTGGTGCGAAGCGCCGCCGAAGCCGCTGACGGCGAGCTTCTTGCCTTTCAAGTCGGCGAATGAGCGGATCTCCGGCCGCACCATGAGAAAATCGGGGTTGTTCTTGGTCACGCCCGCGATGATCTTGGCCGGCAGCCCGCCCATGATGCCCCCGAGCGTCGTCGTAACCGAGCTGATATAGCCCATGCTGCCCGACGCCAGCGCCGCGGCAAGGATGTTCGAACGCGCTTGCACGAGCTTGACGTCGAGCCCTTCGTTGCGGAAGAAGCCATTTTTCAACGCGACGTGCGTCGGGAGCTCGGTAAGGGCCCGGCTCGGATAGCCCATAATGACTTCTTCGAGGCCCGCCTGCGCGGCGAGGGCGGTTATCGAATGAAGTCCGATTAGTCCTATAAAAAGGAGACCAAAAAGCTGTTTCATCCCGGTGCTCCTGCGCGGTGGTTTAGTTCGCGGCCAAGCGCTCGATCAAGCGGTCGAGCTCGGCCGCGGAATAATATTCGATCTCGATTTTTCCGCGGCCGCCGCGCGCAGGGACGAAGCGGACCCTGGTGCCGAGCGCGCGCTGGATGCGCTCGATAATCATCCGCACGTCGGCGTCGAGCGCCGCCGGCTGGCGCTTGCGGCCGCCGGTCTTCAGGCGCGCGGCAAGCTTCTCCGCTGCGCGGGTCGTCAGCCCCTTGGCGATGACCTCCCGCGCCGCGGCGAGGATCGCCGCTTCGCTCGCGAGCGCGAGCAGAGCGCGCGCCTGGCCGGCGGCGAGCCGTCCGGCGGCGACGTCGTCGCGCACCTGCTTGGGGAGATTGAGCAGCCTGAGCGCGTTGGCGACCGCCGGGCGGCTTTTGCCGACTTTGTCGGCGATCTCCTCCTGGCTCAGGGCGAAATCCTCCTGTAATCGCTTATAGCCTTCGGCCTCCTCGATCGCGTTCAGGTCCTCGCGCTGGAGATTTTCGATCAGCGCGAGCGCGAGCGCCGCTTCATCCTCCGCTTCGCGGACGATGACCGGCACCTGCTGCAGCCCCGCCTGCTTCGCCGCGCGCAGGCGCCGCTCGCCGGCGACCAGCTCGTAGTCGCCGGAGCCGTTTCGCCTCACGAGGAGCGGCTGGATCACTCCGTGCTCGCGGATCGACGCGGCGAGCTCGGCGATTTTCTCCGCGTCGAAGACCCGCCGCGGCTGGAACGGGTTCGGCACGATGCGATCGATATCGACGGCGCTCTCCGCCGGCTCCTGCGGGCTCTCGGCGGCGGAGATGAGCGCGCCGAGCCCTCTACCCAACCCCTTTTTCTGCACGACGGCCCTCCTCTGCGTTAATGATGACTTCCTTGGCGAGCGCGAGATAATTCTGCGCCCCGCTCGAGTTGACGTCGTAGAGCAGCGCGGGCTTTCCGTGGCTCGGGCTCTCGCTCAAGCGCACGTTGCGCGCGATCACGGTGTGAAACAGCAATTCGGGAAAATGCGCGCGGATCTCGTCCGCCACCTGGTGCGCGAGATTGTTCCGGACATCGAACATCGTGAGCAATATGCCTTCGAGATGCAGCCCGGGGTTGAGCTGGCGCTGGACGAGCTTGATCGTCTCGAGCAGCGACGTGAGCCCTTCGAGCGCATAATATTCGCATTGCAGCGGCACGAGGACGGAATCGGCCGCGGTGAGCGCGTTGAGCGTGAGCAGGCCGAGCGACGGCGGGCAGTCGAGCAATACGAAATCGAATTTTTCCTCGACGCCGCGCAGGACGTCCTTGAGACGCGATTCGCGCTTCTGGAAGGCGACGAGCTCGATCTCGGCGCCGGTGAGATCGCGGGTCGACGGCGCGACGAAAAGAAACGGCAGCTCCGACTGGCGCAGGACGTCGGCGAGCGCCGTCTCGCCGATGAGCGCATGATAGAGGCTCTTGCCGCCGCCTCCGCGCTCGAAGCCCAGACCCGTGGTCGCGTTGCCCTGCGGGTCGATGTCGATCAACAGCGTGCGCTTTTCGGCCACCGCCAGCGAGGCTGCCAGATTAACCGAGGTCGTTGTCTTGCCGACGCCGCCCTTCTGATTAGCGACGGCGATGATATTAGCCATTTACAAGCAAAATCAGCTATTTGCGATTAGTCAAAAGACCGCCAAGCTTTATCACAGGGTAGGAAAATTTGGAAGAAAAAAGTTTCACGTGAAACCGTCTTAATGAGACCGCGCTAGGAGGCGGATGCTTGTTTTCTTTTGTGCAGATAAACCGACAGCAGCGAGATCGCTGCGGGCGTGATGCCGGCGATGCGCGAGGCCTGCCCCAGTGAGCGCGGGCGGATGCGCGCGAGCTTCTCCCGCGCCTCGCGCGAAAGCCCGGTGACGGCGGCGTAGTCGAGGTCTTCCGGCAATCGCATCGACTCGAAGTTCTTCGCGCGCTTGACGGCTTCGAGCTGGCGATCGATGTAGCCGGCGTACTTGATTTCGACCTCCGCCTGAAGCGCGATGTCCAGGGGTGTATCTTTGAGACTGGGCGCGAATTGGCGCAGCTCGGCGAAGCCGATCTCCGGCCGCTTGAGCAATTGCGCGAGCGTCGTTCCGCTTCGAATCGGGGCGGTGCACAGCGCTTCGATCTTGCCGCTCGCTTCATCTGGACTTACCGCGGTCTGCTCTAATAGCCTAAGCAAAGCCGCGACCCCGTCGCGTTTGCGCTCCAAGCGCGCATAGGCTTTCTCACCGACCGCGCCGATCTTATGGCCGATCTCGGTGAGGCGTAGGTCGGCGTTGTCCTCGCGCAGGAGCAAGCGATATTCGGCCCTGGAAGTGAACATCCGATAGGGCTCGCCGTCAGTGCCCTTGGTTACCAAATCATCAATTAATACACCTATGTATGCCTCATCGCGCTTGAATATCAGCGGCTCCTCGCCGCGCAGGCTGAGCGCCGCGTTGAGCCCCGCCATGAGCCCTTGCGCCGCCGCCTCTTCGTAGCCGGTCGTGCCGTTGATCTGCCCGGCGTGATAGAGATTTTTTATGGCCTTGGTCTCGAGCGACGGGTAGAGCTGTGTCGGCTCGGCGTAGTCGTACTCGATCGCATAGCCCGGGCGCATGATCTCCGCGCGCTCGAGCCCCTCGATCGAATGCACCATCGCGATCTGCGCGTCGAGCGGCAGGCTGGTGGATAAGCCGTTGGGATAGATCTCGACGGTGTCGAGCCCTTCTGGCTCGAGGAAAATCTGATGGCGCTCCTTATCGGCGAAGCGCACGATCTTATCCTCGATCGATGGGCAATAGCGCGGCCCGCGGCTGTGGATGATCCCGGAATAAATCGGCGAGCGGTGCAGCGAAGCGCGGATCGCCTCGTGCGTTTTGTGATTGGTGTACGTGATGTGACACGGCACCTGCTTCTGCGCGATCTTCTCGGTCGCGAACGAGAACGGCGCGGGCGGATCGTCGCCGTGCTGGACCTGGAGCCGCTCAAAGTCGATCGTGCGCGCGTCGAGACGCGGGCATGTGCCCGTCTTTAAGCGCCCGATCTTGAAGCCCAGCTCGATCAGCGAGGCGCTGAGGCCCTGGGCGGCGAAGTCGCCGGCCCGGCCGGCGGAATAGTTCTTGTCGCCCACGTGGATGAGCCCGCGGAGAAACGTCCCGGTCGTGAGAATCACCTTGCGGCCGCGGAAAACCTCGCCGATTTGAGTTTCCAAGGCTGAGACCACACTTCCATCGACGATAAGCCGCTCAACGCTCGCCTGGCGCAGCGTCAAATTCTCTGTATTCTCCAGCACGCGCTTCATGCGTTGCCGGTAGAGCGCCTTATCCGCCTGCGCGCGCGAGGCGCGCACCGCCGGCCCCTTCTTCGTATTCAGCATCCTGAACTGGATGCCGGTCTCGTCGATCGCTTTCGCCATCTCGCCGCCGAGCGCGTCAATCTCTTTGACCAGATGCCCCTTGCCGATGCCGCCGATGGCAGGATTGCAGGACATCTGGCCGATATGGTCGAGGTTCAGCGTCAGCATGAGCGTCGAACAGCCCATGCGCGCGCTGGCGAGCGCGGCTTCGATGCCGGCGTGGCCCGCGCCGACGACGATAATGTCGTAGATCTTTTCAGTCATGTTTCACGTGAAACAGTTGGGTGGACAAAGTAGAGATACAGGCAGAAAATCTTTCGCCGCCTTTTCTCTGCTCTGTATCAATTGTATGTGTATTCTATTATTTTCCAATGCAGAACTTAGTAAAAATATGTTCTAAAATTGACTCATTGTTGACCGCCCCCACGATCTCTTCGAGACCTTCTTTCGCATGCAGGAGCTCGATTCCGACGAGTTCCGGCGATATGCCCTGCTCGATTCCCGCCGCCGCGGCCGTCAGAGCTTCGGCGCTTCTTTCCAGTGCCGCCTTGTGCCGGACGTTGGTCAAGATGATTTGCGGTTCCGTCGGCGCGGCGAGCAGAAGATCGCGCAATGCCGCTTTCAGCGCGTCGAGGCCGGCACCGCTTTTAGCCGATATCGAGACGATCGCCTTATCCGGCGCGACTTCCGCCAGCCACGAGCGGTCGACCCGCTCGGGCAGATCGTTCTTATTCAGCACCAGCAGACCCTTTTTGCCGCGCACGGCGCGCATCAGCGCCTCGTCTTCCCGCGCGTGCGGCTCGGAAGCGTCGAGCACGACGAGGGCGGCGTCGGCGGCGTCGAGGTGCCTGCGCGTGAAATCGATGCCGGCGCGCTCGATCGGATTATCCGTATCGCGGATCCCCGCCGTATCCCAGAGCGCGACGGGCAGACCGCCGAGTTTGACGCTCTCCTCGATCACGTCGCGCGTCGTGCCGGGCACGGGCGTCACGATCACGCGCTCGGCGCCGAGCAGCGCGTTCAACAGGCTCGATTTACCGACGTTCGGCCGCCCGGCGATGCAAACGCGCGCGCCCTCGCGATGGAGCCGCCCCCATTCGTAGCTCGCGAGGATGCCGGCGATGCGATTTTTAAGAGCGTCGACCTTCGCGAGCAAATTCTGCTGCGGCAGGTGATCGATCTCCTCCTCGGAAAAGTCGATCGCCGCCTCGACCTCGGCGAGAATATCGAGCAACTCCTCCCGCAGCGTCGCGACCCACTGCGACAGCCCGCCGTGCATCTGCTCGAGCGCGAGCCGCATGCCGGTCTCGGTCCGCGCCTGCGTCAGATCGAGCACGGCTTCCGCCTGCGCGAGGTCGATGCGGCCGTTTAAAAACGCCCGCTTGGTGAATTCGCCTGGCTCGGCCTGGCGCGCGCCGCGCGCCAGCGCCAACTCGAGCACGCGGCGCGTGACGAGCTGCCCGCCGTGGCAGTGAAACTCAATGACGTCCTCGCCGGTATAGCTCTTAGGCCGGCGCATGAGCACGGCGAGACATTCGTCGACGCGCGCGCCGTTCCGTGGATCTTTAAGCGATCCGCGATGCAGCGTGTGCGAGCGCAGCGCGCCGTTCTTCCCCCCGGCGCGAAAAAAAATTTCTTTCGCGATGCGCTCGGCGTCGGGGCCGGACAGCCGCACGATCGCGACTCCGCCTTCGCCCGGCGGCGTGGCGACCGCGGCGATGGTATCTTCGCGGTACATGGAAAACCCGAAACATCTTATCAAGTCGGGAATTGAAGACAACGGCGCGAATACGGGGCACGGCGTGCCGTGCCCTTACATGACATCGGAAATGAAACAAAATTTCGTTACCCCGAAAGCATGCCCTGAGCTGAGTCGAGGGCTGAGGTTCAGCGTCCGAAAAAAAGACTGGATTTCCTTTTTCGAGGGAACGACTCGGAAGCGAGTACGATTTTATAGGGGCACGGCGTGCCGTGCCCCTTAGCTTACAGATATGAAAAAGAGCGCTTCGACAAAGCTCGCCCTGAGCCCCTCGAAGGCTCAGCACGAACGGCAATAAAATTCGTTATCGAATTAACAATTCCGTTCGTTCAAGGGCTCGCTTACCCCTCCCTGGAAAGGAGAGAAATAACATAGTTCGTCACATGATGTGCCATGCTGTTGGTTCCGCTGTGATTTACATGTGTATGTGTATTTTCTCACCGCCTCATTATCTTCAGGGCTTCCTCATACTGTCTCATCGCCTCTTCTTTTCTTCCCTGCGCCGCGAGGGCGCGGGCGAGCTGCTCGTGGATCTCGGCGACATCGGGCTGGAGGTGCAATGCTCGTTTGAAATAATCCTCGGCCTCTTTTGGCCGGCCTTGCTGAAGCATCACTTGGCCTATGTTGAAATAAGCCTTGGCATAGCCGGGGTCGATCCGCAGCGCCTCGTTGAAGTGGACGACGGCTTGCGGGATGTCGCCGCGGCGGGCGAGCAGGAGGCCCAGATTGTTGTGGCTGCCGGCGTCTTTCGGATCGGCCTTGAGAGCTTCCCGATATTCGTCGATCGCCTCGTCGATTTTTCCTTGCCGCGCGAGCAGACGCGCCAAATTATAGCGCGCCTCGGCGTACGCCGGATCGCGCGCGATCGCGGCGCGATACTCAGTCATCGCGCCATCGAAATCGCGCTCGGCTTCGAGGACGTTCCCCAGGTTGTAGCGTGCGATGCTCGATTCGGGAGTGATCGCGATCGTATGTCTCCACAGCGTTCCTGAATCCTGCCAAATAAAGGTCTGCTGCCAGGTCTTAAGACCGACGATCAGCAGCAGTACCGAGCCGGAGACGAAGATTAAGTAAGGTTTGTGAATTTTTAGAATAAGCTTGTCGCAGTAAGCTCCGGCAACAAGCGCCCATGCCAGGCACGAGAGATAACTGTATCTATCGGCGACGAATTGAACGCCGCTCTGAGCTAAACCTGAGACAGGCGCCAGAAGCGCCAGATAGCATAACCATGCGGCGAAAAGGCCGGCGGCTCTTTTCCTCATCGCAAAAAGAATAGCGGTGATCGCAGCGAGCGCCATGCCACACATTGTAAATACCCAAATCCAACCGCCGGACTGAAAGGGTACTTGATACAACGGCGATAGGTGGAACGGCGCGATCGTCTTCGAGATATAAAACATCGCAGAGTACATGGCCTGTCCGAAGCGCCGACCGATACTGTATGCACTGACAGAAACGTACGCGCCGGCTTGTTTTTGTGCTGTTAACGCGACGGCACCGGCGATCAGGCCGAGGATTAAAAACGGTAGTTTTTCCAGCCAGACGGCACGATCACGGCGCGCGAGCCACTGCGACGTGGAAGACTGCAATCTTCGCAGCGGATAAACGTCCAGCACAACGAGAACGAAAACCAATGTCATGCCGCTCGCCTTGGAAAGCAGCGACAGGGCGTAAAGAAATACCGACCCGATTATTTCCCGGCGTCTAGCTGCTCCGCCTTCCGTTGCGCGCAGATAAAGTAAAATCGAAGCGAATAACAATACTCCGGAGAGCACGTCGCGGCGCTCCGTTATCCAAGCGACGGACTCGACCCGGAGCGGATGAATCGCGAAGAAGAGAGCGGCGAACGCCGCGCTCCAGGGAGAAGCAGCAGGATCGGGTCTAACAGACGATAGCCGCAGCAGACGTCGGCACACAAAGTAAAAAATAACCGAGCCGACCGCATGCAGCAGGAGATTCGTTAAATGATAGCCGAAGGGATTTAGCCCCCAGATCGAATAATCGATGCCCAATGTCAGCCAGCTGAGCGGCTGGTAGTGGCCTAGATGAAATGTCGTGAACATCCACATGATTTGATTCCAACCTAGGCCTCGATAGTTGGGATTTAGTAGGAAATTTTGCTCGTCGTCCCAATTGACGAAATTGTTTTGTAGCGCGGGGAGAAAAACTACAAAGGTAACCGCAGCGATTATGGCGGGGATTAGCAGTCTAATGCACGATCCGGCTGGAATCGGATGGCTGACGGGCGACTTATCTTGCGCGGCTTTTTTACCTGCGGCTTTCACGAGCAGATAGAAAGCTGAAGCTACTATAAATTGGGAGCGTCAGACAACCCGCGGCTCTTTCGAGGATGCCGGTGGCTTGGAGAAGACAACGGCGCGAATACGGGTCACGGCACGCCGTGTCCTTACCTTACATGACATCGGATGGCGATGCGGGAAATGAAACAAAATTTCGTTACCCCGAAAGCCCGCCCCGAGCCTCCTCGAAGGCTCAGCACGAACGGCAATAAACTTCGTTATAGAATTGACAATTCCATTCGCCCTGAGCATGTCGAGGGCTCTGTGACCATTCTTTATCGCCCAGGAAAACGCTGCCTGCTTTACCCCCTCATTAGAAATGAGGGGAGCACAAGGACAGGAGGGGAATAGAGGGAGGCGAATTTCTCGATGGGACGTAGGTATCCCCTGGGGCCTCTCGGCCCCAGGGGTCGGGCTAACTTACTCCGTCGATCGGGAGTTATCTGGTAGCGGCGGTATCGATTTCGCGATGCTGGGTGACGGAGCCGAACTGATCGACCGTAAGGATGCGCATCGAACCCTTGGCGTTTTTCGCCTCGAAAGAATATGCGACCGAAGTGTAGGCGTCGCCGTCCTTGTTATAACACATCGTGTTATAGCCGCCCGTTAGAACAGGCCCCCGAGCCTTGCCCGAACCAGCGACCGGCTGAATGACTTTATATCCGCCCTTGAGGTTTTGGTCGGCGTACTTCTGCGCCAAGCTCAGCGCTTCGGTCTCGGTTATTTTGTGTCCCGCAACATTCGCCGGCGGACAGCTTATTCCCGCTACCTGTTTGCTTTGCGCCGATGCCACACCGGACAGCGCGAAGAACACCGCTGCGACGACGACCGGCGATAACGCTATAATTAATTTTTTCATTTCTTTTCTCCTCATAAAATTTTTTATATTCCGTTCACGTCATCTCTGCCCATCCCGGTGCCGCAATTTACGAACTGTCATTGAATCTCGGCGGACCTCTTTTTAGCGTCGCTGTATAGGTACTTTTATCGGCAGGGCCTGTGCTCCTTAATCTTTTTGGCAGCGCAGCCGCGGCGGTGCCAGCCGTATCCTGGCGTAACCGGCGCAGCTGCCGCTCAAGGCGGTCTCGTTCTGCTTGCCTGGAAGCCAATTCGCTATCCGTACATCTAAAGTCTTAGACTAAGGTCGTAGATTACGGTCATATTAGGTCGTTCCTGGGTAGAAAGTCTTAGTACGTAAATCAGCCTCCGTCAAGTGGTCATCCGAAATTAATTTTCAACGAGCAGAAGGTGGTGCCGGGGGTCGGCCGAGGGGGGACGGATGGTTTCGACGGAAAAAAGCTACCTCCGCTAACCCCCCTTATTAAGGAGGGGAATAAGAGCAAGACACTGCTGCGAGTCCGATCCTCTCCTTACGAAGGAGGGGAAGGGGGAGGTCACCGACCGTACAATTTCTTCACGAACCCGCTTTGTTCGATCTCACGCAGCAGCGACGGGTCGATGAAGTCGTTGGGATTCAGGCCCTTAGCCTGCGCGCGGCTTTTGGCGAGCTGGTCGATGATGATCTGAATCCCTTCGGGGTTGGGATAGGGCACCTCGCGGATCAGGCGCTTGGAATATTCCTCGTAGGCGGTGTTCATGATCGACACGTCGTCGAGGCGCGCGACCTTCTGCATCGTCTTGAGGCTCAACTCCTTGTTCGTCTTGAAGATGTAAATGCCTTCGAGATACGCCTTCAAAAATTTGATCGTCGCGTCGCGGTGCTCGCGCACGAAGCTCTTGCGCGAGCCGAGGCCGTGCAGCGTATAGGTCACGCCGAGATTGCTGAGATCGTAGAGTAGGTGGCCGCCCGCCTTTATCGCGAGTGTCGCGAACGGCTCGGAGATCACTGCCGCGTCGATCGCTTTTCCCTGGAGTGACGCGGCCAGCTCCGGCTCGCCGCCGATCTGGAGGATCGCCACGTCGCGGTCCGGCACGAGCCCCCAGCGCTCGAGCGCGTAGCGGATGGAGAAATCGCTCGCGCCGCCGAGCCGCGAGATGCCGACGCGCTTGCCCTTGAGCTGCGCGACCTCGCGTAGGTCGGGGGTCGAGACGATCTTGAACGTGAAGGTATTCAGCGTCGAGGTAAGGCCGACGAAGTCGGCGCCCGACATGTTCGCATTGATGTTGGCAACGCCGCCGCTGGTGAGAAAATGGATCTCGCCGGCGAGCGCTGCCTGCACGGCGCGCGAGCTGACGGGGACGTAGAGCATGTCGAGGTTGAGGCCCTGCTTTTTCCCCAAATTCAGCTCTTTCATGAGATAGAGCGGCGTCATCTGGATCGCGATCGAGGTGTAGGCGGCACGGATGCGCGCCGGCTCCTGCGCGGCGGCGGGCAGGGCGATGAGCAGCGCGATAACGATAAATAATTTTTTCATCTCACGCTTCTTGGCCGCTGAACGCGAAGCGCTCCAGCGCGCCTGGATCGACCTCGATGCCCAGGCCCGGCGCGTCCGGCGGCGCCATCAGGCCGTTTTTCGGCTCCAGCGGCGCGCGGAGGATCTCCGTGCGCAGCGGATTGTGCGTCATGTCGAGCTCCATGACGATCGCGTTCTTGAGCGCCGCCGAGAGGTGCAGGCTCGCGGCGAGCGCGACGCCGTCGCCCCAGGTATGCAACGAGACCGGCAGGCCGCGCGAGTCAGCCAGCGCGGCGATGCGCACGATCTCGCTGATCCCGCCGGCGCGCGCGACGTCGGGCTGTAGGATATCGACGGCCGGTCGGGCGATGAACTGCTCGAAGTCGTAGACGGTGTGGAGATTCTCGCCGAGAGCGATGGGAATTTTCGTGGACGCTTTCAGCTTCGCGTGGCTCGCGGCGTCGGCGAAGAATATCGGCTCCTCGAGCCAGCCGACGCCGAGATCGGCGAGCGCGATGGCCGCGCGCTGCGCCGTGGGCAGATCGTAACCCATGTTGGCGTCGCTCATCAGCGGGAAATTTGCGCCGACCTCCGCGCGCACCGCGCGCACGCGCTCGATGTCGCCCGCGACATCGAAACCGATCTTCATCTTGATGCCGCGGTAGCCTAATTCAGCGAGCCGCCGCGCACGCTCGACGACTTTCTTATTCTCGTCGGGATAGAGCGCGGTCGCGTAGACCTCGACGCGATCGCGCGGCTTATTCGATAGCAACTTATAGATAGGAGCGCCTTCGACTTTGCCGCGGATGTCCCACAGCGCGACGTCGAGGCCGGAGAGCGCGACGAAGCCGATGCCGCGGAGCCCCAATTGCCGCGCGCGCGGGCCGAAGTACAGCTTCTGCCAGAGCGCGTCGATGTCGGTCGGGTCCATGCCGACGACGGCGGGTTTGACGACTTGTTCGAGTATGAAGTGGACGATTGCGCCGTTGCCCGAGCAGGAGCCGTAGCCGTGGATGCCGGCGTCGGTGTCGACCCGGACGAGCGCCGTCGTGCGCGCCTCCCGGACGCCGCTGCGGCTCGTCACCTGTCCTTCGGCAGGGATCGACGCGCGGAGGCGAATCGCCCGGACGTCGGTGATCTTCACGGCTCTCAGCGGAAGTACTTGTGGTACTCGTTGTTGTAGCGGTTGTAGTCCTCGGCCGAAGCGGGCTTGACGACGAGGAGCTTCCGCCCCTCGATCAGCCGCGGCGGGTCCGGCGGCACGTCTTTGCGTACCGAGATGCGGCTCAAGCTGCGCATCACCTTCTGCCCTTCCTGCGAGAGGACGAAATCGATGAAGAGCTTCCCGGCCGCCGGATGCGGCTGCTTGGCAGTGACGCCGATCACGATCGAGTAGACGAAGTGCGGGTCGAGCGCGACCCACTCTATCGGCGCGCCGACTTTTTTATATTCCTCGACGCTCGTCGGATACTGCGAGACGACCAGCGGAAACTCGCCCGCGACGAGGAGCTGGCCGGTGATCGTATTGCCGTCGCGCGCCTGCACGTCCTGTCGGCTCAGGGCTTCCATGTACTTCTTCCCCTTTTCCTCGCCCATCATCTGGAGCATCGCGACGTACCACTCGGTCTTGTTCAAGTCCATGCCCATCTTGCCCTTCCACTTGGGCTGGAGCAGCTCGTCGTAGCTCTTCGGCACCTCGGCCGGCTTCACCATGCGCGTGTTGTAGGCCATCGTCATGGCATTGACGTAGGCCGCGGTCCAGTAGCCGTCCTTGTCCTTGAAGTCGTTCCCGTAGATGCCGCGCTCGGGCGAGGCGTATTTGCCGATGAGCCCGCGCTGGATAAGCGTCATCATGGGAAAGATGCTCGACTGGTACACGTCGGGGAGGTACTGGCCGGCTTTGACTTCGGTCAAGTAGCGCGCGAGGAGCTTATCCTTGCCGGCGCGGAAGTATTCGAACTGAATGAAGGGATATTTTTTCTCGAATGCCGCTTTAAAGGCGTTCGCGTCCGCCGCCGAGTAAGCGGCGTAGACGACGAGCTTCCCTTCTTTCTTGGCTTCTTCGATCAGCTTCGGGTCCGGATGCGTCTGAGCGTTCAAAAGCGACGGCAGCAGAAGTCCGGCGCAGAGAAAAAACAGAATGTTGCGGCGCAGCCTCATCGTCCGAGCTTCCATGTTTTGCCGGGGATCGTCTCGCCGTCGACGTTGATGTATTCCGTCGAATCGTCGGAGCGCGTCCGGCCGTCCGCCTCGATGCGCGTGACTTTCGGCTTTCCCTTGCGCGCGGAGAAGCGCAGCAGCACGAGCGGACCGCTGCCGCTGTTCGCGAACCAATAATACCAGCCCTCGGGCAGCATGATGCCCTGGCCTTTTTTCAAGACGGTCGGCTTCTCGTCCTTGTCGTAGAACGTCGCCTCGCCGTCCATGACGACGAACGTGTGGTCCTCGCCGGGATGCGTGTGCAGCTTGTTCTTTCTTCCCGGCGTGTAGTAGTTGAGCCCGACCGAGACGAGGTCGGTGCGCGAAAGCAACATGTGGCTCCGGCCGCCGGTCAGGTCCGGCGTCGACAATTCGAAGACGTGCGCGTCCATGGAAAGCCCTCCTTGTCAACAGTCCGTTTCGTCAATTAGATGAAGCACCGCCCGCTGTCAAGCAAGCGTTGCGCACGCCCGGCGAGCTGTGATTAGAGAAAAGAAAAAGGAGAGAACCTTATGCCCAACGTCGGCTTCTGCATGGTGAACCCGCAGCCCGAGATCACGCCGGGCCACGTCGTCAACGTCGCCCGCAAATGCGAGGAAATCGGGCTCCACTCGATGTGGGCGCTCGACCGCGTGGTTTATGACAACCTCGAGCCGCTCACGCTGCTCGCCGCCGCGGCGGCGGTAACATCGAAGATTCGCCTCGGCACGTCGGTGCTGCTTGCCGCCTTGCGCTCGCCGGCGCTGCTCGCCAAGAGCGTCGCGACGCTCGATTTCATCTCTAACGGGCGCGTCACGCTCGGCATCGGCTTCGGCAGCCGCCAGAACGACTTCACCTCGGCGGCCATTCCGTGGGAGCACCGCGGCAGCCGCGCCGAGGAGCAGGTCGCGATCATGAAGCGGCTGTGGTCGGGCGAAAGCGTGACGCACAAAGGCAAATATTTTCAGCTCGAGGACGTGACTGTCGGACCGCGGCCGGTGCAGCAGCCCCACCCGCCGATCTGGACCGGCGGCAGCGCCGAAGCCGTACTCAAGCGCGCCGGGCGCATCGCCGACGGCTACATCTGCGGCAGTTCGGCGATCCCGCAGTTCCCCGCGATCTGGGAAAAGATCGCCGGCTACGCCAAGGCCGCGGGGCGCGACCCGAATAAAATCTCTAAGGCGGGCCTCACCTTCATGGCGATCGACAACGACAAGCAGAAGGCGATCGACGCCTGCGCGGCGTATCTGAAGCGCTACTACGGCTCGGTGAGATTGGATATCGAGAAGACCTTCGTCGTCGGCCCGCCGGAAGCGTGCGCGGAGCGAATCCGCGCCGCGTTCGCCAACGGTTTGGAAACGCTGATCGTCGGCGGCGCGGTGCCCGATATCAGACAGCTGGATTTGTTGGGCGAGAAGGTGCTGCCGCTGGTCAAGTAAAACAGTTTCAAGTTTCGGGTTTCGAGTGGACCTCCCCGTCGGCCTCTCATTTGCCCCCTTCAGTACGGCCGCGCTTCGCGCCTTCTACTCAGGGCCAACGGATTGCAGGTGAGCGATCTCATCAAGTTCCGACCGTCCCGAGTAAGCCGAAGGCTGTATCGAGGGATATGGCCGCGCTTCCTGCCTCTAGCTGAAACTTGAAACCAGAAACTATTTTTTTACCGCGTCACCACCAAAATCGTCCCTACCACCGTACACAGCGCGCCGATGACGACGCGGCGCGTGATCGATTCGAGATCCCTCAAAAACAGCGCCGACATGATCAGCGAGAACACGGGGTTGCTCGACGTGAGCGGCTCGACGACGACTACGTCGCCGTAGCTGAGCGCGTGAAAGACCGAGAGCGTGGCCGAGGTGTTCGCCAGGCCCGCGGCGAAGAACCACGGCGCGTTCGAGCGCTTGAGCTTGAGCGCCTTCGTCCCGCCTTGCGAGGCGAGCAGCGAGGCCGAGAAGAGAAACGCGGTCGAGGCCGTGAACGCGGCCGCCATGAACGGCCGGTTGACCTCCATCAGGCCGAGCTTGCGGAGGTTGGTCGAGATGCCGAAGGCGAGAGCCGCGATGACGGGAAAGACGATGTCGGCGCGCCGCCACTCCGTCTTGCCGCCGGCGCGGGAGGCCGAGAGGATGGCGATCCCCGCGATGACGAGCACCGTGCCGAGAAAATTCTGCGGCTTCCATTGCTCGCCTAAAATGAACACTGCGAGGATGGAGGCGAACATCGGCGACGCGTTGGAGATCGGCACCGAGCGCGCGACGCCGATCCTCTCGATGCCGACGTAGGTGAGCGTGCGCCCGATGCCCGGCGCGAAGATGCCGGCGGCGAGAAAATAAAAGACCGCCGGCTGCCAGAACGCGCCGGGCGGCGTCGTAAAGTAAGCCGACGCCGCCAGGATGCAGGCGGTCATGCCGAGCGAGACGAACGAGCCGGTAACGGCGTTCGACGTCACGAGGCCGCGGCGGATCAGGATGTGCGAGGTGGCGAAAAAAAACGCCGCCTGCAGCGCGAAGTATTCGGCCATACAGGCGGCGTTAATCGTTGCCGAGCGCGGGACCTATTGCTTGCCCATGCTCTTCGACCATTCGTAATCGCGGTTGGAGTAGGCCTCGGCGGGCATGATCGACTTGACCCCGCGTTTGGCGAGCTCTTCCTCGAACTTCTTCCGGATGAACGGATCCTCGTCCGGGTATTCGATCTGGTCTTTCGCGCGGTCCTCGATCTTTTCCGCGTGGCCGTGGAACTGCATCGGCGGATGGAGCGCCAGATAGCGCGCGGGGCCGCCGCCGGCGTTGAAGTGCTGGTGAAACCACTTGTTCGGCGGCACGAGCATGCTGCACTCGTGCCACGGGCAGACGATCTTCTCCTTGCCTTCCTCCCACATGATCGAGTAGCCCTCGCCGGCCGGAATGACGATCGCGCGGCCCGGGCCGTGGCGATGCGCCTTCTTATACGTAAGCGGCGAGAACACCGACATGTGCGCCGATACTTCGGAGTTGGGGAACTGGATGTAGACGCTCTTGCCGCCGGCGCCGCGGCGCTCGTTGGCGTCGAGCTTCGACCACGCCTTCATGTCGGGGAAGAAGTTGCCGTACCAGTAGTAGCGGAGCCCGAGCGCCTCGTCGACCTGATCCATGTTGATCATCTTGGCTTCGGAGTAATACTCCTGCTGCTCGCTCATATCGCCGGGCGTCGAGAGCGGATTGTTGAAGAAATAGTCCGGGTCCGGCACCGCCGAGAGGCCGAGCGGGAGATAGCTGTAGTGGAGCAGGCGCACGTTCTTGTCGCCCTGCATGTTGCTGAAGGTGTGGTGCATGCCGTGCGGGATCACGAACATGCTGTGCTGCTGCCACTCGAAGCTCTTTTTCACGCTGCTGCCGTCGTACCAGACGGTCGTGAGGCCGCGGCCGTCGATCACGTAGACGACCTCGTCGAGCGCGAACTTGAGCGGCTTGGTCGTCTCGCCCGCGGGCACTTCGCTCAAGCGCGTCGAGCTGACGCCCTCCTGCCCCAACAACTGGATGAACGCGGTGTTGACGCCGCGCTCTTCCCACCAGCCCAGCTTCGCGGTGCGCAGGTCGTCGATGAAAAAGCCGGTGATGATCGGCACGCCGGTCGATTCCATCCAGTAGTCGTAAGTGAACTTCTTGCTCCACATCTGGCGTGAGGGCTTGAAGGGTTTTTTCTCTGCCATGGTCGTTCTCCTTATGAATCAGTCGAGCTTGGCGCCGGGAAACATCAGCGACTTGACGGTAACGGGAATGACTTCGGTGATGCCCATCGGCTCGCCGATGTCGATGTAGTCGGGGTCGCCGACCTCGATGCCGTCGATGGCGATGATCTCGCGGTCGAGCTTCAATTCCTCTTTGAGAATGCCGCCGAGCGACTTCGCCACGTCGAGGTCGAGCGCGAGGTAGAGCGGCGCGCGCTCGTTCGCCGTCGCCGCGCAGACCGCCGCGACGCCTTCGGCGATCGCGCGGATCGTCTTGTAGTCGAGCGCGCCTTCGAGCGAGAGCGAGAGCGCGAGCCCTTCGCCCCAGCAGGTCAGGTCGAACTTGGCGAGCGCCTGCTTGAGCGCTTCGAGCGCGGGCCGGTCTTCCTTGAGCGTCGCGCGGATGACTTTCAAGCCGTGCACCGGCAGCACCGACGCGTCGGAGATATAGCTCGTGTTGCCGCTCGCCTGGACGGTGTACTCACCGGCGCCGATGACGGTCGCGCGAATGCCTTCGGCGGGCTCGCGCACGAGGTCTTTCTTCGTGAGCGTCTTCAGATACTCGCGCATGTGCTTGCCGAGAATCGGGCCGACGTCGCCGTAGGAGTTGCTGTCGCGGTCGTAGACGTGCTCGGAGACGCCGCCGGAGAAAACGATATGATCGATCTGCTGGAGGCCGCGGTAGTGCGTGAACGGCGGCGTGACCATCAATTGCTTCGCGAGCGGCGTTTTGGGCTCGCCCTCGATCAGCTCGGCCAGCACCTTCGCCATCAACCCGGCGAACTCTTCTTTCTGCTTGTTGGCGATCTTTTTCCCGAGCTCGACCTTGTGGCCGAGCTCGCCCATGAGAATATGGCCGGCGTCCTCGATGCGCGTGACGACATCTTTCTCATCGAAGGCGATGAGGCGCGCGCCGATATTGACCGAGGCGGTCTGCGTCACCGTGCCGCTCTCGACCAGCGAGAACTTCGTCGTGCCGCCGCCCATGTCGACGTTGAGCACGGTCTTGCGCTCTGTCTTCGAGAGATCGACCGCGCCGCAGCCGTAGGCGGCGAGCAGCGCCTCGTGGTTGTGGCCCGCGGCGGCGCAGATGAACTTGCCGGAGAATTTCGCGAAGTATTCGACGATCGGCTGCGCGTTCTCCTTCTTCAGCGCCTCGCCCGTGATGATCACGGCGCCGGTGTCGATCTCGTCGGGCCGGAGCCCGGCTTTTTGGTATGCGTCTTCGATGAAGCGCTTGACCTTCTCGACGTCGATCGACGTGCCCGAGAGGTACGGCGTGAGCATGATGTTGGAGCGAAAGATCACGCGCCGGTCGGTGACCTTGAAGCGGCCGGAGAGCGACGCGCCCTCGCGGCGCAGCGTCAGCTGGGAGAAAACCAGGTGCGAGGTCGAAGAGCCGATATCGATGCCCACGCTCTTCAGCGTGAACATCTCCAAACCTTCGATATCTTCGACTACCGCGTCGGGTGGTATCTCGAAATGCTCGTGGTCTTCGTCGAGGTCGTGCATAAAATAAGTTTCGGGTTGCTAGTTTCGGGTTGCGAGTCCGGAGGCCGACGGTATCAATAATCGGTTCATCTCGAGTCCGCTCTTCTTACTCGAAACTCGGAACTCGAAACTCTTTCTCATTGTTTACCCATCGCCTTCGACCACTCGAAGTTTCTATCCTTATAAGCCTGATCGGGCATGAGCGAGGTGAGGCCGCGCTTGCCGAGCTCCTCCTCGAATTTGTTGCGGATGAAAGGATCCTCGTCGGGATACTCGATCTGGTCCTTGGCGCGGTCTTCGACCTTTTCCGCGTGGCCGTAGAACTGCATCGGCGAGTGGAGCGCCAAGTAGCGCGCGGGCGTCGCGCCGGCGTTGAAGTGCTGGTGGAACCACTTGTTCGGCGGCACGAGCATGCTGCACTCGTGCCACGGCGCGACGACTTTTTCCTTGCCCTCTTCCCACATGATCGAATAGCCCTCGCCGGCCGGGATGACGATCACGCGCCCCGGACCGTGGCGGTGGGCTTTCTTATAGGTGCGGGAGTCGAATACCGACATGTGCGCGAAGACTTCGCAGTTGGGAAAAAGAATGTAGACGCTGCGCCCGCCGGCGCCGCGCTTCGCGTTGGCGTCGAGCTTGTCCCACGCGCGCATGTCGGGAAAGAAGTTGCCGTACCAATAGACGCGCCGCCCTTTCGGGTCGGCGCCTTCGGGCAGATTAACCGCTTTGGCTTCCGAGTAATAGGTCTCGTGCTCGGCGAGCTCGTTCGGGCTCTCGTACGGGCTGTTGAAGAAAAATTCCGGGTCGGAGACCGCCGAGAGCGCGAGCGGCAGGTAGCTGTAATGGAGCAGCCGCACCGGCTTGTCGCCCTGCATGTTGCTGAACTGATGGTGCGTGCCGCGCGGCACGAGGAACATGCTGTGCTGCTGCCACTCGAAGCTCTTCTTGCCGCTGCGCTCGTACCAGATATTGGTGACGCCGCGTCCGGAGACGACGTAGACGACCTCGTCGAGCGCGAACTTGAACGGCTTGGTCGTCCCGCCCGGGGGGATCTCGCTCACGCGCGCCGAAGTGACGCCCTCCTGCCCGGCGAGCTGGATGAAGGCGCTCATGCACTGGCGCTCTTCCCACCAGCCGAGCTCGACGGTGCGCAGGTCTGGGATGAAGTAGCCGCGATGGATCGGGATGCCCGTGCTCTCCATCCAGTAGTCGTAGGAGAAGAGCTTGCTCCACATCTGCCTTTGCGGCTTGAAGGCGGGCTTGGCCATACTACTTTGTTATCTTCTCGTTTCCGGCCTTGCAACCTCGATGCGCGCCGTCGCGCGGTGGAGAGCCGCCTCGCACAGCGCGAATTCGCGGTCGTCGATGTTGAGCGCGGCCATGTTCTTCTCGGCCTGCTCTTTGGCGCGCTGCGCGCGCGCGACGTCGATCTCTTCGGCGAACTCGGCCGCGTCGGCGAGCACCGTCATGACGTTGTCGAGCACCTCGGCGTAGCCGCCGGCGATGGCGAGGCGCGTCACGCGCCCGCCCTGCTTGTACGAGAGCTCGCCGGGCTGCAGCAGCGTGAGAAAAGCGATGTGGTTCGGCAAGACGCCGAACTGCCCGAGCACGCCCGGCGCGGTCACCTCATCGACCTCCTCGTCGACGACGAGACGGGTCGGCGTTACGATGCGGAGTTGGATTTTGTCAGCCATGCTTCAAAATAGTTCGGGTTCCGGGTTTCGAGTTTCGGACGATTTTATAATCAGTTACGGCTGATTGATGTCGCTCCGTCGCGAACGCCGAAACTAGAAACGCTCAAACTTTTTTATCCGGCGGCGAGCTTCTTAGCTTTCTCGACCGCCTGCTCGATCGTGCCCACCATGTAGAACGCCTGCTCCGGGATGTCGTCGTGCTTGCCGTCGACGACTTCCTTGAAGCCGCGGATCGTGTCCTTCACTTCGACGTAGGCGCCGGGCATACCGGTGAACTGCTCGGCGACGTGAAACGGCTGCGAGAGAAAGCGCTGAATTTTTCTCGCCCGCGCGACCGTGAGCTTGTCGTCTTCGCTGAGCTCGTCCATGCCGAGAATCGCGATAATGTCCTGCAAATCCTTGTAGCGCTGCAAAATCACCTGCACCTGGCGCGCGACGTCGTAGTGTTCCGCGCCGACGATGTGCGGATCGAGGATGCGCGAGGTCGAGTCCAGCGGATCGACCGCGGGATAGATGCCGAGCTCGGCGATCTGGCGCGAGAGAACCGTCGTCGCGTCGAGATGCGCAAACGTCGTCGCCGGCGCCGGGTCGGTCAGGTCGTCGGCGGGGACGTAGATCGCCTGGACCGACGTGATCGAGCCCTTGCGCGTCGAGGTGATGCGCTCCTGCAATTCTCCCAGGTCGGTCGAGAGCGTCGGCTGATAGCCGACCGCCGACGGCATGCGCCCGAGCAGCGTCGACACCTCGGAATTCGCCTGCGTGAAGCGGAAAATATTGTCGAGAAACAGCAGCACGTCGCGGCCCTCGTCGTCGCGGAAATATTCCGCGAGCGTGAGCGCGGTCAGCGCGACGCGCGCGCGGGCGCCCGGCGGCTCGTTCATCTGGCCGTAGACGAGCGCGGCCTTGTTGATGACGCCCGATTCCTTCATCTCGAGCCAGAGGTCGTTGCCCTCGCGCGTGCGCTCGCCGACGCCGCCAAACACGGAATAGCCGCCGTGCTTCATCGCGACGTTGTTGATGAGCTCCATCAGGATGACGGTCTTGCCGACGCCGGCGCCGCCGAACAGGCCGACTTTTCCGCCGCGCGCGTACGGCGCGAGCAGATCGACGACCTTGATGCCGGTCTCGAGGGTCTGGACCTTGGTCTCCTGATCGACGAACTCGGGAGTCGGGCGATGAATCGGATAACTTTTCGTATTCTTCACGGGCCCCAGCTCGTCGACCGGCTCGCCGATGACGTTGAGCACGCGCCCGAGCGTTGCCTCGCCGACCGGAACCGTGATGCCCGCGCCGGTGTCCAGCGCGTCGATGCCGCGCACGAGACCTTCGGTCGTGTCCATCGCGACGCAGCGGACGGTGTTCTCGCCCAGGTGCTGCGCGACTTCGAGGACCAGATTCCCGGCCTGATCGCTGATCGCCGGGTTGGTCACCTTGAGGGCGTTGTAAATCGGCGGCAGCGCGCCGTCGGAGAATTCCACGTCGACGACCGCGCCCAGGACCTGGGTGATCTTGCCGGTATTGTTATTGGTGGCCATGCTACTTAAACCCTCCGGGACTAACTACAGTTTCGATTTTTAGTTTCGCGTTTCGAGAAAGAGCGCCGGTACTTCTTTCCGTCGACGAGCCTCAGACCTCCGGGCTCGAAACTCGCAACCCGCAACTCGAAACTTTTTACTTCAACGCCTCCGCCGTGCCGACGATTTCCATCAGCTCGCGCGTGATCGACGCCTGGCGCGCGCGGTTCATCTGCAGCGTCAGGCTGCCCATCATCTTCGACGCGTTCGACGTCGCCGAATCCATCGCGGTCATGCGCGCGCCGTGCTCGCTCGCCGCGGCTTCGAGCACCGCGCGGTGGATCGCGACCTGCACGACCCGCGGCAAAAGTCCCGCGAGCAGCGCTTCGACGTTGGGCTCGATGAGAAATTCCGTCATCTGCTCGGGCTTTCGCTCCTCCGGGAGCGCGACGGGCAGCAGCTTCTCAACCGTCGGCACCTGCGACAGCGCCGAGCGAAAGCGGCTGTAAATCAAATAGACCGCGTCGGTCTCGCCGCGGATGAACCGGCCGATCGCCTTTTCGGCGATCTCGCCCGCCAGTTCGTCGCCGGCGCGCGCGAGAAAATTGAGATAGCGTTCGCCGATCGTCGCGCGCCGGCGGCGGAAATAATCCACGCCCTTGCGCCCGACCAGAATCAGGTTGATCTCCTTGCCGCCGCCTTCGCGGCGGATGAACGCCTCGGTCGCCCGGATCAAATTCGCGTTGTAGCCGCCGGCGAGGCCGCGGTCGGACGTGAGCAGGATGAGATCGATTTTCTTCTCGTCCCGGACCCCGAGCAGCGGGTGCGCCTCGCGCGCGACGCGCGCGACCAGATTCTTGAACAGTTCCGACATCTTCTCGGCGTAAGGGCGCGCCGCGACCGCCGCCTCCTGCGCGCGGCGGAGCTTCGCCGCCGCCACCATCTTCATCGCCTTGGTGATCTGCTGCGTGTTGCGGATCGAGCTGATGCGCTTTCTTATCGCCTTGAGCGTCGCCATTTAAATGAAATAAAGTTTCGCGTTTCTAGTTTCGGGTTTCGAGACAGAGCGTCCGGTTATTCTCGCGTCCCTTCACTAAATCCCGGTCATCCGAACTCGGAACCCGAAACTCGAAACTAAGCCTTAAACGTCCCTTTGAATTCTTCCAGCACCTTTTTGATCCGCTCGCGCAGCTCGTTGTCGAGCTCACGCTTCTTCAAGATGTCCGCGAAGAGCTGCGCGTGGCGCGATTCGACGAACGCGTAAAGCTCCTGCTCGTATTTCTTGAGCGCGGCCGCCGGCAGATCGTCGACAAAGCCGTTCGTGCCGGCGAAGATGATCAGGATCTGCTTCTCGACCGGCAGCGGCTCGTACTGTCCCTGCTTCAATAGTTCGACCAGCCGGCTGCCGCGGTTGAGCTGCCGCTGCGTCGCCTGGTCCAAATCGGATCCGAACTGCGCGAACGCCGCCATCTCGCGGTATTGCGCGAGCTCCAGTCGGAGCGTGCCGGCGACCTGCTTCATCGCCTTGATCTGCGCGTTGCCGCCGACGCGCGAGACCGAGATGCCGACGTTGATCGCGGGCCGCACGCCGGAATAAAAGAGATCGCTTTCGAGAAAGATCTGCCCGTCCGTGATCGAGATGACGTTGGTCGGGATATACGCCGAGACGTCGCCCGCCTGCGTCTCGATGATCGGCAGCGCGGTCAACGAGCCGCCGCCGCGCGCGTCGGACATCTTGGCCGCGCGCTCAAGCAGGCGCGAATGGAGATAAAAGACGTCGCCGGGATACGCCTCGCGGCCCGGCGGCCGGCGCAGCAGCAGCGAGAGCTGGCGGTACGCGACCGCGTGCTTCGAGAGATCGTCGTAGACGAGCAGCGCGTGGCCGCCGTTGTCGCGGATATGCTCGCCCATAGTGCAGCCGCTGTAGGGCGCGATGTACTGGAGCGGCGCCGACTCGGAGGCGGTCGCCGCGACGATGATCGTATAGTCCATCGCGCCGAACTCGCGCAGCTTATCGACCACCTGCGCCACGGTCGAGCGCTTCTGGCCGATCGCGACGTAGATGCAGATGACGTTGCCGCCCTTCTGGTTGATGATGGTGTCGATCGCGACCGCGGTCTTGCCGGTCTGACGATCGCCGATGATGAGCTCGCGCTGGCCGCGGCCGATCGGGATCATCGCGTCGATCGCCTTGAGGCCGGTCTGCAGCGGCTCTTTCACCGGCTGGCGCGCGACGATGCCCGGAGCCTTGATCTCGATGCGGCGGCGATCCTTGGTGTCGATCGGGCCGCGCCCGTCGATCGGCTCGCCGAGCGCGTTGACGACGCGTCCGACGAGCGCCTTGCCGACCGGAACCTCGGCGATGCGGCCGGTGCGCTTTACCGTGTCGCCCTCTTTGATCATGTGCGTCTCGCCGAAGAGGGCGGCGCCGACATTGTCTTCCTCGAGGTTGAGCGCGATGCCGTAAATGTTATGGGGAAATTCCAGCAGCTCGCCGGCCGCCGCCTTGTCGAGGCCGTAGATGCGCGCGATGCCATCGCCGGTCGAGATGACCGTGCCGACCTCCTGGACTTCGACCGCCTTGTCGTAGTTCTCGATCTGCTCTTTGATGATCCGGCTGATTTCCGCCGTTCCGATCTGCATGCTTACCCTCCGCTAATAGCTTTCCTCGACCTGCTTTTTCATTTTCTCGAGCTGCGTGCGCACGCTGCCGTCGTAGATTCTGCCTTCGAGCTGCACGACCACGCCGCCGATGAGCGACGCGTCGCTCTCCTGCTGGACAATGATCTTTTTGCCGGAGATTTTTTCGAGCGACCCGCGCAAGCGCTGGAGATCGCCGTCGTCGAGCGGATTCGCCGCGACGACGCGCGCCTCCGCCTGGCCCTTTTTCTCGTCGAGCATTCTCCGGTAGCGGTCGAGCACGCCGGGGAGAAAGCTCACGCGATCGCGCTCGACGAGCAGCTCGAGAAAATGAGTCACGAGCGGCGACAGCTGGAGCTCGCGCGCGATCTCGGCCACGATGTTTTTCCGCCGCTGCCGCGAAAAGGCCGGGTCGTTGAGCACGTGGTTGAGCTCGGGCTGGGCGAAGACTTCCGCGAACTGAGCGAGCTCGGCGGCGACGTGGTCCTCGCGGCTTTCCGCCACCGCGAGCTGGAACAGCGCCTTGGCGTAGCGGCGGCTTAAGCTTCCCTCGATCATCGCGCGGCCTCCACGTCGCTCAGGAATTCGCCGACGATGCGCTTTTGGTCGGCCAGCGTGAGCTGGTCGCGCAGGAGCCGCTCCGCGGTGCGGGCGGCATGCTCGACGATGTCTTTTCTGACTCCCAGGCGCGCGAGCCGGACTTCCTGCTCGGCGAGAAAATCGGCGTCGGCCTTGATGCGCCGCGCGATCTCCGCCGCCTCCTCCAAAAGCTTCGCCTTCGCGCGCTCGGCGTCGGCGCGGAGCTCTTCGCGGATCGTGCGCAGCTCGTCGCCCAGGCGCGCGAGCCGGCTGCGAAAGTCGGCGAGCAGCATCTCGGCGCGGCGCTTCGCCTCGTCGGCTTCGTCGATCGCCGAGGCGATCGCCGCGCGGCGTTTTTTGAAATAAGCGCGCGCCAGCGGCAGGACGTACTTGTAGATGAGGAAAACAAACAGCAGGAAGTTGACGGTCGGGAATATGAGCTCGGACGCCGAGGCGGCGTGGTGCTCCTCGGCCTCAACGGCGAAAGCGGGCGCGGACAAGCATAGCGTTGCGAGCGATACGAGCAGGCGCCTCATCCGACCTTCCTCCCGAGGACCTTCTCGGCCATCTGGCGCGCGATCGTCTCGGCTTCTTGCAGCGCCTGGGCGCGCCCCTGCTCCATTTCCTTTTTGATCTCGTCGCGCACGGCGGCGAGCCGCTCGGCCGATTGCGCGCGCGATTCGGTCAGCAACTGCTCGCGCGTCCGGCGCGCCTCTTCGAGCAGGGCCTCTTTCGCGGCGGCGCCCTCGTCGTTCGCCTGCCGGATCGCGCTTTCGTAGTCCGCGCGCAGGCGCTCGGCCTCGGCAGTGAGCGCCGTCGCGGCGGCCTTCAGCCCCTCAGTGCGCTTCTCGCGCTCTTCGACCAGTCGGAGAAACGGCTTGAACAAAATCTTGTTGAGGATCGCCCACAGCAGGAGCAGGACGACGATCTGAATTAGGACCTGTATCGCGTTTTGAATCGCGTTTTCCATGCCTAACGACTACTAATGTATATACGCTCCCGCAGCGGACCGGACGGACCCGATCGCGAACGGTTACAATGAGCGTGGATTGCGGGGAATGCGAGCGGCGCCCGAAGCTATTTCTCCACCGTCTCCAACTTCGGCGTGCCGTCCTCTGACTCCGGCTCGGCCGGCATCTCGCGCCGTTTTTTGGCGCCGTCCATTAAACAATCGCCATCGAAAATCACACCCTCGGCGACGACCAGCCGCGGCGCGGCGATATTGCCCGTCACTCGCGCCGGCGCGTCCAATTCGACTTTTTCCTTGGCGGCGACGTCGCCTTCGACGCTCCCGCGGATCACCACCACGTCGCCGGCGATGTTGGCCCGGATCTCCGCGCCGTCGCCGATGCTGAGCGTGCCGCCGCGGCAGAGAATATCGCCGCTGACGTTACCGTCGATCTCGGCCGTGCCGATCACGAGTAGTTTTCCCGTCACCCGGCTGCCCTTAAAAAAATGGGCGGCCAAGTCCGCCGCCGGCTCCGCGACCTTTTTTACCTCGGTCGGCGGCTCCGCGATCAGATTGGGACGATCATCGAACAGCGGCGTTTTCGTCCGCTCGCCGCGGCCAAACCAAGCCAAAAAGCACCCTCCCGAGGAAGGCTTTTGCTATAACATTCGGGCTATGCGTTGTCAAAAGAAGATGGCGCAAAAAGCCCCGGAAAATGCTGCCACCCCTAACCCCTCCTTAGAAAGGAGGGGAATGAAAACGGCGCGCGATCGAATTGTATTGGTGCCGCGGCTCCGATTCCCCTCCTCACGAAGGAGGAAGAAAGGGAGAGGTGAGCTTCTTCCGACGATTGGAAGTCTTAGGGCACGCGAGGTATTTGGGGTCGATCGCATCGATCATCGTGAAGGCGTTCTTGAGCGCAAAGCCGTGCGCGTCGTTATTGTAGTAGACGTAGACGTCGCGGCCCGCGCGCGCCACGCGCAACGCGAACTCGGCGTCGGCCCGCACCTGCGCCTCGCTGTAGAGCGAGGCGTACTGCGCGGTCGTGCCGTGGCGGCGGATGTAGCAGAACCGCCCCAGGACGGGGATGTCGCGTGGCAGATCGCGCCAATCGGCGATGCAGACGGTCCAGCCGGCGCGCTCGACCGCGTCATAGACCTCTTTTTTGAGCCAGCTCTCGTCGCGAAATTCGAGGACGACCTTCAATCCCTTGCGGCGCTTTAGCGCGCGCCTGAGCCCTTCGAGTCGGTCGAGGTCCGCCTTCATGCGCGGCGGCAGCTGGAACAGGACCGGCCCCAATTTCTTTCCCAGCTTCGCGGAATTCTTGAGAAACAGTCTGACGCTGTCTTCGGGGTCTTTCAGGCGCTTGATGTGCGTGATGAAGCGGCTCGCCTTGACGGCGTAAATAAAATCGGCCGGCGCGCGCTTCGCCCACGCCGCGAAGGTTTCCGGCGGCGGCAGGCGGTAGAAGCTGTTGTTGATCTCGACGGTGCCGAAGCGCTCGGCGTAGAACTCAAGCCATTCGCTCTGCGGCAAGCCCTTGGGATAGAACGTGCCGTTCATCCAGTGCTTATAGTTCCAGCCGCTCGTGCCGACGAAGATCCGCCCCGCCATCACCTCTTATTGTGGCGCGCGGAGCGGTCGAAGACTATACCCCCGCCGGCGTCGCGCAAAAGGTGCTTCTGCACCTTCGAGCTCGGCGTCTTGGGCAGCTCGGCGACGAACTCGACGTAGCGCGGCACCTTGAAGGCCGCGAGGCGCTCGGCGCAGTGCGACCAGATCGCATCCGCGCCGACGTCGTTGGAGCGCGGCTTGAGCACGATGCAGGCCTTCAGCTCCTCCTGACGGATCGGGTCCGGCACGCCAAAGACCGCCGACTCGGCGACACCGGGATGGGCATTCAGCACGCGCTCGACCTCTTCGGCCGAGATGTTCTCGTCGCCGCGCTTGATCATGTCCTTCTTGCGGTCGACGAAGAAGAGAAAGCCGTCTTCGTCGACGTAGCCCAAATCTCCGGTATGCAGCCAGCCGTCCACAATCGCCGCGGCGGTCGCCGCGGGATTTTTGTAATATCCTTGCATAATCGCGGGGCTTCTTTTCACGATCTCGCCGAGCTTGCCGCGCGCGAGCTCGGCGCCGTCGGCGCCGATAATTTTTACCTGATGCGCGTCGGGCGCCGCGGGCAGCCCGCAGCTCCCGAGCTTGCGCACGGATTTATCCGGCGGCCCGAGGATGCTCAAGATGTCTTCGGTCAGACTGTACGAGCCGCAGGCGATCAGGCCGAAGCGCTCCTCGAATCGCACATGCTGCTCCGGCGGCAGCAGCGCTACCGCGAGGCGGAGCGGGTTGTCGGCGTCGTCGGCCTTTTCCGGCAGACTCAGGAGAATCGTCGGGATCGTGCGCATGAGGCTTGACGTCGTCGCGCCGTATTCGCGCACCTCGTCCCAGAAGCGCGACGCGCTGAAGCGATCCGTCAGCACCATGCTGCCGCCGACCGACAGCATCGCGAGCGCCATGTGGCAGAGCGCGTTGACGTGAAAGAGCGGCATCAAGACCAGCGCGCGGTCGCGCTCGCTCCAGCCGAGCGCCTCGGCGCGCTGCTGCGGCGCGAAGGCGTAAGCCAATTGCGTCAGCATCACGCCCTTCGGGCGGTCGGTCGTGCCGGAGGTGTAGGTGATCGAGGCGAGGTCGCCGGGGCGGACATCTGTATGTGGCGCGGCGCCGCCGCCGCAAAGAAATTCCTCCCAGCCGAGACAGTCGCCGCTCGTCTCGGCGCCGAGCGCGATAACGCGCTCAAGGCGCGGCGCGCTTGCGCGCGCATTGGCGACGAGCGGCAGATGCTCGGCGCTCGTAAGCAGGTATTTCGCCTCGGAGTGGTCGAGCACGTAGCCGACCTCGTCCGCGGCGAAGGCGGTGTTGACCGGCACGAACACCGCGCCGATCTCGGCCGCCGCGAAGACCGCGGCGAGAAACTCGGGGCGGTTATCCAGCAGCAGCGCGATCTTGTCTCCTTTCGCGACGCCGAGGCGCGCGAATGCGCCGGCGGCGCGCGCCGCATCGCCGGCGAGCTCGCCGTAGGTCGTGCGCCGCGCGCCGTGGAGCGCGAGAAGCCGCTCGGGATGCGAGGCGGCGCGAACGCGCAAGAGTTCCGGCAGCGTCGATGCGGTGCTAAACATATAAATGTTCCATAGCGCCGATGGTCGCACGGTTGCAATCGGGGCACGGATGCGCCCCGCCGCGGCGCAAAGGAGGAATCATGCCCGATCCAGTCGCTGCGCGAATCGTCTCCGTCAACGTCGGCCGGCCGCGCGAGTTCGAGTTCAACGGCAAGCCGGCCAGGAGCGCGATCTGGAAATCTCCCGTCGAAGGCCGCATCGGCGCGCACGGCGTCAACCTGGACGGCGACGACCAGGCCGACCGCAAGGCGCACGGCGGCTACGACAAGGCGGTCTACGCCTACGCGCTTGAGGACTTACGATGGTTCGAGCGCGAGGAAGCGCGCGCGATCCCCTACGGCGGCTTCGGCGAGAACCTCACGACCGAAGGCATCGACGTCAACGACGCGCTCGTCGGCGAGCGCTGGGAAGTCGGCGGCGTGCTCCTCGAAGTCTCCGAGCCGCGCATCCCGTGCTGGCGCCTCGGCGTGCGCATGGACGACCAGCATTTCATCCGCCGCTTCACCGACGCGCTGCGGCCCGGCGCTTACCTCCGCATCGTGCGCGAGGGCGAGCTGGGCATGGGCGACGCGATCCGCGTCGTCGAAAGGCCGCGCCACGACGTCACGGTCCGCGACGTCTTCCGCATCTATACGCGCGACCGCGGCGAGATCCCGAAGCTCCTCGCCGTGCCCAAGCTCTCCGCCGCCTGGCGCGGCTGGGCCGAGCACATGGCGCAGAAGCAGGCGTAGCGGCATTTCTTTTTCACCGACTAGAAATCGCCGGCGCAAAATGTATATTGGAGGACTTATTTTGCGTTCGGGGGTCTCGCTGAATGAAAGCGTTCGTTCTTTTGCTCGAAATCTTTTTTCTGGCTTTTTCTTTTCCGCTCTACGCCGGAGATCTGTCCTCGCCGGTGGGCAAGTGGATGACGATCGACGACAAGTCCGGCAAGCCCGGCGGCATCATCCGCATCGAGCAGGTCGACGGTCACTATAAAGGATGGATCGAAAAAATCTTTCCCGATCCCGACGAAAACCCCAATCCGAAATGTGTTTACTGCGAGGGCGAGCGGAAAAATCAGCCGGTCGTCGGCCTGAATTTCATGTGGGGGCTCACCAGGGAGGGCGACGAGTTTTCCGGCGGCGAGATTCTCGACCCGCGGAGCGGCAAGATCTACCGCGCGCGGATGAAGCTCGAGGACGGCGGCAAAAAGCTCAACGTGCGCGGCTTCATCGGCTTCTCGCTCCTCGGCCGCAGCCAGGTCTGGAACCGCGTCGAGTAGGCGCCGGAAGGCGCTCGCAGGGCTTTTCCCGCCTAATTTCCGTTGACGAACTGTCAACAGAAAACGCGTTAATCACGCACAGTATCAGCTTTTTTGGCCTTCCTCGCGCGCAAGACTCACGATGAGGTGACGTTTGCCCGCGCTCAGCACGCCGGGAATTTGCTTGGCGGGCTCATGACCGCAATGCGGGCATTTGGTCGTATCGGCTATATCTGCGATTTTTTCAGGCAGAATTCCTTTAACGGTAAACGCCTCATGACATTTCTCACATCTCAACAGCGCCAGCCATGTTGCCATACGATATATAAAACAAATTAATTTGTGTATGTTTCGCGAATCAAAATATATGTATTTGCCATGTGTCGCCTGTGCATTCCAATCAGGTAATTACCCGAAAACTCGCGCGAAAAAGACCCTAGTCGACTCGTGGGCGACGCGCGTCGGGCTTTTTACTTGCCGGGCGCTCAAAAAGCGGTAGGATTGAAGCCGGGCGCCGCACCGCCCGGAGGACCTATGGAAGAAAGCGAAAAAATCGTCCGCGTCTTCTACGACTCGACCGCGCCGGGACACCGCGAGCGGCTCTGCGCGATCCAGGCGCCGGAGATCGTCTACGATCTCCCTGAAGGCATGCCGTTCGGCTGCGGCCATTTCCAGGGATTCCAAGATATCGTCGACCGCTTTCTCGTAAGCTTCTACGGCGCTTTCGACGTGCGCTTTCGCGCCGACGAGTACGTCACCTCGCGCGCGGACACAGTCGTCGTCCTCGGCCGCATCCAGGGCAAGGCGCGCAAGACGGGCGCGCCGGTCGACGTGCCGTTCGCCCACGTCTGGACGGTCGGCGACGGCTACCTCCAGCGCCTGCGCGCGTTCACCGACACGGCGACAATGGCCCGCGCGGTGGGACAATCATAAATCGCTTCCCACCTTCTTCACGCCGATGACGCGCCGCTTCCTCGTGCTCTTCTCCGCGCCGGCTGAACCGCCGCCGCCGGGCGCGATTCTTATCCCCAGAGGCGCGAGCTTCGAACGCGGCCCGATCGATGCCTGAGACCGTTTTCTATCGCGATCTCGCCTACGTGTTCGTCGCCGCGGTTTTAGGCGGTCTGCTCGCGAAGCGCTTGGGCCAGCCGTCGATCATGGGCTACGTGCTCGGCGGAATCCTGATCGGGCCCTTCACGCCCGGTCCAACGCTTACCGACATTCACAATCTCGAGCTCTTCGCCGAGATCGGCGTCATTCTGCTCATGTACTCGATCGGCATGGAGTTCTCGGTGCGCGACCTGCTCACGGTAAAATGGGTCGCGCTCATCGGCGGCCCGCTCGGCCTCCTGCTCGTGGTCGGCCTCGCCGTCGTCGTCGGACGGCTGCTGGATTGGGGTCTTATACAAAGCATCATTATCGGCGCGGTGACCTCGCTCGCCAGCACGATGGTGCTGTCGCAGTTGCTCATCGACCGGCGCGAACTGCACTCCGAGCACGGACGCGTCATGATCGGCATTACGCTCGTCGACGATCTCGCGTTCGTCCTCATGGTTGTGCTGGTTCCCGTGCTGACGAGTATGAGCGGCAGTCAATTCTTGAGCATCGCCCGCGCGTTCGGCGAGGGGCTGCTGATCCTCGCGCCGGTCATCTTCATCGCCGCCAAGCTCGTTCCGTGGCTGATGGCGCGCATTCCGGATACGGGAGACCACGAGCTGCGCATCCTGATCGCGCTCGCTTTGGGATTCGCCACCGCGGCGGCGACGCAGGCGCTAGGCCTCTCGCTCGCGTTGGGCGCGTTTTTGGCCGGGATGATCGTCAGCCAATCCGAGGTCGGCCACGAGATATTGAACGATCTGCTGCCGCTTAGAAATTCGTTCGTCGCGCTGTTCTTCGTCACGATCGGCACGCTCATCGACCCCGCAGCCCTCGTCTCCAATCCGGCTCTGCTCGCGGGCATCGTGGCGGTCATCGTGTTGGGCAAGCTCGTGATCTGGACAGCCGTCGTCAGCCTGTTTCGCTATTCGATGAGGACGGCGCTGCTGGTCGGAGTCGGCTTGACGCAGATCGGCGAGTTCTCCTACGTGCTCGTGCGGGTCGCGCGCGATTCGGGTCTCGTGGACACCGATATGTACAGCGCGATTCTCGCGGCGTCGCTGTTGACGATTCTATTGAACGCGATTCTGATCCGCGCCGCGCCGGGCTGGCTGGATCGATTCCGGCTTACGCGGGCGCGGCCCGGCGAGGCCGAAGCACAAGCGGAACCGGCGGCCGAGGAGCGTTGATCATCGCCCCGCCGGATAGAATCGCGACGCTCTACCTGCTGATCGAAGTTGAAAAGCGCCTCTACATGGCCATCGCGCTGATCAAAAACGGCACGTTCGCGCGCCAGGTTTACGAGCTGCTGGAATTCTTGGCAGACAAGATTTTCGGGGCCAAAAGCATGTGAAAAAATTCCGCTCTTCGATCGCGCGGGAGCGCCGCTTAACGATGACCGGGGAAAAACCCTATTGCAAAGCCCTGGTAAAGTCGTATCAATCGAAAGATGTCCCTATGGACCGGGCACATTTTCTGCTTCAATTGCGGCAAAGAATTCATCGTCAATCGCCTGACGCCCGTGGAGATAAATGCCGCGCTGACTATGTTACAGTGCCCGCACTGTCTCAAGACCCCTGTTGGACAAAGGCCGCATCGAGTCAATTTTATTTCCTCCGCCACGCGACGGTTCCGCAAAACGCGCCGCGCGGAGGTCTGGCATTTTTGCGAATACTGCTCGAGCTGGCCGGACCATGAATTTATCGAAATAGACTTCCAGCCCCGCGGCGAATTTTGCAACGAGTGCAAGGTTCTCGCCGTAGGCTGACCGGCCGCGCATCCGGACGCTTCATTTAATCTCACTCCCAGGATTGCAGCTCGACGATGTTGCCGCGAAGCCGATGTGGCGCGAGCGGCGGCGCGGGAGCGAGGATTTAAAGCCGGCCGCACGCGCGATATACTAAAATGTGACGCCGCCCGAATCCGATCCGCCGCGCACGGCCGTTCCGGCCGCGCTGAAATTTCAGTGGAAAGAATACCGCCTGCTCTTTTACTCGGCGCTGATCGGCGTCGCCGGCGGCCTCGCGGCACAGATCTTCGTCTGGCTGCTGAACACCGCCGAGCGTTTTCTGCTCGTCGGCATCGCCGGCTACAGCGCGCCCGAGCCGGGCATTCCGAATCCCGAGGCGATCGTCGGGCCCCACGGGCTCTGGCTCGTGCCGCTCGTCACGACGCTCGGCGGTCTCATCTCGGGAATTCTCGTCTACAGCTTCGCGCCGGAGGCGGAGGGCCACGGCACCGACGCGGCGGTCGAATCGTTTCATTATAAAGGCGGCAAGATCCGCCCGATCGTGCCGCTCATCAAAGCGCTCTCGTCGGCGGTGACGATCGGCTCCGGCGGCGCCGCGGGACGCGAGGGGCCGACGGCGCAGATCAGCGTCGGCGTCGGCTCGATCCTCGCCGACCTGCTGCGCCTGCCCGACGAGGAGCGGCGCATCCTCGTGCTCGCCGGCATGGCGGCCGGCCTCGCCGCGATCTTCAAATCGCCGCTCGGCATGGCGATCTTCGCCGTCGAGATTCTCTACTCCGGCATGGCTTTCGAGACCGAGGCGCTCATCTATACGATCGTCGCATCGGTCATCGCCTACGCCGTCAACGGACTTTTCGTTGGATGGACGCCGATCTTTCTCTTTCCCGGCAATATTCACTTCACGCGCCCGGTCGAGCTCGCGGGCTACGCGGCGCTCGGCGTTCTCGCGGGCGTCGTCGGCGCCATCGAGCCGCCGATTTTTTACCGCACGCGCGACTTCTTCAAGGCGCTGCGCGTGCCGAATCATATCAAGCCCGCGATCGGCGGGCTCCTCGTCGGCGTGCTCGCGCTCTGGGTGCCGGAGATTTTATCGACGGGCTACGGCTGGATTCAGAAAGCGATGACCGGCAACTACATCGGCGGCTTTTTGATCTGGCTCGCGCTGCTGAAAATTATCGCGATGTCGCTCACGATCTCCTCCGGCGGCTCCGGCGGCGTCTTCGGCCCCAACGTGTACATCGGCGGCATGCTCGGCGCATGGGTCGCGTACGAGGCCGACCGCTGGATTCCCGGCGTCGGCTTCATGCCGCCGGCCTTCGCCGTCGTCGGCATGGCGGCGGTCTTCGCCGGCACCGCGCGCGTGCCGGTCGCGACGATGGTGATGGTCGCCGAGATGACCGGCGGCTACGGGCTCATCGTGCCGTCGATGCTAGCGACCGCGCTCGCCTTCGTCGTCCAGCGCACGATCGCGGCGCGCTCCCGCTACCCGCGGCTCTACGAGGCGCAGGTGGAATTGCGCACCGACTCGCCGACGCACTACGAGCAAATGCTGCGCGCGGCCTTCGCCGTCCTCGAAGCCGGACCGCTGGTGAATCTCCACAACGTCACGTTCCCGCATCTCGTTTCGCTGCTGCGCCACGGCACGCCGATCCCGATCCACAACGGGCAGGGCTTTCTCACGTCGCTCGCCGTCGGCGAAAAGTCGCCGCTCGCCGGCCGCACCGTCGCGGAGATGTCGGAGCTGTATCCCGAGATGGTCGCCGCCGCCGTTATCCGCGCCAAGCAGGTGCTCTATCCGCGCGGCGCGACGCGCCTGCAAGCGGGCGATCAACTCCTCGTCGTCGCGGGAAGGGATATAAAAATAGAAGCGGTGCAGGAAGCGGAGGGCGGCGGATCGCTTTGATCGTCTATTTCGGGCGCGGCTCTTTGATGCCGCGGCCGGGCTGCGCCAGCTTGCCCGCGCGCGCCAGCTTCACCGCCTCGATGAGAATTTTCGCCGCGTTGCGCACCTCGGCGTGCAGCGCCGCGTCGCGGTCGAGCGCGGCGTGGCTCGTCGCGTAGGGCTCGTAGTAGCCGACGTAGCGGTCGAGCGCCGCCGCCGCGCCCGCCTGGATCAGGTCCATATCGAGCAGCCAGTCGGTCAGCGAGCGGCGCACGGTGTCCGCGCCTTCGGTGTCGCCGTGCACGACGACGGCGAAGAAACGGCCCGAGAGGTGGCGCGGATAGTGCCAGCCTTTGAGCTCGAGCGCCTTCGCCGCTTCCGGGTCTTTGCCGCGCGTCGCGGTCGGATCGGGGTTGCCGCCGTCGGCGCACACCAGCCGGTCCATCATCAACTTGAGCGCGCTCGGCGCCTGATACCAATAGACCGGGCAGACGATCATCACGCCGTGCGCCGCGGCCCAGCGCGGATAAATCTCGTTCATCCAGTCGTTCACCTGCCCCATGGCGTGGTTCGGATAGCAGGAGCACGGCCAATGGCAGAGCGGCATCGCCGTCGAGACGCACGCCTTGCACGGCAGGATCTGCCGGCCGTACTCGGCGGCGAGACGACCGAGGTCGAGGAGGTCGCACTCGCAGCCGGCTTTCTCGATCTCCGCGCGCGCCATCTCGGCCAGGCGGAAGCTCTTCGACATCTCGCCCGGGCAGGTCTGGTCGTGGCGGTCGGCGCCCGAGACGAGCAGGATGCGCGCCGGGCGCTTCGCGTCGCGATAGCGCTGCTCCGCCAGGTGAATCTGCTCGCGCGCTTCGAGCCACTCGACCGGCAGCTCGAACTCCGGATCGTGAAAGCCTTTCCCGGCTTTCCGCTTGCGCGGGCTCTTGTGGTATTCGTCGTAAACTTTCCAGGCGATCTCCGTCACGCGGCTAAGCTCCGCCTTGACTGCGTCGAACGCCGGGTCGTAGAAGCGCTCGGAGAAGCGGCGCTCGAACTCGGCGCGCGAGAGCTTCACGTCGCCCTGCCCCTTGCGGGGCTTTAAGTTCGTTTTGGAATTCTTCCTCGCCTTCGCCATCGCTCCCGCCCGCTGCATTGTACACAGCGCGGCGGGGCGCGGGAAGACACGGGGGCTGATCTCTATCGCGCCCGCAACACGCTCGCGAAGCGAATGCCGAAGCCGTCGGGATCGGCGATGGTGAAGTCTCTGAGGCCGTAATAGCGGTCGGCGATCGGCAGGACGATCTCGGCGTCGAGCGTCTTCACTCTTTCCCAGCACGCATCGACATCCGGCACCATCACGCGCACATTCGCGCGCGGAAACTTCGGCCGAGGCGGCGCCTCGGCCGACGCGTCGCGAAACGCCGACACCTCGGCCAAAAACAGCCGGTGCTCCTCCCAGGTCAGCTCGACGAAATCCCCGCCGTCGCGCAGCAGCGCAAACCCTAAATCCACATAGAAGCGCGTTGAGCGCTTAATGTCCGCGACGACGATCTCGGTCACGAGCTGCTCGGTCGGATCGACGTAGGGGGACATCGGTTTTCTATAGCGAATCCAGTGGGTATCCGAAAGCTCGCCGGATATTCATTTTCGCTTCCTTGACGGCCGCGGGAAGCCCGTTGTATATCCCTGCCGCGCGCCGGTAACGCGTCCAACCACCTTATAAGGAGGTCGCCATGCTCATCGAGAAAAGCTTCCTTTCCCTTTCCGTATTTTTCGCGCTCAGCCTGGCATTTTCCCTGTCGTGGGCCAAGAGTCCGCCGACAAATACGAAACTGGGAACCAACGCGCTCGCGAACAAGAACACTGGCAGTGTCGATAATACCGCCGTCGGGTTTGACGCGCTACATGTCGACGGCCAAGGCTCGAACAACACGGCCGTCGGGGCCGGCGCGCTCGCAGCCAACACGACGGCGAACAGCAATACGGCCGTCGGCTCTGCGGCGCTTTCGGAAAACACCAGCGGTGAAGACGGCACCGCCGTCGGTGCCGACGCGCTGGCTCAGAGCACCGGCCAGCGGAACACCGCCGTGGGAAGCCTGGCGCTTTTTTCGAACGTGAGCGGGACGGAGAACACCGCGATAGGATTTTTCGCCGATGTCTCGGCCGACAACTTGACTCGCGCGACCGCGATCGGCGCGCGCGCCACCGCGACCGAAAGCAACAGCATCATGCTCGGAACCGATACGGATACCGTCATCGCGGCGAACACGATGCGCGTCACCTTCATCCCGCCGCTGCCGTCCGCCGCGCAGGTCTGTTTCGACGCGCCGGGCAACCTGCTTCAATGCGGCGCTTCGAGCTTGCGCTGGAAGACGAACATCCGTCCGTTCACCCCCGGCCTCGATGTGATTACGGCGCTGAAGCCGATCGCTTTCGACTGGAAAAAAGACGGCCGCGCCGATATCGGCCTCGGCGCCGAGGACGTCGCGGAGGTCGCTTCGTTCCTGACTTTTTCCGGCAAACAGGGCGAGATCGAAGGCGTGCGGTACGAGAAGATTCCGCTGCTGCTCATCAACGCGATCAAGGAGCAGCAGCAGGCGATCGAGAGGCAGCGCGAGCAGAACGCCGCGCTCGCGGCGCGGATCGAACGGCTCGAAGAATTGCTGCGCGAGCGCACCGCGGCAGCGGACGCGCGCTAGCGCCGCGGCAAATCACGCTCGGGATTGCAGCAGCCCTATAGCCGATCGCGGGCACGTGGGAGAGGAGAGATTTTCCTTGTCAGGGCGGCGATAGATCGCATACAATGGGGCGATTTGACAATCTCATGCGCTTAGGAGTTCAGGCATGAAAGTCGCCGCTCTTCTCCTGTTTTTAACCGCCGTTTCCTTGCCGGCCTTCGCCTTCGACCTTGCTTCTCCCGCGGGCCACTGGTTGACGACCGACCGATCCGGCCGCCCCACGGGGATCGTCCGCATCGATCGGATCGACGGCGAGTACCGCGGCTTTATCGAAAAGATTTTCCCCGCCGCCGGCGAACCCGATAACCCGCGCTGCGTCAACTGCGCGGGCGAGCGGAAGAATCAGCCGTTCATCGGCCTCAATCTTCTGTGGGGGCTCAAGGAACAGGGCGACGAGTATCGCGGCGGCGAGATCCTCGATCCCCGCAACGGCAGGATCTACCCCGTCCGGCTCAAGCTCGAGGACGGAGGCAAAAAGCTCGACGTGCGCGGCTTCGTCGGCGTGCCGCTCCTCGGCCGCAGCCTGACCTGGAATCGCGTGGAGTGAACCTGGCTGCTTGGCGAAGTGCATTAGAAAAGACTCCCGACCCTTTTTTCTCCTCCCTGGATTTATTCTTTCGCCTGCGCTTCGAGAAGAATACGATGTTTCACCGAAATCGGGTAAGCGATGCCGCCAGGAGTGATTAGCAGACCGCGTACTGCATCGTAATAAATGCCTCGTAGCCCGCATCCGCATGGCAGAAAATCATCGGCTAAAAACAATCCTAAGCTCTTATAGGTAGCCGTACTTTTTTCGCCGTTAACTGCGTTAGATTTCAAATAGTCGGCTCCTGAAACACCGCGATATTCGTCGGGCCCGTATTCGAAAACAGCCGAGCTACTGGCTGCAAGATGTTCCATTCTTTCGATTTGTGAAACGAGCTTACCATTACTGCCTATTTTTTTAGCCTGGAAAAGCATTCCCTTGAAAATCTTTTGCTCACCTAAGGTGATCTCAACTTGGAATATTCCATCGGCACCGCTGGTTTTCTCAAACGCGCCCTTCCCCCGACCCCCAAATTTTTTGTAGTCCACCCGCCAAGACCAGGACTGACCGTTTACTTGAACCGGAGATGACCAATGTGCTCTGAACGTTTTTCCCAACTCACCTGTTAAGGTGTCCTCCTCATCAGAAGCGCTTTCCCAACTTTCTGTGGCTTCCTTCGCGCGCTCGACCAAATGCTTTTTGATGTCGTTGTAGATGGCGGTCGGCAAGACGTCCAGCATGGGCGCCCGTATAGCAGAGGAAGCTTACTTAACGCAAATGTTGCGCCACAACTATTGGATCAACTTTCATATTCAAATAGACGAAAGTTGCCTGATAAATTCCTATGAGCTATATCTAGCGCCTGATCCATCATTATTTTGCACGCCGAATTTCGCCGAGTATGATACTTAAAATACCTGCCGTACTCTCAGTAGACGAATCGATAGAGAATAATCCCGTTTGGCAGATTGCTGAACCCGCAATACAAAGTGACGGGCGTCTTGCAACCTTTACTCGCGGGCGCCTTGAGGGCTTCATCTTCCAGCCTAATCTCGGCGAAGAAGTTTTGATCATTTCTAAAAACAAACCGCCCGATGGCCATCCGCGGGTTATTCGCGGAACGATCAACCCTCAGGCTGCAATCGTTGACCTCTCAGATGGAATGTGGCTTAGGCATCCGTTGCTTGATCGTCAAGAGCGATTAGCTGAACGTGAGGAAGCAATAGACCAAGTGCTCCGCTCGTGGGACGGTGCCTTTTCATACATTCAGGAAGATACCTCAAGAAACATTCCTGGACTTCGGGCTCCTCAGATAGGGGCAGTACATGCGGTACATGCGCATTGGTCCATTTCCAACGCAATAGCGACGATAGTAATGCCCACAGGCACGGGTAAAACTGACACGATGATTTCGATACTCGTATCAGCCCGCTGTTCCAAAGTTCTTATTATCGTGCCAACCGATGCGTTACGCAGCCAGTTGGCTGAAAAATTTCTTACGCTCGGCATTCTCAAGAAGCCGAACTACGGGGTTCTTCGCGATAATGCAAAATTTCCGATTGTCTGTAGCCTGGAACACATTCCTCGGTCTGTTGATGAAGTAGACCTCCTATTCGGAAATTCACAGGTCATAGTGACTACCAGTACCATCGCTGGCCAGGTGTCAGCGACTATCAAAGACCGCATGGCGCAACACTGTCCCTACCTGTTTATAGACGAAGCTCATCATGCGGAGGCACCGACATGGAGTTCATTCAAACGAACATTCGCTGGACGCAACATCCTACAGTTTACGGCAACGCCCTTTCGTGAAGACGGTAAACCACTTGATGGAGAAATCATTTACAAATATCCGCTGAAAAAAGCGCAAGACGAAGGATATTTCAAACCGATCGAATTCCGGCCAGTTGTTCAGTTCAATCCCAGGCGGTCCGATAGGGCCATCGCCGTTGCCGCTATTGAGCAATTGCGACACGATGCCGACAAGGGCCACATAGTAATGGCGAGAGTGGACAATGTCGCCCGCGCCAAGCAGGTCTTCGAACTATACAGACCCTATGCAGAGTTTAATCCTGTACAGCTCCATACGGGAATCAAATCCAAGCGTCAGCGCGACGACATCCGCAAGAAAATCATTAGCGGAGAGGCGCGCATTGTTGTCTGTGTAGATATGTTGGGTGAGGGTTTCGACTTACCCGAATTGAAAATCGCCGCGTTTCACGACATTCGCAAAACGCTTCCGGTCACGTTACAGCTTGCCGGCCGCTTTACCCGAGCACGTCCAGACCTGGGCAATGCGACTTTTATTGCGAATACGGCAGATGTGAACGTCCAAGATGAATTACGAAAACTGTATACACGCGACCCGGATTGGAATGTGCTACTTCCCCAACTAAGCGATGCAATGATAGGAGAACAGGTTTCCCTTCAAGACTTCCTTCATGGCTTCACTGACTTCACAAAAGAGATCCCGCTTAAAACAGTCAGGCCGGCGATAAGCACTGTCGTGTACACGACGGCCTGTGCTGCATGGAGACCGGAAAACTACCGCGCAGGCATACCGAATTTGAGCACTTGTGAGCAAGTGCACGAGACCATCAATCACGCAAAGAACACACTTATTGTAGTCACGGCTCGGCGTGTCCCATTGGCATGGACAGATGTTGAGAGCCTCTATAGCTGGGAATGGGAACTCTACGTCGTGTTTTGGTCGCCCGATCAAAACTTGCTTTTTATTAACAGTTCAACAAACGCGGGAGAATATAAAGCCCTCGCTGAAGCGGTCGCTGGCGAAAATGTGACGCTCATCCGCGGACAAAATGTATTCCGAACTTTTTCCGGCGTAACTCGACTTCGCCTACAGAACGTAGGGTTGACAGAACAGTTAGGGCGAAACGTCCGGTATACTGGCCGCATGGGTGCCGATGTTGAGGCTGGCTTGCCGGATGTCCAACGACGTCACGCACTCAAATCAGTGCTAGCTGGGAGCGGCTATGAAGAAGGCGAAGAGACGACGATAGGAGCATCTAGAAAAGGGCGAATCTGGTCGCACAAAAGGGAGCGAGTCGATCAGCTAGTTGAATGGTGCAAAAAGATCGGCGCAAAACTACTCGATAATACAATTGACCCAGAAGATATACTCAGGGGAACCCTTGAGGCGAAAGCTGTTCTAGAGCGTCCGGTAAAAATGCCCATAGCTATCGACTGGCCGGAAAGCGTTTACACAACTCAGGAGGCAATATGGTCGGTCAAATTTGGGGACAATACGTATTCTCTGAGCGATTTGGATTTGGAGATTATCTCCCCAAGCGTCGATGGTCCCCTACGTTTTTCGATTTCCTCGGAGACTGAAGAAATAAGATTAGAACTGCAGCTATTTGAGGAGGAAGAGTCGCCAAAATATCGCTTTGTGGTTGTGGATCACGGGCGTGCCTCGATCAGCCGAGGCGAGCGCGCGCTGCGGGAAAGCATTGCGGAATTCTTCTACAACGATCCACCGACAATCTGGTTCGCCGATGGGTCCTCTTTGGAGGGTAATCAATATATCGAGCTTAGGACAACGCGCCCTCCGTATGACGTCGCCAAAATTCAGGCATGGGACTGGTCAGGCATTAATATCCGCAAAGAATCCCAGGGTGACCGGAAGGACGCAGATTCCATACAAGCAAGAGTCATTCAAACTTTGCGAACACTGAATTACGACATGATCATTGACGATGATGGAAAGGGCGAGGCCGCCGATGTTGTTACAATTCGGAGAATAAATGATGAGCGACCACGCATCGAGGTTGAATTCTATCACTGCAAATACTCACAAGAAGCAACCGTGGGACAGAGAATTAAAGACTTGTATGAAGTCTGCGGACAAGCGCAAAAGAGTATTTTTTGGATGAGACCTGAAAAACGAACCGATCTCCTTACCCATCTTCTCCGCCGAGAGGAACGTCGGCAAGAGGCGGGTCTTTCAAGTCGTTATGAGGTCGGCGACGGAGAGTTGTTGCTAACAATCCGAGAAATGAGCCGAATCTATCCAATGTCATTGAAGATCTTTATCGTTCAACCCGGGCTATCCAAAAGTCGTGCGACAAGAGAACAACTGGAGCTTATGAGTGTATCGGAAACTTACCTAATTGAGACGTTCCAATTGGCTTTTGGCGTAATAGCCAGCCCATAAAACAGGGAACCATAAGTCCCGCCAACCTCCCCAACTCCCTCTAAATCTTGACTTTCCCTAGCGAAAATGATTTTCGTATATGTTCTACTTTTGACTTTTGGAGGGCGGGAATGGCGAAGATCTTCATTGCCGGGGAGCAGCTCGATTCGGAGAGCAAACAGACGACCGAGGTGAAGAACCCGGCGACCGGCGAGGTGGTCGATACGGTGCCGAAGGGCACGGTGAACGACGTGCGCAAGGCGATCGACGCGGCGCAGGGCGCGCTCAAGAAATGGTCGCAGATGGCGCCGTCGAAGCGCGGCGCGATTTTGCTGCACGCCGGCCGATTGATTCTGGAGCAGGAAAAAGAATTGGCGACCTTGCTCACCAAGGAGCAGGGCAAGCCGATGAAGGAATCGATCCTCGAGATCCGCCGCTTCGTCCACACGCTCGACCACTACGGCGGCATGGCGAAGAGCCTCCGCACCGCCGCGGTCGTGCTCGACCACGGCCGCCACGGTTTGGTTTTGCGCAAGCCTCTCGGCGTCTGCGGCGCGATCGTGCCGTGGAACTTTCCCGTATCTTTGATGGGCAATAAATTGGGGCCCGCGCTGCTCGCCGGCAACACCGTCGTCGTGAAGCCCGCGGGCACGACCCCGCTGACGGACATCCGCTGCTGCGAGTTGATCGACAAGGCGATCCAGGCGGCCGGCGGGCCGAAGGGCGTGATCAACGTCGTCACCGGCCCGGGCAGCGTCGTCGGCGAGGAATTATTGGTGAGCCCGAAGGTGCGCAAGATCGGCTTCACCGGCGCGACCGACACCGGCCGGCGCGTGATGCAGTCGGCGAGCCAGGACTTCAAGCACGTGACATTGGAATTGGGCGGCAGCGATCCGATGATCGTCTGCGAGGACGCCGATATCGACCGCGCCGTCAGCGCGGCGTCGGTCGGGCGCTTCTTCAACTGCGGCCAGGCCTGCCTCGCGGTCAAGCGTTTGTATCTCGCCGACAAGATCGCCGACGAGTTCATCGGCAAATTGGTTGAGAAGGTAAAAAAGATCCGCATCGGCAACGGGCTCGCGCGCGAAACGATCATGGGGCCGCTGCACACGGCGGAGCAGCGCAAAGAAGTCGAGGAGCAGGTCGCCGACGCGGTCAAGCGCGGCGGCAAAGTACTCTACGGCAACGAGCGCCCGAAGGGCGGCGAGTACGACAAGGGATTCTATCTCTTGCCGACGCTCGTCGCGGACGTCGATCCGGAATCGAAGATGCTGAAAGACGAGGTCTTCGGCCCGGCGCTGCCGATCGTGCGCGTGAAGGACTTGGACGAGGGCATCGCGCAGGCGAACAATTCGATCTTCGGCCTGGGCTCGTCGGTGTGGACGCGCGACGTCAACAAGGCCATGTACGCGGCCGAGGAGATCGAGGCCGGCTATACCTGGGTCAACTCGGCGCAGATCATCTATGACGAGCTGCCGTTCGGCGGCGTCAAGCAGAGCGGCATCGGCAAGGAGCACGGCGAAGAGGCGATCGAGCACTACACCGATTCGAAATCGGTCGTCATCGCCACCGAGACGCAGTCCGAGGCAGTTGGAGGCGAGTAGGCAGCGGCTCGTTTCGTGGTTAAGATTTTCATTGTAGGGGCGGTTCGCGAACCGCCCATTTTAGGATGATCCGGCCGAAACGCGGCCGGCCGAGAATAAATTTTCGCTGGGGCGGTTCGCGAACCGCCCCTACGTCGGATTCAACCGGGCTATACGCGATCTGACGCATATCCTATGTCCCTCGATTTACCCGCCGTCTACAACGCCGCGACCACGTTCGTGGACGAGAACATCGCCCGCGGGCGCGGCAAGCGCACCGCGATCTATTATCAGGACGAGACCTTCACCTACGACGACGTCTTCGCGCGCGTCAACCAGACCGGCAACGCGCTGAGAGAATTGGGCGTCGACGTCGAGCAGCGCGTCGTGCTCGCGCTGCCGGACTCGCCGGAGTTTGCCTTCGGATTTTTCGGCGCGATCAAGATCGGCGCGGTGCCGATCCCGACCAACCCGTGGATGAAGGCGAAGGACTACGAGTACCTGCTGAACGACAGCCGCGCAAAGGCGGCGATCATCCACGAATCCGTCCTGCCGGAGTTCGAGCCGATCTGGAATACTCCGCGGCATCTGAAAGCGGTTATCGTCGTCGGCAAGCCCAAGGGCCGCGCGGTCTCGTTCGAAGCCGTCGTCGGGAAAGCGTCGAGCCGCCTCGAGGCCGAGCCGATGAGCAAGGACGACATCTGCTTCTGGGGCTACACGTCGGGCTCGACCGGCGCGCCCAAGGGCGCGGTGCACCTCCAGCACGACATGATCACGATCACCGACCTGTTCGTGAAGCCGGTGCTCGGCATGACCCAGGACGACCTCTGCTTCTCGGCCTCGAAATTATTTTTCTCCTACGGCCTCGGCAACTCGCTCTATTTCCCGTTCCGCTTCGGCGCCTCGACCGTGCTGTGGCCGGAAAAGCCCGACCCGGAAAAAATTCTGCAAGTCATCGAGAAGTACCGCCCGACGTTTTTCTTTTCCGTGCCGACGCTCTACGCGCGCTTTCTTCGCGTCGAGCGCGAGTACGATCTCAGCTCGCTCAAAATCTGCCTCTCGTCCGGCGAGCCGCTGCCGCCGGCGCTGTTCCATCAATGGAAGGATAAATACGGCGTCGAGCTGCTCGACGTCGTCGGCTCGACCGAGGCGGCGCACGACTTTCTCGCCAACCGCCCCGGGCGCGCGAAAGCCGGGAGCAGCGGCGAGGTCACGCCGGCGTTCGAGGCGAAGATTCTGGACGACGACGGGCGCGAGCTGCCGGTCGGCGAGGTCGGGAATTTATTCGTCAAAGGCGACGCCAACGCGCTCTGCTACTGGAACAAGCACGAGCAGACGAAAAAGATGATGCACGGCGCCTGGCTCAAGACCGGCGACATGTATTACCGCGACGCGGAGGGCTACTACTGGTACTCCGGGCGCTCGGACGACATGATGAAGGTCGGCGGCCTGTGGGTCTCGCCGATCGAGATCGAGAATACGCTGATGGAGCACCGCGCGGTGCTCGAGGCCGCGGTCGTCGGCCAGGAAGACCACGACGGCCTGTTGAAGCCCAAGGCCTACGTCATCTTGAAGAGCGAGTTCAAACCGAGCGACCAGCTCAAGGAAGAATTGCAGACGCTCGTCAAGAGCAAGCTCCAGCCCTACAAATATCCCCGCTGGGTCGACTTCGTCGACGACCTGCCGAAAACCGTGACGGGGAAGATCCAGAGATTCAGGCTGCGGGGAAAAGATTGATACCAGGGCACGGCACGCCGTGCCCCACATCGGATGCGAATCGATGGGCGGTTCGCGAACCGCCCCTACTCCCAAGACTCTCTATTCCGGGTTTTGGTGCCGCGGGATTTTCCTGGTCGATATCCCACTTCAGGGGATTCTCCTCAATATATGTTCGGATCCGGTGCCATTCGTCTTCGCTCCGAATGACGTGCTCGTAATAATTGCGCTGCCAGACCGGAGCGCCGGGCGCGCGGCGGAGAACATTTATCTTTTTTGTGGAAACAGTTTTGAACGCCCCGATCAACCGGCCTAATGGTTTCCGTCTCATCTCCGGTGTAGGGGCGGTTCGCGAACCGCCCTTATTAAAATCATCGAGAACAATAACGCCGTGGAGGTGGTTTGGCATGATGATCCACGCGTCCAAAGATACCTGCTGATATCGCTGCGCCAACCATTCCCAACATTCCTCCACCGCCCGCCCCAATTCATTCAACCGCATCTCCCCGTCGGCAATTTCGCCGAACAGGCATTGGCGATGCTTCGCGCAGACGGTAATGAAATACGCCCCGGATTGTTTGTAATCGTAATCGGCGAGGCGGATCGATCGCCGGTGATGTTTGTCGGGATCGTAATGCATATCGAGGAAGGGCACGGCACGCCGTGCCCCTACAAATCCGAAATCCAAATACCACATGCAATCAACAATGCATAATTTGGTTGTGCGCACCGTCCCGTCGGTTTGGTCATCCTTACGAAATCATCATTTCCCCCCCTTTCGACTTCCTCCCCCAACCGTGATACAGAAAATAAAATTTTATTCTTAGGAGACTCGATGAGCATCAAAGACCTGAAAGAGAACCTCGCCTACTCGTGCAACATCCTCGCGAACGAAGGGCACTGGGACAACATCCTCGGCCACGTGACCGTGCGCATCCCCGGCACCAACAAGGCGCTGATGAAGCCGCACGGCTTCGGCTTCGAGGAGATCCGCCCGCAGCACATCATCACGGTCGACATCGAGACCGGGAAAAAAATCGAGGGCAAGTACGAGCGCCACTCGGAGGTCTTCATCCACACGGAGATCCTGAAGGCGCGCCCCGACGTGAATTCGGTCGTGCACACGCACCCGCCCTATGCGATCGTCATCGGCGCGCTGGGCAAGCCGCTCCGGCCGATCAGCCACGAGGGCGTGATCTTTCACGACGGCCTGCCGATCTTCGATTACACGACCGCGCTCATCCGCACGCCGGAGCTCGGCGCCGAAGTGGCGAAAAGTCTCGGCCAGGCGCGCGGCGTCTTGATGAAGAACCACGGCTCGTCGGTCGTGGGCGAGTCGGTCGAGATCGCGACGCTCTACGCGGTGTTTTTGGAAAAGGCGTGCCGCATTCAGCTGCTCGCGACCGCGTCGGGCGAGCCGTCGTGGACGAGCGACGAGGAGGCGGCGCTCAAGTACGAGCAGATCTACCCGCCGTTCCGCCAGAAATCGATGTGGGAATATTTCGTGCGCCGCGCGCACAAGGCGCGGAAGTAGGCGATCCAGGCCGTCAAGGTCCGCGGCGAATTTCTCCGAATGTAGGGGCACGGCGTGCCGTGCCCTCGGACAATCTCCCGCGTCGGCGAAGTTTCACCTCCCCCTTGCCCCCTCCTTCGTAAGGAGGGGGATCGGATTCCATAAAAATAGGGCACGGCACGCCGTGCCCCTACGTAAATCGCGAAATGCAAAGACGTAGGGGCGGTTCGCGAACCGCCCCTACAACGATCTGCCGCTCCGATCTATCCACCGGACGCGCGCAATTATTTTTTATTATACAGCTCGCGCACGAAGCCGCTGTCTTCCAATTCTTTCAGCAGGCTGTTGTCGATGAAGCGCTCGGGGTTTTTCTCGCCGGGAGTCAAATCCAAAATCGCCTGCACCGCGTCGGCGCGCACGTAGGGCACCGCCTCCCAGACGCGCTCGTGCGGCGCATAGGCCGCGCGGATCTCTTCGGGCTTCATGCGCATGCGCTTGGCGATCGCGGCGACGGCGAGCTCGGGATTGTCTTTCCCGGCTTTCAGGCTTTCGAGGAACGCCTTCATGAAATTCAAGACCAGCGGCCGCCGCGTTTGTAAGAAACTACGCTGCACCTCGACCGCGCCCTGGAGATACGGAATCTTCAGCGCCGCGAGATCGATCATCTCGCGGAAGCCCGGGCGCGGCGGCGAGGAGAAGGCGGCATCGGCGAGCCCCTGCTCGAGCGACGCGAACATCTCCGGCAAGCCGCCGTGATGCAAAAATTTCACGTCCTTGTCGGTGAGACCGCCGCGCCGAAGCGCGAGGCGCGCCGCGGTGTGCGTCGCCGAGCCGGGGCGCGACACGGCGAGGGTCTTGCCTTTCAAGTCGCCGAGCGTCTTCAGCGGCGAATCTTTGCGCGTCCACAGCGAGATGACCGAGTAGTTCGGCTTCGCGGCGATGAAGACGATATCCGCGCCGCCGAGATTCGCCGCGACCGCCGACGGCCCGCCGAAGGTGCCGAACTCGACCGTGCCGCCGACGAGCGCCTGCACCGACGCGGCGCCGCGCGCCTGGATCACCTTCATGTCGAAGCCATATTTGTCGAAGAGCTTTAAATCTTCCGCGAGCCAGATCGTCGCGTTGGTCGCGGCGATCGCCTCGTAGACGACGGCGGCGGGAATCTTTTTGTCGGCGGCACGCGACGGCGCGGCGGCGGCGATAACGACGAGAGCGAGCGCGGCGCTGAGCGTGCGCAGGGCTATTTTCCCGCGAGCTTCTTGAAGAAGCCCTCTTTCTCGAGCTCGTCGACGAAGCGCATATCGAGAAAGTCGTCCGGCTTCATCGACTTCGCCTGCGGATCGGTCTGCGCGACGTCGGCGATGATCGGCTCCATGCCCTTGCGGCTGACGTACGGCGGGAAGGGCAGGTATTCGCGGAACTGATTCCAGGTGTCCTCCGCGATCTCGGGCTCTTTCACCTTGAGAACGTTGTGGATCATCTTGAGCGCCGCCGCCTTGTCGTTCTTGAAGCGGTAGACGCCCTCGGAGTACGCGCGCACGACGCGGCGGACGATGTCCTCGTTCGCCTTGATGTAGGTCCGGCTCGAGCCGATCGCGACCGAGACGTACTCCGGCCCTTCTTTGGCGAGGTTCATCAACTCGACGAATCCGGCCTTTTTCGCGCGGCTGTTGGTCGGCGGCGAGACCGTGCCCGCGTCGATCTGCCCGGCGGCGAGCGCGGTGAAGATGTTCGGCACTTCGAGCAGCGGCAGCACCTGATAGTCGCCGGGCTTCAAGCCGGCGGAGCCGAGCGCGTAGAGCGCGGCGGTGTGCGTCGACGAGCCGGCGCGCGTGATGCCGATCTTCTTGCCGCGCAGATCGGCGATGCGCTTGAACTCGGGCTTCGCCATCAGCGAGAAGACCATGCGGTTGGTCGCGCCGACGACCAGCGCGATGTTCGCGCCCTTCAGGTTCGCCTGCACCATGTTGAGCCCGTCCATGAACGAGAAGCCGATCTCGCCCGCGAGGATCGCCTGGATGCCGCGCGAGCTCGACTGGATGTGGATCAGCTCGACGTTGTCGAGGCCGTACTTCTCGAAGAGCTTTTCCTGCTTCGCCATGTGCAGGCCGCTCTGCGCGCCGGTGACGGCGGTCCAGTTGATGCGCACTTTGTTCTGCTGCGCCCACGATGCCGGCGCGAGCGCGAAGATGAGGAGGATGACGGCGGCGAGAAAAGTATTCGGTTTCATGCTTGTCCCGTATAACAGCGGGGTAGCGCTGTCAATGCGGGCGCATACCGTACGCGTGTCGCGTCTTGACGAGACGCGCGCGCAATTGATAAACCCGGCGCCGATTTATCAGTTAATCCATTCGACACGCGTCGACGCTTGCGGCGGCACCGCCCGTCGTTGTAGCGTGCACCGTGCAAAACACTACCCGCAGCAGGAGGAACATCATGAAAATTTCGGAATTTCATCGCCTGGCGCGCTTTATTTCCGCGCTCGCGCTCGCCGCGGCGCTCGGCCACCTGGCGGCCGCGGAGGCGCGCGCCGCCGCCGCGCCGCAGGGCAACCCGCAGCAGGAGATCGCCGACAAGGTCGACCTCATTCCGCCCGCCTGGAGCCAGTCGCTCCCCGCCCCGGAACGATTCCAGCTTGTACTCGGCGGCGCCGGCGTGCTCGACAAGGAGACCGGGCTCGTCTGGGAGCAGACGCCCGACGCCGGCTTGCGGCAATGGCACGAGAACTTTTTCTTCTGCTACAACAAGGGCGTCGGCGGGCGTAAAGGCTGGCGCGTCCCGACGGTCGAGGAGCTCGCGAGCCTCGTCGACACTTCCAATTCGCAGCCGACCTTGCCGACCGCCCATCCGTTCACCATCCCCGATCCAAACGCCGTCTTCTGGTCGACGACGACTGTCGTCGGCAATGTGCCGGACAACGCGTGGGTCGTCGGCTTCGGCTTCGGCGTCGTCAACAACGCCGGCTTCGGCGGCAAGCTCGCTTCGTTGCGCACCTGGTGCGTGCGCGGCGGACAGGGATACGACGGCCGGCCGATTTTCTAACGCCGTAATCTGCCCCGCCGTCTTCGGCGCGCGGGCGCCGCAGGCTTTTGCGCGCGCGAGTCGCGTCGCGGCGCGTGTCTTGACAAGACGCGCGCCGCGACTGTAGATCGGCTTCAGCGCCACCCATGGAAGGAGGCCGCCATGCCGCACGCGCGCATTCGATTGAGATTGCTGGTCGCCGCGTTTTTGTTGGTCGCGCTCGCCGCGCCGCGCCAAGCCGCCGCGCAGCAGCTCAAGAAAGTCACGGTCGTCTACACGATCGTCTCGGGCGACTCGGTCGCTTTCTGGGTCGCCGAAGAAAAAGGCTTTTTCCGCAAATACGGCCTCGACGCCGACCTCAAGTTCATCACCGGCAGCAACCAGACGATCGCGTCGATGATGGCCGGGCAGGTCGACTTCACCAACGCCGGCGGCGGCGCGGTGGTCGAGGCCGACCTCCAGGGCGGCGACGCGGTCATGATCGGCTCGCTCGTGCCCTATTTTCTCATGTCGATGTACAGCCAGCCGGAGATCCAGAGCGTGAAAGAATTGAAGGGCAAGCGCATCGCGGTCACGACGCTCGGCACCGCGACCGACTTCGCGCGCCGCATCATCGTGCAGAAGGCCGGCCTTAATCCCGACCGCGACACGCTGCCGCTCTCGACCAAGGGACCGTCGGAGATTCTCCAGGCGCTGCTCACGAAAAACGCCGAGGCGGGCATGGTCGTGCCGCCGCTCACGCTGATGGCGAAACAGAAGGGGTTGAAGGAACTGGTCGACCTCATCGGCCAGAAAGTCCCGTACGTGCAGACCTCGGTCGCGACCACGCGGCGCATGCTGCAAAAAGATCCCGGCGCCGCCGAGAGCTTCATGAAGGCCATCATAGAAGCCGTCGCGTTCCAGAAGCAGCAGCCGAAGGCGACGAAGGAAATTCTCAATAAATATCTCAAGAACATCCCCGACGACCTGCTCGACGAGACCTACCAGCGCTACGTCGTCGACATGTACCAGAAGTACCCGCGCGTCTCGCACGACGGCATCCAGACGCTGCTCGACTTCGTCAGGCTCAACAACGAGAAGGCGAAGTCGGCGAAGCCCGAGCAGTTCACCGATACGAGCATTTTGGAGAAATTGGAGAAGGCGAAGTTCGCCGACCAGTTTTACAAGTGACGGCCATAGAGACCAAAATGAATCGAAGCGTGCTTCGACAGGCTCAGCACGAACGGAATTTATTACTCGACCTGAAGGAGCATCACGATTCGCCCCGAGCTTGTCGAAGGGCTCCGCGAAAACGGGAATATGATATGACATACGGATGGTTCGCGAACGTCCCCTGCGCCGCTCGCAATTCGCCGTTGACCTCACGTCCCCCTTCTCCTTGGCTTTTCCGGCGCGCTTTGGTAGAAATTTTTTCACCGCGACAAACCTCCGCACCGGACTCCGTTTTGCCGGCTCGTGGTCAATTTAATTCAAGAGGGGAAATGTAGTGGATAGTACCAAACCGTTCCGTGCCAAGCACGCGTGGCTTTTGCTCTTCGCCGCGATGATCGTTTTTGTTGTCTTCAACCGCGACCTGGCGCTGCTCGACGCGAACTCGCCGCTGCGCCAGCGCTACAACGCCGTGCCGTGGTGGATGCTGGTGCACGGCATCGCCGGCGCCGTTGCGCTCTTGCTTGCGCCGTTTCAGTTCTCGAGCCGGCTCAGGCGCCGCTACATCCAAGTCCACCGCATCATGGGGCGGATTTACGTCGCGTGCACGGCGGTGGCGGCGCCGGCGGCAATTCCGATCGCGGTGATCCTCGGGCCGTCGATCCTCATCCCGGCGGCGACGCTGCAATCGATCGGCTGGATCGTGACGACGGCGACGGCGCTTTACTGCATCCGCACCGGCCGCGTCCAGCAGCATCGCGAATGGATGCTCCGGAGCTATCCCTTCGCGATGGTCTTCATCGTCGTGCGCGTGCTGGTCGCGATACCGGCGATCGACCGCATGGGCGAACTGGGGCTCGCGATGGTCGTCTGGCCGACGATCGCCGTCGCCGGCATCCTGCCGTCGTTCCTGCTCGCGTGGCAGCATCTTGCGGCGGACGAGCCGGCGGCCGTAACGCAGCGCGCCGCGTAATTCCCGCTCCTTAAGGCGGGCGGGGACGAGAAGACGATACTTTTTTATTTTCCCTCTCCCATCTCGGGAGACGGGTTCGATGGCTGGGCTTTGCAGCGATCTTGCTTTTACCGCCCGCTAAACCGCGCGAGCTCTTCCTTGATGCCGGCGAGCCTTTGATCCCGGTCGAGCCGCTCGAGCTGCTGCTCGCGCGCGAACTGGGCGGCCCAGCGCCGGCGCCGCGCCGTGTCGCCCTGCCGGTCGATTTGCACAATGCGCTGCACGGCCCGCAGGGCCTGAAGCTGCTGCTCGTCCTGGAGCCGTTCGAGCTCGCGCTGCAGGCGGCTTATATCGGCCCGATTCACGTTGCCGGAATCGTTGAGGCTGTCGATCTGCTGCTGCAGCTCGGCGGCCGCCTGCTGCTGCAGGACATCGTTCGCCTGCCGCTGGCGGAGGAGCCCCTCGATCTGCAGTTGCCGAAAGATCTGATTCTGCCCCCCCGGTGTCAGAGCGAGGGGATCGTTCGTCTGCGCGGCGGCGGGTAAAGCCCCAAGCAGGAGGAACGCGGCCAGAATCGACGCCTTCACACGATCATGATACTCCGCCGGGCGGCGGTGCGGAAGAGGCGTAGGCGGAAGATACAGAAGGATCGTGGGTCGCCATCGAAACGGCCGTCAGCGACCTTGCCTCCTCCTCGCCCTCTTTTTTGATCGTGATCTCGATCGACGTCGGCCCGCCGATCTCGAAGTCCGGATCGGTGCGCCGGTAGACCTCGGGCTTGAGCGCGCGCACCGCGAACACCGCCAGCGCGTCCGAATAGGCTTTGTACCAGCCGGTGATCTCGCCGCGCCAGTGAAGCGGCATGTCGACGCCGCGAAACGCGCGCCGCCACACCTCCGCCTCGGCCCGGTCGGCGATCATCTCCCGCGCGCGCTCGAAGCACTCGCGGTAGCGGCGGTCCGCTTTCATCCAGTCGTAATGCGCGGTCCGCGACACGCCCGAGAGCGCGGCCGCGCGCTTGATGCCCATGCCGGCGACGAAGCCGGCGAGAAAGGCGCGCTGGTGGCGGTTCTCCAGATCGGCGAAGCACGCGCGCAGCTCGGCGAGCTTGTTTTCATCCGGCGCCGGCTCGGCCGGCCGCGGCGCATGCTCGCGTGCCTGTCCTGAGCTTGTCGAAGGGACGCGAAAATTTGCTGCCTACAGTTGCTTCCCTTCGCCGGGCACCCGCTTGTTCTCGTACTCCTTGCCGCTTTCGTCGATGAGGCGCATCGTGTCGTCCGTGATATCCACGATGATGTCGACGACGGTTTTGTCCACATCGATCGGGACAACCCGCAGCGGCACGAGCATGTCGATCTTGTCGGCCTTGTTGTACAACCGGCCCCCCTCGATCCACCACTTGCCTTCCGCCGTCATCAAGACCTCGCGCTTCTCCGGCGACAAGTAGATCGCCAGACGATAGACCCCGCCCGGCAGAAACGTCGAGATGCCGTAGGGCGTTTCACCCTCCGACCACGAACCGAGCATCTTCTGCCTCCACGCCTCGTCGCTCCCGGGCTGCGGCTCCGCGGCTGAGGAAAGGTTCAACGCTGCGGACAGCACCAGAACCGCGAGGGACAACCCTGCGAGTATCAAGGCGGCGGTTTTCATCCAGGAGAAATGATGCTCCGGAATCGGAGACGGATCAAGAAAAATCCTATCCTCGCCGTGTCGAAGGATATCGGCGGAATGTCGAGGGGTGACGCCATGAGAACGGCAGTTATTAAAGGCGAGCGGGCTGGCTGGAGGGGATCGGGGTCAGGCTTTCTATTCTTGACAATCTTTCTTCGCACTTCCCCGCCTGCTCCTCGTGCACCTTGTCCAGCAGCGGCGCGGCCGTAGCGAAAATCTGAGCTTGATTGTGACCTGCGCTTTCCTCAAGGCTCGGTCGTTCATCGAGACTGCAACCGCCGGCTCGCGGTCATGCCGAATGCGGCACACCCTGGCCGCTGCACGATTCACTGCCCGCCGTTTTGCCGCAGGCGGACTTCGTGGATCGGGTAAGGGATGTCGATGTTGCCGGCGCGGAAGCGCTCGACGAGGGCCTGGTACAATTCGCCCTTGGCGGGGACGACGTCGGGGACGGCGACCCAGGGCTGGATGGTAAGCGTGACGGTGGAGGCGGCGAGCTCGCTGACGCCGATGACGGGGGCGGGCTGCTTTAGGACGCGCGGGTTCTGGAGCACGGCTTCGCGCGCGGCGGCGATGACTTCGTTGAGGTTGGCGCCGTAGGCGACGCCGACGGTGAGGGTGAGCTGGCGCACGGCGCCGAAGTTGTGCAGGATCTCGCCGACGATCTTGCGGTTGGGGATGACGACGCGCGAGCCGTCGAGCTGGACGAGGAAGGTGGAGAAGAGCTCGATGTTGACGACCTCGCCGTGGACGCCGACGATCTCGATGTATTCGCCGACGCGGAATGGCTTGGTGAAGATGATCGAGAGGCCGGCGATGACGTTGCCGAGGACGCCCTGGAGCGCGATGCCGACGCCGAGGCCGGCGACGCCGACGGCGGCGACCAGCGGGGCGATCTGAAAGCCGAACTTGTCGAGCGCGATGAGGAGCGCGAGCAGGACGACGAGCGCGCGGATGACGCGCACCATGAGGCGGCGCGTGGGCGGGTCTTTGACGTGCGGCGCGAGCGAGCGGTCGGCGGCCTTGCCGATCCAGCTCGCCGCGAGCACGCCGGCGACGAGGATGATGACCGCGCCGAGGACCTGGAAGCCGTAGCGGATGATGAGCTCGAGCGTGGCGTCTTTTGCCGACATGGTGGTTCTCCTTTGGGGATCGACGGGTGCGGGCGCGACCCGAAGCGGCCAAAATAGTCTCAGCCGGCGCGGAGGGCAAGGAAAATATGCGGGGGCGCGGTGGCGGCTTAAAGCGGTCGAATCGCCTTTCGAAGCGCTTTGGCAATCTTTTTTCCTCCGTGCTAGACCCATTCCATGGCTAAAAAAGTCCACCTGACGCTCGCGTGCGGCGACTACGAGAGCGTGCGCGCGCTGATCGACGGCAGCGTCGAGCCGGAGGGCGTCGAGCTCACGGTCTTGACCGATATGGAGTCGAGCATCCGCCACTGGCGCATGATCCGGAACCGCGAGTTCGACGTGGCGGAGCTCTCGATGTCGAACTACATCGCGGCGAAGGTGCGCGGGCAGCCGTTCGTCGCGATACCGGTGTTTCTCCACCGCCGCTTCCGCCACAGCTTCATCTTCACGAACGTGAAGAAGGGCATCCAGAAGCCGGCGGACCTGATCGGCCGCAAAGTCGGCTTGAGAAACTTCTCGGCGACGGCGAACCTCTGGATGCGCGGCATCCTCGAGCACGAATTCGGCGTGCCGCACAAAAAGATTCAATGGTTCAAGCAGGACGACGAGGAGGTCGAGGTCGATCTGCCCAAGGACCTCTCACTGACGAAAATTCCCGACGGCGCGGACATCGAGGACATGCTCGCCGAGGGCGAGATCGACGCGCTGCTCCATCCCGAGCTGATCCGGCCGATCCTCGCCCGCGACCCGCGCGTGGGGCGGCTCTTCCCCGATTACAAGGAGCGCGAGATCGAATACTTCAAGCGCACCGGGATTTTCCCCATCATGCACACGACCGCGATCCGCGCCGAGGTGGTCGAGCGCTATCCGTGGCTGCCGGTGAGCCTCTACAAAGCCTTCGAGCGCGCGAAGCGCATCGCCTACCAGAAGATGGAGAACCCGCGGCGCGTGCCGCTCGCGTGGTTCCGCCACGCGCTGGAGGAGCAGGAGGACATTCTCGGCAAGGACCCGTGGGTCTACGGCCTCGGGCCGGAAAACCGGAAGAATTTAGAAACGCTCATGCAGTATTCTGTCGAGCAGGGCTTCATCGACCGCAAGGTGCCGGTCGAGGAATTGTTCGTGGAATTGAAATTGTAGATCGAAGAAGGGCACGGCACGCCGTGCCCCTACAGAAATCCGAAATCCATCCTTCGTGAATTCTTCCTCTCCCCGCCTCAAGGGCAAAGGCAGTCAGGCGAATACAACGAACGTTTTTACCTCTTCGACGTAGGGGCACGGCGTGCCGTGCCCTCTCTATCTCCATCCGCCTTTACGCCTCGAGTGTTTTTCGTTACTGTGTGAAAATCATGGAAACCGCCATCGTCGCCGGCGTCGGTCCCGGGCTCGGCGCCGCGCTCGCGCGCGCCTTCGCGCGCGAAGGCTTCGCCGTAGGCCTGCTCGCGCGGAAGCCCGACACGGGCCGTGAGGTCGCGTGGGAGATCCGCTCCGCAGGCGGCAAGGCTGCATCGCTGGAGGTCGACGTGACCGACCGCGACGCGCTGCGCGTGGCGGTGGAGCAGCTCCGCAGCGAACTGGGCGCCGTGACTGCGCTCGCCTACAACGCGAGCGGCTTCGGCCGCGGGAAATTTTTGGAGCTCGACCCGCAATCGATCCGCGCCGCCTTCGAGGTCAGCGTGATGGGCGCGGTCCATCTGGCGCAGGCGGTGATCCCCGGCATGCTGCAGGCCGGGCGCGGCTTCATCTCGCTTACGGGCGCAACAGCGTCGCTCCGCGGCCGCGCGGGATTCGCCGGCTTCGCGATCGCGAAATCGGGGCTCCGCATGCTGGGGCAGTCGCTCGCGCGCGAGTTCCACCCGCAGGGAATCCACGTGGTGCACGTGATCGTCGACGGCCAGATCGACAACCCGCGCAGCCGCGCGCGCGACCCCAAGCGCGACGTTTCGACGATGATCCCGCCGCGCGCGATCGCCGACGCGGTGATCGCAGCGCTGAAGCAGCCGAAAAACGCCTGGACACACGAGCTCGACATCCGGCCCGCGGCGGAGAGCTTCTAGCCGCTTAAAGCCGCGCGCAAGTTTTTTCCTTCCCGCGCGGCGCACGAGCATTCCATGCCCGACTCGAATAACCATCCGCCGGCTAAGCCGCCGCTCTCTGCCTACGCGATCTTATTCCTGCCGCCGATTTTCTGGAGCAGCAACTTCATCGTCGGCAAGGCTCTGGTCGGCAAGGTCCCCCCGTGGACGCTCAACACCGGGCGCTTTACCGTCTCGGCGCTGATCCTGCTGCCGTGGCTGCTCTACCGGCGCGAGCGGCCGCCGCCGCGCTCGACCTGGCTGCCGCTCGTGCTCATGAGCATCACCGGCGTCTTCGCCTTCAACGCCGTGCTCTACATCGGGCTCCGCTACACGGGCGCGATCAACGCGACGCTCGTGAACGCGACCACGCCGGTCACGACGACGCTGATCGCGCATTTTTTGATCCGCGAGGAGATCACGCGCAGGCGCGTGCTCGGCATCGCGCTATCGTTCATCGGCATCGGCTGGATCGTCGGCCGCGGCTCGCTCGCCGCCCTGCTCGCGCTCAATCTCAACCTGGGCGACGTGATCGTCTTCTTCGCCACCTCGCTCTGGGGGTTCTACATGGTGATGGCGAAGCCGATGATGCGCCACATGTCGCCGCCGGCGCTGACGGCGGTCACGACGATCATCGGCGCGCTGTTTTTACTGCCTGCGTCGGCCGTCGAGCTGAGTATCGTGCCGGCCGATCTCATGCGCGCCGAAGTGATCGCGGCGATATTGTACCTGGGAGTTTTCCCGTCGTTCCTATCGTTTACGCTGTGGAACCGTTCGATCCGCACCTTCGGGCCGAGCCGGGCGAGCCTCGCGTATAATACACTGCCGCTTTTCGCGGTCATTCTGGCGGGAATTTTTTTGGGCGAGAGCCTGAGATTGTATCAGATCGTCGGCGGCGCGATCATCATCGCCGGCGTCGTCATCGGCACGCGCGACTAGAGCCGCATCGGCATGATGACGTAGAGATATCCTTCGTCGTCGCTTTTCTTGAGGATGCTCGGGCTTACGTCGTCCTTAAGCGCGACATTGACCTCGCCGCCCTCGCCGAGGACAGTGAGCACGTCGATGAGATAGCGCGCGTTGAAGCCGACGGTGAGCGGCTTGCCGTTGTATTCGATTTCGATTTCCTCGACGGCTTCCCCGAGCTCCGGGTTGCTCGCGGTGATCGCGACCTTCCCCGACTTGAGGTCCATCTTAATGCCTTTGTAACGCTCGCTCGAGAGCAATGAGACGCGCCGGAGCGCGTGGAGAAAATCCGCCGCGGTCAGGCGCGCGAGCTGCGGATTGTCCTTCGGGATGACCTTCGTATAATCCGGGAAATCGCCCTCGATCAGGCGCATGAAGAGCTCGACCTCGTCCTTGACGACGAGCCCCATGTTCTCCTTGAAGCCGACCGAGACGAGGCCGTCGTCGGCGCCTTCGAGCAGCCGGCGCAGCTCGGTCAACCCCTTGCGCGGCAGGATCACGCCCTTGGCGAGGCCGAGCGCGCCGATGCCACGGTCGATCAGCGCAAGGCGGTGGCCGTCGGTCGCGACCATGCGCAGCTTGCCGTCTTTCGCCTCTTCGATGAAAACGCCGTTCAGGTTGTAGCGCGTCTCATCGCTCGAGACCGAAAAAATCGTGCGCTCGATCATCTCGCGCAGCGTTTTCGCCGGCACGCTCGACATCTTCTCGCCGTCAAACTTTGGAAATTGAGGAAACTCGCGGGCGTCGAGACCGACGATCTTGAAGACCGATTTGCCGCTCTTAATCTCGACCCATTCGTTTTCCAGCCGCTTCAACTGCAGGGTTTCTTCGGGCGCCTCGCGCACGATCTCGTAAAGTTTTTTTGCCCCGACGGTGACGACGCCTTCGCGGACGACTTCGCCCTCGAGCTTGCCGCGAATGCCGACTTCGAGGTCGGTGGCTGTCAGGTGGATGCCGGCCTTGCGCGATTCGATCAGGACGTTGGCGAGAATCGGCATCGTGTTGCGTCGCTCAACGATGCCTTGCGTCCAGTAGAGGGTCGCGAGGAGGTCCGCCTTCTTGGCCCTAAATTCCATTTATACCTCCCGACTCTTATTGCTCCCCTTATATAAGATAAACAGAGGAGTAATAGTAGGGCCTGTGTATAACGCGCACAACCGGCCTATGTCCAGATGGAAAGGCGCTTTTTTGCTGTGCATCAATCGCGCCGCTTTTCCACATGCGTCAACAGATCGGCCGCCGTCGCGTTTTGGGGGGAGGTTATGCTCAGAAATCACGTCTTTTTTCCACAGCTCTTTCACGACCGTTTGATGTTGAGATTCTTCTCCAGTTTCTCGATCGTGGTTTGCATCTGAGGGTCTTCCTTGATCTTCTTCTCGATCGTCTTGGCGGCGTGAATAACGGTCGAATGGTCGCGGCCGCCGAATTTCGATCCGATGGTCGGGAAGGAAGTCGAGGTGTGCTTGCGCGCGAGATACATCGCGACCTGCCGCGGCAGCGCGATGTTCTTGGTGCGGCGCTTCGCCTTGAGGTCGTTGATCTTGAGATTGTAGTAATCGCAGATCGTTTTCTGGATGCTCTCGACCGTGACTTCGCGCGAGTTGCCGCGGAGCGTGTTGTGCAGGACCTCCTTGGCGAGGTCGATCGAGATCGTCGCCTTGGTCAGCGAGGCGAAGGCGCCGAGGCGCGTCAGCGACCCTTCGAGCTCGCGGACATTGGAATCGATGTGCGAGGCGAGAAAGATCGCCACGTCGTGCGGCAGCATGACGCCCTCGACCTCGGCTTTTTTCTGGAGGATCGCGACCCGCGTCTCCATGTCCGGCGGCTGGATGTCGGCGATCAGCCCCCACTCGAAGCGGTTCCGCAGGCGGTCTTCCAGCTCGGGGATTTCCTTCGGAAACTTATCCGATGTGATGATGATCTGCTTGTGCGACTCGTAGAGCGAGTTGAACGTGTGGAAGAACTCCTCCTGGGTCCGCTCTTTGCCGGCAATGAACTGCACGTCGTCGAGAATCAGCGCGTCGATGTTGCGAAAGCGCGTCTTGAACTCGTCCATCTTGTCGCGCCTCAGCGACGCGATCAGCTCGTTCATGAACGACTCCGAGCTGAGATAGAGAATCTTGTTCGCCGGCCGCCTTTCCACGATCCGATGGCCGATCGCGTTGATGAGGTGCGTCTTGCCGAGGCCGACTCCGCCGTAGATAAACAGCGGATTGTAATGCTCGCCGGGCTGGTTCGCGACCGCCAGCGACGCGGCGTGGGCGAACTGATTGCTCGCGCCGACCACGAAGTTCTCGAACGTATACTTGGGGATGAGATTATTCGCCCGCGGCTGGGCTTTCGGCGCTTCGCGCTCCGCGACGCGCTTTTCCACGGGCGCCGGCTCCAGCGACGTCTGCAAATTCTGGTTGACCGCCAGCGAGATTTTGACTTCGTGCTGCGCCGCGAGCGCCAGCGTGTCGTGAATCGAGCGGAGGAAATGCTCCGCGAGCCAGTCGCGGAAGAATTTGTTCGGGACTTCGAGAAGAATCTCGGCGTCGGAGGATTCGCGCGCCCGGATCGGCTTGATCCAGGTCTCAAAATTCTGCTGGCCGAGCTGCTCGCGCAACTGCCCCAGCGCTTCTTGCCACATCTGGCTCATGGCCGACCTCGGGCGGAATCGGTTCTAACCTACCGGGAAATAAGTGAAATTAGCCATTGAGTTACGAACAAAATTATCCACATCTGTGGATAACTGAAAAATGACGAAACCCGGCATCGACTTACCGGCGATCTTTAACAGCGCAATGAACAGTCGGAGGGCGATTGAGAAGCGGCGTTTATCCGGCACATGCGAAAAGCACCGATTCTGGTCGAAGTCCGGATCGAACATCGCTTCCTTGGTTTTTCTTTTTTGGTCTGCAGGCGATCGCACGACAAAAAGATCTGTGGATAATTTTGTCGCGGGAAAAATTCATAGTCCTTTTCCACAACCATTGCAAGAAAAAAATTGCATAAAAAAAATTGAGCGCGCGCGAGCGCCGGCTTGACATGAAAACAACGGCGATGTTACGCCAAAAACATGTCCGATCGTTCGCGCGAATGGTTTGAGCGCGCGGTAAAAAGAATTCCCGGCGGCGTCAACAGCCCCGTGCGCGCATGGAAGGCCGTCGGCGGCGCGCCGCGATTCGTCGCGAGCGGCGGCGGCGCGCGCATCGTCGACGTGGACGGCGAATCCTACATCGATTTCGTCGGCTCGTGGGGGCCGTTGATTCTTGGTCACGCGCATCCCGAGATCGTCGCCGCCATCGAAGCGGCGGCGAAGGACGGCACGAGCTTCGGCGCGCCGACGCCGCTCGAAGTCGAGCTCGCCGAGGCCGTGGTAGAGCGTTTTCCGTCGGTCGAGAAGCTCCGCCTGGTGAGCTCCGGAACCGAGGCGACGATGAGCGCGATCCGCGTCGCGCGCGCGTACACGCGCCGGAGCCGCATCGTCAAGTTCGACGGCTGCTATCACGGCCACGTCGACGCGCTGCTCGCGCGCGCGGGCTCAGGCGTGGCGAGCCTGGCGCTTCCCGACAGCGCCGGCGTGCCGCCGGCCTTCGCCGCCGAGACCGCCGTCGCGCCGTTCAACGACAGAGCCGCGGTCGAGGCGCTTTTCGCGGCCGGCGGCGACTCCATCGCTGCGGTCATTGTCGAGCCGGTCTGCGGCAACATGGGCGTGATCGCGCCGGCGCCCGGGTTTCTCGATTTTCTTCGCAATATCACTGAGAAGAACGGCGCGCTGCTCATCTTCGACGAGGTCATCACGGGCTTTCGCGTCGCGCGCGGCGGCGCCCAGGAGCTGTTTAACATCCGACCCGACCTCACCTGCCTCGGCAAGATTCTCGGCGGCGGCCTGCCGCTCGGCGCTTTCGGCGGCCGCGCCGATATCATGGACATGCTCGCGCCGGAAGGCCCGGTGTATCAGGCGGGCACGCTCTCCGGGAACCCGCTCGCGGTCGCCGCCGGTCTCGCGATGCTCCATGCCCTGGGGCGCCCGGGTGTCTACGAAAAACTCGAAGCGTTGAGCGCCCGCTTTCAGCGCGGGCTCGAAGCTGCTCTCAAGTCCCGGCGCGTCGCGGGCATCGTCGCGCGGCAGGGATCGATGCTGACGCTTTTCTTCGGTCTCGAGCGTGTGCGCGATGCGGAAGAAGCGCGCGGCGCCGACCGCGAGCGCTTCGCCCGTTTTTTCCACGGTATGCTGGCGCGCGGCTTTTACTGGCCGCCATCGCAGTTCGAGGCGGCGTTCGTGTCGCTCGCGCACAGCGAAGAAGAAATTGATCGGGCGGTCGCAGCCTTCGACGATTGGGCGGCCGCAGAGCGTTGACGCCGGGGTTTATTGGGTTGCTTGAGTTTATTGAGTTAAAAACCCAATAACCCAATGAAACTCAGCAAACCCGAAAGGCGAGAATCAACCGACTCTCGAACCACGGTTGAAGTCGCGCGGAGCGCGTGATAAATCACCTGCGGAGTGGCGGCGAACCAGCCGGATAAAGACCCCGGGAAAATCGATCTCCCGTTCGCCAAATTCGCCAAGTATCTCGCGGTGGGCATGGAAATTCCCACCACTATCGCCGGGTCGCTGATCGTCGGCTACCTGCTTGATCGGTGGTTGGGAACGTCGCCGTGGATAACGGTCGTCGCGTCGGTCTTAGGGTTCTTCGGCGCCGTGTTTCGATTGACGCAGTATCTGAAATATTTTTCGGCAGACAAGAAAACGGATAAAAACGATGAGAGCTGAAGCGCTGGGGCCGGCGGTCATCCGCATCGAGGCGACGCACGCCGCGCTCGTGGCCGGTCTTTGGCTCGCGCTCGCGCCGGCGAAAGCGGTCGAGCCCATCTCGCTGATGGCCGGCGGGCTCTTCATGGGCATCAACTTTCTGCTTTTAAGCTCGGGCATCCGCTGGGTGCTGACGCCGTTTGCCGGCAGAGGCCGCGTGCGCAGCGGTGTCGCCCTCTTGGTCTTGAAAATGGCGCTTTTCCTCGGCGCGATCACGCTTCTGTTCACGCGCGTGCGCCTCGACCCGCTCTCGTTCACGCTCGGCTTCTCGTCGCTGCTGGCGGCGATTCTCGTCGAGCGCGTGTGGACGCTCTCACGGTAGGAAAAACATGGAACACCCGTTTACCTGGTATTCGCTGCTGCCGTACCCGATCAACCTCGTACCCGAGCCGAACTTCACGGCAATCGTTGTGGCGCTCGTGGTGATCGGTCTAGCGCTCGCCTTCCGGGCAGCGCTCCGGACATCCAAAGACGCGGCGATCCCGGACGAAGGCACGACGGTACGAAACGTCATGGAAATGCTCGTCGAGATCGTCGTCGGCCTCTCCGACAGCATCATCGGCAAGAAAGGACGCCGGTACGTGCCGCTGTTCGGCACGCTGTTCCTTTTCATCCTCATCGGCAATTTCTTCGGCCTGATTCCCGGCGTCACGCCGCCTACGAGCAGCTTCTTTGTCAATTTGGGGATGGGGCTTGTCGTCTTCATCGCGTATAACTATTACGGCGTGCGCGCGAACGGCGCGCACTACTTCAAGCAGTTCATGGGGCCGATGATCCTGCTCGCGCCGCTGTTCATCCTGATCGAGTTTTTCTCGCACATCTTTCGACCGATCTCGCTCTCGATTCGTCTTTTCGGCAACATGTTCGGCGACCACCTGGTGCTGGAGATCTTCAGCAATTTGACGAAGCTCGTGATCCCGGTGGCATTTTACATTCTGGGATCGCTCGTGTCGCTTATCCAGGCGGCGGTCTTCACGATTTTGACGGTTATCTATGTCGCCATGGCGATCAGCCATGAGCACTAAGCGGCCCGCCCGGCGGCGAGGATGAGGACAGAGGGGCGTAAGGGCATCGAGGCGCGCTGGAAAGGAGGAGGACAATGCGCAAGTTACTATCGTTCGTAACCGTGGCGGTGCTGGGAGTCTTGATTTCCGGCGTCGCGATGGCGGCGGCTGAGGCCGCGCCCGCGGGCGGGGATTACTCCCGCGCGGCGCTCGCGATCGCTGCGGGCCTGGCGATCGCGATCGGCGGCTTCGGCGCCGCACTCGGCCAGGGACGCATGGCGGCGGCTGCGATGGAGAGCATCGGCCGGAACCCGAATGCGGCCGACCGCATCCAGCTGCCCATGATCCTGGGCTTGGCGTTCATCGAAGCGCTGGCGCTTTACGCGTTCGTGATCGCGTTCTTCCTGCAGGGCAAGATCTAAACTGCGGGGTTACGAGAAAAGCAAAAGGGACGGGGCTTGCGCTCCGTCCCTTTTTATTTCGGCGGCAGCTCGACGCGCTCGAGATGGACCTGCGTGTGGCGCAGTATCTCCTCCAGCGTGTGCAGCTTGTACGGGCTCTCGTAGTAGACGTTCTTGATGCCGGTGTTGACCAGCACCTTCAAACAATGAATGCAGGGCGTGTGCGTGATATAGATCGCGCCGTCGCGGATCGACGAGCCGTTCTTCGCCGCCTGCGCGATCGCGTTGATCTCGGCGTGGATCGTGCGGAAACAATTCTCCTCGACGTCGCCGTTGGGCGTCTTCGACTGATAGACGAGGCAGCCGGCCTCCGTGCAGTGGGGCATTCCGGCCGGCGCGCCGTTGTAGCCGGTCGCGAGAATATTCTTGTCGCGCACGATCACCGCGCCGACCTTGGCGCGGTTACAGGTGGAGCGCTCGGCCACGTCGCGCGTGATCGTCAGAAAGTATTGATGCCAGCTTAGTCGCTCGCTCATCGCGGTCCTCTTTTCGCTTGGTTCGCTGCAATCCTTCCCGGCCTTCCGGTTGCTGTGGACGCTCCTCGTGAATTATCGCATCCTGGATGGGAAACGGGTTCGGCGTGAATGTCACGACGAATGTGGCGAGCATGAGCCAGCCGAGGAGCTTCCGCTTCGGATCGAGGGGCGTTTCCGAATCGACCGGCGGCGGGTGCCGCACGCCGATCAGCAGTAATATCAGGAATGCCCAGAATATCCAGCCGGGCCATCCGCCGAGGAAGCCGAAGACCAGGAGCAGAATCACCGTCAGCTGCGACACGCGCACGTGGCGGCGGCCGAAAAGCGCGTAGGATACGTGCCCGCCGTCGAGTTGGCCCGCGGGTAGCAGGTTGAGCGCGGTCACGAACAGTCCGACCCAGCCCGCGGCCGCGACGGGGTGCAGCTCGAAGCTCTCCTGCGGCAGTCCGCCGAGGGCCAGCCGGACAAGGAACGAGAATAGCACCGACGTCCCGAGCGCGATGTCGGGACCCGTTTGCGGAGGAGCTTCCAGCCGCAGGCCGAGCAAGACGGCGGCGATCGATAGCACGAGCCCGGCGATCGGCCCGGCGGCGCCGATATCGAAGAGAGATTTCCGGTCGGGCATGCGCGACTGCATCTTGATGACGGCGCCGAACGTTCCGATAATGGACGGGCCCGGGATGAAAAACGGCAGCGTCGCCTCGACTTTGTAGCGCCGCGACATCAGGTAATGGCCCATCTCGTGCGCGAGCAATATCGTCATCAGGGTGCAGGAGAACGGCAGGCCAGCCGCGAGCTCGCGCGGGTCGAGGGAGAGCGAGAACACGTCGACGCCGGTCTGCCACGCGCCGGCGATCGTCGTCGTGACGAACGTCACGAGAAAAAGCACGACATGGAGCCAGATTCGTCGCGGGCGGGCGCTCTCACCGTTCATCGATTCGCGCTCCGCACGTGGACGGCATCCCCGATGCCGGCGCCGGAGCGCTGATCGGCGCGCGCGTTGAAGCAGGAGATCTCGAGCAGCCCCCAACTGTTGATCAGCGCGCCGTACCCGCCGGTCTCCGCGTCCGCGTAGCTCGCTGCGAGCCCGCGAATCTCGACGTCGACCAGCGCGATCTCGACCCGGTCGCCGCCGAGCGGCTCGAGGTCGCGCGCGGTGAGGTTGGTGACGAGATTGCCGAAGTGGTCGATGTAAATAATCTCGCCGCGGACCTCGCCGTCGGTTTTGACGGCCGCCGGCCACGTCAGCCGCATATAGTCGTTCAGGGCGGGTCCGAATGCCTCGGCCGGCGTGCCCAGCGACAAATGCGCGGCCGCCGGCGCGAAGACGTCGCGGCCGTGAAACGTGGCGCTCACGGGATGGAGCCGGTAGCGCTCGTTCGCGAGCTCGACGACGCGCCGGGTTTTTTTACGCTCGGCCGCGAGGCTGAGCACGCCGTTGTCGGGGCCAATGAAAAAAGCGTCTTCGCAATCGATCAGGATCGGCCGCCGGTCGGTGCCGACGCCCGGATCGACGACGGCGACGTGAATCGTTCCCGGCGGAAAATACTGCGCGGCGTAATTCAGCGCCAGCGCGCCGCCGCGGACCTCCTGCGGCGCGATCCCGTGCGTCACGTCGACGATACGCGCCTCGGGGTTGATGCCCAGGATGACGCCCTTCATGATGCCGACGAAAGGATCCTCGTAGCCGAAGTCCGTCGTCAGCGCGATCAGCCGATTCTCCATGGGAGCGTTTCAATGTAACGGAAAAGCGGCGGAGCGTAAAGGAAGCTACGAAGCACGATCTAAAATGACAGTCGCTCAGCGACCGCGACGGCGTCCTTCAGATGCACCGGGTCGATCGTTCCGACGATCAGCGCATCGATGAAGCGTTGCTTCAAGACGAATTCGATTGCGGCGGAGGGCGGAAGATGGCCGCTGAAAAGGCCTTTGATCGCGAGAACGCCGACGCCGGCGGCATGCGCTTGCGAAAGCGCATCTGCGAGCGCCTGATCTTTTTCACTGAACGGCGCCATGACGATGTCGAGCGACTGACACGCGAGTGCGATGCCTTTCTCTGTCTTGGCGGAAATACCGGCGGCGCGAATTTTGCCGCTTCGTTTCAGCGCCGCGAGGGCCGCGAGCGCGTCGGTTTGCGTCAGGATTTTCTCGTCTTCGCCGTTCGAATGGAGCACGAGAATATCGACGCGGTCGGTCTGTAAATTTCTCAAGCTGTTCTCGACCGAGGCGGTGATCGCCTTGGCCGAAAAATCGTAGCTCGAGCGGCCGCTCTCGTAGCGCTCGCCGGCTTTACTCGCGAGCACGATGCGCTCGCGGTGCGCGGCGACGAACGGGCCGAGGCGCGCTTCGCTCGATCCGTACGCGGGCGCGGTGTCGATCAGATTGACTCCGAGCTCGAGCGCCGCGTCGAGCAGTCTTTTTACTTGCGCGTCCGACGGCAGGTCGAACGCCGTGGGATATTTCACGTCCGTGTTGCGGCCGAGTTTGACGGTGCCGAGACCGATCGGGCTGACGCTCAAGCCGGTGCGTCCTAGCGCGCGGGGATCCATTCGGCATTCTCCCATGGATAGCGCGCGATCGGCGGCGGCGGCCAGGGCGGCAGCGGATGGTGCGGATAGCCGGCGGGCTGCTTTAAATTCTTTTCCGCGAGCGCGAACACTTCGTCCGCGAGCACCGGCGCCATCGAGAGCTTGGTCGGCCACGCGGCGATTATGCCGGGCGCGAGCTCGCCTGCATGCACGCCGCTCGGGCGGCGCTGATCGGCCGTGCGCGCCTCGGCCCTGACGGCGCGGTAGAGCGCGATTTCCGTATTGCGCAAATCGAGCGCCGGCAGGCGCGCGTGAATCTCCTTGAGCGCAAACTGCCTCGCCGCATTGTCGTCGGTTTCGCCGGCCAATCTTTCCGCGATCTCGCCGCCGATCTGCCAGATGCGCTTTTCGGGCGCGGTGATCGTGAGCTGCGTCTTGCCGCCGACGATGCAGTGGCCGAAGAGCGGCGGCAGATCGCCGCGCAGCAGCACCATGCCGAGCGGCCGGCGCTGCATCGGCTCGCCGCCGACGCCGAGGCGCACTAGCAGCTCGGCGTTGCCTTCGCCCGCGGTCAGCACGATCGTCCGCGGATCGAGCGATATATCGCCGATGCGCGCGCTGCGCTCCTCGAAGCGGAGCGCGGCAAAATCGTAGCGGTGGATGTATTTATCGTGGCGCGCCGCCAGTGCCTTCAGCAGCGACCCGGTCGAGATCACCGGCTCGGCGAGCGCATAGACCGCGACCGCCGAGCCGCGCAGGGCCTCGGGCCAGCGCGACGCCGGGAGCCGCTTGGGCCGGGTGGAGAGAAGCCCGGCTTTAGCCACGACTGACATGAAGCCCAAAGATTGTAGGCGCGCGAGCGCCGATCCCTTCGGCAGCCAGAGATAACAGGATTCCGAGAGGACGCGCGCGTCGCGGAGATCGGGCTCCTCATTTCCGGCAAGACATGCGCGCCAGCGCGACGGCATTGCTTTCGTCGCGCTTACGGCGGCGAAGTCGCGCACGCCGCGCAGCGCGTATTTGCCGCCGCCGTGGATGATGCCCTGCGCTGCGATCGTCTGCCCGGCGCCGAGCGCCGTCGATTCGAGCAGCAGCGCGTGATAGCCAGCGCGGCGAAAGCGCTCCAGGCACCACAGGCCGGCCGCGCCGCCGCCGAAGATGAGGACGTCGAGTCGCATGATTGACTCGGACGAATTGTAGCACGGAAAAGAGACTGCGGGCGACTCGCCCCTCACTCGAGCCCTCTCCCATAGGGAGAGGGAATCGATACTAGGTTACCGACAACTTCTACGCCTCGCCCGCGTCCGGGAGAGGGTCGGGGTGATGAACTCGTGAAATTGTTACGCCGCGAAGAGACGGACATCGACCATCTCGCAGATGACGTGGCCGACGAGGATGTGGGTTTCCTGGATGCGCGCGGTATTTTTGCCCTCGGTGGCGCACAGCAGGAAGTCGCATTTGCGCGCCATCTTGCCGCCGTCGCCGCCCGTGAGTCCGATGACGGCGATCTTCAGGTTCTTGCACACATCGATGGCCGCGAGCACGTTGGCGGCGTTGCCGCTGGTCGAGATCGCGAGCGCGATATCGCCTTCTTTACCGAGCGCCTTTATCTGTTTGGAAAAGATTTCCTTGTAGTCGAAGTCGTTGGCGATGCTCGTGATCGCCGACGTGTCGGTGGTGAGCGCGAGCGCCGGCAGCGGCGGCCGGTCCATGCGGAAGCGATTGACGAACTCGGCGGCGATATGCTGCGCGTCGGCCGCGCTGCCGCCGTTGCCGAAGATCAGGAGCTTGTTGCCGTTTAGGAACGCCTGCGCGATCGCGTCGATCGCCGCAATGAGCGTGTCGAGATTCTGCTTGAGGAACGCCTTTTTGGTCGAGACGCTCTCTTCGAACGCCTTGACGATCGCCTGCTTCATGCCGATTTCTTGTAATGATCGGCCATCTGGGTCGTCAGGCCGTGCTTCGCCAGCGCCTCCTCGAACATCTGGCGCACGATCGGATCCTCGTCATCGTATTCGATCTGGTCGCCGCCCTGGCGGCGGTCGATGGTGCCTTTGTACTTCGGCGATACGCCCCGGAACTTTTTGCTGCCGAAGGCGCGGAGCGCGAGATAGCGCGCCGGCTTCGCGCCGGAGTTGAAATGCTGGTGCCACCAGCGGTCGGGCGGCACGACCATGCTGCCCTCGTGCCAATCATAGCGCTTGATCGGCGAGCCGTCGGGCCAGATGAGCGAGTAGCCCTCGCCGCCGAGGATGATCACGTGCGCGCCGGGGCCGTGGCGGTGGCCTTTCTTATAGGTGCCGACGGGAAACTCCGAAATGTGGCACGCGGTCGTGTTCTCAGACAATTCGAATTTGATATTCCGCCCGCCCGCGCCGCGCACGCTGTACTCCATGAGCTTAAAGCTTCGCACGTCGGGGACGAAGTTCGTCTCCCAGACGTTGCCGGCGAATTTGAAGCCGTCGTACTCGCCGGCGTAATGCGTGCCCTTACCGCTGAAATACTCGTCGCGTGCGTCGAAGCGGTCGGTGAACGCGAAATCGTTGTTGAAAATGAAATCGAGATTGTGCAGCAGGTTGATCATGGTCGGCGCGGTCGTCACCGCGAGATAGCGCGCCGGCTCGCTGCCGCTGCCGTTGAAGAGCTGGTAGTTGGCGTTGATCGGCGGTGAGAACATCGAGCCGGTCTGCCACTCGAATGTCTGCTTCTTCTTGGGATCGTTCCAGACCGTCGCGGCGCCCTGGCCGCTCACGACGTAGATCGTTTCCTCATAGAGATGGCGCTGCGGCTTGAGGCTTTTTCCCGGCGCAATCTCCGAGATGTAGCAGTTGTTGACCTGGCCGGCGCCTTCCATCATGAGGAACGCGCCGGTGCCGCCCGTGCGGTCCCATGGCTCGAGCTTCACCTTGCGGATGTCTTCGACGAAGAAGGTCTTAATGATCGGAATGCCTTCGCTCTCGACCCACTTTTCGTAGCTGGTCTTGCCGCCCCCTTCAAGCGCGGCGGTTACTTGTTCCTGCGGCTTGGCCATGGCTGCTCCTGTTCAAATGTAATCCACATTTCTATCACAGGGGAAAAGACCGGTAAACAGCTAGCGGCGGTAGAACGCGGCGATAGAATCGACTACGGCTGTTTGCTGGACTTCGGTCAGCTCCGGATAAAGCGGCAGCGCGAGCACCTCTGCGGCGGCTTTTTCGGCGACGGGAAAATCGCCGCGGCGGTATCCGAGATAAGAAAAGCAGGGCTGGAGATGGAGCGGGGTGGGGTAGTAAATCTCGGCCTGGATGCCCGCGGCCGCGAGGTGTTGCTTCAGCGCGTCGCGGCGCTCTGCGCGGACGACATAATAGTTGAAGGCGTGCGCGGGCTCGCGCGCGTCGGGAATGGAGTTCAAGCCGCTCCCGGGGAGCTTGCGATCAAGAAACAGCTTTCCGTACCGTTCGGCGCGCTCCCGCCGCGCAGCGCACCAGAGCTCGACGTAGCGGAGCTTGACCGCGAGAACAGCGGCTTGAATCGCGTCGAGGCGCGAGTTGACCCCGATCACATCGTGGCGGTACTTCGTGTCCTCGCCGTGCGCGCGCAGCAATCTGATTTTAGCGGCAAGCGCGGCGTCGGGCGTTGCGACGAGGCCGGCGTCGCCGGCGCCGCCGAGATTCTTCGTCGGAAAAAACGAATAGCAGCCGAGGTCGCCGAGCGTGCCGGCGGACTTGCCGCCGTCGCGCGCGCCGAACGATTGCGCGGCGTCCTCGACGATCTTTACGCGATGTTTTTTGCCGAGCGCGCTCATCTCTTTCATCGCGCACATGCGGCCGAAGAGATGCACCGGAACGATCGCCTTCACGCGCGCGGCGGTTTTCTTTTCCGCCAGCAGCATTTCGATTTGTTCGCGGCCGATGAGGAAGCTATCGGGCTCGATGTCGGCGAACAGCGGCGTCGCGCCGAGGCGCGCGACCGCGGTCGCGGTCGCGACGAAGGTGAATGTCGGCACGATCACGGCGTCGCCGGGGCCGACGCCGAGCGCCATCAATGAGAGTAAAAGCGCGTCGCTGCCGGACGCGACTCCCACGGCATGCTTCGCGCCGAGGTAAGCGGCGGCATCGCTTTCGAATCTTTCGACGACATCGCCGAGGATGAAGTGCTGCGACTCCAGAACTTCGTCGATCGCCTGCTGCACTTCTTTGCGGATCGTCTTATATTGAGCTTTGAGGTCGATGATGGGGATTTTCGCCACTCGTTTGTCTATAGCATAGGCGGGGTGAAGATTCCTCTCGGAGGCAACGCGATAAGCAGCGCGAATAAATTAGATTCAAGAGATTACAGTTTCGCATCGACTCTTTTTCCGTCACCCCCGCGAAAGCGGTGGGACGGCTCGGACCTTCGACGGCTCAGGACAAACGGATTAAAACAGGCTTCATATTTTCCGTTCGTGCTATGCCCGTCGAAGCACTCTTTGATTTTTTACAGCCGCGAGGAAAAAGCCCGGATTCCTAAGTTCACAAGCGAAATGCAACGCCTTGGGGAATAAAGGGTGTTGTCACTGGGCCGGAAGGAGGTTTCCATGAAAATAAAGGTGGGCGTGATGGGCGCATCCGGCGGCGAGCTCGCGCCGGGCGAAAAAACGCGCCTCGAAGCGCTCGCAGAGCGCCTCGGCGCGGCGCTCGCCGCGCGCGACTGCATCCTCGTCACCGGCGCGACTACCGGCCTGCCCGATCTCGTCACGCGCGCCGCGCGCCAAAAGGGCGCGCTGACGCTCGGCGTCTCGCCGGCCCAGGACGGCGATGAGCACAAGCGTTTGGGCCTGCCGCTCGACGCGGCCGACGCGATCATCTACACGGGATTCGGCTTCAAAGGCCGCAACGTCGTCAACGTCCGCTCCTCGGACATCGTCATCATCTTCGGCGGCGCGACCGGCACGCTGAACGAGTTCACGATCGCCTACGACGAAGGAAAAGTCATCGGCGTCGTCGAAGGCAGCGGCGGCATCGCGGATCATATCCGGGAGATCCTCTCGTTCGGCCATAAACGGACGAGCGCGCGTCTGTTCTACGGAAGCGATCCGGAAAAGCTGCTCGACGAATGCCTGGCGGCGTTCAACAAGCTCTGAATCGCTTCAGACGCTCGTCTTCACCTCGGGCGCGACGCCTTTGAGCGCGGCCTCGGCGACTTCGGCGAGGAGCCGGTCGTTCTCGTGGTCGAGTGCGAAGACGCGGTACTGGACGATCTTCGACGGGATGAATTCGAATAATTCCGAAAGCGATTCCTTGGCGATCTCGCCGGTCGAGGGATCGAAAATGTAGATCTGCTTCTTGCCCATCGCGAACGGACTCTCGGGCCGCGGGTCCTGGATCGCGGCGTCGACGCGGAACACGAGATCGTTCGCCGATGCCGGCAGGCCGGCGCGGATGCGCTTCTCCCAGTCGGTGTCCTGGATCAGCGACATGCCGTAGCGCAGCTCGTTCAGCGACAATGTCCGATCGTACGCCATCTTCCATTTGATATCGCGGTCGATGATGCGCCCCCATTCGCGCGCGAGCTCGCCGTGCTCCTTCGCGCGCCGCCAGCGCGCGACTTCTTCGAGCAGCGACCAATCGGTCAGGCGCAGATAATCTTCCATGTGCTCGAGCGGAGTGCCGCGAAAGAGCAGCTTCATCGTCTCGGGGAAAATCTCCCGCAGGTGAAGGTCGATCGCGCGGGTCGTGCGGTGATAATAGACGTTGGTGTAGAGATAGAGGCGCGTGTTCAAAAACATCGTGAGCGCGGCGTTGCCGGACCTGTGCAGCGTGAGCCCCTGCGGCGAGAAAAACGTATAGTGCATCAGCCGCTCGCGGTCGATCGGGCCGACCGCGACACCGCACATGTACGAGTCGCGCGAGACGTAGTCGAGATTGTCGAACGTGAAGATGCCGTTCGTGAGCGGCTGGAGCATGCGCACCCAGCGCGGCTTTTCGTGGTCCTCTTTGCCGGTTTTCTTGATCGGGAAGGCGATCTCCTCGGGCTTGAGCTCCTCACCGGACGCGAACGGCCCGCTCGGGCTCCGGCGGATCTGTCGCAGCAGATCGCCGAGGTGATTCTGGATGATCCTCTGGCTGATGTCTTCGTGCGTGATGTCGAAATCGGCCAGGAAATTGTCATCGAAAAAATGGCCGAACGGCCCATGCCCCACGTCATGGAGGAGCCCGGTCATGCGCATATATTCCTCGACGAGCGGCGCCGATGGGCATTCGTCGCCCAGCACGCGCTTGAGCGACGGGTAGAGATGCTTGCCGAACTCGCCGGCGAGGTGCATCGCGCCGAGCGAGTGCTGGAAGCGGCTGTGCTCGGCCGTGGGATAGACCCAGCGCGCGCTCTGGAGCTGGTAGATGTAGCGCAGCCGCTGCACCCACGGCGAGTCGATGATGGCCTTTTCCGTGACCTCGCCTTTGGCGAGCGGAACGGTGAACTGGATGTAGTGATGGATCGGATCGGCGAGCAGGGCGGCGCCTTCGTACTCGCTGTCCGGCGGGCCGAACATGGTCAAAGCTCCAGGATCACCTGCGCGGTCCACTGATTGCCGGTCTTTTCCATGCGTCCCTGCTGCGGGCTGACGGCGCGGATCTCGCGCTGCATCTCGTGGCGGTCGGGGTCGAACTTCTCGCCCCGTACCTCGCCGCGGATATAGGTGTCTTTCACTTCCTGGACCACGACCTCTTTCAACAGAAAGCTGCTGCCCTGATAAAGATACAGCAGCTCGCGCATCCAGTTGACCATCAGGTCGTCGCGGTCGGTGCCCTCGACTTCGAGCGTGACATGCTCGTTGTCTTCGACCTTGTCGATCTGCGTCATGATATCGAAGAGCGCGAAGCCGGAATTGGCGAATAATTCGCCCTGGCTGGCGCCGGAAATCTTGACCGCGAGCTCCGACGAGCGGTTGAAGGTCTTATAGCATTTTCTGTCGGCCATATATTCGATAGGGGCTACAGCTCTTTATACCCGATTGATGAGGCTCGCTGCAAAGCCTGCCCCGAAGCCGTTGTCGATATTTACGACGGTTACGCCGGCCGCGCAGGAATTGAGCATGCCGAGCAGCGCCGCGAGGCCCTGGAAGCTTGCGCCGTAGCCCACGCTCGTGGGCACGGCGATCACCGGCTTGTCGACGAGGCCGGCGACAACGCTCGGCAGCGCGCCCTCCATCCCGGCGACGACAATGAGCACGGCGGCGGAAAAAAGCTTCCCACGATTGTCCAGTAATCGGTGCAGGCCGGCGACGCCGACGTCGTACAGTCGCTCGACCCGGTTCGCCGTCATTTCAGCCGTGAGCGCGGCCTCCTCGGCGACGGGAATATCGGATGTGCCGGCGCACACGACCAGCACCGTGCCGCGGCCGGCGATGCGGATCGGCCGGTCGAGCCAGGTTGCGGCGCGCGCCCTCTCATGCACGCGAATGCCTTTCAACCGGCGTTTCAGGAAGGCCAGCTTGTCGGGCGACAACCTGGTGATCAGCACATTGGCACGCCGCTGATGGATCGTGCGCGCGATCGCGGCGATCTCGGCGGCCGTCTTCCCTTCTCCGAGGATCACCTCAGGAAACCCCTGGCGCAGCGAGCGGTGATGATCGACCTTGGCGAAGCCCAGGTCTTCGAAGGGCATGTGCCGCAGACGCTCGAGCGCCTGCGCGACCGAGACCTTGCCGCGCCGGACGCTTTCCAAAAGCTCTGCCAAGCGATCTGCATCCATGATGAACAGGCTGAATTAAGCCGGGTTTTTGAAGTGGTCGAATCCCCTGAGCGAAGGTTGGCGCGGCCGTCCGCTGCGGTCGAGAACGATGACGCCGCTTCCACGGACGCAGCGACCGATGCGCGTGAGCCGGACGCCGAGACGCGGGCGGAGCTTTTCGATTCTGTCGCGGTCGCGCGGTCGCGCGGCGAAAAGCAATTCGTAATCTTCGCCGCCGCCGAGCGCGGCGGCGGTGTCGCCGGCGGCGAGGAGTCGATACGCTCTGGACAGCGGCAACGCCGCTTCGTCGATCTCCGCGCCGACGCCGCTCGCCTTGCAGATATGCCCGAGATCCTGGACGAGTCCGTCGCTCAAATCGATCATCGCCTTCGCCAGACCGCTGCGGCCGAGCAGCGCGCCGGCCGCGAGCCGCGCCGTCGGAAAATGGTGGCGGCGGATCGCGTGCGCCGCAGCGGCGGCCGATGCCCGGGTCTTCCGGATTTTCTTTCTTAGCAGAGCGAGTCCGAGCGCCGAGTCCCCGAGAGTTCCCGTAACGTAAAGATCGTCGCCCGGCCGCGAGCCGCGCCTCAGCACCGGCCGGCCGTCGCAGTGGCCGACGAGCGCGGGGCTGAGAAAGAGACGATCGGCGGCGCTGGTGTCGCCGCCCACGACCGAGACCCCGCTCTGTCGCGCGAGCCCGTTCAGGCCGCGATAGAAATTTTCTATATCTTCCGCGCGGTACTTTCCCGGTACGGCCAGCGATAGCGTCAAATATTGGGGGACGCCGCCCATGGCGGCGATGTCGCTCAGGTTCACAGCGAGCGTTTTATAACCCAGCGCGTAAAAGGAAGTCCAGCGGAGGTTGAAATGAATGCCTTCGATCAGCAGGTCGGTCGTGATGAGCAATGCCTCGCCGCGGCATTCGAGCCATGCGGCATCATCGCCGATGCCGGCGCGCACGCCGCGTCCCTGCGGGGCGGACTTGCGGATACGCTCGATGAGGCCGAATTCCCCGAGGCTGCCGACTTTCATCCGGCGCGGAGCGGGACGATGCGGTCGCGGCGGATTTTCTCCAGCGGTTTTTCCTTCCGCTTGAGCGGCTTGCGCGCCGGCGTCTTGGCCGGGCTTTCCGCCGCCGCGCGCTTTTCGGCTTTATCGAGCAGCGCGGCTTTGAGCACGTCGGACATGTTCTTCGCCTTGATCAGCGTGAGCTTGCGGCGCACCGGCTTCGGGATTTCGTCGAGATCCTTGTCGTTGCGGTCCGGGAGGATGATCGTTTTAATGCCGGCATGCAGCGCGGCGAGGCATTTTTCCTTGAGACCGCCGATCGGAAGGATTCTGCCGCGCAGCGTGATCTCGCCGGTCATCGCGACATAGCGACTCACCGGCCGGCGCGTGAGCGCCGAAATCAGCGCGGTCGCCATGGTGATGACGGCCGAAGGGCCGTCCTTCGGTATCGCGCCGGCGGGCACGTGAATGTGGATGTCGAGCTTGTGGTAAAAATCTTCCTCGATGCCGAGCTTCTTCGCCTGCGAGCGCGCGTAGCTCACGGCCGCGTGCGCCGATTCCTTCATGACTTCGCCGAGCTGACCGGTGAGTGTCAGATTGCCGCGACCTTTGGACAGCGACGCTTCGACGTAGAGCACCTCGCCGCCGACGCTCGTCCAGGCGAGCCCCGTGGCGACGCCGATCTCGCTCTGCTCCTGCTCCACCTCGGGAATGAATTTCGGCGGGCCCAGGAACAAATGCAGATTAGCGCGCGTGACGCGCGTGAGCTCTTTCTTTCCTTCGGCGGTCTTGCGCGCGACCTTGCGACAGATCGAGGCGATCTCGCGCTCGAAATTTCTTAATCCGGCTTCTTTCGTGTACTGCGCGATGACGCGGAGAATCGCGTCGTCGGAGATCTCCAGCTGGGCGGTCGAGATACCGTTGTCGTCGAGCTGCCGCGGAACCAGGAACTTGCGCGCGATCTCGAGCTTCTCCTCGTTCGTGTAGCCGGAGAGGCGGATTACCTCCATCCGGTCGGCGAGAGCGGCCGGTATCGGGTCGAGCAGGTTCGCCGTACAGATGAACAGCACGTTCGAGAGATCGAACGGCAGATTCAAATAGTGGTCACTGAAGGCGTGGTTCTGTTCAGGGTCGAGGACTTCGAGCAGCGCCGCCGACGGGTCGCCGCGAAAATCGGTGCCGACTTTGTCGATCTCGTCGAGCATGAAAACAGGATTGTTCGAGCCCGCCTGCTTGATGCCCTGGACGATGCGTCCGGGCAGTGCGCCGACATATGTGCGGCGATGGCCGCGAATCTCGGCCTCGTCGCGGATGCCGCCGAGCGAGATGCGCACGAAGTTGCGCCCGAGCGCGCGCGCGATCGATTTGCCGAGCGAGGTCTTGCCCACGCCCGGCGGGCCGACGAAGCACAGGATCGGGCCTTTGATCTTTTTCCTCAGCTTGTTGACGGCGAGATATTCGAGGATCCGCTCTTTCACTTTTTCGAGGTCGTAGTGATCCTCGTCGAGCACCTGCTGGGCCTTTTTGATATTGAGGTTGTCTTTGGTCTTTTTGCTCCAGGGAATATCGATGAGCCAATCGAGATACGTGCGCACGAGCGAAGCTTCGGAGGATTCGGGATGCATCTGCTCGAGACGCTTGAGCTGCTTGTCGGCCTCGCGCTTGGCTTCGACCGGCATCTTCGCCTTCTCGATCTGCTTGCGCAGCTCCTTCATCTCCTCGGCGCGCTCGTCCCCTTCCCCAAGCTCCTGCTGAATCTGCTTCAGCTGCTCGCGGAGGAAGTAGTCGCGCTGGGTCTTGCTCATTTCCTCTTTGGCCTGGTTCTGGATGCGCGCCTGCACGGTCGAGAGCTCGAGCTCGCGGCTCAGCAGTTCGTTGACTTTTTTGAGCCGCGCGACTGGATCAAAAATCTCCAGAATGCCCTGGCTTTCCTCGATCTTAAGGCGCAGGTTGGAGGCGACGAGATCGGCGAGGACGCCCGCGTCGCTGATGTTGTCGGTCACCATGACGATTTCGGGCGGAAGATTTTTGAGATTCAGGATTTGCTCGATCTTTTCCTTGACGTTGCGCATCAAGGCTTCGACCTCGATCGAGACTTCGGCGAGCGCGGGCTCGACGACTTTGCGGATCTTTGTCTCGAAGAACGGCTGCTCTTTGAGATAACTTTCGATCTCGCCTTTGGCGAGACCCTGCACGAGAATCTTCACGCGCCCGTCGGCGAGCTTGAGCATGCGCATGATCGATGCGACGGTGCCGACCTTGTAGATTTCATCCGGCGTCGGATTGTCTTCGGCGGAATTTTTCTGCGCGACGAGGAAAATCAGCCGCTGGCGCGCGAGCGCCTCTTCGACGGCGCGGATCGACATCTCGCGTCCGACGAAGAGCGGCAGCATCATGTAGGGGTAGATGACGATGTCGCGGATCGGCAGCAGCGGCAGGACTTCCGGAATCTCGACCTGAGCTTCCTTGTTTTCCTGGCCTTCAAGGTTCCATTGCGCTTCGCTCATGGTTCGCCTCTTCGGCCTAGTTAATCACTTGGGAGCCCTGCGTCAACACAATTCTGGGAAAATCTGAATCGCCTAGCCGAATAGCTCTTTCACTTTGTCGAAAAAACCCTTCGAGAGCGGATGAATTTCCTCGCCGCCGAGCGCGGCGAATTCTTTCAGCAGCTCCTTCTGCTTGGCGGTGAGATGCGAGGGCGTCTCGATTGTGGCACGCACGAGCTGGTCGCCCTGGCGCTGGTAGCCGTGGACGTCGCGCACGCCTTTTCCTTTCAGGCGGAAGATTTTTCCCGACTGCGTCCCGGAAGGAATTTTCATCTTGACCTTGCCTTCGAGCGTCGGCACGTCGATCTCGGAGCCGAGCGCGGCCTGCACGAAGCTGATCGGCACGTCGCAGATGATGTCGAGCCCCTCGCGGACGAAAAGCGGATGCGGCGCGACCTGGATGACGACATAGAGATCGCCGGGCTGGCCGCCGGCGGCGCCGACCTCGCCTTCGTTTCTGAGCTTCAAGCGCGAGCCGGTGTCGACGCCGGGGGGAATCTTAATGCTGAGCGTGTGGAGCTTGCGCGTGCTGCCCGCGCCGCCGCAATCGCCGCACGGCTCTGCGATGAACGTCCCCTGACCGCCGCACTGGCTGCATGTGCGCGATACGGTGAAGAAACCCTGTTGAAAACTCACCTGCCCGCGGCCCTTGCAGGTCGGGCACGTCTTGGCCGAAGTGCCCGGCTTGGCTCCACTGCCGTGGCAGGTCTCGCAGGCGCTGTGGCGCGGGACTTTGATTTTTTTCTCGACGCCGAAGACGGCCTCCTCGAACGTGACCTCGAGATTGTAGCGCAGATCGTCGCCGCGGCTACGGCGGCGGCGCGTGCCGGTGGCGCCGCCGAAGAATTCGCCGAAGATGTCGCCGAAGATGTCTTCGAAGCCCGACGCGTGAAAATCGAAACCGCCGGGAAACGGCCCGCCGTTGCCGAACGCCGCGTGGCCGAACTGATTATACTGCGCGCGCTTCTCCGGGTCGCAGAGTACGGAGTACGCTTCCGAGACTTCTTTGAAGCTTTCCTCCGCGTGTTTGTCGCCCGGGTTGCGGTCGGGATGATATTGAAGCGCCAGCTTGCGGTAGGCTTTTTTAATTTCTTCGTCGCCGGCGTTTCGAGATACGCCGAGGACTTCGTAATAATCGCGCTTGCCGTTCAATTTAAGTTCCCCGTCCGAGATGGAAAATTTCTATATTTATATAACGGAAAAGCCCCTCTCCTCAACGTTAAAGGAGCAGGGGCTCTCCCATTGCGAAAAATAATCGCCTCCGCAGAAGGTTATTCCTTAACCTCCTCGAAGTCCGCGTCGACGACATCGTCTTTTTTCTTCTCGCCGCCGCCGCCCTGCTGCTGACTGCCGTCGTCGGGACCTTGCTGCGGGCCGCCGCCGGCCTGCTGCTTCGAGGCCTTCGCGTACACCGCCTCGGCGAGCTTGTGCGAGGAGCGCGTCAGCTCCTCGGCCGCCGAGCGCAGCGTCGCCGCATCCTGGCTCTCTTTCGCTTTTTTCGCCTTTTCGAGCGCCTCCTCGATTTGCGTCTTGACGGCGGGGTCGAGCTCGCCGCCGTATTCGCTCAGAGACTTCTCGGTCTGATAGACCAGCGACTCGAGCTGGTTGCGCGCCTCGGCCGCTTCTTTCCGCTTCTTGTCATCTTCCGCGTGCGACTCGGCCTCTTGAACCATCTTTTTGATCTCTTGTTCGCTGAGGCCGCTCGACGCGGTGATCTTGATCGACTGCTCTTTGCCGGTGCCGAGGTCCTTCGCGTTGACGTGCACGATGCCGTTCGCGTCGATATCGAAGGTGACTTCGATCTGCGGCACGCCGCGCGGCGCCGGCGGGATACCTACGAGATCGAACTGACCGAGTAGCTTGTTGTCATTCGCCATCTCGCGCTCGCCCTGGAAGACACGGACCGAGACAGCGGTCTGATTATCGCCGGCAGTCGAGAATACCTGGCCTTTGCGCGTCGGAATCGTCGTGTTGCGCTCGATGAGCTTCGTGAACACTCCGCCGAGCGTCTCGATGCCGAGCGAGAGCGGCGTCACGTCGAGGAGCAGAACATCCTTAACCTCGCCCTTGAGGACCGCTGCCTGGATCGCGGCGCCGACCGCGACGACCTCGTCCGGGTTGACGCCCTTGTGCGGCTCCTTGCCGAAGATTTTCTTCACGCGCTCCTGCACCGCCGGCGTGCGGGTCTGTCCGCCGACTAGAACGACTTCGTTGATGTCGCCCGCGCCTAAGCCCGCGTCCTTCAGCGCCTGACGGCACGGACCTTCGGTGCGATCAATCAGGTCGGCGCAGAGCGCTTCGAGCTTCGAGCGCGTCAACTTGATGTTCAAATGCTTCGGGCCGTTCTGATCGGCTGTAATGAACGGCAGATTGATGTCGGTCTCCATAGAGGACGACAGCTCTATCTTGGCCTTTTCCGCCGCCTCTTTGAGCCGTTGAAGCGCCATGCGATCCTTGCGCAGATCGATGCCCTGATCCTTCTTGAATTCGTCGGCGAGGTAATCCATCACGCGCTGGTCGAAGTCCTCGCCGCCCAGAAACGTATCGCCGTTGGTCGATTTGACCTCGAAAACGCCTTCGCCGAGCTCGAGGATCGAAATGTCGAACGTCCCGCCGCCCAAATCGAAGACGGAGATCTTTTCGTCCTTCTTTTTATCCAAGCCGTAGGCAAGCGACGCGGCGGTCGGCTCGTTGATGATGCGGAGCACGTTCAGGCCGGCGATGCGTCCGGCGTCCTTCGTCGCTTGTCGCTGGCTGTCGTTGAAATAGGCCGGGACGGTGATGACCGCTTCGGTGACTTTCTCGCCGAGATAGTCCTCGGCGGTCTGTTTCATTTTCTGAAGAATAAAAGCGGAGATTTCCGCCGGGCTGTAGCGTTTACCGCGGATCTCAACCCAGGCGTCGCCGTTGTCCGCTTTGACGATCTTGTAGGGCAGAACGCTCATCGCCTTCTGCACCAGAGGATCGTCGAAGCGGCGTCCGATCAGACGCTTAACGGCGGAAATCGTATTCTCGGGATTGGTGATCGCCTGCCGCCGGGCGATCTGCCCGACCAGGCGCTCGCCGCTCTCGGTAAAAGCCACGACTGACGGTGTGGTGCGGCTGCCTTCGGAGTTCGCAATGACGACGGGATCGCCTGCCTCCATAACGGCCACGCAGGAGTTGGTCGTCCCTAAATCAATTCCGATTACTTTTGCCATAGTTAACGCTCCTCAAAAGATTGCAGCTCAAAATTTAATGACGAATCGGCCACTTGCAAGTGCCCCGAAAGTTTTTTTATTCTTTTATTTCCGGCACCTTAGCTACCGCGACTTGGGCGGGCCGGAGCAGACGATCGAGCAGGTAATAGCCTTTACGGTACTCGTCGACCACCTCGTTCGGCTCGTGCTCGGTGGTCTCGACCTGGGCTACGGCCTCGTGCTTCGCTGGGTCGAAGCGCTCGCCCACGGCGGAAACGGGATTTACCCCATGGCGTGCGAGAGCATCGAGAAAATTCTTCACCACCATCTCGATGCCTTCGAGTAGAGGTTTGCCGTTGCCGCCTCCTTGCGCATGACTGAGCGCACGTTCCAGATTGTCCAACACCGGCAGAAGGTCTTTTACCAGACTCTCGTTCGCATAGCGGATCGAGTCGGCTTTTTCTCGCGCCGAACGCTTCTTGTAATTCTCAAGATCGGCGGCTTGGCGTAAAAGCCGGTCCTGAATTTCCTTGACGTCAGCCTCCTTCGCCTCGAGCTGCTGGCGCAGACTATCGAGATCGTCGGAAGCCTCGGCGGCGCCTTCCCGGTTGAATTCCTTATCTTTTTCTTCGTCCATCGCTCCGGTCCGTTATGAACTTTTTCCCTGACCGGGGGAATTTAACCACGGGGCAGCCCCTGTCAAGCCGAAACGGCGAGAAAACCCCGATTTTTAAAAAGAATTGCGCGGTCTGGCGAAAAGTGTTAAAAAACTTTTAGCATCGATGCCCGCTCCCCTGACGACTCCGGCAATCGTTCTTCGTTCCTGGTCGTTCGGCGAATCCGATAAGATTGTTTCCTTCCTTACGGAATCGCACGGAAAGCTCAGAGGTATCGCGAAAGGCGCCAAACGCTCCCGCAAGCGGTTCGCCAATTCGCTCGAGCCGTTTTCACTGGTGAATCTCCGTTTTCTCGACCGGACGGCGGGGCTTGTTTTCATCCAGGGTTGCGAGCTGGTGCAGGTCTTCAAGCGCCTGACGGCGACGCTCGACAAGATCGCGCACGCATCGTATTTCACCGAGCTTGCGGACGTGCTGTCGAACGAGCGTGACGAAAACCCGGCGCTTTTCGCTCATGTTCGGAACGGACTCGCATTTCTCGACGCCAACGAGACTTCCGAGGTCGCCATCGCTTATTTCGAGCTCAAGCTGCTGAGCCTCTCCGGTTACCAGCCGGGGCTGGATCATTGCCGCCGCTGCCGCGCGGGTTGGCGCGGGAATGCGGGCCGGTGGAACTTCAGTCTTCGCGACGGCGGCGTTCTCTGCCCCGGCTGCTCGGCCTTCCGGCGCGAGGTCGCGCCGCTCTCGCCCTCCGCGCTCGAATTCATGGAAGAGCTTGAACGGGCGAACGGCGAGTTCCCGGTGCATTTGAGCTCTTTTCCCGCGGACGCCCGTCGCGAAGGGCATCTGGCGCTGCTCCGTTTCATCCAGTATCAAATCGGGAAGGAGCTGAAATCGGCTCCGTTCCTCGACGCCTTTTCCACCTGAAAAGCGCGCCGGCTGTTTTCTTATCTTGAAAAGGTTCCACGGAAATCGTATCGAAGAATATTTTTGACGAGGAGAGAGATATGGCCCAGAAAAAATACGTTTATTCCTTCGGCGACGGCAAGGCCGAGGGCAAAGCCTCGATGCGCGAACTGCTCGGCGGCAAGGGGGCCGGGCTGCATGAGATGACGCGCATCGGGGCGCCCGTACCACCGGGATTCACTATCACGACGGACGTATGCACCTATTTCTACGATCACCGCCGACAGTATCCGAAGGGACTCGAGGGCGACGTCGCGGCGGCGCTCGCCCGCGTAGAGAAGATCTTGGGCCGAAAATTCGGCGACGGCGAAAACCCGCTGCTCGTCTCGGTCCGCTCCGGCGCGCGCGAGTCGATGCCGGGAATGATGGACACGGTGTTGAACTTAGGCCTCAACGACCGCACCGTCGAGGGGCTTGCGACGCGCACTGGCAACCCGCGCTTCGCCTACGACTCCTACCGGCGCTTCGTGCAGATGTACGGAGATGTCGTGCTCGGGCTGAAGCCCGTGGAAAAGACCGAGCGCGATCCGTTCGAAGTCATCCTGGAGCGCAAGAAAGAGGCGCGCCACGCGCGCTTCGACACCGACTTGACGGCCAACGATTTGAAAGAGCTCGTCGGCGAATTCAAGGCCGAGATCAAAAAACGGCTTGGCAAGGACTTTCCCGACAATCCGAAAGAGCAGCTCTGGGGCGCGATCGGCGCGGTCTTCGGATCATGGAACAACGATCGCGCGATCGCTTACCGCAAGCACTACCGCATACCCGATGCCTGGGGCACGGCGGTGAATGTCCAGGCCATGGTGTTCGGCAACATGGGCGACAACTGCGCCACAGGCGTCGCCTTCACGCGCGACCCCGCGACGGGCGACAAGCGTTTCTACGGCGAATTTCTCGTCAACGCACAGGGCGAGGACGTCGTCGCCGGCATCCGCACGCCGCGGCCGATCGCCGAGCTGAAAGAGGTCATGGCGAAGCCCTACGCAGAGCTCGACCGGATCCGCAAGGTGCTCGAGAGCCACTACAAGGACATGCAGGACATCGAGTTCACGATCGAGGACAGCAAGCTCTGGATGCTGCAAACGCGCAACGGCAAGCGCACCGGCTTCGCTGCCGTGCGCATTGCGGTCGACATGGTCGATGAGAAGATCATCGGCAAAGAGCAGGCGCTCATGCGCATCGAGCCCGACCAGCTGAACCAGCTTCTGAGGCCCATCTTCGACCCCGATGATAAGCAGCGCGCGGCACGCGATAAGCGCGTTCTGGCGAAAGGACTGCCGGCCGGCCCGGGCGCCGCGACCGGAAAGGTCGTCTTCCACGCCGAAGACGCCGAGGAGTGGGCCAAGCGCGGTGAGCGGGTGATCCTTTGCCGGGTCGAGACCAGCCCGGACGACATCCGCGGCATGATCAATGCCCAGGCCATTCTCACGGCGCGCGGCGGCATGACATCCCACGCCGCGCTGGTGGCGCGCCAGATGGGGAAAGTGTGCGTCGTCGGCTGCGAGGCGCTGAATATCGACTACGGCCGGCGCGAGATGCGCGTCGCGGACGTTATCTTGAAAGAGGGCGATTGGATATCGGTCGACGGCAGCACGGGCGAGGTGATGCGCGGCGAGGTAAAGACGATCGATTCCGAGGTGCTGCAAGTCATTCTGACCCACAGCCTCGACCCCAAATCGTCCCGCGTTTACCAGCAATACGCCAAGCTCATCAAATGGGCCGACGACGTGCGCAAGATCGGCGTCCGGACGAACACCGATCAACCGGACCAGGCGAAGGTGGCGATGGCGTTCGGCACCGAAGGCATCGGGCTTTGCCGCACTGAGCACATGTTCTTCGGCGGCGAGCGTATCCGCGCCGTACAGGAGATGATCCTCGCGGAAAACCTCGAAGGGCGGCGCCAGGCGCTTGCCAAGCTTCTGCCGATGCAGAAAGAGGACTTCAAGGGCATTCTCGACATTATGGGCAATCTGCCGGTGACGATCCGCACCCTCGATCCGCCGCTTCACGAGTTCCTGCCCAAGACCGAGGAAGACGTCGTCGAGCTTGCGGAGACGATGGGCGTGTCCGTCGAGCGCTTGAAGGAAAAGGTCGAGGCGCTGCACGAGTTCAACCCCATGCTGGGCCACCGCGGCTGCCGGCTAGGCATCTCGTTTCCGGAGATCACGGAGATGCAGGTGCGCGCGATCTTCGACGCCGCGTGCGAGTTGCGCAAGGAGGGGAAGAATCCGTTCCCGGAGGTTATGATCCCGCTCGTCGCGACCGAGAAGGAGCTGAAGCTCCAGCGGGACATCACCGAGAAGGCCGCCGCGGAATCGATGAAGCGCTACGGCGTCAAGGTCCGGCACATGATCGGCACGATGATCGAGCTGCCGCGCGCCTGTCTCATGGCCGGCGAGATCGCCCGGGAGGCGGAGTTCTTCTCCTTTGGAACCAACGATCTGACGCAGACAGGCCTCGGTTTATCGCGCGATGACGCGGGCAAGTTTCTCCCGGGCTATGTCGAGAAGGGCATCTACCCGGAAGACCCCTTCGTCAGCATCGACGAAGAGGGAGTCGGTGAATTAATGAGAATCGGCATCGAGAGGGGGCGTAAAACGCGTAAGGACCTCGAGATCGGCATATGCGGCGAGCACGGCGGGGACCCAAGATCGGTCGAATTTTGTCACCGAGTGGGCCTCGACTATGTTAGCTGCGCAGCTTTTCGTGTCCCGATCGCGAAATTAGCGGCTGCGCAGGCGGCTTTGAAACGATAAAGCAATATCTGACGACCGATTCCAAAAAAAGACCGTCGGAGGCGTAAAAAAGTCATTCCAAAAGTTGTCCGCAGGGCTTAAAAAACTGCCATCCAGTGGCAATTGACAAATAGAGGCAACTTCGGGCATAATCCCGCCCGGCTACTGGAAACTGTGGAGTACTTATGGAACCTCGCCTAGGCGAGTTATTGGTTCGGGGTGGTGTAGTCACGCGTGAGCAGCTGAGCCAAGCTCTCGCTAAAGCCGGAGAAAATGGCGCTAGCGTCATACAGGAGCTCGTCCGCTCCGGATTTACCACCGAAAACGGTCTCGCAGATTTCCTTGCAGCCCAATTCGCAATCGAGCGGGTCGCGGTCGACGGCCTCGAGATCAGCGACAGCGTCTTCGAACTGGTCCCGACCGAACTTGTCCAAAAGCACCAGCTTCTTCCGGTAAAGCTCATGGGGTCGACCTTGACCGTCGCCACGGCCGACCCGACCAACCTCATCGCGATTAACGAGATTCAGTTCATCACAGGCTACGGCGTCCGGCCTGTGCTGGCTACCCCTTCGGAAATCAAAAAGGCTATCGATCGTCGCTACGGTAAGACGAGCTACGACGAGGTTTTAAAGAAATTCGACGACGAAGGGATGGAAGTCGTCCACGACGAGGACGACATCGACGTCAACGAGCTGCAGAAAGAGACCCAGGAAGCGCCCGTCGTAACGCTGGTCAACGCAATACTCTCCGACGCGGCCAAGCGCGGCGCGAGCGACATCCACTTCGAACCGTACGAAAAAGTCTTTCGCATCAGGTTTCGCACCGACGGCGTTCTGCACGAGATCATGACGCCGCCGCAGCGGCTCAAGAACGCAATGATCTCGCGCCTCAAGGTCATGGCCAGTTTGGATATCGCCGAGCGCCGTCTGACGCAGGACGGGCGCATCAAGCTGAAGGGCGCACGCGGGCAGGAGCTGGACTTGCGCGTTTCGGTCCTGCCGACGCTTTTCGGCGAGAAAATCGTCATGCGGCTTTTGGACAAGTCCAACCTTCAGCTCGACATGTCCAAGCTCGGCTTTGATCCGAAGAACCTCGAAGACTTCAAGGAGGCGATCTATCGCCCATACGGGATGATCCTCATAACGGGTCCCACCGGCAGCGGTAAATCGACGACCCTCTACTCCGCGCTGTCCGATCTCAACAAGCCTGACGTAAATATCTCCACCGCAGAGGACCCGGTCGAATACAGCCTCATGGGCATCAATCAGGTCCAGGTGCGCGAGGACATCGGACTCAACTTCGCGAGCTGCCTCCGGTCGTTTCTGCGCCAGGACCCCGACATCATCATGGTCGGCGAGATCCGCGACCTGGAGACGGCCCAGATCGCCGTCAAAGCGGCGCTCACCGGCCATTTGGTGCTGAGCACGCTCCACACCAACGACGCTCCGTCGACGGTCGACCGCCTCATTAATATGGGCGTAGAGCCTTTCTTGCTCACCTCCTCGATTAACCTGATCGTCGCGCAGCGCCTAGTGCGCCGCATTTGCGGCCAGTGCAAGGTGCCGGTCGAAGTGAGCCCGGAAGCGCTGATCAATATCGGCGTCGACCCGGCCGAGGTCGCCGCCGGCTTTGCAACATTCCAGGGCAAGGGCTGCGACAACTGCAACAGCACCGGCTATCGCGGCCGCGTCGCGATCTACGAAGTGATGGTGATTCACGAAGCGCTCAAGGAGCACATTCTTCGCGGCGTCTCCGCCGCCGATCTCAAGCGCGAGGCGGTGAAGCTCGGGATGAGCACGCTGCGCGCGAGCGCGCTGCGGAAAGTTCGTGAGGGACTTACGACAATCGAGGAAACCGTGCGCGTGACGGATACCGATCGTGGCTTCGGCTCTGTTTTTTCGATGGGGACCTGACGTTCGCCGCCGTAGCGGCGGGGATTTTAAAGAGGAGAGGCTTATGCCGGTCTTTGTCTGGGAAGGGAAAACAGCTCAGGGGAAAACGCTCAAGGGCGAGATGGAAGCGCTAAACCAGCAGGCGGTGCTGAGCCGGCTGCGCGGCCAGCGCATCCAGCCGATTCCCACGCGCGTGCGTGAGAAGGGCAAGGGGCTCGACCGGGAAATAACCATCCCCGGGTTCCAAACCAAGGTCAAGCCGCACGATGTCATGATCTTTACGCGGCAGTTCGCCACGATGATCGACGCCGGTCTGCCGATCGTTCAGGGCCTCGACATCTTAAGCCAGCAGACCGAGAACAAGGTTTTCCGTAACATCATTAAAACCGTCAAGCAGGACGTCGAAGGCGGCGTCACGCTCGCCGAAGCGCTGAAGAAACACCCCAAGGTCTTCGACGACCTTTACGTGAACATGGTATCGGCCGGTGAGGCGGGCGGCGTGTTGAACACGATCCTCAGCCGAATTGCGGTATTCATCGAAAAGGCCACCAAGCTCAAGCGGAAAGTCAAAGGCGCGATGATCTATCCCGCGACGATCATCGTCGTCGCGGTCGCCGTCGTTACGGTCCTGCTCATATACGTTATCCCGGTATTCGGAGAGCTCTACGGCAGCATGGGCAAGGCGCTTCCCGCGCCGACGCAGATCACCATTAATATCAGCTACTGGTTCCGCGAGAACTTTTTCTACTTGGTAGCCGGCGTGATCGCCATCATCGTCGCCGTCCGCCTGTGGTATAAAACCGAAAAAGGCAAGCTGATAATCGATGGATGGATGCTCAGGCTGCCGGTCGTCGGCGACCTGATCCGGAAAGTCGCCGTCGCGCGTTTCTCGCAAAACATGTCCGTGCTTCTGAGCTCCGGCGTACCGATTCTCGACGGCCTCGCCATCACGGCCAAGACGGCCGGCAACAAGGTCGTCGAGCAGGCGATCATGAAATGCCGCGTCAGCATCAGTCAGGGTAAAACCGTCGCCGAGCCGCTCGAAGAGAGCAAAATCTTTCCGCCGATGGTCTGCCAGATGGTCGCCATCGGCGAAAATACCGGGTCACTCGATACGCTGCTGAAGAAGGTAGCGGAGTTCTATGAGGACGAGGTCGACAGCGCCGTCGCCAACCTGACGGCGCTAATGGAGCCGATGATCATGATCGTGCTCGGCGTGATCATCGGCGGCTTGGTTATCTCGATGTATCTCCCGATCTTCCAGCTCGGCTCGCTGGTGAGCTAATAGTGGAAGCGGACAATAAAGAGCTGGGCGGCAAGATCAAGTGGCTGCTCCTGCTGCGCGTCGGCGTCCTGACGTTTTTTCTCGGCGCCGCCGCGCTCGTGCAGTTCCTCAAGGGCGGCGATCCGGCGCTGCTCAGATACCTGCAGTTCCCGCTGATCGCGGCGTATCTGTTCTCGATCGCATCCGCGCTGGTTCTTCGCTGGGTCGATAAGCCGGTCGTCTTCGCGCACGTTCAGATCGACTTCGATGTCCTGTTGATCACCGTGGTCGTTTTGTTGACCGGCGGCGTCGACAGCCCGTTCCCGTTCCTCTATAATCTCGCCATCATCAGCGGCGCGGTGCTCCTCTTTTTCCCCGGCGCGTTCATCACCGCGGGCGTCGCGGGGGTTTGCTATAGCGGCGTCCTTTTGTGGGGCTACGCCCATTCCGCATCCGCGCCGTGGCAGGCGGCATTCAACTTCGCGCTCAACGTACCGGCGTTCTTCATCATCGCGTATCTGAGCGACCTTCTCGCCCGGCGCGTTTTCGTGGTCGAGCGCCTGCTCCAGGCGAAGCAGAAAGACTACCTCGACCTTGAATCCTTTAAAGACGCGCTGCTGCAGGGGGTCGGCAGCGGCGTCGCCATCACCGACGTCAAGGGCCAGGTCAGCTATTTCAACTCGCGCGCGCAGGCGCTGACCTCGCTCGGCGAATCATCGGTCAAAGGAAAAAAGCTGACCGATGTTTTTCCCGGAGTGACGTACAGCTTCGACGGCGCCGGCGACCCCAACCGCATCGTCGTCGACGAGTTCCCATTCACGGATCCGAAAAAAGGCACTATTCACTTGAAGCTCACACTCGCACCCCTACGCGACCAAAACGAGCAGCCGCTGGGCTACGTGTGTATTTTCGAGGATGTTACTAAGCGCAAGGAACTGGAGGAAAAGGTCCGGCTCGGCGAAGAAATGCGCAAGGCCAAGGAGCGCGAGCGCCGCGAGCGCGAACAGGAGGGGCCGAGCGACCAATTCAGGTTCGACGGCGTCGTCGGCCGCGGCGGTGGCGTCGAAAGCATCTATCGCCTCGTGCAGAAGGTCGCGGCGACCACGACCAATGTTCTGATCATGGGCGACAGCGGCACGGGAAAAGAGCTGGTCGCGCGCGCGATCCATTCGAACGGCCCGCGCAAGGATCGGCCGTTCATCGCCGTAAACTGTGGCGCAATCCCCGAAAATCTCATGGAGAGCGAGCTCTTCGGTCATGTCCGCGGAGCGTTTACCGGCGCCGTTTCCGATCACGTCGGCCTCTTCAAGCAGGCCGAGTCCGGCACGATCTTTCTCGACGAGGTGGGCGAGCTGCCGCTTCATCTTCAGGTCAAAATGCTTCGCGTCCTCCAGGAAAAGGCCTTTACGCCCGTCGGCGGCAGCCGGCAGTTGAAAGTCGACGTGCGGGTGATCTCCGCCTCTAACCGCGACCTGCGCCAAGAGGTCGAAAAGGGCCGGTTCCGGGAAGATCTCTTCTACCGTTTAAATGTCGTTCAGGTGACTCTGCCGCCGCTTAGAAATCGGAAGGAGGATATTCCTTCGCTGGTTCACTTCTTTGTCGCGAAATTCTCGGGCTCCCAGGGCAAAGAGGTCGACGAGGTTTCCAGCGAAGCGCTGATGGAGCTGATGAACTACGGCTTTCCCGGGAACATCCGGGAACTCGAGAACATCATCGAGCATGCCGTGGCCGTCACCGCGAAGAACATCATTACGGAAGACGACCTTCCTTCCTATATAAGAGGCGTTCCGATCGCCGACGAGGTCAAGCTCTTCGAGAAGACAACGCCGGGCGGACCGGAGACGTTTTTCAATCGGTCGATCTCGCTCGACGACGAGCTCGCCACCCACGAAAAGTGTCTGCTGCTCGGTGCGCTAAAAAGAGCAAACGGCGTACAAAAACGAGCAGCGGAGCTATTAGGGATAAACTATCGGTCTTTTAGGCACAGATTGGAAAAATACAGCCTCTTAGGAATGAAAGGACAGCCTGAAGAAGAGGAACAAGCTGTCGAATAACCAATTTTGTAACCTTTGTTCATGTCTGTAGTTTAACGGATTTTTGTCGCTGCGGAATTTGGTATTTCGAACCGCAGTGTAGCCGTTTTTCGGCAACGTTTTAAGTAATTGATTTTCCTGCCTTTCACCGCCTCTACTATATAAATCGGGTTTGTCGGCTGCGCGAATTCTCTTCGCTCAACTCGTTCCGATTGCTGGCCTCGCTCTTGCTTTAGCCTACCCCCGTATCCCAAAGCCCAAAATATACGGAAAGGAGGACGCTGGAATATTTCTCTATATGAAGGGCTGAACGGATAAACGAAGCAGCAAGTAACTGTAGACCCAAAGAAATAGGTGAAAGGAGCAGAGGAATGAATCGTTTGAGACTGAAGGAAGAGGGTTTTACCCTCATCGAGTTACTGGTCGTTATCGCTATCATCGGCATTTTGGCCGCGATCGCGATCCCGCAGTTTGCCGCGTACCGCCGTCGTAGCTTCGAGGCGCAGGTCAAGTCCGACTTGCACAACGCGGCGGTCGCCCAGGAGGCGTATTTCGTCAACGCCAACCATTATATGCCCGGCGCGATCACGACCGGCCTGACGGGCTACAACCAGACGGCGAACGTTACGATGACGGCGGAGGACGGTACTTCGACGTTCATCCTGACCGGCACGCATGCGAACTGCTCGGGCGTGACCTGGTCGTACTCCAGCGTCGGTGGTAAGATTCTTGGCCCGTCCACCGGCTGTCCGTAACTTCGATAGCAATGCAAGACAAAAAAGGGGACTGCAACGCAGTCCCCTTTTTTTTATCTTTTTTTTGAACGGCGAATTTATTACATTCGGGGAGCTTCCCTTCCATGATCAAGTCCAAAGCACAGCGCCTCTCGGGCGACACGCTCGCGCTCCTGCTGCTCGCTGCGATGATCCTGTGGTTCGCGCGCGAAATGGTTTTGGACGGGAAGTTGCCCTTCTTTCGCGACCTCGGCCCTTACTTCTATCCGATGAAGTTTACCCTGGCCCAAAGCCTCAAGGCCGGGGAGCTTCCTCTGTGGGACCGGCACATGGGCATGGGATATCCGCTCATGGCCGATTTTCAATCCAGCCCTTTTTACCTGCCGCACTTGTTGTATCTGTTGCCGTTCCTCGACGCGGTCCGCGCGATCTTTCTTTTTCATTATCTTCTCGCCGCTGTCGGAACGTATTTGCTGCTCCGCCATTGGAGTCATCCGATATATCTCGCTCTGATTGGCGCGCTTCTTTTTGCGCTCGGCGGCATCACCGTCTCGCTCAGTAACCTGCTCAATCACTTCCAGGCGGCCGTCTGGCTGCCTTGGATTCTCCTGTTCGGAGAAAAAGTCTTTGAGCTGCCGTCGTGGAAGAACTTTGTCTCGTTTTCTTTTGTGCTCTTTTGCCAGTTTCTCGCCGGATCGCCGGAGCTTTACGGGCTGAGCATGATCTTGCTCGTGCTCGACGGCCTGCGGCTCAAGTTCGACGGTGTCGTGACTTACCAAAGACTTGCATGGATCCTCGCCGCGGTACAGCTCCTGGTCCTCGCTGCGGCGATGGCGCAAGTGCTGCCAACGGCGGAGCTGTTGTCGCAATCCCGAGTCTCGCGACAGATCGGTTATCCGGAAGCGACGCTATGGTCGCTTCATCCTTTTAGCCTGACCAATCTGTTCATTCTCGACAAAGGTGTCGAAAGCTCGCTTACGGGCGGCATCGAGTTGTTTCTTGCACGCGAGACGCCGTTCTTCGTGACTTATTATATGGGAGCGGCGGCGCTCGTCGGCATTATTCTTTGGCTCTGTTACGCATCGATTGTCGAAATAGCCGCCCTGAGCGGCCTGATCGTCGCCTCGACGATCATCGCCCTCGGAAAATATACTCCGGTTTACTGGCTGCTTTTCGAGTACTTTCCGCTGTTTCGCCTCTTTCGTTTTCCGGAGAAAATATTTTTTTTCACCAATGCGCTGTTGCTGGTGATCGTTTTGCGCGGCTTTTACGGTTTTTATCGGCGTGATTACTCGTTGCCCCTGCTGGGTTTCGTTGCGCTGTCCTCGCTGTGCGCCGCCTTCGCGGGGGTATATGTCTTTTTTCAGTTCGAATCGGGCCACTTGATTCGGCTGATCAACTGGGCTACCGGCTCGCATGTCGCGATTTCCGAAATCAGCAGCGCCTCCGGCGTCCTCGTATCGCTGGAGCGGCAGACGGCGCTCACGATCGTTGCCGCCGGTCTAGTTATTTTGCGCGCGAAAGCATTGCTTCGGACGAGCGCTTTTACGGCATTATTCGTCGGATTGGTTTTTTTCGATCTCGTCTCGGCGCATGCGCCGTATCAGTATCTCCTCGACCCGGCGGTGGTGCATCAGCCGAGAATTCTCCCGCCGAGCGAGCTCGGCTTAAACCGCATCTTTTATCATCCGCCCGGTGCCAATCTGCACCCGAACTACTTCACTATCCTCAGGCGGCCGCGGTTCGAGGAGGTTCCACAACTGGCGTTCGGCAATCTCATGCCGAACACGGGTGTTTTTGACGGCGTCGATTACATGCAGGAGATCGATGCCATGGGGCGATGGCCGTACAATACTTTTCTCTCGGTCGCTCCCGTGCTGAGCCCAGAGGCTCGCTACCGTCTGTTGGGCGCTCTCAACGTTCAATATCTCGTCGCGCTAAAGCCATTGGCGCCGGGGAATATTACACTCGTCGGCGAGTTTCCGAAATATCCGTCCTGGCTGTACCGCATCGAGCGGGTGACTCCGCGCGCATACATCGTTTCGGATTGGACGGTCGAAACAGATCCGGAGAAAACGCTCATGACCATGGCGCGGGCCGATTTCGACCCCCGCGCGATGGCGCTCCTCGCGGAGCCGGTGGCCATGCCGGAGCCGGCCAAAGGCTCGGGCGGCGCAGCGACGATTGCGCGCTACACAAACCGGCACGTGACGATCCGCGCCTCTCTCCCGGCCTCCGGATTATTAGTCCTAGCGGATTCGTATTTTCCCGGGTGGCACGTCTACGTCGACGGCCGCGAGGAGAAAATCGCGCGCGTCAATTTATTCTTCCGTGGAGTAATCTTGTCAGCGGGCGAGCACGTCGTTGATTTCGACTACGCGCCGCGCTCATTTGCGGTAGGTCTGGCGATTTCGCTGACGACGGTCGGCGGTGTTGTGCTCGGATCGGTGATCGCCGGACGCCGACGTGCGCGCGGACATGCGGCGCAGGTTTCGAGCTAGCGGTTCGCCTTCCCCTCGTAAATATAAATCAAAGGAACGCCGTGAAGGTCCATGTGGGCATAAAGCGCCGGACGGGTGGCTAGGAAATTTCTGTCCGTGACCGTCATCGCGCTGCGTCGATTGAGCAGAACATAGTAATCGAAGCCTCCGTCCCTGGTTATCTTGATGTCCTTCCTCAGCCGTCCTTCGTCTTGGTAGAATTCGAAAACGGAATTCGCTTGCGCGCCGTTGATGGTCGAGCCGGGCGGCAGTTTTTTATTCAGAAAGTCGAGGAAGCTCGGACCGAAAGCTTCCATCAGATAAGTGAGCTCGAGCCCTTGCCGATAGGCTCCGCGGATGCCCCCTACGAGACGGTTATAGTAGCTAAGCTCATAGGGATGATAGTCCAACAAATCCATCGCCTGCGGCAGTAGCGCTACAAACACCATTACGGCGGCGATCTTGCCGCGCACAGACGCGATCCCCTTCGCTGCTGAAAAGCGACCGATGCGTCCCGTCACATAACTGGTCGCCGCGAATAATCCGGCGCTGGCCAATGCGACGAAAAAAGGTACCGCTGGAAGCATGATGCGGGTTACATCGTGCATCACCGCCCCCGGCAGTACTCCGGTCATCAGGACGAACAATGCATTGAACAAAAATAACATCAACGCGGGCCGCTGCGGCACCAGCCACGGGATCACCGCAATTCCAATAAATGAGAGTGCGAGAACCGTCTCGGGCAGCGTGATGGCCGTCATGAAGAACGGAAAATACTTCGGCAGCGCGTCCGAAAAATACAGATGGCCGAAAAAGAATACCGTAAGTTGGTTTCCGTCCGGTAGCCGCGGCTGACGCCTTCGTAGACGAATTCCAAAACCCGGAGAAAAGGCTGGTGCCACATATACGGCTGTGAGCCGATCATGATGACCGGGCTCAGGAAAACCATGCAGAAGACGTTATTCGAGTACGACTTCCGGTGATAAATGTGCGCCCAGAGAATTAGCGGTATCGGAAGCAGGAGCGCCGGAAATTTCGTCGCGAGCGCGAATCCCCAGACGATGCCGAGCGCGACGCTCCACTTCCAATTCTCGACGCCGCGCCAGAAACAGTAAACTGTGGCGAACCACATCGCCGTGAGCGGCATGTCGGTCATGGCGAAATGGGCGAAACCGAAGAGATTCGGGACGAGCACGCAGGCGAATGCGGAGAAAAGGCCCGTCACTCGATCGAATATGCTGCTCATCCAAGCGTACATGAGCGCCGCGAGCAGTCCGAAGAAGAGGGCGGGCCCCAACCGATACGCCGTAAATTTGTCCATGTACGGCGCGAACAGAGTCTTCGTCACCGCCGAAACGATGCGTGAAAACGGCGGATGGGGCACATGATACGGGTCCCAATGCCAGAACTCTTTGATTGTCGCGTCGTCGAGCGCCGGACGCGGATCGCCGCGGCCGATTCCGTCGAAAAATTGCTTGAACCACTGGATATGAAGATCGGACGCGTGAAAGTAGTTCGGCTCGTCCCACGTAACGCCGTAGTGGCCGGCTGTGAAGGCGACGAGCAAAAAAGCGCCGAGGAAAATAGCGACGAGCGGCCATCGGGCCGAGCTTTGCGCCGGCTCCTGCTGCGTCATCGGTATTTTCCCACCACGTGATTGAGGCGAATCCTCCAGAGATCGATAAAAGAACGGACGGCAGCGGCGCCGAGCCGGACTTTCGTGGCTTCGTCGTTGCGCCAGACCACGGGAACCTCGGCGATGCGGTATCCTTTGCTCTTGGCCAGATAGAGAATCTCGGAGTCGAAGCTCCAGCCACCGAGCCGCTGCCGCAAAAACAGCTCGCGGGCGGGCGCGGCGCGGAATCCTTTAAAGCCGCAGGTAAAATCGGAGATCGGCAGATTGAGAATCAAACCCGATAAAAACGTGAAGACTTTGCCCATCAGCTCGCGGTAAAGCGGCTGGTGCACCTCGATAACGGCGCCGCTCATGCGGCGCGATCCGATAGCGACATCGGCGTCCGCCTCGAGGCGGCGTAAAAAATCAGGCAGCGACTCGATCGGAACCGACAGATCCGCGTCGGAAAAAACGACATAAGCGCCGGCGGCGGCGAGCACGCCGCGGCGGATCGCCTCGCCTTTGCCCAAATTGCACGCCTGGCGTTCGACGCGCACAGTACAGTCGCCGTTACGCACCTGATTGACGACTTCGACGGTCCGGTCGGTGCTGCCGTCATCGACCACGAGCACCTCGAAGGCATAGGGCTGACGACGCAGGAAGGCGAGAATTCGTTCGAGGCTGGCTTCGATGCGGCGTTCCTCGTTGAACGCCGGAATAATCAACGATAGATGCGGCTTCGTCATCTGGGGAATTTCCCTATAATATCACAGACCGGCGCCGGCTCGCCAGGAAAAGTCGCGCGCCATGCGCGGGAACGGTTGCGCCGCGGCGGCGCGTTTATCGCCACGCGCAGCGCGCAGCAATCACGGCTTAACGGCGACGGATATGACCGAGAGGCCGAAAGGAAAACGAATGTTCCAGCGCGTCATCAGCCATTTTTCCAGCTCTCCCACTCTGACGAGCGCGGTGTTGATGAAAGCAGGCAAGGGGACGAAGTCGGTGGTATAGCTCGCGGGATCGCGCTGAAAAATTTTCTTGACGTGGCGCACGAACGCGGCCGCCGGGAACACGAAGAAAAAAAAATATCCGGAGCGCTCGACGCTGAAGCCTGCCGCGCCCAGGCGATCGAGCAATTGCGGCGCCGTGTATCGGCGCTTGTGGCCGAGGCACTCATCCCACGGGCTCCAGAGCGCCATGAACGCCGGCACCGTGACGACGAGCGTGCCTCCCGGTTTCAGAATACGGCGGCATTCTTCGAGCGCGGCGAGGTCGTTCTCCACATGTTCGATGACGTCGAGGGCGAGGATCAGATCGACCGATGCGGTTTTGAAAGGCAGCGCGAAGTTCGTCATGTCGACCCGGCAGAGCCGATTTAAGCGCCGGCTTTTGCAGAACGCCAGCGCTTCGGCGGAAACATCCGCGCCGATCATGCGCCAGCGGCCGTCGAAAATCTTCGTCGTATAACCGGCGCCGCACCCAAGATCGATACCGATCGGCGTCGGAGTCGCCGCCGCCCTAGCGAGGCTTAGAACCGTTTCCCGTTTGGAAACGTTCCACCAGTAGAATTCTTCTTTATCGTAGAGATCGCCGAATAGATCCTGGCGCATGAATCAAAGGACGTGGCGGGGAACCGGCGATAACGGCTTTAAGGGGGCAAAGCGGCTCATCGCATCTTATTCGTGCTTAGCGCCGGCTTTTTCTTCTTTGATGAATTCGTGAATCAGCCGCGGCACGGCTCCACAGCTGAAGCATCGGGGGGTTTGCGGCTTCGTATCGTTCGGATAGCGCATATATTTCAGATAGAATGGCTTCTCGGTGCCGACATAGTCGTCGTAATAAAACGCGAGCTTGCCGCATTCGCTGCACTGAAGATATTTCGCCATGAACGAGAACGCCTCCGAATGGTTCCTTTATAGCGCGCCGGACGCTAAATTTCCAGGATAAACCGCAGCCGCGCGGCGATTCTCCTTGCAAGCGCGCACGACGGGCTTTACAATCGCCTCGCGTTTGTCAGTGCTTTAAATCGGTTGTCGGCGATGCGAAAAGAAGTGGTCATTCCCCGCCTCGGCTCCAGCGACGAGAGCGATCAGGTGAAGATTCTACGCTGGCTCAAGCAATCGGGCGAGCGCGTAGAAAAAGGCGAGCCGCTGCTCGAAGTGGAGACCGACAAGGTCAACGTCGAGATCGAGGCGCCGGAGGCGGGGCGCCTCGTGGAGATCCGCGCACATGCGGGCAGTAGCGCCAGCTTCAACGCTGTCGTCGGAACCATCGAGGGTGACGATTAACCGAACCTCGGCGCGTACGCTCGCGCGTCTCATCCTCAAGGATTTTTTTGCCGTCCCGCATTGTCGAGATGGCGTTCGGATATCCTGAAAGCGCTTTGCGGCAGAACGACCATAGCGAGCTTCTGCACCGGACAGCCGTGATCGGCTGCCTGCTGGGAGCCGCGGCGACGATCTACCTGCTGGCCGGGCTCGGCGGCCGGGTCCATCGTTTCGTGCCGAACGCGACCGCGATCGCGGCAACGCTCGCTGCCGCGGCGTTTTTTCTTGTCAGCTGGTGGCGCGCGGGCGCCGGCGCCGGCCGGCTCGGCCGCTTCGTCTGGTTGCTCGTCGGCGCGTGGGTTCTCGCCGACATCGTGCTGGCCCTAACGCCGCCGACGACGCGCGACGAGCTCACGCATCATCTTCTCATGCCGCGGCTCTATGTCGTCGCCGGACGCGTCTTTCACCTGCCGTTCGCGGTCTATTCCTATTATCCGATGCTGCTCGACATGCTGTACACGCCGTGGCTTCGGTGGGGCTGGGATCTGGCGCCCAAGATAGTGCATGGGCTGTTCGGATTTCTCACCGCTCTGCTGCTCTACGCGTATCTGGCCCACCGGCTGAATGCCGTTTACGGCCTGCTGGGATTTTTCTTTTATCTCTCGACGCCGATCGTGCTGCGCCTCGGGAGCGTTGCGTACGTCGACTTGGGGCTGGTCTTCTACAGCACCGCCGCGCTGCTGTGTCTCACGCTCTATCTCGAAGAGTCCGCGGCTCTGCGCTGGCTCGTGCTCGCGGGGCTCTCGGCAGGGTTCGCCATCGCGACCAAGCCGAACGGCATGCTCGCCATTCTCTTGCTCGCCTTCGTGTTCGCGCTCGCGCTGGCGCGCGAACGCGGGCGAAGCTGGCACTGGATGCCTTCGCGGCTTTTTCTTTTCGGCATCTTCGCCATCGTCGCTTTCAGTCCATGGGCGATTAAAAACGCCTTCGCAACCGGCAACCCGCTGTTTCCGTTTTTTCCCGGCTTGCTGGGCGGCGCGACCGGCGGTGGCGACAGCGATCTGCCCGGACTTTCGATCCTCGAAACGCGCCGCCTCCTGTACGGCGAAAGCTGGCTCGAAATCGCCCTCGTGCCGCTGCGCGTTTTTTTCACCGGCCGCGACGACGATCCGCGCAATTTCGACGGCGTGCTGACGCCCGTCTTGATCGCATTTCTCCCCTGGGCTTTCGAGGGAAAATGGCGGCGTGACAAACGGCTGTTTTTCGTTTTCTCGCTTTTCTATTTCCTTTACGCGTTGTTTCTCGGCGGGATGCGCGTACGCTACGTGCTCCCGATCGTGCCGCCGCTTGTCATACTCGCGATTTTCGGCATCCACAATATCTATGCTCGCATCGTACGGCCGGGCTTTCTCTATGCTGCAGTTGCGTTTTTCGCGGTTCTGCACGGCGTGTATTTATGGAATTACTTCCAGGTCGTCGCGCCGGTGAACTATATCCTCGGCCGTGAAAGCCGGACCGCCTATTTGGAACGAACTCTGCCGGACTATCCGGTGTTTGAGTTCGTCAATCGTTCGCTCCCGGCGAGCGCGAGAATTTATCTTCTCTTTATGGGGCGAAGGGCGTATTATTGCGAGCGCGATTATTATCACGACCTCGGCGACACTCCGGCGCTGCTGCTGCACGTTCTCCAAAAGGCGAAGAGCAGCGGGGAGGTCGCGCTCGAGCTCGGCCCTAAAGGGATCACGCATCTGGTTGTGCGCGAGGATTTATTGAAGCCGTTTTTGGAAAACAATCTTAAGCCGGAGGCGGCGCGGGTTTGGGACGCCTTCACGCGCGACCATTTGGAGCGGCTCTATCAGGACGGCCGTTACGCCGTCTACCGACTGCATGGCTGAGCGCCCAGATATCTCCATTATCATTCCGGCATTGAACGAGGCGGAGCGCCTCGGCCCGTTGCTTAAGCAGATCGCCGCACTCGGGCTGGCGCGGTCGGAGATCGTCGTCGTCGACGACGGCTCGACGGACGAAACCGGCGAAGTGGCGCTGAAGAGCGGGGCGCACGTCGTGCGCCATCCGTACAACATCGGCAACGGCGCCGCGGTCAAGAGCGGCATCCGGGCGGCGCGCGGGCGGCTCATCGTCTTGATGGACGGCGACGGCCAGCACCGGCCGGAGGATATCCCGAAGCTTCTCACGGAGACCGAGCGCCATCACATGGTGGTCGGCGCGCGCGCCAAAGGCTCCAAGCGGCGGCTGCATCGGTATTTCGCGAACCACGTCTATAACGTGTTCGCGTCGTACGTAAGCAAGTTTAAAATCGAGGACCTGACCTCCGGCTTTCGTGTCCTAAAGCGGCGCGACGCGCTGCGCTTCATCGATCTATTGCCGAACACTTTCTCTTACCCGTCGACGCTGACGCTCGCGTTTCTCCGCTCGGGGTTGACCGTGAAATACGTGCCGATCCAGACGCTCTACCGCAGCGGCCAGAGCAAGATCAGCCTCGTTGCCGACGGCGTGCGCTTTCTTCTCATTATCACGAAAATCGCCACGCTGTTCTCGCCCTTCCGGGTGTTCCTGCCGGTGAGCGCGTTTTTCTTCTTCACGGGCCTCGGCTACTATCTTTATACGTATTTGATGTACCACCGCTTCACGAACATGGCGGTGCTCCTTCTCACCACATCCGTGCTCATCTTCATGATGGGGCTGGTGTCCGAGCAGATCGCATTACTGCGCATGGAACAGCGGTCGCCGTCCGGTCGTTGGGAATTCGAGGGCGAAGACTAACAGAGCGTACGAAGCCTCAGCGCGCGATCGTGCGTCGATAAAGCCCTTCGAAGCGCGCGGCGATTTTGTCCCAGCCGTAGTCCTCCGCCTGACGGCGGGCATTGGCGGCGAGCCGCGCCCGGAGCGCTCCGTCCATCAGCAGAACCTCGATCGCTTGGGCGAGCCGGGCGGGCTCGCCGGGCTCGACCAGTTTGCCGGTGCACTCGTCTTCAACGACCAGCCCGATCCCTCCGGTGCGCGCCGCGACGACGCAGCGCGCCGCGGCAAACGCTTCCAATAACACGACGCTCTGTCCTTCGATGTCGCGCGAAGGAACCGCCACAAGATCGGCCGCGGCGTAAAAATCCGGCAGCCGTCCATGATCGATTGCGCCCCAAAAACGGACGCGCCCCCCGTCGGGCAGCGAGGCGGCGTCGCGCTCGAGCGCCATCCTTTGGTCTCCGTCTCCGACGAACCACAAACGTGTCCGGGCGCGCAGAACCGGCGGCAACATGGCGAAGGCTCGGAGCAGATCGTGACATCCTTTGCTGTCGACCAGCCGGCCGACGAAGAGCAGGACCAGCTCCTGTTCGCCGAATTCGCCGCGCAAGCCTGCCCGATCGCCGTTGGAGAATTTCCCGAGATCCACCCCCATGGGAATGACGCACAGCCTGCCGAGGGTGCCGTTACCCTCGACTGCCGCCGACGTCGCGGCCGTGTTCGAGGTCCACGCGTCGCTTTTCGTCACGACGAGCCGCTTGAGCATGCGCGACGCATTTCCCCGGAGCGCGAAAGCATCGGTTCCGTGCGCGGTACTGATGACGGGAATACGGAAGACGTATTTCGCCGGCAGCGCGATCAGCCCCTGAGGCAGTAGCCAATGAGCGTGTACAAGATCGGGACGACGGCTGCGCACGAGGCGGAGCAGCGCCGCACTCATTGCACCGACGAAGAACGGAACCTGGAGCCAGAGCCAGGGATTTCGGCGCAGATTGGGCATGATGCCGGAACCGTACGCGAGCTTTTGCCAATGTGCCGGGAAATAGCGGACGCGATGCACGCGGACTTCTTCCTCGACGCTGACGCCACCTGAGCCTTCAGCCGGCGTTAGAACTGTGACGTCAAGACCGCGCCGCACGAGAGCTTGCGCCAGGTAGCGAAGGAAGATCGCCGCGGTATCGCCCTCCGCGCGCGGATAGCTCGACGCCAGCATGACGATCTTTAGCCGCCCGCTCATGGCCGCGCCTCCACGACCTTGAGCAAAAATTGTTCAAGCCGCGCGGCCTGCTCCGACCATCCAGGCGCTTTGACATTAACATTTGTCGGTTTTTCCAATTGCCGCTTGACGGTGAGCGCCAGACTTTCCGGATATTCCGCGTCGAATAGGCATTCCGGATGGGCGGCAAACAGCTCTTTCATGCTGCCGACGGCGGCGGCGACGATCGGCGTGCCGCAGGCGATGATCTCGTAGGCTTTTTGCGGGAAGTTGTAGCGGCCGAACAAGGAATCGCGATTACAAACGACCGCCACATCCAGGGCGTTAATCAGGATCGGAACGCGCTCGAGCGGTAGAGCGCCGAGATAATGAATCCTTGCACCGTTAGGGATGGGCGTGCGGCGGTCGTGGGCCCCGGCAAGCGCGAGATGCAGGGATTCGTTCTCCGCAGCCAGCTTGGCGAAGGCGCCGAACAGCGACTCAATGCCGCGGCTGCGGGTCAGCGCGCCGGCGGTGCCGATGATCCGGGCATTTTCCGGCAAGCCGAGATCTTTTCTGCAGGCACGCCGGTCGCGGGCATTAAATAAATCCTGTCGGATTCCGTTTTCGAGCACGCAGGCGGGCCCCGGCGGCCGGTACGCCCGGATGACATAATCCAGCAACGGCCGGCTGACGCAGGTGACGCCGTCGGCTGACCGAACAGCTCTTTTCAAAAGCCGCAAGACGCCCGGAAGCCGGGTCATGCCGAAGCTTTCGAAATTGTCGTAGAGATCCACGACGTATTTAGTCCGAGTTCTCTTACCCAGCCACGCACCCACGATCGCGTGATAGCTGTCCGATGCGGCCCAGATAATGTCCGGTCGAAACGCTTCGATGGTCGCCAGGCATCGCCGCATGTGATGGACAAGTCCAGGCAAAATTAATCCGCCAAGATTGAGCGATTGCCAGAGGACTTCGCCGCCGCGTTCGGCGGCGTCGGTGTAGCTTCCTTCTTTTCTCCGTCGGTAGCTCAAGCAGATCCCGGCGACCTGATGACCCAACGCGGCTAGCTCCAGCGGCAGCTCGCGAAAGCGGCCGAAGCGGTCGTCCAGCAGGTCCTTCGCCATGTACTGGCGCTTGGTGATGACGAGGATTTTCACCGCTCGAGGAATTCCAGCAGCTCGCGGTACGTGTTCTGGGGCGTTAAATGGGTCGCCGCGAACGCAGCCGCTGCCCGCGCCGTGTCTCTGCGCAGTGCCGCGTCCGCCAATAGGCGCAACACGGCAGCGGAAAAATCTTTTTCCGCCGAAGCGACGACGCAAGCAGCCGCCGTTTCTTCCGGCATGCCTTCGATGCCCGTGGGCGTCGTGACCAGAGGCTTGCCGGCTGCGATCGCTTCCACGGTCTTGATCTTGAGTCCGGTGCCGATCCATAAAGGATTAACGACCAGCTCCGCCTCGGCGTATTGCGCTTCGACGTCTGCGACATGGCCGAGAAAAGTTACTTGTGGAAAGTCACCGCTCGCAAAGGCCCGATGAACGTAGCCGCAGACGTTTAAATGGGCGCGCGGACACGCGCGGATGATTTCAGGCCAGCAGTTTTTTAAAAACCGGTCGAGGCCATCGATGTTCGCACCGTTGTAACCGCCGACGTAGAGAATCCGCCCGGGCAGCGGCGCGTCCGGAATGCGGCGTAAATCCGAGCAGGCGGTTCCGACCGTCAGGACGCGCAGTCCGGGACACATTTCGCGGATGAGCGAGGCCTCTTGTTCCTGAATCGCGATCACGCTGTCGAACTTCTTGAAAATCCGCGATTCCTCCTCGCGCGTTATCTCCAGAGGAAATTTCATACCGCGGGCAGCGAAGTCTTCGGCCCGCTTGTACTGTAAGTCGTTGGTGTCCAGGATGCGCTTGGCGCTAGCCGACAACTCGTCGATCGCGGGATGCAGCCAGATGTACTCGACGATCACCGCGCCGATTGCGTGTCGCTGCATCAGCCGATCCAAATACCCGCTGAGGCCCTCGGGATAGCGCTTCCAGTAATCCGCGACGATCGGCGCCAGCTTCCGGCCGAGCAGCCGTCCCGCGATCACCTCGAGCGGCTCCAGGCCGAATACTTTCGTGCGGCGGTCGAAGAAGCGAACCGAGCGGCGGAGCAGATTGCGCGCGCGGGTCTTGAGCTTCTTCGGCTGATAAAAGTGCACCGCATCCACGCGCGCCGCGCACAGTTGACGCGACGGTCGGTCGACCAGGGCGGTCAAAACCAGATGAACGAACCAGCCCTGATCGCGCAGGACTTCGATGAGCTCCGAAAGACGTTTGTTGTCGCCGGAGCGAATGGGATACGGCACGGTGTCGCAAACGATGGCGACGCGGCGCTCGGAATCAGCCGAGCGCATGAGGAGGTAGTCCTGATCCAAGCGAAGGATTGACAAAGCGGCGCCAGAGTTTCCAAACCAAGCCGATGACGGGATGTCTATAAAGACTTCGGACGGTGCCCAAAGCCGCAACGCCATCGTTGAAACGTTCGTTCACGCGCGCAGGCGCGGTCACGCTCGCGAGTTCCGCAACGACGCTCCATTCACGGGCCATCTGCGGCAAAAGAAACGGATCGGTGACGGAGCGAAGTTCCGGAGCGTCGGTGAGAATGAGCTCGCGGTGGCTATTGGGAATGGATTGACCGCCGACGTACTTGCCCCAACCATAGGGAAAATTGCCGAACAGTTTTTCACCAGCCGCTTCGAGCTGCTGTCCGTAAAGATCGGCGAGCCGCAGCGCCGCGGGATCGGCGCAGGGCGCCTTGTTGGTCAGTCGTTCGCGGTCAAAGCCGCTGAAGTGAAAAAACTTGAGCGGCGCTCCGGCGACGCTCCATCGGTCCGTGCCGGCTTCGTCGAGCTTTCGCTCGCCCAAGTTCCAATAGGCGACGTTCAAGCCCGGGTCGCGCAGGACTTCGACCATGGAAGAGGCGGCCGCCAGATCGAGCCAGCGTTGGTCAACGTAGACATTGTTCATGGTATCGACGGTGCAGAAGCGCTCGACCGCACGGGCCCACCAATCGAGAAACGTGCGCGCCTCCGTCCCGGCGCGAAGCGCGATGAAGCCGCCGTTGTAGCTCCCGTGCTGCAGGATGGCGCGCTGCGCCTCCGGGGCGAGGTCGCTCGACAGTCGGATTAGATGGGGCGTCAACAGGACCGCGTGATTCTCCCATGCGTGGTCGAGGTCTTGCCAGAAGGGCGCGGTAACCAGGATGTCCGAGTCTAGATAGACGATGCGCGCGGCGCCGAGTTTTTCCAGCACGTGACGCAGGGCGAACGGTTTGAGCGCGCAGCACAGCTCGAAGGCGTCGTATTGGAAGAGAAAGCGCCGGCCGCCGGGAAGATCGAGTTCGTCGGCGTAAAAGATTTCCGCTTTGAGATCGAGCGGCGGCATGTCGCTCGGCGGACGATCGACGAGACAGGTGTAGGTTTTCGCGCCCGGGTAGTGCCGGAGAAAACTTTCCGCCACTACGGCTGCGCCGGCGCGGTGGTTGCATGTCGCTACGGTGAGAAGCGCGGGCTCAGTGTGGAGTTCAGTCATGGAGGAAAACGCGCGGCGAGGCGTGTATACGGCCTTCGCGTGTGCATCTGCGGCGCGTTTGTTGTAAAATCACGAAGCGCTCCTTTTATGGTAATCGCGGCACCCCGCGGCGGCCCTATTATAAAAGCAGCAGCGGGAATTTACCAACGCACAAGGCACGGGAGAATAAAAGTCGATAACCTGGTGTATAACGGGCCGCATATGAAAGCGCCGCCCGAGCGAGGAGGGCGATGAACGAACAGCAAGCGGCCGACGCAGCCAGCGTCGTGATTCGGCCAACCTCGGGATGGGTCCCGCTTCGCCTAGGCGATCTTTGGCGTTATCGTGAGTTGATTTACTTTCTCGCTTGGCGCGATCTCAAGGTCCGCTACAAACAGACAGTTATCGGAGTCGCCTGGGTGGTGCTTCAGCCGCTGCTGATTGCCCTCGTTTTCGCTCTATTCTTCGGCTATCTGGGGAATATTCCCGCCGACTCGCGCAACGCGCCATACGTCGTGTTCGCATTTTGCGGTTTGCTGCCGTGGCAGCTCTTCGCTTACGCGCTGACCCACTCCAGCAACAGCGTCGTCGCCAGCGAGCGGCTTGTCACCAAAGTTTATTTTCCCCGCCTGGTGATTCCGATCGCGGCTGTGGCCTCCGGTTTTGTCGACTTCGTGCTGGTCTCAATCGTCTTGGCCTGCATGATGGTTTATTTCGGAATCGCGCCACACAGGGTATGGGCCGTTCCCTTGTTTGTCGCGATGGAGTTAGCGGCGGCGCTGGGAGTCGGGCTGTGGCTTTCAGCGCTTAACGTTCGGTATCGCGACGTGCGGCACACCATTCCGTTTCTTACGCAGCTGTGGTTTTTCTTGAGCCCCGTCGTCTACCCATCGACCTTTATCCCGGCGGAGTGGCGGTATCTTTACGGTCTCAATCCCATGGCCGGTGTTATCCGGGGCTTTCGTTGGGCTTTGCTGGGAAAGTCTCAAGCACTCGGTCCGTGGATCTGGGTTTCAGCCGCCATGACCATCGTTCTGTTGATAAGCGGCCTGTATTACTTTCGGCGCATGGAGAAGACTTTCGCCGATGTGGTGTAAGCGATGAACGATCTTGCGGTGTGCGCGCGCGGTTTGAGCAAGCTCTACCGCATCGGCGAGCGTGAGAGCTATACCATGCTACGCGATAATGTCGCGCGTGTTTTGACGTCGCCGTTCCGGCTGTTCAACGGGAAAGCGCAGCCGATAGCGTCTGAACGCGCGGCAACGGTGGACGCGGAGTTCATCTGGGCGGTGAAGGACGTGTCGTTCGACATCAAAAAAGGCGAGGTCGTTGGCATCATCGGCAACAACGGCTCGGGCAAAAGCACGCTGCTCAAGATCATCTCGCAGATCACCGAGCCGACGGAAGGCGAGGCGCGCATCTATGGCCGCGTCGGGTCGCTGTTGGAGGTGGGCACGGGATTCCACCCGGAGCTCACCGGCCGGGAAAACGTCTACCTCAACGGCGCGATTCTAGGGATGAGAAAGATCGAGATCGATCGGAAATTCGACGAGATCGTCGACTTCGCGGAGATCGAAAGATTTCTCGATATGCCGGTCAAGCACTACTCCTCCGGCATGTACACGCGGCTCGCGTTTTCGGTCGCGGCGCACCTCGAGCCCGAGATATTGATCGTCGACGAGGTACTGGCCGTGGGCGACGCCGCGTTTCAGAAAAAGTGCCTCGGTAAGATGGACGACGTAGCCAAGGCCGGCCGGACAGTGTTGTTCGTGAGCCATAACATGGCGGCCGTCGAGCATCTCTGCCGCCGCGTTCTGCTCATGCGCTCCGGCAAGATCGTCCTTGACGGCGACGCACGGCAGGCGATTGGCGACTATTTAAGCGACTTTACTGCCGCAACGGAGGGCGGAAGCCTAGCTTCGATCAAGCGCGAAGCCGGGCTTCACCCGGTGATCGAGAAGCTTGAGTTTCTTGATCGCTGCGGACGTAGAATGTCGGCCGTTGCTGCGGGCGACACGCTGACGATTCTCATTCATTATCGACATTCGGAACCGATTAAGCGCCCTTTTTTCGGCCTGCTGTTCGAGACCGCTTCAGGGACGAAAGTGTTTTGGGTGCAGAGCCGGATGCAGCGCGGCGAGATGCCGGACCTGCCGGCGGTCGGAACGATCGCCTGTCGCATTCCGCGACTACCTTTAATTCCCGGAACCTATTTCATCCAACCCGGCTGCGGTTCCGGGACGACGCAATTGGACTTGGTGCCGCGCGCGTGTCAGATCCAGGTGGCGGAAGCGGACGTCTTCGGCACCGGCCAGCTGCCGACCGAGACGCAGGGGATGGTCCTTGTTGACGCCGATTGGGACGTCAAGGATGCAGAAAGAGCTCGACGAGTATGAACATGGAAGTCATCAGACCGCGGGCGGATTGGACTCGCGATCTCGAGGTGATTTTTTTGATCGGAGCTCCACGGAGCGGCACGACATGGCTGCAGGCGATGCTCGCGTCGCATTCGGCGATCTACACCGGCCCGGAAACGTTTTTCTTCGGCGCCTTCGGCGCGGCGGAGCAGGATTTCCTTGCACCCAAGGAGCGAAGAGTCGGCCTAGGTGAGTATCTGAGCGCCGACGAGTTCTACGGTCTTATGGGCGAGCTTTTCTGGCGCTCTGTCTCAGCATTGCCCGCGCCGGCAGGGACGCCGGGTTTTTTTCTCGAGAAGACGACACATCACGGCGAGCACGGCGGTTTTATCCTGAAAACGTTTCCTCGTGCGCGTTTTATCCATCTCGTGCGCGACGCGCGCGCCGTCGTCGCTTCGCTGCTGCGCGCTTCGCAGGGCTGGGGGAAAAGCTGGGCTCCGTCCGGCGTGCGCGCCGCGACCGGTGTCTGGTCGTCCCTCGTACGGAGCAGTAGGTCGATTAAATCGCTGGTACCGCATCCTAATCAATACACGGAGGTTAAATACGAAGACCTCCGCCGCGCACCGGAGCACCGCCTTGCCGAGTTATTTCAATGGATCGGAGTGGAAGCGGACCCGGCGCTGGTCACGCGTACGGTTGAGGACAACGTTCTTTTCCGCGTGAATGGACAGGGATTCTCTTCGATTCCGGCAATTGCTAAAAATGGCGGCGCCTCGACTGCTGGCACGTATCCCGACGGATTCTTCGGCCCCGCTCCGGATTCGATCGAAAATGTGGACCTTAGCTGGCTGCAACGTCGGCGGGTCGAGCGGCTGGCTGGCGATTTGCTCCGCGATCTTGGATATCTCAAAGGTCGTTAGCAATGAGCGCGCGGGCGGGTGAATTTTTCGGAGTGCAATGGCCCCCGAGCTAATCGCAGCGGCCGTTTTCGTCTTCGGCACGCTCGTCGGGAGCTTTCTCAACGTCTGCATCTTGCGCATCCCCGCGCGTCAATCGATCGTGCGCCCGCCTTCGAGCTGCCCGACGTGTAAGTCGCCCATCGCCTTTTACGACAACATACCGCTGTTGAGCTACTTGATATTGCGCGGCGGGTGTCGCTCGTGCGCCGCCGCCATTTCGCCGCGCTATTTTATCGTCGAGTTTTTGACGGGCGCTTTGGCAGTCGCGTTGTTTTTACGCTTTGGCTGGAGCACCACGTTTGTCATTTACGCCGTCTTCTGCGCCGCGCTGGTAGTCATTTCGTTCATCGATCTCGACGTCCAAATCATTCCCGACGCGATCAGCCTGCCTGGCATCGTAATCGGACTTCTGGTTTCCTTTTTGCCCGCTGCGCGCGTGGATCATCTCTCGCTGCCGCCGTCGCCGCTGGATTCTTTTCTCGGCGTCTTGGTCGGCGGCGGAGTGCTTTATCTGGTCGCCTGGATGTACGAATTGGCGACGGGAACCGAAGGGATGGGTGGCGGCGATATCAAGCTCCTAGGTATGATCGGGGCCTTTCTGGGCTGGCCGGGCGTGCCTCTGACGTTGTTTTTTGCCTCTTTATTGGGAGCCGCGATCGGTGTTGTTTTAATGGCCGTTTGGGGGAAAGGGCTTAAATTAAGAATTCCTTTCGGCCCCTTCCTCTGTCTTGCCGCACTGACATACCTGTTTTTTGGCCGATGGCTCATCGAAACGTACTTCGCTCTCTACTGACGGTGTACGAATTTTGTTAGTTTGACGCTTTTTGTCAGCCGCGACGCTTCTCACGGCTAAAAAAGCGCCGCCATCGAAGCTTTTTCTTTTGCAAATCCAGATATTTACACGTAATCGATAAGCCGATCCGTTGGCACGCTTCTAGCACCACCGACGGGTGACCCTAATATGAAGCGAGTCACCTACAGGTCGGATGGGTTTACACTCATCGAGGTGCTGACGTCGATTGTCATCGCCGGCATCCTCATTGCCATCGCGCTGCCGGCGTTTTCCAAATTGCTCCCCAGCATTCGTCTGTCGTCCGCGGCACGCCAAATCGCGACCGATTTGCAGCTCGCCAAAATGCGCGCGATCTCTCGGCACACGAGCCAGACGGTTACGTTCACGGTAAGCTCAGCGTCCTACACCTTCGGCACCGATACGCGGAGCTTAAGCACGCTTTATCCGGGCACTTCTATCTCCAGCGTCTCCGCAAACCCGACTTTCACGACGACCGGAACGGCAAATGCAGTGACGATTACGATTTCGAATAACGGGAAAACGAAACAAATCGCGGTTACCGCGATCGGCAGGGTGACCGTTCAATGAAGCGCGTAATCAAAAAACAAGCCGGGTTTTGCTTGCTCAGTCGGGTTCGCTCGAGCTCCGGTTTCACGCTTATCGAGGTGCTCGTCGCGATCGGCATTCTCTCGATAGGCATGCTGGGTCTCGCCGTCGGTGCGGTGTCGATTACGAGGGCGAACAAGACCTCGCAGTTTCACACGATGGCGACTAACCTGGCGCAGGAGAAACTCGAGCAGTTAAAGGCGACGACAGTCGCGAACGTGACGCAGTGCACCACCAGCAACTGTGAGACATCGAAGCCCACGTACCTCGGCGTGACCTTCACGCGGAAATGGACGGTCACGGCTAACACGCCGGCCGCCGGCCTCAATCAAATTACCGTGACCGTAGACTGGACCGACTACACGTCCCATTCGGTCTCCGTTACCTCGGCGATGTCGACGTCATAGACAGGACGATCATGCGGAACGAAAAAGGTTTTACGCTGATGGAATTGCTGGTCGCGATGTCGATCAGCTTAATCGTTTTGTTCGCGGCGCGGACCGTTTACCGTGTCCAGGCGCACACGGTCAAGGCACAGGAATACCAGATGGAGGCGGAGGAATACGGGCGCGTCTCGCTCGATATCATGGCGCGCGAGATTCGCAACCTCGGCTATTTTCCCACACAGACGGTTTGTCCGTCACCCGTAAACACCAGCGGCATCGTCACGGCGACGGCGACAAGCATCCAATTCGTTTACGACGCCGACGGTAATGGCAATTGCACCGGCACCGGAGAGAACATCACCTACACGTACGACTCGGCGACGAAGAACATCTCGCGCACTGCAGACGGTTCGACCGAGACGCTCACGAACGGCAACGTAACGGCGTTTCAGTTGATCTACTACCCGAAGCAAACCACCGCCAGCGCGCCTTCGCCGTACTGCAATTCCGCCAACAATCCTGCTGGCTGCAGCGGCAACGCATCGGCCAATCTCGGCAGCATTCGGCGTGTCTCGATTTCGCTCACTATCAAGCTGCTAAAGAGCGACAAAACCTTCGACGGCGTCAACGCCACCGCCTGGGGGCAGCACGACGTAACGATGAGCACCAACATCAACTTGCGGAACCGTTCCTGATACGAGGTCCTGAAATGAATACAGGCATGAAAGAAAATCTTCTATGAAGAACGCCGCGGCCATTCTCCGATCCGAGCGCGGCGTCTCTCTAGTTGTCGTCCTGATGCTGACGTTCATTATTCTCGCGATGACCGGCGCCGGCATGTTTTTCAGCAGCATCGATTTGCGCGCGAGCGGGAACTTTCGCAACGGCACGCAGGCGTTTTTTGCGGCCGACACGGGCGTCAATTACGCTTTCACGCGCATAGTGCTCGATCCGACTGCATCGACGGCGGCTTTCGGCCCGATCACGCTCACGGGCGGCCTTAAATTTTGCAGCGGCTCGGTCGCCGCCACGGGAACGAGCTGCACGGGGCAGGCGTTAGGTACTCCCAAAATCATTAACATCCAAAACTATAATCTTGCATCGGGGGCAGGCTACGGGAGCGGCGCGTCCGGCTTTAAAGGTTATCAGTATAAGATCAACGTAACCGGCGTGGGTGCGCTTTCGGCCGCGCGCGAGGTCGAAACGCAGGTTGTCTACTCGCCCGTGGCGAACTGAGGTGAGGTCATGAAAAAAACACTTACGTGGATCTTGATCATTTTTCTTACTTGGGGCGGCCACGTGCCGCGCCCGCGGGCTGACGACAGCGATATTTTCGGCCAGAACATCCAGCCGAACGTGGTCATTATGCTCGATAGCTCGCAAAGCATGAACGATTCTGTTCCCGGCACCCCTTACGACCCCAACACGAGCTATACCACCGCCAATAAGTGCGGCAGCACCGGCACCAGCAGCTGTACTCGGACGACGGTCTATAAATTCAGCAGCAATAGATACACAACCTATGCTTCGAGCATCGCCAATGTCGGGAATGCCGATGTCCCGCCCGCCGGAAGCGCGAGCGAGGCGCGCGACAAGCTCACAAGCGATGGCTTTTGGACCGGCAAAATCGGTGGAACGACGTTCAACCTGTTCTACGGCAATTATATTGACTATACATTCTGCACGTCGTGCCAGAACCTCACGCCGAAAATCACCATCGCCAAGCGCGTGGTTACGACGCTCCTCAGCAATACTACCGGGGTGCGCTTCGGCGTGATGAAGTTCCGGAGCAACGGCGCCGCGATGGTGTCGCCGGTCGGTACCGCCACGTCCACGATGGTGACGGCGGTCAACAACATGGCGCTGACCAGCGTCGGTACGCCGCTCGGGGATGCCTTGTTCGATGTCGGACAGTACTACAAGGGGCTTTACACGGGCCAGACTAGTCCGATCCAGTTATCCTGCCAACCGAACTTCGTTATCGTTGTGACGGACGGTCTGGAGAATAACACCAACAAGCTGCTCGTCAATGAAGCGACGAACCGTTATACGCAGGATCACTCTACGACATTCTCCGGGACCCAAAACGTCATCGTCCACACCGTCGGCTTCGGCATCTCGGCGAGCGAGCCGGGCAACCAGCAGGCGGCGGACGACATTCTTATTCAAGCCGCGGCCAACGGCCACGGCAACTTTTATAGCACCGACGACGAGCTGCAATTGCAGACCGCTCTGCAGCAGGCCATCAGCCAAATCCTCGCCGCGACCTTTTCCTTCGCGACGCCCGTCGTGCCGACGACGGCGACGAGCGGTATCGACAACGCCTATCTCGCCGCGTTTCAGTCGGACCCGTCGTCGCGCTTCTGGAAGGGGTTCATCAAGTCGTATCAACGCGACAGCAACGGGCTTATTCCCGTCGACGCCAACGGCCTACCGCTTTCTTCGGCCCTGGTGTGGGAAGGCGGCGCGAAGCTGAGCAGCACCTCGGCGAGCAGCCGCACCATCTACACCAACGTAAGCGGCGTGCGGCAGGCTTTCACGAAGACCAACACCGCGATCACGCAGGCGCTGCTCAACGCGTCGAGCAGCACTGAGCACGATAAAATCATCGACTATATCCGCGGTATCGATGCGTACGACTCCGATGCAGACGGCAACACGACCGAAGAGCGCGCCTGGAAGCTCGGCGATATCTTTCACTCGACCCCCGTGCTCATCAGCAAGCCCCCGGCGCTCTCATTTGACCCCACGTATAGTACCTTTAAAACGAACAACGCGAACCGCACGGTCGTGCTTCTCGTCGGATCGAACGACGGCATGGTTCACGCGTTTAAGGAGACCAACGGCGTCAATGCCACGGCGGACGGGACCGAGCTGTGGGGTTTTATTCCTTCCGACCAGCTCGGAAATCTCAAGAATCTTCCGGTCAACTCTTCCGACCACCAATATTACGTCGACGCGAGCATCATCGCCGCCGACATCTGCACGAGCATCCTCACCGATGGCACCGGCAACTGCAGCTCGGCATCGAACTGGAAGACCATCGCCATGTTCGGCGAGCGCCGCGGCGGAAAAAATTACAACGCGATCGACGTCACCGATACGACCAGCCCCGCCATTTTGTGGAGCGCGCCGTTCACGGACGCCAAGATGGGCGAGACCTGGTCCGAGCCCGCGATCGGCAAAGTCAAAATGTCCGACGGGGGCGGCAAATGGGTCGCTTTCATCGGCGGCGGCTACTACACGCCGAGTAACAACAGTTTCGGCAAGGCGTTCTTCGCCATCGATCTCGCGACCGGCGCGAAACTGTGGGAGTACTCGAAGCCCGCGAGTCCGACCGACGACAAGCAGTACATGAACTTCAGCCTCGCGGCGAATCCGACCGCGATCGATCTCGACGGCGACGGCTTCATCGATTATGTCTACATCGCCGACGTCGGCGGGCAGGTATGGAAATTCAGCGTCGAGCCGTCGGGTGGAACGACTCTATCGAGCGGTTTAGCGACGAACTGGACCGGCAAGCGTATCTTCGCCGCCGCTTCCTCGCAGACGAATCCGCCGGCATCGGGCGAGTATTACCCTACCCAGGGCATGTACGCCGCGCCGGCGCTCGCTTTGGATGCGTCCAATAACCTATGGGTCTTCATAGGCAGCGGCGACCGCAACCATCCGAACAACACGAGCAGCAATCGCTTATACGGTTTCAAGGATGTTGCGTCGAACATGACCAACGGTAGCGCGCTGACAGAGTCTTCGCTCACGAACTTGAGCAGCGGCTCGGGAACAATCACCAACGGCTGGTACGTTCCGCTCGCGACCGGCGAGAAAATCCTATCGGCCGCCGAGGTCTTCAACGGCATTGTATTGTTTACCACGTTCACGCCGACGACGCAGGTCACCTGCTCGAGCGGCGGCGGCGCGGCGAAGCTTTACTCTGCCAACATGACAACCGGTGACGCGGGCCTTAACCTCACGAACGCCGCAATGCTGTCGCCCGGCAACGCGGTTCTCGACAACGGTAAATCGATCGGAACCGGAATTCCATCAAAGCCGGTTATCGTCATGACCGGTTCGGGCGCGAGCGCGTCCTCGTGGACGCTGCAATGCACGACCAACCAGCAGTGCAGCAGCGCCGGCCTGCCCGGCGGTCCGAAGGCACAGCTCGTCGGCTGGCGGGAGGTTTTTTAAGTGCGATTCATTATCTTCGGCTTAGCGGTTCTGTTGTCGATCGGTACGGGCGACGCCGGAGCCGCCGGCGATGACGAGCAGCTTAGCGCTCGGGGTGTGGAGTTGTTGAAACAAGGCAAGACGAGCCAAGCCATCGATGAGTTTTTGAGAGTGATCGAATTAAATCCCAGAGAAACCGCGAGCCGGATGAATCTCGCGGTGATCTACGAGCGCGAGGGCCGGCTGGATGAGGCGATTTATCATTATGAGAAAGTGCTGAACGTCGAGCCTCGCAATGTGACCGCGCACAACAATTTAGGCGTCCTCTACAGCCGCAAAGGCTCGCACGATGAGTCGATCGGCGAGTTTGAAGCCGTACTCGAAATTGACGGCAAGAACGCTCAGGCGGCTAAGAACCTGGATGTGGCCAAGAAGACTCGCGACGCTGCCAAGGAACGCGAGCGGCAGATCGAGTCTGCCAAGAAGGCCGCCGAGGCCAATCCGAAGAATCCCGGCGCGGTTTACAATCTGGCGCGTGCCTATGCCTTCTACGGCAAGAAAGAGGACGCGCTCGCGTGGCTCGATAAGGCGATATCGCTCGGCTATAATGATCTCGCCTACCTAAAAACCGACAGCGCTCTCGAAAGCTTGCGCAACGACCCTGAGTATCAGCGGCTGATGGCCGGTCGATGAGCCCACGGGCCACAAACGCTCGACCGCTTCCCCCGGCGGTACGATCGGCGGCGCTCGCCATCAAGAAAAGCCCCGGAAATTCTAATTTTACATGGGGCGGGGGAGGTGCTATAGTCGACCCTACGCGATACCGCTCTTCATCGTGGCGGTAAAGCGGGTATTAAAGGAAGAGAATGGATACAAAAAAAACGATCATGGTTGTGGACGACAACCCCGATATCATCACGATCGTGCGCACCATTCTGGAGGGTAAAGGGTATAACGTCTCGTCTGCCTACAGCGGAGCGGAGCTTCTCTCAAGCCTCGAAAAAGACAAGCCCGATCTCGTCGTACTCGATATCATGATGCCGCAGATGGATGGCCTCGAGGTCCTGACGCGACTGAAAGCGGCGCCGGAGACCGCCTCCATTCCCGTGATCCTTCTCACAGCCAAGGTACAATACGAAGATGTGCTCGGCGGCTACAAGCTCGGCGCCGATTACTACATCACCAAACCGTTTACCAGCACGCAGCTCATCAACGGCATTAATCTGTTGCTCGGTGAAGGCAAGCCTGCCTAACGAGTCCCTCCCAGCCTAGGTCATCGATAAAATTTGCCGGCGCGAGTCCCGGGCCGACGGTCCGAGCCATAAATATCCTGGATTCCGGCCGGCGAAGCCTATATTCTTAGTCGGTGGTCCGCTTTATCACTTTCGAAGGCGGCGACGGCTCGGGAAAAAGCACGCAGCTGAGACTGCTCGCCGAATATTTATCGACCCGCGGCCGTCAGGTTGTTTGTACGCGCGAGCCGGGCGGAACGAATCTCGGCAAAATGATCCGCCGCGTGCTGCTCGAAGCCGGCGACGAGAAGATCTCGCCCGAGACTGAGCTGTTTCTTTATCTCGCCGACCGAGCGCAGCACGTGCGCGAAGTCGTGACACCCGCGCTCGGCGCCGGTAAGATCGTTCTTTGCGATCGATTTACCGACTCGACGTTGGCGTATCAGGGTTACGGCCGCGGCGTCGATCTCCGGATCCTCGAGCAGCTAAATCGGATGGCGAGCGGCGGTGTCGCGCCCGATCTTACGTTCCTGCTCGACTGTTCTCCGGAACTCGGTCTTTCGCGGACGGCCGCGAGAATGGAAACCCAGAAGCCCGGCGGCCGGCGCGAAGACCGCTTCGAGCGCAAGGAGCACGCATTTCACGACCGTGTGCGCAGCGGCTTTCTCGAGTTGGCGCGGAACGACGCCAAGCGCGTCCGGCTGCTCGACGCCGCACGCTCGATCGCCGACCTGCACGCTGAGATTCGCGCGATCGTCGAACCGGCTTTATAGGTAAATTCGCAAGTGTCTTTATCTTCCGATATTCTCGGCCACGCTGCGCAAGTCGCGATGCTGAGTCAGGCGCTAGAGCAGGGACGGCTGCACCACGCGTACGTTTTTCTCGGTCCCGACGGCGTCGGCAAAAAGACGATCGCGCTCGCGCTCGCTAAGGCGGTCCACTGCGGAGAAGCCGCGCGCGATTACTGCGGCGGCTGTGCGAACTGCGTCAAAATTGACGGCGGCAATCATCCGGACGTTAGGCTGATCGCGCCGCTGCCGGGGAAAAAGGAAATCTCGATCGAGCAGGTGCGCACGCTTGAGAAAGAGCTCAACTACCGCGCCTTTTCGGGCAAAAAGAAGATCGGCATCATCGATCCTGCGTCGCTCATGAATCTATCGGCGCAGAACGCGCTGCTCAAGACGCTCGAAGAGCCGCCGGCTGATTCGCTTTTGATCCTGGTTTCCGCCAGTGCGGGTGGGCTTTTGCCGACGCTGCTTTCCCGCTGTTTGCGGCTATCTTTCGCGCCGCTGCCCGCGTCCGACGTGATCCGATATTTGATCGAGCGCAAAAGTCTATCACCGGACCAGGCGAAACTATTGGCTTCGGTTTCTCTCGGAAGTCTCGGACGCGCACTCAGCGCGAGCATGACTGAGCTCGCCGGACAGCGAGCAGCATGGATCGACGAAATGACCGCGATGCGGCAAAACGCCGGCTGGGCGGCGCTGGCGGAAGATCTTGCGAAAGATCGCGTCGAGGCGATCCAATTTCTCGAATGGCTGGCGGAATGGTACCGCGACGCGGCGATTTACCTCGTGATGGGCGATGCCGAGTGGATCGGCAATCGCGATCTGCTCGACAAGCTCCGCGCGCAGGCAGAGGGAATCACCGTCGACGACGCGCTCAGGCTTCGCGCCGCGGCTCTGGAAACCGCCGCGCGCATCCGGCGGAACGTGAACCGCCGCATGGCGCTGGAGAATATTTTCGCCGACATCGCCGGACTCGCAGCGCGGGATTGAAGCGACCATGGACCGCATCTACATCACGACGCCGATGTATTACGTGAACGCCGAGCCGCATCTCGGGCATACGTATACGACGATCATCGCCGACACGCTCAAGCGGTATTACCGGCAGCAGGGCGTCGACGCGTTTCTGCTCACGGGCACCGACGAGCACGGCGATAAAATCGCGCAGGCCGCGAAGGCGAACGGCATGTCGCCGCAAGCGTACGCGGACAAGATCAGCGCGGTGTTTCGCGCGACCTGGGACGAGTGCGGCATCGACTACGACCATTTTCTCCGCACGACCGATGACTACCACAAGAAATTCGTGCAGGAGGTCCTGCAAAAAATTTACGAGGCCGGCGATATCTATTTCGGCGAGTACGGCGGGTTTTATTGCTACGGCTGCGAGCGCTTCTACACGGAAAAGGAGCTCGTCAGCGGCAAGTGCCCGGATCATCAAACCGTCCCCGCCTACATTAAAGAAAAAAATTACTTCTTCCGCATGAGCAAATACCAGCAGCGGCTGCTCGAGACGCTCGAATCGAAGCCCGATCTCATCCGTCCCGAGCGCTATCGCGGCGAGGTGCTCGCGTTTTTGCGCGAGCCGCTGGAGGATCTTTCGATCTCGCGGCCGAAAAGCCGCCTCGATTGGGGCATTCCGCTGCCGTTCGACGGGGAGCACGTGACCTACGTATGGTTCGACGCGCTGCTCAATTATGTGAGCGTCCTCAAACATAAAGGCGAAGAAGTCTTCGAGGCGTATTGGCCGAGAGCGAATCACTTGATCGCCAAAGATATTCTTAAGCCGCACGCGATCTACTGGCCGACGATGCTGATGGCCGCGGGGCTGCCGCTCTACGACCATCTGAACGTTCACGGCTATTGGGTGATGGATTCCGGCAAGATGTCGAAGAGCCTCGGCAACGTCGTGCGCCCGCTCGACATGAAAAAGCGCTTCGGCATGGACGCATTCCGGTATTTTCTGCTGCGCGAGATGCCTTTCGGGCAGGACGCGAACTTTTCTTACGACGCGCTGATCAACCGCATCAACGCCGATCTCGCCAACAACTTCGGCAACCTCGTGAGCCGGGTGTTGGCGATGCAGCAGCGGTATTTTTCCGGCGCCGTCCAGCGGCTCGGCGATTGGCGGCAGGAAGACACCGCGCTCCGGGATAAATTCGCCCAAGCCGAAGGAGAGATGAAGCAGCACATGGCTGCACTGCAATTTCATCGCGCGCTCGAATCGCTTTGGGGCGCTATCGACCACGCGAACCGCTATATCGTGCAGACCGCGCCGTTTACTATATATAAGGAGGAGGCGCAGCGCCCCCGCGTAGGCGAGATCCTGCACCACTTGCTGGAGGCGATCCGAACCAGCGCGCACCTGCTGGCGCCGTTTCTGCCGGACACGTCGCGCCAGCTGCATACGCTGCTCGGGATTTCAGCGGACGAAGTGAATTCACGCAAGCCGTGGGGGAGCTTCTTCGCCGCCGGCCATAAAGTCTCGCCGCCCTCGGTTTTGTTCCCGCGCATCGAGCCCGAGGGCGAAAAGTGACATGCCGCCCGAGGGTGCACCGCCGCGGCTGATCGACAGCCACGCGCATATCCAGGGGGTCGAATTTTCCGTCGACGTCGCAGACGTCGTCCAGCGCGCACGCGCCGCGGGCGTCGAGAAGATTGTGGTGGTCGGCGGCGCCGGTGAGCTTTCGAGCAACGATGCCGCGATCGCTATCGCGAAATCCGATCCAGGCCTTTTCGCGACCGTCGGAATGCACCCGCACGACGCGAAGGATGTCAGTGAAGATAATTTGCAACGCCTGCAGCAATTGGCGGCTGAGCCGCAAGTCGTCGCCATCGGCGAGACCGGCCTGGATTTTTATTACGATCACTCGCCACGTGACGTGCAGAAGCGGCTGTTCGCGCGCTTCATTCATATGGCGGGAGAAACGAATCTGCCGCTGATCGTACACGACCGCGACGCGCACGCCGAGATCGCCGAGCTATTAAGACAAGAAGGCGGCGGCGCGCTACGCGGCGTGATCCACTGCTTCACCGGCGATTACGCCGCGGCGAAGACATTTCTGGATTTGGGATTCTATCTATCGTTCAGCGGCATTCTGACCTTCAAAAATGCCGACGCGCTGCGCGACGCGGCGCGCAATGCACCTCTCGACCGCATCCTTGTCGAGACCGATTCGCCCTATCTCGCGCCGGTGCCCAAGCGCGGCAAGCGCAACGAGCCGGCCTTCGTGCTTCATGTCGCGGAGATGCTGGCGGAAGTCAAAAAACTTTCGCTTGAGACGGTCGCGCAAGCGACGACGACAAACGCGGAAAAGCTTTTTTCAATCTGAAGGCGACTCGTAGGCACCGGCGCGCGTTAGAACAGCGGATTGTTCGACGGACCGAAGATGGCGCCGATATATTTTTCGAGGCCGACGTTAAACTTGAACAGCGTGCGGTCCGAGCCGTGCGTCAGTCCGAAGCCGGGGCCTAAGCTATACTCGATGCCGCGGTACTCGCCGTGCACGACGGGAAAGATGTAATGCTGTTGGTCGCGGGTCGGATCGGGATGCTTCATCATGCCGATCGCGCCGTAGAACTCGACGCCCGGTGAAAGAGCCCGCATCCAGCGATAGTAGATGCCCGAGACGTAGCCGAACTCCCAGCCTTCTTTTTCTTCAGAGCCGACGAGTATCTTCTCGAATTTCGGGCTTACGATGAAAGAAAAATCGCCGATGTCGCGCTGAAGAATCGGGCGCAACTCCAATTCGAGCTTTTGGTCGTCGTACTTCGGCGTGCGCTTGTAAGCGAGTTCGAAGTACCAGCCGATGTCGACCGGCAGCTCGCCCTGATCGAACAGGCGGCCGCGCAGGCGCCACTTCGAGCCCGCGTACTGAAGATCGTCGCCGCGCGGCTTCGCCAGATTGACATACATCGCCGCTTCGATGCGGTCCGTCAAACCGTAGGTGATCTCGAGAGAGGTGCGCCATATCGACTGGCTCGGCACCGTGCCTTTGGACGTGCCTTTCTCACCGTGGCGGCTGCCGTTGAGCACGACGCTGTTGAGCGATTCGACTTCGAGCATGCCGCGCGGGACCGTCTGATAACCGTAAACTTCGAACTCCCACGGATCCAGCTGCGCCATAGCCGGATGCGCGTAAGATAGAAAAACTAACGCGAATAAAAGGAACGAGCGTCGGGTGTTCATTTCTTTTCTCCTTATATGTTGTGCCGTTTATTTTGCGACGATCGTTCCCTCGGGAACGTCGCGATGGAAGTCGTCGTAAAAATCATAGCTGCCGGGCTTTAGCGCCGGGATATTGACAGTGACCGTCTCGCCGGGACCGACGACTTTTTCGCGGTTCACTTTATAGCTCTCGAACTCGATGGCCTCCTTGCTTGCATTGACGATCTTGATCTTGAACGCCTTATTGGCGGGGACATTGAGCGTCTGCGGAATGAATTTGCGATTCTCGTAGCGCAGCTCCAAGACGTCGTCTTGCGCCGCTGCGCTAAACGCCGGACTGCCGGCAAATAGCAAAACCAAACTCAGAGCCGATAGAATAAGCTTCATTTCTCCTCCTCCTCTTGTTTGAATTCATTCACCGCAATGCGAAAAAGAAAAAGCCCGGACCACGTCGCGTGGTGTCCGGGCTCTGGGTTCGGGACCTCTGGCCGCTCGCGCTTCTTCTAAGCCTTACAAATCGACTTTCATCCAGTTGCTGTCCTTGCCGAGCGGCACGACGACCTGCCGCTTGCATTTCCGGCACTTGAGCTCGAGGCCGTGCGGCAGCAGCCGCGCGAGGAGACTCCCGCACGTGCAGCGGAACGGTCGCTCGCGTGTCTGCGCGCTGTCATGGCCTGAATCAACCGACGGTTTCACTCGGATGTCCTTTCGTCTCGCTCAAATTCGTGCGATAGGGCCATAGAAATGTTCCGATCAGCGCCGTCAGCACGATCGCCTGCGCGACGAGCGTTTCCACCGTCGGATAAATTCCCAGCGCGCTCACCTGCGGCGGAAACGGCAGTGGCGTAACACTGAATAACCCGGTCGCCTGCAGTGTGCGGACGCCCTGTCCGGCGAAAACGAGCGCTAGCAGGTAAAGCAGCAGACCGGCCGCGCCGAAGAAATATTTGATCGGAATTCTCAAGCCGACGCGGAAAAGGACGAAAACGACGATACACAGTGCCAAGGCGCCGGCTAGAAAACCGCCGAGCACCGGTCTGGGATTCGACCCGCTCTGAAGCCACAGCGCCTGATAGAACAGCACGACTTCGAACGCCTCGCGGTAGGCCGCGAAGAACGAGACGCCGGCGAGCGCGAGGAGCCGGTTATGCGAGAGCGCGCCCTGCACTTTGTCGTGGATGAAGGCCTGCCATTTCTTCGCTTCCGATTTCGTATGGAGCCAGTACCCGACGTAGAAAAGCACGATGGCGGCGACGAGCGTGGTGAAGCCTTCCATCGTCTCGCGATGGCTGCCGCTCACGTTCAAGAAAGTCTGCGCCGCCACCCACGTGACGAGGCCGGCGACGACGGCGAGAATCCATCCGAAATGGATGTAGCGCATCGCGGTGGTCGCGCCCATTCTTTTGAGCATCGCGAGCATCGCGGCGAGGATCAGCGCGACCTCGAGCCCTTCGCGAAGAATGATGAACAGCGCGTTGACGAAAATGTAGCCCTCGTTGAGCGCTTCCTTGCTCGTCAGCAATTGGTCGGCGCGTTCGAGTCCGGCGGTGAGATCGTTATATTGCCGGCGAATCTCGCTGACGCTGTCGCCGCGGCGGATCGAGTTGCGAAATTTCGTGAACTGGTCTTCCAGCGCGCGCCCGAACGAGAGATCCTTCGCGAAGAGCGGCGCCTCGGCCTGCTCGAAAGCGTCGAGGTAGGCCTCGGCGGCTTTTTGATACGCCTGCTCCTTTTGCCCGTTCTCGTACAGCGTCAGCGATTGCTTCAACAGAGTCGCGGCAGCCAGGAGCGGCGAAGGCCCCTGCGGATTTTCCAGCACGCCGCGGCGGAGATAGGCGAGCACCTTGCGCGCGTCGCCGTCGTGCGGGAGGAGCGGCTTGAGCTTCTCGGCGAGCTCGCCGTCGGTCGAGGTGGACAGGGTTTCGAGACGCGTCAGCTCGACCGGCAGGTTCGCGCGGTGCGCGAGCGCGGCGCCGTCGGACGCCTCCGCGGCGCTGAAGCGGAGCGACATTATATAGAAGGCCGCCTGCCAGCGCTGCTCGTCGGCGATGGCGGCGAAGCTCGGCATCGCCGTGCCTTCGACGCCGAACGAGGCGACGTTGAACGCCTTGAACGGCGAGAGTCCTTCCATCAGCTCGGCGTCGGTGAAATTCGCCGGCGGCGGCTCCTTCGGATTCATCGACGCCCGGCCTGGGCCGTCGCCGCGGCCGGTCTCGCCGTGGCACTGCGCGCAGTTATCCTTATATAAGGTCCGCCCCGCAGCGAGCGTCGGCAGGCGTCGGGGCGCCGTCGCGATGCCGTATTTGGCGATCAGCTGGTCCTTCGCGGCGCGAGCGGCGCGCGCGACGTCGTCGGCGCTCGCCTTGCGCTCGACCGCATCGGCGACCGCCTTTATCCCGGGCGCGAACTGCGCTTTATCCGCGCCGTTCAGCTGCGCCGCGAGCTCGACCATGCGCGCGGAGAATTCCTTCATCTCGGTGTATTCGGAATCGCTGACGACCTTGCCGTCTTGCACGGCGTTCTTATAATCGCCGCCGACGTAATCGAGCAGCGCGACCAGGCGGTTGGCGGCATCGTCGGCGCGCGCGGGCGCAGCGAGAAGCATGAAGGCGGCGGCGAGCAGGCAGGCCGAGAGTGCCGCCAGTTGACCGGCGGGAGACCGCCTGCGGTAAGCCCGACGACGCGGGCTTGATTCCATCGAACTGCTCAAGTAAGGTGTCTCCCAGTTAAGGCCTTGACTCTGAATCAGTTAATAAGTTCGATGCTACGAACATCTAGAGTTCGCATACACAAATAAATCACGGTTGTCAACAGGCCGATGGAGCACGGCAAGATCACCCCAACCGCCGAAGACTACGTCAGGACTATCTACGTCCTCGGCGAAGAGATGCAGCCGGTGATCGCCGCGCGCGTCGCCGACGAGATGGGCGTCTCGCCGTCGACGATGGTCGTGACGCTCCGGCGCCTCCAGAGCCAGGGTTATCTAAGGGTGGAGCGGCGGAAGGAGATCCATTTAACCGGCAAGGGGCGGCGCGTCGCCGAAGGCATCCTGCGGCGCCACTTTTTGACCGAGCGGCTGCTCACCGATGTCCTCGGCATGGACTGGGTCAAGGCGCACCAGGAGGCGCACCGGCTCGAGCACGCGATCTCGGCCGAGGTCGAGGAGCGCCTCGCGAAGCTTCTCAACAATCCTTCGACCTGCCCGCACGGCAATGCGATTCCGGGAAAAGAGCTTCCCAACGCGAAAAAGAGCTCGCCGCTGAGCGTCGTAGCGCAGGGCCGCGAGGTCGTGCTGCAGCGCATCACCGAAGGCGGCGAACGCGACTCGCGCCTGCTCGGCTTCATGCAGCAGCATCAGCTCGTGCCCGGCGCGCGCGTCACCGTCCTCGAGGTCGCGCCCTCGCTCGGCATCATGAATCTCAAAGTCGGAAGGGAAGAGTTCGCCCTCGGGATCGAGGCGGCGAAAAAGCTCCGCGTGCTCGACGTGTGAGCGCTAAGTTCAATCCGGATTTTCCGGCGCCGGCGCGGCGCGCGGCGTTACGCCTTCGGCGGCCAATTCCTCGGTAAGAAATTCGATCTGATCGCGCAGCGGCGCGTCGCGGTCGACGATGATGAGGCGCTGCCCGTGCACGCGGCAGCCGCCGCTCCGCGCGTGGTAGCCGACCTCGCGCAGCAATTTCTCGGTCCGCACCTCGATCGACGCGCGCTCGGCCGCGGCGATCAGCTCCTGCAATAACGATTCCTGTTTGGTGTTTTTCTTCGCGGTTGCCATCGGCGCTATTATCGCCGATGTGGCGTTTGCTGTAAAGGCGAAACGCGGCGCGCCGTCTTTACAGCGCGGCGGCGCTCAGCCAATCGGCGGCGAAATCCACGACCGGATAGATATAATCGCAGAACAACAGCGGCGCGAGTGCCAGGAGATTCACGGCGCGCGCTTTGCCGCGGCGGGTCTCGGCGCGCGCGTCCGGCTTTACCGTCTGCGTTGCGCGCAGGATCGACAAAAACGCCTCGGCCGGCGGTGACAGCGGTTTGCGCCGGGAATAGACGATCGTGCTCTCCATCCGCAGGTCGCAGCCGGCCACGCGCACGAGCCCGACCTCGTCGCGCTCGATCTCGCCGGCCAGGTTGTCGCGGTTTTATGCACGGCCTGGGACGGGGGCTTGATATCCTCGGTTGGGTTCCTGGTCCAATTGGTATCGCGGCGAATGTGGGCAGTGCTGGTATTTCTTTTGGCAAAGGTGATTTTCTCAGTGGTGGATTGATCCTGGCGGGTGCCCTGGCGCCGGGAGGGGGGTCGATCGGAAAACTCAGCGCGCGCGCCATAGGGAAAATCGGAGAGGAAGCGCTAGCAAAGGCAGTCGGCGGTGTATCTAATAAGTTTTTCAGAACCAGCTTAGGCGCTCGGTTTGTTGATCAATTTGCCAGCAATATTGGGAATGAGGCAAAAGTTGGGTACCAAAGCCTAACGAAGTCGCTACAAAACCAAATCGCTAAAGACCTTGAGTTAAAGGCAGGCGAGGATGTCAGGGGGGTTGTTTGGCATTTTTATCCAAGCCCTGTAACCGGTAAAGTCGGTCCGTCGGGTCCGTTGCGTGATGCATTGGAAAAGGCATTCGGCTCAGGAGCAATTAAGACTCCCTAGTGACGTATGACTTACAAAATAATTCAACCGCCTTTTACCTTGGACTTCTTCAAGATGAGCAAGGCGGAACTGAAAGATTATTTTAATTGGTTTTTAGCGGTCATTTCGGAACGAATCGCCGAATTAGAGTCGGCGGTTCGTAAGACGCCCGGTTTCAGTACATGGAAGGCCGACTATACACCAGACTCGCTCGGGCCGCTCGGCAATTGGTTTGCTACGCAAGTCGAGACGCGGCCTAAAACGAGCGAGGAGATCCAAGATAAACACAAGTTACCATTCCCGGAGATGGTTGCCGATGAAGAACTTACCGATCGCACCATATCTCTAGCAATGGACATAGGAATGTACCTTGGAAAGACCCTTCAGAATAATTACGGCCATCTCGAATGGATTCAGTTTCTCGATAACAAAAGATTCATTGATCACGGGCAACCTGTTTTGGTCGGGTTCGGTAAGGTACCGATGAATTCCTTTCGAATTGTTACTGGCTTAACGCGCTCGATAATAGATAAACGAAGAACGGGCGAACGGCTTCGAGAACTTTACGACTATTGGGCACAAAGAGCTGCTGCAAACAATGGCGGTCGATCAGGTGAACGGCATATAGACAAAGCCGCAAAAAGGCGCTCACGCCGAAGAGGATAGTTTTTCACAGCGGCAAAATCGAGCTACGAGCTTCGAGGGTCAGGTTGAGCTAGCCCGGGTTTGACGGACACCTAACAAGGGGGCAAAGTCGCCCCGGGAGGTGTTCGATGAAGCGGAAAGACTTCAGCCCGGAGTTCAAACGGGAAGCCGTTCGATTGCTGGACGCGGGAGAAAAGCCCGCGGCCGATTTCGCGCGCGAACTCGGCGTTCGCCGCAACCAACTCTACAAGTGGAAAGGAAGAATAGATCCGGGGTCAGGTCTTGAATCTTGACATTTGATCTTCCGTCGTGCTAGCCCGGGTTCATGGCCCGGCCGCTGCGCATCGAATATCCCGGCGCACTCTATCACATCACCACCCGCGGCAACGCGCGCCGCGCCGTCTTCAAGGACGCCAGCGACCGCGCGCTCTTCCTCGACACCCTCCAGCGCGTCTCAGAGCGCTACCACTGGCTCTGCCACGCCTACTGCCTCATGGACAATCACTACCACCTCGTCCTCGAGACCCTCGACGGCAACCTCGCCCAGCGCATGCGGCAGCTAAACGGCATCTATACCCAGGCCTACAACCGCAGACACCGCAGAGTCGGCCATCTCTTCCAAGGCCGCTACAAGGCGATCCTCGTCGACAAAGAAAGCTATCTGCTGGAAGTCTGCCGCTATGTCGTGTTGAATCCCGTACGCGCCAAGGCCGTGGACCATCCAGGCCGATGGAAATGGTCCAGCTACGGCGGCACCGCCGGCACGGCTAAATGCCATTCGGCGCTCACGACCGATTGGGTGCTGGGACAGTTCGGCGCGCAGCGCGCGGCGGCGGAGCAGCGCTACCGGGAATTCGTCCGCGACGGGCTCGGAAAACCGGGCATCCACGAGAGCGTCGTCGCGCAGAGCCTGTTGGGGACCGAGAAGTTCGTCCAGCGGCTGCTCGGGCGCGTTCGCGGGAGGGAGAAACTCAAGGAGATCCCCAAGCGGCAGAGATACATAGGACGCCCGTCGCTCAGCCGGCTCTTCGACGGCGTCGAGCCGAAGGACAAGCGCAACCGAGCGATCGCGGAAGCGGTCCTGCGGCACGGCTACAGCCAAACGGAGGTGGCGCGGCACCTGGGACTGCATTATTCGACAGCGAGCCGGATCGTGGAGAATTCAAGAAACAAGACCTG
>JAJPJQ010000025.1 GCA_021324155.1 Pseudomonadota bacterium
CGACCGCGCGAAAAAACCGGCGCGCCTTTCTGGATGTCGTCGCCGACCTGGATGACGTTCTGCCCCGGCGAGACGCCGCGATGGACCTCGACGGTGCCGGCGCCGGCCTCTTCGGTGTATTCCACCATCACGACGGCGTCGCTGCCGGGCGGCATCATGCCGCCGGTCGAGATGCGCACGGCTTCGCCTTTCCCGACCGGCCGCGTCGCCTCTTTGCCCATTTCGATAGTGCCTGCGAGCTTCAAGTATCCCGGCTGGCTCGCGCTCGCGCCGAAGGTGTCTTTGGCGATGACGGCGTAGCCGTCCATCGCGGCGCGCGCGAAATGCGGCAGATCGACTTTGGAATAAAGGTCCTCGGCAAGCACGCGGCCGCGAGCGCGCACCGTCTCGATCGTTTCGGTCGTCACGGGCGCGACCTGGAGCAGAATTTCGCGCGCCTCGCTTGGCGCGACGACTTTGAAGAACGCCTTACTCATGATTCGAACACGAGTATATTCAGCGCGCGGAGTCCGGGTCAAGGCGCGCTTGCGCGAGGCAGCGATCCGGCCTATAGCTTTCGGTGACTATAAAGTTTTTGGAGGCGCCATGAACTACGAACCGATCGAGATACGCGGTTACTTTCGCGCGTACTCGCATCTGCCGATCTGGGAGGTGATGGATAAGGCAGGAATGTGGGAAAAAGTCGGCATCAAACTCCGCGGGATGGAATTCTGCGCGAGCCCGCCGGAAGCCGAGGGGGCGCTGTTCGACGGCAGAATCGACTTCATCTCCGGCAACCACATCACGCCGTACGCGCTCGTCGGCCAAGGCAAGCCGATCGTCTGCATCGCCTCGCCGAGCAACCAGGTGCGCGACCGTCTCGTCTCGCGCGAGAAGATCGGCTCGCTCGCCGAATTGCGCGGCAAAAAGGTCGTCGACCTCGCGTTCGAAGGACGCGTCGCGGGCTTCAACCACCTGCGAGGCAACCATGCGCTTTACGTGCTCCGCGCCGGGCTCAAGCTTGAAGACGTGAAATGGATCGAGATCGGTGAGGACATCACGCCGGCGTTCCGCAAAGAGCAGTTCGAGATGCTCGTCTCTGGCAAAGCCGACGCGGCGCTGATCACCGGCTCGACCGCGCAATACGAAGAGGCCGGCCTCAACGTGCTCCCGCTCGACCCGCTGCCGATGATCAACGGACCAACGATGACCACGGCAACGACGGCCCTTGCGCGTAAGGACCGTCTGGGCGAGCGCATGCTCAAAGCGCTCGTCATGGCCATCCACTACGCGCGCACGCGCCGCGATGAGACGGAAAAGATTTTAGACGGACTGCGAAAGCGCGAGCCGGAGGCCCGCACGGTGCGCTACGAGAGCCTGAGCCGCATGCCGATCAAGCCGTATCCGACGATGGATGCGATCGGCAACGCGTACGAATTGTGTCTGATGAAAATTCCCGAAGCGAAACAATATAGCGCGCTCTCGCTGTGGAACCTGCATTATCTTCGCGAGCTGGACAACAGCGGCTTCATCGACGAGCTGTATAAATAACAGAAAAGTAGGGGCGGGTTTTAAACCCGCCCCTACGCATCTTTCTTCGTCTTTCGCCGGGCCTTTATCTCGGCGGCGGCCCGGGCGGCGGCGGAGGGGGTCCCTTGCCGTTCTCTTCTGTCTTTTCGCCCTTGCGCGGCGGCCGCCGATCATCCGCGGGAGCGCCTTTCCGCTGTTGCTGTTGTAGCTGCTCGCGGCGCTGATCTTGTTGATTCTGTTTCTGCTGGAGCTGCTCCTGACGCTGACGCTCTTGATCTTGCCGGCGCTGCTCCTGTTCCTGCCGCTTTTGATCTTGCAGCTGTTGTTGCTGCGGCCTCTGCTGCTCCTGCTGGAGCTGCCGCTGCTTCTGCTGCTCGTCCTGTAGCTGCTTGCGACGCTGGTCGTCCTGTTCCTGTAAATCGCGCTGTTGCTGCTGCTGGAGCTGTTGGTTCTTTCTCTCTTGATCCTGCTGCTGCTGTTTTTGCAGCCGGTCTTGCTCCTGTTGTTTGCGGTCCTGATCTTTTCTCTGCTGATCCTGTAGCTGCTGATTTTTCCGCTCCTGATCCTGCTGCTTGCGTTGCTGGTCCTGCAGCTGCTTTTGATCGCGTTCCTGCTGCTTCTGCAGCCGATCCTGCTCCTGCTGTTTGCGCTCCTGATCTTTCCTTTGCTGATCCTGCAATTGTTTTTGTTCCTGCTGTTTACGCTGCTGGTCCTTCTGTTGCTGCTCCTGATCCTTGCGCTGCTGCTGTTCCTGATCTTTCCGCTGTTGATCCTGCAGCTGCTTTTGATCGCGCTCCTGCTTTTTCTGAAGCTGATCCTGATCGCGCTGTTGCTGCTCCTGCGCCTTTTGCTGCTGTTGCTGGTTCTGCCGGTCGTCGCGCTGCTGCCGGCGCGTGACTTCCCTTTGGACCGGATTATCGGGCGTCGCGAGACTGCGGCCTTTCAGCGGCGCGATCGGCTGCGATTGAACGGACCGACTTCCCTGACCGCCGCGGTCTTTAAAATCGGTCTTGGTCTCCGTCACGGTGCGGATCTGCACGCGCCGATTCGATTTGAAATCCTTCGCGCCGAGATCGACGATCTCGCGCGTGGTGAGCGGCTGTCCCTTGCGCTCGCGGATGACCTTCACCTTTTCGTCGAAGCGCGGCGGCGGCGGCAAAGGCGCCGTCCGCACGACCACCGGGCGCGACACGATCGTCGCCGACGGCCGCTGGACCTGCCGCCGTTCGGAGACGACGCGGATCGACTCGCGCTGCGGCACTGGGAGGCTCCGCCCCGTGATGCGCACCGTCGTCGTCTCGCGGATGATTGTGGTGTCGCGCACGATGCTCGTGATCACTCTGCGGCTCGAGACGAACGTGCGCTCGTCGACGACGACGACGCGCGTGCGATTGACGAATGTCACGTTTTCCACGACTTGGCCGCGCCGGCCCCACCACGGTACGAACCGGTCGCGTGGATGGAGCGGGAACCAGCCGATGTAGCCGCGCACGGGGACGATCTCGACCACGGCGGGCGCGTAGCGCACGATTACGGCGCCGCGGCGCACCGGGACCCAGTACCAGCGCGAGCGGTAGAACGTCCAGCGGCCGTAGTGGCACGGCGCCCAGCCCCACGGCTCCTCGCTGATCCAGGTCCAGCCCCACGGATCCTGCCAATAAAAATGCCCGACGGTGAAGGGCTGCCAGCCGGCAGCGACAACGGTCGGAGTCCACGCGCGGCCGTATTCCGGAATGTCCTCCCAGCGGCCGTTGTCGGCCAGATCTTCCATGCCGACGATATCTTCGTCGGCGTATTGATACGCGTCACGGTAGCGCGTATCGAAGCGCGCCTGGCGCTCGTCGACCCAGCGATCGAACGTGTCCGCCGCGCGTAGGCCGGCGACCTCGTATTCCGCGGCGTCGACCCCGTAGATCCGCATCTCGGCTTGCTGGACGGTGACCTGCCGGCCGTTGGCGGCGACGTACGCCAGGCCGCTGCGCACGATGACGCGCGTATCGCCGTTGTCGTCGACCTCGACGCGGTATCTCCCCGGCTGATCGACGGTCACGGCGACGCTCGGCGTATCGATCTCGAAAATCTCGTCGCGGTCGAGGCGCCGGACCGTGAAGGTCGCCGCGCCGCTACCGATGTAAAATTGCTTGGTGTCGTAGGTGAGCGTCAGGGCCGAAATATAGCTGCCCCTTCCGAGGCGCACGAAGTTTCCGCCGGGCAGCGTGAGCTCGGCCCGGCCGTCGGCGGCGGAATAGAGCCGATCGCCGAGTGAAAAAGGAATGTTCATGACGGCCGGGTCCCAATCGTCGGGATCGTCGCCACGGGCATAAGACACGGCCCCTTGCACAAACGAAACGCGCGCGACGATCTGATCGATGTCGTCGTCGTAATTGTCCTGGGTATCCTGGTAACTCTGGCCACGCGCCAGGTCGGGCGTCATTGCAAATAAGAACACTATCGCCAGCATACCGGCCGATATCCGCCGCACCGCCTCAATCAACCGTAGTCTCATGAACCCTCCTCTTCGTTGGTCCCTGCCGCCGACCGATTTTAACATTGTTCTACTACCTATCCGTATCGGGTCTTTCCCCGCGCACTCTATTAGACGCCGCGGCCGGGAAAACCGTTGACGAATATTATCCTTTCTCTTTACGCACCCTAGGTGTTTCCCGCGATTGACTGCCGATAGGCCCAGTTCACAATTAACTGTGGATGGCCAGAAAAACGTGAGTTTGGGCAAGGAGGGAATTATGAGGAACTCAAGGTATGGTTTTGCCGCGCTATGCTACGGGCTCGTCGCGTTTGGCCTGTTGGCGCTCGCCGCTTGTAGCGCCCAAGTCGCAGCGCGCCGGCCGTCACTCGCCGACGCTCGCGCCGGACAGACACCGCAGATCGACGACACGGCTTTGGCGCCGGGTGAGATGCGAGCGGAGGTGACTGAAGTGGACCCTGTGCATCGCGAGCTTCGCGTGATCTGGTTCGATAACGAGGGGCGCGACATTATCCCCTATGACCTGAACTATACGCGCGTCTTGTACCACGGTTACACTTATCCTGTAGAGGCGCTGCAGCCTGGTGACCTCGTTGCCCTGCCCACTCCGCGCACAGCGCCCTACGTCGACACGATCCGAATCCAAGCTCCGGTTCAAGCGCGCGTTCCCGGTTCGCCGTACGCGCGTGCGCCCGTTCGCGGAGGGGTTGCGGGGCCGGTGGCGCGCGCGCGAGTGGTAGAAGGCACCGTCGACCGCATTGACTATGATCGGGGTGTCTTCGACCTGCGTCCGCGGGACGGCAGTCGCATCGTCACAATCGCGCTGCCGTACAACGCGCGCAGCGCGGACGTCGATAATTTCCGCCGGCTGCGCAGCGGCGACTACGTCCGCGTCGAAGGAGAATTCGTCACCAGCGACAATGTCCAGCTGATGGCGTTTCTCCGCTGAGCCAGACCGCGTTTTCCCTGCGTAGCGGCGGTTCGCGAAGCCGCTACGGATGCAACAGCCCGCCGGGAGCTCTCCCGCGCGGGCTGTTTGTTACAAACCTTCGATAAAGCGCGCCATACGCTCGCGCGTCGCTTGATCCGGAAGCGGAGCAAAACCGGTGGTCATGTTATCGCGCAGATGATCGGCGCGGCTTGTGGCCGGAATCGCGCAAGTGATCGCGGGATGGCCGAGAGTGAATTTAAGAAAGAATTGCGCCCAGCTCTCGATGCCGATTTCCGCCGCCCATGGCGGCAGCGGCTTGCCTCGAACTTTCGCGAACAGCGCGCCTTGCGCGAGCGGTCGATTGGCCAGCACGGCGAGGCGGCGATCGACGGCGAGCGGCAGGAGGCGGCGCTCCGCCGCGCGCTCGCTGATCGAATAATTAAGCTGGACGAAATCGAGTTCTTCGCCTTTCAGGACGCGCTCGAGGTCGCCGTAGGCGCTCTCGGTATAGTGCGTCACGCCGATGTAGCGGATCCGGCCTTGCGCCTTCCATTCGCGGAGGGTGCGCAGATGCGTCCGCCAGTCGACGAGATTGTGCACCTGCATGAGATCGATACGCTCGACGCGCAGGCGCCGGAAAGATTCCTCCATCTGATGAACGCCGGCCTCGGCGCCGGTCGTCCACACTTTCGTCGCGATGAAGAGTTGCTTTTGCAGGTCGAGCTCGGCCGCGAGGTCACCGACCTCAGTCTCGGACCGACCGTACATGGGCGACGAATCGACGACGGCGCCGCCGAGGCGCCTGAATTCTCGCAAGACATCGCGTAGAGGCGCGCGAGCGGCGGCGTCCCCTGCATCGAATGTCTGCCAGGTGCCGAGTCCGACGACAGGCAAGGATTCGCCGGTGCGTGGGATCCGCCGCTGAATCATCCGTTCGACCGACATCGCAAATGGCCCGGATCCCAGCGCGGCGGCGCCTAAGGCAAGCTTCAGGATCGCGCGGCGGGTAAACGCCGCCTGGCTCAGACGCTCCGCTCCTTCATTTTGCGGATCAACTCCTCGAAAGAGGAGTTCGTCATGACGCGGTTGAACTGCGAGCGGTAATTGTTGACGAGGCTGATGCCCTCGGCGACGACATCGTAGACGCGCCACTTGCCGTTGACGAGGTGGAGCTTGTAAACGACCGAGTAGTTCTCCCCCTTCTTTCCCACCAGCTTCGTCTGAACGTCGGCGAATTCCTGATCGATGGTTTCGCCCGTGTATAAGACGCGCTGGCCATCGTACAGGTCGATGTTTTTCGCGTACGTCTTCTCCAATAACTCAGTAAAAACGACGACGAACTCCTTCTGCTGTGCGGCATCGAGGCGGCGCCAATGCGCGCCGAGTGAGCGGCGGGCCATCTCGTCGAAGTCGAACAGCGGATAAACGATTTTCTTCAGCCGCGCGATCGTCTCGGCTTTGCCGGCGGCACTGTCGAGCCTGGCTTTGTTGAGAACTTCGACGCCTTGATTGACGGCGTAGCGGATTTGCTCGGTCGGTTCGCCGGCGGCGGCGCTGCGCGGGTGCAACACCAAAATCATCCCGGCGACGAAGATCACGAAAAAGTACGTTGTCGTTCGCATCATCGAAAATTATTTCCTCGACACTTGAATTCCCATCAGGTTAACGGAAATCGCTCAGGGGTCAAGGGCAGGCATTTTTTCATTGAGGCGCGGCGGCGCCATTCTCACTGTCGGGCGCACGACGCCGCGACAGCGCTACATGCAGCGCCGCCATGCTGTCGGCGTCGTTCAGCAGGCGCGCGCGCTCCGAAGCGGACAGGCTTTTCGGCCCGTCGCTGAGGACTTTTTCGCGCAACTCGCGGTTGCGCTCCACGGCCGCGGCGGAACGCGGGCTTTTGCCGCGCATTATGCCGCCGTGGACGGCGAGCGCCTCCGGATCGACGGCGGCGAGAATAAATCCCCTGAGCCGCTCCGCGTTACGCTCGGCGAGCGCGTCGCGAAGTCCGCGGACGATCTCCGGCGGATCGAGCTCTTCGGGAATCAGAAACAGCCCGCTCTTCTTGAAGGCGCGGCCGAGCGAGACTTTGCTCGTATAAACAGAAAGCGGCGCGGAGAAGATCATCGGCAGGGCCACAGGCAGAACCCACCACGACGCCGCCGGATTGATCCAAAACACCGCCAAGATCCAGAATGCCGCGAAGACGATCGACGCGCCATGCGCGCGGATTGCCTGCGACCAGTCGGTCTCGGCGTCGCGGCGCGGCTGCGGCCCCCATTTGATCGGTCGGCCGATTAGTGTCAGTAGGACGAATTGCGCGTGAAACCACATGCGGATCGGCGCGAGAAGCGCCGAGAGGCCGATCTCAAGTATCACGCTCGCCGTCATTCGCAAGATTCCGCCGAAGCTCACTCGCCGGCGGTTGATGAGGATTGCCAGCAGGCTTAAAAATTTCGGCACGAAAAGCAGCGCCGCCGTCGTGCTCAAGAGCGCCAGCGCCCATTCCGGATGCCACTGGGGCCAGATCGGGAATAGGCTCGGTCCCGTCGGAAAATAATTCGGCGTGGAGATCGCCTCGATTGCGAGCTGTGCGCTGGTGAGAGTGAGAAACGCCGCCCAGAACAGGGCGGAAGTGTAGGCCATGATGCCCATCGAGAAGAGCGCGCGATGGCCGCCGCGGATGCCGCTCGCCAATACCAGCCGTAAGTGCTGCATATTTCCCTGGCACCAGCGCCGGTCGCGCTTGAGCTCGTCGAGAAGCGTCGGCGGCGTTTCCTCGTAGCTGCCCGGCAGGTCACGCGCGAGCCATACCTCCCAACCGCCGCCGCCCATGAGCGCAGCCTCGACGAAGTCGTGGCTCATGATATCGCCGCCGAGCGGCGGCCGCCCGGGAAGGCGGGAGAGGCCGCAGTTTTTGACGAAAGCCTCGACGCGCAGAATCGCGTTGTGTCCCCAATAGACGCTTTCGCCGAGCTGCCAATAATGCAAGCCCGCCGCAAGCATCGGACCGTATACGCGCCCCGCGAACTGCTGCGCACGACCGAAGAGCGATTCGCGGTTAACTGTCACCGGCAGGGATTGTATAATGCCGGCGCGCGGGCTACGCTCCATCAGCCGAGCGAGCCGCACCATGGTCGCTCCGGCTATCAGACTGTCGGCGTCGAGAACGATCATGTGATCGTAGTTCGCGCCCCAACGGCGGAGAAAATCCGCGATGTTGCCGCTCTTGCGCTTGATATTATTCTTCCGGTGACGATAGAAGATTTTTCCGAAGCCGTCGACGGCTTTGCAGGTTTTCGCCCACGCCATTTCCTCATCCACGACGGTTTCCCCATCGCCGGTATCGCTGAGCGCATAGAAATCGAAATGCGCGAGATATCCCGTCCGGGCGACGGAGCGATAAATCGCCTCCAACCCGGCGAAAACCCGGTCGGTGTCTTCATTGCAAATCGGCATCAGAACCGCGTTTTTCGATCGCAGCGGCGAGGCATCTTCCGGCGGCAGCTCCGTCGCAGCAAGCCGTTCGACGCGCAGGCACAACTGAACAAAACCGGCGATTGCCGTCCAGAATCCGAACGAAATCCAAGAAAACAGAATCGCAAATACGGCAATCAGTGCGGTCTCGACACCGTTGAGCCATGGGTACGGGAAAATCTTCGCGAGCGACCATGTGGCGGCGGCGGTTTGCGCGAGCACGAGCACAGCGATGAGCGCGCGGCGACGATAGGCGACGCGGCGCCAAGTCCGGTTTTCGCACGAAGCTTCCGGCTGCCGTTCTCGTCGCGACAACTTCCGCAGCAGAGCGCGCACCGGGTTGCGCTCCAGACGGGAAGGCGGAATCGAAAGTCGGCGTACCTGCGGCATCGAGAGAAGTCTGAGATTCGCTTCCAGGATTGGACGAGCCGGGGTTGGCGCATCGTTCTCACGGGCGGCGAGCTTCGAGAGCCGCATGAACGCCCGCCATGCGGCCGCCGTCGCCGATGGTCGTGTTTTTTCGGTAAATGTTTCAGTACAAGTCGAATCGATATTATTCATGGTTCGAGCTGATAACTCCATGTCTCACTTAGAGTGTCTTTATTGTGCTGGAGGAATGCGCGCATCTCCAGCGGTTTGTCCTTCGGCGCCTTAACCTGAAAGGCCAAGCGCCATCCGCCCGTCACCGGATTTTTAATCACCGTCTGCTGTAACAGTTGACCATCCGGTCCGAGGCTGATCACAGCCTTGACGGCGGAATCGGCGGGAAGGGATTTGAGCTTAGCGCCCTCGAAATCGATGACAAAGCGCTTCGCGTCGTCCTTATCGCCGGCGCCGAAACGAGTCGCGACTGCCCGGCCTCGCGCGGCATCGCCTGGTTCGTCGGTCTGATAAGAAATCTGGTAAGCGAAGTCGATCGGCTGTCCCTGCGGCGGAAGATTTCGCGGAATCCAATAGGCCACAATATTATCATTGGCTTCTTTTTGACTCGGGATCTCGACCAGCTTGACTTGACCTTTTCCCCACGATCCGGTGGGGACGACCCAAGCGTTCGGACGAAGCTCGTGGCGCGTCTCGAGGTCTTCGTAGTCGTGAAAATCGCGATCGCGCTGGAGCAAACCGAAGCCGCGGAGATTCTCGGCATCGAAGTAACTCAACCGGAGCTTCTGGGGATTGCCCAGCGGACGCCAGATCCATTCGCCGGTTCCCGACAAGATCATCAGTCCGTCCGAATCGTGCACCTCGGGACGCCAGTCGCCGGCCGGCCGCGGCCGTTCCTCTCCATAAAAGAACATGCTGGTCAGTGGACCGATGCCCAGCTCCTTTGGACGCTTGCGCTCAAACAGCCTGAGCCGGACATTCACCAGGGTTCGATCTCCCGGATGGACGACGAACTCATAGGCGCCGGTAAGGCTTTGGCTGTCGAGCAGCGCGTAAATGCGCGCCGTTTGCGCGTCGCGAGCAGGCCGTTCGAGCCAGAACTCGCGAAAGAAGGGAAACTCCTCGCCCGAAGGAAGCCCCGTGTCTATCGCCAAGCCGCGCGCCGACAGCCCGAAGACCTGATTTCGCGCAACGGCGCGGAAGTAGCTGGCCCCGGCGAACACGATCACGTGATTGAACTCATTTTTTTTGTTGAGCGGATAAGCGAGCCGAAAGCCGGCGAAGCCGAGATCGGCGGGAATTTTGTCGGCAAATTTATTCCTGCCGTATGTAAACATCTTCGTGGCAAATGGAAGCCTTTGCGTACCCTTAGAGTCGACGAGGTTAATCGCCACCGCATACTTGTAGTAAAGGCCGGGATGGATGAACTGGACCTGAAAACGTCCGCCGTCGCGCCATAGGGATTGCGTCGGATCGAAGCGAATGTCGCGATAGTCGTCGTAGCCGATGTCGATGAGGAAATCCGGGACGGGCTGCGGCGGCCTGAACGGCTCGGCGGCCGCTTTGCGGGCGGCCTCAGCGACATTGTCGAAACCGAAGCGGGGCTCGGCGACAAACGCGGTTGTCGGCATGAACAAGAGCGAAGCAAACGGCAAGCACAAAGCCGCAGCTAAGGAGGATAATACGAGGACGCGCATTGAAGGTGTGCGGCGATTGCAACGGCTTTGGAGCAATCAACGTGCCATGGTTCCTTGAAATACTTTCCCCACAGGCGTGCTACTTTTCCACCGGCAAATTATGACGTTAGCTTCCTTCCTCTGTAAGCTCCTTCAGGAACTGCTCTGCATGGAATGACTGAAATCTCCCGTTGACCCGTAATTTTTTCCCGGCTGTTTACCTTTTTTCCGGATGATCGCTTGCCAGCGGCATTACAATGGCATGAAAAACCGGTTCTTTCCGCGCTGGCATAACCGTTGCTCTGTGAACCCATCGAGCGAAAGGAGAGGGAATGCAGATTATCAAAGGCGTAGTTACGACGGCACTGGTTACGATACTCATTTCTTCCATCGCGGGCTGTTTCTACTATCACCGAACTGATGTCGACCGGCCAGATCCGTACTACCGCCGTTAACGGGGGGTGGTGTGGTTGTGGATCGATGAAAGCCGCCTTGCCGCGAGCGAGGCGGCTTTCATATGTGATTTTCTCTTAACATTGAGCGAGTAAAATCCTCAATGATGGAGCTCTTAGCCGAAAGCCGAAATAGGGAAAACTCATGATCCGGTCGTTTAAATCCAAAGAGACGGAAAAAATCTTTAGTCGGCAGAAGTCCGGGTCCATCCCAGACGAAATCCAAAGGCTCGCGTTGCGCGAGCTGCGGATTATCGATCAGGCGCCGGTTGCCAAAGAAGATTGGGTCCCCGCGAATCACAACGGCGCCGCGAATGCAGGCGCAGTAGGCAAGCCGGCGCACTACTCAATTCAATTTCATCACGAATGGCGCATCTGCTTTGAATGGAGCGAGGGGAACGCCTACAACGTCGATCTCGTCGAAGGCGACTGTAAATCCTAAACCGGTGCGCTCTTGACGAGCCCGCGGCGCTCAACCTATGGTCGCTTTATGGCGCCCTCCGCACGGCTTCGGCAGAACCTCCAGCATTTCGTTCTCTGGCTTATTTCCTTCGTCCTCGTTCCCGGATCTGTGGCGGCGCAGGAGCGCGTTCGAACGGCCTACGGTGCGGTCAGTGTTCAATCCGGGCTCGTCTGGCTCGCCAAGCAGAAGAATCTTTTTGCCAAATACAATCTCGCGCCTGAGATGGTCTATATCCCGGGCGGGTCGATAAACATCCAGGCGCTCATATCCGGGAATCTCGATATCTCGCAATTGACCGCCGCGCCGGGCGTGGCGGCGAATCTCGAAGGCGCCGACATCGTGTATATCGCGTGTTTCGTCGACAAGCTGAATTATCAGCTTGTGACCCGACCGGAGGTGAAATCGCCTGCCGAGCTGAAAGGCAAACGCTTGGGCATCAGCCGCTTCGGCTCGGCGGCGGATTTCGGCTTGAGGGTTATGCTGCGCCGCCTAGGCATCGATCCCGCGCGTGACGTGACGATCCTGCAGATCGGCGACGAGCCCGCGCGGAGCGCCGCGGTTCAGGCCGGAAATATCGAGGGGACCGTCATGAACGCGCCTTTCGGCACCCAGGCGCAGCGCCTCAAGCTCAACATCGTCGCCGACTCGGTAAAGATGGGGATTCCTTTCTTTGGCACGGGGCTGCTCGGCAGCCGGCGCGTTCTCGACCGCGACGAAAGAAAGGTGCTGAATTTGCTTCGCGCCTATTTGGAGGCCATCAAAGTGCTGAAGACCGAGCGCACCTGGTCGATTCAGGCGCTGGCGCAATTTACGCGGGTCTCCGACCTCAAGGCCGTCGAAGAAGCATACGACAATTTCAAAGACCAGCTGCCGAACGTTCCGCACCCATCGCTTGAAGCGATGCAGGCGGTTGTCTCGCAGATGGCAGAAACGAGTCCGAAGGCTCGAACGGCCGACGCACGCAGCTACATCGAAGATCGCTACCTGCGCCAGCTCGAGAACGAAGGATTCGCAAAGCGGCTTTGGCAGCAATAACACGTTACATGCGACGGGTAGTTACCTGCCTGTAATTTCTCCGCTCGGCGCACTTTTTTCCCACCTTACAGACCGAAAACCAAAAATAAACATGCGCCATTGCTTCATCTTTTATGGGCATGCGCATTGCAGCCTTTAATTGCAAAGAACCAAGGAGGTTCGTTATGAATGCTATGACAAGAATTATCGGAGCAGTGCTGTTGGTGATCAGCGTCTCTGGATTGGCCGGCTGTTACGCCTACTACGACGAGGATCGTTATCACGAGCACTACCGGGGCGCATACTATCGCGATTATCCACGCGCGTACTCTTACTCCTACAGTTATCGTAATCCCTACTATTATCGCGATTATCACGATCGCTGGTAGCAACAACCGCTCTGAAGCGCATCAGCGGGCAGCGCTCGGAAGAATATACCGACAAAACGGTCCGGGGAGGATGACGTCCCCGGACCGTTTTTTTGGCGTAAAACTTACCGCTCTGCTGCTTTCGTGATCTGTATTTACGGACAATATCGCGTCTTGATCAATCTTCTCCGTTCTGCTCCAGCTGTCCGCGAATGGTACACATATTGCCTCTTGTAAGATGCGCATGCGTCGACGGAGTAAAACGGCGGAATTTAGAAGCCTGATGTCATATTCACATCGATGGGGTGTAGGAATTTGCCGCTACAGTGGAGGGATTTTGGCGTGAAAGGCTTGGCTTTGCGTTTCATGATTGCATCCGCGTTCCTGGCGCTTTTGGCGTTCGCCGTCCAGCTCGCCGGTGCAGACAACGGCGGCGGTGAATCCGAGATTGAAATTAAAGCGCCGCTTGACGCTGTCAATTGCGCGGGCGTGCCTCCGACGATCACCGTTCTCGGTCTTACGATCGATATCAGCGCGGCTAAATTCGACGGCGATGACGACGAGGACGAAACTGGCAGTGCCGTTGGATGCGCGGGACTCCTCGCCGGCCAGTCTGTGGAAGTCGAGCTGGCGAGCGATCTGCCCAATACGACGACAGGGCTCTTGACCGCGGTAAAGGTCGAGGCGGAAGACCACGAATGCGACGTCGATGATTGCGTCCAGATCGAGGGGCCGATTCAAGCGACAGACCCGGTCGGTCAGACCATTACAGTTTTGGGGTTAACCATCGACATCAGCCAGGCCGAGATCGATGGCGACCATCATGATAACGACGATGATGATGAAGCCGAAACGCACGAAGGTGAGGGACACACGCCGTTAGACCCCAGCCAATTGATTGCCGGTCAGTTCGTCGAAGTTAAGCTCTCCTCCAACCAAGCACCCCTTACGGCGACGGAGCTGGAGATTAAAAATTTCGCCACCTGTATCGAGATCCATGTCGTCGATCAAAACGGCGATGAGATCGAAGACGACGATGACGATGTGCAGGTGGTCGTATCGCTGACACCGACTCCGCCCGCTGCCGGCAAAACCAAAGCGGCAAAATCGTCCAAAGGCGGAAAGAAAGTGCTTACCTTTACCGCACAGAGTAACGGTCACACGGTTATAAACGGCCTTCCTTCAGGCCGCGCCAAGCTCCTCATCACGCGCATCCACGGCGGTCACAAAAGCTCAGCCAAGTCCTCGACGGTTGTCCAGCCGCAACAAACGACGCACGTCGTCGCCCGTCTCAAACAGGCTAAGTAGCGCGCCGCCCGCTGCAGCCTGGTTAAAAAGCCCGGGGCGCTATGCGCTCCGGGCTTTTTGCCTTTCTGAGGTCATCTCCACTCGTGCTTCGGGTATCGGCGCTGGAGGTGCGGCTTGAGCTTCGGATACGTGTCGCGCCAGAAACCTGCGAGATTGTCGGTCACCTGCAAGGGACGATTGCTGGGCGCAAGAATCTGGATGCGCACCGGCACCCTCCGCCCGGCGAGCCAAAATCCCTCAGTCACTCCGTAAAGGTCCTGGATGCGTGCGGCAATCGTCGGCGGCGCATCGGTGGAGTAAACGACTTTAACCGAGCGGCCGCTCGGGAGCTTGATACGCTCCGGCGCATATTTCTCCACCCAAGCCTGTTGCTGCCGCGACAGCCATGACTTGACGATCGGCAGAATCGGCCGGGCGCGGAGTTCGGCGTAGCTGGCGGCGCCGTCGCAAACGTGCGCGATGATCTCGACCCGGTCTTCGCCGCCGATGGCGGGGAGCTGGAGCTCGGGCATCCATTCGCGCAGCCGATTCACGCGCAGGATCCACTCTTCCACCGATTCATCCCACTGCTCCAGCTTTAAGCCTCCGGCAGCGACCTCGCGGGCAAGAATCGCGGCCGCTTCATCGGCGGCCGGCTCGCCCGCACTCTCCGCGCTCAAGACGAGATCGCGAAAGCGGCTCTGCCTGCGCACGACGACGCGCTTCAAGGCGGCGTCATACGCCACCGCACGGGTCTCGCTGAAATCGGCCGGAAACAGCTCACACAGCCACTCTTTCTTGATCGCCGTCGCGAGGCTCAAAACGACGTTCAAGTTGCGCTCGCCGCCCCCGCGAGTTTCCACTTCGCGAACTTCCGCCGGCACGAACACCGACGCTTTGACGACGCTGTCGCGCGCCAGCGTGCCGCGCCGGCCATGAACCAGGTCGCACCGCTGCGACGCGCCGTCGCGCTTGGCGACGTGATCGGAAAAGCCCAGCAGCACGCAGCGCTGAATTGCCTCGCGCGGCGCATCGTCGCCGAGCTTCAATCGCTGCTCGCGGGCGATGCGGAGAAACTGCTCTAGCAATGGTCCCACCTGGCGCGCGGCCACTGCGTTGATGCCGGCGCGCCGACAACGCTCCGCGTCAAAGCCGTTCGTTTCCGCGTAGCGCCACGCGCGCATCAGGACGAAAAAATCCGATTCCGCCGCGCCGGCGAAAAGTTCATCGCGCCGTTCTTCGACGCGCTGCTCCTGGCGGCGCAGCAGCACGTCGCGTCCTTGCGTGAGCGCGGCAATCAAGGCAATCGAGGGCACGCAGCCGTATTCGCCGGCGGCGAGCAGCATGCGCGCATAGCGCGGATGCAGCGGAAACTCGAGCATGCGGCGCCCTATGGCTGTGATCGCGCCGCCCGGTCCTTCGATCGCTCCCAAGTCGGCGAGCAGCGTCTCGGCGCGCTCGAGGGCGGGCGACGCCGGCGTTTCAAGCCAGTGAAAGCTTTTCACGTCGGCGACTCCAGCGGCTTTGAGCGTAAGGATAACCTCCGCGAGGTCGAGCCGCTTTACTTCCGGAATTTCCTGCGCCGGCCTGCCGCCATGCTCATGCGCCGTCCAGAGCCGCAGACAGCGACCCGGCGCCGTCCGCCCCGCCCGGCCCGCGCGCTGATCGGCCGCGGCGCGGCTGATCTTTTCGATCAGGAGCGTGTTGATGCCGCGATACGGGTCGTAGCGCGGGATGCGCGCGAGCCCGCTGTCGACGACGAGCCGCACCCCTTCTATGGTGAGCGACGTTTCCGCGACGTTCGTCGCGACGACGATCTTGCGCTTTTCGCTCCGAGCGACCGCTGCGTCCTGCTCTCGCGTCGGCAACTCGCCATGCAGCGGAAAGACTGCGAAGTCTCGGCCCAAAGCCGCGCGGGCGGCATCGATGGTGCGGCCGATCTCATAGACCCCGGGCATGAAAATGAGCGCATCGCCCTCCCGCTGTTCTTGGACGAGCCGCTGAAGCTCCGCGACAGCGAGATTCCAGACCGGCGCCGCGCCGGCCGGCTTCGGCAGATATTCGATGTCGACGGGGTAGGCGCGCCCCTCGGACGACAAGACAGTGCATGGCGCAAGATATTTTTCGATCACTGCGACATCGAGCGTCGCCGACATGACGATGATCAGCAGATCCGGCCGCGCCGATTGTTGAATTTCGAGCGCGCGAGCGAGCGTGATATCGCCGTAAAGATGCCGCTCGTGAAACTCATCGAAGATGATCGCGGCGACATCCTTCAGATACGGATCGGCGAGCATCCGCCGGAGCACGATTCCTTCGGTCGCGTAGCAGATGCGCGTCGCGGCCGAAGCGGCATTGTCGAGCCGCATCTGATAGCCGACCTCGCCGCCGAGCTTCGCGCCACGCGCTTCGGCGACCCAGCGCGCCAGCATGCGCGTGGGCAGCCGGCGCGGCTGCAAAACGACGACCTGCCGCTCCGCGAGCAGTCCCGCGTCGAGCAGCATCTGCGGCACCTGCGTCGATTTTCCCGAGCCGGTCGGCGCCGTGAGCACGACGCGCCTCGAGATGCGCAACGTCTCGACAAGACGTCGCTCGATCTCGAAGATCGGCAGATCGGCTTTGTGCATTCATCGAATTTAACACAATCGAAAGCCGCTTGCCGCGGAAACGCGGACACGGGCTCGGGAAAAAAAGCCGGCGCCGCCTCACGGGAACAGCGGGCGGCGCCGGATGGGGATCGAAGAGAGTAGCCGACTATTTGTGGATCTCTTTTGAGCTTACTGCTTTCGGATACATTTTGAATCCACCCCAGCCGAATTCGCCCACCGGTTCCTTCGTGGCCTCGTCGTAGAGATCGATCAACATGAACTTGTCGGGATGTCCTGCGAGATAGTGCGAGAAGGTGTCGATGAAATGCTCCTGAACTTCCGGATCGGCGCGATAAAACGCATCGCCGACATAGAGTTTGTGCGGCCGGCGCTCGGAGTCAAGCGTGATCCAATATCGCGAACCGCCTGAACCCAGCCCATCCAGCCACGCCTTGTATTCGGCGATCTGTGCCGCGCGTTCCGTGAACTCATCGCCCCTGGCCGTTGCGCCAAAAGGAAGACCGAGCGCCAGCATGAAGACGAGAAAGAAATTACTCATAAAAACCTCCCGCGTGTTTTCGGATTGACTCACGCAAGAGGCTTGCCACTTCGGCGATCGAGCAAATATCGGGCGGAAACGGCCGCGCGCTTACAATAATCCGTCATCGCAACGGATAATCGGCGCATCGAAACCGTTATTCGTCATCTGGAAGGATCACCATAGCGAAGCGACTTCTGGACACTCGACGCGCTGCCCGGTGCATGCGGGAATTTTGGGATATTGACGCGGCAACGCTGTGGTGTATATCTACTGGCCGTCTGCCTGCACGTTCCTTAACCGGAGGCTGCTAATGTTCATGCGCTCATCTACTTTAATGGTCGCCGCGGTGCTGGTCGCCGCGCTCGTATCGAGCGCTTCCGCCCAGCAGGCGCCGGATTCGCCCGCGCAGTCCGGCGCCTCACCGTCTAAGGTGCCCGACGCCTCAAAGCCGCTGCCGTCCCAGCAGCCCGAGCCGACGACCGTTCCCGGGCGGCCGGACATTCCGAACGCCGAAGTCGTGCAAAAGCTCCGGAATGTCGCGCCGCTGCCGTTCGGTGCCCCGGAGGATAAATTACCGGTCGGCGAGCTTAAAGTGCCGAAGGGCTTCAAGGTCGACGTTTATGCGAGCGGCATTCCGAACGCGCGCTCGCTCCGCCTCGGCGACAAAGGAACGCTCTTCGTCAGCAACCGCGTTCTCGACAAGGTTTATGCGATCATCGACAAGAACGGCAAGCGCGAGGTCAAAGTTATCGCGTCCGGCCTCGATCGGCCCAACGGCCTGGCGTTTCATCAGGGGACCCTTTACATCGCTGAAGGCACGCGCATCTCCAAACTGGAAAAAATCGAAGACAATCTCGACAATCCACCGAAACCGGTGGTCATATATAGCGATTTCTTGAACCATCAATCGCACGGCTGGAAGTTCATGGCGCTGGGCCCCGACAACATGCTGTACGTCAACGTCGGCTCGCCGTGCAACATCTGCGAGCCGCCCGCGACGAACGGCCAGCTCCGGCGCATCAGCCTCGACGGCAGCAAGGCCGAAGTGTACGCGCGCGGCGTGCGCAACTCGGTCGGCTTCGACTGGAATCCGATAACCAAAGAGCTTTACTTCACCGACAACGGCCGTGACTGGCTCTCGGAGGACCTGCCGGAGGACGAGCTCAACCGCGTGACCAAACAGGGCCAGCACTTCGGCTTCCCATATTGTCATCAGGGCAATTTCACCGACCGCGAGCTCGGCTGGGGCCGCTCGTGCGAAGAGTTCGAAAAACCCGTCGCGCTTCTCGGTCCCCACTCCGCCGCGCTCGGCATGCGCTTTTACACCGGCAAGATGTTCCCGAGCCAATATCAGAACGCGATCTTCATCGCGCGCCACGGCTCGTGGAACAAGACGAAGAAGATCGGCGGCGACGTCGTGGTGGCGAAGCTCAATAAAGACGGCAGCGTGAAATCGCTCGAGCCGTTTCTCACCGGCTTTCTCAAGAACAACGAGTATTCCGGCCGGCCGGTCGACGTTCAGATGATGAAAGACGGCTCGCTGCTCGTCTCCGACGATCACGCGGGAGCGGTTTATCGCGTGAGCTACGGCAACGGCAAGGTCCCCGGAAATTGAGCGGAGCGACGCGAGCGCTCCTACAATTTGCCGCCGGCGCCACGCTCGCCGTCGTCGCTGCCACACCGATCACGGCAGCCGAGCCGATCGATATCCGGATCGCTGCATGCCTCGCGTGCCATGGAGCGCAAGGCAGCTCGGATACTCCGCTGGTGCCTTCGCTTGGCGGCCAACCTGAATTTTACTTGAGCGTTCAGCTTCTCATGTTCCGTGACAAGATCCGCGACGTCATGCCCATGACGGAAATGCTCCACGGGGTCGCCGATGCGGATCTACAATCGCTGGCGGCGACGATTGCGAAATTGCCGCCGCCAGCGTCAGCCGAACCGGTGGATCGAGCGCGTAGTGACAAAGCGCGCGCGCTCATCGAGCAGCACCGGTGTAATTTCTGCCACAAAGCGGATTATTCCGGCGGCGAGAACGTCCCCCGCCTGGCCGGCCAGCGCGAGGATTACCTCGTCAAAGCGCTCCGCGACTACAAGAGCAACGCGCGCCGCGGCTATGACGCGTCGATGGCGGACGTGCTATACCCTCTTAACGATGCGCAGCTCCTCGATCTTGCATATTTTCTATCTCATCAGCGCTGAAAAATAATGCGCGCAGCAAGATTCGTGGAAAGATACATCGCCACGGTCTCGTCTTCTTGCTCGTGTGGGAAAATGCTGCAAGCTGTGCGATAAAGAAGCGTCAGCTGGGACGCAACCGCATCGGCACCAAAAGCACTTTCGAGGTGATCTATGTCGCGAATACCGTACGTCGATTTCGCCTCCGTCGCCGACCCTGAGATCCGAGGCTATCTCGATCGCGCACGGCGCGAAGGAACGCCGCGGCCGGAGAGCCAGGCCGTCCGCGCGCACAATCCCAGTGTCATCCGCGCCTTCTCGCAGGCGTGGGACCTGACCTTTAGAAACGGCGTTGTCGATCACGCGCTCAAGGAGCTTTGCCGCGTCTACGTCTCGAAATCGATCGACTGCGAATATTGAGGCGTGCAGCGCTCCGTCCAGGCTGGACGGAAAGGGCTCACCGAAGCGAAATACGACGAGCTGTTGAACTTCGCCTCGTCGGATAAATTTTCCGAGCGCGAAAAAGTTGCGCTGACCTATACGAGCGCGATCGTGTGGAACTCCGATATCGCCGACGACGCGCTTTGGGCGAAGCTGCACGAGCACTTTAGTGTGCCCGAGCTCGTCGAGCTGGGCTTTTTTATCGCGCTGACTCTCGGCCAGCAGCGCTGGATCAAGACGCTCGGCATCGGCCACAACGAAACGCTGGCGGATACGTCCACGGGCTTGGCGCCTTCCGCCGCCGCGCCAAAGAGCGAGTAACGCTTCCACTTGACGACACAGCGCGTGCAATCATGAGCTCAGAGACAAACGTATTCGCCGGCGTTCTTCCGGATATGAAAACGACCGCGGCGGCGGCTGAATTTGTCGAAAGCGTCGCTTACGGCGATCTTCCATCCGAGGCGATTCGCATCGGCACCCGCTGCCTGCTCGACGGTCTCGGGCTTTATGTCGCCGGCTCCGAAGAGCATTCGGTAAAAATTCTTATCGCCGAAGCGGAGGAAACCGGCGGGCGCCCCGAGGCGCTTCTGCTCGGCCGCGGAACAAAAGTTCCCGTCGCCGCGGCGGCGCGCGTTCTTGGCACGGCCGGTCACGCGCACGACTGGGACGACAGCCAGGTGAGCCGCGATCCGGCGCACGTCTACGGCCTGTTGACTCATCCGACCATCCCGCCGCTGTCCAGCGCGCTCGTCATGGCGCAAAAGCTCGCGCCCGTCGACGGGAAGCGCTTCATGCTCGCGTTCCTCGCCGGCTTCGAGGTCGAATGCAAAATCTCCGAGTGGATGCTGCCGCAGCACTATCTGCGGGGCATGCATTC
>JAJPJQ010000047.1 GCA_021324155.1 Pseudomonadota bacterium
ACCGAGACGATCAAGCAGACGATGGGCTCGGTGCAGGAGATAACGCTGGCGACCAGGCAGCAGGCGATCGGCGCCGATCAGGTCTCCGACGCCATGCGGGCGATCGACCAGGGGATGAGAGAGACGGTTGCGGGAACCAAAGAGACCAACCGCGCGGCGGCGCAGCTCATGACCCTCGGCCGATCGCTGGAGCAGATGGTGCAGCGGTTCAGGATCGTGGAGGAGAACAACGGCGGCGACAAGGCGGAGATGTAAGGGCAGTATGGTCGCTAGTTAACGGGAAAGAGGATGGACGTCCTTCATTCGCGTTTTGTATCGACTCTCATCTTACTTTTGTGCGCTATAGCTATCTACGTCCTGATCAACCGGCTGCGCATAAAAAAGTGTCGTCGCTGCGGCACACCGCTGCAAGGCGCGAAAAAATGCGCGCGCTGCGGTCATGAAGAGGACGCCGGTTGGTCCAAGCCGTTTTATGAGCGCTGAACAGGCCAGTAAATAAACTCTAAGCTCGATTCATCATCCCCAAAACGACTCCGGCCGGTCCAAGCTCTTTGCGAGCCTGACCGGCCGGATTTTTTTTGCTGCAGTTGATTCTACCGACCGACCGGCGGTCCGCCGCGCGGCGGCATCTGCTGCTGACCGCCCGGCGCTCCTTGCGGCTGGCCGGGCATGATCACGTCGCCGGGCTTCTGACCCGCGAGACACGCGCCGAGCCATCTTCCCTCGACGACCGAGGAGCTGTCGCGCATGCCGTTTACCGGGGGATTGTACGTGCTTTTGACTTCCGCTCTGTAGTTGGTGTCGAAGTTGCCGGTGATGACCGTGTGCGTCGTCACCGTCGTTCCCTCGACCGTGCAGACGGAGTCGCCGACGATCCGGTCGCCTTCGCGGCGCATGTCCTTTTTGCTGCAGGACATATGGCTTTCCTGCTCCTTGCGCATAAGATCGTCGGTCTTCTGATCGATGCACTGCCGCATGACTTGGCCGCGCGGCACCTGCGCGTTCGACACCTTGGTCTCCCAGAGCCCCGATTTGCGCTTGGGAGGCTCGAAGGACGCGGCGGAGGCGCCGGCGGCCGTCAGCAGCACGAGCGATAGTATCAGTGCGCGCATCAACCCTCTACCGCGCCTACTTTCTCAGCGCGACGAAGAGCGAATTGCCTTCGCGGCGCACGAGGAACAGTATCCGCTGTCCTTTTTTCGCGCCGGTCAGCGCCTTGCGGAAATCCGGGATGTCGCGCACCGGCTTGCGGTCGACTTCGACGATGACGTCGCCCTGCTGGAGCCCGGCCTCCTCGGCGGCGCTGCCCGGCTCGATCGCCGTGATGACGACTCCGGTGGCGCGGCCGAGCTGGAGATTATCGGCCATCTCCGGCGTCACTTTCTGAACCGTGAGCCCGAGATCGCCTTTTTCTTTCGCCGAGGCGACGACTTCCTCTTCCTTCAGCTCGGTGATCGTCACCGGAAGGGTCATTTCTTTTTTATCGCGCAGGACTTTGATGTTGACCTGCTTGCCCGGGCGCGTGCGCGCGACGATCGCCGGGAGATCGCTCGAATCCTTGATCTCCGTGCCGTCGAAATCGACGATGACGTCGCCGACTTTCAGCCCTGCGCGCTCCGCCGGGCCTTCCTTCAGGACGTCGGCGACGAGCGCGCCGCGCGACTTCTCGAGGCCGAGTGAGCTCGCGATGTCCGGCGTGACGTTCTGGATCGATACGCCGAGCCAGCCGCGCGTGACTTTACCCTTGCTCTTCAGCTCGGGAATGATGTCCTTCGCGGAGTTGATCGGCGTAGCGAAGCCGATGCCGATGTTGCCGCCGCTCTGGCTGAAGATCGCGGTGTTGATGCCGACGACTTCGCCGCGGAGATTGATCAGCGGCCCGCCGGAGTTGCCGGGGTTGATCGACGCGTCGGTCTGGATGAAGTTGTCATACGGACCCGCGCCGATGTGGCGGCCCTTGGCGCTGACGATACCCGACGTGACGGTGCTCTCGAGGCCGAAGGGGTTGCCGATCGCGACGACCCATTCGCCGACCTCGAGCTTGTCCGAATCGCCGAGCTGCGCCACGGGAAGGTCGGCCTTGGCGTCGATCTTGATGATCGCGATATCGGTCTTGGCGTCCTTGCCGACGACCTTGGCTTCGTACTCCCGCCCGTCTTGCAGCTTCACCATGATCTTCGAGCCGTTGTCGACCACATGATTGTTGGTGAGGATCGTGCCGTCGTGATCGATGATGAAGCCCGAGCCCAGGCTCTGCTGGCGGAATCCACGGCCGCCGCCACCGCCGCCGCCCGGGGGATTACCGAAGAAGCGGCGCCAAAAATCGCCGAACGGATCCTCGTCTTGGCCCTGCCCTTGTCCTTGCCCGCCGCGCGGTCCGCGGCGGGAAAATGGACTCGGCTGGCCGGCGCTCGGGCCCTGGTTGCCGGCCGACTGCGTCGTGGAAACGTTGACCACGACGGGCGTGAGTTTTTTCGCCAGCGACACGAAATCCGGCAGGCCGCGCACGTCCGGTGCTGCGGCGTAGGCATTTTTCGCCAGCGTCGGCTGCGCGAAGTAGCGGTTAAAACCGCCGCCCGCGACGAAGCCGATCGTCAATACGACGGCCGCCACCGCGAGGACGGTTTTGAAGTTGAAAGTCCTTGGCATTTACATTCTCCTTGAGTCTGTTGAATGGAATGATTGGTTAGAACCCCGCGACAGCCCTCAAATAGCGCTGCGACTTCGTCCGGCCGTTGGTTTTCCGGTTCGGATGCGCCGTGCGCTGCGCGGCCTTGCCGCGCGCGCTCAGCGACTCGATCTTCCACAGAACCAGCCGCTTGCGGATATATTTTGCCTCCAAACCCAAAAGATCGCAAATCTCGTTAAACGAGAAGAGCCACTTCGAGTCTTCCTCCATCAGCCACTCTTCGGCCTCACGGGAGAGATCCTGCTTCTTTTTGTCCTTGGCGCGCAGCCCGTTTTGAAAGCACCAGACCGCGTCTTCGAGCACCGCGAGCATGAGCCGCTGCTCGGGATCGCGGTGCGTCTTGCTCTTGGTCGTCGCCAGGAACTGGCCGGGGATAAGTATATCCGGTTGAAAGAGCGAAAACACCTTATCTTCGACGGCCGGATTGCGGACAGCCGGGGTAAATTCCTGCTGGGCGGAAAATATATTGCGTTTTTGAACGGACGACATTTAAACCTCCTATGACCTCACACACGCTGCGGGGCGCCCGCGCTTCCGGCGAAACGCAAAACGGTCGCCGGAGATGCAACCGGGCAGCAAAAGAACTCGCGAGCGATGAGATCAAAGGATCAATACGGTATGCGAAGCGAAACCGGAGACCCAGGTACCTTTGACAAATCCCTGACTCGCATAAATTTCCGGGCCCTTAGGTCCGAAATCGACCGGATTTCTCGCAATCCCGGTATGCTCTACAAGGCTCCGTACGGAGTCTTCCACCGGAATGACGTCTCTCTCGAGGCCCTCGAGAATACTGCCTTGTTGCGGCTTCGAAGCGACGGGATGAGCTAGGGCGGCGCCGGTCGGATGATGCGAGTGTTTGGCGTGGTGCAGGAGCATTCTCCACATTACGGGACCGCATATGGACATGCTCACCGGCAGCAAGGCGACGCTGAAGAAGCAGACGAAGCCTACCGCTGCGACCGTCTTCCTCAAGATACTCATGGGCATCACTGACTCAAAAAAGCCTAGCATCCCGCTTTGTGATGTCAAGCGGCTTTTTACCGGGGGAACCTTGAGGTTGATACCTGTTGGCCGTTAACTGCACCTATTCCCCCTTGGTTTATTTAGACGCTGGTCATCAAAAAACCGTTTACCCTCGACGCGACATTATTCTGTTCGACGAAGTAACGCGTCGGTGTTTCGGTAGGGCCTTATGCAGGCGGGAAAAATCTCATGAGTCGGACGGATTCGCTAAATCTTTTTCCGGGTTCCAGTCCCAGGTCTCGCGGGTCTCTATCGTAACGTCCGTGATGGCGTGTATGACGAGTCGAAATGGCTTCTCATCGTGCATCCACGGCGTGCCTCGCGATTTATCGTCGGCGTTCACGACGATCTGGCTTTTCGGCCGCCCTAGCTCGTCCACGACGGGGCCGGCGCGATCTCGGAGCTGCGCCTTGCCGGAGAGAAACCTGACCCCCGCCGTGCCGAACAGGAATTCCCTTTGTTCGCCGGCCGGTATCGTAATCTTTATGCCGGGCTTAACGGTGCCGTCCGGAAGCAGTGGCGGTGGAGGCGCCGCCCCCAGAACGCCTGCGCACAGCAGGAGAAAGATCGTAAATTTGCGGCCCATACAGCGACAATTCATTCTATCGCCGCCGGGATCTCCCGCAAGGTCACGGCACGGGTGGCGTCGGCGTGGGTGGTCCGTACTTGCTGTACGTCGCGTCGATGGTTTGCCGCATCTCCTTTAGCGTCTTACCTTCGTCGATCATCTTCATCACGTCACGCGTGATGCCGATGCAGATGTCTCAAGCGAGACTCATGCGGTCGAAGCTGAGATTCCCGGGCTTGGAATCCGGTTTCAAGTAGCAGGAAGCATTGCTCGTGTGGCCTTGTTCACCGCATCCGCAGTAGCAAGGAATGTAGCGGAGCGTGTCTTGGTTCACGATGGCGAAGCGGTAAGCCTCGCGCACGTTCGCCGGCGCGCGCAGAATATCGGGCGCGAGAACTGACTCAGGCGCGAGCTTATACTTGCGAGGTTTTTCGGCGCCGCGAGCGGCGGGTAAAGCTCCGGCAGCGCCGAGCGCCACGAGCGCAAAGGCGCGGACGAGAAATATGCGTCGTGTATGAGGTGCCGCCGGAAGCGAGAAATCGCTACTGAACATCTTTTTTCATGCGCTCGAAATCCTCTTGGCTGATCTCGCCTTTGGCGTAGCGCTTCTTGAGGATATCGAGCGCCGTATCGTTCTGTTCGGTCTTGTGCGCGCGCATCATGGCATTACATTGGTGCATCATGTTCATCATGCCCATCATACCGCCCATGCCGTCGCCGTGATGCTGTCCCATCATGCCCTGCATGGGAGAACTCTCCTGTTGCGCCACGGCGGCTGCGGACAGACCGAATATTAACAGTCCAATTAATAGAACTACCTTCATCGGGATACCTCCTGGCCTTTTCCCACTACTAGATTTTACCACGATGCCCAAGGGCATACAGCCGCGCGAACGGATCGCGCGCAGTCTTCATCATAAAACCTCAATCCAGCGTCCGGTGGAAGCGCTTCACGCCGATCGCTAGCGCGACGGCCGTAAATAGCGCCATCGGCCAGATTTCCGGCGCGATGTCGGCGAGGCCGTTGCCCTTGAGCAGGATACCGCGCACGATGCGAAGAAAATGGGTGAGCGGCAGCGCCTCGCCCAAGATCTGGGCCCAGTCGGGCATGCCGCGGAATGGGAACATGAACCCCGACAGCAACAGCGAAGGAAGAAAGAAAAAGAACGACATCTGCACCGCCTGCAGCTGGTTTTCGGCAATGGTGGAAAAAGTCAGGCCGACGGCGAGATTGGCCGCGACAAAAACGAGCGTGACCGCCAGCAGCAGCGCCAGGCTGCCGGCCATCGGCACCTCGAATAGCAGCTTTGCGGCGAGGAGAATGAGGCCGACCTGGACATAGCCGACGAGAATATAGGGCACGATTTTTCCGATCATGACTTCCAGCGGGCGCGTCGGCATCGAGAGGAGATTTTCCATCGTACCGCGCTCGCTCTCGCGCGTGATCGCGAGGCCGGTGATGACGATCATCGTCATCGTGAGCACGACGCCCATGAGGCCGGGGACGATGTTGTATTGCGTGATCGCCTCGGGGTTGTAGAGCGCGTGGACGCGCAGCTCGACCGGCGGCGCGTCCGCGGCGAGGTAGTCAACCGGCCCCTTGATGTCTTTTTCGAGCGCCGAATTGATCACGGTGCGCAGCGCGCCGATGGCGTTGCTCGTCGCCGCGGGATCGGTCGCGTCGGCCTCGACGAGGATCGCCGGCGTTTGCCCGCGCAGCAGATCGCGCGAGAAATTTTCCGGGATGTTGACGATGAACTGGACCTGGCCGCGCGCCAGCGCGCGCCGCGCCTCGGCTTCGGTCCGGATCTCGCGCACGAACTCGAAGTAGCCGCTGTTCTCGATCGCGTAGAGCAGCGTGCGGCCCTGCGGCCCGTTGTCGGCCAGGACGATCGCGGCCGGCAAGTGCTTGGGATCGGAGTTGATCGCGTAGCCGAAGAACACGAGCTGGAGCAGCGGAATGCCGACCATGATGCCGAAGGTCAGCCGGTCGCGGCGCATCTGGATGAATTCCTTGACGGCGATCGCCCAGAAGCGCTTCAGAGAAAAATTCCAGCGCCCGTTCATGAGAAATTATCCTCCGAGCGATTCATCAAATGAATGAACACGTCCTCGAGGCCCGGCTCGACTCGGCGCCAGCGATAGGGCTCTTTGCGATAGGGCGCGATCGCCGCCTCGAGCGCGGGCTCGTCGGACCCGCTGACATGCAGCTCGTTGCCGAAGGCGACCGCCTGCTCGACGCCGGCGCGGTTTCTGAGTTGCTCCGCGAGCTTTGGCAGCTCCGGCCCGTCGACCACCCATGTCGTGAGGCGCGCCTCGGCGATGACGTCCTCGACGGTGCCTTCCGTGAGCAGCTTGCCGTAAGAGATGAAAGCGAGCCGGTGGCAGCGCTCGGCCTCGTCCATGTAATGGGTCGCGATCAAAAATGTCATTCCTTCGGCCGCCAGCCGGTGGATCTCTTCCCAGAACTCGCGGCGCGCCTTGGGGTCGACGCCGGCGGTCGGTTCGTCGAGCAGCATCAGCTGCGGGCGATGAATCAAGCACGCGGCGAGCGCGAGGCGCTGCTTCCATCCGCCGGACAGCTCGCCCGCGACCTGGTCCTTCCTGCTGGTGAGGCCGAGTCTGTCGAGGCTTTGCCGAACGATCTCGCGGCGGTTCGGGAGCGCGTACATGCGCGCGACGAAATCGAGGTTCTCCTCGATGCTCAGGTCCTCCCAGAAACTAAAGCGCTGCGTCATGTAGCCGACGCGAAGCTTAATCTCCTCGGATTCTTCGATGACGTCGTAGCCGAGGCATTTGCCGCTGCCCTCGTCGGCTCGCAGCAAACCGCAGAGCATGCGGATGAAGGTCGTCTTGCCGCTGCCGTTCGGGCCGAGAAAACCGCAGATCTCGCCGGCGCGCACTTTGAGGCTCACATGATCTACGGCGGTGCGCTCGCCGAAGCGCTTGGTCATGTCGCGCACGTCGATCGCGAAAGCGTCGCCGCCGTCCGCCGACTCCGCATGCATCGAAATAGTCGGCGTTTCCTGATTCGTCATGCACGCGCCTCCAATTCGACGTCCACGGGCTGCCCGGGATGCAGCTTCGCGCCGACGGCAGGATCGAAGAGTATCTCGATCATGAATACGAGCTTGTCGCGTGTCTCGCGGCTGTAGATGACCGGCGGCGTGTACTCGGCTTTGGGCGAGACGTAGCTGATTTTCCCCGCGAGCGGCTGGTCCAAGCCGTCGACGACGACGCGCACGCCGTCGCCTGAACGATACTTGGCGATCTCGGTCTCGGGGACGAACGCGCGCACTTTGACGTGATCGGGCGGAAGCAAGGCGACGACCGGCCGTCCGGGCGCGACCCATTCGCCAACGCGGTAGAGCGTGTCGTAAACGAGGCCGGCCTGCGGCGCGTTCTGGCGCTTTTGCGACAGATCCCATTCGGCTTTCGTAAGCCGCTGGCGGTCCTGATCGCGCTGCGACCGCGCATGATCCAGATCCTGCATGGCGATGAGATTCCGCTTCGCGAGCTGCTCCAGGCGGACGAAATCCTTTTCCGACATGACGAGCGCGGCATTCGCCTGATCGCGCGCCGTGCGCTCGGCCGTGCTGTCGAGAACGAACAGAGCATCGCCGGCGTTGACTTGCTGACCGCGCTTCACGAAGAGAGACTCAAGGGCGCCGCCGAGCGGCGAAGCGACGTAGACGAATTCGCCTTCGACGTAGCCCTGGAGCCGGGGCGGCGCCGAGCGGTTGCAGGCGCCGAGCAGCGCCGCGATGAAAAGCAGGCAGGCGATTTTTCGCACGGCTTTTCCACGCTTCATAGCGCGGCTCTCCCGGCGTCGGTGACGATGCCTTTCAAAACGACGTTGATGACGTTCATGTAAGCCTCGTTCGGAGAGAGGCGAAGCTCGGCGAGCTTCTGCGGATTGACGACGGCCTCGGTCGCGCCGAGGAGAATCTCGATGATGACGTCGATGCGGATATCCCTGCGCACGAGGCCGCGCTCGCGGCCCTCGGCGAAAAAGCGGCCGAAGTAGCGGCGGATGAGCTCGCGCCGGCGCCGCTCGACGACGCCGAAAAGCTGCGGCGCCGAGCGGCGGATATCGCGGACGAACGGGGGTTGAATCTCCGCGGTATGATGCTGCATGCAGGCCAGCAGGCGCTTGAGATTTTCCAGCGCATCGCCTTCGGCTTTCTCAGCCAGAGGTTCGAGGTCGGCTTCGACGCTCTGGAACTTGTCCTTGAGCACGGCTTCGAGCAGCGCTTCCTTGCTCCGGAAAGAGGCGTAGAGGGTTTTTTTGCTCATGCCGAGCTCGGCCGCGAGATCGTCCATCGTCACGTTGCGGAAGCCGTGAGCGAAGAAGTGCCGCCGCGCCGCGGCGACGATGCGGGCGACGGCCTCGCTGTTGCCGGCAATATGGCGACTACCGGCGGCTTTCCGGTGGGGAGCGCGAGAGGATGCTTTGGCGATCATCGAAAATACCTCGGAAACTGATTTAGTATTATCAGTTTCCAAGAGGCGGGGCAAGGCCGTTTCTTCGCTGTCGTTATCGTGCGATCTACTGCCAGAGTTTCTGGATGAAGCCTTCGCGGTCGAGCTCTTGGAAGAAATGCGCGTCGATGAACTGCTCCGGCCGCGCCGCGGCGGCGCGCGGATCCTTGTCGGCCATCTGATCGAGCACGGTCTGGATCGATTCGGGCGAAGGGTAGGGCACCTTCGGGACGTAGCGCAGGACGTAGAGGTCGTAGAGTGCGTTGACGTATTCCGTGTCGTTGTTGTGAATATATTTTTTCAAAGTCTCGACGCTGGCGGCGCGGTTCGTCTTCGCGAAGCGGCTGCCTTCGACGAAGCCGCGGATGAACTTGCGCACGGTATTCTCGCTGCGCTTGATGTAGGACCGGCTCGTCACGATCGCGGAAGTCGGGAAGCTGAGTCCCATCGTTGACATGTCCGCGAGTTCTTTCAGACCGTCCTTGCGCGCGAGGATCGTGAACTCCGCGTTCACGGTGCCGGCGTCAATGGCGCCTGACTTTAGCGCCTGCACGATCTCGGGCATGCCGCCCATCTGAATCACGGTGAAGTCGCGCCCGCGCTTAACCGGCCAGCGCGTTTCGCTGTAGCCGAGGGCAAAATCGGTGGCCGAGCCGAAGCGCGTGATGCCGACTTTCTTGCCTTTCAATCCCTCGAGCGACCGCACTTCCGGCCGCGCCATGAGGAAAAACGTGATCGCGTTCAAGCTGCTCGCGACGACGGCAAGGTCGGCGCCGGCGAAATTCGCCGTTACGACGGCGGCGCCGGTGAAGATGCCCATCGGCGCCTCGCCGGAAAGCACGACCTGCGCCGCGCGGCCGCCGCCGCCGACGTACAAGAGCTCGAGGTCGAGGCCGTATTTCCTGAAAATGCCCGCCTCATGCGGAATCCACACCGAGCTCTGCGACCCGCCGATCGCGCTGTAGATGAAGCGCATCTTCTCCATGGGCTGGGCGCGCGCGGCATTTACAAAGCACGCGAGAAGGAGCAGCGAGAGGATGAGCGATCGCATGGAGCAGCCAGCATACGGCCGCGCCTAAAGCCGGTCAATATCGGTTGTTGACGTCGGAGTCGCCGAGCGATTATCCTCGGGTCGAACGAATAATGAAATCCTTCTTCATCATAAAGCGCCTCTCTTTGGCGATCATCCTCGTGCTACTGATTGCAAGCTCGCCGCGGGCGCAACCGGCCGAAGGCGATCCGGTGCTCGGCGTCAGAATCGCCAAGGGCATAGCTGCGCAAGGCCGACTGTGGCTTCGCGGCACAAAAATGAAATCGCGCGACAGCCAGGCCGGCGGCCTTGTTTCGCTCGACCTCTCAAACGAAACAAGGCAGGCGCATTTCGAGGACGGTGTTTTCGATATCGAAAAGTCCGGGCGGGATTTGTGGGCCTTGCACTCGCTGCCGGGGGATCCGCGCACGCTCGCCGTCTCTGTTTGGCGCGCGCGCGCCTTCGAAGAATTAACACGGCTTACGCTGCCGGAAAATGACGCGGCAATTGCGCTGCTCAACAAGGACGGTGCTCCAGTCATCCTCACTCGCAAGGCGATTCACGTGCTGGCGTCCGACAAACGTAGATGGCGAACGACGGCGTTGAAAGGAGAACTCAGTCGTGGGGTTCAGATCAGCGCCGCCACACCTATAAAGGGCGACGCAATCTATGTCGGTTTCAATATGGGCGAATTCGGCGGAGGACTTCAGCGGTTGAATATTTCGACCGGTGCCGTCGCTACTGTGGAGCACAGCGAAGGTCTCTGTGGCGGTTTGCTCAATACCGGTTGCAGCCCGGTAACCGGTGTTATTGCGGACCCTCAAAGTCCCGACTGCGTACTAGTAGCGGTAGGATTGGTCCATCTATCAATGTCAAAAGGACGAATCCTTCGGGTTTGCGGGCAAAACATTGCGTTTTTCTTTGAGAAGCCGATGAAAATAAGTCGTGGGAGTGGACCGGAGTTAACGATGTCAGAGGCCGTCTACGCTTTAGTACAATCTGAAAGTTCCGGCTTTTGGGCTGTCACTTGGCGCGCCGTATATCGTTTTATTGCCGGTCGACCGACAGAGCACTCTTTGCCGAAAAACTTTAAGCCTGTATCCGGCATCTACATGAGCCGCGGGTTGCCTGGCGCTGTCGTCGTACAAACGGATATCAACTGGTCCGTCTCAACCAGCGGGTATACGCCTCTGGTTATTCCGCTGGAAGGTTCGTGAACGGCCGACGCACGAATTAGGTCATTCGCTGTTAATTTGACACCCTCTGAAAGGAGGGATACAACGCTTGTAGGAGGGGACCTATATGTTCGGACTCGGTGTCCCTGAATTGATCGTGATCGCGGTCATCGCGCTGGTGGTATTCGGCCCGGGCAAGCTTCCCGAGATGGGAAAGTCGCTCGGCGAGGCGATCCGCGGCTTCAAGAAAGCGGTGGATGAGCCGGACGAGACGAAGAAGCAGGATCCGCCCGCCAAGACGCAATAGCCAATTCGCCCGCCCCGTCCCGCAGATTATTTCTTCAGCTCTTCGCTGAGCCGCCGCAACACCTCGTTGAACTGCCGCTGCATCGCGATCATCTGATCGCGCATGTGGAGCGCGACCTCGGCGCCTTCGAGATTGACGCCCATTTCGTCGATCAGTAAATGCGCGACGCGCACGCGCTCGACCTGCTCCGGCGGATAAAGCTTCTCCTCGTTCTCGACGATCGGCGCGACGAGGTGCTCGCGCTCGAGCGTGAGAATGAAATTTTCGTCGACGCCGCAGATGCTGACGACTTCGGTGATCTTAAAATATTTCGCCGCCATAGCTTACAACCGGATGTCTTTCCGCACGTCTTCTTTGTATGCCTTGTCGATCCGCTCGACGGCGTCGTCCGGCACGCCGTCGTCCGGCACGCGCACCATGAGGCGCAGGTAGAGATCGCCCGCTGCGGCTTTGCCGTGCGCCGGAACGCCTTTGCCTCTGACGCGGAGACGCCGTCCGCTCTGCGCGCCCGGCGGAATTTTGACATTGACCGAGCCGCTCGGCGTCGGCACCGCGACGGTCGCGCCGTGTACGGCTTCGCCGACAGTGATCGGCAGGTCCATTTCGAGGTCGCGTCCGTCCCGTGTGAGAAACGGATGCGGGCGGATGCGCGGCGTAATGTAGAGGTCGCCGGCAGGCCCGCCGCGCGCGCCCGCCTCGCCCTTGCCGGGCACGCGAATGCGCTTGCCGGGCTCGGCGCCCGGCGGAATGTTGACACGCACGGTCTCCTGCCGCATCACGCGGCCGGAGCCGCCGCAAGTCGGACAAGGATCGCCGGGAATCTGCCCGGCGCCGCCGCAGGTCGGGCAGGTCTGCCGAAACTGCATCGGCCCTTCGGCGATCGCTATCGTCCCGCTGCCTTTGCATTGGGGACACGTTTTCGGCGACGAGCCGGGCTTGGCGCCCGAGCCGTGGCATGTCTCGCATTCGACTGGACGATCGATCGTGAACGCCGTCTGAAAACCGCGCACGGCGTCGAGGAAGTCGATGTCCATAGCCGCTTCGATGTCGTTCCCGCGCTGCGGTCCGGTGCGCGCGGCGCGTCCGCGCCCGCGACCGGCGCCGAACGCGCCGCCGAGGCCGCCGAAAATATCGCCGAGGTCGTCGAAATCGAATTCCTGCGCGTTGAAGCCGCCGCCGAATCCGCCGGCGGCGCCGCCGGGCCGCGCGCGCGACGCCTGCTCCTGCCATTGTTTGTAGCTGCGCGCCTTGTCGGCGTCGAAGCCGGAGGCGAGGCCCGCCTCGCCGAATTCGTCGTAGAGCTTGCGCTTTTGCGGGTCGCTCAGCACGTCGTTGGCAACCGAGATATCTTTGAATTTGCTCTCGGCCTCTTTGTTGCCGGGATTGATGTCGGGGTGATACTTGCGCGCGAGCTTGCGGTACGCTTTGCGGATATCGTCGTCGGATGCGCCGCGCTCGACGCCCAGAATTTTGTAGAAGTCGCGGTCGGCCATGCTAACCTTGAAAGATAATTACGAAATCGGCGGTTGCAAGGCTCAGGCGCTTCTTTTCGGCAGGAGAACGGCCATGAGCAGTACGCTCACGAGCGAGGTCACGCCGAGCATCCAGAAGATCGTCGGCAATGTCGTGGCGACCAGGAGCAGGCCGACAACCGTCGTCGAGACGGTCTTGGACACCTGCTGGATCAGACGATCGAAGGAAATGATGCCGCCGCGAAGCTCGGCGGGCGCGTTCTGCGTCATCAGGCTTTTTTGCATCGGCGAGATCACCCCATTGGCGATGCCGTAGAAAAACAGCGCGCCTCCGACCATCCAAACGCCAGGCAAGAACGGCACCGCCACGAGCGCGACGCCGCTCACGACGAAGGAGGCGAAGAGAAGGCGGGCCTTGTCGCGGCCGGCGGCGAGGCGGCCGGCCTGGCTCGACGTCACCATCGCGCCGACGGCGAAGAAGACATAGAGCATGCCGGCGGTCGCGGTTGAGATGTTATGCGTGCGCACCAGAAACAGCGGGAAATAGGTGAGAAAGCCGTAGTCGAGAAAGAAGCGCAGGAAGCCGGCGGCGAAAGCCACCATCAGCCGCGGGTGGCGCGTGAGCCGCGCGATGTCCTTCAGATATTTCCAGCTGTCGTCGTGGTCGGTGCCTTTGGTCTCCGGCATCCAGAAAAGCGCGGCGAGGCCGACCGGCACGACGATGAGATAGACGAGGAAGGGCCAGAACCACGCGATCGCGGCGAGCGCGCCGCCGAGCGGCGGCAGCACGAAGTAGCCGACGCGGTCGAGAAAAACTTTGAGCCCCTGGCCGCCGATCTCCTTGTCGCCATCGAGGAGATCGCCGATCAGGACGATGGTGAGCGGGATAACGGCGCTGAAGCCGATGCCCTGAATACCGCGCAATATCAAAAGCCAGGTGAACGTCGGCGCGAACGCGATCGCGGCGCCGCTCAAGCCGAATAACACGAGCCCCCACGCGAGCAGCAGGCGCCGGCCGTAGAGGTCGGCGACGACGCCGAAAATCGGCGAGAGAAAGATCGCCGGTCCGGTGTAGACCGTCATGATGAGCGCGAGCTCGGAGTCGCTCACGCCGAACGGCGCGGTCAGCGCGGGCAGCGCGGGCTGGATGAAGTTGACGCCCATCATCAGCGCCATGCTGGACGCGTAGACGATGGCGAGCGCGCGGCGCTTCTCCGCGGCGAGCTCGCCCAGTCCGAAGACGTTCGCGACCGAGAGCGTCGTCATACGCTGCCGAAATTAGACCACGCGGCGACCGCCGTCAACCGCCTTGACAAGCCGCGGCGTTTGTGTAAAGCATACGCTTAGTAAGCGTAATGAATACGCAAAGTCGACGGAGGCGCGCGCGAGCGGGAAAACCTCGCGTAGCCAAAAGTCGGCTGAGACAGCGGCGCGGAAGCGAGGAGTCAGCCTTGGGAGTTCGCTATTTTGAGCCAACCCCATGGCCGAAGCCGATGGAATTAAAGGGAAAAATCGATGTTGATTGACTCGAAGCCGACTCCGGAGGCCGACGCGCGCAGCCTTTACCGGCGCTTGGCGCGCCTCGGCGACGCGCACACGTACACGGCCGAGGCGTGCGCGGGCTTTGCCGGCGACATCGCCACGATCCGGCGTCTCAAGCGCGAGCGCAACGCCCTCGTGCTCGCGCACAACTACCAGCGCCCGGAGATCTTCGAGGTCGCCGACTTCATCGGCGACTCGCTCGAGCTCGCGCGCAAGGCGACGAAGGTCGACGCCGACGTCATCGTCTTCTGCGGCGTTCACTTCATGGCCGAGAGCGCCAAGATCCTCAATCCGGAAAAAACCGTGCTGCTGCCGGACCTGCGCGCCGGCTGCTCGCTCGCCGAGAGCGTTACCGCCGAGCGGTTGGCCGAGCGCAAGGCGGAGCTGAAGCAGATCTACCCCGACCTCGCCGTCGTCGCCTATGTGAACACGACCGCCGACGTCAAGGCGGAGTCGGACGTCTGCTGCACTTCGGCGAACGCGGTCAAGATCGTAAACGCGCTGCCGAACCGCCACATCTTGTTCGTGCCCGACGAGAACCTCGCGAGCTACGTCCAGCAAAATACGGATAAAAAAGTCATCGCGTGGGACGGCAACTGCTACGTGCATCACCAGATCACGCCCGAGGAAATCCTCGCCGTCAAGGCGAAGCTCCCGCACGTCAAAGTGCTCGCGCACCCCGAGTGCCGCGCCGACGTGCTCGCACTCGCCGATGCGGTCATGAGCACCAGCGGCATGGTCGACTACGCCGCGAAGAGCGCCGACAGGGAATTTCTCGTCGTCACCGAATGCGGCCTCTCCGACCGGCTGCTGCTCGAGCTGCCGGAGAAAAAATTCTACAAGGCGTGCAAGCTCTGCCGCTACATGAAGATGATCACGCTCGCCGACACGCGCGCGGCGCTCGAATCAATGCGCCACGAGATCGTCCTTGACGAGCAGGTCCGGCGCGGCGCCGAGCGCGCGCTCGCGCGCATGCTCGAGCTCGGCTGAACTTAAAACTTTTTGACGGACTTTATCCGCCGCGCTATCTGTCAGGCTTCATCGAAAGAGCGGCGGATGGCGGTCGTCGGCACGACCTCGACCGCGCTGAACATCGCCCGCGCCGGCCGCAGCCACACCGTAGTCGAGAGTCGAGCTGGCCAGAGAAAAGCCACGGCGCCGGCAGCAATGAGCTCGCCGGCGGCTTATTCCTTCGGATCGCATTCGCCGAAATGGCGTTTGGTGATGCATTCGAGGCAGAGGCTCCCTTTGAGCAGGTATTCGGGGTACTGCAGCTCCACGTAATTTTCCGCGGGCCATGACGAGCAGTTCGTGCAGAAATGCCAGCGATCGCTGCTCGTCATCCGCCGGTAAGTCGTAGCCATACGCGAAAGCCGTAGGAAGTGTATTGCCGGAGCGTGTACGAAGAAAACTAAATTCGCGCGGGGTATCGATCAATAGAGGATTATTCCTCAGCCGCGTTAAACATGAACGCAATCCGTGCCTCCGGCCCTTGACTCTTATGCCGCTTACTATAAGACAAACTCCAGCCGCTTTAGCCCGGAATAGGAGGAAAGATGGCAAAGTATCTGCTCATCGAATCACGCGATCCCTTCGACAGCGCCGACTCGCAGTACTTCGCGGAGCTGATCCAGGGGCTCGCCAAGCGCGGCAACGAGGCGACCGTCTTCCTCGTGCAGAACGGCGTGCTGCCGGTGCGGAAAGGCTCGAAATACAGCACCGTCATCGCCGATCTCGTCAAGAGCAAGATCAAGGTCGTCGCCGATCGATTCTCGCTCAAGGAGCGCGGCATCCGCCAGCTCGTCGACGGCGTCGACACGGCGGACACGGACCGCTTGGTGGACTTGCTCGTCGAGCCGGGCACTAAAGCTATCTGGCATTAGGAGTGGTTCGACAGGATCACCACGAAGGAGTTTTTTGCTCGAATGAGTTTTTTCCGTTCGCTCTGAGCTTTGTCGAAGGGCTCCGGCACGGAAGAATTTGAGGAGAATCACATGGCAGGCAAAACCATTACCGTCGCGATCATGGACGCGCCGTACGAGTCCGCGAACTCGACGACCGCGCTGCGCATCGTGCAGTCGGCGCTCGCCAAAGGCCACAACGTGAACGTCTTTGCCTATGAAGGCGCGGTCAATTTGACGATGAAGGCGCAGGCGCCGCATCCGAATCCGGTCAAGGGCACCTCGGCCGAGCAGGAGGCGCACCCGACGACCAAGGACTGGGTCGCCTCGCTCTTCAAGATGGCGAAGGACAAGGGCGTCAAGCTCGACTGGGTGAACTGCGGCCTGTGCGTGGATGAGCGCGGCGCGGGCGACTGGGTCGAAGGGCCGCGGCGCGGCGGGCCGAAGGATTTTCTCGACGCCTCCAACGCGAGCCAAGCGACGCTCGTGATTCCGACCAAATAGGGGAGAACGCCATGGCGAAAATTTTAAACATCGTCGAGACCGCCTACCGCGGCACGATCGAAGAGCAGGACGACACCGTGCTCTGGCTCACGCACATGTTGAAAAACGCCGGCGCCGACATCTCCGTGCTGCTCCGTGCCAACGCGGTCAACTACGCCTGCAAAGGGCAGGACGCCTCCGGCCTATCCTTCGGCGACGCCAAGATGACCCACCCGCCCGAGATCGACAAGGACGTCGAGAAGATGATCGAGAAGGGCGTCTCGATCTACGTGGTCGAAGAAGACGCGCGCGAGCGCGGCCTCGGCGACGACGATCTGCTCGCCGGGCTCCGCCGCATCAAGCGCCAAGGCATTCCCCAGCTCATCGACGAGCACGACCAGGTCTGGCACTGGTAGGGCTTCTGGTTCAGATGTAATCACTCCTCGAACGCGCCGATGTCGCATTGCGCGCCCTGCGGGCGCGAGACGCCGCGCTGGTCTGCGGACGGACAGTCGGCGTCATGCGGCGACGCGTCGATCGCCGGGCTGCCGGGAACGAGCGCGTGCGTATAGGTCGGGCCGCCGTTGTCGGCGAGCTGAGCGAGAATTGTCGTGATGGCGCCCGCTGGGACGATGTCGGATGCGCCCGGAGAAAAACCGCTGACGCCGGCATTCCCGCTCACGCCGAATAAATTGGAGTTGTTCGCGACAATCGTTGCGTAATTGTTTGGGAGATTGAAAATCTCCGCCGAAACAGTTGCCTTGTTGCCGGAAACGATCGTGCGATTGAGCGTGAAAGGATGGTTCTGATTGTATATGCCGCCGCCGACTTTGGCCATGTTGCCCGTCACGGTTGTGCTGTTTAGCGTCACCGTTCCGCCGCCATTGAATATTCCGCCGCCCTGCGCACGACTCACGTTTCCCGATATCGTACTATTCTGAGCAACGAAATATGAACCGCCAAGAGTATCGATGCCTCCGCCGAAACTGCCCGCCCGATTGCCGGCTACTATGCTATTCGAAAGTACAAAGCTCCCCGAACCATTCTCGATTCCGCCGCCATCGTAACGCGTACGATTCCCTGAAATTGTGCTGTTCGTTACGGTAGCGGTACCGAAGTTCGTGGTTTGTATCCCTCCGCCGCCATCGGCCGCATTGTTCGCTATAAGGCAGTCGTCGACGGTCATGTCGCCGTTCCAGCGCATGAGGCCACCGCCCACGTGAGCCTTGTTGCCGGAGACGACGCTGTTCGTGATCGTGAAAGTTCCGCCGTAATTGAGAACGCCGCCGCCATCCTCTGCAGCGTTTCCCGTGATTATGCTGTCGAATATATTAAGAGTCGAATTCGTCCAAGAGAGAACACCCCCTCCTCGAAAACCAGCTTTATTTCGCGATATCGTGCTGTTCTCGATCGTTAACGATCCATAGTTGAGAATCGCGCCACCGTCAAAGGCGGCGCTTCCGGTAAGCGTGATATTCTGTAATGTCAGATTTCCCGAGTTCTTGACTGTGAGGAGACGCGCGAGGCCGCCTTTTTTCGATCCCCGAAGTTTCCCGCCATTGCCGTCGATCGTGATCGCGCTGGTGATCAAAGGCAGGCGTGAGCCGTAGACCGCGTCGTAAATTCCGGGCACGACATGCGCGCTGGCGGCGGGCAGCATGATCGTATCGGTCCCGCTGCCTGCGACGCAGTCCGCATGCGTCGCCGCGTCGTTGTTCGAGTTGATGATCGCCTCGACGAGGGAGCACTTCCCGTCGGCGGCAATCCTCGCGATATTCGTGTTGACGGTGATCGTCGCCGCTCGGCTTGCCTGCCCCAGCGCCAGCAGCAGCGCCGTGCCGGCCAGTGAGCCGGCGAGCTTCAGCTTCCACCCGGCCGGAACGGCGATTTCGCGAGAAGCGGTTACTTTGCGCTGGAGGTCGCGGCGCGCGCCGCGCGGCAGCCCGCGGAGGTCGGAATAATATTGGATGAAAAGCGGCAGGAGGTCGCGCCGAGATAATGTCTTCAACCACGGCTCTTCCGCGGCCTGCGCAAGTTGTGAATCCCAGGCGGCGAATGCATCCTCCGAACAAAGCGAAGGCCTGAAATAGTGCATAACAGGTCCCTCCAACGGAAAATAATCGCCGTTATATATAAAAGCCTGTTAGAAAAAACAAGAGTTGAAGTGTGAATTTAGCGTGGCGGCGGCCTCCTCGGCGCCTGGTACGCGATCGGAAAGGCGAGCAAGCCGAACCTAGAAGTGAGCGTCGAGCGTGTGGAAAAAAAGGAAGCGTGAGGTTTAAGTTTCGCGCTGCGCCGCATCATTCCCCGGCTCATCGACGAGCACGACCAGGTCTGGCATTGGCAGGGGCGGGCAGAAGCCGTACGTTCGTAGCGGCTACACAGTGAAATGTCAACATTCAAGACCTGACCCTCAGAGACCCCGACCAAAGATGCGCCAATTAATAATAATTGTGGTTTTTAGCGCAATAACTTTTCCAAAATCAGGACTCGGGTCAGATTGCCAAGCGACCGCGAATCAAAGGCAAATCGACAACTGCCTACAAACTGAGCTTAATGTCACATCTCGACGTCTTGAGACGAAGTACAATACCTACTTAAAAACACTTTTGACCCAAGCGGGAGATCACTGAAGGACTTCAAATTATCCGTGTTCGAGTTGAAGCCGATAACGCAATCAGATTTCGTTTCTTTAGAGCCGAGTAATTCCATTGCTCTGGAATTTGAAGCTGTCCTCAGGGAGGATGAAATAGTAGACATCGAAAGCCGCAATTAAAAATATGTACAGGGGCCTTTTTTAGAATTCAGCGATGAGGATTCAGCAATTCTAATTCCGAAGCCTGGATTTTATACGATTCGGTTCAACTATGAATTTGAGCGGATGTTCGCAGATGACTGGTCGCGACAGTTCGGTTTCAGAAATTTATGGTCCGGAAGAGCGATTTCGCCTCCGGCGACGATTACGATTACGCGATAATTGCCACACCCGCCGCGTCGTGGATTTGGGGTGTCGTTTCGCGGCTGGTAATCCGGATGAGCCCGTTGCGAGGCTCAACCGGGAGTGCTATTTGACCGTGAGAGCCTTTCTGGCAAATATAGCTGATAAGATACTGAAACGACGGCAACAGCTGGGCCTCCGGGATGTTGATGTAGCAAAGCAATCTGGCATTGGGATAGATGCGTATTGGGATATCGAACATCATGCCGGTGAAATTTTTAGTACGGACATTTCCGATATAAAGAAAATCAGTGAAGTTCTTGGTTTAGATGTGATTCGATTGCTTGAGGTTCAATGCGAGTTCTGCAGCAGTAAGATATCTTACGCGCCGGATTATCGCCTACCGCGCAACGAGTTGATCCGCAAACGTCGTATCGAGAGGGGATTAACGACAGAGAAGTTGGGTGAGGAGGTCGGTTTTTTTGAAATCGAGATCGTAAGATTGGAAAATGAACCTGAGCGCATAGAAAGCTGGAGATTAGAATTCGTTCAGAGCCTGTCAGAAAGCCTTGGCATCCCTCTTCCGATTTTATTAGGTGTGAAATGTAGCCAGTGCGGTCATTAGGTCTGCCCGCCGCGCGATCGAAGATCTAGATAGGCCCGATTTAAAAACTTGATGAGCGCTCCATCAACAATTTCCATCGACGTCATTTAAATTTTTGATCGAGTAAGTTTGGGGGCGGCTCGTTGGGGAGAGGGCGGGGTGAGGGGGTGCTTTCAGCATGGACAGCGGCTTTTGGACGCTGCGCTGTCAATGCTGCGGTAACAGCTTTTCTGTGGAGCTTTCAGCGGGACAAAAGATCGTTAACGTTGCAGAGACATATCCGTGTCCGCACTGCAACAGCACGCCAGGCGATATAAAAAAGGAGAGCGCTTTTAATGCTTGGCACCGCGTAATCGAGTTCCGGCTGAGACAAAGAAGTTGAGCGACAGTTGGGGGCGCGGGCGAGCATGCCGCGGTCTTGACAGGCGGTTTTCGATGATTACTTTTTTCTCAGATAATAAATATCCCGAAAGGAGGAGGTAAATTATGCGTAGTTTAATGGCTTGGAATCCCTATCGCGAGCTCACCAACTGGCATCGCGACATCGACGACCTCTTCCGCCGCTTGCTTTCCGATGACGAGGCGGGAGCCGGATCGCCGGGCGGTTATGCGCCGGCGATGGAGGCGTTCGAAAAGGACGGCCGCTTTATCGTACGGGCCGACCTGCCCGGGGTCGATCCCAACGAGGTCGAAGTATCGCTGCTGGACAACACGCTGACGGTCAAAGGCGAGCGGAAGCGCTCGAAGGACGTCAACGAGAAAGATTACCGCTACAGCGAGACGGTTTACGGCAGCTTCGAGCGTCGCTTCTCGCTCCCGGCGGGAGTCGATGCCGATAAGATCACGGCTAAGTTCGAACACGGCGTGATCGAAGTTTCGGTGCCGTTGCCGGAATCGTCGACGGTAAAACGGATTCCCATCGAATCCGGCTCGACTCAGCGGAAACAGATCAAAGCCGCCTGAGTCTATTCCTCCTAAAAAAGGGAAGGCGGCTTCGCCTTCCCTTTTTTTCTATTAGACCCTTCCTTGGCTTCTGCCTGTCCTGGTGAGGCGATGGGCAGGAGTTCCGGATATTTCATTTAGACAATTCCCCCGAACGAAATCATCGTCCCGGCGAGCGAGCGCGACCCGCCCGGGCTGAATCTGCTCTCACCGGGTGCTACACTTTATCCGTCATCACCGAGGAGAGGAGGGACTTTATGAAGTCAGCTCTCGCGCTCGTCGCGCTTCTTTGTGCCGTCAATGTTTACGCGGCGCAGGAGGCCGGCGTGATCCGGAAGATGTCGGACAACAAATTCGTCGCGCAGCCCGGGCTGCCCGAGTGCGTCACGGTTGCGCCGCAGAGCGGCGACCCGGCGAAAGGGGCGTTCACGGTTCTCTTTAAGGCCAAGACGGGCTGCGCGGTGCCGTGGCACTGGCACTCGGGCAACGAGAGCGTGATGATCGTCGCCGGCTCGGCCAAGATCGAGACGAAGAGCAACGAGAAGGCGTCGGGGCTCGGGCTCGGCCCGGGCGGCTACGCGGTGCTGCCCGCCAAGCACGTGCATCAATTCACCTGCTCGTCGGCGTGCACGGCGTTCGTTACCTCCGACTGGGCGTTCGACATCCACTACGTCGACGCGGCCGGCAAGGAGATCCCGCCCGAGGAGGCGCTGGCGAAGAAAAAGAAATAGCGAAGGCGGCGAAACCGGGCGGTGTCGATTATTAATATCCGCTTGCCGAAGCGGCGCGGACAGCGCTCACACGCCGAGGTCTTCCTCCCGTTTCCCCGCCACGGGCACGAACAGCGCCTGGCCGTACTTGTCGATGCCGTAGTTCTCGATGACCGCCTGTGTTTCCGGGGCGACCATGAAGTCAGCGAAGGCCTTGCCGGCGGCGGTGTTGATGCGCGCGCCGTTGGCCGGGTTCACTTCCATCACCGAATAGATATTGAGCAGCGGCTTGTCGCGCTCGAGCAGGATCGGCAGCGCGACGCGCTTCCGAAAGGCGAGGTAGGTCGCGCGGTCGGTGATGGTGTAGGCGTTTCTTTCGTTGGCGATGCCGAGCGTCGCGCCCATGCCCTGGCCGGACTCGATGTACCATGCGCCCTTGGGTTCGACGTTCGCCTGCTTCCACAGCGCCTTTTCCAGATTATGCGTTCCGGAATTGTCGCCGCGCGAAACGAAGCGCGAGCGGCTCTCGGCGATCAGTTTCATCGCCTGCGCGCTGCTCTTGGTCGACTTGACCTTGGCGGGATCGTTCTGCGGGCCGATGATGACGAAGTCGTTGTACATGACGAGACGGCGATGGACGAGCTTGCCGTCGGCGACGTACTTCTTTTCCAGGCTCGGCGCGTGCACCAGCGCGACGTCCGCCTCGCCGCGCGCCGCGAGCTCCAGGGCCTGGCCGGTGCCGACCGAGACGGTCTTGACGCTGTAGCCGGTTTGCTTCTCGAACAGCGGCACGAGTACGTCGAGCAGCCCCGAGTCCTGCGTGCTCGTGGTGGTCGAGAGAATCATCGACTTGCTGCTCGGGGCTTGGCCGGCGAAAACCTGAAGCGCCGCCAGCACAATCAAAACCGGCGCGGGAAAAATCGCCGTTGAAAGAATTCTTTTCATGATCGCTGCTTCATTCGACCCGACGACAAGCGGGCGGCCGAAAAGAATAACTGTAAAATGACCTAAGACCGAAGCTTACTAAAAAGCGGGGCACAGAGCGAGGTCGCAAACACCGTCCAGCGTCAAGTATGCGAGGGGGCGTCGAGCGGCGGGCGCTTCTCCGGCGCGTGGAGCGCCGATGGATAGTTGAAAGCCAAAGGCAGCAGGACTGCGATGGTCGTTCCCCGCCCGAGCTCGCTGGTTATGCTGATTTCGCCGCCCAGCAGATCGGTGAATTTCTTGACGATGTACAATCCGAGACCGACGCCGCCGTACGACCTCGTCTCCGAGCTGTCCACTTGGTGAAATTTTTCGAATATGCGCGACAATTCATTCTGCGGTATGCCGATGCCATTGTCGGAGACTTGAAATTTCATGTTCCCGCCGTCATTCACCAATTCAGCCGATACGGTTATTTCTCCACCCGGGGCGAATTTCAACGCATTGTCAATGAGATTCTGTAGGATTTGCCGCAGCTTGTTTTGATCGGTGACGATCACCGGCAGATCGGCGGCATGACTCCATTGTAAGCTTACATTTTTTGACGTCGAGGAATAATCCGCCTTCAAAGTCTGGAACAGGGTGGCGACATTGACGGGCTTCTTATCGATCAGCATGGAGAGGCTTTCCAGCTGGGTTGTCTGCATGATGTCGTTGATGATGTTGAGCTGCTCCCTGCCGCGGCTTAGCATTTTATCCAGAATCTTTTCCTGCGCCTCCGTGATCGCGCCGGCCAGCCGGTCGCGCAGCATTCCGGCGTAACCCATAATGACGCTGAGGGGCGTTCTAAGCTCGTGCGACATGACGCTCAGAAACTCGTCCTTGACCTTGTTCGCGGCATCCAAACTCAACGCTTGGTTTTTGGTCTCGTCATAAAGCCGCGCATTTTGGATGGCCGCCGCCGCGCCGTTGGCGAATTGTTGCAATAGATCGATTTCTTCGGGCGAAAACTCCCTTGGTTTGTAGGTAAGGACCCTGAGTACTCCGATCACTTCGTCTCCTTTGGAGCAGAGCGGAACGCCGAGATAGCCCCTCAATCCCAGCTCGCGTGTCGTATCGCCTGAAGGAAAACGGTCATCTTGAAAGCCGTCGGGAATCATCAGAGGCTTGCGGTTTTTAAAGATCCATCGCGCCCGGCCATGCACGGATCCGCTCTGCGCAGAGCGGATCACATGCGGATCGACGCCCGAGGCGCCCCGCACCTGCCAATGCTGACTGTCGCTTAATATCCGCACATCGCAGACGTCGACGCCGAAAACGCCGCGGACGCCCGCGGTGAGCTTATTGAGCAGCGTATCGGTTTCAAGCGATAAAATGTCCTGGCTCAGGTCTTTTAAGACTTTTTGAACCTCCTCGCGCCGAATTAAATCCGCATTGGCTTTCTTCAGCGCCGCCGCGTGGACTTGCGTCTGATCGTAAAGCTGGGCGTTATGAATCGCCACCGCCGCCTGGCCGGCCAGGGTCTTTAAAAAGTCGACCTCCCCGGTATTGAATTCGTACTCGCGGCTTGTGTAAAGGTTGAGCACACCAAGAACCTCTTCGTGCGCTATCAGCGGGACGGCGAGATAAGACACCAAGCCGTGCCTGCGATAAAACTCGACGTTGGTCGTTCGGGGATCTGTCAACACATTTCGCACGGTCATCGCCGTCTTGGTTTTGACGACGCTGGCCGCTCGGCCGCCTGACGCTGCCCGCACTTGGGATCGCCACTCTTGGTCGTCTACACCGCGGCATGCCAGCGATTGGAGTTCTCGGGTTTTAGGGTCGAACAGTCTTACTGTGGTCGCCGCCGCCATCGGCAGGAATATTTCGATTTTCTCTAGAAGGACATTCAGCACGGCATGCAGGTCCAGGCTGGAAGTGATGGCGCGATCGATCTCGTGCAACGCTTGGATGCGGTCAAGATTGCGCCGGATCTCTTCCTGCGCTCGCCTGCGCTGGGCGATCTCGTCTTTGAGCGATTGGTTGGATCTTGCCAGATCGGACGTCCGCTCCTGAACTCGTATTTCCAATTCACCGTGCAGGGTTCGCAGCGCCGCCTCGGCTTTCGCGCGACCGGCGATTTCCGCATTAAGGTGCCTCCATCGGCGATAAGAAAAGACACTCAGCACCATCACGAGAAAGACGAATGCGACCGCGACTTCATCGAGTCGCGGATGGTCGTTCAATATCCATGCGGTCGCTTTTGGAAACAAATCGAAATATCCGGCGGCCGCGTAGACCAGCGCGCTTACCAGGACGATGATTCCCAATTCGATCGAAGTTACAAGGTCGCTCCGGCGGACATCCCTTAAAGGTATCGCTCTGAGCGCTTCTTCAGCCCGCTTTTGCTCGGTGATGTCGCGTGCGATCGAAGATCCTCCGATGAGATTGCCCTGAGCGTCTTTGACGGGAGAAACCGTGACCGAAACCGAAATATGCCTGCCATCCTTATGCCTTCTTACAGCTTCGAAATGATCGATGCGTTCGCCGTGCTTGAGTCTTTCGAGGATGTTGGGAAGCTCATCCGGAAGATCGGTCGGAATGAGTATCGAAAACGACCGACCGCGAGCCTCTTCGGCCGAATAACCGTAGAGCTGCTCGGCGCCGCCGTTCCAGCTCGTGATGATGCCTTCCAAGGTATATCCGACGATCGCCTCGGTCGCCGACTCGACGATCGCCGCAAGTTTGAGGATTTCCTCTTCTTTGCGCTTTCGGTCCGAGATGTCGCGGATATAGCCCGTGAACAGGGGCGGGCCGTCCATGTTGATGCGGCTGATCGCGAGTTCGACGGGAAACTCGCTGCCATCGCTTCGGAGCGCCGTGACTTCCAGTCGCTTGCCGAGAGCCGGACCCTCTCCCGAAGCCAGATAATGCGCCAGGCCCGCGCGATGTTTTCCGCGCAAGCCGTGAGGGATGATCAGCTCAGCCATGTCTTTCCCGACGGCCTCGCGGCTGCTATAACCGAACGCTTTTTCCGCGGCGGGATTGAATTCGACGATTTTGCCTTCGGCGTCCATCGTGACGATGCAGTCGAGGGCCGATTCAAGAATCGCGAACTTTCGCGCCTCCGTGCGAAGCTTTTCCGCGCGCAGCCTTTTGTCTTCCAACGCCCGCTCGACCGCCTGACCGAGGCGCGTCATGCGGTCCTTGAGAATATAATCGGCGGCGCCGTCCTTGATGCGTTGGGCGGCGACCTCTTCGCTGATGGTGCCAGTGACGACAATGCAGGGAATGTCCAAGCCGCTTTGCTTCAACAGCTCCAAGACTCTCGGCGCGTCCAATTCCGGAAGGTTGTGATCCGTCAAAATGACGTCGGGGTTCTTTTTGCATTCCGCGAGGTAGTCCGCCTCGGTTTCCACGCGCTGCCATTCAGGCTCGAAGCCTGAACGGTTGAGTTCATAGACCATCAGTTCGGCGTCGGTGAGCCGATCTTCGACGATCAGAACCTTTAGAGGCTTTGACATACGAGCGTCCAGAGCGATTTATCAGTTAGACGGCGCCTCATTAAGCAAGAGCCAATACAGACCGAGATTGCGCACCGCTTCGGTAAATCGTTCGAAATCAACGGGCTTGACGATGTAGCTGTTGACGCCGAGCTGATAGCTCTCGACGAGGTCGCGCTCCTCACGCGACGAGGTCATGACAACCACCGGTATCATTCGCGTGATCGGATTGGACTTAACCCGCTTCAGCACCTCCAACCCGTCCACCTTGGGCAGCTTGAGATCGAGCAGGATCAATTTGGGCCGCCGCTCTCGGGACCGATGCGAGTAGGGGCCCGTCGCGAAAATGAAATCGAGCGCCTCTTCGCCGTCGCGCACGACTTCGATGATATTGGTGAGGTTGTTCTCCTTCAGAGCGTGCAGTGTCAGCTCCACGTCGTTCGGATTGTCCTCGACGAGCAAGATTTCAATGGTTTGCGTCATGGTTCGATCCTTTCAGGGTGAAAAAGAATGTCGCGCCTTGATCGACGTCGGCTTCCGCCCAAATGCGTCCTCCGTGCCGATGAATAACACGCTGAACGATGGCCAGCCCGACGCCGGTGCCCTCGTATTCTTCGGCGCGGTGCAAGCGCTGGAAAACGCCGAAAAGTTTATCGGCATATTTCATGTCAAAGCCGACCCCGTTATCCCGCACGTAATAGACGGGCGTGCCGTTGTCGTTGTGGCAGCCGACCTCGATGAGCGGTGACTCACAACGACGGGTATACTTCAGTGCATTCGAAATCAGATTGACGTAAACCTGCTTGAGTAAGGCCGGGTCGGCGTTGCATACAGCGAGATCCTTGACAGTAACAGAAGCCTGCTCGAACGATTGTACTTGAAGCTCGTGCAGCACTTGCCGGACGATTTCAGAAGGCTCCACCTCCTGCCGCTTCACAGGCTGACGGCTGAGGCGTGAAAACGAGAGCAGGTCATCGATGAGTTGGCCCATTTGTCTGGCATTGTCGCGTATGAGGTTTTGATAGCGCTTCGCGTCGGAAGACATCTCGGCGCCATATTTTTCCAGCAGGATGCGCGAAAATCCGTCCACCGCCCGCAGCGGCGCGCGCAGATCGTGCGAGACGGAATAGGTGAACGCCTCGAGTTCTTTATTCACCGCGATAAGCTGCTCGTTGAGGCCAAGCAGAGCGTCTTCCTGTTGCTTGCGTTCCGTTAAGTCCCGCGTCACCTTGGCAAACCCTTGCAGGACGGCGTTTTCGTCCCGAATAGCCGTGATGACAACGTCCGCCCAAAATCGCCTTCCGTCCTTTCGTACGCGCCAGCCTTCTTCCTCGACGCGGCCCTGCTCGGCCGCAAGCTTCAACAAGTCGCCGACGTGACCGCGCTCGTAGTCCTCTCTGGTGTAAAACAACGAAATATGGCGTCCGATGATTTCTTCTGCTCGATATCCCTTGATCCGCTCCGCACCCTCGTTCCAACTCATGATATTTCCATCTGCATCGAGCATTAGAATGGCGTAGTCTTTGACCCTGCTTATGAATACCCGAAAACTCTCCTCTTTCTGATGCAGTCGCTCCGCCGCGCTCCTGCGCTCGGCGGTGATGCGCAAAATCATCAGCGCCAAGACGACGGCCAAAAGAGAAATCAATCCATACGCGATTAAAATTCGCCGCAGACTCGCATCGCGGACCGCGAACGCTTCTGCGGCGGGTTGTTGCGCGACGATTCCCCAGCCATAGCCGGCAACCGGCTCGTAAGCTGCAATGCGCGCCTCTTTCTCGACCGGATTCCATCCGCTTTCGACGCCGCGTTGCCCGCTGAGCACCTTGCGGACGACCGGGACGGAGCTGAAATCGATGCTGTCGCGATCTCCGGCGAATTTGGGGTGCGCAACCAGGTGCCCTCGCCGGTCGACGATGTAGATGAATCCCGAGCCGCCGATATCAAGCGTATTCAACCGTGACTCGATCAGCGAGCCGACCTGCACTTGAAGAACGAGAATACCAACGATTTTCGCTTCATCTCTCACGGGAACGGCGACGGCCACGACTTTGTGACGAGGCTCGGCCGTTCTTTGGTAGGCGTCTGATACGTACGGCTGCCAAGCGTGCGACACGCCGCGGTACCAGTCGCGGAATGCAAAGTTTTTCCCCCGCACATCCGACAGCTCGGGCGTGTCGACCATCAAGGTGCCGCTGGGGTCGGTTAGAAAGAGCCGCTCTATGAACGGAAAGTTCTTCGGTATGGTGCGAAGAATTTCGATCGCCGCGCTCCATTTCCCATCCGCGACCAACTGGCGAAACCGGACACGGGTGGCAAGCGCGACGCCGATGTCTTTCATGTAGTCGAGTCTTTGCCTGAGAGTGGCGGCGGCTAGATACGCCAGCGCCTGCCTTCGGTCCGAAGCATTATCGGTGAGATCATTATACGTTTGGCGGTAATTGAAGGCGCCAATTAGCAGGACCGGGAGCAGGAGGAATACAAAAACGGCGCTGTTGAAGAGCCTTCGCCGCCGTACTATCGCCGAAGATAGCAGATCGACAGGTGAGCCGGAGAGTCCGGCGAATATCGACTGGAACGGCATAGAAATTCTTTTTAGCTCCGTAAAGGCGCTGACGCCTTGGAGCGACACCGAAGCCTCCCTTTGCCGCTCTTCTAAGCACATGCCATGCCACGGGTCCCTTTGTGCTTAAGTATCTGATCACGCATGCATTTATTGACGGTACGAACAACGTCGAAGTGCGCAGAGGGTGACAAATTTGGTTCTTATTGGCGCGAAAGCGCGCCGCAAGTACGGTTTGGTGACATAGAGCCAAACGTGTCGCCGGTAAGACTGGCAAAACGAAATCGATATTTGCCTGTGATTGTGAGACAAAGCTAAGGCAGCGATATGGATATTTTATCCCACGGCCTCTGGGGGTCGCTCGCGTTCGGTAGGAAAAATCGCAAAAGCTTCTGGCTCGCTTTTTTCCTCGGCATGGGGCCGGACATCTGCGCGTTCGGCCCGTTTTTTCTTTTGACTTTTCTCGGCGTCGAGCAGCGGCCGCGGTTCACGACGGAGCCGCCCGACCCGGCCATGTTTCCGACGTTCGTCCACCAGGCTTACAATGTCAGTCACAGCCTGGTGATCTTCGTGGCAATCTTTGTTTTGCTGTGGTTGATCTTCCGGCGGCCGATCTGGGAATTCTCCGCGTGGGCGTTGCACATTGTCGTCGACATCCCGACGCACTCGACGGCGTTCTTTCCTACGCCGTTTCTCTGGCCGATTTCAGATCTCCGCGTGAACGGTCGCCCGTGGTCCACGCCGGAGATATTTATTCCGAATGTAATACTGCTGGCCACGCTCTATGCGTGGTATTTCGGAAGGCGGTATTTGAAGGCGGCGCGGTAGCGTCGCGCTACATGGGCGGCATCGTGCCGCCGATGCCGACGGTCACGCGCGTCGCAGTGATCGTTCCGTCGGCGCCCCGCACCGCCGGAATAAAGACGCCGGCGCCCGGCTTGAGCTGCGAGCGGTCGGCGGCAACGTTTTTCACAACCGGCGTTCCCGGCGGGACGAATACCTTCTGCTCGCCGTCCTTGTATTTCAGCGTGAGCATCGGTCCTTGAACCTTCGCGACCGCGACCTGCTCGACCTTCTCGACGTTGGCGTTGGTCATCGTCGAGCCGGGCTCGAGGTCCCACGGCCTGTGGCCTTCGCCTGTGCCGCGCGCGCTTTCGGGGAAGATATGCACCTCGAGCGCTTTCAAGTTGCCGTCGGCTTGCTTGACGGCGGTGGTGCCGACGAATTCGCCCGACTTGATGTCCGATAGCTGGGCGGCCTCCACTCCGCCGATCCTGACATTGTCGGGAAGTTTAACCGTGACCTCGCCGCTCTTGGCCGTGACCTTGAGCGACTGGCCCTCGACCGAGGCGATTTTTCCGCGAATCGTCACCGGCTTGCCTTGCGGCGCCTGCGCGAAGGCGGATGTTTGCAAGCTAAAAAAGATGATTGCTGCTGCGTAAGTGGAAAGATAAATAAATCGCTTCATGATCGACTCCGTTCGAATTGGAATGACCTGCCCTATAAAACGGCTAGCGCCCCAAGGCCTGAGTGTCAATATACCCGACATGCCGGACGATCACTCGAAAATCTTCGCGCAACCATGTTACTCTTGGCAGTTCGGACAAAGTGAAGTATGACTCGCCTGAGTCCAATGCTGATCCGCATCCTTGCCTTACTTAGCCTTCTTTACTGCGCCGTTTTTTGTACTCCCGCCTCCGCCGACTGGAAGGACGAGTGGGAAAAAACGCTCCGCGCGGCGAAGCAGGACGGGTCGGTCGTTGTCTACACGTTTCCCGGCCACGAGCCGTTATTTCAGGCGTTTCAGAAAAAATTCCCCGACATCAAGGTCGTCGAGGTGACGGTGCGCGGCTCGGATCGCGTCACGCGCATTCTCTCGGAGCGGCGCGGCGGCAAGTACATTGCCGATGTGCTCATCGGCGGCGCCGGATCAGCGGCCATCGGCTTCATCAAAGGCGGCGTGCTCGATCCCGTCACGCCGGCGCTCATGCTTCCCGAAGTGCTCGATACATCCAAATGGTGGCAGGGAAGGCATCTTTACGCGGACGAAGAAGGCACGCGCATCTTTTCGTTCGGCGGATCGCCGCTCCAATACTTTCATTACAATACCAATCTGGTGAAGCCGCAGGATTTCAAATCGTACTGGGACTTCATCAACACGAAGTGGAAAGGCAAGATCGTCATCGCCGAGCCGCTCTCCGGCGGCACGCAGGAGCCGCTGCAATTTTGTTATTTCAATCGCGAGCTCGGCCCCGACTTCGTCAGGCGCTTCTTGACCGAGATGGAGCCGGTCGTGAGCCGCGACATCCGCCAGATGGTGGATTGGCTTGCGCAGGGCAAGGTCGCACTCGCGGCGCTGCAAAACGCCGACCGCCTCGACATCTGGCAGGCGAAGCAGCAAGGGCTTCCGGTGGACTCGTTCATCACCGGCGGCTTCAGAGAGGGCGGCTTTGTCGGCTCGGGGGGCGGCAACGTCATGCTCGTCAACCGGGGGCCGCACCCGAACGCGGCAAAAGTTTTTATCAACTGGCTTTTGTCGCGCGAGGGACAGATAGCCTTTCAGAGGCTCGAAGGCGGCAAGAACTCTCTCCGTATCGACATCCCGAAGGACGACGTGCCCGAGCGCGCGCGCATCCTGCCCGGCGGCAAGTACGCGCTGCTCGAGGATCCGGCGTATGCGGACTTAGAAACTGTGCGGCGCTTCGTCGCCGAGCTGTGGAAGAAGAGGAGCTAGGATGAAAGCGACCGTCGCGCGCTTCATCGTCGAATTGCTAAAGGAAGCGGATGTCGATACCGTCTTCGGCGTAACCGGCCATTCCGTCTTCGACATCACCGACGCGCTCTACGGCGATCCGGCGATCCGATTCGTGCCGGCGCTGCACGAGGGCTCCGCCGCCTATATGGCGGCGGCGTACGCCAAGGCGCGCCGGGCGCCGGGCGTCTGCCTCGTCTCGGCCGGAGCCGGCGCGACCAATCTGCTTACCGGCATCGCGTATGCTCATAAAGAATCGATCCCTCTGATCGGGCTCTCCTCGGACGTATGGGGCGAAGCGGCGGGGAAGGGCGCCTCGTCCTGGCACGAGATCCCCCAGCGCCAGATATTCGCGCCGGTAACGAAAATGAGCGCGACGTTGACGGCGGAGAATGCTGTCGAGATACTGCGCGATGCGTTCCGGCTCGCGATGATGCCGAGAAAAGGACCAGTCTACATCGGCGTGCCGCGCGACGTACAGCAGCGCGAGATCGAGCTGCCGGCCCGGCCGTGGACGCCGCAGTTTCCGCCGCCGGTGGCGCCCGACGCCGCCGCGCTGCGGCGCGCCGCCGAGGCGCTCAATGCGGCCGCGGCGCCGGTCGTCATCGCAGGCGGAGGCGTCCATTGGGCGGACGCGGCAGGCGAGGTACAGGAATTGGCGGAGATTTTGGGCGCGCCGTGCGCCACGACGCCCTCGCACAAGGGGCTTGTGCCGGAGAGTCATGCACTTTGCCTCGGCGCTCTCGGCTTCGGCGCGTTTCCCTTCGCGGGCGCTTTCGCGCAGGAAGCGGATTGCGTGCTCGTTGTCGGCGCGACCTTCAGCGAGGCGATGACGCTCGGCTACGGCCACAAAGTGCTGCCCGAAGGCGCCGCGATCATTCAGATCGATAACGATGCGGGCGAGGTCGGCAAAATTTATCCGGTCGCTTGTGGAATCGTCGGCGACGCGAAGCTCGCGCTGCGCGGACTCATCGATTTGCTGAAGCGCGCGGAGCGCAAAAAGAACTCCGCGCGCCTCGAACGCCTCGCCAACGAAAAGCGCGTCTGGCGCGACAAGCTCGCGTCGCGGGAATTCGCCGCGGACGCGCCGATCGATCAGTGGCACGTCTATCGCGCGCTGCAGGAAACCGCCGACGAAAAGACGATCGTCGTCGGCGCGGGCGGAACGACGGAACTCATCCGGCGCTTCATCGCGCCGGCGTACGCCTACCATTCGGGCGATTTCCGCGCGATCGGATCGGGAGTTGCGACCTCGATTGGCCTTGCCTTCGCCTGTCCCGGGAGGCATGTCGCGTGCGTCACCGGCGACGGCTCACTCATGCTGGAGACGCAGGAGCTCGCGACCGCAGCGCGAGAAAAACTCCCGATCACGATCATCGTCGTGCGCAACGAGGCGTACGGCAATATGAAGCGCGACCAGATCCGCCACTGGCGCGGGCGCGTGATCGGCACGGACCTCAATCTGCCCGATCTCTGCGCGCTCGCCGCCGCCTACGGCGTCGACGCGCGGAAAATCGAGCGGCCGCCGGAGCTGCGCCCGGCGTTCGAGCGCGCGTTCGCGCTGGGCAAGCCCTCGCTGCTCGAGGTCGTCTGTCCGATCGAGGGAATTTGAAGAGGATGGTTCGCTTCGCTGCTTTCGTTCTATCGTTTGTCGTCTGGGTGGCCGCCGCCTTCGCCGCGCCCGGTGAGGTGGTCATGACGCACGGCAGCATGAGCACGACGTCGATTCCACTATGGGTAACCGAGGACCAGAACTTATTCGCCAAGCACGGGGCGAAAGTCAAAGTCGTGTGGGTGCGCGGCAACTCGATGCAGATCGCGACGCTCGCCTCGGGCGAGACGCAGATCGCCTACGGCGGCGCCACCACCGCGCTGGCCGCCGCGGCCGGCGGCAGCGATCTGAAAATTATCGCAAGCTTCACGAGCCGCGAATCGCTCGACCTCGTCGCGCGTCCGGGAATCGCGAGCCCGGCCCAGCTACGCGGCAAGCGCTTCGGTATCCAGAGCATCGGCGGCGGTGTATGGAAGACCGCCGCGGTCTGGCTCGAACACTTCGGCTTGGACGAGCGCCGCGACAACATCCAGATGATCGTCATCGGCGACGTCACCGTCCTGGCGCAGGCGCTGGAGAGCGGGAGAATCGACGCGACGGTGGTGCCCGGATTTCTGAGCCGCAGGCTCGCGGAGAAAGGATTCGTCGTCCTCGGCAGCAGCGAAAAGACGAAGCTGCCGTCGGTGGGCATGACCCTGCTCGCCGAAAACGCCTACGTACAGCAGAATTCCGATACGCTGCAGAACGTCCTGAAGGGATTAATCGAGAGCATGGTTTTCGTCGGTCGGCCGGACAACAAGCCGGCGGTGCTGCGGACGATCGTCAAGCATTTCAAGATGACCGACTCCGCGGCCGCGGAAGGCGCGTACCAGGACGTGCTTTCGCTCGTCCGCCTCGAGGACAATCGCAAGCCGTACGTCTCCGTCGACGGGCTGCGGACTTTGCAGCGCTTCATGGCGGCGCAGAATCCGCGCATCGCCGACGTCAAGACCGAGAATCTGGTCGATGCATCGGCCGTCCGGCGATTGGACGAAAGCGGCTTTTTCGACCGACTCTATACGGAATACAGAGTAAAGCAGCCCTAGGCGGACGGCTTTTGGCCGCTCGTCTTTTTCTCCGCCATCAACTTCCGCATATCGCGCCGGCGCTTCTGCTGTTTCCGCCTGCGCCGGTTCTTTCGCGAGTTTTCGTTCATCTCGATGTCTCCTTACATGATCGACTTCCTCTTGCCGAGAAAGGCGATGTCCGGCGATTATCCACTCATATGCTCAAAAATGCCAGGCGGCTTACTGGAGCAACTCGACACCGTAATTCAATCGACGGCCGGTGGCGAGCTTGCACCGTCCACAAAAGTCAGTATTTTACATATGGCGCCCGTCCGTTCAGGCGAGCGCATCCCATCCCGAGGAGTCTTTTTTGCTAAACTTACTGCAAGGCCGCCGCGCCTTCGGCGCTCCCGGCATCGCGCCCGCCTGGACGCATAGCCGCAAGGAGGGCGTCGGAACGGCCTATCATACGGCGAGCCGCGTCTGGTTCACGGCGTCGCACGGCATCCTGAACGAGATTTACTACCCGCGCGTAGACATGCCGCAGACGCGCGACCTGCAATATCTCGTCACCGATGGCGAATCCTTTTTTCATGAACAGAAGCGCGATCTCGTCTACGAGGGCGACTACATCGACCATCACGCGCCGGGCTTTCGTCTGACCTCGCGCGATCCGCTCGGACGCTACGCGATTGCTCAAGAGATTATCTCAGACCCGCATCTCTCCTGTGTGCTCGTGCATACGCGCCTCGAAGGGCCCGAGGAGTTTCTCAAGAAGCTCCATCTCTATGTCCTGCTCGCGCCGCATCTCGAAGGCCGCGGCTGGGGCAACAACGCGGCGCGCGCCGAAGTGGGCGGCCGGACGGTTCTCGTCGCCTATCGCAACTGGGTCTATCTCGCGCTCGGCGCGACCGCGCCGTTCAAGCGCACGTCGTGCGGCTACGTGGGCGCGAGCGACGGCTGGACCGATCTCCACGACAACTTCCAAATGGATTGGCAGTTCGACTATGCCGCCAACGGCAACGTGGCGATGATGGCGGAGATCGATATCTCCGCGTCGCGCGAATTCACGTTGGGCGTCGGCTTTGGCCCCGGTTTTCAGGCCGCGACGACGACGCTGATGCAGGGGCTCGGCATCCATTTCGATGAGCAGCGCCGCCGCTTCGAGGACCAGTGGAAGCGCGTGCGCTGCCATACGCATCCGTTGGAGAAGATCGCGGGAGACGGCGGGCGGCTTTATTGCATCAGCCACACGCTGCTGCACGCGCACGAGGACAAGAGTTTTCCCGGCGCGCTAATCGCCTCGCTCAGCATTCCTTGGGGCGAGGAGCGGAGCGACGAGGATGGCCTCGGCGGCTACCACCTCGTGTGGACGCGCGATCTCTGCCAGAGCGCGTCGGCGCTGCTGTCGACCGGCGACACCGAAACGCCGCTCCGGGCGCTCATCTATCTCGCTGCGGCTCAGCGTCCCGACGGCGGTTTCAACCAGAACTTTTGGCTCGACGGAACGCCGCATTGGACTGGCATCCAGCTCGACGAGGTCGCGTTTCCGATCATTCTCGCTTGGCGCCTGAAGGAATTAGACGCGCTGCAAGAGTTCGATCCGACGCCGATGGTGCTGAAGGCGGCGCGCTTTCTGATCGCTCATCCGCCGGCGACGCAGCAGGAGCGCTGGGAGGAAAACAGCGGCTACTCGCCGTCGACGCTCGCGGCGCACATCGCCGGTCTCGTGTGCGCGGCCGATTTCGCGCGGCGAAGCGGCGACGAAGCGAGCGCGCGCTTCATCGAAGATTATGCGGATTTCCTCGAGGCGCGCATCGAGCGCTGGACGGTTACGACCGAAGGCGCGCTCGTCCCGGGAATCCGCCGGCACTACATCCGCATCAACCCGGTCGATCCGAAAAATCCGCGACCCATCGAAGATCCGAACCTGGGGATCGTCACGATCCGCAATCGCTCGCCGGGTGCGCAGGCCGATTTCCCCGCGCGCGACATCATCGATGCGGGATTCCTGGAGCTCGTGCGCTACGGCATCCGCCGCCCGCGCGATCCGTTGATCGAGGATTCGCTCGCTGTCGTCGATACGGTGCTGAAAGTCGATACGCCGTTCGGCCCGTGCTGGCGGCGGTATAATCACGACGGCTACGGCCAGCGCGACGACGGCCGTGGCTTCGACGGCTGGGGCGTCGGGCGCGCGTGGCCGCTGCTCACCGGCGAGCGCGCGCATTACGAGCTGGCCGCGGGCAGGCCGGCGGCGCACCTAATCCGTGCGATCGAGGGCTTCGCCACGAGAGGCGGCATGCTGCCGGAGCAGATTTGGGATCGCCCCGATGTGCCGGAGCGCGAAATGTATTTCGGCAAGGCGACCGGGGCGGCGATGCCGCTCATGTGGGCGCATTCGGAGTACATGAAGCTCCTGCGCTCGGCCTGGGACGAGGAGGTTTTCGACCGCATTGCTCTCGTAGAGCAGCGCTACGCGAACGGCACGCGCCGCGATCTGGAGATATGGAAGCCGAACCGGCAGCCCGTGCGAATATCGGCGGGAGCCGCGCTCCGCGTCCAGGCGTCCGCGCCGTTTCGTCTGCGCTGGACGCGCGACGAGTGGCGCACGATTGCCGAGGACGACGCGCACGCGGTAGGCATTGGTCTGCATTACATCGACATCATGGTCCCGCCGACGCAACGCGCGCCGCTGCGCTTTACGTTCTATTGGACGGCCGAAAACAGGTGGGCAGGCGAGGACTACACCGTAGAGGTTGGACAACCCTCACGCTGACCCTCTCCCTAATAGGGCGAGGGAAAAATTGTGCTTGGTAAGGCTCGACCTCCATCCAAGGCCCTCTCCCTCTGGGAGGGGGATTGGGAGAGGGGAATTCACTCCGCCCACAACATTCTCACACGCTTCAGCGCGTTTTCTTTCTCCGTCCGCTCTATCTTCGCGCGCTCGACTATTTTTCGTAAGGTTTCGATGGAGTCGTCGTAGACTTTCCGGTTGACGGGGTAGGGATGACCGTCCTTGCCGCCGTGCGCGAAGCTGAATTTCGCCGGGTCTTTCCAGGAAGCCGCAGTGCCATAAGTAATCTCGGAGATCAGCGCCAGCGCGCGCAATGTCTTCGCGCCGACGCCGGGCATGCCGAGCAGGGCTTCGAAATTCTCCGCCTGGCCTTCGTAGGTTTTAAGGAGAATCTTTTCGATGGATTCCGGACGCAGGTCGGCGACGGCGACCTGGTGATGCGCGGGCAGGTTCAGAGTTTTCATCTGTTTGATCTCGCGCACGATCTTCTCAGGACCCTCGTGCGAGAGCTCGGTCATGACGTTCTGGGCCGGCACGCTCTCGCCCGCGACGAGATTGAGGACGCTGTCTTTCTTAACGCTCGTGCAGATCGCCGCGTGCGGGTCGACGGTGAGCGATTCGGCGGCTCCGGAATGCCAATGGTAGCGGCGCGCGAAGCGCTCGCTCATGCCCTGCTGCACGACCGCCCAAGCGCCATCGAATGTAAAGAAAAAATTGTGATGATAGAGCTGGAAGCCGTCCTGGAGGGCGTTGTTGTCGATTTTCGCCGTGAGGCGGCTTAGATGGACGAGTTCGTTCGAATCGCGCGCGAGGCTGTAGCGCTCGCCCGCCGCGACGATCTCGCCCGGCGTTTTCCGCGACGTCGCTCCCTTGCCGCCCGCTATGACCAGGCCGAGCTCGCGCTCCATGCCGCGCAGACCTTCCTTGAGCGCGCCGCAGACGGTGGTCGTAACGCCGGACGAATGCCAGTCGAAGCCTAAGACGCAGCCGAGGGATTGGAACCAGTAGGGATCGGATATACGGACAAGAAGCTCGCCCGGGCCTTGGTCCTCGACGATCAGCCGGACGATCTCGCGTCCCAGCCGGACCATGCGCTGGAACAGCCAGGCCGGCGCTTTCCCGCCGTGCAGCGGCAGGTTGGCGATTCCGGTCTGGCGCATTTAGGGATTATATCAGTCTTCGGAGTCCCCGAAGTAGTCCCTTAAGATTCTCTCCTTTACATATTCGAGCGAGCCGAGATCCTGGATGATATCGCCGCCGCTGTCGTAGAAGATGATATCGCCGTCGCGGGTGCGCCCGACGGCTACTAGCCAATCGAGTTCGTGCCGGTCCTCCAAAAGGTAGTTGATCGCTTGGTCGGCGCCCTTGCTGCCGATGATGGTGACTTTGGGAGCAGGGTTTTTCTTCGCCTGTGACATCGAGTCCTCCTCTGCGCTGTGAACTATACCAGAGGCGCCTCGGATATTACAATGTAGTAATTTTTATGCACATTTACCCAAGGATAATCAGCAACTTACAAGGATTTCTTCATTCCAGCACGAGTTCCGCCAGGGCCTCGACGTGAAACGTATGGGGGAAGAGATCGACGGGGCGGACGCGCTTTAAAGCATACCCCTTTTTCGCCAGCGCCGCGAGGTCGCGGGCGAGGGTAGCGGGATTGCACGAAACGTACAAAATCGTGCCGGCCCCGAGGGCCGCCAGGTCGTCTTCCAGACCTTTCGCGCCCGAGCGCGGCGGGTCGAGAATCATTTTCGTGAACCTCTCGCCCGCCTCACGCAGACGGCGCGCGGCCTGAGGCGCGTGGGCCTGAATCCAGCGGATATTTTTGAAATCATATTTGGCACTGTTCTTTTTTCCGTTGACGACCGCGCGCGAATCGGCTTCGACAGCCACGACTCCGCCGGCGCGCCGGGCTATAGGCAGCGTGAAGTTTCCCGCGCCTGAATAGAACTCCAGCACACGGTCGGAAGGCCCGAATGCGCCCCAGTCTATCAGCTCGCGGGCGAGCAGCCGGTTGCCCTCTCGGTTTACTTGCGTGAAGACCTCGGCGTCGACTTCCATCGCGAGGCCGTCTTCCGCCTCGACGACGATTGTATCGGCGCCCCACGATCGCCGCGAGTTCTTGCCAAACAGAACTAGGCCGGCGACGTCGGGATGCTCGGCGAGGAAAACCTTCGCCGCGGCGGCGTCGTCGCTCGCGATCGCGCCGTCCACCTTGCCCGCGAAAACGGCGAGATCGCGAGCGTCGCTCTCGACAATCTCCAACTCGACGATATGAGACACCAGCCGCTCGATCCACGCGCGCGCGGCGTCAAGCCGGCGGTCGGCGTCGTCGCTCGCGATCAGGCACGAGGCGATCTCAATGAGCTGATGGCTGAAGAGCCGGTGATAGCCGAGGCGCCGGCCCGGGGCGACGTGCAGCCGGATGCGCCGGCGATATCGGTATTGTTCAGGCGAGGGGACGATCGGCAGTAGCTCGTAATTTTCTAATTTGCCTATGCGCCGGAGCGCGTCGGCGACGCTTTTCTGCTTCGCTTGGAGCTGTGTCTCATAATTGACCATCTGCCACGGGCAGCCGCCGCAATCGCCCACGTAGGGGCAGGGCGGCTGCTGGCGCGCCGGCGCGGGAACGATGATCTCGGCGAGCGCGCCGATGGCGTAATTGCCCTTGTCTTCGACGATCGTCGCTTCGATCTCGTCGCCCGGTACCGTGAGCGGGACCATGACGACGCGGCCGTTGTGCCGCCCGATACCGTAAGGCCCGTAGGCGAGCGCGTCGATTTTGAGCCGGAGCTTCTCGATAGCGTCGTTCATGGACTGCATGTTATAAAACAAGATGGAATCCTATCGGAAATCATCCAAAACATGAACTCCGACGCGCGCCTCGATAAAGGCATCGAAGAGTTCAACCGCGGGCTTTTTTTCGAGTGCCACGAGACGCTGGAAGCGGTGTGGCTCGAAGAGCACGGCGAGGACCGCCTGTTTTATCAAGGCATTATCCAGATCGCGGCCGGATATTATAAGTTGCAGCAGGGCGTGCTCATCGGCGCGATAAAGCTCTGGCGCACGGGACTGGAGAAGCTGGAGCCCTACGGCGCGGCGCATCTCGGCGTCGACCTCGCTTCGCTGGTGGCGCCGACGAAAGACAATCTCGTTCGCGCGGAAGCGGCGGAGCGGCAGGGCGCCGCGGTCGATCTATGCGCGCCGCAGATTCTCCGGATCGGCGGCGCATGATCCGTCTGATCGACGTTCGGAAGAGCTACACGCAGGGCGGCAGCGAAGTGATCGCTCTCGCCGGCGTCTCGCTGCAAATCGCGCGCGGCGAGTTCGCCGCCGTCATGGGGCCTTCCGGCTCCGGGAAAAGCACGCTGCTCCATCTGATCGGCGGCCTCGACCGCCCGAGCGCCGGCGACGTCGTCGTCGACGGCAAAGTCATCTCGCAGATGGACGACGACGCTGTCACCCTGTTTCGCCGCACCAAAATCGGCTTCATCTTTCAATTCTTCAACCTGCTGCCGACGCTCACGGGCATCGAGAACGTCGCGCTGCCGCTCGTTCTCGACGGCAAGAGCGAGCGCGACGCCGAGGCGCGCGCCGAGGGTCTGCTCGCGGGCGTCGGACTCGCGGCCCGCCGCGATCATCTGCCGGAGCAGCTCTCGGGCGGCGAGATCCAGCGCCTGGCGATCGCGCGCGCGCTCGTTTTCGATCCGCCGATCCTGCTCGCCGACGAGCCGACCGGCAATCTCGATTCGAAAAACGGCGCCGCGATCTTGGACACGATCCGCGCGATCAATCGCGAGGCCGGCTGCACCGTCGTCATGGTGACGCACGACCGCGACGCGGCGGCGCAGACCGACCGCGTGATCCATTTGCGCGACGGCAGGCTCGAGGAGGAGAGCCGCTGATGCTGCGGCTTTTGCGTCTGGTGAGCTGGCGGCACGCCAAGCGCCACCGCCTTCGGACGCTCCTCACGTTTCTCGGCATCGTGCTCGGCGTCGCGGTGATCGTCGCGATCGCGCTCGTGAATCGCACGCTCACCGGCTCGTTCCAGCGCACGATCGATCTTATCGCCGGCAAGGCCGTGCTGCAGGTCGAAAACGGCGAGAGCGGCTTTCCCGAGACCCTCTACCCGACGATCCGCGATACGCCGGGGGTCGCCGACGCCGCGCCGGCGGTCGACGGGTTTCTGCCACTCGTCGATCGCAAAGCCGAGAAGCTGTACGTCTACGGCGTCGATTTCCTCGCCGATTCGTCGGTCCGTGAGCACGAGTTCGTCGGGGGCGCATCGGCGATGGAAGATGCGCTCGATTTCATCGCCAACCCGGACTCCGTCGCGCTCACGGAGACGTTCGCGCGCCGCTTAGATCTGCCCGTCGGCTCGAAACTTCGCCTGGCGACGAGCCGCGGCGTGCGCGAATACACGGTCCGCGTGCTGATGAGAGAGGAGGGCGCGGCGACCGTCTTCGGCGGCAGCTTCGCGCTCATGGATCTGCCCGTCGCGCAGATCGCTCTCGGGAAAGAGGGAAAGCTCGACATCGTCGATCTCACTACCGAGACGGGAGAATCGATCGATACCGTCCGACAGCGCCTCCAGACGCGCGTCGGCGGCGCGGCGCAGACGGTGCGCCCGCGCGAGCGGGGCGAGCAGGTCGAATCGCTCATGACCTCATTCCGCGTTGGGCTATTCTTTGTCAGTCTTATTGCGCTTTTCGTCGGCTTCTTTTTGATCTTCAACACCGTTTCCGTTTCCGTCATCCAGCGTAAGCGCGAGATCGGCACGCTGCGCTGCCTCGGCATTCTGAGGAGGCAGATTTTATGCCTGTTCGTTCTGGAAGCGCTATTGCTTGCCCTCGCCGGCTCGGTCGTCGGCATCGGCGCCGGATTTCTGCTGGCGCAGGGCGCGCTCTATTCCGTCGGACAGACGGTTAACAGCTTATTCTTTCATTTCGACTTCGCTTCGAGCGCCGCCGATCTGCGCGAAGTTTGGATCGGCCTTGCCGGCGGCATCGGTATCGCGCTGCTCGCGGCGGTTTATCCGGCGTGGCAGGCCGCGCGCGTGACGCCGCTCGAAAGCGCGCGCCAGGCCGTATGGCGCCCGCGGCGTGCAGGCGTGTCAGGCGCGACGATCGTCGGCATCGTCCTGCTATTGCTCTCGCCGGCTGTCGCGGTGATTAGTCCGGCGGGACTCGGCGGCGTGGGGAAGTTCACGCTCGGGGTGATCGCCATGATGCTGTTCCTGCTCGGTCTCTCTTTTCTTGCGCCGCTTTTCGTGTCGTGGTGGGCGGGATTCTACTGGCGCGCGACCGGCCGCCTGCCTCCGCGCGCGGGTTTTTTGCGCAACGAGGCGCGGCTCGCTTGCGACAGCTTGCGGCGCGCGCCCGGGCGCTCGGGGATGACGATCGCGACGCTGATGATCAGCCTGGCGGCGATCTTCACCGTCGCTGCGTTCGTCGCGAGCGTGCGCGAGTCGCTGCTCGACTGGGTCGACCGTATGGTCACCGCCGATCTCGTCGTCCATTCCGGCGCGCGCACCGCCGGGCCGCTGAACGTGCCGCTGCGCGAAGAGTTCGGCGCGAAGCTCGAAGCCGTTCCCGGCGTCGCTGTGGTCGATTATTATCGGTTGATTCGTTCCAATTACGAAGGCCGGCCGATCATGGTCGAGTCCTTTTCCGCGCAGCGCTCGGCGCGCGTGCGCACGCTACCGATACTGTCAGGCGACGGCGCCGCAGCCCTGCGGGACCTCGCTCGAGAAAAAGGCGTGCTCGTGAGCGAGAGCTTTCAGAGGAAATTCGGCAAGAACGCCGGCGAGACGGTCCGGCTCGCGACGCCGAGCGGGCCGGTCGAATTCAAAATTGTCGGCGTGTACGTCGATTACACCTCCGACTCGGGGAGCGTGCTCATCGACCGGAGCCTCTACAAGCGCTTTTGGAAAGACGATCTGGTCGACGCCTTCGACTTATGGCTCGCGCCCGGCGCTGCGCCGGAGAGCGTCACCGCCGCGATTAATCAAAGATACGGCGAAGACTACCAGCTCTTCGTCAGTACGCACCGCGAGCTCAAGGCGAACGTTGTCCGCTTGATGGAGCAATCCTTCAGCGTCAACTACGCCGTCGAGATCGTTGCCGTCGTCGTGGCGATCTTCAGCGTCGTCAACACACTGCTGGCGTCGGTGCTCGACCGCACGCGCGAGATCGGCGTCCTGCGCGCGATCGGCGCGACGCGCCGTCAGCTCCGCGGTACGATCATGGCGGAAGCCGGATGGCTCGGTATTCTAGGCGGCCTGCTCGGGCTTTTTGCCGGGGCGATCATGTCGTACCACCACGTGGTCTATAACACGCGCTTTCTCACCGGCTGGAGCTTTCAATATTACTATCCCACCGAAGTCGCGGTCCTATCGCTCGCGGCATCGCTGGCCCTGTGCCTCTTGGCGGGCTACCTGCCGGCCAAGCGCGCCGCGGAGATTCCGATCGTCGAGGCGATCGGGTACGAATAGGGATAAATGTCGCAAAATTGTGCAAACTTACGCTTATGTGCGCCAATTTTGTCCCTGCCGCGCCATCGATCCGCACGAATCGTCGCGAATCCCGGTCTAAAAGGAATCTTGGACCGTGGTACGGATGTTGCTCGGCGGAGTTACTTGCCGGCCGTTAAATAGAATCGCAAACGCGCGGCCGAGAGGAGTGACAGATGGAAGCCGAGCTGAATTATCTGGTCTCGCTAGTCGCGTTGGTGACACTGATCCTGGGGCTGGTCGCTCACAGCGACGGGCTCAGACGGCTTCGTCACAAACGCGGCTAGACCGCAGAAAAATCTGAGTCTGCCAAGCGATCCACTACTGCGCTCGAAGAGGACGCACAGTTGTTCCCGGATTCACTCGATAGCCTTGCCAATTCGCTCCAGCCGGATTAGCCGAGCCTCAGCGTCCCACGACCAGTAGATAACCGCCGCCTTGCCTTTGACGTCTGCTACGTCAACAAAGCCCCAAAAGCGGCTATCGTAGCTTTTGTCGCGGTTATCTCCCAGTACGAAGACGTGGTTAGCCGGAACCTTTTTCGGCCCGTAGTTGTCTTTCACGGGTATTCTTTCCGCAGTGGTTTCATCGTCGAAATAAGCGTGTGGATCATCGACGGTTTTACCGTCGATATAGATGTTTTTGTCCCGTATCTCGATCATCTCACCGCCGACGGCGACAACTCGCTTGACGAAATCTTTCGTTCGGTCTTCGGGAAAAATAAAGACGATCAGGTCGCCGCGCTCGGGCGTTCTGCACAGAATTAAACAAGAACCGGATATCGGAGCACGGATTCCATAACTCGATCTACTGACCAAAATTCCGTCGCCAATCTCAAGCGCGGGGCGCATACTGGCATTCGGTATGTTGTATGGTTTCATCGCCGATAGAGATATTACGGTTCTTACGAGCCGGCCGATCAACATGACTAAAATCAAGTATAGAATGAACTTCTTCGTCGTGAGCCGTGCGCCGCGTCTTCTTTTTGCAGTAATCGCGGCATCAACAGCGATGTAGAGAAAAACCGATAGCCAGAGGACCGTCCCGCCGACGACATTGAAGGGTGCCAGTGAAATTCCGGCTATGACAATTAAGAAAAATACAGGACCGATTAACAAGTAAATGGCGAAAAAGAAAAGCCCTCTACTTACTTCTCCGCTATAAATCTGCCCTAACCCTGGATTTAGAAGGGTGAGAAGGCTGGCGATCCATGCCTTTGGTGGAGAGTTCCGGCTCGCTGCTTCCTCCGGCTGCACGCCGCTTAGTTAATCGATCTGAAATTCCCCGTCAACTCGTCAGCCGCCGGTCCATGTCGCGGCGGGCCCACAAGAGTAAGACCGCCGAGACTGCCAGGATATACGTGAGATCCCACAGCATGACCGGCGAAAACTCGCCCTGAAATGCCCTGCGCGCGAGACGCACGGGGTGCAGCAGGGGGAGGACCTCGGCGACCCAGAGCCAGTGCGCCGGCAGCCGCTCTCGCAAGGGAAAGAAAACGTCGGAGAAAAGAAACAGCGGCGTAAGAAACAGCGTGTAATAAAAACTAAAGAGATCGATATTCGGGATCCTGAGGGAGAAGACGAGGCCGATCGTGGCGAAAAGCAGGCCCGTCAGCGGCAGCAGCGGCAAAATCCATAATCCACCGGGCAGCGGCGCTAGACCCGCGGCGGCGACGACGATGAAAAAGCAGCCGCCGTAGATCAGCGCGCGCGTTACCGCCCATAGGACTTCGCCGGCGAGGACGTCGTCGGGCTCGATCGGCGTCGTCAGCATCGCGTCGTACGCTTTCTCGAAGGTAAGCCGCACGTAGATATTGTAGGTCACCTCGTAGCTCGCGCCGTTCATCGCCGCAACGCAGACAAGGGCCGGCGCGAGAAAGACGAGATAGGGCGTGCCGCCCATCTCGTTGATGTAAGCGCCGACGCCGAGCCCGATGGAGAGCAGGTAGAAGACCGGCTCGAAGAAGTTCGGCAGGATGTTGAGCTTCCAGGTGCGGCGGTACATCGCCGCGTCGCGGCGCCAGACCGCGAGCGCGTGCGGCAGGGAAAGACTCAAGCGGCCGCCTCCAGACTGGTGCCGGTGAGCGCCAGAAATACGTCTTCGAGGTTCGTCGGTCTGACGACGAGCGGCCGGCGATGATCCGCGGCGCGCACACGCTCGACGAGCGGGGCGGCGTCGCTCAGATAAAACGTCACGCGCCGCCCGACGCGAAGGCGCCGTGCGGCGCGGATCGTTCCATCGAGCAACGCCGACTCTTCTTCGGGGGTACAGTCTACCTCGACCGCTTCCGGGGCGAGGTGCGCCGCGATCAAGTCGCCGGGCGCGCCCTCGTCGACGACCCTGCCGTCGGAAACGATCGCGACGCGGTCGCAGAGGCGTTGCGCCTCGTCCATGTAATGGGTCGTCAGCAGCACCGTCGCCCCGTGCGCGCGCAGCTCGCGAATGCGCGACCAGAGCGCGAGTCTTACGGCGGGGTCGAGGCCCGTCGTCGGCTCGTCCATGATCAAGAGCTCCGGGCGGTTCATGAGCGACAGCGCGATCGCGAGGCGGCGCTGAAAGCCGCCCGAGAGCTGGCGCACCGGCATGTTGGCGTGCGAGCCGAGCTCGAGGAATTCGATCACTTCGTCGATGCGCCGCGAAAGCTCCGGCTCGCGCAGCAGATGATAGCGCCCGAATACGCGCAGGTTTTCGATCGGCGTCAGCGCCTCGATGAAAACGTTCTGCTGCAGCGTGACGCCGAGTCGCGAACGGACCGCGCGGAGATGTTTCTTGAGATCCAGGCCGAAGACCTCGATCGAGCCGGCGGTCGGGCGCGTAACGCCGTAAACCATTCGGAGCGTGGTCGTCTTTCCCGCGCCGTTCGGCCCGAGGATGCCGAAACAGAGGCCGGGCGGTACGTCGAGGTCGAGCGCGTTCACGGCGATGCGGCTGCCGAATATCTTCGAAACGGAGCGAAGCCGGACGATCATGATTCGGTGCGAAGCCTTTCGGTTCTCATGGCGGGATCGACGACGAGCGCGTAAAGAAGCGCCGTAACAAGTAAAACGCCGATAAGCCCCCATAGCAAATGGACATAGCTGTGCGTGCTGTCGTAAGTCGCGCCCGCGATGACCGGTCCGGCGACCGCGCCCCATGTCTGCACGAAGCTCATCGTGCCGCGAATCTTGGCGAAATGCTTGCGGCCGAAGAAGTCGCCGACGGCGGACCAGTTGACTGGAAAAGTCGACTCGACGACGGTGAACAGCGGCAGAAATATCCAGATCTGCCACTTCGTTTTACCGTAGATCAGAAATAACAGGGCGATCGCCGAGATGAGCATGCATATGGCCATCAAACGCGACTTGTCGAAGCGGTCGGCGATCCAGCCGATAAGCATATGCGATAACAGACCGAGAAACGCCTGCGCGCCGAGCATGACGGCGGCGGCCTGTTCGGTCATGCCTTTCCAGACCATGATCGGCACGTAATGCACATTGACAGCGCTCAGCGCCACGATGCGCAGCAGAGTGCCGATCGTCAGGAACCAGAACGCGCTCGTGCGCATTGCCGCGCGGAGCGTCGTGCTCGCCTCCTCGACGTCGAGTCTCGCGTGTGCGCCGCGCCCGACGGCCGCAAGCGGCGGATCGCCGTCGGGACGGAGCCCCATGCTCTCCGGCGAGCGCCGCACGAGAGACGCCAGCGGCAGGCCGAGCAGAAGAAAGGCGACGCCATTGGCGATCGCCGCGCGCCGCCAGCCCCAGGCGTGTATCGCCTGCGACAATAACGGCGTCAGCAGAAAGCCGCCGAGGCCGACCGATCCGCTGATGATCGCCATCGCCATCGTACGCCGGCGAATGAACCACGTGTTGGCGATCAACATTGGCGCGTCCATGAAGCCGGCATGAAACGAAAGCGAAACGAGACCCATGTAGACGACGATCAGCATCGCGTAGGAATGCACGCCGGAGAGAATCATGTGGCCGATGCCGGTCAGGCAAATCGCCATGATCATCAGCGGGCGCGGCCCGTAGCGATCCATGAAGTAGCCGGCCACCGGACCTTCGAGCGCGCCCTGCGCGCGCGCGAGCGAGAAGACGAGTGAAGTCGCGGCGCGGTTGAGCCCGAGGTCCTGGCTCAAAGGCAGGAAGAAGACGGAGAAACCGTAGTAATAAAGTCCGCCGCCGAGCACGCGTAGCGCCGAGCCGACGGCGATCATGCGCCAGCCGTAGAATAAACGGGGAATTCTCGTGAGCATGAGAGGCGAAACTCACAAGGTAACTGACGCGCTACGATTCTGCAAATCCACGAGCGATGTGCTACGCTGGCTGCGGAGGAATAGCAGCGAAATGAACCATATTGCGACGCTGATACCCGGGGACGGGATCGGCCCCGAAGTCACCCGCCCGGCGCAGCAGATCATCAAAGCCGCCGGCGTCGAGATTGAATGGGAAAGCTACATCGCCGGAGCGGAGGCGCTCGAGCGCCAGGGAAAAACCGTCTCCGACGATCTGCTCGACTCGATCCGCAGAAATAAAGTCGCTCTCAAGGGGCCGCTCACGACGCCGGTCGGGGAGGGCTTCAGCAGCGCCAATGTCGAGCTCAGAAAATCGCTCGATCTCTATGCAAATCTACGACCGGTGAAGAGCCTGCCGGGCGTTAGGAGCCGCTATGAAAACATTGATTTGATCGTCATCCGCGAGAATACGGAAGATTTGTATTCAGGCATCGAGCACGTCGTCGTTCCCGGCGTCGTCGAGAGTCTCAAGATCATCACCGAGCGCGCCTCCACCAAGATCGCCAAGTTCGCCTTCGAGCTGGCCCGTACCGAGAAGCGGAAAAAGGTCGCGATCGTGCACAAGGCGAACATCATGAAGCTCTCCGACGGCCTTTTCCTCAGCGCCGCCCGCGCCGTCGGCAAACGCTATCCCGACGTCGAGACCGGCGACGTCATCGTGGACAACGCCTGCATGCAGCTCGTGATCAATCCCCATCAATACGACGTGCTTCTGCTGGAAAACCTCTACGGCGATATCATCTCCGATCTCGCGGCCGGTCTGGTCGGCGGCCTCGGGCTCGTTCCCGGCGCGAATATCGGCGACGAGTGCGCCATTTTTGAGGCTGTGCATGGCAGCGCGCCGGACATCAAGGGACAGAACAAGGCGAATCCGACGGCGATGATCCTCGCAACGATCATGATGATGAAATACCTCGGGGAGGCCGCGGCGGCCGAGCGCATTTATGCGGCGCTCGTCCGCGTCTTTACGGAGCGGAAAGTCTTCACGCGCGACCTCGGCGGCTCCGCGACGACGAAGGAATTCACTGAAGCGATCCTAAAGGAGATCGAAGCCGGTTAGCGAAAAGGAGACCGACATGCCGCTTGTACGCATCTCGCTTATGCAGGGAAAACCCGCCGGCTTCGGCAAAAAAGTCGGCGAAATCGTCTATCGGACCATGATGGATACGATCAACGTGCCGCCGAAGGATAATTTCCAGATCATCACCGAGCACGATAAAAACGGCCTGGTTTACGATCCGGAATATTTAGATATCCGGCGCAGCGACGGAATCATTTTCATTCAAATGACGATCAGCGAGGGCCGCACCGTCGAGGCCAAGAAGAATCTCTACAAGACTATCGCCGAGCGACTGCATAGCGAGCTTGACGTGCGCATGGAAGATGTGTTTATCAACCTGGTCGAGGTCAAGAAAGAGAACTGGTCGTTCGGGAACGGGATCGCGCAGTACACCTGAGACGCGCGAAGGCCGGGGAGGCGAG
>JAJPJQ010000052.1 GCA_021324155.1 Pseudomonadota bacterium
GCTCCGCGCTATAAAAGCCTCTCCGCATCGAGTCGCAGCCCGGAGGAAGCCCTGCTACGCGTTTTTCGTCCGCTCTCGTATAGGAACTACGCGATCTTTCTGTCGTGCGATTTCTCGACCTCCCTCGGCCAATTCATTCAAGAGGTGGTTTTTTACTGGCTCGCGTACGAGATCACGAATTCCGCGATGGCGCTCGGCATCCTGGGCGTGTGCGAGGCCGGCCCGCGGCTCGTGCTGAGCGCGATCGGCGGTGCGATCGTCGACCGATATAATCGCAAGCGGCTTTTGATCCTGATTCAATACCTGACGGCGCTGCCGGTCTTCGCTTTGATCTTGCTCTACGCCGGCGGCCATCTGGTTTTCTGGCACATGGTCGTGTTCAATCTGCTCACGTCGGTAATTCGCGCCGTGAATCCGTCAGCATCGCAATCGTTGATTCGCGACCTGGTGCCGACGAGCGTTCTGCTGAGCGCGGTGGCGCTGTTCTCGATGGAATTCAATCTCGCGCGCGTAATCGGTCCATCGATCGGGGGCGTGTTGCTGGTATGGATGAGCCCGAACAACTGCTTCCTCATCTATGCCGTGACGCTGATTATTTCCGGCCTGGTGATGACGCGCATCGAATTGCCGGAACAGCCCGCGGAGAGGAGGCCGGAGAATCTGATGACGGAGCTGAAGGAAGGCTTCAGCTACATTCAGAACGCGCCGGTCATCCTCGCGAGCATCGCCGCGGCGTACATCATCAGCATCTTCGTCGGCACGTATAACCGCTTTTTACCGGTCTTTGCCAAGGAAATTCTCAACGTCGGCCCGCAGGGATTAGGTATTTTGATGGCGGCGCCGGGCGCGGGCGCGATCACTTCATTGTTTTTCCTCGGCAACTCTGGAGAAAACTGGCGCAAAGACGTCATGCTGTGGCTGAGCTCGGCCGCGACGCCGATCTTTTTAATCCTTTTCTGCCTCTCCAAATCCTTTTGGCTGTCGGCGGGCCTGCTCACGCTCGTCGGCGCGGGGCAGATCGCCTTTCGCACGGTGAGCCGGCTCATCATCCAGCTCGAGGTTCCGCATGCGCTCTTGGGGCGCGTCATCAGCGTCTTCCTTATGGATCAGGGAATGCGCTCCGTCGGCTCGCTGGTGATGGGCGCGTTCGCGACTTTCTTCGGCGCCGACGTGGGACTCGCGCTCACTTCGGTCGTGTCGCTTTCGCTGACGTCCGCAGTTTTCTATTCCCTTCTGCGTACAAAACCGAACACTGTAGCGTCAGTGTAAGTTTGTGCCACCTCGCGGGCGTGGTGTGTCTTGTCCATCCGTGGAATATCCAGGCACCGCTAGGATCGTCTATGCAGTGGCATAATGCTTGCTCCATTAAGCGGTTGACCGTTAAACGGCTCTGGGAGGTTTTATGGAAAGTCTGTTCGACCTAGGGTCTGTGAATCTCACGGTACCCGCTTGGCAGTTGGCGCTCTACATCGGCGTCGTCGCCTTCTACATGATCTGGGGGCGAATCAAACTCTGCCTCTTGACCACGTTCGGCTTTGCCTTTTACATGGCCTATTACCTCTTCTCGGCCGAATTTCTCCATGTGATAAACGGCAAGCCGAGCGCCGAAAGCGCATACTTCGGCTTCGGCCTGGTGCTGATTGCCTTCAATCTCATCGCCTTGTTCTATGAGGAGCGCTGACGCTCACCGGCGGCTTGCTCTTTCGTCCCAAAGCCAATATGGATTTGGGGCAAAGGAGGAGCCGTCGTGGAAAGCGTCAAGGACTCGTGGAAACAACGCGCCGGTAAAAAATCACCGTTCCATGAATGGTGCGACAACGAAGGGCTGAAGGTCGTCGGCGGGTTCGGCGTCGCGGACCTGCGAACGCTGCCGCTCGAGCACTGGGAGCGCATGGGCGGCCCGGCGGCGTATTGCCATCTCGAAGGCTCGCAGGGCTTCGTCGGGGCGATGGCGGGCGAGATCCCGCCGGGAAAAAGCCTCAAGCCGATGCGCCATCTATACGAAGAGCAGATCCTCATCCTGGAAGGGCGCGGCGCGACGCAGTTCTGGAGCCAAGAAGGGCAGGTGACGCTGGAATGGCAGGCGGGCAGTTTGTTCTCGCCCCCGCTCAATACGAAGCATCAGCACTTCAACGGTTCGTCCACCGAGCCGGTGCGCTTCGTCGCGGTCAACAACGCGCCGCTGATCGTCAACATCTTCAAACTGCCTGAGTTCATCTTCGACGCGCCGTACGATTTTACCAACCGCTTCAGCGGCCAGCGCGATTTTTTCAGCAGCGACTTCAAGCCGAGCGACCTCGAAGACACCGCGGTGAATTTCATTCCCGACGTCGAGGCCGTGGTGCTCAACGATCATCCAGAGCGCGGCGCCGGCTTCAGCCGGCTCGGCATTCATTTGTCCGGCAACTCGATGGTCGGCCACATCATGGCGATCAAGTCCGGAACTTATAAAAAAGCGCACCGCCATCACGCCGGCGCGCAGGTCATCGTGCTGCGCGGCAAGGGCTACAGTCTCATGTGGCAGCCCGGCGGCGATTTCATCCGCGTCGACTGGCAGCGCGGCAGCCTGCTCGTGCCGCCGGAGGGATGGTATCACCACCACTTCACGACGAGCCGCGAGGCAGCGCGCCACCTGGCGCTTCGGCGCGGGCTCAAGGGCATCGGCCACAACTGGCAGCCTTCGCTCAGCGAGCATGACGGCGGCAATATGCTCGAGCACGAGGACGAGCCGCCGGAAATCCGGCGCATGTACGAAGCGGAGCTTGCTAAAGAAGGCATTCCGTTCCAGATGCCGCCGCTCGCCCGCGCTCGCGCCAATTAGTCCGCACGCCGCTGCGGTCGCCGCGATGCATCTAAAAAAGGAGAACTGCGGATGAAGGTCGCAGCGATCGCGCTCTTGCTCGACGGTAAATTGGCAGGCGACGGCGAGAAGGAAATCGCCGGCATCGCCGGTGTGGAGAGCGCCGGTCCGGCAGATCTTACGTTCGCCGACGGCGAACGCGCGCTCAATCGCGCGTCGGCCTCCGCCGCCGGCTGCATCCTGATACCCGCTTCGGCCGCGCTGCCGGGAAAAACGGCGATCGCGGTGAAGCATCCCAAGCTCGCGCTCATCCGGGCAGCCGAGGCGCTCCTCGCGAAGCCGCGCGTCGAAGCCGGACGGCATACCAGCGCGCTCATAGCTGAAACCGCGCAGCTCGCATCGGACGTCGCCGTCGGACCGAACGCGGTCATCGAAGAGCGCGTCAAGGTCGGCGAACGAACGGTCATGGGCGCCGGTGTCGTTGTCGGACGCGATGTCGAGATCGGCGCCGATTGCATTCTCCATCCGCGCGTCACGATCTATCCGCGCGTCCGCATCGGCGCGCGCGTGATCGTTCATAGCGGCACGGTGATCGGCGCCGACGGCTTCGGGTACGTTTTCGCCGACGGCCGCCACCATAAATTTCCCCAGCTGGGGCGGGTGATCATCGAAGACGATGTCGAGATCGGCGCCAACGCGACGATCGATCGCGGCTCGTTGGGGGATACGATCATCGGCGCCGGCACGAAGATCGACAATCTCGTCCAAATCGCGCACAACGTGCATATCGGCCGCCACGCGGTGATCGCGGCGCAGACGGGCATCTCCGGCAGCACCGTCATCGGCGACTACGTCGTATTAGGCGGCCAGGTTGGCGTCGGCGACCGTGTGAGAATCGAGACACAATCGGTCGTGGGCGCGCAGGCAGGAATTCCTTCGGGCAAGATCATCCGGCGCGGCAGTGCGGTCTGGGGCACGCCGGCGCGGCCGATGGCGGAGTTCAAAAAAACTCATGCGGCGATCAAAAGCCTGCCGCGTCTCGCGCAGAAGCTGAAAGAGCTGCAAGCGAAAGTCGGCTAGCTGCCTGTCGCTATGTCTCTGGCGAAATGGCTTTCGGAACTTAATCTGTAGCCAATTTATTATGCAGAAAGGAGCCAAAATGAAGAGAAGCCGCTCGTTTTTGGTAATCCTGTTTGTCTTAATGACTGGCGTTAGCTCGGGCGCCGCCCAGGAGCCGATCAAGCTGCGCGTCGGCCTCGGCGACGTTTCGCTCAACAAAATTCCTTTCGTCGCCGCCTACGAGGCCGGCATCTACAAGAAGAACGGCCTCGACGTCGAGCAGTCGGTCACGCCCGCCGCGGCCGAGGTGGCGCGTCGCACCGGCGTGATCGTTCCTCCTGAGATGGTCCGCTCGGGCGGCAAGGATACGGCGATTGTCATCGGCGGCGGAAGCCCGTTGATCGTCCGCTGGACCAGCGACGCGCAGGCCGACGACCGCGTGATCGTCGGCTGCACCGACCAGGTCGTGCGCTGGCGCATCATCGGCCGGTCGGAGATAGCAAGCGTCGAGCAGCTCAAGGGCAAGCGCCTCGGCTACTCGGGCTTCGGTGCGGTGACGCATTACGTCGCGCTCGTTTTTTCGGGTCTCATGCACTGGAATCCGCAGCAGGATTTGTCCTTGATGTCCGGCGCGAACACGATGGATGCGCTGAAGAGCGGGCGTGTGGACGCGATCATCGCGAGCGAATTGCACGAGACGCTGGCGCTCGCAGCGGGTTACAAGATGCTCGTCGACCTGGCGAAATATAATCTCCCCAACGCCGGCTCGGGCGTGAATGTCTCGCGGGCCTACTTGAAGAATAACCAGGAGGCTGTGCGCCGCTTCGTCAAATCGACCGTCGAAGCGATCGCGCTGGTCAAGCGCGACAAGCAGGCGGCATTTCACGCGATGGCGAAGTGGTACAACGTCACCGATCCAAAACAGCAAGAATATTTCTATCGTGAAATCGCTAATTTACCGCGGAAGCCTTATCCATCGATTGATGGTATTAAGAAGGTGATGGAGGTCTACAACTCGCACGAGATGCGGAAGTACAAGGCGGAGGACTTCTACGACGCGAGCTTCATGCGGGAGCTCGACCAGAGCAAATTCATCGACGGCTTGTACGACTGACGCGCCGTTCCGCTCATGGCGTAGGGGCGGTTCGCGAGTGCCCTACATTCATTCTAATAATCAGGCGTGCCGGCGGATGAATGCCGTGATGGCGTCGACGAAGCGCATCGTCTCCGGCTTATCCGGCGACGGCACGATGCGATGCTCCGGCAATCCGTCGAAGGTGTCCACCTCGATCGTCCCGCCGCGCTTGCGATACGTCGCGATGAAGCGCTCTTCCATCTCGAGCGGATGATTGCGGTCGTTGGTTTTTAACGCGACATAGATCGGCGGCAGCGCCTGCTGCTCGCCGCGCTCGACGATCTTCTGCGGGTTGCCGTCGATCATCGCCGCCTCGGTGCCCCAATACTCGTTGTGGGCGCTCACCAGCTCCTCGCGGTTGAACTCCTTGGCGTAGTTGTAGCGATAAAGCGGATCGATCACAGGCCACGCGGCGATCACGTATTTGATCGACGCGTCGACGTCGGGATGGCCTGGAAGCTGCAAGGAAGTGTAAGCCGGGTGGCGCGCGCGGATCGCGCTCAGCACGGCCTGATGGCCGCCGCTGGAATTGCCGAACGCGCCGACGCTGGTAGTCGCGCGCAATTCGCGCGCGTGCGCTTTGAGCCAGCGCGTCGCGAGATTGATGTCGCAGACCGACGCCGGATAGCCCGCCTCCGGCGGCTGGCGGAAATCGACAGCTGCGACGACGATGCCGCGCTCGGCCAGCGCCTGATCGACGCCGCCGTTGGTGGTGCGGTCGCCGTTGTGCCATGCGCCGCCGTGCACGTCGACGATCGCCGGGAACGGCCCGTCGCCCTTCGGCTGGTAGAGGCGAATCAGCCACGGCTTTCCCGCGATGCGCTGATACTCGACATCGCGGACCTCGACCTCATATCGGCGATTATTTTCCATTGCGAACCTCCTGGTTCGGAATTTCGACTATGGATCATTAGCCCGCTACTTTCGCTTCCATCTCCACGCTTTTCTTCACCGCCGGGCGCTGCATCATGCGCTCCCGCCACGCGGTGTAATTCTTCAGCTCCTGCATCGGGAAACCGCCGTTGACGCCCCAGCCGTAAAAGACGAGCGCATAGGGGTCGACGACCGTGAACTGGTTGCCCATGACCCAGTCGTGTCCCTGGATCATGGAATCGATTTCCTGGCAGTTCTCCCAATAGGATTTCTTGCCGTTCTCCTTGATCGATTCGTGCGCGGCGGGGTCGGCGGCGAAGCGTTCCGGCCGGCGGCTGCGCTGGTACGACGGATGCACGATGCTGGAAAACCAGCACATCGTTGAGATGCATCGCGCCGCCTCGGCCTCCTCGGCGGGCAGAAGTTTTTTCTCCGGAAAGCGCCGAGCGATGTAGGTGAGAATCGCGGTGTTCTCGACCAACGATTTGCCGTCGATGCTGAGCGTCGGCACCTTGCCGCGCGGGTTGATCTTGAGATATTCCGCCGTGCGCTGCTGACCTTTGGCGAGCACGACGGGCTCGAGCTCGTAAGCCGCGCCGCTTTCTTCGAGACCGATGTGCGACGCGAGCGAGCACGCGCCGGGACTGAAATAAAGTTTAAGCATCGTCGTACCTCCTGATGGTTTGTGCGGACGCAAGCGACCCTAAACGACTATGCCAAGCGGAGCAGAACCTCAATAGACGCCGGTTGACACATCCCGGCGCGGTGCTAGGATGCCCACCGCGAAAACGATCCTTTCCTAGGAGGCTCCCATGGTTGATTGGCCGCCGACGATCGATGCCGATGGACATGTGCTGGAGCGCCAGCAGGACATCCGAAAATATTTGGAAGCGCCGTGGAACCGCCGGCAGACGAGCCTATGGCCGTCGGACCAGCCGTTCGATACCGAGCTTTTCGATACGCTCGGCTACCGCGGCTACGAACGCGGGATGAGCCCGGCGCAGCAGGTCGAGACCTGGCTCAAGATCATGGACGAATACAACATGGAGCAGGCGGTGCTGTTTCCCACCGGCTCGGGCAACATCGCGAAGCTCCGCGAGCCCGAGTTCTGCGTCGCCGCGTGCCGCGCCGCCAACGATCACTTCGCCAAAGAGTATAACGCGCTCTCCGACCGCATTCATTGTGTCGGCGTGCTGCCGCTGAAGCAGCCGCAGGAAGCCGCGAAAGAATTGCGCCGCGCCGTCACGGAGCGGGGAATGATCAGCTTCGAGCTTTTATCGATGGGGCTGCCGACGGCGCTCGGCGATCCGATGTACGATCCGATTTACGAAGAAGCCCAGCGGCTCGACGTGCCGATCTCGATCCACGGCAATCGCAGCGCCTCGCACGAGGTCGGCGCCGGCGCGCTCCGCACCTTCGCCGAGGTGCACACCTATACGTTTCCTGTCGGCATGTTCCTCCACTTCACCAGCATGATCTTTCAAGGCGTGCCGGTGCGCTTTCCCAAGCTTCGCATTGCGTTCCTCGAGATCGGCGCGACCTGGCTGCCGTACTGGCTCGACCGCATGGACGAGCACTGGGAGCTGCGTGGCGAATTCGAGGCGCCGCACTTGAAGAAAAAGCCGAGCGAGGTGGTGCGCGAGTCGCCGATTTATTTTAGCCTGGAATCCGAGGAGCGGCTGCTGCCGCAGACGATCGACTACATCGGCGACAATCATTTCCTCTACGCGTCCGACATTCCGCACTGGGACGGCGAGTTTCCGAAGAATCTCGAATACCTATGGAAGCATCCCGATCTCTCGCGCGCGACAAAGGAGAAGATCGCGTACCACAACGGCAAAGAATACTTTAAGCTCAACGGCGCCGGCGCGGTGCGGGCGAGCGCTTAATACCGAATCCTTCGCGAGGGGCGATCATGAACCGCAGACACCGCTCAACCGCCCTTTTGCTCGCGCTGTCACCTTTCCTGGCGCTGCAGCTTGCACCGGCCTCGGTTTTTGCCGCGCAGCCGGCGAAGGTCGTCATCGCCTACGCCGCAGTGACCGCGCGCATCATGCCGCTCTTGATCGCGCAGGACCAGGGGTTTTTCGCGAAATACGGCCTCGATTCGCAGCCGGTGCTCGTCCGCGGCGCTACGCCGCTCGTGACCGGCCTCGCAGCCGGCGATGTTCAGATCGGCCGGACTGCCGGCGCGGGGATTTTATCCGCGGTCGCGGGCGGCCACGATTTCAAAATGGTCGCGACGTTTACCGCGCGAAATTCCTACAACGTCGTCGTCAAGCCGACGATCAAGCGACCGGAGGACATCCGCGGCAAACGCGTCGCTATCAATAGCTACGGCGGCGGCACCTGGGTGGGAGCGATGCTGTGGTTCGAGCACTTTGGCCTCGATCCGCAGCGCGACAATATTCTGATGCAATCGTTCGGCGATCAGAGCATACAGGCGCAGGCGCTCGAAAGCGGGGCCGTCGACGTCGTCTTCCTTGACACTTTCTACGCGAACTACCTCAAGGCGAAAGGCATGACGATCCTAGCCGACTACACCGAGCTGAAACAGCCGCTCGTCAGCCAATCGACGGTCGTGCAGCGTGCCTTCCTACAGCAGCGCGAGGATGTTATCGAGAGTTATCTCAAGGCGGAGATCGAAGCGATGGCGTTCGCCTGCGGTCCGAAAAACAAACCGACGACGATGAAGCTGTTCATGCGCCGGCTGCGCATCGATGCGGCGGCGGCCGAAGAAGCCTACGCCGACCTGCTGCGCGGCGTCGAGCGGAAGCCTGTCCCTTCGCTCGAGGGCATGCGCAATCTGCAGAGACTGCTCAAAGGCAGCAATCCAAAGCTCGGCGCGCTGAAAGTCGAAGATATCGTCGACAACCGCATCATGCGCCGGCTCGACGAGAGCGGCTTTATCGAGCGCGTTTATGCGGCGCAGGGTGCCAGCCTTAAATGAAGCCGATGCTCGCAGCACTGCTCGCGCTCGCGCTGCTAGCGATGGAAGCGGCCGTTTCTCTAGCGGCGACCAAGCTCACCATCGCGCATCCAACCGTCAATCCGCGCCTCGGTCCGCTGTGGATCGCCGACGTGAACGGCTTGTTCAAGAAATACGGCATCGACGCGACGATCCTGTTCGTACGCAACGCGCCGCTCATGATCGCGGCGATGAAGACAGGAGCGATCCCGATCGCCTATGGCGGCGGCAGCGGCATCGTCGGCGCTTCGTCGGCCGAGATCGACATGCGCGTGCTGGCGACGTTTACCGGCCGCATGACCAACAACGTGGTCGCGCGGCCGGGGATCAAGACGCCGCAGGATCTCCGCGGCAAGACGCTGGATATTCAAGGCGTCGGTGGTACCAACTGGATGGCGGCGCTCCTCTGGCTCGAGCACTTCGGACTCGACACGCGGCGCGACAATATCCTATTAAAGGGCACCGGCGAGCAGGTCGTGCGCGCGCAGGCGCTCGAAGCGGGACGGGTCGACGCCGCGGTGATCGACATGGCGTTCAGCAAGAAGCTCGCGGCGCGCGGCTTCAATATCATCGGCGATTCGGACAAGACGGAGATCCCGTTCACCGGCGTCGACATCGTCGCGACGCGCGGCTATATCGAAGGGCAGCCCGAGCTGATCGAGAATATGCTAAAGGCGATCATCGAAGGCGAGGCGTATATGATCGCGCCCGCGAACCGCGCCGCGGTGATCGACCTGATCGTCAAGAAAATGCGCCTTAAGGAACCCCTGACCGCCGAAGAAGGATATAACGAGACCGTGCGCACGCTCGCGCGCAAGCCTTACCCGGCGCTGCAGGGCATGCGCAACGTGCAGCGGCTTCTGAAAACGCAGAACCCGCGCATCGGCGACGTCAACATCGAAGACCTGGTCGACAGCCGGTTCATCAAGAAGCTCGATGAGAGCGGTTTCATCGAGCGCGCCTTCGCCGCGCAGGGTCTGAGCGCCAAGTAAGTTTACGGAGGAACGAAGGATGAAAAAAGTTATTTTATTGCTGATCGCGATTCTCTTCAGCGTTCTGCCATCCGCCTTCGCCCTCGACAAGATCAATATCACGCTGCCGTCGAAATCTTTCCAGTTCATCGTCTTCCCGCTGGCGCAGGAGCGCGGCTATGCGCGCGAAGAGGGGCTCGAATTCAACACCGTTGTGATGTCGTCGACAGCGGGGCTTCAGGCGGTGGTGGCGGGCGAGATGGATTTCACCGGATCGGGCAGCAGCGCGCTCGTCGCCGTGGCGCAGAGCGGCGCACCGCTCAAGACCGTGTTCGCCGTCAACGATCAGGTGCTCCAGTGGCTCATGGCGCGTCCGCCGTATGCGAGCTTGAAGGACCTCAAAGGCAAGAAGATCTCCGTCACCGGCATCGCGGCCGCCGCGACGTATATGCTCAAGAAAGTCGCTGCGAAGCAGGGCCTCGACCCGAACAAGGATTTCACTTTCCTCGCCATGCCTCCGGGGCAGCGGCTCCCGGCCGTGCTGTCGGGAACCGTCGATGCGGGTTTATTGAGCTCCGAGGAGCGCTTCCCAGCGCTTGACCACGGCATGAAAGACATCTTGTATCTCGGCAAAGAGGTGAAGAATTCCTGGGGCACGATCGCGACGAACGATACATTCATCAAGACAAAGCCCAAGCAGATGATGGGCTTCATGCGCGCGACAATCAAAGCGCTGCGGTTGATTAAGCACAACCGCGAGGTCGCGATTGCGTCGATGATGAAGTTCTCCGAATTGGACCGCGATCTCGCCACCCGCACCTACGAAGGCATGATTGCATCGTTCACGAGCAACGGCATCGTCGACGAGGAGACGCAGAAAAACGATCTCGACATTGTCCGCGACACGCTGAACCAAAAACGGGACGTGCCGATTTCTGCCGCCTACGACTTCAGCTTCGCCAGGAAAGCCGACGCCGAGTTGACGCAGGCGGGGTGGAAGCCGTAAAAGGTTGGTGATAAAACCAGGGTCGAATGAAACTCTAGCGCGAAAGGAAGAAAGCCATGGCCTTCATCGAACGCACCTACGGGAAAAACGACGGCAATACCGTCGTCAACGAGCTGTTGATCTCATCAGACTCGCACGTGATCGAGCCGGAGGGGTTGTGGAAGAAAAATATGTCGCAGGCGTTTCGCGACCGCGCGCCCGACTACGGCGGCCATCGGCCGACCGACGCGCCCGGCGCGATGGACAAAAACCTGCGCGTCTCCGAGATGAAGGCCGACGGCGTCAGCGGCGAGGTGCTCTATCCCACGCACGGCTTGAAGTGCCTGAGCCTCGACGATCCCGAATTAGAAGCTGCCTGCTGCCGCGTGTATAACGACTGGCTGATCGACTACTGCAGCGCGGCGCCGGACCGCCTGATCGGCATCGCGATGCTGTCGATGTATGACATCGACGGTGCGATTAAGGAACAGGCGCGCTGCCGCGAGGCCGGGCTCCGCGGCACGGTCATCTGGCAGGTGCCGCCGCCCGAGCTCTCCTTCGCCGGGGACCATTATGAGAAGTTCTGGGCCGCCGCGCAGGAACTCGACATGCCGGTCAACGTGCACATTCTCAGCGGCCACGGCTATAGCCGCTCGCGCAGCTTCGGTGCCGACCCGGCGAAGGAAGCCGGCTTCAGCAGACAGAGCAACAGCGTCAACATGAAGCTCTTCCAGTCGATGAACAGCCTTTACGAGATCATCTTCTCCGGCGTGCTGGAGCGCTTCCCCCGCCTCAAGTTCGTGCTGGTCGAGAACGAGATCGGCTGGATCCCGTTCGTGCTCGAGCAGTGGGACTATTATTTCAAGCGCCACGGCGTCAACAACGGCGGCACCGAGCTGAAGATGCTCCCGAGCGAATATTTCAATCGCCAGGTTTATACGACGTTTTTCAACGATGCGGTCGGCGGCCACATTCTCTCCTGGTGGGGCGCCGACAACTGCATGTGGTCGAACGATTTCCCGCACGGTAACTCGACCTGGCCGGAGTCGCGCAAGGTCGTCGCGCGCGACTTGGGCAATTTGCCGGCCGGCGTGCGCGCCAAATTGGTGCGCGAAAACGTCGCGAAGCTTTACAAGATGCCCATTCCGGCTCCCGTGGCGTAGCGGCGCGTCCGTCGATGCGCAACGGCTACAAAATCTACGACACCGACACGCACATCGCGCCGATGGCGGAGACTCTGGCGCCGTACTTCGATCCGGACATACGCGCGCGGCTGCCGGAATGGGAACAGTTCAAGGTCCCGTTTCGCGTCGGCTGGGCCGGCGAAAAGCTCGAGCCGCCGTTCCGCCACCGCTACTCGTTCGTGAAGCGGGACGGCTGGCGCGAGCAGTTGAGAATTTTGGGCGAAGCCGCTCCGAGAGAAACGGCGAGAAAGCACTTCACTGCGTTCATGGGAACGCGCTATCCGACGCCCGGCAGCTCGGACGACGACGCCGAGGCGCGCATCCGCGACATGGACGAGGAGGGCGTCGACGTCCAGCTCATGATGCCGAGCCAGCCGCCGGCGACCGACGACATCGAGATCCAGCTCGCCTTCATCCGCGCTAACCACCGCTATACGGAAGACTTCTGCGGTAAATACCCCGGGCGGCTGAAATCGCTGATTGTCGTGACGAACCGCGCGATCGCCGAGTCGGTCGAAGAGATCCGACGCTGGAGCCGCTCGCGCTGGGCGGTCGGCATCCAGGCGCATCTCACGATCGGATTTCCGCTCGACCATCCCGATCTGGAGCCGATCTGGAAAGCCGCCGACGAAGCGGGGCTCGCGGTCGCGCACCACAGCTTCACGACCGGCTACCCTGGCTACCGCGATCTGTGGGACAATCCGTTCATCGGCCGCACGGCGTCCCACCCGTGGGCGGCGATGCGCGCGGTGAGCGCGTTTTTCGGCGCGGGTATCATGGACCGCCATCCGAACCTCCGCTTCTGCGTTCTCGAATCGGGCTTCGGCTGGCTGCCGTTCTGGGCGGCGCGCATGGACGATCAGGCGGTGTATTTGTCTTACGCCGTGCCCGAGAATCTCGCGCGCAAGCCCAGCGAGTACATGACGAGCGGTAGATTCTTCGCCAGCCTGGTGATCCACGAGGGCGAGAAGATGGCGAGGATGGTCAGCGATTTTCTCGGCGACGGGATTATCATGTATTCGAGCGATTATCCCCACGCGGAGTCGCGCTTCCCCGAATCGACGGACCGAGTGCTCGCGTGGAAGTCGCTCGGCGATCAGGCGATCCGCAAGATGCTCTGGGACAACGCCGTCGCGTGCTTCGGCGAGCCGTAGGGAAGAAGTGAAATTAGCATGTCATTTTTTCACGTGCTGCCTTTTCGCGACAATCGCGACTGCTGCGGAGCCCATCACTGAAATTAACTGGCAGAACCATCCGGAGGTAATGAAAATCCGAATTCTTTACAACGATGTCAATGCTGCCGAGAAAATTAAGAAGTTAGAAAAACAAGCGAAGAACTGCGTCAGTAACAGCGGCACGCACGCGCTCAGCCAAGAGCTTTACGGGGACCGGAATAGTATCATAAGGAAATACGTTGTAGATGTAAGCTCCGAAGATTCCCGAGGAAGAGCCGAATACTACTATGATGAAAACGGAATCCTTCGATTCACCTATCGCGCTTGCATGCGACGGTGAACGGAACAAGCACAGAAGAACGCATTTACTTCAGTGAAAGGGTCAACTTCTCTACACGAACTCCAAAACAAAAGGGATAGATATCGGCAGTACCGGCCTACCTGACAAAATCGATAATCCTCGTTCGGACTATATGCTTCCATGTAGTGCCTACCTCAGCGAAGTAAAAGGCCACCGATGACCATGTGAGCGGGGTCCGCGGCGCCGCGGCGGACTACCCGTCGATCGCCGTCCTTGCCAGTCGCGTCGCGCAGTCGCTGGTGCACGTCTCGTTTGTGCAGACGAATGCCGTCGTGTCGGTCCGGTTCACGTCTTTTTCGATGCAGCTCGCCTGTTTTTTGTGGCTGGTCGCGCTGCTTGTCCGCCAGATGGTAATACGATAGAGCAGTATTAGATATCGTCCATGCGCGGAGGGGTTATGAGCAAGGGACTGTTGATCGGGTTTTTTGTCGTTTGCCTGACTGCGGCGGCCGGGCGCGCCGTTGCCGGGGACTACTACACTTATCGCGACGCGAGCGGGCGCGTAGTGCTGTCCAACAGCCCGCCGCCGGCGAGCGGCAAAGTCGTGAAAAAAGAGACGCTCGACGAGGTCACCGATCAGCAGGTCGCCGAGGCCAAGGCGCGCGAAGAAGCGGCCGCTGTGGACAACAGGATTACGAGCCTGGAAAGGACCGTCGACGAGCTCGAATACCGGCTTCGCAATCAGTCCGCTAATTCCGCCGCCGACTACGCGCAGCCTGCCTACGGCAACGACGTTTTCATCGGCGTGACGAACGGGTTCGTGTGGCCCTCACACAGGCCGCCGCCGAGACCCAGACCGAATCCCAATCCCGGTGCGCGGTCGCCGACGCCGCCGTCGACGCTTCCCGGCGGGACGCTTCCCGGCGGGTCGCTTCCCGGCGGAAAGATGGGTTGAGTCGCGCGCCGCTTGCGCTGAAAACAGAGATTAGAGGGCGATCAGTACTTCGCCCTGATCTCCGCGTCCATGCGCGTGAGTTGGTCTGCGACGGCCTGCTGGTCGATCGTCGCGGCGATTTCCTCGTAACCTGCCTGTCTAACAAGCGAGGGGAAACGGGTCTTGAGCTGGTCGAGCGCCCAGCGGACGGGATCGTCGATGCCTTCGTCTTTCATCTTTCGGTTTCTGTAATCGCCGGACATGCCGATGTGGTAGTGGGGGTCTTTGTAGAAGCAGTCGATGCGGACGATGCGTTTGCCCGCGTCCGCGCCGGTGGTCGTGACGTCAAACGTGAGCCCCTCGTCGTTGCCGCCGAGACCATGGCGGTGCTCGATGGTCATTTTCATGCCCGGCTGCTCGATGATGATCGCGTCGCCCGTCATTTTTTCCATCGTCGGCCCTCCTGTGACTGAAGTCATTACATCTTCTTTGTCAACCGTCAAAGCGGCAGCTTGGGCCATTCGCTCAGCAATCGCCCGTAGCCGGCGATGGGATCGCGGCGCCCGAGGCTGGAAAGAATGTACCAGAGCATCGCGGGATTGCTCGCAATCGCCGTCATGCCGAGCTCGCCCTCGATGCGGTCGAGAACTTTGATCGGGTCGAGCACGGCGCCCTGAAAATAAATCGCGTCGACTTTGCTGGCGGCGTCGATGGTTTTGCGCGTTAACTCGAAGACCTCGTCGCCGCTCATTTTCTGCGGCACGCGGAGCTCGTCGAACGAATGCGGCGCGACTGCGGTCACGCCGGCATTCTCCAGATGCCGCACGATCAGTTCGTTCAGGCGCGCGTCGAACGGCGTGAGCAGCAGCACGCGCTTGTAGCCGTATACGCGAAGCGCGGCGACGCAGGCGTGCAGCGCGGTCGTGAACGGGATCGCGAGCGCAGCCTTCAGCGCGTCGTAAAGCCCGGGATTCAGCACTTCCGTCGGCGCGGCGGTGACGATGACGCCGTTCCATCCGTGCTGCCCCGCCAGTTCTGTTACGCGCCGGACGATCGTCTCTTTCTGATTACCGATCTCGTACAGCGAAGCGCCGTAAAGGCCGAGCCCTTCGTGATCGATGCGCACGTCTTTTGAAACTAGCGGCGTGAAACTCGCATAGTGCGGCATGGATTGCTTGCCGCCGCTCACGAAGCCGATTTTGGTCGTTATCGATTTGGTCATTCGGTCGTCTGAGGTTTACTCAGTGAGAAGGTCGGGAATAAAACGCCCAGCGACTCCTTTAGTCAATCCCCACGCGTTCACTTTCGTACTACTGAGACGAGCGCCAAGGTTCGTCAGTACGATCACAGTCAGTTTATCATCCGGAAATCGCGTGTACTCGGTCCCTGTAACGCCAGCATGGGAGATCATTCTGTGCCCGCGAACCTCGCCCAATTGCCAGCCGAAGCCGTACAGATACGATCCGCCGCTGTTCAATCTCACCGGCGTCCACATTTGTTCCAGGCTCGACGGCTTCACCACTTTTGCTGTCGCGAGTGCATTATCCCATTTGACCAAATCTTTGACGCTCGAGAAAACGCCGCCATAAGAAGCCAATTCGACTTGTGTGACGCGTCGGATATTGACGACCTCGTGGTCTCGCAAAGTATATCCGGCGGCTCGGTTCTTTAGAATCGCCCACTGATCGAGGGCGGAAGTCGAAGTCATCGACAGCGGAGCGAAGAAGCGATCGGTCAGAAAATCGCCGTATTTCCGGCCGCCGGCTTTTTCAATGATCATGCCCAGCAGAAAATAGCCGACGTCGCTGTACTGCCATTGGTCCCCAGGCGGAAAACTCAGCGAATCCTTGGTAGCGGCTTCGAACATCTGCGCAGTCGTGAGGTTCAACCGGCCGCCGTCTCCCCGCAAGGCCTTAAAACCTTCCTGTAAACCGGGAAGACCCGCGGTGTGCGTAAGCAGATGCCGGATCGTAATGGCTTTCCACTGTTCGGGCGATCTCGGCAAATAGCCAGTGATCGAGTCGTTTACCTTGATCTTTCCGTCTTCTATCAAAGCCATGATGGCGGTTGCAGTGAATTGTTTGGTTACCGAGGCCAGTTCGAAGACGGTGTCAGGAGTTGCCCGTACATCAAGTTCGAGGTTGGCGAACCCGTAGCCGCTTATTTTTACGGCCACAGAGCTTTTTATCACCGCGAGGGCGAGCCCGGGGATCTTGCGCGTCCTCATCTCATTTTGAATGTAGCTGTCGATCGCATCGGTTTGCGCCCAGAGAAATATTACGCCGAACGGATAAAACAAAAGTCCGCTGATGAGAGCCAGGTAACCCAACGCGATGTGCGTTTTTTCAGCCATGGAAAATTCCGCGCCTATTTCTTCGACGCCGCGCGCGCCGCTGCGAGGGTCGCCTGGTCGCCGTGAATGCCGACGATCGTCGCGAGGTTGACGCGGAGGTTGTCGATGGCGGGGACGAATAAGTCCACGCGCGGGGCGCGTCTCTCTTAGTCGATGCCATGGCGATAATCATATAGTAACAGGCGATCCCGGCGCAGGTCCAGGAAAACTTGCCAGCCCTCGTCTGCTGCGCGTCGTTTGACCGGAACGCCGTGTCGGGATAGATTCCGCCCATTCATGACGGGAGAACGAAGATGATCGACCATCGGATGAGAACTCTAATCTTCGGCTGCGTCCTTTTCACCGCGCTCGCTTTACCGGCGGCCGCTCAGACCCAAAAACCGGTGCCGCTGGTCATCCAGGGCGGCACTTTGATCGACGCGACCGGCCGTCCGCCGCTCGAAAATGCAGTCATCGTTGTCGAAGGAGAACGCATCAAAGCCGTAGGAAAGCGCGGCGAAGTCGCCGTGCCGCGCGGCGCGCGCATCGTCGATGTCGGCGGCAAAACAATTCTTCCCGGATTGATCGACGGCCACTGCCACCTGCTCGACTTCATGGGCGAGATCTATCTCCACCTCGGCATCACGACCTGTCCCGATATCACGCAAAACGACGACGAGTGGACCTTGGCACAGCGCGCCGGTACCAATCTCGGAAAAATCCGCGGGCCGCGCATCTGGTCGACCGGCGCGCGTTTGATCGGGCCGGCGCCGGAGTGGGCGCTGCGCGGCGAGCGCGGCTACCTGATTAAAACGCCGGACGAGGCGGTCGCCGCCGTGCGCAAAAAGCAAGCGGCGGGCATCGAGATCATCAAGTTCAACGAATACGTCGCTCCCGACACGGTCAGAGCGGGCGCCGCGGAGGCCAATCGCCTGGGTCTGCCTGTCACCTGCCACTGTCTCGACGCGTTTCTCGCCGCTGAAGCGGGCTTCGCCGGCGTCGAGCACCACTGGGGATTGGGCATGACTTCGGTCGGCGACGTGAAGAAGCGCTGGGAGATCCACGAGCGGCGCATGACCGGCAAGATCAACACCGCCGACCTCGCGTACTACTATGAGCCGGAAAACTTCGACAAAATCGTCAAAGCGGTGGTTGAGAAAAACGTGAGCTGGGCCCCGACCATTGCCACCTGGTACCGGCCGCTGTCGCCAAGCGCCGCGCGCTTCAAGGATCGCGAGCTGTCGATTCTCGATCGCAAGGAAGCCCAGTACTTGCCGGGGGTGCTGCGCGAGCAGGCGCTCGGGCAATACGAGCGCTACGCCAAGTTTCCGCCCGAGCGGTTGAGCAACGCGCGCGAGGGCTACCGGAAGCTCGAGGATCTCATCCGGCGCTTCGTTCAGGCGGGTGGCATCGTCCGCGCCGGCTCCGACCCGAACAACGGCCTGCCGGGTCTCGGCGTCCATCAAGAGCTGGTGATGTTCGTCGAAGCCGGCCTCACGCCGATGCAGGCGCTCCAGGCCGCGACGATCAACGTCGCCAAGACATTCCGCAAGGACAAAGACTTCGGCACCGTCGAGCCCGGCAAAGTCGCCGACTTGATCGCCGTCGACGGCGATCCATTGAAAGACATATGGGCGACACAAAACGTCAAACTAGTCGTGCTCGGCGGCAAGGTGGTCGATCACGACTTCCATGCCGATCACAGGAATCCGATTCCCGCTCTCCGTCCGTGGCGCGCGACGCCGCAGGAAATCGAGATCGCGCCGCGCTCGGTGGTCCAGGGCTCGGGCGCTAAGGTGAAAATTACCGCCCGCCGCGGTTTCGATCGCTTTCACAAAGCGACCCTGGCCGGCAAGGAATTAGAGACCCGATTCGTGAGCCCCAGCGAGCTCGAAGCGACCGTTCCGCCGCAAATGACGAAGGCGGTAGGGACCTATCCGATCGTGGTGGTCGGCAAAGGCGACTTCGCCTCCAGGTCTCAACCGGCCTATTTTATCGTGGCTTTCAAGCCATAAGGGCGCGCCGTGCGGCAACGGATTCTCATCGCGTTCGCGCTGCTCTCGTGGCTGTCCGGCACCGCCGCCGCGGAAACCGACAGCGTCCGCGTCCTATACTATCCGCCGTGGAACATCAGCAAGCTGCCGATGTATCTCGCGCGCGACGCGGGCATCTTCGAGCGCGCCGGCCTCAAAATCGCCTGGACCGATCCCGGCTCGAACGACAAGTCGGTCGCGGCGCTCAAAACCGGCGCGGCCGATATCGCGGTCGTGAGTTCGAATCAAGCCATTGTCAGCATGGCCACCGGCGGCGCGCCGATGACTTTTATCGGCAACACGGGCTACAACTATTCCGTCTTTCTCGCTGCGGCTTCGATCCGGAGCGCCGCCGAATTAAAGGGCAGGAAGATCGGTACGGGCGAGCCCGGCAGCACGCCCGATCAGTTGACGCGACTCGCCCTCAGAAGGCTCGGCGTCGATCCCGAAAAGGATGTGACCCTGGTCCCCTTCGACGAGGGCCGCAACTCGGATCGGGTCAAGAGTCTGCTTGCCGGCGACATAGCAGCGATGATCGTTACGGCCGAGGCGCTTTTCGATCTGGAAAAATCCGGACAGATCGGCCGCTTCAACAAGCTCACGGATAACCGGCAATTGAAAATCTACGCCGGCGGCGGCGCCGACTATGCCGTGGCGAACTCGTTTCTGAAAGCCCGCCGCGAAGAGGCGAAAAAATTCATGGCTGGGATCTGCGAAGGCATCGCGCGGGCGAGAAAAGACAAGGCAAAGGCGTTGGAGTTTGTCGCTAGGAGCGGGCGCGGCTTGGACCTCCCCAAGATCGAGTATCTCTATCAACTCTACATCACCGAAGTCATCCCGGCGCGGCCGCATCTAAAGATCGAAGGCATCGAACTCGGTGTTCAGATGGCGGGATCGATGGCTCCTGCGGCGCGGGCGCTGAAGGCGCAAGAACTGGTTGACGCGGCTCTGGTTCCGGAGCTTGAGAGAGAAGGGCGCTGCAATTTCTAGCCGCAGCTTCGATGCACTGGGGCAACGCTTCTTCCCCATTCCACCGGGTTTCCTCCGCCGGTTGAAGTAAATCTCTATTTCTTGACGGCCGCCCGCGCAGCTTCAAGCGTCGCCTGGTCGCCGTGGATGCCGACGATCGTCGCGACATCGAGGTGGAGCTTGTCGAGGGCCGGGATAAATTCGTCGAGCCGCGGCCCCGGCCGCACCTTACCGTCGCGCGGGCTCACGTGGTCGGCCTCGATGAGCAGCTTTTCCTTGGGCAGATAGACGACGATGAGATCGTCCGCGTGGGGCAGCGGCAGGGGATGGACCTCGACGGAATGGGTTCCATCGCCGATGATCTTGGCGCCGCCGCCGAACCCCTCGATCGTCACGACCGTTTTCTTCAACTCCAGACTGTCGGGGCGGCGCGTGTGCGGCGCGCGCGCGACCTTCTGGTAGAACGACTCCGCATTGAATGGGACGACGACGATCGCGCCTTCCGCCATGAACGCGCGGATACCGCCGGCATGATCGAGATGGTGGTGCGTCGGGATGATATACCGGATCGGTTTGTCTGGGAATTTCTCCTTGATCGATCTGATCACCGGCGCGGTGCGCTCTTCGTAAAGCGGCCCTTCCACGGCGACGAGATAGTCTTTCATCTCGACGACGATCGTGGCGTGCGAGCTGCCCTGGATTTTGTGCACGCCGGGCGCGAGCTCGCGCCACTGAATCACGGCCGGCCGGCCCATGTCCTCGTAACTCACGCCGCCGGCTACACGGCGCAGAATCCATTGCGACGCGATGGGCTTCGCGTCGGTTTTTTGATTGTAGACGGAGGGAGGAATCTGGAAGACATCGTTGGTGAGGGGGACGTTCTGGCGGATCGACTTGACCTGTTCTTCCTGCAGCGCGCGGCCGTTGAGCTCATAACGCAGGCCGAACGGCAGCATGACGCCGTCGATTTTGCGCCAATCAGCGTACTTCAGCATGTAGCTGCTGTCGCCTTCGAGCGGATCGTCTTCGAGAATCTCGGTTTGCACCGGCAGCCACTTCTGCGCTTCGAGATAGACGCGAAACTTGTCGCCACCGTGCGAGAAGGACACGACGTTGCAAGTCTTGTCGTCGCACGCGACGTCATTGATGCGTTTAAGATCATTGCTTTTCAAGGCCGTCAGGATCAGCTTCGGCGGATTGCTAATCTCGTCGCGCATGCGCGTCGCCAGCCGCCCGGGATGCAGGCGCGTCGGCTTGGCCGCCTGTCCCTCGACGCGGCGCCCCGACTCTTCCTGGAGCATGCCGACATCGCCGTTGATCGTCTCGACCCAGCGCGTCGGCGGATTGCCGGTCAGGCTGTGCGCCTCCCATTGCAGCCGCAGGCGCGGCTGCAGCAAGTGGCGCGTGAGTGTGTAGTGAAACGTGTTGATTTGCCGTGTCGGGCCGAGCGGCTGCTGCGTCGAGGACGAATCGAACTGTTTGCCCTCGCTTTCTACCACCTGGTTTTGCAGGGCCTGCAGGGCCTTGAGGCCGCCCATGGCCGCGGCCGATTGCCGGAGCAAGTCCGCCGCCGACTGCGCATACGATCGCGCCGGCGAAAATACGAAAAATATCGTCAGGAGCGCAAAACGAATCCGTCGACCCATATGACCTCCGTTAGGGTTTACTTGTGCAGCAGACTGGTGAGCTGCACGAGCTCTTCGAAGCGCGCGCCCCATTTCTCCGCGTCCGGAACGACGGTCTTCCGGTTGCCGACTTCGTCGGGGCTGCCGGTCGCGAACTCCTTATGAGCGGGCCAGCGATTTTGCCGGTAGGCGATGTCCTGGCCTTTCTTCGAGATCATGAAATCGACCAGCAGCGCGGCGGCGTGCGGATGCGGCGGATGCGATGACAGCACAAACATCGAGACGGCTTTCACCGGGACGAACGGCTCGGGAAAGACGTAATCGACAGGCGCGCCGGCTTTTTTGAGCGCGACCGCCTCGTGATGGTGCCCGTCGATCTGCAGCGGAAATTCACCCGCCGCGACAAGCTGCGCGACGAGGGTTCGTCCTTTGCGTATGTTGAGATGCTGCGCGCCCAGCGCGCGGGCGATCTCCTTGCCGCGCGCGTCGCCGTAATAGTCCATGACCGCGGCGAGCCAGTCGTCGGCGTCCTCGTCCATGCCGAGCTTGTCTTTCCATTTCGGTTGCAGGAGATCGTCGATCGATTTCGGCGCCTGCGCTCGTGGCACTTGGTTTACGTTGAACATGTAGACGAGCAGGGATGCCCACAGACCGTTCAGGTAACCATCCTTATCCGCGAAGCCCGCGCGCAGCGCGCGGCGGTTCGGCGATTCGAAGCGCATGACCGCGCCGGCTTTTTTCAGCGTGTAAAGCGCAGAGCTGCGCACGTTCATGGTGTCGAAATTGTATTTTCCCGCGCGCGTCTCTGTGAGGATGCGGTTTAGCAGCGTCTGCGGCCCGCCGGTCAGGATGTCAACCTTGAGGAAGGGGTATTCCGCCTCGAACGCGGTCGTGAACTGGCGCAGGTTCTCGCGGTTTATCGGCGCGTACCACACGACGCTGCGCTCGTTCTTCGCCCCGCGCACGAGCGCGGCCTGGCGCTCGGCCAGCGGCAGCTTATTGATTTGCGCAAGCGTCTCTTCCGACGTTGCAGCCGGAAGAATGCGCGCGAATAAAACTGCGAGCGCGAAGAGCATTAATAAGATCGCGCGGCGCTGCATCAAGTTTGCCTCGCTTTAAATCGGCTCCATGCGAAAGTTCTTGCCGGCAAGCCGCGAGATCGCCTTTAGTTGATCGTCCTGGTGCGCAGCGACCACGCGCCCGACAAAGAGATGGAGTCCCGGCAACTCAAGCTCTTTCTCCAGCTTGCACTCGACGTTCGCGTGGCAGCCGGCGACCAGCGGCGCCTTGACCTGTTTGGCCGGCAGCGTTTCGAGCCCGAGCGCGACGAATTTATCTTCGACGTCGCGTCCGCTGAGCGAGCGGCTCTTGTCGACGGCGAAGAGCTGCTTTTCCGAGCAGACGTTGACGACGAACTCGCCGCTTTTCTGGATGATGCCGCGGCTGAAGTTGTCGGCCTGGATCCCGATCGCGATGAGTGGCGGCTCGTCGGTAAGGCCGAGCGCGCGAAACGCGAACTGCACGTTGCGCTTACCCTCAAACGCGGTCGAGATGAGATAGAGGCCGGTCGGTGTGACGCGATAGGCCTGCGCCAGTGCGATTTCTTTAACCATCGAATTCTCCTAACGCGATTTGTCGGAGCCGAGCCGCTTGTACCATTTCTCCGCTGCGGCGAATTCCCTCTGCCGCGCGAAATATTGGCGCTCGGTGCCGGTCTCTTTCAATTCCAACAGTAGCTCGCGCATGGAAGCCGCGGCGGCGAGCGGCAGGCTCGAGGGCATGAGCGCGATCTTGACGCCGAGACGAAAAAATTCAAACGCGCTCACTTTATCGCGTGGCCACAGCGTGACCAGGGGCACCGCCGCGACCGCGGCAAATTCCGTCACATCCTCGAGCTGAACGCCGACGGCGTCGGCATCGGCTTCGACGTAGGCGCTCAGTCGTTCGCGCACCCGCGCGAGCGATTCCAGCGGCCGCGAATCGCAGCGGGCGATCAAAACGAGCGTATCGTCGCGGCGCGTAGCCACCGCAGCCTTGATCCGCTCGACGACCAATTCCTTCGGCGCGATCGCGAGCTCGCGCACATCCGCGCCGTATTCGTTCTTCAAGCAGTCCTCGAACCGCAGCGCCGAGGCGCCGGCCTCTTCATAGAGCGCGACCGTGCGCGCCAGCGCGGCCGTCTCGACGCAGATCGGGCCGGCGTCGACGATCAGCGGAATGTCCGCCGCCGCGGAAATCTCCGCGACCCGCGCGGCGATCTGCGCTGCATCCAAAAGATTGCGGTCCGGCAGGCAGAAATTTTTATGGATCGCGTTGCCCGAGAGATGTGCCACGGCGTAGCCGCAGTCCTGGGCAAGGCGCGCCATGAACGCGTCCGTTACTCCCGGCGCGATCTGGCCCTTTGGACCGGCCAGCATCTCACGCAGACGCGCGCGCTTTTGTCCCGCGTTCACGTCTATTCCATGCCGTCGGTGATGAACTGGATCACGTAGCCCGCCGGGTCGTCCATGTAGGTGCCGCTCTCGGTGCCGGTGCGCTCTTTCGCCGCGCCGCGATCGCCGTTCTCGATCCCGAGCCCTTCCCAGTGGGCGAGCGCGGCCTTCCAATTCGCGCCGCGAACATAGAAGGCGATGTGCGGCCCCGGCACCTTTCGGCTCATGATGAGGCCTTTCGGCGAGAAGGGCGCCTCCGTGAGGATCAGCGTCTGGCCGCTCGCCATTTTAAGCGTGGCCCGGTTTTTCGCGCGGCTCTGCGTCTCGAAGCCGAGGACCTTCTCGTAAAATGAAATGGAGTCGTCGACCGACGGCGACTCGAGCTCGATATAGCCGACTCCGGTCATGCGTCCAGTCGCGCCGTTCGAGCGCGCGCCCTCTTTCGGCGTGTAGACCGCGTAATGGTTGCCGGCGGGATCGTGAAAAAAGATCGTGCTTGTCGCGAAAGAATGCGCGTTCGCGACGCGCTCGTAGCGCGTGCCGATTTCGTCGAGATCCTGCGCCAACGCTTCGAGCCCTTCGTCGCTCGTCGTGAAGGAATAGGTCGGCAGCCCGCGCGCGCCGGCCGGTTCGGGACGGTGATCGCTCTGGAGATAGACGCCCATGCGCTTGCCGCCGATTTCGATGAATGTGTGCGGGACGGCGCCGCGCTTGCGCTGCCGGACATTCAAGCCGTTTCGCTTTGTAACGAGCCCGTCGAAGACGCGCACGTAGAACTCTTCGGCGACGACAAGATCATCGACCGGCACGACGAAATGATCCAGCGATTCCGCGATCGGCATGACCGGGAATCTATCGCCGCGGCACACGGCCTGCAAGGGGGGAAAGCCACTTGTCGGTGCAACACATTGATGCGAACATGCCTTGATCGGACAGGAGAGCACGATGGCGGTTCATCTCGATCATTTAATGGTTCCGGCGCGCGATAAGCTCGCTTCTGCGAAACTTTTGGCCGAGCTGCTCGGAGTTCCCTGGTCGGAGACGGGCGTCGGCCCGTTCGCCCCGGTTTATCTAAACAACGGCCTGACGCTCGATTTCGACGAATGGGAGGAGCCGTTTCCGTTGATTCATTTTTGTTTTCGCGTGAGCGAGGAAGAATTCGACGCGATTCTCGGCCGCATCAAAGCCGCGGGGATTGCCTATCGCAGCAGCGTTCACGGCCCCGTCGATTTCCAAATCGACGCGCAGCACGGCGGCAAAATTGTCTACTGGAACGAGCCCGACGGGCACCAATGGGAAATGCTGACCGAAAGCTACGCGCGCCGACCGGCGTGAATCGGAATTACCTGGCGTCGGAAGCGCCGGTACGGCGAGACCGAGTGAGCCGAGGAGCGGCATACCGACACAACGGACCTGCCGCCGGCGGCGAAAACTCGAACGCGCCCAGGCGCGGCTGAAGTCGGCCGGCTACTTCCAAAGCTCCTTGAAGAATCCCGAGCGCCGCAATTCCTCTACGTACCGGTTGTCGTAGTAGGCGCTCATCGGCGTCGCGGCGGCGGCTTTCGCGTCGACCAAATTCGCCTGAACCATTTCCTTGACGATGTCGCGAATCGCCGCTTCGGGAACGAGCGGCTCTTTCGCGAAGCTCTCGGCCGCGAACGCCGCGATCCGGTCAGCTAGAACGGCGTCCTTCACCGGCATCCATTTGTTCATCACTTTCTTTGTGAATTCCCGGTCCGTGACGATCACCTTCGTGGCCTGTGCGACGCTCTTGAGCAAACGCAGCAGGCCGTCGGGGTTCTTTTCCACGGCCGAGCGCTTCGCGACGATGCCGTTGGTGATGAAATTGGCCCCGCCTTTTTGCAGATCGGCGGGCGTAACCAGCTCGTTGAATCCCTGAGACTTCAATTGAAAATTGTACGGCGGGCTCACTACGGCGGCGTCAATAGTACCGTTCACGAGCCCCGCGGCCTCCTCCGGCTGCCCGCCCATTTGCAGGATAGTGACGCCTTTTAGACCGTAAACGTCCATGGCCGTCTGCAGAGCAAAATGGGTCACAGTGCCGAGACGGCTCACGCCGATTTTTTTGCCGGAGAGATCCTGCGGCTTTGCGATCTCCGCCTTTGTCATGACCGATTGCGTGAAGCGCGGCACGGTGGCCGCGACTTGAATGATGTCGCCGCCTCTCAAGACATTTGAGATGACCGCCGGCCCGCCCGAGCCGGCGACGTCGGCAGCGCCGGAGAGCATAGCTTGAAACAGCGCCGATGAAGCGCCGATGAATATAACATCGACGTCGATGCCATTCTTCTCGTAGAGGTGCGCTTCGCGCGCCACGAACAAAGGCAGGCTGTTTATGCCGACAGGCGAGAAGGGCACAGGGACCTTTTTCAGCGCCTGCGCATCAACGGGTGGCGGCGTGCAAAACAGCGCCAGAAGAAGCGCGGGCAGACATTTTCTCACGACGCGTATTGCGTGTGAGGGTAGAACCCATCGCTTGCAAACATCGTTCATGGCAAAGCCTCCTTTTTCGGACTTGCCGCCGCAATCAATCGACGGCGCCGCCACGAAGTGATCCCAAAACGCGGGTCAATAGCCCGACGGCAAATCTACAAGGCCGGCGGAAAGCCTGCAAGGGTGAAAAGATTGATCAAAAGGCCGGATTGACGTTTCAGCGACGACGGCGATATGATCCGCGTATCTTCGCTATAGTGCCGCGTTGCGTCTGGAGACGATCCATGAAGCGGTTGCCGCTCGTAACGATCGCCACGGCTTTAATAGCTTTCCTCTGCGGCGGGACTTTGCTTGCGCAGGAGCGGATGCGCATGGCGTGGGCCGGAACCTCACCGTCGAACACGCCGATCTGGGTCGCCGATCAGAAAGGCTTCTTCAAGAACAACGGGCTCAGCGCCGAAGTTATCGCGATCAGCGCCAGCACGATCGCCATCCAGGCGCTGCTCACGGGGGAAGTCGAGTTCATTATCGCGCCTTCCGCGACGCTGGTCACGTCGCGCCTGGCAGGCGCCGACGCGATCATGGTCTCGACCAATCTGCCCTGGTTCATCGATCATATCGTGTCGATCGCCGATATCACGACGATGGAACAGCTGAAGGGCAAGATCGGTGGCGTCAATCGCCTCGGCACGACATCCGATATGACGCTGCGCCTCGCGCTCAGGCGCTTCGGTATCGACCCGGAGAAGGACACGAAGATCATCGCCACCGGCGAAAATCCCCAGCGCCTCGCCGCGCTATCGCGCAACGTCACGCAATTCACTCTGTTGAGCGAGCCTCTGGTGCGGGAAGCCGAGAAGATGGGATTCAGAGATTTGGCGGACATCGGCCCGCTCAAAATTCCCTATCACGTGAACGCGGTAGTGACGCGCGAGAAGACCGTCAAGGAGCGTCGGCCGCTCGTCCTCAAAGTCGTGCGCGCTTTCGCCGAAGCGCTGCACTTCATCAAGACCAACAAAGAAGAAACCAAGGCCCTGATCGGCAAGAATCTCAAAGTCAAGGATCCCGAAGGGCTAGAGCGCGCCTATCGCGCCTTCAGCGCTGCATTTCCGGAAATTCCGTATCCCAGCGCCGAAGGCGTCAAAACCCTGCTCGACGACATGGCGCCGCGGACGCCGAAAGCGGCGGCGGCCGACGCTAAAAGCTTCGTCGATATGAGTGTCGTACAGGAACTCGAGGCTTCGGGGTTCTTCAAACAGCTCTACAAAAAATAAAAAGACGGCTTTCGCCGTCCCTTTGAAAATATCAGCTCTCGCTCGCGGTCTACGTCAGCCCGTAAAATTTCCGCGGGTTGTCCTCGACGATCTTCGTATGCTGCCCGGCGGTGATTCCGCCGCTGTCCTTAAGCGTCTTGAGCGCGCCCAGCTCGGTCGACGAGTCGGCGTGGCCGTAATCGGTGCCGATCATCAAGGTATTTTCGCCCATGCAGCTCTTGATGAGATAGGGGACGTCGTCGCCGATCTGGCAGGTGACGAAAATGCCGCAGCGCTCGAGGAGATCGTCGGGCAGTCGGCTCCCGACTTTGTCGAGGCGCCGGCGCAGCTCGTAAATCACCCAGGGCACCCACGACGCCGCGGTCTCGATGAAACCAAAGCGCAGCTTGGGAAACATTTTCGGGATGCCGCAGTTGATGATGCGGAACAGCGCCCCGACATTGAAGATACGGTATTGGTTGAAAAAATCCCGGCTGCCGTCGGGGTTGACCATCATATCGACGGCCGCCGCGCTGCCGTTCGACTGGTGCAACCCGATGCACAAGTCGATCTTTTGGGCTTCGTCGTACAACGGGAAAAAATAGGGATCGCTGATCTGGCGCGTTCCTTCCAATGGCCGCATGAAGATGCCGCACGCGCCGTTCTCCTTCGCGAAACGCAATTGATCGAGCGCGTCCCGCATGCTGAGGAGCGGCAGCGTCGCCATCCAGCGGAGCCGTCCGCCGCTGGTTTTCCAGACATCCGCCAGCCAGCGGTTATACGCGCCGCAGAGCGCGACTTCCGTGTCCGTGCGCTCGGTGCACTGATCGAGGAAAATGCTCGGGTAGAGCACCTGGATGTCGATGCCGAGCTCGTCCATATGCTCGATGCGCGCGTGCACGTCCGCCAGGTCGCGCGTCGCCATAGTCGTCGCGATGTCGCGGCCGATCTCGGCCGATCTTTTTTGCAGATCTTCCTTGCTGTTGAGGAAGCGAAACAGTCCGCGAATCTTGCCGTCAATGACCCAATGCGCCCGCTGGCTGCCGTCTTCGGGATGAAACAGCATCGGCCGGAATTTTTGCTCCGAAGGCGTCAAGTAATCCCAGGTCCGCGGGCTTTCGACCACATGAGCGTCGGCGTCGATCCATCCCATGATGCCTCCGTGCCTAGTGCAGCACCGCGCCGCCGTTGACGAGAATCGTCTGGCCCGTCACGAAGGCGCTCAGGTCCGACAACAAATACAGCGCTGTGCCGACCAGATCTTCCGGCTGCTCAATGCGCTTGAGAATCCGCGTCGAGGCGGAGCGTTCGTAATTCTTCACGGCCGCTTCAGTAGCTTTTTCCTCGCTCATCGTCGCGCCGGGCGCGAGCGTATTCACGCGGATGTTGTCCGGCCCCAACTCGCGCGCGAGCGCGCGGCTGAAGCCGACGACCGCGGCTTTGGAAGTCACGTAGTGCATCATTGTCAAGCCGCCGTTGAACGCCATATTGGAGGAAATATTGACCACGCTGCCTTGCTTGTGCCGCTGCATTGCCGGCACGATCGCGCGGCTCGCCAGCCACAGGCCCTTGACGTTGACGGCGAACATTCGATCCCACGCTTCCTCGGTGATGTCCTGCCAGCTTCCCTTTTCCGCCGGCACGCTCATGAAGACCGCCGCGTTGTTGATCAGGCCGTCGATCTTGCCGTAAGCGTCGAGCGTTTTCTGCGCCATCTCCTGGCAGCTGGCGAAATTCGATACATCCAATGTAGTGGCGAGCGCCTTGCCGCCGCTGTCCTGAATCGCCTTGGCGACCCCTTCCGCCGCTCGGCCGTCGATGTCGCCGACAACGGCGGACCCGCCTTCGCGCGCGATGCCCAGGCAATAAGCTTTGCCGATGCCGTGCCCTCCGCCGGTCACGATAACGACTTTGCCGTCCAATAATCCCATCGCAGCGTCTCCCGGAAATCACCTACCGCGCTTAACATGGCCTGTCAAATACCTGTGGAAGCGTGTAATTGCAGCGATTCCGGCGCTGTGATCGATGCGTTGCGCCGTCCGCCGCTCCAGACCAAGAGATGCTTGCGAAATAGCAGCGACCTTCTTTCGCCTTCACGCCGTCCGCTGGTTATCTCTTAAATCATTCTTTCACACCGCTTGCGGACGGTTCGGCGCGTGCTAGGTCTTATTCGTACGAGCATCCGAAAGGAGGGTTGTAAAATGGCTTGGATTAAAACGTTCGAGGAGAGCGAAGCGCGGGGCTTGCTTGCGTGGGTTTACCGGGTGATGCGCTGGACGCAGGGACGGGTACCGAACATCGTCAAAGTATCCAGCCTGCACCCGAGACTTCTGGTCACGCTGGGGCCATTGTTCCGCACGCTGATGGAAGGGCCGTCGCCGCTCAGCCGCGCGGAGCGGAAGATGGTCGCGATCGTCTCGTCCAGGGTGAACAACTGCTTCTATTGAACGGAGTCCAACGGAGAGTTTCTCCGTCAAGAGCTGAACGACGCTGAACTGGCCGATGCGCTGATGAAAGACTATCGCAAAGCTGCGGTTACACCCGAGATCATGGAGCTGTTGTCCTTCGCCGAAAATGTGACGCGCGATGCGAGGCGAATTAGCTCGGACGACATCGCGCGGCTGCGCGCAGCCGGTTTCCCGGACCGTGCGATCCTCGACGCGGCGCACATTGCGGGCTTTTTCTGCTACATGAACCGTGTCGTGCAGGCACTCGGCGCGGATACCCGGCCCGATGTTGGCGACACTGTGGGAGAAAAACTCCGCAAAATTATGGTGAGCAAGCCGTTGCAGATTTGAGACGGTTTGTTTCTGCAGAAACTCAACATACCCCACAGAGACGCAGGGATACGCCGTCACTTCCGAAGCCGAATGGTCGCCATGAATTACGGCGATGTTTGGCCGTAAGTTCCTTCGGAGATTACCCGGGACTACAGCGGCGGAGGCGACGGTCCATCCCTGGCGAAAGCGATCAGGAATAGAGTGTTATTAAATGGTGTAATCCGAGACGCGAATGGCAACTGCAGCAAGCTGCCTCACGCCAATGTTTTAACATTGTCGGATAATGATTGCTCAAATCGGGCGAAGAGCGAAGGTCAGTCTAAAACCGTCTTATTTCCAGCACCCTTCCGCCGCGATTAGATCGAACACTTCCGTGAGGATGCCCGCCGCAGTGTCGACAGTTTCTTTGTCGATGGTGAGCGCGGGCTGAATGCGAAAGCGCGGCGCGTAGGCCATCGTGAGGAGACCCCGGCGGAGACATTCGTCGAAGATGCGGCGGCAGGTTTGTTGCCCGAGCGGCTCCTTGCTCTGTTTGTCGCGGACAAGGTCGATACCGATGAAAAGCCCGGCGCCGCGCACGTCTCCGACGAAGGGGTAGCGCTCGGTCCAGTTCGATAGCAATTCTAAAAAATGCGTGCCGACCCGGCGCGAGTTCTCGACCAGATCCTCGTCATCGATGATCCTGAGCGCGGCGGCGGCCGCCGCTGCAGCTAATGGATTGCCGCCGTAGCTCGACGAGGAGCCAGAGGGATTGGACCACGGTTTCGCCTGCACGATCTCGTCCGTCGAAATAATTCCGCTTATGGGCAAGCCGCCGCCGAACTGCTTGCCGATGGCGACGATATCGGGCTCGACGCCGGTGTGGTCGGTAGCCCAGAATTTCCCGGTGCGGCCGAATCCGGTGATCATCTCGTCCGCGATGAGCAGGGCGCCGAAGTCGCGTGCGACCTCCTTGATCGCTGGTAGGTATTCCGCCGGCGGGATGACGTTCCCGGCGGTGCCCTGCATCGGCTCGATCAGGAATGCGGCGACGGCGCCGGAGCTGTTCTGCTTCACTTGCGCGCGGGTCGCCTCGACGCAGGCGAGCCCGCAGGAAGGATATTTCAGCTTCAGCGGGCAGCGGTAGCAATCGCCGTAGGGGGCGATGTGCACGCCGGGAACCATCGGTCCGTAACCGTTCTTGAAGTCCGATCCCATCAGCGAGAGAACGCCCATCGTTTTTCCGTGAAAACCGCCGCTGAAGCTCACGAACTCGAATTTGCCTGTGTATGATTTCGCGAGCCGCAGCGCCGACTCGACCGCCTCGGCTCCACTCGAATAGAGCTGCGCGCGGTGCAGCGCGGCCGCGGGAGGGTGCGCGGCGAGGCGCTCGAAGAGCTCGACGCGCGCCGCGCTCGTGAAGCTTCCGACCGAGGCTTGCTCGACTTGCGCCTGCACCGCTTTGACGTATTCGGGATGGCTGTGGCCGAGAGCGTTGACTCCGATGCCGCCGATGAGATCGAGCAGCGTGTTGCCGTCGGCGTCCGTGACGGCGCTGCCGCGCGCCTCTTTGACCGCGATGCCTGAGTAAAGCGCGAACCCTTGCAATCCCGGCGCGAGATGCGCGTCTTCGCGCGCGCGCAGCGCGCGACTTTTCGGTCCCGGAATCGGAGTTTGAATATGCGGCTTTTGATTCTTCGGCTGCTGGTGGCCCACAGTATCGTCAGGCGTAGGTTTGACGGTTAAAGACGAAGTGCCGATGCAGGGGAAAATTGAACAGAAGGCCCACTGATATCGCAACGATGAGGCGCGAGAGCGCGTAGTGCAGATGAACGTAATCGGTCAGCAAGTACACGCCCGCAGTGTTGAGCGCGAGACTGACCGCTGAGACCACGGCGTAGCGGACGACCTGTCCGTGAAGGGCCTCGTGCTCCGCCGTAAAGGTCCAATGTCGCCCGAGAAGGAAGTTGACGACGGCGCCGATGAACGCGCCGCTCGCCGTGGCCGCGACGTACCAGACGCGGGCGACTTCGGCCAAGAAAACCATCGAGCTGAAATCGACGAGAGTCGCCGTGAGCGACGCGACCTGCGAGCGCCTGAGCGACACCAGCAGCGGCGGCGGCGGAAGCCGTCGTTTCATCGCGAGTGCTCCATACCGGCGGAGCGGCGAGGCTCCACCGCTTCGACGATCGTCGGTTCCTCCAGCGTTTTAGCGCGTGGCTCCTCCCGCGCGCGCAGCGCTCGCGCGATCGACCACAATCGAGCGACCGCGGAGATATTCGCAGCGACCGCGACGATGGCGAGAGCTACGAGCATCGGATATCCAATGGGGACGGCGCCGGCGGGCGGCGCTTCCAGCCAAGGTATTGTGATCGCCGACAGCATGGCGCCGCCATCAAGATAGACGGCGCGTTCCGGCCGTCGCATGTTGCCCCTCGGCGGTTCGATATTCATCGCTTCCGCCTTCGCGCTCGAATAGCTCACCATAAAGCTCCCGAGGAGCGCGAACAGCGCTAGCAGCTGCAGCGCGGGATGGGCGCGATAATAAACGATGAGGCCGGCGAGAAAGAAAAATTCGGCATAGCGGTCGACGGTCGCGTCGAGCAGCTCCCCAGCGTCCGAATTGGCCTTAGTGATTCGCGCGACCATGCCGTCGAGGCAATCGAGCGCGCTGGAGAGCGCCGCGCACACCGCGGCGAAGCCGAAATGGCCGACGCTCAAACAAGCGCCCGCCGCGAAGCCGAACGCGAGCGAGGCCCACGAGACCTGATTGGGGCTGATTTGCATGGAAGCGAGGAACTGTGCGGCGGGCAGAAATCCCCAGTAGCCCAGCTCCATGACACCTTTGCCGAGCAGCCAGCTCCCGCCTTGCCGATCGGTGCGCTCGAAACGGGCGCGACCCTTGACAACGAGCCTTAGGATATAAGCCGCGGCGATCGATAAAATAAGCAGAGTGAGAGTCAAGGCGTATTTGCCATCCGCATTCATCTTCCGCTCCCTAAGCCCGTCCGCCCCGGTCATTCATCGCCATGTCGAAGGCGCAGGCGGCAATTGTCGCCTAATCGGTGATCGGCAGCTCGCGCGATTCCTCGCGCGCCGAGCGATACGCGGTGTCGATCACTTGCACGCAGAGCACGGCTTGCTCGGCCTCTTTTCCGGCGAAATCGCCGCACTCGATCGCTTCGCGAAAATCGTCGAAGAGCGAATTGAACCAGCTCGCATGGCTCGAGTCGGCGAAATGCAGCGGCATCGTAAGCCTCTCGACGGCGCCGTCCGCCGTCTCGATGGCGAGATGGTCGTCGTGCATCGTAATCACGCCGGCTTCGCCGTGCAGGGTGTAGACGAGCCGGCGCGTTCCAGCCGTCCAGGTGAGATGCAAGTGGGCGAGGCCGGTCGGGAAGGTCACGATCGCCGCGAAGTCGTCCTCGGTGTCGTACCGGCCGGGCTGCAGGTTGCTCACCTTCGCGGTAACGGCTGTCGGGTACGAGCCGAGCCACTCGAAGGCGAGATAAAAGCTGTGGCTTCCGTGATCGACGCCGATACCCCCGCCGCTGTAGCGCCGGTAGCGGCGCCAGTCGGAGTTCCACTCCGCGACGCCTTTGGCGTGCGTGTCGCGGTAGGTATTGAGCGTCACGGAGCGCACCTTGCCGATGCGCCCTGAGCGGACGATCTCACGGATTTTCTTGATCATCGGTGCGTGCTTGTAGTTGTGACACGGGTAGAGCACGCGCTCGGTGCTTTTGGCGTGGTTGAGCAGCAGCCGCGCCTCCTCGACGGTAAATGTCAGCGGCTTTTCGCAGAGGACGTGCAAGCCGGCGCTGAGCGCCGCGTCGGCGATCGCCGCGTGATACAAAGGCGGAGTCGCAATGTCGAGGAAATCCAGGTTCGACGCCTCGGCGCGCACAAGGGCCTCATAGTCGCCGTATATTCGGGCGCCGGGTAGCGTCTGTTGGGCGAGCTTGCGCCGCTCGGGGGAGACGTCGGCCAGCGCCACGATTTCGACGTCGCCGACTTCCTGGCTGCGCTTGAGATAGGCGGGAATGTGGCCTGCAGACGAGATAAAACCGTACCCAACCACCGCCCCACGTAGCTTTGTTCGGCTCATAAGATGGTGTATGAAGCCACGTTTCTCTCCCAATAAATTCTAGTGAAATCTATAATTTCTGCAAGATACCGTCCGGACTCATATCACCCTAAACATAGTTAATCGCTGCAGATGCGGAAGTCCGCGTAATCGCCCTCGGCCGACGACTGCGTATCGTCGGCGTCGGTCAGTATCGCGATTCCGATGGGATTCAGTAGCTTTCCGCCGCCGAAATACTTGCGGTAGTCGGCGGCGAGATCGACCCGCTCCTCGACCCATTGGCCGGGGTTCGACGGCCGACCGCTCTGCAGGACTTTGACGGTTTTGCGTGCGCGCTCGAATTCCAAGTCTTTCGGTAGCCGCTCGCTCCAGATGTACTTCAACGAGCCGATGCCTTTGGAGAAAAACATCTTCGTTATCGACAGGCTATCCGACCAACCGAGCTGCCCTTTGACGGACCGCTCGCAGAAAGCCTTATCCTCGGGAGGGCAGAAGCCGATGTAAACGCCGAGCGCACTGTCCTCTTTGCCTTTGTGCTCTTCGGCTCCGCGGGGAAATATCTGTGGGCGCCAGCGCCACCGGAGGATCGGGTATTTCTCGATATTCCAGCTTGACGGCCGATCCGCCTCGACGCCGTTGCCTTTCGACTTCGGACCCTCCGCATGCGCATGGATGAAGAGCTTGCCGTCTTCCTTTTGGACGGTGTAAACGCCCGTTCCGGATTTATCGCGCGGTACCCAGCCTTTAGGAAATTCCCCCGGCGTAGAGTTCGAGAAGTCGTCCAAAACTATGCATTCTTCTGCGCCAATCGATACGGCCCACTCGACGGCGAAAGCGCTTAGCGCGGCGCAGAAAAGCCGTGCGCGAAAACCATGAGATGCGATAGACATGGCGAGTCGGTTCAGCATGGCGTTCACAAACCGGCGATAGAGTGTATGCCTTTCACCGGATTTTACTAGATGGTGGTGAGCCTCCGTGATTGTGGGTTAGGGCTGCCGGCTTTGGAAACAAACGACGCCATTTCGAGCGTGTGAAACGGCGACTCCAGACGGCCTACAAGCTGCGATCGAGGCTGCGGTACTGAATCGCTTCGGAAACGTGCGCGGGCTGGATGTCTTCAGCGCCGTCGAGATCGGCGATCGTGCGCGCGACTTTCAGCACGCGGCTATAAGCGCGCGCGCTCAAGCCCAGTCGGTTGATCGCGACTTCAAGCAGCTTTTCCGCTTCCGGCTTGACCGCGCAGTATTTTTTGATGTCGCGCGTGCTCATCTGCGCGTTGGCGTGGATGCCCTTTTTCTGAAAGCGCACGAGCTGGACCTGCCGCGCGCGGTTGACCCTCTCGCGAATGTTCGCCGAAGTCTCTCCTGCGTCTTTGCTCGCGAGCTCCTGATAACGCAGCGCCGGGACCTCGACCTGGATGTCGATGCGATCGAGCAGCGGGCCGGACACGCGCGAGCGGTAGCGCTGGATCTGCATCGGCGTGCAGCCGCATTCTTTCTGCGGATCGGTGAAAAAGCCGCACGGGCATCCCCGCGTTGCCTTTTTGCCATCTGCATCTAAGTGCCGAAAAACCCAACGATTTCGCTTATCCCAAGGAACTCAAGACCTTAGGCGATCATATGAGAACGCGCCGGCTCGCATTAGGTCTTTTTCAGCGAGAAGCAGCGCAAAAACTGGGGGTCCATCAGGGTACAGTCTTTAACTGGGAGAAAAATGAAACCGCCCCGCCAGCCCGCTATATGCCAAGAATAGTAAAATTCCTTGCCTATAATCCGTTTCCGCCGGCCGAGGCATTGTCGGAAAAGCTTAATCGGACGGAAGCTCCTACGCCTTTCCCAGAGAGCCATGGCCAAGCGGCTAGGAATAGATCCGATGACCCTGATGAAATGGGAGAGGAAACGAAGACCGTCGAGGGACGTAGCAAGACAAACTGAAAGGTCTCTGTGGAACATTGCGACCCGTCCATACAGATACTCGTTTTTCAACTGGGCATGAGCAGTGCTAAGGAATACCAGCACACCTACGAGAGCGGCTAGCAGCTTCATCGAAAACCCCGTCGTACCCATGCGATTGCCCATCCTATCGCGTAGAGAACGACTGATGGGTAAAACCACCAAGCGATGCCCTGCCGTATTTTTTGGATACGTGCTGAGTAAAGTGCGGTAGTAAAACCAGGGGAGGCTCGCCATTTCTCCTTTAACGTGGAGAGAACGATATCCTGCTCGCTGGTATCGAGCTTCAGGAAATCAGGGTCTTTGAAAGCATTCAGAGTTAAAGCAATCGGTTCGTCTACATGAGTAGGAAAGTCTAGCCAAGTTGCAAACAAAACTAGCATCAGCCAAAGGGCTGACATGAACACCCACAGCCTCTGCCAACCGTTAAGTCTCATTCGAACTATCTTAATGAGGCCCTACAGCCATCAGCTACAGCGTCAGCAGGTGTAACGTAGCAGGCTTCCGGTTTTGTTCTGCTGTAGAACTGACCACCCGGCACATGATAGATGCACCTCTCCCCGCTGTAGGTCGTGAAATTTCCTTTGATCGGGTGTGAATTAGGGCATTGATACGGCGTGATGGGAGCAACTTTCGACGGTACGGATTGCGCTGCCTGATATCGCTGGACGAAAGTGGCATCACACGCCCTACGCTGGACTGAGCCCATCCACATCGAGCCACAGGTTGTTACATAGGCATTGTTACAGGCCCGCCATTCTTCAGTGTTGTTCTGATATGGGCAAGGCACCTGCGCCTCTGCCTTGTCGATTACAAACAGGAAAAGTATGAAGCCAAGCGGGACAAGATATTTCCACATGGTTATCTTCCTCCCAAGTGACTGACGCTTGTTCTAAAACGAATATAAGACATCATGTTTTCGACGGTATAAATCACGGTTAGAAAAGCAGAAAACGGACTCCACCATCCAAGTAACAGATTATGCCGCGTGATCCGCCAGAAATGAAAGTTGAGGCAATATGGGCAAAGATATGCATTGAGACAGGACTCGTAGCGAGCTATTACGGCGCCGGTAGTCTGTTTTAACGAAACGAATGCAGTCGGATGTTGGCGTCCGCATGATTGACAGGGTGATGTTTGTTCTAGCTTGCCGCGCATCGTGACTACTTAAAGTTAAAGCAATCAGCATGCCCCGACCTAAGCTCTTGAATTATCGATTCCCGGCCGACGACGGAGTGACAAAATTGGATACCTAATGCCCCTTTCTGTAACGTTTAGGAACGCAAATGCGCTACTGCCTATCTTCTCAATTGACAGTAGGCATTTCACGGTGAGACAATGCGCTCCATGATTTTAACTGCACCTTACGAGGGGAGCTGACTAGCAAAGTCAATGGCTAAATATCTTGCCCGAACATGTCCGCGCTGTGGCGATTACCTCGGCGTCGTCGTGCCCGAAGTGGAGGATACGCCAAAGACTAACATCTCGGCGGTATGTGCTTCGTGCGGTTATGAGTTGCGCTGGACCGTTGTGGAGGGTGGCAAAACAGATGAGATTGCGAAGTAGCTTTTACTTTCCAGTTCTCGTCCTCGCTGTATCACTTCTTCCGCTGCCTCTTGCAGCAGAAATTTGCAAGTTCAATCAAGTCTCGAAAGCCGACTTAGAGACCTTTGACAAAAAGTTGCCAGTCTCGGAAAGTGCTCGGATTCACGCCGAGAAGCTACACTTTCCATGGGGGTTGCCAGGGCACACACATCTCCTCCACCAACGAGAGTTTATTATTTCGTATGACCGAGAGCGGCGCGTGCCGGCATGGGTGGGTTATCGACTTACCGCACAGGACCTTGTAAAAGCACGGCGAAAAAATAGTTTTCGAACTGACCCAAGAGTAGCCGACGACGAGAGCTCAACCTGTGACGATTATCAAAAGAACCGCGATGAAAAAGTCACGTTATTTGACAGGGGACACTTAGCGCCGAACGCTGATATGCTCCGTAGTCCGCAAGCTCAGGCGTATACATTTTATCTCTCGAACATGGCCCCCCAGTTCAGCCCATTCAATCAACACTTGTGGGCGCACTTCGAGGCTCTGGTAAGGAATTGGACGAAATCGAGAAAGATTCTTTATATCATTACGGGAAGCGTGTTTGACCGGGACGGTGACGGTCTACCCGATCCTTTGTCACTGACACAATTCATGACGCCCACAGGTCGTGTCGGCATTGCCACGCACTTCTATAAAATCCTATTGCACGAGAACGACGATGGGATACTGGAAGCGCTCTCCGTCTTGGTGCCGCACGAGGCAAAGCAGCCAACGAACTTCGACGCCCACTTGAAAGCGAACTTGGTCAACATCGAAAAAATCGAGAAGCTGACCGGCCTAACATTCATTCCTGACCTGAGTGCCGGAGCGCAGGAATCAGTAAAGAAACCGACACCAACATCGTTGTGGGCATGGCAAAACTAGCGGAAGGGACGATGAGTGAGCCGTACAAGATTCTGCCGGTTGAAGTGATAGTTGAAAACCTTCGTTATTGCTCGACTCTTAACATACCTTTGCTGTCAATTTTTTCCCACATTTGGACGTACGCTTCAGCTGAATGAAAGAGGGGGGCTAGATCCGAGTCAGTTAAGCCGATATTTGTCAGGTCTTGTATGAAATCGGGCATCATTCCAGCATGCGCGAGACCGTCGGTATTAAAGTCCCATAGTCGATCGCCGGTTTTGTCCTGCGTAAAGAGGACATTGTATTCTCCGTGACCTTTGAATGGATATATAACTGGATTTTTCTGGTTGCTCTGCGCCTGAAAAAACCGTGGGCTTACATGATGAATCATGCCGTTAAAATCAGAGCCTAGCGCGACTGCCGGGACTTGGTTTGTTCCATCTTTCATTAATTCTACGGCATGCAAATAGCGCTGCGCCCATTCCTTTGAGCAATAATCACAGTCAAGTTTGATTTTGCTGCTCTGAACTGTTTGTTTGCGTTTAAAGGTTTGAAGGATCGGCGCGATCAGACCACCGAGATCGCGAATTCTTTTAAGCTGCGCATCTGTTTTATGAAACTCGGATTGCTGGTTGTCCTTTTTTGTCTTTCTTGCTGTTGCCAAAAACGTGCTGTGACTGGAAATTACTGGATAGCGTCGCTCCTCGGCGATGGTTAGTGTCTCGTTCGTTGCTTTGTTTGACATGTGATCGACATCGACAATCATGTGCTTGTCCATCATTCTGCCGATGAGATATTTCCCGAGTGGTGTCAGTCCTAATCGGTTGCAATCCGCTCTGCCCGGGTAATGCGGTGCATCATTCCAGATGTCAGTGCCCGTATAGAACTTTAAAAACATATCGCCCAGTGTGGGTTTGAACTTGTAGCTGAAGCCGTCGCCGCTGCAGTCCTCAGCTTCGAAGTATTTCTTTGTTGCCTTGAAGTTCCCGAAGTTCAGAGCATTTAGGAAAATTGCCGCGCCACTGAACGCGTTGTTGAATTCATGAACCGCGAGAACCTGCCTGACACCTTTTTCATGATAAGCATGGAGTTTTCGATCAACGTCAGCCTCGGTGCAGTTTTGGTTCATGCAATCGAAAAGGTCCGACACCTCTATTCCCAGGACAACGACGAGCTTTCCTTCATTTAGAATCGACCGGGCTTCGCGGGAGGACCGCGCAATCCTGTACCAGCCTTTGCCGGCGCCACCATCTTTTTTATCGATGTAAGCTTCGAGATCGACCGCAGCTTGAATTTGCCGATCTACCGCTTCCATGTCACTACAGGAAGGAAAAACTTTTTGTCCCTTTTTTTCCTGTAGCAACTCACATAAAACGGTATTGCTTACCGCTAAGACCGACAGCAATCGTAAGCCGCCATCGTATGCTCGCTTCAGCCATTCATAATAGACCTGCTGGTGATCTATTGACGACCAGTTCGGCCAGCCTTGGAAATCGGGATACCCGCCATTACCGATCATGCCGGGCCGCGGACCGTCGAAGAGCGAAATCGGATCGCCAAGATGCCATAAACCGTGCACCGGAGTGTCGGGCGCGAGCGAAGTCGCGATCGAGTCATCCGGACTGAACGCGGTTCCGACCACCGCCAGACCGCCAAAACCTAGATAGGCGAATTGATGGTTATGAACGTCTGCATAACCAAAAACTCCAGTCGAAGCTGTTCGGAGACCTGATGACGGACCCTTAACGCACGCGGGCATCGAGACGGCTGCAATCAGCGATAGGACTGTTGAGAGAAGACAAGTCTTCATGTTGTCTCCTTGAAGGAAATCCGTTGGGTGAAGCATCTGAGTACGCACCCGATGCTCTCGGCCCGAAATAGGTAATCATGCTTACGTCGCATGCATAACTGCTCAGCTGATGCCATGCCCGCAACTAGCGAGGCTACATGAAGCGAGTGTAAGTGTCGCCGGCCGGAGGAAAGCGCAACTATTTGGCGGGCGAGGGCGCAAGGATTCCGGCCAAGGCTCCTATTGCGGCTGACCCGAGCGCTGTCAAAATATCCGGAATCTGTACAGTCGGACTCGCGGACTTGACCGTCAGGTAAATCGTTCCGAAGACTACCGCAATAACTACGATGCCCAGGGACCCGACGACCATCCGATATATTAACCTGTCCTGTTCAAAAGCCCGCGGAAGCTGTTGAATGACTTGTGTTTCCAGCTTTTTTAGCGTTTCCTCTGGTTTTGTCTTTAGTTCATCTAAGACTCCCGGGGTCGCGAGAGCAGTTTTCACTAGAAGCTCGGCTGACCGAATTTGTTCCGCCATATGTCCTCCTCCTTTGATTGGAAGTAACGCAATCCTCTACGTCCTATGGTCGCGAAGTAACCCGAAAGAAAGCAACTGCCGATGCTGAATTGATGACAGAAGGGATGAGAAGATCCGAGCCGAGGCGCCACGGCCATCCGATGAGATTTGAGGCAAAGCCATTGAACTAGCCTTCCATAGGGCGATCCCTAATAGGAGGATTAGAGCTATATCCTATACGCTTGGCGCATAAGACGCGTCAAGTGATATCTTCCGAAGCGCATTCCGCATGGCCTTTCCTTGGTAGTAGCGAAGTTTTAGCCGGAATCGTATGTTAGCCGTCCTACGATGGTTTCCTCTTTTTTCGCTGAGGTTTCTTCTGCTTTGCCGTGGCTGCCCCTGATATTACGTTCTTAGGCTCGTTCCCAGAATCGGAGGCAAGTTGCAGATGAACAAGTTGAGGAAACTTGACCAAGGCTTGTACTCGGTCATGCGCCAAAAGTTGTTCACCGGCGACTTTAAATGCCTTTTGGTTTTCGTTTAAGAAGGGTTGCGTTGTTAAAAGTACTTGTGGAACTGTAATTGAAGTACTAGGTGCAACCGGAACATCTTGACGTGCCGACTGTTGGAGGACTGCCGAAAGACTACCAATGCCCTGGTCCCGGCGGCGGGTGACGTCATCTGAATATTTCTTTGGATCCGCTGTAAACTTCTCGGCCAATAGCTGCAGGATCGAAGTATGATCGAGGGGGCCATTGTACGACGTGCCGCTCTGTACAAACGGAGAGATAATAATCGCCGGTACTCGAACTCCGGTGGTTGCAAAGGCCTCTTGATATGTAGCTCCTGAAGGCACTGGCATTTTAACTGGTAATGGCGGGACGTGATCAAAAAATCCACCATGCTCATCATAGGTCACAATAAGCATGGTTCGAGGCCAACGGGGGCTCTTCGTTACCGCCGTGTAGATTTGTCGTAAAAATTCCTCACCTGGCCCAATCGGCAGAGGAGGGTGATTGTCATTGGGCTGGAATCCAAAGTGAACTGGCGAGTCGTTGTATTCTGGTTCGACAAAAATGACCTCAGGTACGTTGTCAGTTGCATCGTGCAGGTCGCCGGCAAACCGTAGAATGCTTCGAAAGTTATCTCCTAAAGGTTCATCCACAAGTCCGAATAAAAGAAAAAACGACAGGCCGGAGTGATAAACGCGCCAGTGGACATTGTGTTGAGTCAGCCAGTCAAACACAAGGTTCCGGTAGGGGATGAGCCGTCCTTTGGTGTCGTCAATAAGTGACGAGCCGGTATAGGCCATTGCTCGGTTTGGCTGCGTATCGGCAGGCAGTGGAGCAAACCAATGGTCACAGACGAGGTAGTTTCTCGCTAGAAAATTAGTCATGGGTACGGAATCAGCCGCGCAGTACCCCATGGGGGGCGGCTGATTTACAACGCTGTGGGTAGCGTCGACATAGGCTTGGACAAAGCCGCTCATGGTGGCGATGTTGCCAGTAAAGGCAAGCTCAGTTCGGACCTCAGCACGTCCATGGGGTAGATCATGCAACAGCGGTCCGTCAGATATTGGAAATGGACGGTAAATCTGGTGATCGTATTCGTTGGCAAACTTTGGATCAGAATCAGCATTCAAAAGCCCATCAATGTCAGTGCGTCCTCCAAACCTCGGCAGCTGGAGATATCCGAGAACGTGATCGAAAGAACGGTTTTCCATCATCACTATGACAATCGTGTCAATCTGATCGAGCGGAGCCATAAGTTTTATTCTCCACAGGAAAATGCGATCTTGAACGTTAGTCGACTTGTGATCGATTGAAGCGCCTCATCGCAAGTCTCATTATTGAGTAATGGAAAGCTGAGCCTCCAGACGCCCGTAACTTGTTGATTCGCGAATTCGGATACAGACTCTCCCGCCGATACCGTTGCCTGTATGTTGCCCTTGGTTATTTCCACCTGCCGCCGGTTCATATTCGTCACGGACTGAACCTTTAGCGTGGGCGCGACCTGCGAGTCGGTAAGTGAAACCGATACGATGATTGAGTGATCCGAAAACGAACATGTTGCTAGCCCACCAAACTCCAACGCGGGAGGGATAACGGCAACGTCGGCCTCCGCCGTTTTCGACGAGAAAAGGCTGTTAACTATTAACGTAAACCGTGTATCGAGAGTTGGATTGAATTGTTCTGAACCCGAAGGAGATTTGTGCCCTTCATTGGGTAAATGAGGAGTAGCGGCAAGAACAACATTTCCTGTGGCGTCCCAAGTCACAGACACAGCATCGCCGAGACAGAGATTCCGTGGTTTGGCCTGGAAAGACTGAATATCAGCGCAGCTTGTGATGGATAATGTCACGGCGGCTGCGGCAATGATTTCACCCAAGACTCTCATACTGCTTATGCCTCCCTTTTCTTACCTTATGATGGGCGAAGTCTTAGGACCTCGTCGATTGTAATCTTTTCATTGCTTGCACAATCGTCTTCGCGATTGCTTGCTTTCGCGTCTTTACCTCCGCCGCATTGGTCGCTCGATAATTAACTCTGACTTTGTAGCCTTTCGTTCGTATATCTTTCCCTGCCGCTTCAGCTTCCAGGCCTTCGAGGAAGGGAAGAACTTCTTCAGGATGACATAGCGTCAATCTCCGAATTTGTTCTTCGCTCAAGATATCAACGACGAGCACTTTCATTGCGTTGAGCGTCTTTTGTTCCGACGCAACAGCGATGATGCGCTGAAAGCCGGCCGCGAAGCACTTCTGAATATTCTCAAGCTCATGCTCAACGGTAGTAGTTATACAAATCTCACACGCGATAGCCGTCTCGTCCTTTTCTAAAGCCACGTCGACGCTGCCGAGCCCGCCCAGAATCTGCTTCTCAATGGTTACCTGATATCCCTTCGACTCGCCCATGCGTTTAATCAGGCTCTGGAGGTACTTATGCTGTTGGCCACCACGCCCGTGCGGTGCTGGCTGCTGAGAAGCCGGAAGAGTTCGCGATGACTTTTTAGCATTTCTCGACTCCTGTTTTGCCGCATCTTGCGGCTTGTCTTGCCTGTCGCCGACAAACTTTCTTGGCATCGATGGGGGTGTCTCTGCTTTCGGCTCTGCCATCGAAAACTCGGCCTCCACTTCCTTGCGCTGACGAGCATATTTCTCACGTGATAGGACCGTCAGCAGGCCTCGACGTTGGCGGGCAAGGTCAGAATCAATATCTGGCACTGGAAGCGCGTGAAGATTAAAATCATAATCGCTGCGGTCGATCCTACAGATCGCTTCTCCGACGCTTAGGTTTTGAAGGTCGGCGGCCGTAAATGAAGAGAATCCCTGTTCCAGTTTTCTCGCGTCGAAGTCGCCAAGCCGGAAACACACCCGTGTGCCCGGATTGGAAATGACGGAATTTGCCACCTCGCTGTCGCGCTTCCAGAGCTGTTCGAGGTCCTGGTGCGAGAGGATCAAACCGAGATGGTACTTCCGGGCGCCGGAGAGCACTGCCGCCATGGAAGGCGTGATGAAATTTTGAAATTCATCGATGTAGAGATAAAAGTCCCGGCGATCCTTTTCTCCCAACTCTTGGCGGCCCATCACGACTTGATGGACCTTGGAGACAATAAAAGCGCCGAGCAGGTAAGAGTTTTCCTCTCCGATGAGTCCCTGCGACAGCTTTACGAGCACGATCTTGCCCTGATTTAAAATTTCGTCGAAGTTTATGCGGTTCTCCTTCTGCGAGACGATGTTGCGGATGATTTTCGGCCGCAAGAAGGTATCCAGACGAGTAAGAATCGACGCTTGCGGCTTCCCGGAAAGGATCGGGAACTCGTTTTGCCAGAAATAGATGACCTCTGGATCCTGGACAGTCTTCAAAAAGGTAGTTCGAAATTCGGGCTCAATGAGAAAACGACGCAAGTCGAGGAGGGTGCCACCCTGACTGCTTTCAAGAAATGCCAAAATCGCATTTCCCAGAACCGAGGTCATTTGATCTCCCCAGCTGGTAGAAAGTCGACGGAAGACCGCCCCGAGATCGGAAGCCAAAATGTTTTTCTCGATTTCTGAATGAGCTGAGAGGATGTTGAATCCGATAGGATAGTTGGTCGCCGCTGGGTCAAATAGCATCACGTCATCGAATCGGTTCTCCGGCACATGCTCCAGAATACGGTCTATCAAGTCTCCATGTGGATCAATGACGCCTACACCGTTACCGTTTTGCATGTCCTGACGAATGAGATTGAGAAGAAGCGTTGACTTGCCGGTTCCGGTCGCGCCGATCACGTGCATGTGACGGAGGCGTTGCTCCGGGCTGAGCGAGACCTGGACTCGTCGTTCCCGATGGACATTTTCGCCGAGGATTAACTGATGGCCGAGAGCAGATTGTGGCGCGGCTTTTGTTCTTCCGGTTGCGCGCTTTAGTTTCTCTGTTCTGACGGAGTTGGACGGTATGTGAACGAGGGACACCAGTTCGCGGCTGTTTAAAATCATCCCGCTTCGGTACGTTGAGCGGGCTAGAAAACTCAATTCATGCGAATTGTCATCATAATCCTCGTTATCGAGCGGGATAAACTCGTTTGAGCCGGGATTTGAATACTGCGCGAGCGCGCCAGCTATATTTTGCAGAATTGCTCCTGACCGTGCGAGATCGGCGCTGACTGCGCCGGCACGAATCACCGCGGCAAAAAGGGGCCGCTCAATCTTTTCTTTGCAGAGCGCGGACATCTCGGGCGCGTCCAGAAAAAAGGAATGTCCCTCGCCGTCGGTTACCGCGCGCATAATATTGTCTGCCCAGGGCTGTTGGGCAGCGTGAAAGAGAATTTGCAGCGCAGCCATTTCACCGTCGCGGAGAGAACCGAGAGCACCTGTAATCGCTATCAGTGGATCGACGTCAAACGTTTTGTACGTCCGGATAGGCCGCATAAACTCATCCGAGAGGGCAAAATCGATGACAAGCGATTCATCGCCATTCCAGTATTTCGTTAGGCTCTCCTCGTCAGGTTCCAGCCGCTCTAATATGATATCGGGAAAGTACGCCCGCAGTTGCTCCGAGACGAGAGTATAATCAGCGTCCCTACAGACGATCTGAAACGTTATTACGTCCGCCAGACCAATAACCTCAAAGGCGATCAGGCAAATCGCGCGGCTAAGAGCTAGCAGGAACTTCTCGCTCGTGTCCTTATCGATGATTAAGTCAGGGGGCAGTGTGATCTTGATGTGAACAAGCGTGTACGTTTCTTGCGAATACTGTGGCTCCGGCTCGGAGCAGATCAAATCGGGTGTAGAATTCGCTGTTGTCGCCGTTTCCGGCTGTCGCCCGACGATTTTCTTTACGAAGCTACTCATGACGGTCGGTTTATGACCATCGTCGAAAGTCGGGTTTGAACGCGTGTAATGATGGTAAAAAGGCTCGAAGGGAGGCTCCAGCTCGACCGGTGAAGTCCAGACTTGCCAGCCGCGCCCGCGCCTCTCCCAGCGGTAGAAATTGTCCGTCAGCGATTCGAAGAGAGAGCTCATCGGTGCCGTTTAATGAAATTCTTTCAGAATCGGCTTTCGCTCTGTCTCGGAAAGGGAACGCAACCCCTTGGCCTTTGTCATGCCGTCAATTACTTCCATGACAGCGGCGTGAACTGCCTGCTGGAACATGAGTGCTGTATCGATCCGATAATACGTGTCCGGCAAAAAAAAGCGTTCAAGTACCCAGCCGATGACCGGTACCGCCAAGACATAGGAGACCCACTCTTCCTCGCTCATCTGACTCATGAGCGCGCCCAGAAAAATGAAGGCAAGCAGGAGAACGAGAGGTGTTAGGAAGAATGCTCCGACAGCCCCGAATATGCCGCGCAAGATGAGCCAGATAATGAAAAGGCCCGCTATCGCGCCGAGCGTCGGACCTAACGCGGACGGCCGCGGCTTGCCCAACCACCAGGAAACAAAAAACCCGTGTCCGAATGGAGCTCCGCAGATATCAAAGATGTGCTGGCCCCGGCTTATCCGAAGGTACTCTCGCATCGCGGAGAAGGCACCGCCCTCGTGATAATCTACTTGCGACGGACTTGCGCCGGGGAGATCGCGCCTTTTCACGGCCTCAACCACAGACGCGTAGAACTCGCGCGGGGACGCCTCGAGATTTTCTATTAAGTTGTACCAGTGCGAGATTACGGCCGTAGCGAGGGGTTTTGCCATGGCCATTCCTCCTTTGAGCTAGTTCTAGGTAAGCGGGCGGATTCTATGTCAGGTTGGCTGATATTATCAAGCCATTCCTTATGGAGACCATTATCCCTCTGCCTTCATGGTCGTTGCGCTAAACGGTGTCGAGACATGACCGTCGACCATCAGTTTTAAATACACGTGGTAATTCGGTAGGCGCGTTAAATCCGTTGCCGTGAACTCCGGATAAAATTCCTTCTCAAGCAACTCAGCATCTGAAGATCCGAGACGGAAGGATATAATTGTTCCGACGTTCCCCAGAATAGCTTCCCGGACGAGCGGGTCGAGTTGTGCTAAAAATTGATTTGCGAGAATCATGTTTACGCCGTATTTCCGCAGCTCAGATAGATTGTTTGCCAGGCTTAATGTGGTGAAGTTTTGGAACTCATCGAGGTAAACGTAGAAATCCCTTCTGTCGTCTTCAGGAATATTCGTCCGGGTAAGGCCAGCAAGACCGATCCTGGAGACGATCAAAGCGCCTAACAGCGCGGCCGTATCTTCGCCGATCTTTCCTTTCGCCAGGTTGACCAAAAGAATCTTTCCCTCATCCATCAGTGGGCGCAACTTAAAGCTGCTCTTCGGGCGCACCAAGATATTGCGTAACAGTGGATTCGAGAGAAACGCTCCCACTTTGTTTTGAATCGGCGCGACGACTTCCGCGCGGAGTCGCGCCGGATAGCTTTCGAATTCCTTCTGCCAAAACTCACGCACCTGTGGATCGCGTAGCCAAAACATTGTGCTTTTCCGAAAAGCTTTGTCATTTAGCAGCCGGAGAACATCGGCAAGCGTGGAGTCCGGTTTTTCAAATAGCGTAACAAGCACATTTCTTAGTATGTGTTCAAGGCGTGGTCCCCAGGAATCGCTCCAGATCTTCTTGAACACCTCGATCAGTCCCGAAACCGCTAACGGCCGCTTGTCCTGGGACACCGCCTCAAGCGGATTAAAGCCGAGTGGCTGCTTCGGATCAGGAACATTGAAATAAATCAGATCGCCGCTTCTCGACAGCGGGAGTTCCCAAAGCACTTTCTCGACGAGATCGCCGTGCGGGTCTAGAACGGCGAGTCCGGCGCCGGCCGCTAGATCCTGCTTAATCATCGTTTCTAACAGTGTTGATTTCCCCGCGCCGGTCTTTCCGATGACGTACATATGTGCGCGACGATCTTTCTTTTTGATGCCGAAGATCCTTCGATCATCGCGAAAGTTGATGCGAGCAACATATGTGACCGGATTCTCGTGGGGCGAGGCCATTTCATTATGCTGCCGCGTTGGAAATCATCCGCAAAGGTTCAACTTCCTGCCGTATCCGCATGTTTTTTATTCTTTTCAGAAATTGTCGCTCCTTTACGCTGAGGACAAAGTTTCTTTTACAACCGCCGACTCACGGAAAGGAGGATCGCTTATGCGAACGGGTGTGATCTCGTTCAGAAGGATTTCCGAAGAGCTTTGTCCGAACGGCCATCGATTGTGCCTAAGCGCCCGCTGCTGGCTTTCAAGCGAAGGCCATCCCAGAGTGAAGAATTCTGGACGAATGAAGCGGAAGAGGGCGCAGAGAAAAGAGGATCCGGATGTATAGCCCGAAGATTCGGGAGGAACTCATTCCGAAGATCTATCGAGCGGCGAAGAACGCGGGTGTTCACATGACCACCTGGGTTAATGACGTTTTGGCTCGGGCGCTTTCAGATATTGAAGATTCCGACGAGCGATCGACAAACGAAAGAAAGGAGGTTGATGGTAATGGAGCGATTTGATCGTGAGTTCCACCAGAGCGATTTCGATAAATTCAAACTCTGTCCGCGGATGTTCTACTACCGGGAAGTATTAGGTATCGATCCCGAGAGAACATCGGAACCGGCACTCGCAGGAACCGCCCTACATTCGACTATCGACAGGGCGCATCGCGACCAGATTTGGGAAGAAGAGGCACTCTTTCAAATTTGGCAGAAGGAATTCGAGGCGGAGATTACCCGCGTACTTTCCGCCGGAGTCGAGCTGCCACGAGGCACCATCGACGCCGGAATCTATCGAGCTATGATCGCCGGGTATGCGAGGAAACCGTGGAATCGTGAAGCTACTATTGTGCTTTCGGAGAGAGAGTTCTTCTTCGAGATCAGGCCGGCTTCGAAGACCTACGAGTTTGCCGGGCGTATTGATCAGCTCATAGAGGTCCCTACGGACCTTCTGCTTCCCGACTTTCCGGAGCTTCGAGATATAGGAAAGCCAAGTGTGATTATCCACCGCGATCTTAAGACGGGGCAGAAAAAAGGCATCAGTGCTTTTGAACTTATGCTCAACGATCAGATCTCGATTTACGCTTATGCGCTAAAGTACGGCGTCTTTGATGTCGATTGCGATGGCGTGTCGGAAACCTATCTCGACATCTTGCCAGATCTTCACGCGCTCTACTTTCTACAGGACCACATTCCCTACAAACGGCCGCCGAAAGATAAGACAGTTCGGGGGCCGGGAATGTATCTGACTCAGAGACCGCTGGGACGGCTGCAAAGCATTCCGCGAGAGCTCATGCCCACGTGCACAAGTATCCGGCGCGGCGAATATCCGAGAGAAGGAGCCGCACGAGGTTTTTGCGAAAAATATTGTTCAGTCAGATCTCACTGTGAGTCTGACCTACTTCAAGAAGTTGCCTGAAAGGAGGCACAATCATGGGACGAAAAAACGGGCAAGGACAGCAGGAGGCAAAAGCGGTCAAGCCGGCGGGAGTTCCTGCCGACTTGCCGGCTGGCGCTGGCTTGGAGCAGTTGGGGCCAAGTGACCTTATCATCCCCCGGCTTACGCTGGTGCAGCCGACGAGCCAGATTGACGGAGTGGAGGCCGGTAAGTTCTACATGAACCTGACCGGCGAGGAATTCAGCGAATTGGACGTCGTGTTTCTGAAGGTGATGAAAGGCAGAATCTACTTCGCCGAGGACGGCGCGGACAGAAAGGCCGTCTGCGGTTCCTCTGACCGCGTCAAGCCGTCTCCTCGGTTCCAGCCGCCGATGGCGCCGGCATGCGCTGAATGCTCTTCGGCACGCTGGAATGGCAAAGAGCCGCCGGACTGCAGCGAGACGTACAATCTCTTGGGAGTTACGGTAGAGACCGGACTCCCGTTCTGGTGGTCGGTCAAATCAACCGCCATCGCGCCGACGAAACGATTTCTTTCGGCTATCGCGCTTCGCGCGCATACCGGGAAGAACCTCTTTGACGCGCAGGTGTCGATGAAGGCTCAATTGGTCACGTCGCCGGGGAAGAAGTTTCACAAGCCGGTCTACTCAATAACGTGGCTTAAGGATTCTTCTGCTTATCGTGCATTGTACGACCGCTATGCCAAGGAGGAAATCGAGCGCACGTTCATGGCCGAGGAGGCGATGAACGGTGGCGCGACCGACGTCGAGGGCTTCGACTGGAAAGGGGGCGAACAGAGAAGGTAACCAACAAAGAGCCAGATTGCATCAAAATCTGGCTCTTTTTTTTTCCGGCGCATTAAAGCGCCGCGATTGAATTGTTGCTGGTAAGCACAGACCCGACACTGCTAACGGAATTCTTGACAAGGCGGAGTATCTCGCGCGTGAGACTGGGGCCGGGAGGTTCACCACCGGCCGGGAATGTGGTGCTGATGGCAAATTTTTTTGACGGTGTGTTTGGGAGATGAAGGTACAGCTGAGCAAAGTTAGTGAAGTTCGCAAGGTAGTTTGACAAAGCTAAGAACAAGATCGGATACTCCGGTCTGGCTCCTTATGACAAAGTCCCTCGCAAACACTGTGGATTTATCAGGTTTTACGCTATAATAGGCTCCTAAAAGAGCTGCCGACTGGATAGCGAGGAGATAATCATGGGTGAAGTTAAAGACAAAAAAGAAGATAAATTTTTCTATTTTGTCGATACTGTCAAGTATGAAACAACGCATTCAGTACTGACTGGAGCTCAAATAAAGGCATTGATACCGAATTTTGATCACTCCTACAGCCTTTTTCTTGAGGTACCAGGCGAAGATCCCGATCAATTAATTGGCGACGAAACTTCCGTTTCGCTTGAAAAAGACAAGGGGCCACGTAGATTATACACCGTCCCGCCAGCCACGTTTGGTTTTTAGTGACGCCGCTACAGGAACAGTTCGAAATTCTCAAAACATATTATCCCAATGCGACTTCAGAGGCATTGCCGAGCGGTGCCGTTCTGATTGTTATCCCGGACTTTCCTTTGCCCGAGGGTTGGTCGCACAATACAACGCAGGTGAAGTTCCTGGCGCCAATCGGTTATCCGTTTGCCAAACCGGACTGTTTCTGGGCACATTCTGAACTGCGGCTCAAAAGTTCCGCGATGCCAGCAAGCGCAAATATTAGTCCGATTCCGGAAATTAGCCAGAGTCATTTATGGTTCTCATGGCACGTTGGGCAATGGAATCCCAGTCGCGATAGTCTTTTAACCTATGTAAGAGTAATTGAGACTAGGTTGAAGGATCCGCGGTGATTGACCTAATTTTTCCGAATAGAAGTTTCGAGGAACTACGGACGAGCTTGCTTAAGTCCAATTTAGAAACATGCACTCTATTATACACGAAGGTCATTGAAAGAAGCAGAGGGAAGAGGTTACTTATCAATGGAATACAGCAAGTCCCTGAAGATGCATATAGCCGAAGAAGCCCTGTAACTGCTCAGTTACATCCAAACTTTATTGCACCGATAATAAAAAAAGCCGAGGCTCAACGTCTCGGCCTAGTTTTCGTTCATACACATCCTCATGCAGATGGACATGTTCATTTCTCGGCTACGGATGACGAAGGTGAATTTAAGATTGATCGGTTCCTTAAAGATCGTGCTCCGAGTCAGATCCATGCTTCGCTCGTAATAGGTCGCGATAGTGTGGCTGCCCGTGTAATAGGCCCAGGTGAAAAAATCCGTGTAATCGAAGTTGGCAGCCGCTTCAGAATACTGTCAGATGACGGAAATATTTTGTCCGATGAAGGTATTTATGATCGACAGGTTCGTGCATTTGGTCCAACTGGTCAATCTGCATTGAAACGCATCCGCGTTGGAATCGTCGGGCTAGGCGGAACCGGATCGGTTATTGGTCAACTACTCGCGCATCTAGGAGTCGAAGATTACTTGTTAATTGATCCAGATGTAATAGAAACGTCAAATCTTAACAGGCTGATTGGCGGGAGGGTAAATGATGTCGGAAGCTTTAAAGTGGATGTCGCGGCGCGGAATGTACAAGAAATTCGAAATGAAGCCCGGATTACAAAGATACGAGGAAGCGTGCTTGATGCTTCAGTCGCTAGGTCATTAACTGATTCCGACTTCTTTTTCTGCTGCACCGATTCACATGCGAGCCGCGCCGTCTTGAATCAACTAACATATCAATATTTCTTGCCGTCTATTGATGTGGGCGTAAGCATCAGCGCCAGTGAACTCAGAGTAAGTCATGTAACCGGCCGCGTTCAGATGCTCGCGCCGGGATTAGCGTGTTTGACATGCCTCGGCCTATTAAATGCGGATGCTATTCGCCACGAGTTCATGACGCCAGAGCGCCGGAACGCTGATCCTTATTTCACTGGGAATGGCGGGCCCCAGCCTGCAGTGATATCTCTTAACTCCACCATGGCGTCACTGGGAATTACGATGTTTTTAGGTGCAGTTACTGGTATTCCTGCGGAATCAAGATATCAAATCTATAATGGAATCACTGGCAATGTACGTTCAGTTACTTCCTCTGTCGACCCGATATGTATTGTTTGTTCAAAACGAGGTGCCCTCGGTAGGGGAAACGAGTGGCCTTTGCCCGCACGACTTAAATGATCGGCTCGCATCGGCAAGAGATTATTTGGTTAGGGGAAAAACCGGCGGCCGCGGACCTTCTCGAGTTCGAGAGGAGGAATCTGCATATCATCTGTTGTGATGAGAAAACATGCTTACAGCATTTGTCGACTTCGAGGGGCATTGTATTTAAATATAATTCACGGAAACCAGGAGCGTTCGGTAAGGATTGGAAAAATCTTGCAGCAACTGCGTTCAATCAAGGACTATTACTCTACGTTATAGCTGATGAAGTCGCTGCCGTTAATACGATTCACAGAAGCATAAAACTATCTGATCTAACGATTAATGACGCAGCCATTCGCCATCAGCCGCCTCTTTATGAAGTCGCAGAAGCTTTCGCTCGGCATGACTCTGGCCGCGAAGCGAATGTCACGCTCGAAATCTCACCTGTAAGTAAAAAAATCCTAGAACTTGATGATCCCAGAAGGTCGTTGCTTCAACGCGCATTCAATGACTGTAGATCAATTCTATTAGATCCATTAACGGGCGGATGGTCGGCAAAAGTCTTTTCCGTCCACGCCGTCTTCAAGGATTCACGTGTTGGTCCTCGCCCTTTGCCTTTCTTCGCGAAAATCGACAGTCGGAATAGGATTAACCAGGAAATAAAAAATTATAAAGAATTTTCCGCGCACTTTATCCCCTTTAATCTTCGCCCTAATCTTGACGAGACGAGATGCTTTTGTGGTGCAGCAGAAGGCATTCTTGTTGGCAATTTTGTTGAGCAATCGGAATCGTTACGTGACGTCGCCATCCGTGGAGCTGCTCAACCGGCCATTCATTCACTTTTCGATAATACGCTCCGCGGCTGGCGGCAGCAGGCATCAAAAAGAGAGAAAATAATTGCAGAAGCCCTCTCGGGGGTCTTTGTACCAAGCCGCGTGACAAAGCCACGGTTCGAAATGGCTCGAAAATTAGGGGCCAGCAAACGTCCTGACGAATTACTTGCTATTGCCGAGAACTTTCCCGTTCAAGGCTACTTAGAAGCACCCA
>JAJPJQ010000003.1 GCA_021324155.1 Pseudomonadota bacterium
CGGTCTTCGCGGCTGCCGTCGATGACGTCGATGCCGTCGGCGGTGATGCGCCACATGAGCGATTTTTTCCCGTCGATATTGAGATCGCGAAACTTGACGTAGTTGCGATCGCGCAAGTAGTAGAGATGTCCGCGCATCATCTCGCGCGTCTGCGGGAAGCGCCGGGCGATCTTCAAGTAGATCACGTCCTCGTGGAGGTAGGTCGAGAGGCCCTCCTCGTCGCCGCGTTCCCGCATGACCTGCGCGTGCAGGATCTGCAGCAGCGTGCCGCGGATCATCCGGCTCTCGGTCTGTCGCTCGGTCGCTTTAGCCATTGGCTTTCAGCCCCTTGATAGCCGTCTCGATCGAATCGAGCCGCGTATGTACGCCTTGGATCTCCTGGTGCGCCATTTCCTGCCCGACGAGAATCGCTTCGAATTTCGCGCTGTCGTTCGCCGCCATCGTCTTCACCAAGTCGCCGACCGACTGGATCGTGTCGGCCTGGCGGTGCAGGCCGAGGGCGATATCGAATTGCGATTGAATGAAGCGCGGCACCGCGTCGCGCGGCACGTAGTAGCGAATGCCGGCGAAGACGCTGAGCCAGATCAAAAACCACGGCCCGCTCTGGCGTGCGATGTCCTCCGCCCACTTCGGCAGATCGAAGTTGAGCACGCCCGTCGAGGCGGCGAGCGCCGTCGCGCTGATCCCGGCGATCGGCAGCGCCTTACGGAGAAAATCGCCCGTGGAGGCGGCGGTGGTTTTCGTCTCAGCCATTTTTTTCCGACGGAGATTCGATCGGCTCGGCTTCCAGCAGCTCGCCGACGTTGGCTCTGAGCGTATTGGTGATGCCGGCGCGGAGGCTCGCGATCGCGCCGCTGCCGATTAAGAATTTCACCATGCCGTCGAAGTCTTGATAGCCCAGCGCATAGCCGAGTAGCGCATAGATCGCCGTGGCGATCGCGAGCAAGTAACTTTTCTTGCCGGCGAGCGCCGCACGAATTTTGTTCATTTGTCCTCCCCGAATCGCTTCTTGAATGCGGTCCACCAGTTTTTCGCGATCTCGATTTGCGCCGCGTGGAGCGAAATCGCGCCGGCGCAGACTTCCCTGTGCAGCCGGTTCTCGAGGCGGTCCTTGAGCCGCGCCTGGCCGATCGGCTGCGGGAAAAGATTCGCGATCGTGTCGGCACCGCCGAGCTCGCGCGAGATCAGGTGATCGACCTCGAAGCCGCGGCCGGGGCAGCCCTCCGTTTCGCCGTAAAGCCCGCACACGGTGCGTTTCATCTTGAGCGTGACGTGGCGCTCGTCTTTGCCCCACTTCGTGGCGCAGACCGCGTTTTCCGCCAGCGGCCGGGCCTCTCCCGGCGTGAACCGCGGATCGGACAGGCGCATGCCTTCGACGATTACGTACTGCGCCTGCGGCTCGGCCGCGTGCGCGACGCAGACGACGCAGCCGCTACTTAGAACCAGCAGGAGCGGGAGCAGCTTGATTGCTCGTCGCATTGGCTTTCTCCTGTAGAAGTTTCGTTGCCGCGCCGACAGCCGCGCCTGGCCCGCCGCCGAGTAGCCCGCCCTGAATTGCGCCCTGCGCGATCGGAGCGACCAGCTCGACGACTTTCCCGATGGCCTCGGCCGTCGATTTCTGCGCGGCCGCCGCGTTCGCCATTGCCGCGGCCGGCGTGTTGGAATTCTCCAGCTCAACATCGAAGCCGATGATCGCGCCGGTCGACGGCTCGATTTGCGCTTTCGCCTTCAGCCCGGTGATGTCCTTGCCGTTGCGGTACTTGAACGAGTAGCCGCCGCCCGCGTCCTTGCTCCAGTCGATCTGCGTCTCGGCGACGTTATCTTTCGCCATAGAGCCGCAGCCGGAGAGCAGCGCGGCGACGAGCACAAAGCGGACAATCTTCATGGTCAAAACCCCCTGTCCTTCGTCGAATGCCAGAAAAAATGCACCAGCAGGCCGCCGATGATCAGGCACACGAGCGCGCTGAAAAACGGCCACGCCTGCTCGATCTGCCATATCGCCGCCGAGATCGTCTGCCCGCCGATGGCGATCGCGAGCATCTCGTAGCCGAAAAGCAAAACGGCGCAGACCGCGAGAACGATAAATCCGCCGCGGCGCTTCATCAGTTCACGAACTCCCATTCGACCTCGTCGAGGCCCAGGCTGCCGTCGCTCGTCGACAGCATTCCCCATTCCGCTGGCACGAGGCCGAGCGCGGCGATCAGCCCGTCGGAGAGGTCGATGCCCGCGCCGTTGATGACGAGCTTCTTCTCGTCGCCCTCGCGCGTGCGCCCCTTCATAATCTCGGCGAGCGGCGGGCGATCGCCGAAGACGTATTGATCGTCGGAGCCGTATTTCTCGAACGGGAACCACGGCCCGAGATCCAGCACCGGCGCGACGATCGGATGGCCGTTGACGACAACGCGCACGGTTTTCCAGAGCGCCTTCTGCGCCGGCAGCGCGACGAAGACCGAGCTGTAGCGGATCTTCAGCCCAGCCGCCGTAACGCCGCCGATCAAGCCTTCCCTGGACGCCAGAACTTTTTTCATCGCAAAATAAAAAAGCCCCGGCCCGTCTTTCAACGGAACCGGGGCTCTCTGACCCTCAAAAGAAGATGGCCTCTGCGGGTCTCAGCCCGTCACGGCCAGATTTTAGGATGCGCTAGTTTCTCTCTCCTCGGTTTTTTTGTCAACAAAAAATTTCATAACGTATTTACAGCGCCAGCATTTTATCTCGCCGACGAGCTTCCCGATGAACAGAAGCGCGTGGCACTTGGCGCAGCGGTTCTCGTCTTTTCGATTGCTCACGACGCCCTCCGCGCCTTGTCGATCTCGCGCTTGACCCGCACCTTCATCGCCTCGATCGCAATGTTCGCCTCGCGCCGCGTCTGCGGCCACGGCTTCCCGAACAGCTTCTCGTGGAAGCCCTGGCGGAACTTCAAATCTTTCGCGCGGCGGTCGTACTGCGCGTAGTCTTCCCACAGGTGCTCGAGCATCTGGAGCATGCCGCGGCCGGGCAGCTCGTCGGGGTCCTTGCGCATTTTCGTTATGTCGAAGTCGCGCTTGACCTCGAAGCCGAGAATCTTGAAGTGGTCGATCATCTTCTTGAAATCCTGGTCGCTGAATTTCGGATCGGCCGACGACATGAAGCCGGTGTGCTCGATCAAAAGATGCCGGTACTCCGGCTCAGTGAGGCCGAGTTGCTGCCGCGCGACGTGGAGCAGGGTCTTTTTGGCGTTGGAGATCATTGCCACCCTAATTCTTTTGCGCTATGCCCATGTGATGGACGACACAAGCTATCGAAAGACCTTTGGTCCCGGCGCCACGGCGCTTTGGCACTTCGATGCTGACTGCTCAAAATGGCCTCGTAACGATTTTATCGGCCGTAGTGAAAAGCCACTGGAAAAAGACATCTGCCCCGAATGTATCGAGCTAGAGCACCAGAAAAAGAAAAGCTGAGCATCTAATTTTCCTCCGCCTCCAGCTCCGCCGCGACCTGGCCGGCGAGCTCGCCCGGTTTGCGGCGCCGGAGAATCGCCTCGCGGCGCAGCTGCGACAACGCGCGGCTGTGGAGCTGCCCGCAGTAGTCGTCGAGCTCGCGCTGCGTGTCGATCGCGTAGACGCCGTAGGGCGGCCGCACCGACGCCGCCAGGCCGAGCCCGTGGCGCTCGGTCAGGTGCTTCAAAATGTCCTGCACCTGGCGGTCCGTCATGTTCGTTATGCGGGCGATCTCTTCCTGCTTGATCGCGAGCGCCGCGCCGACGTGAAACTTCATGACGTCGTAGACCTTTCGCTCCTCCGAGGTCAGATTCTCCTCGCGGAATCCGACCGGCTTCCACCACGGCGCGGAAGGCGCGAAGAGGTCGGGGGTTGTGGGCTTTTGACTTAATTTGCTCACTATTGACGAAAAATGCCTAAACAAAGTATCAAAGTGCCGTCATGGCCGACCGAAATTATCGAAAACAATCAGGTCCGGGGGCTTCGGCCTTCTGGCATTTTGATCCGAAATGCTCGCAATTCCCGACAGAGAGCTACGTCTCGCGACGAGATCCGCCGCCGCCACAACTGATTTGCCCAGAGTGTATGGAACTGGCGAAACAAACGGTTTCATAACTATCGTCAAGTCCGGCTCACGAATCCCATGCATCTGACTTCTCCTCAATCAAACAAAAGCGCCGAAGCTTTGATCCGGCCGCCGCCCAGAATCTCCAGCAGCTCGCGCCGAGCGAGGCGCTGAATGTAAAGATCGCGCGTCGATTTTTTGTAGCCCGCCTCCGCGCCGACCGTCTCTCTGTCAACTTCGTCGGGATACTGCGCGACGGCGGCATCCAGAATCTTGCGCTCGCCCTGATCGAGACGCTCGCGCCAATAGGCGAGCAGATCGCCGCCTGTTGGCAGCGGCGCGAAGTCCGGCCCCAACGCGGCGATCCCGGCGTCCGTCGCCCTGATCTTGTCGCCGGCGATTTGCACATAGCCGGCCCTGACGAGCTGCTGCACATAAAGATCGCGCGTCGATTTTTTATAACCGGCCAAGACGGTCAGCTGATCGCGGCGCAATCCGCCCTCATAGCCGGCAACGGCTGAAAGAACCTTGCGCCCGCCAGCGCTCAGGGAATCGCCGTCTCCGTTGATTGCCGCCGCCGACTGGAGCGAAATGGGGCGAGCTGGGGCGCTATGGGTAACGACGGGTCGCGGCACCGGCGCGACCGGCGTGGTTTTCGGCCCGAGTAGAACGGCGGCGACCTCGGCGGCGTGCTTCTTGACCGCGAGCTCGCCGATCTGGCCGAGCACGCGGCTGAGCTTATGAATCAAATTTTCCCGGTAGAGGATCTGCTTTTGATATTCCTGCCCGACGTGCCTGATGGCGCGGTCGATCGCGGCCTGGTCGACGACTTTCTTTTCGACTTCCTGCTTCGGCTGCACTTTGAGCTTTGCCTTGAGCTCCCGGATGTCGCGCCGGAGTTCCGCCTCCGAGCGCGCCTTCTCCTCCGCGGCCTTCGGCAGGTCCGCCAGCTTCGGCAGCAGCGCCTTCACTTTCTCCGGCGCCGGCGGCGGCTCCGCGGCGCGCGCGGCTGCGCCGGCTTCCGGGTGCGAGGTCTGCACGCCGCCGATCCGCACGAGAATGCGGTCGGTCGAGATCGCGCGGCCGAGCGCCCAGAAGTGGCCGGGCTCGATCGTCTTCATCTGCGCGTCGAACTCGCGCCAGTCGGAGCGCACGATGCCGAGCGCCTTGTGCGCGCGCTCGAGATCGATGTCCATGAACGTCGGCCCGACCATGACGTTGAGCAGCTCCGACGCGGCGCTCTTGTCGAGCTTCGCGAGCCGCTGCGTCGCGAAGATCGCGCAGAAGCCGTACTTGCGGCCGTCGCTCGCGAGCGACAGCATTTCTTCTTTCGCCTCCGACTCGCCCTCGCCTTTTTCCGGCGCGAACTTGTGCGCCTCGTCGACGACGAATAGCACCGGATGCCAGAGGCGCTTCGGTGCGTTCATAACCGCGGCGAGAAACTTTTTGAGCCAGGCGTGACGATCGGCCGGCTTGAGGTTGTAAAGGTCGCAGACGGCGGAGGCGCGCAGCTCGAGCAGCTTCTCGGCGACCAGGCCGGCCGAGCGGAGATCCGCCGGCGTCTCGCCGTGCTCGCCGACAAGGACGTAGCCGAATTTTTCCCGCAGCGTCGCGAACTCGCCGGCCGGATCGATGACGATGCACTGCACTTTTCCGAACGCCTGCTCCAGAATGCGGCGCAGCGCATACGATTTGCCGCCGCCGGAGTTCGCCTGGATCAGCAGACGCGTGCGCAGCAGCGTGTCGAGATCGAGCGCGACGTCGCGGCCGTCCGCTTTGCCGATAGAAATGCGGCTCATCTATTGCCTCGCTCCATTCACTTTGCTATCGCTCGTTACGTGCGCTGCTGTATTCACTTCGCGCCGGGACAGCTCGCGCAGCTGCGCGCGCACGCGGACCGCGGATCTTCCATCCTGCTCGACGAAGCGCGGCAGCGCGGCGACGCGTGGGAGCTCGCCTGCGACACGGTCGAAGCGCTCGGCCTCTTGCGCATCGCCGGCCGCCACTGCCCGGCGATCGCGACGCCGATCCGCCAGGCGATGGAGGCGGCCTATGCCGTCGGCCGGCGGCTCGGCAGGCGCAAGGGCCGGCAGGACGTCACCGCCTACCTCGACGAGCTCGACCAATCCGAAGGCCGGCCTACGCGCAGCGATCTCCGCGCGATGGCTTGGCGCAACCGCTTCAAGTAGACCGTTCATCGTTTCGTCTTCCCCGGCGGGGATGACAGTCGGGTAAACACCGGATAGAAGTAAAATCACAATTTGCATATATCAGAGTGACTATGTCCGCTGTTTGGACGTGTAGCATTTGTTGTTTTAGCTGCGACAAAGAATTCATCGTCAACCGGCTCTCGCTCGCGGACGCGTATACGGCATTGACTATGTTCGTCTGTCCCTACTGTTGGGCCGTTCCGACGGCGAGTCAGCCGCACCGTCTTAACTATCTGCAAAGCGTTAATTCGCCCTATCGGAAAAAG
>JAJPJQ010000022.1 GCA_021324155.1 Pseudomonadota bacterium
CGACGCGTCGGCGTAGTCGCCGTCGATGTAGCGAAGACGACGGCTCAGCTGCTCGAAAGCTGCGGCGTCGAAGCCGCCGTACTGCTCGACGCTGTCGCGCGCGCGCGCCTTGAGCTGCTCCAGCGTCCAGCCGGCTTTGGCCACGCCGATCACCGGAATGTCGAGATGGCCGCGCTTGGCGAGCGCCTGCAGCGCGGGAAATATCTTTTTATGCGCGAGATCGCCGGTCGCGCCGAAAAACACCAGCGCGTCGGCGCGGAAAGTTGAGGAGTCGGTGGCGTTTGCGGGTTTTTCGCTCAAGTTTTTTTCGACCAGTTTGAGTTATTATTGACGCATCTGAAACTCGGCTACAAGACGGGCGCAGCAGGCGCCGCGATGATCGCGTCTGCCGACCGGGGAGAGACACCATCGGCTGCCCGCCATCAATCCGTCAGCAAATTCTTCTTTGCCGCCGCCAGCTCCTTCAATTTGCGCTCGCCGACCTTCGGGTAGTGGAGATCGAGGTCGTCCAGCGCCTCGATGACGGCCCCGGCGACCACGACCCTCGTAAACCACTTGTTGTCGGCGGGCACGACGTACCACGGCGCCGCCTTCGTCGCCGTGTTCCGGATCATGTCTTCGTAGGCTTCCATGTAATCGCCCCAGTATTTACGCTCGTGGGCGTCGTTGGCGGAAAATTTCCAGTTCTTTTCCGGCTCCTCGATGCGCTCGAGAAACCGCTTCTTCTGCTCCTTATTGGAGACGTGGAGAAAAAATTTGCGGATGCAGACGCCGTTGCGCGACAGATAGCGCTCGAAGCTGCGGATGTCCTGAAATCTCTCTTCCCAGATGTTTTTGGTCACCAGCTCGGGCGGGATCTTCTCGTTGTCCAAAAACTCCTTGTGCACCCGCACAATCAGCGTCTCCTCGTAATAGCTGCGGTTGAAGATGCCGATGCGGCCGCGCTCGGGCAGACGTTTGATGCAGCGCCACATGTAATCGTGATCGAGATCTTCGCTGGTCGGCGACTTGAAAGAATAAACCTGGCAGCCCTGCGGGTTGACTCCCGACATGACGTGCTTGATCGCGCCGTCTTTACCAGCGGCATCCATCGCCTGGAAGATCAACAGCAGCGCCCAGTTATCCTGAGCGTAGAGCCGGGCCTGAAGCTCCGACAATATCTCGATGCCGTTCGCGAGGGCCTCCTTCGCGCGCGGCTTGTCCTCGGACGTAAGGCCGAGCGTGTCGTCGGGATCGATATCCTTCAGTCGAAACTTATCGTTGGTGACGCGAAACGGCTCGGCGACCTCGCGCGCCCGCTTGATCAATTTTTTCATGTCCTTGTTTTTCACGGCCCACCCCGTTCGTTCGGAGAAATGCGTTCCTGGAGCATAGATACGAGTCGACGAGTCGCAGAGCTATGCGATTACTATCGGATCGCCGGAGCGTCAACACCGGATGCTCCAGTCCCCTTCCGGTCACGACGAATACAGCATGGCCGGCAGCGCGTATACCCCGCTCGAGGTCCAGTTCGCCCACGAAAATCCGCGCGATATCTCCGAGCACCTGCGGGTTTTCGGCTGTCCGGTTCTATTCGCGTGCGACGCTAATGCGATGGTGATCGAGCGCGACTTTGTCCAGCGCCAGGTGCCGGCCGCCGATGGGTATCTCTATCCGATTTTGAAACGATACATCGAGAGCGTCGCCGCGGCGGCGGAGCCGCGCGACGACCAGTTTTTAGGCTCAGTCCGCAAAGCGATCGCCGAGTGCATGCGCGACGGGAACTGCAAACTCGAGACCGTCGCAAAGAAACTCGCCATCAGTGCGCGCTCGCTGCAACGTCGGCTCGAGGAGTATGGCACGGATTTCAATGCCCTGGTAAGCGAGACACGACACCGCTTCGCGGTCGAGTACCTGAAGAATCCCGGCAACACGCTCACCGAGGTAGCCTTCCTGCTCGGCTACTCCGAGGTCAGCGCCTTCAATCGCGCCTTCAGGCGCTGGACGGGCAGGACGCCCATGCAGCATCGGCGCAATACGCGGGAATCCCGAGTCTGAGTTCGTTACCGGCCCTCTAACACAAGAACTCCCGGCCGCCATGCGGTCAGTAGAGTTTGATTTATTTTCGCACCACCTAATGTGGTTGGAGCCGCATTCATGCGTCCAACTGACAGCTCACCTTTGCGCCTGTTGCGGACGAATAGAAAGTACAGGACATGGTGCAGTTTGAACGACCTTCTCGGTTACGCTTCCCACGGTCATGCGGAGACCGGTTTTGCCATGCGTAGACATGACAATCAGATCGTATGCTTCAGACTTCGCCAGTTCCACAATGCTCGTATCGGGGCTCCCTAACTCGACCTTCTGGTGAACCTTCAGCGATGGAGGAACAATGGAAATACAATCCGTCAGGAATTCTGATAACGCATGTCGATAACGGTCCAGGAAATGCTCGTCAGGAGGCTGAAAATAGTCGGAGACACGAGACCTTTGACCATGCCGAACGAGAGTATCGTATTCCACGGCGTGATAAACGGTTATGTCGGCTTCGATAGTCTCCGCCAATTTGAGGGCATAGCGGACTCCTGTTTTGGAAAGGTCTGAAAGGTCGGTAGGAGCGAGGATTTTTTTTATCGGTTCCATGTCCTCTCCTATCGGATGCTCTTGGGTCGTGCGGGGTTTACTCCGACAAGGTGTAACGAGCTTCGACAAAGCTGCGGATGAGGTTTCGAGTCTCAGCCGGCTCGAGGTCGTGTCTTTGCTCGATCCGTTTGGTCTGGTCAGCCAGATATGGGTCCTTTACCGCGCTCCGGAACCAGCGCGAGTAATCCCCTCGCCGCAGGTGAAAGACCCACGTTTCCTCGTCGATGCCGTCGGCGATCTGGCAAAAGATCGCCAGGTTGTGAGCTCTGAGATTGTGTCGGCCTGCCGGCCCGCGGAAATAAAAGCTTCGATCCCGCATGTTACCTTCCGCGTATTTCCGAAGATGGCGCCGCCGCTCAACACGGGCTGACAATATGCGTATCGAGAACGGGGCTTTTCCGCCGCGCGGGAACCACACCACCGCATGACCGCTTTCGTATGACAAGCCGGCGGGCCATGACAATGTCTGTCTAGTTACATTCGCGAACGCTTTTAATGTATCCGCCGGCGCGTGGCCCACTGCAATCACGACATCGACCAATGATAAAGCTCCGGGCGCGACATGTTCCGGGTGGACCGTCACTAAAATCGTCTCACCTAATCTGTGTGGTAACACGCTGTCGAGTTGCCCACCGCCTGCCGGTATCATGTGATGTGCTTCATCGAGAATGATCCAGTGCGGACGGCCGGTTCGCGTCCGCATCGCCTGCAGATTCGGGAACAGATGCCTGAAGTATTTGGGCCGATCCGCGAGTGCTATTCCGAGTAAGTTGATATTCACATTCATCGCGGGATCCTCCAGCACCGTAAGCGCCTGATTCACAGGTACGGCATAATACGGGGTTCCCAGCGTCAGCACTTCCGGCAAGGTTCCGTAGTCGCCCTCGGGATCGACGATGCAGACTTGATAAGCACTCTCAATTAGTCGCTCGATGATTCCTGCCGCGGCTGTGGATTTGCCGCTTCCCGATCCCCCGGCAATCAGGATATTCACACCATACGGAGCCACCGTGATCGGTTTCCCGTCTGAACCTAAACCGAGCGTCAGGAGGTTTTTTCTGAGGCGCCCATGCATCCTCGAAAGATCATTCGCGATCAGCTCTTCGATCAGCTCCGCAACGCCGCGACCGGCCTCGCCGCTCGTTGTGAAAGCAACGAGCTGACGAATAGAGGGAAGGGCATTGGCAACAGCGACCGCGCATTCGCAATATTCGAGGAACGAATGATCATTCTGCGCGTCACCGATTCCGATTGCTTCGTGTCGAGACAAACCGAGCTTGCGCAATGCATATTCGAGACCGCCCGCTTTGTTGATGCCCGACGGCAATACCATGACTGCGTCCCTGTTGAAGATAATCTGAAGTTCCTGACCGGTTTCCTGAATGGCCTGGAGCATCGCGACCTGATTAGACAGGCAAGTACTGACAACAACTTTGCCCCGCGCAATCGAGTCACCGGTGAGCTCGCGCACGCGCTGGAGAAATTCCTCCGACGGCGGTTTTCCGAGGCACGTTTGTTCACGAGTTCGCGGATCGTAAAGCACCGCCCCATTTTCCGCCACGACATAATCGAATAGGCGCGTGTGGGAAAAAACCGCTAAGAGATCATCCACACGTCTGCCAGTGAGCAGCACCACGCGGCGGCCCGACAGGCGTAATCTCTCGACTGCCGAGAGCGCGGCAGCGTCTGCTTGCCCCTGACTTGCCAAGGTGCCGTCATAATCTGTCGCCAAAGCCAAGTAGCGCATCGCAGCGACCGTTTCGCGGACAAGATCGGAACCTTAGTTAGCCGCGCTCAAACGCATACAGATCGTAGTTCTGGGCTTGCGAAAGTCTTACCTCAGGTCAAAGCTCTCAAATATTACGCTGTGCCGCTCCGCGGCTCCAAAAACGAAATGCTGCGCGCCCTTTAAAAAAGCGATGCGCGCAGGAACTGAGAGGTTCTGGCGATTACCTGTGGTAATCTCCCGCCGCTTCCGGCTGATAAACGATCTCTTCGACCTTTAGCCGCTTCCGCCCGGCTGGAACTTCCCATTCTATGGTATCGCCGATTTTGTATCCGAGCACCGCAGTTCCAATCGGAGCCAGTATCGAAATCTTACCCTTTGCAGAATCTGCTTCGGCGGGAAAAACTAACGTGTAAACCGCCACTTCGTTGGTGTCCAGATTTCGCACTCGAAACGTAGAATTCATAGTTATGACGTTATCCGGAATTTCCTGCGGCGTCATCGATTCCGCCCGGTTCAGCTCGTCGTCCAACTCCTCGATGTATTGGATCACCCTCTTGTCGCCAAACTCTTCGACAACTTTGATCAACTCTTTCAGCCGCTTTAAATCGAATTCGCTGATATAGATATTATTTTTCGACATATCACCTCCGTGTACAAGTCGGGCGAGCGCTGTCCTTGTCCCGTATGTGCTCGAAGGGGTTGCAAGCCCTGGTCACGAAAATAATTGAAGACAACGTTTGCTTCGACGGACTTTACAAGCGCGTCGCGGCTGCACGATGAATTTCAGATCCCTAAACAAGATCGCCTCTAGAATGTCCTGACGCCTTTCTGCCTTAGACCGCCGGGACCAGTTCTCCCTTACCCCCTCGCTTGATGGGTTTCATGCGTCTGCGCTGCACGCGGCGCCGTACGGCTCGCTCGACTCCGGTCAATGCGCCGTTGATCGCAGCCTTGAGGGAGGCGGCTTGACTTTGGAATACCACGCTCGGAAGACCGCTCAGGACGACCTTGATGCGGCACACCTGATCGACGCCGCCGCGCGGACCATTTACATCTTCCATGCGAACGCTGACGCGCTCGATGGAGGTCGCGTACTTTCCGAGCTTCATGCCAAGAGTTTGCCGGATATATGTCCGGTCATCCTGATCGAGTTTGACGCCAGCCAGCCGGATATTCACAGGAACCTGCGACGCATCCGTGCGACCGGCCTTCCGCTTCAAGGCCCTGGGTATGGGATTCGCGAAAGGCACTCGTTTCTTGTTGCCTGCAGCCCGCGGCCGTTGCTGCGGCATTTTCCCGGGTGCACGCAAGCGCCAATTAACCACCGGCTGTCCCCCAAGCCGTTTGCTGCTGCTCGGCGCTCGCAACAATTGCCGTTCGGCCCGGCTCATCGTGCCGGCGCCAGCGCTACCGAGCGCATCGAATACGTCGGTGGCCGTCACGATGCCTACGAGCCGATCGCCGTCGAGCACCGGCAGGGAGCCGATCAGCCGCTTTCGCATAAGGTCGGCGGCCAGGCGGACAGTGGTCTCGGGCTCCGCATGCTCCACAGGCGCCGTCATCAGGTCTTGCACCCTACGACGGTTTCGAATATCGGCGCCGGCTCGGCCGCCGAGATCGCGCTCGGAGAGGATCCCCACGACCCGCTTATCCTCCACGACCACCAGGTGCCGAATGCGGCGGCGTCGCATCCGAGTCCATGCTTCGCTCGCCACTTCCGTAGGCCCAATGGTTACGACCCGAGGGCTCATGATCTCGCGGAGTTGCATCAGGCTGGACCTTCCATGACACGAGACGGCGCCCTTCGTGTTCCGTTCACTTATCGACCCCTGTTTGTTGATCGGTTAGGACTGCTCACCGACTTCAGCACCAACGATGCGTCGACACTGTCGGCTGGTCTCGGAATATCTTCGCGACGTATCTCGATCCGTTTCTGTTCATTGTCAGGCTAACACCATTTCCGCACCCTGCAATATAGAGAACGGTGCGCAATAAAACCGTTAGGCGGCACAGTTTAAGCAGCAGGTTTAATGATGCCCGACTCGCCGATCAAGAGGACCGTTGACAGATACCGGCCCGGTGGTACGTCACGTAATAGAGCCGCTTCACGTCTGACACATACCGAACAACAACAATCTTTTAGTGCTCAGCAGCCACGACTTTGTTGAGGGCATATGGAGCCAACAAACGAGCTCCAAGACACATCGATTATATGCCTAGCAACTTTAGCGGAAAATTGGTGGATCGCTTTGCTGCGAGGGGTGGCTGGCGTCATTTTCGGTGTGATTACATTCGTCGTGCCGGACCTATCTTTTGTCTCACTCGTTTGGGCCTTTGGTGCTTATGTCTTCGCTGACGGCGTACTGACTGCCATAAGCGCCGTTAATAGACGTGGCAACAACGAGCACTGGTGGACGATCCTCGTCGAAGGAATTATTGAAATCGCCGCTGCGGTCGTGATGATCGTTTGGTCGCGAATCGCGACGATGGCATTGATTTATGTCATTGCAGGTTGGGCACTCGTAACTGGCGGGCTCGAAATCGCCGTAGCTGTTCGTTTAAGGAAGATTCTCACGATAGAGCGGCTATTCGCGCTGACTGGTCTCGTGTCAATTGCGCTGGGTCTAATGCTCGTTTTCTCCGGCGGCCACGGTGAGCTGGCTCTACTTACCTGGATTGGAAGATACGCCCTCGTTTTTGGAGTGCTGCGTATCATCCTCGCATATTATTTGCGGACGTGGGTTAAGCCGGCAACAGGCACGACTTCGATGTGAGACGAGAACAAGGATCGAAATATGGATATGCCAGACACGCACGATATTAATTCGACGCGGCCGAATTTTGTCTTCATCTTGGCGGACGATCTCGGCTACGCAGACCTCCACTGCTACGGCGGCAGGGCGCACTGCTCGCCGAATCTCGACAAAATGGCCGACGAAGGTTTGCTTTTTACAAACGGCTACGCCAACTCGTCGGTTTGCTCGCCGTCGCGGTTTGCGATTGCGACCGGACGCTATCAGCACCGGCTGCGCGGCGGCTTCGACGAGCCGATCGCCGCCGTTAAGCCGGAATTGGGCTTGCCGCCGGAACATCCGACGATGGCTTCTCTTTTGCGCGACGCGGGTTACGCCACGGCGCTTATCGGGAAATGGCATCTCGGTTCGCTGCCGTGGTTCAGCCCGCTCAAAAGCGGCTACGACGAGTTTTTCGGACATCGCACCGGAGCCGTCGATTTTTTCACGCACAACGGGTTCGGCGGACACGATCTTTGGGAAGGCGACGAGGAGATATTTAAAGAGGGCTACCTGACCGATCTATTGACCGACCGCGCGGTCGATTTTGTGAAACGCCGGCCGGCGGGAAAGCCGTTCTTGCTCTCATTGCATTACAACGCGCCGCACTGGCCTTGGGAAACGCGCGACGACGAACAAGAGTCGAAAAGGATTGGGAGAAAGATTCAGCATCTCGACGGCGGTTCCGTGAAAACGTACCTCGAAATGATCCGCGTGATGGATGAAGGCATCGGGCGCGTTTTAGCGGCACTCGACGACGTCGTCGCACTCGAAAACACGCTCATCGTCTTTTCGAGTGACAACGGCGGCGAGCGGTTTTCCGACAATTACCCGCTCATCGGCAAGAAGATGGACTTGCTCGAAGGCGGCATCCGCGTGCCGTACATCGTACGCTGGCCCGCCCGTCTGCCTGTCGGTGAGACCTACGACCGATTAGCAATAGGAATGGATTGGATGCCGACGTTTTTAGCGGCGGCCGGCGTCCAAGCGCATCCCGATTATCCGCTCGACGGCATCGATCTCTTCGGCGCGGAGATCGAGCGCAATCTTTACTGGCGGATGGTTTATCGCAATCAAAAAGCCGTGCGCTCGGGCGTCTGGAAGTATCTTTCGATCGACGGCAGCGAGTTTTTATTCGATTTGTCGCTCGACGCGCGCGAGCGGTCGAATATCCGCTACCGCGAGCCGGAAAAATTCGAGGAACTCAGAAGGGCTTATTCTGAGTGGGACTTCTCGATGCCGCCGCGCCCGGAAAACGCCGCGGTTACTTTAGAATACACCGCTGAAACGATGGCGAAGTCCGACGGTTAGTTTCCTGCCGGACACCCAAATGCGACAGAGGCGCGATAAAAGCGAAACCGAACTAAGCGACTAGCTGTCTAGATTACAACATGCAGTTGATGATGCAGCATATCTACACGGTCGTTGCGACCTTGCTGTTTCTCTACGCGCTGGTCACCGGTGTATTCCTATTGATGGAAAACCGAAGGCCGCAATCGACTCTAGCGTGGATCCGATAGGCTCTCACGCGGGACGCCGCTATGTCAGAAACATGCTCAAGGCGGGAATTCAAATGGCGTCCACATCATCACCGTATGAACTACATACGATCAGCTACCGCAACCATCGCAAAATCACGGTGATCGATGGCGCTATCGGTTATACAGGCGGCATGAATATAGGCCAGGAACACCTCGAGGTGGAGAAGGATTCGACTTCTGGCGCGACACCCAGGTGCGGCTGGTCGGAGATAGCGCGGCCGTTCTACAAACGGTGTTTATGGTCGATTGGTACAATGCCGTGCGGGAGAACCTATTTCATGCCAAATATTTTCCCGCGAACGCAGCCGACGATCGGGAAGCTTACCTTCCCGTGCAGATCCTGACGTCCGGTCCCGATTCCCAATGGGCTGCTATTAGGCAGCTATACAGCTTTATGATTGTTTCGGCGCAGCGCCATGTTTATCTCCAATCACCCTTTTTCATTCCCGATGCGACTCTTGCCGAGTCCCTGAGAAAGGCAGCGATGTCCGGAGTTGAGGTAAAGGTAATGGTCAGCGCGCGACCTTCCGGCAATAGACTTCCCGATTGGGCGGGAAACACATATATGGACGAAATAGTAGCGGCGAGGGTGCGCGTTTACCTATACCAGAAGGGGTATTTGCATGCGAAGACCATCAGCATTGACTCTGAGATCTGCTCGATCGGCTCGGCGAATATAGACATCCGCAGCTTCAGCATCAACTACGAGCTCAACGCGGTATTCTACAGTGAAAAAATCGCCGAAGAGCTCGAACGAGACTTCGATCGTGACCTTGAATTCTGCAGCGAGTTCGACCGGGCCACTTACTGGAAGCGCGGCAGCGTGAGTCGTTTCAGGGATTCAGTTGCCAGAGTACTGTCGCCGCTTCTCTGACCGTACGAAAACAAAATAGGCGAGAAATCGATCGCTTGCCTTAGCGCAAAGAACTCCTCTTCCCGAAGGCAAAAACCAACAGGAAGAGGAGTTCTTTACACTTGGACATTTGGTGGAGCAGATGGGAGTCGAACCCACGGCCTCCGCGTTGCGAACGCGGCGCTCTCCCAGCTGAGCTACTGCCCCGTAATCGAAATCAAGCGATGGTGCGCAAAAATTCTTTAAGTGGTCCGGCGAGGTCCGGCCGCTTGAGCGCGTAGGCTACGGTCGCGCGCACGAAGCCGAGCTTGTCGCCGATATCGTAATGCTCGCCGGTAAATTCGTAGCCGTAAAATTTTCTTTGCCGGTTGAGATCGGCCATCGCGTCGGTCAGCTGTATCTCGCCGCCCTTGCCCGGCTTGACGCGCTCGAGGCAGCCGAAGATATCCGGATGCAGCACATAGCGTCCGACGATCGCCAACTCCGACGGCGCGTCCTTCGGATCGGGCTTTTCGACCATCGCGTCGATCGCGTGCGTGCGCGGCTCGATCTCGCGGCCTTGGATGATGCCGTAGCGCTTCACATCCGGCCGCGGCACGCGCCTGAGCGCCACCACCGATTCGCCCTTTTCCTCGTAAATATTCAACAGCTGGCGCACGCAAGGCGTCGGATCGTCGACGATGTCGTCGGACAAGAGCACTGCGAAAGGCTCGTTGCCGACCAGGTTCCGCGCGGACAGAACCGCGTGTCCGAGCCCCAGCGGCTTTTTCTGGCGCACCGAAACGACGTCGATCATGGTCGAGATCGACTGGAGCTTCTCCAGCATCTCGGTGTTGCCGCGCTGCTCGAGCACCTGCTCGAGTTCCGGCGCGAAATCGAAATGGTCTTCGAGGCTGTCCTTGCCGCGCGCCGTGACGAAGATCATCTCCGTTAGACCGGAGTCGAACGCCTCCTCGACAACATACTGTATCGAAGGCGTGTCCACGATCGGCAGCATCTCTTTCGGCACCGTCTTGGTCGCGGGCAGAAGCCGCGTGCCGAGCCCTGCGACGGGGATGACCGCCTTTTTGACTTTTATCGTCATCTCAAGCGATCCGGTTCTTCCGCTCGCCGACTTCCTGCGCCGACTTGCAATCGATGCAGAGCGTCGTCACAGGACGCGCCTTGAGCCGCGCCATGCCGATCGTCTCGCCGCACTCCTCGCAGACGCCGTAGGTCCCGTCCTCCAGCCGGCGCAGCGCTTCGTCGATTTTCACAATCAACTTGCGCTCGCGGTCGCGAATCCGCAGCGTAAAATTGCGATCGGATTCGAGCGCCGCGCGGTCGGTTGGATCCGGAAAATTCGCATCGCCGTTCATGCCGTCGACGGTCTTTCCCGCCTCGTTCAGAAGCTCTTGCTTGCGTTCGTTTAACAGGCGGCGAAAAAAGTCGGCATCGATAGCAGCCACGGTAGAGTCCTTCCGGCGCGAGCGAAAACCTTAACTATATATCATCGATACGCGGTCAAGTAAATCGTAAAGCCGCCAGAAATTTCCCTTCATTCGATCGAAAACGGCGAGGGCGGATGCTTGAGAACGAGAACCTCCGTCGCGGCGGGCAGCATGGCCCGGCTCAGTACGAGCTTGGAGTCGTTCAGACGCTTGACGGGATATTTCGCCTTCGCGAAAGCGGCGAAAAGCTCCGCCTGGCGCTCGACGTCGTAGTGCATGGGGATGACGATCGGCGGCTTCACCTGCTCGATCACGCGCAGCACGTCCTCGAAGCCGAGGTTCGTCATCGCGTCGATCGGAATCATGAGGATGTCGACGCGATTGAGGACCTTTTCCTGCTCCGGGGTGAGCAGGTGGCCCAAGTTGCCCAAGTGGGCGATGCAGAGGCTCCCCATCTCGTAAATAAATATCGAGTTGGCGATCGCGCCCCACGCCGGGCCGCGCTGGCTCGGGATGTTCACGATGGCGATGTCTTTTACGTTGGTGCGGATCGGGTTCCATGTCTGGCGCAGCGTGATGCCGCGGAGAATGACCGGATCGCCCGAGACCGCGCCGACATTGTTGTGCGTGATGTGGTCGTTGCTGACCGTGACCGCGTCGGCGCGGATGCCCGGCGTGACGTCGAGGTTCGGATCGGTGACGACGCGGGTCTCGCTGCCGGACTGGATCAAGAAGCTCGAATGGCCGAACCACTGGACGAAGTAGCTGCCGAGCTTCGGCGTCGCGCGCCCGCCGCGCGCCTGCACGAGCGCGCGCTCCTTGTCGAAGAGCTCGACGAGCGACGGGTTGCAGAACGCCTGCACGGCCCGCCGCGGCAGCATCAGCAGCGTCGTCAGCCCGAGGAACGCACGCCTTCGCATCGCGCCTCCTCGATGATCAGCGTCGTGAAGGCGCGGACTTCGGTCTCCGGCCGCTGCCAAGCGTCTTTCGGCAGCCCCGCCTTCACGCATGTCTGCTGGAGGAATTTTTTCATGTCCCAGCCGTATTGCGTCGCGACCTGCGGCAGCAGGACGCCGCGGCAGCCTCCGTTCGAGATATAAAGCCCGTGTCGGCCGATTTCCAGGGCCGACGGATTCTTTGCTATGAAAAGCGGGCTCAGCACCGAGATCTCGATGTGAATCTGCCCGAGCTCGATCGGCGCGATCGCCGCCACGCGCCGATCGCGCGACGCCGCGGCTTCGGTCATCTCGATCACGGTCTCATAGAGCGGCGCGGTCGGGAAGCAGATGCCGACGCAGCCGCGCAGCTCTTTGCCGCGATGGAGGCTCACGAACGCGCCGTATTCCTGCGTCGCAAGATACCGATCGTCAACGGCGGTTTCGCCGCCCTCGATGTCGCAGACAAAATCCTCCAGCGTCGCGCGCGCGAGCTCGATCAGCTTTGTCTGCGACGCCGGAGGAATATCGATCTCCATGCCTCACCTACATAGCCGGGCGATCTTAGAATAGCCACAGCGCGTCGGGCGGGACGGCGACCCAGTATTCGCCGGGCGGCAGGGCGCGCTCGCCCCAAACGCGGAGCTCGAGTCCGGGCAGCGCGAAGAGATACTCCCAGCGCTCGCCCAAATACGACGCCGACTTGAGCGGCATCCGGACGCGATTGTCGCCGCCGCCGTCGGCCAGGCGCAGCGATTCGACGCGCACCACGCCGGTCGCAGCGTCGCCGGCCTTCTTCGCGCCGTGAAGCTCGCCCCAGAGGCTCCAGCCGTCGGCGGCGATGCGCGCGCGCCGGCCGTCGCTCTCGGCGATCGTAGCGGAGATGCGGTTGTTGCTGCCCATGAATTCGGCGACGAAGCTGCACGCCGGCCGCGCGTAGATCTCCTCCGGCGTTCCCTCCTGCTGCACGATCCCTTGATCGAGCACCATGATGCGGTCGGCGATCGCCAGCGCCTCGGTCTGGTCGTGCGTCACGTAGAGCGCGGCGGAATGCGTCTCTTTGATGATCTGGCGAATCCAGTGCCGCGCCTCCTCGCGCAGCTTGGCATCGAGATTCGAGAGCGGCTCGTCGAGCAGCAGCACCGGCGGACCGTAGGCGAGCGCGCGGGCGAGCGCGACGCGCTGCTGCTGCCCGCCCGAGAGCTGGTGCGGGTAACGCCCGGTCAGGTTCTTGAGCCCGAGGCGCGTGAGCATTCCCTCGACTTTGGTTTTGATCTCGCCGTTGGGCATGCGCCGGAGCTTGAGGCCGTAGGCGACGTTCTCGAAGACGGTGCGGTGCGGCCAGACGGCGTACGATTGGAACACGAGGCCGAGGCCGCGCCGCTCGGCGGGAATCTCCAGATTCGCCGCCGCGTCGAAGATCGCCTTGCCGCCGATCGCGATACGCCCGCGGTCCGGCCGCTCCAACCCGGCGACCGAGCGGAGCAGCGTCGTCTTGCCGCTGCCCGACGGCCCCAGGAGCGCCAGGATTTCGCCGCGCTCGAGCCGGAGCGAGACGCCGCGGAGGATTTCATTCTCGCCGAGCCGCTTCGCAATATCTTCCGCAACGAGTTCAGGCATCGAGTCGCACCCCCAGACGCAGCGCGGCGAGCAGCGCCGCGCCGACGATCACGACTTCCACGACCGACAAGGCCGAAATGAGATCGAGCGCCCCCGTGCCCCAGAGCGCGACGATGAGCGAGCCGATCACCTCCGTGCCCGGGCCGAGCAGATAAACGCCGGTCGAGTACTCGCGCACGAACATCATGAAGATGAGCAGCCAGCTGCCGATGAGCCCGAACCGGACGAGCGGCAGCGTGACGTCGCGTGCGATCCTTGCCGGCCCGGCGCCGGTCACGCGCGCGGCGTCTTCGAGATCGGGCGCGACCTGCATCAGCGTCGCGGTGATGAGCTTGAGGCCGTACGCGAGCCAGACGACGCTGTAAGCGAGCCAGAGGCTGAAGAGCGTCGTACGCAACGGCGCGATCGGCTTGACGAAAAGAAAGAGCCAGAAAAACGCGAGGCCGACTACCAGGCCGGGCAAAGCGCGCGGCACGAGCGAGAGATAATCGAGCCACGCGGGCCAGATGCCTTTCGCGCGGTGCGCGCTGAGCGCGATCAGCGCGTAGACGGCGACGGCGAGCGCGCCGCCGAGGACGCCGATCGCGAGCGTGTTGGCAATGCCGCGGACGAGATTGGGGTATTGAAGCAGGCCGCGGAAATGGTCGAGCGTCAGCACCTCGGCGAGCGCCACGCCCTCGCCCCAGTTGCGCACGACCGAGCGGAGCGCGATGCCCGCGAGCGGCAGGGCGACGACGCTGAGCAGCCATAGAATTACGATCGCGAGCATCGGCCAGCGCAGCGGACCGAGCGGCAGCGGGCGGAACGCGCGGCCCTTGCCGCCGATCACGGCGTAGCGCGCGGCCGCGCCGACCATGCGCCGCTGGAAGTAGACGAGCGGAAACGTGATCGCCACGATCGAAACCGCGACCACCGCCATCAATTGATACGACGGCACGCCGAGCAGGTTGGTCAATTTATATAGATAGGTCGTAAGGACGAGCAGCCCGGCGGGATCGCCGAGCACGAGCGGGAGGCCGAACAGCTCGAAGCCGAGCAAAAACACGAGCGCGCCGCTGAAGAGGATCGCGGGACGCACGAGCGGCAGGCTCACGCTGAAGGCGATCCTCCACGGCCCGGCCCCGGTCACGCGCGCGGCTTCTTCGACCGCCGGGTCGAGGCCGCGGAGCGCCGCCGAGACATAGATGAACACGTGCGGCACGTGCGTAAGTCCGGCGATGACGATCAGCCCCGCGATCGAGTAGAGGTTCCACGGCACCGTGCCGACGAGCGCCTTGGTCCAGAGCGAGAAGAAACCGACGGGCCCGACGGCGACGACGTAGCCGAAGGCGAGGACGACCGGCGAGAGAAAGACCGGCACGAGCAGCCACGGCTCGAGCCAATGCTTTCCGGGCAGATCCGTGCGCGCCACGAGAAAACCGAGCAGCGAGCCCAGCGGCAGCGCGATCGCCGTCATGCCGAACGAGACGGCGAACGAGCTCAGGAACGCACGGTGAAAGTCCCCGCTGGTGAGAACGTATTGATAGGCTTCGAGGCCGAGCGTCGCGCGCGGATCGAAGAACGGGTCGGAGAGAAAGCTCTGATAGACGAGCAGCGCCAGCGGCGCGGCGACCGCGACGGTGACGCCGAGACTCGCCGCGACGCGCGATATCCGAAGCTTCACGTCTCCTCGCTCACGCTCGGACCGAACTGAAACCTGGAACTTGAAACTATCTCTTCAACGCTTCCTGCCAGCGCTTGAGAAAATCGAGGCGCTTGGTTTTGTCCAACGCCGTCAGCAGATCGGGGCCGACCTCGATGGGTCTCAACACTTTGCCCATCTCCTTGGTCAGCGCCGCCGCCGTCGCCTGCCCCTCCACGTCGTCGCGCAGCGCATAGATGAGCGCCTTGTTCGCCATGATCGTCTGCGCGCGCTTGGAGAGAATATAGTCGAGAAAGAGCTTTCCGGCGTTCGGATGGCGCGCGCCCTTGGGGACGAAGGCGATGCGCGAGAAGACGAGCGTGTAATCCTTGGGAAACACGAGGCCGATCGACTGGTCTTTTTGCTGGCGCAGCAGGCCGTACGAGCCGATGATGTTATAGGCCAGCGTGTGCTCGCCCGAGCTTACTTTCTCCAGCATCGCGCCCGTGCTGGTGTAGACTTTCACGTCGACGCTGCCCATCGCTTTCGCCAGGTCCCAGAAGCCCGGCGTCACCTTGAGGTCCTGCGTCATCATGAGAAAGCCGACGCCGCTTTTTTCCGGGTCGAAGGTCGCGAGTTTGCCCTTGAAAACACCCGGCTTCTCCTTGAGCAGCCGGGTGAGGTCGGCGTGGCTCGACGGCACGGCGTCGTGCGGCAGGAGCCGCTTATTGTAAGTCATCGTCACCGGCTCGAAGGTCGTGCCGAAAGCCTGGTTCTGCCAAACGGCCCATTTCGGCAGATGCGCTACCTCGGGCGAGGTGTGCTGCTGGGCGTTGCCGCTCTGTACGAGCTGAAACTGCAGGTCCATCGCCGAGCTCCAGAGTAAATCCGCCGTTCCCGCGCCCGCCGCATTCTCGGCGAGAAAGCGGTTGTAGACCTCGGTCGTATTGAGATCGTTATACTCGACCTGAACACCCGGGTGCTGGCTTTTGAAGTCCTGCAGCAGCGGCTCGGCGCTCGCCGAATCCGTGGAGGAATAGATGACGACGCGCCCTTCCTTCTGCGCCGCCGCCTGATCCGCCGCATGGGACGTGCCGGAGAAGACAAAAGCGAGCGCCGCCAGGATCGATAGAAGTCGCATCATAAACCGTCCTCCCTCGCGACGATGTTATCCCGCTAAAACTGCGCGTGGTCAAGGGAGCTTTTGCTGTCTTTAAATCCCCGCTTCTGCTATGTTTACAGCCTGGAAACACGCCATGATCAACATCGAAGAATTCAGAAAGCTCGAGCTCCGCGTCGGCGTGGTGAAGAGCGCCGAGGCGCATCCGAAGGCTGACCGGCTCATCGTGCTCAAGGTCGATCTCGGCGCCGAAGAGCGGCAGATCGTCGCCGGCATCCGCGCGCATTATCAGCCGGAAGAACTCGTCGGCAAGCAGATCGTCGTCGTCGCGAACTTAGAGCCTGCGGTGCTCCGCGGCGTCGAGAGTCAGGGCATGCTGCTAGCCGCCAACGACGGCGAGCACGTGGTGGTATTGTCGCCCGAGAAAGTCGTCGGTCCCGGCGCGAAAGTTTCTTGATCGGAGCCCTTCGACAGGCTCAGGGCGAACGGATGGACAAAGTAAGCTTCAGGGCGAGCGTCTGGAAAGAAGGTGAATGGTTCGTCGCCCAGTGCTTGGAAATTGATATTTCAAGTCAGGGAAAGACCGAAGCCGAGGCGCTCGCAAATCTCCGAGAAGCTCTAGAATTGCATGACCAGCCAGCCTAAAGGCCGCCCCACTTACTGCACGATCGACCTCGCGGCGCTCCGCTGGAACTTCAACCGGGTAAAAAAACTCGTCGGCCCGAGCGTCAAAGTCCTATCGGTCGTCAAGGCGAACGCGTACGGCCACGGCGCGGCCGCCTGCGCGCGAGCGCTCGCGGACGCCGGCTCCGACGCGTTCGGCGTCGCCACGGTCGAAGAGGCGGTCGAGCTTCGTCGCGCCGGCGTCGAAGGTCCGCTGCTCGTGCTGACGGCGATCTGCCTGGAGCAGCTAGACGAATTTTTAAATTACGCTCTCACGCCGGCGCTGAGCGATCTCCATACGATCGCGTCATTCGAAAAACTCCTCCAAAAGCGCGGCGCGGCGCTTAAATTCCACTTGAAAATCGACAGCGGCATGGGACGGCTCGGCCTGCTGCACTCCGCCATCGATGCGTGGCTGCCGGAGGTCGCGAAGCTTAAGGCGCTTCGCCTCGAAGGAATGTTCTCGCAGCTCGCGAACTCTGACGGCGATGCCGACTATTCCGCCGAGCAAGTAAAAAACTTCCGCGCCGCCGAAGAGCGCCTGCGCGCCGCCGGCCTCGCGCCGTCCGAGCTGCACCTCGCGAACAGCGGCGGCGTGATCGGCGTTCCCGACGCGCACGGCACGATGGTACGCCCCGGCATCATGCTCTACGGCTGCTGCCCGGGGCCTGCGCTCGCCGAGAAGGCCGACCTCAAGCCCGTGCTCGCGTGGTATACGCGCATCATGCAGGTGAAGGAATTGCCAGCGGGCGCGAGCGTCGGCTATGGCCGAACCTTCGCGGCGAAGCGGAAAAGCCGGATCGCGGCGCTACCGCTGGGCTACGCCGACGGCTATCACCGCCTCCTTTCCAACCGCGGCGCCGTGCTCGTGCGCGGCAAACGCGCGCCGGTCGCCGGCAGAATCAGCATGGATTTGACTATGATCGATGTTACCGATATAGCGGGAGTGACCCAAGGAGACGAAGTCGTTCTCATCGGCCGGCAGGGCGCGGAAAATATTTCCGCCGACGAAGTCGCCGGCTGGGCCGAAACCATTTCATACGAGGTCCTCACGTCAGTAAGCGCGCGGGTTCCGCGCGTCCATTTGAATTCTTAGCGCGCCAAGGAGGAACAGTCAGCGTGGGCAAGATCCAGCGGGCACTCATCAGCGTCTCGAATAAAGATGGATTGGCGACCTTCGCGCGGGCGCTATCGGCGTTGGGCGTGGAAATCATCTCCACCGGCGGCACCGCGACGCTCCTGCGACAGGAAAAGATTCCCGTCAAGGACATCTCCGAGATCACCGGTTTTCCCGAGATGATGGACGGCCGCGTCAAGACGCTCCATCCGAAAGTCCACGGCGGCATTCTCTCGCTCCGCGACAACCCCGAGCACGTCGCGCAGATGAAGCAGCACGGCATCGGGCCGATCGACCTCGTCGTCGTCAATCTCTACCCCTTCGAATCGACCGTCGCGCGCGGCGCGCCGTTTCACGACATCGTCGAGAACATCGACATCGGCGGCCCCTCGATGGTGCGCGCCGCGGCGAAGAACTTCGCGCACGTAGGCGTCGTCGTCGACCCGGCGGACTACGAAAAGATCATCCACGAGCTGCGAGAAAAGGATTCGCTCTCCGACGCGACGCGCTTCGCGCTCGCGCAGAAGGCGTTCCGCCATACCGCGCATTACGACGGCGCGATCGCGAATTATCTCGACGCGCTCGACGGCGAGAAAAAGCCCGGGCGCTTCGGCGAAAGCCTGAGCCTACAGGTCACTAAAATTCAGGACCTCCGCTACGGCGAGAACCCGCACCAGAGCGCGGCGTTCTATGCGAGCGCCGACGGGCGCGCGCCGTCGATCGCGCGCGCGAAACAGTTTCAGGGTAAAGAGCTTTCCTACAACAACATCCTCGACGCCGACGCGGCGCTGCGGGTGATTCTCGAATTCACGGACACCGCGACCGTCGCGATCAAGCACAACAACCCGTGCGGCGTGGCGACGTCCAAAGCTTCGCTCGCCGATTCGTTCCGCAAGGCCAAGGCGTCCGACCCGGTGTCGATCTTCGGCGGCGTGATCGCCGTCAACCGTCCGGTGGACGAAGAGACCGCGCTCGAGATGAAGGATATTTTCCTTGAGATCGTCCTCGCGCCGTCGTTTACGCCCGAGGCGAAGAAAGTTTTGTCTTCGGCGAAGCGACTGCTGAATATTCGCTTATTGGAGCTCGATTTGAACGGCGAGGCGCCCGGCGGCTACGACCTCCGGCGCGTGCGCGGCGGCCTGCTCGTGCAGGATTGGGACCTCGGCACCGTCGACGTGCATGAGTGCAAGGTCGTGAGCAAGCGCCAGCCGACCGAAGACGAGCTGCGCGCGATGGACTTCGGCTGGCGCGTCTGCCGGCACGTGAAATCGAATGCGATCGTCTTCACCTCCGCCGACCAGGTTCTCGGCGTCGGCGCCGGACAGATGAGCCGCGTCGATTCGGTCAAGCTCGCGGTCATGCGCGCGGCCACGCACAGCCTCGATCTCAACGGCTCGGTCGTGTCCTCCGACGCGTTCTTCCCCTTTCCCGACGGCGTCGAGGAAGCGGCCAAGGCCGGCGCGAAAGCTGTCATCCAGCCCGGCGGCTCGATCAAGGACAACGAGGTCGTGGCTGTCGCCGATCAGTACGGCATGGCGATGGTGCTGACCGGCATGCGCCACTTTCGCCACTAGCCTCAAAGGACATCCCGCTTGCCCGCCCGGGTTTTATTCGTAGGCTTCGACGGGCTCGACAGCAAGCTGATCGGCGAATGGGCCGAAGCGGGAATCCTGCCGACTTTTCACGCGCTGCTTCAGACCTCGGCATTCGCTGCCACGAAAAATCCACCGGGTTTGTACGGCGGGGCGGTCTGGCCCACGTTCAACACCGGCTTGTCGCCGGGCCGTAACGGTTAATTTTATCCGCGGCAGGTTCCGCGCGGCGAATACATGGACGCCGACTTCCTGCCGTCGCAGCAGAAAAGCGACGCCTTCTGGAATGCGCTCAGCCGGGCCGGTCGCCGCGTCGCGATTTTGGATCTGCCGTACGCGCCGCTGGTAGCGCCGCTCAACGGAATCCACGTCGTCAACTGGAGCACGCACGATTCCACCAACGACACGTGCCGTTCTTTTCCCGCCGGCGTCATCGAGGATCTGGAGAGCCGCTTCGGACGCCCCGCGCCGGACCACTGCGACCGCGAGGTGCAGATTATCGGGCACAAAGCGCTGCTAGATGCCCTGCGCGCGCGAGCACAAAACAAGCTCGATATCTCGCTCCATTGTCTGTCCCAGGAGCGTTGGGATTTGTTCGCGACCTGCTTCTCCGAAGCCCATTGCGTCGGCCATCAATCCTGGCATCTGCACGACCCGAGTCATCCGCGGCATGACGCGGCGCTCGCCGCCGAGATCGGCGATCCATTGAAAGCCATCTACCGAATGTTCGACGACGCGCTCGCGCGGCTTCTCGACGCCGCCGGCCGCGACGCCGTCGCGGCGGTTCTCGCGAGCCACGGCATGGGGCCGCTCTATCGCGACGAATCGATCGTCTTCGATGAGATCCTGCAGCGCCTCCACGGCGACTCGGGATCGCAGGCCGGCGGCTTGTTCCGGCTGCTGAAGCGCGGCTGGTATGCGGTCCCGCCGCCGCTTCGCGCCGCGCCGCTTTTGAAGCGGGTTAAAGCGAAGGTATTGCCGCGCCTCCGAGAATCGATGCTGATTCCGGGCCGCGCGACGCGCCGTTTCTTCGCGATTCAATACAGCCCGCACGCGGGAGCGATTCGCATAAATATCGCGGGCCGCGAAAGCCACGGCCTGGTGCGACGCGGGGACGAATACCGCCGCCTCTGCGAAGAGCTGCGCCGCGAGCTGCTGGCGCTCGTCAACGCCGAAACCGGCGCACCGGTGGTCGAGCGGGTCGCAGAATAAATTTCGCGAACCTCTTCATCGCGGCGCCACAGCGCCACGATGTCCGGCAGGTCGTCGAGACACGGACCCGAGTAAACGTCGGCCATGATCTCGCCCGCATCGGCAGGGTCAAAGTGCCGGCCCTCAATTGGCGCAACGGCGACCACCGCGACCGCGGATTATTCATCGAGCGCGGCGCGCCGTTTCGAACGATGCGCTTGAGCCAGCCCGTTTCGGTGACGGATATCGCGCCCACGCTCGCGGCGCTCGTCGGCGTCGGTCTCGAAGGCGTCGACGGCCGGCCAATCATAGATGCGATGGGACTCTGAGCTTCCGGCCGATCACGGACGATCACTTAGCCAAAACTTTATTGTACGCGTCGAGATATTTCTCGACGATGCGCTCGATCGCGTAACCGCGCGCGCGGCGGCGCGCGTTCTCCCCGAGCTCGCCGGCGAGCGACGGCTCGCGCAGCAGCCGGTCGATCGCCGCGCGCAATGCGCCCGGTTCATCCGGCTCGAACAATAGACCGGTCACGCCGTCTTCGATAGCCTCCGGTATGCCGCCGCGCGCGGACCCGACGACCGGAACGCCGTGGGCGTTGGCCTCCAGCACGACGCGCCCGAAAGGCTCCGGCCAGAGCGACGGCAAAATCAGCGCATCGATCTCGTGGAAGAATTCCGCCGGCGCTGTCCAGCCCAGGAACTCGATCGCATCGCTATTTTTCCCTTTCGACTGTCTTCGTTGAAGATCGCGGTTGTAGCGCTCATCGCCCTCGCCGGCGATCAACACGCGCGAGCCTGCGCGATTGCCATCGTTGAAAGCGTCGATGAGCCGTTCGATTCCTTTCTCCGGCACGATTCTCCCGAAGCAGCCGAACGTGAGCGGCGCATCCGCAGGCCGCGCGCGCACCGGCGCCGCAAGCGCCGGGCTGTCGTGTGGAATGACAGCGCTGAACTTCGCGGCGGCAAAAAGACCGAGCCGCTGGTGATGCTGAAGAACATAACGGCTGATGCCGACAACGCCCGCGACATAGGCGGATGCGCGCCGGCGCGCGAGCAGCAGCGGCACGCAGTCCCAGCACGTGCGCTCGCAAATCCGCTCGTGATGGTAGCGCGTGCAGCGGCCGCAGGTCAGGTAAGTAGTCCTGGAGCGTATGCAGAACGGGAATGCGCTCGGCGGATGCGGCGTGCCACGCCGAGACCGAAAAGCCTTGGAGGTTATTGGTGTGCACGACGTCGGGCCGTTCCTCGCGCATCAACCGCCGCAGCCGCATCTGCATCGCCGGATCATAGACGTCGGCGACGTGCCAGAGCTTGCGCCGCGCAGAGGAGCGCGGGACGCGATCGTAAGGCCAGTGAAGATTCGCAATCGGCAGATAGATGGCTTTGACGCCTCGAACGCTGCGTACGCTCTGTCGATCCTCGGCGACGGTGCTCGCCATGACGATGTCGTTGCCCAACGCGGCGAGCGCCTCGGCAAGATTCTGAACCGCCAATTCCGCGCCGCGCGAACGTTCGGCGCGTAGAGGGTGTTGACAAAAAGCACTTTCATAGGCGGTTAAATCAGCCAGCAAATCTACCGGAAAGCCGAGGTCGGCGCTACATTGCGTTTCGACGATTGACATCGCGTCGCCTGAGCGGCTAGTCTCGACATGAAGCCCTTACCGGATACATTACATGAAAATCCTCGTCATCGGCGGCGGCGGGCGCGAGCACGCGCTCGTCTGGAAGCTGCGCCAAAGCCCGCGCGTCGAGAAAATATTCGTCGCGCCGGGCAACCACGGCATCGGCGAGAGCGCCGAGCTCGCGCCGATCGCGGTCGACGACCTTGAGAAGCTCGCCGCCTTCGCGGAAAAAAATCGCGTCGATTTAACCGTCGTCGGACCCGAGCTGCCGCTGACCCTCGGCATCGCCGAATTTTTTCAGCAACGCGGCCTCAAAATCTTCGCGCCCGGCCGCGAAGCCGCGCGGCTGGAAGGCAGCAAGGCGTTCGCGAAGGAAATGCTGCGCGAGAATAAAATCCCGACGGCGGCGTTCGGCACGTTCAACGATGCCGCGGCGTCAAAAAAATATTTGGGCGAGTTGCAGCCGCCGTATGTGATCAAGGCGGACGGGCTCGCCGCGGGCAAAGGCGTGCTCATCTGCGCCTCGCGCGCCGACGCCGAGGCGGCGATCGACGACGTGCTGACGCGGAGAGTCTTCGGCGCGGCCGGCGACAAGGCGGTGGTCGAGGAGTTTCTCGAAGGCGAGGAAGCGTCGTTCATCGTGCTCACCGACGGCGAGCACATCCTGCCGCTCGCCTCGTCGCAGGACCACAAGCGCGTCTTCGACAACGACGAAGGGCCGAACACCGGCGGCATGGGCGCCTATTCGCCCGCGCCGATCGTCACGCCGGAGATCCACGGGCGGGTGATCGAAGAAATTTTCAAGCCGCTGCTCGCGGGGCTTAAGCGCCGCGGCATCGGCTATCGCGGGACATTATATGCCGGTCTGATGCTGACGACGGACGGGCCGAAGGTGTTGGAGTTCAACGCGCGTTTCGGCGACCCCGAGTGCCAGCCGCTGATGGTGCGGCTGAAGAGCGATCTCGTGCCGCTGATCGAGGCGACGCTCGAAGGACGATTGCACCAAGTCGCCGCCGAGTGGCACGATGATCCGGCGGTCTGCGTCGTGCTGACCGCCGGCGGCTATCCCGGCGACTACGCCAAAGGCAAAGAGATTCACGGCCTCGATCGTCTGAAAGACTGGCAGAGCGGCGCCGTCTTTCACGCGGGCACGGTGAAGAAGGACGGCCGCTGGCTGACGAACGGCGGGCGCGTGCTCGGCGTCACGGCGCGCGGACGCGACATCGCCGCCGCCGCCGCGGAAGCGTACCGCGCGGTAGAACAGATTCATTGGGAAGGAATGCATTACCGGAAGGATATCGCGAAAAGAGCGCTAAAATAGTTTCTAGTTTCGAGGTCGGAGGTTCGTTCTTACTCGAAACTCGAAACCCGCAACTCGAAATCAACTTTCAGGGGGAAAACGACATGGCGGATAATTCACAGAAGCCCAAGGTCGGAATTCTAATGGGCAGCGACTCCGATCTCGACATCATGGCCGAGGCGGAGAAGCGGCTGACGGCGTTCGGCATCCCTTGCGAGATGCGCATCCTGTCGGCGCACCGCACGCCGCACGATACGCAGAAATACGCCGAGTCGGCGATCGAGCGCGGGCTGGAGGCGATCATCGTCGGCGCGGGCGCCGCCGCACACTTAGCCGGCGTCATCGCCGCGCACACGACGCTGCCGGTGATCGGCGTGCCGATCGATTCGTCGGCGCTCAAAGGCATGGACGCGCTGCTCGCGACCGTGCAGATGCCGGGCGGCATCCCGGTCGCGACGATGGCGATCGGCAAGTCCGGAGCGACCAACGCCGGCATCTTCGCCGCCGAGATCCTCGCGCGCAAAGACCCCGCGCTCGCCGACAAGCTCGTCCGCTTCAAGCAGGAGATGACCGCCGGCGTGCTGGAAAAGGACAAAAAGCTCCAGAGTGCACGAGCCAAGCGCTGAGAGCTTCGCCGCCGCGCTCGCCGCGCTCCGCCGCGGCGAAGCCGTCGTCTTCCCGACCGAGACGTTCTACGGCGTCGGCGCGAACGCGCTCGACGCGGCGGCGGTCGAGCGCGTCGCCGCGCTCAAGGGCCGCGGCGCCGACAGCCCCATCGCCGTGATCGTCGCCGACCGCGCGATGCTGGCGCAGATCGTCGACGACATTCCAGCCGCGGCGGAAAAACTCATCGCGCGTTTCTGGCCCGGCCCGCTGACGCTCGTGCTGTCGGCCAAGCGCGGCATTCCCGCTCCGCTCGTCAATAGCGCGGGCAAGATCGGCGCGCGCGTTTCCAGCCATCCTACGGCGGCGCGGCTCGCGCGCGAGCTCGGCCGGCCGCTCACGGCTACGAGCGCGAATCCATCCGGAAAAAATCCAGCTCGCAGCATCGCGGAAGCGAAGGCGTATTTCGCGGACAAGATCGGGGTCTATATTGACGGCGGCGCGCTCACGGGAACGGCCGCGTCGACGGTCGCGGAGATCGATGGCGGCGAGTTGAAAATTATCCGCGCGGGCGCGATCGCCGAGGAGGAGCTGAAAAAATGGCTGTGAGAATTTTCTTGGCCGGGCTGATGCTGTTCGCAATCGCCGCGTGCAAGGACGCGCCGAAGGAAGACAAAGCGAAAGCAGCGGTGCGCGACGCGATCACGAGCGATTTCCGCCTGTATGAAGGCGCGAAGGACAAAATCGGCGAGTCGCAGAAGCGCGAGGCCGAGCGCCGCGAGCAGGAAAAGCAGCTCGAGTAGGTTATTTCTTGCCGGTGATGCGCTTCACCGCGCCGCCGTCTTCCCCCTCGTAATAATTCACGTCGTCTGCTTTGCGGAAAAACGCGCGCAGCGTCGTGCCGCCGGGCGCGCAGGTGAGCGCGCCGACCTTCTTCGCATCGGGATATTCCGTGATGTCGGGGAACTCCATCGTGCTGGCGCAGAGATATTTGAGGTCGCGCGCGCCGGTGTTGACGAGCTGGTGCGGCTTATCGTCGCCGGGCGGGAACGCGATGAACATGCCCGCCGCGACCGGCGTCTCGTCGGCGCCGATGCGCAGCGATCCCTCGCCCTCGAAAATATAGACCATCTCCTCGTTCGCGTGGTGCGCGTGGAACGGGAACGCGGCCTTCCCCGGCGGCACGGTAAAGACGCTGTAGCCGAGCTTCGCCGCGCCGACCGCCCAGCCGACGCGCTGCCGCTTGCCGCCGAACGGCGATCCCTCGGGGCTTTTGATATCTTCGAGCTCGACATCCGCGAGCCGAACCACGTGCTTGTGCTGCGCCATTTGCTCCTCCGCTTTCGAAAAACCTAGAGTACCACTTTTTTCTTCGCGTGTGCTATGACCGATGCATGCTCGTCTTATCCGAAGCCGAAGTGCGCCGCCTCGTCGAGATCGACGAATTGATCGCGGCGCTGGAAACCGCGCACGCGGAATTCTCCACGGGCGCCGCGGTCATGCCGGTGCGCCAGGTCGTGCCGCTGCCGGATATCGGCGGGCGCATCACGACGATGCCGGCGTATCTCTCCGCCGAGCGCGCGCTGGGCATGAAGGTCGTGACGTTCTTCAAGGACAATCCGGCGCGCGGCCTGCCGGCGATCCTCGGGACGATTCATCTCTACAGCGCCGAGAGCGGCAAGCTCGCGGCGATCATGGACGGAACGTATATCACCGCGATCCGCACGGCCTGCGCGTCGGCGGCGGCGACGAAGGCGCTCGCGAATCCCGACACGCCGGTGCTCGGAATCCTCGGCGCGGGCGTGCAGGCGCGCTCGCATGTCGCGGCGCTCGCGCGCGTGCGAAAAATCGAAAGAATAAAAATATACAGCCCGTCGGGCGCGAGCGCGCGCAAAGTGAAAGACGAGCTCGAATCCGTCGTGCAGCTGCCGATCGAGCCCGCGCTATCGGCGGAAGCCGCCGTGCGCGGCGCCGACCTCGTCGTGACCGCGACGAGCGCGCCGGCGCCGGTCCTCGACCGCGCGTGGCTCAAGCCCGGCGCGCACGTCAACGCGGTCGGCTCCCACCGGCCCGACCTGCGAGAGCTCGACGCGGCGACGCTCAAGGCCGCGCGCGTCTTCGTCGACTCGCGCGACGCGATCATGGCGGAATGCGGCGACGTGCTGCTGGCGATCAAAGAGGGGGCGATTCAGGCCGCCGACGCCTCGACGGAAATCGGCGAAGTCCTCGCGAAGAAAAAGCCCGGCCGGACGAATCCGTCGGAGATCACGCTGTATAAATCCGTCGGCATCGCGGTGCAGGACGTCGCTACAGCGGCGCTCGTTTATCGCAAGGCGCTGGAGAAGAAAGCCGGCGTCGAGGTCGACATTTGACGCGGCTCAGCCGCGCTTCTTCGCTTGCCGCGCGATTCCATTCTTGCCGAGCTCCGCGTACCAGAAATGCGATCCCTGCGGCGCCATGCAGCGCGGCGCGAACGGCACCGGCACGCGCTCGATGATCGTCTCGCGTGCCGGATCGTAGCGCGAAAAGAAGTGGCGCGCGTGGCGCGGATCGCTCCAGTGCGCGAGCGGACCGGGATCCGATTCGATCAGCCACAGCTCGTTCTTGTACGCGGCCGGGCTGAAGGTCTCGTGCTGCGTGCGCACGATCCAGTTAGTCTTGCCGCTTTTCGGGTCGATGCAGAAAAGTTTCCGGTTGTGGCGGTGCGGCAGCCAGAGCTTCTCGTCGTAGAGCGCGAGGCCGGAGCCGGCGCCGTCGGGGCAGCCGTAGCTCAGCGTCTCGCGCTCCTCGCGAAACGACCAGAAGACGATCTGGCGGTCGAGCTTGCCGCCCGCGGTGAGAAGCCACACGCCCTCTTCCGCCGGACATACGTCCCATACTTCGTGCGGGTAGGTCAGCCGCGGCTCGGTCGCGCCGCTCTCCGGATCGTGCGCGGCGACCATGCGCTCGTCGGGCGCGGCGAGCCAAAGCAAACGACCGTCGTGCGCCATACCGCCGATCGCGAGACTCTTTACGTCCACGGCGAAATGCTATGGCAATCCCGCCGAACGATCAACCGCGGCGGTAACGGAATCTCGAATCCGTCCGGCGAACGTACTATGATGATAGGAATGGCGCCCGGCGCAAACATCGAAGCCGAGACGCGCGAGCTCGCGCGCTCGTTATATCGCGAGGCGTCCGCGCACAAGCCTTCGCTCTTCGAGCCGCAGGACTGGATCGGCCGCATGATCGACAGCTCGCTCGCCGACGAATCGCTGCGCGCGGCGCTGTTCCGCTTCGTCGACGTGCTGCCGAGCCTCGACTCCGCCGCCGAGATCGGCCGCCACCTGCGCGAATATTTCGCGCGCGTCGACCACGCGCTCGGCGGCCTCGTCTTTCTCGCGCAGGCGCTGCACGCCGGCACGCTGGTCGCGCCGCTCGTGCGCCACAACGTCGTGCGCCTCGCGCGCCGCTTCATCGCCGAGGAGGACCGCGAAGCGCTGCTGCCGGTGCTGGAAAAGCTCCGCCAGGAGCCCGCGGCCTTCACGCTCGACGTCGTCGGCGAGGCGACGGTCAGCGAGTCCGAGGCGGAAAAGATGGCGCGCCGTTATCTGGGGCTCATGCGCAGCCTCGCCGCGGCGAGCCGGAAATGGAATGCGACTCCGCAGATCGACGCGGGCCCGCGCGGGCCGCTCCCGCGCGTCAATTTATCCGTCAAGCTCTCCGCGCTGTGCGCGCGCTTCGACCCGCTCGATCCCGACACGGAGAAAAGCGTCAAGGAGCGGTTGCGGCGACTGTTGCGCGAGGCGGCCGCGCTCGACGTCGCGCTCACCGTCGACATGGAGCAGTACGCATACAAAGAGCTCACGCTCGCGATCTTCCGCTCGCTGCTCGAAGAAGAGGAATTTCGCCGCGCGCCCGCTGCGGCGATCGCGATGCAGGCTTATCTGCGCGACAGCGAGAACGACGTGCAGCATCTGATCCGCTGGGCGAAGGAGCGCGGGCGGCGCATCGGCGTGCGCCTCGTCAAAGGCGCGTACTGGGACAGCGAGATCGCCTGGGCCGAGCAGAAAAGCTGGCCGGTGCCGGTCTTTACGGAGAAAGCCGCGACCGACGCGTCGTACGAACGGTTGAGCCGCCTGCTGCTGGAAAATTACGACGCCGTCGACGCCGCTTTCGGCAGTCATAATTTGCGCAGCGTCGCGCACGCGATCGCGGCCGCGCGCGGCCTCGGCGTGCCGGAAAACGGCTACGAGATCCAGATGCTCTTCGGTATGGCGGAGCCGGTGCGCCGCGCGTTAATAAAGAGCGGCCGGCGCGTGCGCGTCTACGTGCCGGTCGGCGAGCTGCTGCCCGGCATGGCGTATCTGATCCGCCGCCTGATGGAGAACACGTCGAATACTTCTTTCCTGCGCCAGACCTACGCCGACGGGAAAGACATCGACGCATTGATCGCCGCGCCTCGGGAAAGATCGGCGCCGCAGTCACGGGCGGTGCGCAGCGAATTCGTCAACGAGCCGCCGCTCAACTTCTCGAGGCACGAGGACCGCGCGCGTTTCGCCGCGGCGCTGGAGGAAGTCGAAGGCCGCCTCGGGCGCGACTATCCTCTATGGATCGCGGGCGACGAGAGAAAAAACGACAAGTGGGTCGATTCGGTGAACCCCGCGAGGCCGACGGAGATCGTCGGCCGTGCGGCGGCGGCGACAGCGGCCGACGTCGATGACGCGATTGCCGCCGCGCGGGAATTTTTCCCTTCCTGGCGCGCGACGCCGGCGCGCGAGCGCGCCGAAATGCTCTTCCACGCGGCGGCGCTCATGCGCGAGCGGCGCATCGAGCTCGCGGCGTGGGAGGTCTTCGAGGTGGGCAAGGGCTGGCGCGAAGCGGACGCCGACGTGATCGAGGCGATCGACTATCTCGAATACTACGGGCGTGAGATGATTCGTCTCGCCGAGCCGCGACTGATGCAGCGGCTCGCCGGCGAGAGCAACGTCTATCTCTACGAGCCGCGCGGCGTCGCCGCGGTGATCGCGCCGTGGAATTTTCCGCTCGCGATCCCGACCGGCATGACCGCCGCCGCGCTCGTCGCCGGCAACTGCGCCGTCCTCAAACCCGCCGAGCAGTCGCCGGTGATGGGCTATTATCTTGTCGACATCCTCCGCCGTGCCGGCCTGCCGCCGCTCGCCTGCCAGCTCGTCCAGGGCGGCGGCGAGATCGGCGCGCGCCTCGTGCGCGACGCGGCGGTTCACGTGATCGCGTTCACAGGCTCGCGCGACGTCGGCCTCGAAATTATGCGCGAGGCGAGCGTAGTTCAGCCCGGCCAGGACCACGTCAAGCGCGCGATCTGCGAGATGGGCGGCAAGAACGCGATCGTGGTGGATGCCGACGCCGATCTCGACGAGGCGATCGCAGCGATCATCGACTCCGCCTTCGGCTACCAGGGGCAGAAATGCTCCGCCGCTTCGCGGCTCATTCTCTTGGATGCCGTGCACGACCGATTATTGGAGCGCCTCGTCGACGCGGCGCGCAGTCTCGCGATCGGGCCGACGAAAGACCCGCGCCATTTCATCGGCCCGGTGATCGAAGCGGCGGCGCAGAAGCGCATTCTGGATTACATCGCGCTCGGCAAGCGCGAAGGCGTCTGCGTGCTCGAAGCCGCGGCTCCCGCGAACGGCTGGTTCGTCGGCCCGGCGATTTTCGCCGGCATCGAGCCGCACCACCGCCTCGCGCAGGAAGAGATCTTCGGCCCCGTGCTCGCGGTCACGCGCGCGCGCGATTTCGACCACGCGCTGGAGCTCGCCAACAGCACGTCCTACGCGCTCACCGGCGGCGTCTTCTCGCGCTCGCCCGCGCACATCGAGCAGGCGCGGCGCGAATTCCGCGTCGGCAATCTCTACATCAACCGCAGCATAACCGGCGCGGTCGTCGGACGCCAGCCGTTCGGCGGCTTCAAGCTCTCCGGCATCGGCTCGAAAGCCGGCGGCCCGGATTATCTGCTGCAATTTTTGGAGCCGCGGACGGTCAGCGAGAATACGCTGCGCCACGGCTTCGTGCCGCCGGAAGATGCCGGCGAATGATGGAAGCGCGGCCGAAACACGCCTCCACGGTGCTGCTCGTGCGCCCCGACAAGAGCGGCGCGTTCGAGGTGCTGCTGACGCGCCGGCCGGACGCGATGCGCTTTCTCGGCGGGTTTTACGTTTTTCCCGGCGGCAGCATCGAGGCGCAGGACCGCTCGCAAAACGTTCTCGCGCGCTGCCGCGGCCTCGCGCCGGAAGAAGCGGAAAAATTGTTGGGCAATACGTTGGGGCCGGAGCTCGCCGTCGCGCACTGGGTCGCGGGCATCCGCGAGCTGTTCGAAGAGGTCGGCATCGTGCTGTTGAGCGATGAGAGCGGCGCCGAAGTCAGGAGCGACAGCCGGAGCCGCGACAGATTCGAAGAGAAGCGCCAAGCTATCGTTGTGGGGACTTCGCACTTCGGCGAATTCTTGGAAGCGGAGAATCTCTACATCGATCTCCGCCGCGCGGTCTACTTCGCGCACCGCGTCACGCCGGAATATTTTCCCATCCGCTTCGACACGCGCTTCTATCTCGCCGCCCTGCCGGAAGGCCAGAGCGCGCTCGAATCCTCCGAAGAGGTTACGCACGCGTTATGGATCGCGCCCGCCGATGCGCTCAAAGAGGCGAACAAAAATCTGCCGATGCTCCCGCCGACGACGACGATGCTGCAGACGCTGAGCGGAATTGGTTCGTGGGAGAGCCTGCGCGAGAAGTTTGCGCTTTAATGGATGCAGGAGCCGACGTGACGTACACCGCCACAATTGATGGAACAAAAATCGTCGATCGGAAAAGTTTCCATGATGAGTTCCGGCGCGTTATGGACTTCTTCGACGGTTACGGCAGGAACATGGACGCGTGGATCGACTGCATGTCCGACATGTTTATAAATGGCGGGCTGACAAAGTTCGATCTCCGCAAGGAGGATGTTTTTGTTCTGAAAGTATCTGCAACGGAAGAATTCCAACGCAGATGTCCGGAAATCTTCTCCGAATTTATTGCGTGCACGGCATTCGTTAATAAAGAGAGGGATGCGCGGCTTTTCCTAGAGTTGTGCTGGCGTCACGGCCGGAACGCCTCGTTCACGGCCGAGTACGTCGCTCCCGGCTTCGGGCCGCCGGCGATCACGTAGATCGTGTCGCCGACCACCGCCGCGCCAAGGCCGTGGCGTGCGGTCGGCATCGCCGCCATCCTGGTCCAGCTGTTTTTCGCCGGATCGTACGCCTCGTTCTCGTTGAAGGTCTTCTGCGTCGTCTCGCCGCCGAAGACAAAGATGCGCCCGCCGACAACGCCCGCGGCGATGCCGCTGCGCAGCGTTGGCAGGGCCGCGCGAGTCTGCCACTTATCAGTCGACGGATCGTATTCCTCGTTCATGTCGACGTTGTCGGAATGGCGGCCGTCGCGCCGGCCGCCGATCGCGTAGAGCTTGCCCGCGACGACGCCGATCGCGTGATGGTCGCGCGGCGACGGCAGCGGCGCGCGCTTGGTCCAAAGATTTTTCGCCGGATCGTATTCTTCGTTCGCCACGGCGTTGCGGTTGTTCGTGCCGACGCCGCCGATGGCGAAAATCTTGTCGCCGACGACGCCGACGGCGAGCGCGCCGCGCGCGGTCGGCAGCGGCGCAAGCGCGCGCCAGCGGTCGGCGGCGGGATCATATTCGTAGACCGTGTCCATCGACTTCCCCGACGAGTAGCCGCCGATGACGTAGATCTTGCCGCCGACGGCGGCGGCGCCGATGTGATGAAGTTGGATCGGCAGCGGCGCGCGCTTGCGCCAGCGGTCGCCCTTCACGTCGTATTCCTCGACGAGATCGCCGCCCTTGCCGAAACCGCCGATAACGTAAATTTTATCGCCGAGCGCCGCCGCGGCGACCTCGGTGCGCGCAGTCGGCAGCGGCGATTTGATCGTCCAATGGCCGCCGTTATCCGCGGCGGCCGCCGGTGCAACTAGCGCGAATGAGGCGAGGACAATCAGCGCCGCGAGACAGGCTGCGATCTGTCGGGGAGAGCAGTGCACAGCTGCAATCAGGCGATGAGTCAAAATGGAATCGTCGACAGGATTAGTGCTTGGGCTCTATTCTCTTGCCGTAGGTGATCTCGCCTTTGTCGACCCTGAGAGAAAAGCCACAATCCGGGTTGGTGCACGCCCATGCTTTGAACGTTACGGAAGCGCCTTCCTGACCGTAATCGGACAGCGGAATCAGCAGACCGTTGTTGCACTTCTGGCATTTCGGCAGTTCCATCACCGCACCTCCTTTCGGCTCAGCAAGCAGGAACTACGATAAAAAGCTTATAGAACGGTCTAGGCTTGGTCAAGGAAGTGCATTCGAGATTTCTTTGAAAAGAAAATAGGCCGGAATCGACGCCGTCACATGGAAATCGCCCGATTGTCGATGAGCGTGCCGGAGGGTGATTGCTCGGTACAGGTAACGGCCGGCGGCGCTAGCCGTAGAAGCGCTTGGCGTTCTCTTCGAGCAGTTTGCCCTTCGCGCCTGCGGGCAGGTCGTCACGCTCCTGCAGGTAGCGCGCGGTGCCCTCGGTGCGGTCGGCGTGCGGGTAATCGGATGAGAAGAGCAGCTTGTCCTTGCCGAGCTCCTGCACGATGCGCCCGAGGTTCGCCTCGTTGCCCTCGCAGCCGAAGAAAATACGCCCCGAGTTCAAGTATTCGCTCGGCGGACGCTCGATCATCTGGCGCGCGTTATAGCGCGGGTTTTCGAAATGATCGTCCATGCGCTCGACGTACGCCGGCACCCAGTTGCAGCCGCCTTCAAGGAACGCGAAGCGAAGCTTCGGATAGCGATCGAGGAGGCCGGTGCACATGACGCTCGTGAAGCCGGCCATGATGGGGAAAATTCCCGCGATCACGCGGTTGGGAAAGAAATGCGGGAACAGCTCGCTGACGGCGGGGAACTCGAGGCTGAAATGGACGGCGATCGGCAGGTTCACCCGGTTCGCCTCGGCGAAAAACGCCTCGTGCGAAGGATGGTCGAGGCGGTGATCGCCGATCGTGCCGTTCACCATGATGGCCGCGAGGCCGAGCTCTTTGATGCGCGCGACTTCCTTGGCGGCGCCTTCGCCGTCGACGAGGCAGACGAGGCCCACGCCTTTCAGGCGGTCCGGCGCCTGCGCGCAGGTTTTCGCGAGCCACGTATTGTAGGCGCGGCAGACGCCGTTGCCGAGCACGCCGTCATGCCACGCGTTGATGTGGAGCAAAAAGCTTGGGTAGAGATACTGGAGATCGATGCCCTCCTTATCGAGGTCTTCCAGCCGCTCTTTGATGTTCGCGAGCGTCTGGCTTCCCGGGGAGGCGCGGCGCGGCCCCTGGAGCTTTTTTCCCGGAGGGGCGGCCGAGCCGGGATTGCCCGCGCCGAGGACGCTCGGCCGCTTGTAGCGCGTCGTGCCGTCGAACACCCAGAAGTTCGCGCCCTCCTCGTCGCCGACGAGCCGGGGACGATAATTGCGCAGCGGCGGCTCCATGTATTTTTCGAAGACCTCTTCGGTTTCGAACAGGTGCCCGTCGGCATCGATGATCATCGTGTCTCCTTATTTTGTTTCATCCGAACCCATGCGCCAGCGCGCGAGTTTTCGGCCCGCGGCCGATAGAGCAGTACCATGAGCCGAAATTACCGAGTCGGACAGCCGCGGTCCTCTTCCTCACGCTCCTCGCGCCTACAGCGAGCCGATGTCCGTTCGGAAAGTCCGCGCGTCCGGTTACCGGCGCTCGGAATGAGCAGTATCCCATCGCGCGGACTTGGAGAATGGGTGCCGGCGAGCCATCTTTATTCCGCTAAACCGATCGCTTTTAAATCCACTTCCACGCCCAGCCCCGGCTTTTCCGGCGCCGACGCGAAGCCCTCGACCACTTCGAAACCGCGCACGGGATCGTCCGCCATGCGCTCGAACTCGCCGATCTCGCACGGCAGGCGAAGATTTCTGAGACTCGCCGCGAGATGCGCGTTCGCGGCGTCCAGCAGCCGGCTGCCGGGAGCCGTGCCGACGAGATAATCGACGCCCGCCGCTTCGCAGACAGCCGCGGCCTTCCGCGCTTTGAAGATGCCGCCCATCTTGGGAATCTTCAGGCTGATCACGTCCGCGGCGCCGGCGTCGATGATTCGGAGCGCGTCGGTCGCCGAGTTGACCGCCTCGTCGGCCATCACGAGCGGCCTTACTTCCTGGCGCACCAGCGCCATGCCCTTCAAGTCGGTGAGCTTCACGGGCTGCTCGACCAGCGCGACGTCGTACGGCTCCATCGCCTCGATGCTGACGATCGCTTCCTTGGCCGAGCACGCCTGGTTGAAGTCGATGGTGATCGTCGCGCCCGGCCCGACCGCCTCGCGCACGCGCTTGACGCGTTCGACGTCTTCCTTCACCGTCGTGCCGACCTTGAGCTTGAAGGCCGAGTAGCCGCGCTTGGCCAATTCGCCCGAGCGCTCCGCCATGACTTTCGGCTCGAACATGCCCATGAGCCGCGTGACGCGGACGCGCGGGTGGATCACGCCGCCGAAGAGGCGGTTGCACGGCGCTTTCACTGCTTTGCCGCAGAGATCGTAGAGCGCGAGGTCGATGCCGGCCTTCGGCCGCTCCGCGCCGCGGACGACCTGGTCGAGCTTGTGCATGATCGCCTCGATGTCGAACGGATCCGCGCCGACGATCGCCGGGCCGAAGCGGTTGTTGACCATCTCCAAAACGTTCACGCCGGTGTCGCCGGCGATAAAGAGCGCGCCGGGGCTCGCGATGCCGATTCCGGCGAGCTTCTCGTCGGTGTCGATGCGGACGAAAATCAGCTCGTGCGTGTCGTGGCCGCCGAGCGAGGTCTTCCAGCCCGTCATCGTGTTGCGGACCTTGTGCGAGACCGCGCGGACTTTAGTGATCTTCATGGCTCGTCTCCGTGGGACTTTTGTATTTACCTCCGCGGCGGCGATGTTTGCAACAGCGCGGCGGACAATGTGCGCGGCTCAAGCGCCGCGCCGTACGAATTTCTCATTGACACCCTTCCCCGCGATCGATATAGTTAAATTCCGTGATGCGCTTTCCGAGAAGGCCATCGCGGCTTTTTATTTTTAGCGGCAAAACTCTGAGTATGATGCCTTCGGCCCCCCCGTTCGCGCTCAGAGTTTGACATGGCCGTCATCGCGATTATTCCAGTCCGTTACGGCTCGACCCGCTTTCCCGGAAAGCCGCTCGCCTTGATCGGCGGCAAACCGATGATCCAGCACGTTTATGAAAATACCGCGCGCGCTGCCGGCCTCGACCGCGTCATCGTCGCGACCGACGACGAGCGCATTCTGGCTGCGGCGCGCGGATTCGGCGCCGAGGCGATGATGACGTCCTCCGAGCACGGGAGCGGCACCGACCGGCTCGCCGAAGTCGCGAAAAAAGTCCGCGGCGAAATCGTCGTCAACGTGCAGGGCGACCTGCCGTTCATCCGCTCCGAGACGATCCATGCGACGCTGAAGCCGCTGCGCCAGGATGCGAAAATTCCGATGGGCACGGCCAAGACGCCGATCTTCGACGAGGCCGAGTGGCTCAACCCGAACGTCGTCAAGGTCGTGACCGATGCGGCAGGCTTCGCGCTCTATTTCTCGCGCGCGCCGATACCGTATCTGCGCGATGACGGCCCGCGGCCGATCCAGCGCAAGCTCTGGGGCTACCGCCACGTCGGCATTTACGCCTACCGACGCGAGTTTCTTTTGAAGTTCGCGCGCATGCGGGCGAGCGCGCTCGAAGAGTCCGAAAAGCTGGAGCAGCTTCGCGCGCTCTCGAACGGCTACCGCATCCGCGTCGCCGACGTGAACGAAACGGCGGTCGAAGTCGACACGCCGGCCGACTTGGAGAAGGCCGAGGAATATCTCCGCAGCGAGAACAACAACCGTACGAGGAGACGGACGGCACATGGCTAGCGTCAAGACCAAATTCATCTTCGTAACCGGCGGCGTGGTTTCCTCGCTCGGCAAGGGACTCGCCTCGGCCTCGATCGGCGCGTTGATGGAGAGCCGCGGGCTCCGCGTGACGCACCTGAAGATGGACCCGTACATCAACGTCGATCCGGGCACGATGAGCCCGTTCCAGCACGGCGAGGTCTTCGTGACCGACGACGGCGCCGAGACCGATCTCGACCTCGGCCACTACGAGCGCTACGTCTCGACGCCGATGGGGAAGAAAAACAACTTCACCACCGGCCAGATTTACGAAACGGTCATCGGCAAAGAGCGCCGCGGCGACTATCTCGGCGGCACCGTGCAGGTGATCCCGCACATCACCGACGAGATCAAGCGGCGCATCCAGTTAGCCGCCGAAGGCTACGACATCGCGATCTGCGAGGTCGGCGGCACGGTCGGCGACATCGAAAGCCTGCCGTTCCTCGAAGCGATCCGCGAATTCGGCTGGGACTCGGGCAAGGAAAACGTTCTCTATGTCCATTTGACGCTCGTGCCGTACATCGCCGCGGGCGGCGAGCTCAAAACCAAGCCCACGCAGCACAGCGTCAAGGAACTGACGGGGCTCGGCATCCAGCCGGACATCCTGCTCTGCCGCACCGACCGCCTGCTGGAAAAGAAGCTCAAAGCGAAGATCGCGAGCTTCTGCAACGTCGACGAAAACTCGGTCATCACCGCCAAGGACGTCGAGTGGATCTACGAAGTGCCGCTGATCTTCCACCAGGAGGGATTGGACGAGCGCATCGTGGAGAAGCTCCATATGTGGACGGGCGCGCCGAACCTGAAAAAATGGGAGCGCGTCGTCCAGGTGCTCAAGAATCCCAAGGAGACGGTGCGCATCGCGGTCGTCGGCAAGTACATGGACCTGAAGGAATCGTACAAGAGCCTGATGGAGGCGCTCGTGCACGGCGGCATCGCCAACGAGGCGCGCGTCGAGCTCGACTGCATCGAGGCGGAGAAGATCGAGGAAAACGGCACGAAAGTTTTAGACCAGGCCGACGGCATTCTCGTCCCGGGCGGCTTCGGCGACCGAGGCAGCGAGGGCAAGATCACGGCGGCGCGCTACGCGCGCGAGAACCGCGTCCCCTACTTCGGCATCTGCCTCGGCATGCAGATGGCGGTCGTCGAGTTCGCGCGCGACGTCTGCGGCCTCGAGCGCGCCAACTCGACCGAGTTCGATCCCACAAGCCCGCACCCGGTCATCCATTTGATGGAGACGCAGAAGGGCATCGAAAACAAAGGCGCGACGATGCGGCTCGGCGCCTATCCGTGCGCCCTCCAGGACGACTCGCTGGCGGCGAAGCTTTACGGCAAGAAGAAAATCTCCGAGCGCCACCGCCATCGCTACGAATTCAACAACGCCTATCGCGAGGCGTTCGCGCAAAAAGGCATGGCGCTGAGCGGCCTCTCGCCCGACGGCGCGCTCGTCGAGATCGTCGAGCTGAAGGACCATCCGTGGTTCTTGGGCTGCCAGTTCCATCCCGAGTTCAAATCGCGGCCGATGGAGAGCCATCCTCTGTTCAAAGGCTTCATCAAGGCCGCGCTGCAAAATCGGCAGGCGCAAAAAGAGGTGCCGCGCATCAAGGTCGCGCGCACCTGATCGTCTGAAAACAATCCGCCCACGCGCGCCAGCGAACGCTCGCGCGAAAATTAAATTTGCAATCTCCATAGCTGGATGGTCTACTGACCGCGGATGGCGAATCGGAAAACTGTAAAGATCGGCGGCTTCCAGATCGGCGGCGGAAAACCGCTCGCGCTGATCGCCGGCCCGTGCGTGATCGAGAGCGCCGACTCCGCGCTGCGGCACGCGGCGGCGCTCAAGCAGATCGCCGACCGCGCCGGCGTGCCGTTCGTCTTCAAATGTTCCTACGATAAGGCCAACCGGACCTCGCTGGAATCGTTTCGCGGCCCGGGCATCGACGAGGGCTTGAAAATTCTCGCCAAGGTGCGGCGCGACATCGGCGTGCCGGTGCTCACCGACGTCCACGAGATCGATCAGATCGCGGCGGCGGCGGACGCCGTCGACGTGCTGCAGATCCCGGCGTTTCTCTGCCGGCAGACCGATTTCGTTCTCGCCGTCGCGCGCGCGGGTAAAGTCGTCAACATCAAGAAGGGACAGTTCCTCGCGCCGTGGGACGTGAAAAATATCGTCGAGAAGGTCGTCTCGACCGGCAACGAGCAGGTGACGGTGACCGAGCGCGGCGCGTCGTTCGGCTACAACAATCTCGTGTCGGACATGCGCTCGCTGGTCGTGCTCGGCGACTTCGGCTATCCCGTCGTCTTCGACGCGACGCACAGCCTGCAGCAGCCCGGCGGCCTCGGCAAAGCGTCGGGCGGCGAGCGGCGCTACATCCCGGCGCTCGCGCGCGCCGCGGCGGCCGTCGGCATCGACGCGCTGTTCATGGAAGTGCACGAGGACCCCGATCGCGCGCTCAGCGACGGACCCAACTCGCTCGCGCTCAACGATCTCGAAGACCTGCTCAAGCGCGTCAAAGAAATCGACGGGCTGGTCAAGAAACGATAAGGAATGGACGCCGACAAGACGCTCAAGCGCGCGCGCGACGTGCTGGATATCGAGGCGCGCGGAATTCTCTCCCTCACCGACCGGTTGGACGAGAGCTTCGTCCGCGCCGTGGATCTACTCTACCGCTGCAAGGGCAAAGTCGTGGTCACCGGCCTCGGCAAATCGGGGCTTATCTGCCGCAAGATCGCCGCGACGCTCTCCAGCACCGGCACGCCGTCGCTGTTTCTCCACGCCGGCGACGCCAACCACGGCGACATGGGCATGATCAACAAGGGCGACGTCGTGCTCGCGGTATCGAACAGCGGCGAGACCGAAGAGATGCTGAAATTCGTCCCGCTCATCAAGCGGCTGGGCGTGAAGCTCATCACCATGACCGGCAACGCCGATTCGAATCTCTCGCGCGCGGCCGATGTGGCCCTGAACGCGGCCGTGAAAGAGGAAGCCTGTCCGCTCGGTCTCTCGCCGACGGCGAGCACAACCGCCGCGCTCGCGCTGGGCGACGCGCTGGCCGTCGTATTGCTCGAAAAGCGCGGCTTCAAAGAAGAGGATTTCGCGCTGCGCCACCCCGGCGGCACGCTGGGGCGAAAGCTCCTGCTGCGCGTCGAAGAGCTGATGCACCAGGGCGCCGAGCTGCCGCTCGTGAGCGAGGAAACGCCGATGAAAGAGGCGATCCTCGAGATCACCTCGAAGCGCCTCGGCGTCACCGGCGTCGTGAACGGCCAGGGGCTGCTCGTCGGCGTGATTACCGACGGCGATCTGCGCCGCGGTCTGGAAAAGAAGGGCGATATCTTCCGCTACCAGGCGAAAGACATCATGACGGCGAATCCGAAGACGATCCGCGGCGACGCGCTAGCCGCGACCGCGATGGGGATCATGGAAGAGCAGGGGCCGATAACTTCGCTTTTTATCCTCGAAGGAAAGAAGCCGGTCGGCGTCATTCACCTCCACGATCTCTTGAAGGCGGGCATTTAGCGCCGTGCCCCGAACCCCTTCCTCCGTCCGCGACCGGGCCAGGAAAATCAAGCTGCTGCTGCTCGATTTGGACGGGGTTTTGACCGATGGCGGCATCGTGATCGACGGCACCGGCGATGAATTCAAGCGCTTCGATGTGCGCGACGGCCACGGCATCCGGCTGCTCCAGCGCGCCGGCATTCGCCTTGGAATCATCTCCGGCCGCGCGGCGAAAGCCGCGCGCCACCGCGCCCGCGACCTGGACGTCGAGCTTTTCTTTCAAGGGGTAGACGATAAACTGGCGGTGTATGAGAAGATAAAACGGATGACCAAACTGACCGACCAAGAGATAGCCTACGTCGGCGACGATATGGTCGACCTGCCCGTGCTTCGCCGGGTGGGCCTGGCCGTCGCGATCGCCGACGGCTGGCAAGACCTCAAGCAACATGTCCACTATACGACGCGTCTCGCCGGCGGCCGCGGCGCCGTAAGGGAAGTTATCGAATTGCTTCTAAAAAGCCAAAATAAGTGGAAGGAAGTTACCGCCAAATACTACCGTTCCTGAAAATTCTCACCTAATCAAGCAAATTTCGTGCCCGTCAACTTTACAGGTTCTTTGAAAGGTGGTATTTTGCGCACAATAAGGGGAGCGCCATGAGCGGACGCAGGTTTAGAACCATACTCCTGGTGGGGATTTCGGCCCTCCTGGGCATCGTCGTGTACAAGGTTGGCGAGAGCATGTGGCGGACCAACGCGAAAGATTTCAGGAATAAAATCGCCAGAGCCACTCTCGAAAACCTTCCGGAAAGCGCCCTAACGATCAAGGACTTTCACCGCGCGCAAGTCGACGGCGACCGCAAGGTCTGGGAAGTCTTCGGCGACGAGGCCCGCTACAATAAGGACGAAAAGCTTCTGGCGGTCCAGAAAGCGCGCATACTCTTTTTCCAGAAGGACGACACGACCATCGAGGCGGTCGGCAAGCAGGGCAACCTGTGGATGGGCGAAGGCCAAAGCGACCTGGAAAAGGCACAGCTTTTGGGCGACGTCGAGGTCACCTTCCGCGGCTACGTTTTGCGGACGAACGAGATCCTCTACTTCAAGAGCCGAAACATGATGGTCCTGCCCAGCCGCGTATCGATCAAGGGCGAAGGCATGGAGCTCGACGGCTCCCACATGGAAATCAGTCTCAACGACGAAAAGCTCCGTCTCAACGGCAACGTCAAGACCAAGGTCGTGCCGAACAAACTCCCGACGAAGGGACGCTCCGATGAAAACAACGCAGGCTGAGCCGGTGCGTTGGATTGCCGCTCTGGCGTTGTGCTTACTTTTGACGCCGCTGCACGTTGCGCCGGCATCCGCGGCGCAGGCCGAAAAAAAGAGCGATCAAAAGGCCAAGTCAAATCAAAAGAGCGAAGACAAAGGCGAGACGAAGAAAAAATCCCAGGGCGGGGCATTCGGCGGCAATCAGGAGCCGATTTATATCACGTCCGACCGCATGGAGGCCGACCGGCAAAAGAACGTGCTCATCTATACGGGCCAAGTCGTCGCCATTAAAGGCGACATGACGCTTAGGAGCGACAAGCTCACGACCTATTTCGATCCCGACCTGCAGCAGATCAAAGAAGCGATCGCCGAAGGCAAACAAGTTCGCATGACCCAGGGCGAGCGCATCGCGATCGGAACGAGGGCCGTCTTCGACGGCGTCGCACAGACGATCACGATGACCGGGAACCCGGTCGTGCGCCAGGGCAACAGCGAAGTCGCCGGAAGTAAAATTGTCTACTTCATGGTCGAAGACCGCGTGACCGTCGAAAGCGGCAAAGACACGCCGCGCGTCACCGGGACGATTTTTCCCTCAGAACTCCAGCAGAAAGACGACGGCGATCAAAAAGCCGACCAAAAGAAGGAAAAAACGAATACGAAAGAGAAGGAGAAGACGACGGCGAAAGGCAAATGAGCCAACTTCTCTCAGAAGGCGTAACCAAGTCCTACACCGGGCGCCGCGTCGTCGACGGCGTCAGCCTCAACGTCAACGGCGGAGAGGTGGTCGGACTACTAGGTCCGAACGGCGCCGGCAAGACGACCACGTTTCATATGATGGTCGGCCTCGTCCATCCGGACGGCGGCAAAGTCCTGTTGAACGGCGAAGATCTGACGGCGATGCCGATCTATCAGCGCGCCCGCGCGGGCCTCAGCTATCTGCCGCAGGAGTCTTCGGTGTTCCGGCGGCTGACCGTGGAGGAGAACCTGCTCGCGATCCTCGAAACGCTCGATCTCTCGGACGATGAGCAGCACGACCGCGCGCTCAGGCTCATGCAGATGCTCGGCGTCGCGGATCTCGCGAAGCAGAAAGCGCTGACGCTCTCCGGCGGCGAGCGACGCCGCGTCGAGATCGCCCGCGCGCTCGTGCTCTCCCCCTTCTTCGTGCTCCTCGACGAGCCTTTTACCGGCATCGACCCGATTGCGGTCTCCGAGATTCAGAAAATCATTCGCAAGCTCAGCGGCAGCGGCATCGGCGTTCTCATCACGGACCACAACGTCCGCGAGACGCTCGGCATCTGCGACCGCGCTTACATCATCAACGAAGGCGTCGTGCTCGAGGAAGGCACGCCGGAGAAGATCGCGGTCAGCCCGCGGGCGCGGGAAGTTTATCTTGGGGAAGGTTTCAGGCTTTAACCATGGCTTTAGAGATCCGACAGGTACAACGGCTCGCGCAGCAGCTGGTGATGACGCCGCAGCTGCAGCAGGCAATCAAGCTGCTGCAACTCTCGCGCATCGAGCTCGAGGAGATGATCTCGCAAGAGCTTCAGGAAAACCCGACGCTCGAGGAAAGCCCCGCCGGCGAGCCTGACAACCAACCGCTCAAGCCGGAGGAAGAGCTGCCGGAGCGCGCCGAGGCCCCGGAGCCGGCGCGCGAGCTCACGGCCGCCGACCGCATCGGCACGATGGATTGGCAGGACTATCTCGACACGCATTCCAATTCGCTGCACGGCTCGCTCACCGCCGAGGCCGGCGGCGATGACGACGAGGGGCCGCCTTCCTGGGAAAACACACTGACGAAGAAAACCTCGCTCGAAGATCATCTTATATGGCAGCTCCGCATGTCGCGCCTGAATGAGAAAGAAGAGCAGATCGGCCAGTACATCATCGGCAATCTGTCCGAGAACGGCTATCTCGCTCTGCCGCTCGAAGAGGTATGCCAGACGACGGGCGGTACGCCGGAAGAAGCGGAGGCGGTGCTCAAGAAAATCCAGTTCTTCGATCCGCCGGGGGTCGCCGCGCGCGACCTGCGCGAATGCCTCCTCGTGCAGCTCGAAAACCTGGGCCTCGCCGACGGCCTTGCCGCGCGCATCGTTTCCGACCACCTGCCGCAGCTCGAAAGCAGGCGCTTCGAGAAACTCGCGCGTGAGCTGGGCGTGACGATCGACGATATCATCGTCGCCTCGCAGGTCATCGCCTCGCTCGAGCCCCGGCCGTCGCGCAATTACGACGAAGAGGAGATCCGGACGATCCTGCCGGACGTGTCGGTCCAGAATATCGAAGGCGAGTGGAAGATATTCCTCAACGACGAGGGACTGCCGCGGCTGCGCGTGAGCTCTTACTACCGCAAACTCGCGGGCCAGCAGGGACTCGAGGAGGAGCGCGCGCGGCAATATTTGCAGGAAAAAGTGCGTGCCGCCACCTGGCTCATCAAGAGCATCCAGCAGCGCCAGCAGACGCTTTATCGAGTCACCGAAAGCATTTTCAAATTTCAACGCGAGTTCCTGGAAACGGGCGTGAGCCAGCTACACCCCATGGTGCTGAAGGACGTGGCGGAGGACATCGGCATGCACGAGTCGACCGTCAGCCGCGCCACGGCGAATAAATACGTCAACACCCCGCACGGTCTTTTCGAGCTAAAATATTTTTTTCAGAGCGGGCTGCGCTCCGGAAACGGCGAGGACGTCGCCGCAGAAAGCGTCAAGGACAAGATCCGCAGCATCATTTCCGCCGAAGACCCGCGCAAGCCGTACAGCGATCAGCACATTGCGCAGATGCTGACGGCCGATTCGATCGGTATCGCGCGCCGGACCGTCGCCAAATACCGCGAGGCGATGGGCATCCTGCCGTCGTCGCGGCGGCGCCAGCCCTATCTCAGAAAATAGCCGGCGTGCGACGCTCATGACCGACGTCAAGGTTTCCGTTACCTTCCGCCATACCGAGCCGACCGAGGCGCTGAAGCATTACGCCGAGGAAAAGATCCACAAGGTCGGCAAGTATTTCAGCCGTCCGCTCGAAGCACATGTCGTTCTCGCCGTCGACTCGCGCGAGCGGCAGGTCGCGGAGGTCACCATGCAGGCGCGCGGCGTGACGCTGCACGGACGCGAAGAGACGACCGATCTCTATGCGGCGATCGATCTCCTAGTCGATAAAATCGAGCAGCAGATCCGCAAGCAAAAACCCAAATCGAGACTCAAACGCAGAAAGGCGAAACGTTGAAGCTCACCGACTTCCTCGATGCGAGCAGGATCATTCCCGATCTCGAGCAAAAGGAAAAACGCGCGGTGCTCAAGGAGCTCGCCGAGCGCTTCGCCGCGGTCGATCATTCGCTGAATTCGCAAAGGTTGTTTGAAACCCTGCTCGAGCGGGAGCAGATCAGCAGCACCGCGATCGGCGAAGGCGTCGCCATCCCCCACGGCAAAATGATCGGGGCGAGAAAGCTCACCGGCATCTTCGCGCGCAGCGTCCGGGGGGCCGACTTCGAGTCGCTCGACGGCGGCTTGACGCACCTCTTTTTCGTCCTGCTCGCGCCCGAGGACTCGGCCGCGGATCATTTAAAAGCGCTCGCGCGCATCTCGCGCCTGCTCAAAGACGGCACGTTTCGCGCGCGGCTCATGCAAGGCAGGACGGCGGAGGATATCTTCAAGGTCATTAAAGAGGAAGACGACAAATTTTAGCGGGAAGCTGCCGGCGATCAGCCAATCGGAGCCCTGAGCGCTGCGATTTTTTCGACAAAGAGCTGACTGAGCGCCGACCGTTTCTATATGTCTGAACGACTCGACATCGTCGTGGTGACGGGACTTGCGGGCTCGGGGAAGAGCGTGACCATCCGTGCGCTCGAGGACCGGGGCTTCTTTTGCATCGACAACCTGCCGGTCCGCCTCATCCCGCAGTTCGTGGAGCTTTGCGAGGACTCCGGCGAGGGCATCGCGCGCATCGCTCTCGGCGTCGACCTCCGCGCGAGCCAGTTTCTCAAATCCTGGCCCGACGTGCTTACGAGTCTCCGGCGCGACGGACATCATGTGGAGGTTCTTTTTATCGACGCGTCCGACGACGTGCTGCTCAGGCGCTTCAGCGAGACGCGCCGGCCGCACCCGCTTGCCGGCAATATTTCCGTGCAGGAGGCGATCGCCCGCGAGCGCAAGGCGCTCGAAGAAATGCGCGCGTTGGCCGACAAGGTGATCGATACGAGCCAGCTGAACGTGCACGAGCTGAAACGCGAGATCGACGAGCAGTTCAGCCAGACCGCGGATACGCGCCGGATGAATCTGTTTCTCACGTCGTTCGGATACAAGTATGGCAATCCTCCCGACGCCGACATCATCATGGACGTCCGCTTCCTGCCCAACCCGTTCTTCGTCCACGAGCTGAGAGACAAGAAAGGGATCGACCCGGACGTGGAGGAATTCGTCCTCCGACGCGAGGAGACGAACGGCTTTCTCGAGCGGCTATACGCGCTGCTGGAGTTCGCGCTGCCCTATTACGTCCAGGAAGGAAAAAGCAGCTTGACGGTCGCGCTCGGCTGCACCGGGGGGCGCCACCGTTCCGTCGTGCTGGTGGAAGAGATGAAGCGCCGGCTCGCCTCGAAGCCGTTCCGCATTCACGTGAAGCACCGCGACATGGACAAGTGACGTGGACAGCGTGAGCAAAAACCTCGAGATCAAGAATAAGCTCGGACTCCATGCCCGCGCCGCGGCGCTGCTCGTCCAGACGATCGCCAAATTCGACGCCGAAGTCATGATCGCCAAGGACGGGCAGACCGTCGACGGCCGGAGCATCATGGGCGTGCTCACGCTCGCCGCGACCCAAGGCAGCACCATTCAGGTCGAAGCCCGCGGCCGGGAGGCGGAAACCGCCCTCGCCGCCGTCGAAAAGCTCATCGACAACAAGTTCTTCGAAAACGAGTGATCTTGATTCCCCGCCCCTTCTTGGATATAGAAATTTAATTCGGCTTTTTTCCGGAACGCCTGGAGGTACGGTAGATGGCAGCGAAAGACTTTCTTTTCACTTCGGAGTCGGTCTCCGAGGGACATCCCGACAAGATGTGCGATCAGATTTCCGACGCCATTCTCGACGCGCACCTGAAAGGCGATCCCGACAGCCGCGTCGCGTGCGAGGCGCTCACGAAAACGGGCATGGTCGTCGTCGCGGGCGAGATCACGAGCAAACAAAGAGTGAGCTACAACGAAATCGTCCGCGATGTCGTGCGCGAGATCGGCTACACCAGCTCGGAAATGGGCTTCGACGGCAACACCTGCGCCATTATCACCGCGGTCGAGCGGCAGTCGCCGGATATTTCTCAAGGGGTCACCGAAGGCCAAGGGCTGCACAAGGAGCAGGGCGCGGGCGATCAGGGCATGATGTTCGGCTACGCCTGCGACGAGACGCCCGAGCTGATGCCCTTCCCGATCCAGACCGCGCACCGTCTGGTCCAATATCTCGCGAAAATCCGAAAGGGCGGCGAAGCTCCGTTTCTCCGCCCCGACGCCAAATCGCAGGTGACCGTCGAGTACAAGGACGGACGTCCCGCGCGCGTCACCAGCGTCGTCATTTCCACGCAGCACACGCCCGAAGTCGACAACAAAAAGCTCCGCGACACCGTGATCGACGGCGTGATCAAGGCCGTCATTCCCGCGCAGTATCTGACGAGCGACACGATCTATCACGTCAACCCGACGGGCCGGTTCGTCATCGGCGGCCCGCAGGGCGACTGCGGCCTCACCGGCCGGAAAATCATCGTCGATACCTACGGCGGCATGGGCCGTCACGGCGGCGGCGCCTTTTCCGGCAAAGACCCGTCGAAGGTCGATCGCAGCGCGGCGTACATGGCGCGCTACATCGCGAAGAACATCGTCGCCGCCAAGCTCGCGCGCAAATGCGAAGTGCAGCTCGCCTACGTGATCGGCGTCGCCGATCCGGTCTCGATCTGTGTCGACACCTTCGATACCGCCGCCGTGCCGGAAAGCGACATCGCGCGCGCCGTGCGGGAAGTTTTCCGCCTCACGCCCAAAGGCATCATCGAAACGCTCGATTTGAAGCGACCCATCTATAGCTCCACCGCCGCCTACGGCCACTTCGGCCGCGCCCCCGAGAACGGCGGCTTCACATGGGAGAAGACCGATAAGGTCGAGGCGCTGAAGAAAGCCGCGTCAAAAGTCTAAGCGGCGCCGCCGTCCGGAGAAATTTCACATGGCAAAAAACTACGACGTTAAAAGTCTGTCTCTCGCGCCGCAAGGCAAGAAGCGCATCCTCTGGGCCGGCCAAGACATGCCGGTGCTGCGCCGCGTGCGCGAGCGCTTCGAAAAAGAAAAGCCGCTGCGCGGACTGCGCTTTTCCGCCTGCCTCCACGTCACTGCGGAGACCGCGAATCTCGTTCAGACGCTCAAGGCCGGCGGCGCGCAAGTTGTTCTCTGCGCCTCCAATCCGCTCTCGACGCAGGACGACGTGGCCGCCAGCCTGGTCCAGAACGATAAAATCCCCACGTACGCGGTCAAAGGCGAAGACCACAAGACCTATTACCGCCATCTCCGCGCCGCGCTCGACCACGAGCCCGTGATCACGATGGACGACGGCGCCGATCTCGTCTCGATGCTGCACAAGGACTACGCGCATCTCGCCGACAAGCTGATCGCCAGCATGGAGGAGACGACGACCGGCGTCATCCGTCTCCGCGCGCTCGCCGCCGACGGCAAGCTAAAGATTCCCGTTATCGCGGTCAACGACGCGAGCACGAAGCACCTCTTCGACAACCGCTACGGCACCGGGCAGTCGACGATCGACGGCGTCATCCGCGCCACCGACATGCTGCTCGCCGGCAAGCGCGTCGTCGTCGCGGGCTACGGCTGGTGCGGCAAAGGCGTCGCGTCGCGCGCCCGCGGCATGGGCTCGAAGGTGATCGTCACCGAGATCGATCCGATCCGCGCGCTCGAAGCGGCGATGGACGGCTTCGAAGTCATGTCGATGAAAGAAGCGGCGAAAATCGGCGACCTCTTCATCACGCTCACCGGCGACATGCACGTGATCGGCAAAGAGCACCTGAAGGCGATGAAGGACGGCGCGGTCGTCTGCAACTCGGGCCATTTCGACATCGAGATCGATCTGAAGGCGCTGAAGCAGATGGCGAAGAAGGAAGAGAAGAACGTGCGCAACTTCGTCGACGCCTACACGCTTCCCGGCGGCAAGCGCATCTTCATTCTCGGCGAAGGCCGGCTCGTCAATCTCGCCGCCGCCGAAGGCCATCCCGCTTCCGTTATGGACATGAGCTTCGCCACGCAGGCGCTCGCCTCCGAATGGGCGGTCAAAAACCGGGGCAAGCTCAAGCCGCAGGTCTACGACGTGCCGAAGTCCGTCGAAGACTGGGTCGCGACGCTCAAGCTCTCCAGCATGGGCATCCGCATCGACCGGCTCTCCGACGAGCAGGAAAAGTATCTGTCCTCCTGGAACGTCGGCACGTAATACGGCACCCCAATTTTCAATTTTAGATTAATCGGAAACCGCAAACAAAAACCTTCGCAGGCTTTTGATTTTTCGGGTTTCGGATTTCAATCCAAAATCCGCAATCGAAAATCTAAAATCGTCCCGGCTTGACCACGCACACCGACGGGACTAAACATACATAGGTCCTACCACAGGAGGTCCTATGGCCGTGGCCGCCTTCGATCGCTTCATCCAATCGGCGCGCGCGCTGTTTGCGCGCGAGAAAGATCCCGCCCGCCGCTGGGAGGGCCTAGCGCCGCATTTGAGCGAGCTGTTGGCCGATCCCGAAGTCGTCGAAGCGTCGAAGCGCTGGCCCGAATGCGCCCACAAGGAGCGCGCCGAAAATCTCCTCTTCTACGAAGACCCGGATTTCGGCTTCGTCGTCAACGGCCTCACCAAGGCGCCGCACACGCGCACACAGATCCACGACCATGCGCACAACTGGACGCTCTACGGCGTGCTCGACGGCACCGAGACGATCATGCGCTACGAGCGCGTCGACGATAAATCGAAGCCCGAGTATGCCGAGATCCGTGGCGTGAGCAAGCTCCGCGCCGGGCCCGGCGAGGTCGACCTCGTGCGGCCGTGGGAGATCCACGCCGAGGCGAGCGGCGAGGAGCGCACCGTCGCGATCATCGTGCGCGCCGAGAAAGCCGGCGGCTTCCTCCAGGGACGCTACGATCCGGTCAACAAGCGATACTGGCAGGGCTACGGGCCGATCCAAGTCCCCTACGAATTCAAATGAGCGAGAAGCGCGCGTACAGCGAAGAGGACGTCGGCAACATCGTCCTGCTCGAGCACCTAAACGTCCAGGTGTCCGATCAACCGCAGGCGATTCTCTTCTACATCGTCGGCCTCGGTCTCACGCGCGATCCCTATCTCACCGTCGGCCTCGACAACATGTGGGTCAACGTCGGCGAGCAGCAGTTTCACCTGCCGACGCGCGGCGCGCAGCGCTTCGCCGGCCACGCCGGGCTCGTCGTGCCCGATCCGGAGCATCTCGAACAGCGGCTCGAATCCATCGAACCGCGCCTCAAGGGCACGCAATTCAACTGGTCGCGCGAGCGCGATCACATCGCCGCGACCTGCCCGTGGGGCAATAACTTCCGCTGCTACGCGCCGAGCGAGAAATACGGCGACATGGCGCTCGGGATTCCGTACATCGAATTTCTCGTCAAGCGCGGCGCAGCCGACGGCATCGGAAATTTCTATCGCGAAATCTTCCGCGCGCCGGCTTCCGTCGAGAAAGACGGCGGCTTATCCGCGGCGCGCGTCGCGATCGGCCGCAACCAGGAATTAATCTTCCGCGAGACCAACGATGCGATTCCGGCCTACGACGGGCATCACGTCGCGGTCTACGTCACCAACTTCTCCGGCCCGTACGATTTTCTCAACCGCCGCGGCCTCGTGACCGAGGACGTGCGCGGCCACCAGTTCCGCTACCAGAAAATCGTCGACCCCGAGAGCGGCGCGACGCTCCACGAGCTCGAGCACGAAGTGCGCAGCTTCCGCCACCCGCTCTACCGGCGCAATTTCGTCAATCGAAATCCCGAGCAGACGCAGAGAAGCTATCACAGAGGGCGGGACTCGATCACACCCTTCGAAAAATAATCCTCACGTTCTGTCAGCATCGGAGTCTAATATGCGCGTGAGAGACTTCGCAATTTTTCTACTAAGTGTAGCTTTTAGTTCCAGCGCCGTTCTTTTCGCGCAGAATTACAGCCAGCGCACGCTTGAGCCGCCGCCGATCGCGAAAGCCGATCCGGCATCGGTTGAAATATTGACTGTTTGGGCTGCCCCTGGGAAAGCTCAGCAATTCACAATTAAGACAACCTACAAGGATCCGGCTGCATGGGGCTTACTTTTGGTCGATATCGCGCGCCATGTATCTCGCGCCTATGCTGCGCAGGGCCAAGAGGAAAAAAGCACACTGGACAGAATCCGGACTGCATTTGAAGCTGAATGGTCACATCCCACTGACAGTCCAAAGACCATCGAAGTTCGCTAGTTGCCGCACATCTACGTCATTTTTCGCAGATACTCCGCGATCAGCCTCTCTCCCCTTCTCATCGTCCATTCATGATTCCATCGAAACAACGGCTTCAGCAGCGGCGATAAGAATTTCACGACCGGCTTTTCGACGCGCGGGTTCCACTCGAGCGTCACCGCCGTGCCTTCGCCGCGCGGCTCCAGCACCCAGCGCGAGAGATTGGTCACGAAATCGCCCGAGGCGCGGAACGCGATCAGGCGCGGCGGCTCCTGCATGACCGATTCGATCGTGAAGCGGAGCTTGTAGGGCAGGCGGCCGCGCGCGACGACCGCGACGCGCCTACTATCGCCGTCGAGCGGCGTCGCGCTCAGATATACGCCGCGCCACCAGCGCGGGTATTCCTCCGGGCGCGCGAGGACGTCGAAGACCCGTTCCATCGGGAACGGCACGTACCAGCGATCTTCGAAGTGGTAGGCGTTCGCGGCCATGCGGACTCTACGCGCGTCCGGCTTTGACGCGATTCTCGCAGTAGATCTTCAAACTCGCGATCGTGCGGTCGATAAGCTCGATCAGCCGCTTCTCGAAGAGCGGCGTAAGTAATCGCCCGAGCCGGTTGGGCTGATCGCTCAGGTCGTACCAGATCGTCGTCGTCGGCCCCGACATCGCGAAGCTGTAAACTTCGAGGCCCTCGCCGAAGATGCTGCGGTTCGCGATCTGGAGCGCCTTGCCGCGAATCGATTCGGTGAGCGTTAATTGGAAATCGACATGCAGCGGGCCGGCGTGCCAGCGCCACGTCGCCTTCGCGCCTTCGCGCGGCCAGTCGGACGAGACGAACGGATAATCGTCGAAGCCCGGCGCCCACTCGCGCGCGCCGCGCAAATTCGTGATCACGTCCCAAACCAGATCCGCGGGAGCCTCGATCGAGATGCGGCGGCGGATTCGCATATTCAGACGAACGCGAGGAAAATCTCGTCCGCGACCATGAAGCCGCGGCGGCCGAGCCGCAGCCGCCCGCTGTCCGATTCCATCAGTCCGGCCTCCACCCATGCATCGATCTGCGGATAGATCTCGGCGGGTTTTTTCCCGAAGCGGCGAGCGAAGTCGTTGGTCGAGATGCCGCGCGTCGTGCGCAGCCCCATGAACATGAACTCGGCCGCCGCTTTCGCGGCGTCGAGATTTTCGTATTCCATCGAGGCGGTGCCGTCGCGCGCGACGCGCTCCATATAGCGGATGGGATTTTTTTCTTCGCGCCAGCGGCGGCCAAAGGCGCCGTCGGCCGCAAGGAAAGAGTGCGCGCCCGCGCCGATGCCCAGATAATCGCCGCCTTCCCAATACACGCGGTTGTGTCTGGATTCCTTACCCGGCCGGGCATAATTGGATATTTCGTAGCGCTGGAGTCCGCCGCCCGCCAGCGCTTCCTCGATCGTCGCGGCCATCGCGATCTCGAGCTCTTCCGGCGCGGGCGCAATCCTCCCGCGCTTAAGCCGGTAGTAAAATTCCGTCCTCTCCTCGAAGGTTAAATTGTAAGCCGAGACGTGCGGCGGCGAGAAATCCAGCGCCGCGGCGAGATCGCCGCGCAGGTCCTCGAGCGTCTGCGCCGGGATTCCATAGATCAGGTCGAGGCTGAAGTTGTCGAACTCGCGCCGGATCGTCTCCAGCGCGGCGCGCGTATCGTCGGCCGAGTGGCGCCGGCCGAGGCAACTAAGCAGATGCGGCTGAAACGACTGCGCGCCCAAGCTCAAGCGGTTGACGCCCGCGGCGCGGTAGCCGGCGAAATACCGCCGGTCTTCCGGATTCGCCTCCAGCGTGATCTCGATGTCGGAGGTGAACGGAAACAGTTCCGCGGCGCGCTCGATCATCGCGCCGATGGCCTGCGGCGCGAACAAGGACGGCGTTCCGCCGCCGAAAAAGAGTGATCTCAGACTTCTTCCGCGCCAGCCCTCGGCATCGGCGTAATGACCGAGCTCGCGCACAATCGCACTCGTATATTCGCGCTCGGGCAAGGCTCTGACGACACGGACATTGAAGTCGCAGTACGGGCACTTGAGGGCGCAATAAGGAATGTGGAGGTAAAGCGAGAACGGCGCGACCAACGCCATGATTTTATTTACCACAGCCAGCCAAAGGACGCGACGGTGATTTTTCGTTTTTACGTTGAAAACGGAGCATAAGTTCGTATAATGCCGCCCATTTGGAGATGCTCATATGGCCCAATGGAGACTCGGCTCGGCGGCGGTCGCCGAGGTGTTCCCGCCGGAAGAAAACAGGCGCCTGTACTTCAAGGGTAGCGCAGGGTCGCTGCTCGGCATCCAACTCGTCAATATGCTGCTCATCCTATGCACCTTGGGCGTTTACCTCTTCTGGGCCAAGGTGCGAGTGCGGCGATATTTGCTGAGCGGGACGGAATTCGAGGGCGATCGCTTCGCGTATCACGGGACCGGGAGAGAGCTGTTGATCGGCGCCTTGAAGGCCGGTCTTGTCTTCGGGCTCCCCTTTAGGGTGCTTACGAACGTGCCGGAGTTTCTCCAAGCGAGCGCCTGGGTAAAAGTCACATGCGCCATCGTGGCATACGCGATCCTTTCACTGTTTATACCATTCGCAATCGTCGGCACACGGCGTATCGACTGAGCCGCACCTCCTGGCGCGGCATTCGCTTCTCATTCCGGGGCCGGGCCTCGACGTTTTTCGGCACCTACTTCAGACCTTCACGCTCGATGATGGGTCGAATCACTTTTGGCCGTATGAGCAGATTCGGTAGACGCAGGGCTTCTATGCCGGCGAGCAGGTCCGCTTCGAGAAAGGCGGCGAACCTCCCGAAGCGCTGCTTCTTACCGACACAAACTTTCTCGGCAGCCTGCATAAGATCGTTCCGGGCGTAAGCCGCCGCTTTCACCATCCGGAGCGGCGCGGCTTGCGTCGAAGCCTCACGGCGTTCGCAGCGCTCGGGGCCGCTCTCGTCGCAGCGGGGCTTTACTTCTGGGCGATTCCGGCCGCCGCCAAAATCGCCGCCGCGCGCGTCCCGGTTTCCTGGGAGGAGTCGCTCGGAGAGAGCGTCGTCGAACAGCTCGTCCCGCAGGACAGCCGCTGCGACGAGCCGAACGTGAACCGGATCGTTTCCGACCTTACCGCGCGGCTGTCCGCCGCCGCGTCATCGCCGTACACTTTCCGCGTTGCCGTCGTGCGCGTGCCGGTCGTGAACGCTTTCGCGGCGCCCGGCGGTCATATCGTCGTCTTTCAGGGCTTGATCGAACAGACGCGCAGGCCCGAAGAGCTCGCCGGCGTCCTCGCGCACGAATTCGAGCATGTCATCCAAAAGCACACAACTCGCATGCTCCTACAGAAAACGACCGCCGGCCTTATGATCTCGGCGATGACCGGCGATGTGAGCGGCGCAATCACCTTCGGCGCCAGCGCCGCGCACGCGCTCGGCACGCTGAGCTACAACAGAGCGATGGAACAGGAGGCGGACGTCGAAGGCATGAAGCTGCTGGCGGCCGCGGGAATCGACCCCGCGGCGATGATCGATTTTTTCGAAACCTTGAAGACCAAAAGCGGCGAGACGACCGAAGCGCTGGCTATCTCTCCTCGCACCCGGCAACCGCGCAGCGCATTGCGACACTACGGTCGATGCGGCTCCGAGTCAAACCTTCCAGGCCCCTTTTATCCTCTAAGAAGTGGGAAGCATTGAAAATGAAGTGCCGCGTGACCGCCCGCAAGCGATAGAACGCGCGCTCCTTTCGTTCGGAATTGAATTGCCCACGCCCCGCTGTTATATTCAATTGGTTTTTCAAGAGATTTTTCATGTCGGTCCACGAGCACAAGGAAAAAGGCAAGAAGAGCATCGGCTGCTTCGTCCTGACCGTGAGCGATACCCGGGACGAAGCGACGGATACGAGCGGCCAGACGATCAAGAGCCTTCTCTCGGAGCACGGCCATCGCCTGGCCGGTTACCGGATCGTGAAAGACGAGCCCGCCGAGATCGAAGCGCTGCTCAAGGAGACGCTCTGGAACAGCGACGTCGAGGCGGTGATCGTCAACGGCGGCACCGGCATCGCGCCGCGCGACGGCACCTACGAAGTGATCGACCGGCTGCTCGAGAAGCGCCTCGACGGCTTCGGCGAGATTTTCAGATTCTTGAGCTATCAGGACATCGGCTCGGCGGCGATGATGAGCCGCGCCGTCGCCGGAGCGTCGAAAGGCAAGGTGCTGATCTCGCTGCCCGGCTCGCGCGGCGCCGTCGAGCTCGGCATGAAGAAGCTCATCCTGCCCGAGCTCGGCCACATGGTGACGCAGCTCAAGGGTCAATGAAAGTGACCGTGAAATTCTTCGCGATACTCCGAGAGCGCGTCGGCGCCGCGGAGATTACCAAAGAGCTCAGCGACGGCAGCACCGTCGCCGACCTCTGGCGCGCGCTCAAGGAAGAGTATCCGAAGCTCGCGCCGATCGAGACGCGCCTGCTCTACGCCGTCAACCAGAATTACGTCAAGCCCGATCACGCCCTCAAAGACCGGGACGAAGTCGTCTTCATTCCACCCGTCAGCGGAGGGTGACATGTTCCGCGTCGTCCGAACACCGCTCGATATTCACGAATTAGTCCGGTACGTCACCGAAGCGTCGGCCGGCGCGATCACGACCTTCATCGGCACGACGCGCAACAACAACGAAGGACGCAAGGTCATCGCGCTCGATTATGACGCCTATCCCGAGATGGCGGAAAAAGAGCTGAGACGCATCGGCGACGACGCGAAAAAAAAGTGGAACATCGAGCGCATGGCGATCGTCCACCGCATCGGACCGGTGCAGATCGCCGAGGCGAGCGTGATGATCGCCGTCTCGGCCGCGCACCGCGACGATGCCTTTCAAGCCTGCCGCTTCGCGATCGAGGAGATCAAAAAGACCGTGCCGATCTGGAAGAAAGAGGTCTTCGAGGGTGGGGAAGTATGGATCGGCACGCAGACCGGCCAGCCGCTTTCGGAGGCAGACCTGCGGCAGCGCTCCAGCTAGCCTTCGGTTCGAAGGATCGACCCCGCCGGCATCGCGCTCAGAAGCTTCTCGAAAGCTAATTCCAGATACCCGGGGTCTTTCGATTCGAGCGTCAGCTTAACGCGATAGTCGGGATTGTCGATCACGGGATACGAGCCCAGCATCAGGTCGGGGAATCGGACGAGCAGGTCGTTCAGGATCGACGCAACGACGCCTTCCCCTTCGCGCGAGTAAATCACCTTTAAATAATACGGCGCCTCGCGGAAGAGCTCGCGGATCGCGCTGAAGCGGTCCTGCAGCACCTTCGGGATGCCGGCGAAGATGTAGACGTTGCGCATCTTCGGCACCGGCCCGTATATCGACCAATCGCCGATGAGCTCCGCGCCTTCGGGCACCTCCGCCATACGGAGCCGAGCCTCGTTGATGTTCGCGCCGTGCCGCTCGCGCAGCCGCCGCTCGAGATCGGGGTGGCGCACGACCTTGACGCCGAAGCCGCACGCGACGCCGGCCATCGTGACGTCGTCGTGCGTCGGCCCGACGCCGCCGGTGGTAAAGACGAAGTCGAAGTCGCGCGAGAAAGCCGCCACCTCGCGGCCGATCAGCTCGATCTCGTCGGGAATGACGACCACGCGGCGCAAATCGACGCCGAGCGTCCGCAGCTCTTTGGAAAGATAATGCGAGTTGGTGTCTTGCGTCTTGCCGGAGAGGACCTCGTTGCCGATGATGATGATGCCGGCGGTCTTCGCCATGACAACCGATTTTATACGAAAATCCCGTTTATGCCAGTCGTCAAAACGCCTACAGGTCGAATTCGCTGCAGCTCATGAAGAAATGGCATTTCGGGTCCGAACACACGAACCGGCATTTGCGGTTGATGAGCTTCGCGCCGCAGACGGGGCAAAACTCCCACCATTCCTCGTGCTTTTCTTTCGGCGGCTCGGTCTCGGCCATCGCTGCTCCTTGGAGAAGCCGGAAGCGATCAGCTCCCTTGTAAGCGAATTCGCGGTCGTTGACAAGTTTTTTGTCGCCGCGCTCGCCCCGTCTAGAGCAGCGCATCCGTCGTCTCGCGCCGGCACGACGCGCCGGCGCAGCGCTTGAGATCGGCAAGCCGCTTGGACAGCTCGGCGATCAATTCCGGCGAGCTTGTGCGCGCGAGGTTATGCATCTCGTGCGGGTCCTGGCGGACGTCGTACAGCTCCTTCTCACCCGTCGCGTATTCGACGTAAAGATATTCCGTCGATCGCAGGCCGTCGAACGAAGGCAAATTGCGATGCGACTTCGTGCGGTACTGGACGAAGAAGTCATGGCGCCACGGCGCCGGCGCGCCGGCAAGCAGCGGCTTCAGCGAGCGGCCGTCGACAAAATCGGGAATCGGGACGCCGGCGAGCTCGGCGAGGGTCGGCGCGAGATCGATATTGAGCGCCATTTCGTTGACGACTTTATGCGCCGCGACGCCGGGCCCGCGGACGATCAGCGGCACGCGAATGTCCTCCTCATAGGCGGTGCTTTTCCCCTCGCGCAAGCGGTGCTCGCCGAGATGAAAACCGTTGTCGGACGTAAAGAGGATGTACGTGTTGTGGAGCCGTCCGTGTTTCTCCAGCTCTTGGACGATTTCCGCGACCATATCGTCGATCGACAGCATGGACTGCAACCGCTTGCGGTACATGCGATCGATCTCGCCGATCTCTTCCTGAGTCAGCGGCTTTTTGCGCCGAAGCCATGCCGGCGCGTCGTTGGCGGACGCGTTGAATGACTCCGGTCTCGGCGCGGTCGCGTTCGGGAAAGCGTTGGCGTATTTCGCCGCAGGCGTTGCCGGCGAGTGCGGCGTCGAAGGCGCGAGATAGATGAAAAACGGCTGATTGCGGTTCCGGCTGGCGCGGTCGATGAAGTCGATCGTCTTGGCGGCCAACACGTCGGTTTCATAATCTTTCGGCTTGTCGCCGTACGATACCGTGCGTCCGTTCTCGCTCAATGGGTAGTTGTAATAGGCATAGTGATGGCGCAGCAGCGCGTACCATTCGTCCCAGCCGGGCGGCACGTAGGCGGGGGTGAGCTTGCCGGGATAGCCGTTCAAGTATTTCCCCGCGAGCATCGTGCGGTACCCGGCCGACTTGAGCCAGGTCGCGACGGTGGACCGCTCGTTCGCCAGCTCGTAAAACTTTTCGAAACCCCCTTCCGGATAAAAGTTGCTGAAGATTTGGTGGTTGTGCGGATACTGCCCGCGCAACAAAGACGAGCGCGACGGGCAGCAGAGCGAGTAGGTCACGAAATAATTCGCGAAGGTGGTTCCGTGGTCCGCGAGAAGGCTCTTGATCTTCGGCATCAGCTCGACGGATTTGACGTCGAGATCGTCGGTGAGAATGATAATGAAGCTCGGCTTTTCATTCACCGGATGCGTTGGGCCGGCGGACGTGGCTCCACCGTGCGCGGCAAGCGCGAGCCCCATGAGACAGAAAACGATTGCACCGATTGCACGCTTGGTCATCGAAAGACTCCTCGTCGCGGAACGCGTTCAGTATAACATGCCGGTACAAGCGCTAAAGCGCGCGGCCCTTCGTGTAGACTTCGGCGATAGCCCGTAATATGATCACTGTTTGTATGTCGGCGCCGCTGGTCCGCATCGATGGCTTGAAGAAATCCTTCGGCGACGTCGTCGCGCTCGCCGGCATTTCGCTTCAAGCCCACGCCGGGAAGATCTTCGGACTTCTGGGGCCTAATGGCGCGGGCAAAAGCACGACGGTAAAGATTCTCGCGGGGTTGATCGTCGCCGACAGCGGGAGCGTGGAAATCGCCGGGCGCGATGTCTTCAAAGAGCCCGCGGCCGCGCGCGCCGCAATCGGATACGTACCGCAGGAAGTCACCGTCGACCCCTATCTAACGGCGCGCGAGCATCTCGATTTCTACGCGTCGCTCTATCATCTGCCCGAAACAGTGCGCGAGACGAGAATCCGGGAGGCGCTGGCGCTCGTCGGACTCGTGGGTCAGGAGCAGCGCCGCGCGCGCCGGCTCTCCGGCGGGACGAAGAAAAAACTCGATCTCGCCTGCGGTCTGCTGCACCGGCCGCCGGTGATCCTGCTGGACGAGCCGTCGCTCGGGCTCGACGTTCAGGTGCGGCACGATGTCTGGAATCATGTTCTGGAGCTGAAACGGCAGGGCGCGGCGATCTTTCTCTGCACGAATTACATGGACGAGGCCGAGCGGCTGTGCGATGAGATCGCGATCATCGACCGCGGCGGTATCGTCGCCGAAGGGGCGCCTGAAGAACTGAAAGGACGGCTCAATCGCGACATCGTCGCGGTCGAAGTCGCGGGCTCGAACCATCACCACGCGGACTCGGCCGCCGCTCTCGAGCGGGCTTTGGCCGATCTGCCCGTCGTACGCGAGGCGCGGCGCGAAGGCACGCGCCTAAAGGTCTACGTGGAGGGGCGCGAGACGGCGCTGCCGCTGATCGTCGAGACGGCGGCGCGCGCCGGGATTTCCGTTCAATCGATCACCTACAGCCGGCCGGGTCTCGACGAAGTCTTTCTGCATTACGCCGGCCGCGCGTTTTCGGAAGGGGCGACGAACGGTGCGTAAATTCGTCGAAGAAACGCACGCGCAATTCACGCGCTGGATGCTGCATTTGCGTCGTGAGCCGTTCAGTCTCGCGTTCAATCTGCTGAATCCGGTCATTCTCCTCGTCTTCATGGGAAGCGCTTTTCAGGGTATGGCGCGCAGCTCCCTTGGCAGCGACTACCGCGGCTATCTGCTGCCCGGTATTCTCGCGCTCACCGCTTTCGGCAATAGCATGGCGGGAGGCATCCCGCTGCTGTTCGACCGCGAAAACGGCTCGCTGATGCGCCTGATGAGCGCGCCGATCTCGCGCGCTTCCATCATCCTCAGCCGGTTTTTGGCGGTCAACGTGAGCACGATGCTGCAGTCGCTGCTCATTCTCGTGCTCGGAATCGCCTTCGGCGTCCGGATCGCGACCGGCATCGGCGGCGTCTTGGCGCTCCTCGGCGTCGGCCTGCTGCTCGGCTTCGGCATCACGGCGATTTCGCTGATGCTCGCCTTTCGCTTCGAAAATCACGGCGATTTTTTCGCCGTGATCGGGCTTACGTCGCTGCCGTTGACGTTTCTCTCCAGCGCCTTCGTGCCGATCGAAAGCCTGCCCGCCTGGATGCGGGCGGTCGCGCTCATCAACCCGATGACTTACGCCATCGATGCGATGCGCGCGCTGATTCTCACCGGATGGAATCCGCAAGCGCTCGGCACCATGGCGGCGGTCCTGGTCCTCTTCGACGCCGCCATGCTATGGCTCGGCTCGCGCGTGATCGGACGTCACCTCGCATGACACTCACACCGGAAGAGAGAGAAGAGCGATTGGCCGAACTGAGGGAGCGCCGCCGCCGCGACCGTTGGCGCGCGCTGCTGGGGCCCTTTATCACGCTGTCTCTGTTCCTGATCGCCATCTCTTTTTGCATGTACCTCATCAAAAGCTGTCAGGAGCGCACCGGAGTCCAGCCGCGCATGCCGATCCAGAAAGAGCCGGTGCCGCCGCAGCCGAAATAAAAACCCTCTTTGCAGGAACGCACTCCTAAGTTATAATTCGCTGTTCGCAGTCCGAACGGTATGCAGGATTTTGCAGTCATTTTGCTCGCTGCGGGATTAGGAAAGCGGATGAACTCGGCGCTGCCGAAGGTTCTTCACCCGCTCGGCGGCAAGCCCCTTGTCGCGCATGCGCTCAAAACTGCCCAAAGCGTCACTCCGCGGACCGTTGCGGTCGTTATCGGCCACGGCGCCGAAGCTGTGCGCGCGGCGTGTAACGGCGCCTCGGTCGCGTGGGTCACGCAAAAAGAGCAGCTCGGAACGGGTCATGCCGTCAACTGCGCGAAGGATGTGTTTCGGAATTTCGCCGGCACGATCGTTATTTTGAACGGCGATGTCCCGCTGATTACGCCGCAAACGCTCCGCCGGCTGCTCGACTCGCATCGCGAGCAGCATGCGGCGCTGACGTTTGTCACCGCGCGGCTTGCCGATCCGAGAGGTTACGGCCGCGTCGTGCGCGACAGCGGCGGCCGCGTGCTTCGCGTCGTCGAAGAGCGCGACGCGAGCGCCGAGGAAAAGAAAATCGACGAGACCAATGCCGGCATTTATGCCGTGGACGCGGATTTTCTTTTTTCCGCGCTCGCCACGGTGACGAATGAGAACCGGCAAAACGAATACTACCTGACCGACATCGTCGCCGCGGCTTTACGCGCCGGCAAGACCGTCGCGGCGTTCGAGGCGCACGACACGCGGGAAATCCTGGGCATCAATTCGAGAGAGGAGCTTGCGGCCATGGAGAAGGTCCTGCAAGAACGCATTAATCGCAAATGGATGGAAGCGGGCGTCACGCTGAAAGACCCGCAAACGACCTATATCGACGACAGCGCGCGCATCGGACGGGACACGACCATCGGCCCTAACACACAAATCCTCGGAGACACGGTCATCGGCGAGCGGTGCCGCATCGACGGCTCGGCCTATGTATCCAACATGCGGATCGGGAACGAGGTCCACCTGAAATTCTCGGTCGTGCTCAACGACTCGGAAATCGGCGACGGCGCGATCCTCGGTCCTTTCGCGCACCTGCGGCCCGGCACCCGCCTCGGGCGCAACGTGCACATCGGGAACTTCGTCGAGGCGAAAGCGGCGACGCTCGGCGACGGCACGAAAGCGAACCACCTGACATACCTGGGCGACGTCACCGTCGGCCGCGAAACCAACATTGGCGCCGGCACGATCACGTGCAACTACGACGGCTTCAAAAAATATCGCACGACCATCGGCGACCGCGTGCAGGTGGGCAGCGATACCACGCTTGTCGCGCCGGTCGCGATCGGCGACGACGCTTACATCGCTACGGCGACGACCGTGCGCCGCGATACTCCTGCGGGCGCGCTCGTGTATAACGAAAGGGTCGAGAGGATCAAGCCCGGCTGGACCGAGCAAAAGCGGAAAAAAATGACCGAGGGTAAACCCTGATGTGCGGCATCGTCGGATATATCGGCCGGCGCGAGGCGGCGCCGATCATTCTCGAGAGCCTTCGAAAACTCGAATACCGCGGCTACGATTCGGCCGGAATCGCCGTCTTGAACGGAGAAGGCGTCGCGGTCCACCGATGTCTCGGAAAGCTCAACAACCTTGAAAAACTTCTATCCGCCAAGCCGCTGGCGGGGAGCCGCGGCATCGGCCACACGCGCTGGGCGACGCACGGAAAGCCCTCGGAGATCAACGCGCACCCGCACCAAGCCGGCAGCGTCGTCGTCGTGCACAACGGCATTATCGAAAATTACCTCGAGTTGAAAGAATACCTGCTCGGCAAAGGCGCGCGCTTCGAGTCGGAGACCGACACCGAAATCGTCGCGCATCTCGTCGACGACAAGGTCCGCCAGGGCGCGGATTTCCTCACCGCGGTGCAGAAGAGCCTGAAGGAGATTCAAGGCTCCTACGCGCTCGTCTTCATGAACCTCAACGATCCCGAGCGCCTGATCGTCGCGAAGAATTCGACTCCGATCGTGCTCGGCTCCGGCAACGGCGAAACGCTGATCGCCTCGGATATCCCGGCGCTCCTCGACCACACGCGGAAAGTCACTTTCCTCGAGGACGGCGAGATCGCGGAGGTCAAGGCGGGCGGCTTTCGGGTCATGGACGGCAACGGCAAGGCGATCAGCCGTCCGATCAAGGAGATCACCTGGGACGCCGTCGCGGCACAAAAGGGCGGCTACCGCCATTTCATGCTGAAGGAAATCCACGAGCAGCCGCGGACCATCACCGACACCTTCCGCGGCCGGATCTCGCTCAAGGAGGGCGCCGTCGCCCTGGAAGGCGTTCCGTTGACGGTAGCGCAGATGCGGCGCGTAAAGAAGATCCATCTCGTCGCGTGCGGCACCGCATGGCACGCGGCGCTCGTCGGCAAGTTCATGCTGGAGGAGATCGCGCGCATTCCGGCCGAGGTCGACTACGGCTCGGAGTTCCGCTACCGTTCGCCGCTCGTCGACCGCGACTCGCTGCTGCTGCTCATCAGCCAGTCCGGCGAGACCGCCGACACGCTCGCCGCCGTCGAGACGGCGCGCAAGAAAAAGGCGAAGGTCATCTCCATCTGCAACGTCGTCGATTCGACGATCGCGCGGAAATCCGACGGCGTGTTCTATACGCACGCGGGGCCGGAGATCAGCGTCGCGAGCACCAAGGCTTTCACCTCGCAGCTGACCGCGATGTATCTGCTCGCGATCGGTTTGGGACGGCTCAACGGACGCCTTCCGAAGACCGAGGCGAAGACGCTGCTGGAAGACACGATGCACCTGCCGACGTGGGTCGAGGATGCGCTCAAGCTCGACACCGAGATCGAGTCGCTCGCGCGGGACGTCTGCCATGCCGCGGATTTCCTTTATCTCGGCCGCGGCATAAACTATCCCATCGCGCTCGAAGGCGCGCTCAAGCTCAAAGAGATTTCCTACATTCACGCCGAGGGCTACCCGGCGGGCGAGATGAAGCACGGACCGATCGCGCTCATCGACGAAAAAGTGCCGGTGGTCGTGCTGCTGCCGCGCGACCGGAATTTTCAAAAGACGCTGTCGAATTTAAAGGAAGTCGAGTCGCGCGGCGGAAAAATCCTCGCGATCACGAACCGCCGCGATGAGACGATCGACCGGATTGCGTTCCGAACACTAGTGGTGCCGGAAGCTTCTCACTTCCTCACGCCGATCGTGCTCACGATCCCGCTCCAGCTGCTCGCGTATTACGTCGCCATCGAGCGCGGCACCGACGTCGATCAGCCGCGCAATCTGGCGAAGAGCGTGACGGTGGAATAAATAATCTAGGAGCGGGCTTCAAACCCGCCCTACGCGGATCGTCCCTTAAATCCCCGCGCGGCGAAATAAATTTCCGATGATCCCTTGCGGGTCGCCTCGGGGCGGCTGCGCTCGACGTTCTGGAAATCCATTTTAAGCTCGTCGAAATATTCGCGCAGCTCGTCGGCGGCGAACGTCTTGACTAAAAAGCCGCCGCCAGGCCGCAGCAGCTCGCGCGCGATGCGGTGCGCCATGCGGGCGAGCTCGATCGAGCGGGCGATGTCGGCGTCGCGAATGCCGGAGAGATGCGGCGCCAGGTCGGAGAGCACGGCATCGGCCGGCGCGCCCAGCGCCTCTTTGATTTTCGCCTGCCACTCCGCCGATGTGGCGTCGCCCTGCATCGTAGCGACGTTCGCCGCTACCGGCGCGATCGGCTGGAGATCGATGCCGACGACCTTTCCTTTGGGCCCGGCGAGCTCGACGGCGACCTGGAGCCAGCCGCCGGGCGCCGCGCCGAGGTCGACGACGCGGTCGCCGGGCTTGATCAGGCGAAAGCGGCGCGCCAGCTCCATAAGCTTGTACGCCGCGCGCGAGCGGTAACCCTCTTTTTTCGCCTTGCGGTAGAAGGCGTCTTTCGGCTGATAGCTCATAACACCGATGGGAAGTGAGTTTCACGCCTTGGGAGTTGAATTCAAATATAACTCAACGAATAAAAAAAGGCCCGGCGTTTCCGCCGGGCCTTTTAAACGATCAGAAATTACTAGTTATTTTGTGTTCGCGCTGATCCTAAACTCCACGCGGCGGTTGACCGCGCGCGCCCAGTCGGTCTTCTGGTCAATGAGCGGCTTCGAGTAGCCGAAGCTCGTGACCGTCAGCCGGCTGGCATCGACGCCAAGCGACGCGAGCTCCTGCATGACGCGCTGCGCGCGCCGCATGCCGAGCCGCTGGTTGTATTCCTCGGTGCCGATCGAGTCGGTATGACCCTCGATCGCGACGACGGCGTCGCCTTTCTCCTTGATCTGCTGCGCGAGCAGGTAGACTTTTCCTTTGCCGATATCGGTGAGCTCGGCCGAGTCGAAGCGAAAAGCGATATCCGGGAAAACGAGCCGCTCGACCTCTACAACCTTAGGAACTTCCTGATAGACGGTTTTCTCAACCGAGACTTGCTGAACGGTTACGCGCTCGGCGACCGGCTCCTGCGGCGCCGAGACGCGCGGCGGCGGCACGGGACGGCCATAGACGCGCTTCGGCACGCCGAAATCGTACCCAGGCTCGGGGTCGGTGAAAATCGGCGGATGGGGATGATGGCCGAAGATGTACTCCTGCGCCGGGGTCGCGCTCACGAGCCAGTGAAAGGGACGGAACACGAACCACTCGGCCATAACACCCGCCGGGTGTAGGGCATACGCAATGACCCTGAGTGGATTGGACTGGCTGTCGTCATACTCGTCCGGCGCGGCAAAGCTAACCTTCGGGAAAACCGTAAGTGCGGCGGATACCGCGATTACTGCAGCAAGCGAACGTGTTCGCTTCATAAATGACCCTCCTCGTAACTCCGGGCGTTAGTAGTCTAAGTTTAGCGCCAATCTTTGTCAAACAACGCCGCACTCTTGTAAAAACCGGATGCGTAGTTTAAAAGGAAGAAAGTCGTCCCGGGCCGCCTATTTTGGCTCAAATGCCAGGATAAAACGCAGAGGACTCCCTTCCTCACTCTTTCTGATGACTATTCTCATGCAAGAAAGAGACCGGGTCGCCTGGATAACCCTCGACCGGCCCCCCCTTAATGTTCTTAACCTGCCGATGCTGGCGGAGTTCCGGGCTTTTCTGGACTCATTCAGGGCTGACCCGGCCATCGACCACATCGTGATCCGAGGCGCCGGCCGGGCATTTTCCGCCGGCGTGGACATTAAAGACCACACACGCGAAAAGGTACCTGCGATGCTCGATGCAGTCCACGGCATCATCCGGGCGCTGCTGGCGCTGCCGCAGGTCACGATTGCCGCGGTAAGCGGCGCGTGCCTGGGCGGCGGCGTAGAGCTTGCCAGCGCCTGCGATTTCATTCTGGCGACCGAAGACAGCTTTTTCGCGACGCCGGAGATCAACGTCGGCTGTTATCCTCCGGTTGCGCTCGCGCGCTTTCCCGAGCAGCTGGGTTATCGACGCGCCGCGGACATGATTCTGACCGGCCGGCGGTTCACGGCGGCGGAGGCGCTTTCGATCGGCCTCGTCACGCGTGTCGTTCCCGCCGGTAAGCTCGACGAAGGCGTCGAAGAGCTGCTGCGGGAACTCGCGAGCAAAAGCCGCGCGGTGTTACGAATCGCGCTGAAAGGCCTCCGCGAAGCATCGCTGAAGAATTTTCCCGCCATGTTGAAACGGTCGGAAGAGATCTATCTGAGAGAGCTACTCGAGACCGAGGATGTCGAGGAGGGCGTCAAGGCGTTCCTCGAAAAACGGCCGCCGCAGTGGAGCCACCGCTAGCACCGATGAAGGATTTTGAGATCAAGATCACCCGGCAACCGGAGGACATCCTCGCCGCGCAAAAGCTTCGCTTCGAGGTGTTCAACCTGGAGATGAAAAAGGGCCTCGAGTCGTCCTACGCGCGCGGTCTCGACGTGGACGACTTCGATCCGATCTGCGATCATCTGATCGTGCGCGAGCGCAAAAGCCGGCGCGTCGTCGGAACGTACCGACTGATGCTTGGCTCAACCGCCCGAAAGCATTTCGGCTTTTATTCCGAGCGCGAGTTCGAGCTCGAGCGCATCAAGCGGCTCGACGGCGAGCTTCTCGAGCTCGGCCGCTCCTGCGCGCACAAAGACTACCGCGACCGGTCCCTGATTCATCTGATGTGGCAGTCCATTGCCGAATTTGTAAAGCAGCACCGCGTCCGGTATCTGTTCGGTTGCGCCAGTTTTCCGACGACGGACCCGCGTAAAGTAAGCCGGGCGATCGCTCTCATGAAGCAAAAATACTATGCAGAAGAACCGTTCCGAGTCGAGCCGCTGCCGAAGCTGAGGATCGAGGCTCTCGACGGAAACGCCGCGATCGGGGATGCCGACGAAGTATTCTCGCGGCTCCCGAGCCTGATCAAAGGCTACCTGCGTCTCGGCTCGCGCGTGTGCGGGCCGCCCGCGCTCGACCTCGAGTTCGGCACGACGGATCTGTTCCTGCTCCTCGACACCTCGAAGATCAGCGGTGCGTATCTCAAGCGTTTCGGTCTTTCGGCCTCGGATGTGAGCGATGCGAATCGTTAAACTCGTAACATTTTTCGCCGTGTGGGGATTGCTGTTCGTCGCCGCCATCGTGGTGCGGCTATGGATCGTGCTATGGCGACCGCGCAACGGCTGGCGCATCGTCGCGGAGATGACGCGCCGGTTCGTCGCCATGCTCATGACGATCGTCGGCATTCGCATCACCGTGCAGGGCGACCTCGAACTGCTCGATGTCGAAGGCGCCGTGATCGCGGCCAATCACATGGGCTACCTCGACGGCTTTGTCCTGGGCAGTCTTTTTCCGGTCATCTTCATCACCAAGGGTGAGGTCCGGCGCTGGCCGGTGATCGGGCTCTGGACCAAGCTTTGCGGCACGATCTATATCGACCGCCAGCGGAAGGGCAAGATCACGATGGCGGTCGAGGAGATCGTCGACCGACTCGATCAAAAAGCGAACATCCTGATTTTCCCGGAAGGCACTTCGACGAACGGCGAGCATCTGCTGCCGTTTCAGACCGCGCCGTTCGCCGCGCCGCTGCGGGCGCATGCGCCGGTCCTGCCCCTGACGATCACGTATCGGAGAATCGACGGCGAGTCGGTCTCGGAGAAGAACCGCGATAAAGTCTACTGGTACGGCGACATGGATTTCATGCCGCACTTCTGGGGCGTTCTAGGATTGAAGAGAGTCGAGGTCGCCGTCCGAATCCACACGCCTATCGCCACCGCGCAATTCAAGAACAATTCGCTCAGCCGCAGGCAACTGAGCCTCGCGTGCCATAACGCGATCGCCGGCGGCCTCGCCCAAGAAAGACAGCACGCGCGCGCGCCGCGCACGTCAAATTAAATTCGTTCGGCTTCGTCAGGCGGTGAGCTGCCGCTTGATGTTGTCGACGAACTGCTGCAGCATCTGGTCGGCTTTTTTGCGGATGATAGGCTGGCCGAACTCACCGATCTTGCCGAGGATATTGACATCGGTCTCGACCACGAGCTCGGTTTCTTTCGGACCGAGCTCCTTGAGCTCCATGGTGGTCTTGCCCTTCACCGCGCCGGCCGCCATACGGTCGTTGGCTTCCGCCCGCAGGGCAGCGCGCCAGCGCTCCTTGTCCTGCTCTTCGAGAAAAATCTTGCCTTGAAGGTTGAGCGCGATCGGCCCGACGCGGACCTTGAGCACTCCTTGATAGGTCGTGTCGTCGATGCGGCTGACCGACTCGACGCCGGGCAGCGACTGCGCCACTTTCGGCACGTCCATGAGAAAATTCCAAAGCGGCTCTCGGGCGGCCGGAATGACCGCGCGCTGGCTGAATTTCATGTTAGCGTTTCCCTTTCGGCGCGGACTTCGGAAGCTTGACGAGACCTTCGAGCGCCTTGGTCAGCGCGCGGCGCACGAAAACCCCGGCCATCTCTTTTTTATAAGCGGCGGAGCCGCGAAAATCGCTGATCGGATCGACCGCCTGCTTGGCCTTCTCGCCTGCTTCGACCAGCGCTTCCGCCTTCACCGGCTGTCCGCGCAGCACCGCTTCCGCCTCGCGCGCGCGAATCGGCGTCGTGCCGACGCTGCCGAGCGCGATGCGCACGTCGGCGAAGCTCTTCTTGCTTTTGTCGAGCGTCACGACCGCCGCAGCGGAAACCGTCGCATAATCGTCGGCGGTGCGCGGAAGAAATTTAAGGTATGCCGCGCCGCTGTTCGCCGGCAGGCGGGGCACATAAAGCTCGGTGATGATTTCCTCAGGCTTCAGCACGGTCTCGTAGTAATCGGTGAAAAAATCTTCCAGCGGAATCGTCCGGCTGCCGTCCGCCGACGCCGCTTTGACACTCGCGCCGAGCGCAATCAAAGTCGGCGGCGGGTCCTGGTTTGGATCGGCGTGCGCGAGGCCGCCGCCGACCGTCGCCATGTTGCGAACGCGCACGGTCGCGACGTGATGATAAGTCTCGGCGAGCACCGGCAGGCGGCGCTTGACCAGCGACGAGCCTTCGACGGCGCGGTGCGTAGTGCCGCCGCCGATCGCGATGCCGCCGTTTTTCTCGGCGATGCCGTTGAGGCCGCGCACCGCGCGCAGGCTCACGAGACACGCGGGACGGACAAGCCGCTGCTTCATCATGATGACGAGCGCGGTGCCGCCGGCGATGAGCTTGGCGTCGCTGCCGAACTGCTTTAAATCCTGTTGAACTTCTTTGACCGTTTTTGGGGTTCGGTATTCGAAGGCTTGCATGGCGTTGTCCTATTTGAACTGATGCGCTTTTTGGATCGATTCGATGATCTTGTAATAGCCGGTGCAGCGGCAGAGATTGCCCATCATCCAGTCCTTGATCTGCTCCTCGTTGGGCTTGGGTACTTTATCGAGCAGCGACTTCGCCGCCACGACCTGGCCCGGCGTGCAGATGCCGCACTGGAAGCCGCCGTACTTGATGAAGCTCTGCTGCACCGGGTGGAGCTTGCCGTTTTTCGCGAGCCCCTCGACGGTCGTGAGCTCGTGCCCGTCGGCAAAAACGGCCGGCGCGATGCACGAGCTGACCATTTCGCCGTCCATCAAGACCGTACAGGCGCCGCAGACGCCGACGCTGCAGCCTTCTTTGGTGCCGGTGAGCCCGAGATCGTAGCGGATAAAATCGACCATCATGCGGTTGGTGTCGACTTCGCGCTCGACTTTTTTGCCGTTGACGCGCGTGCGAATCTTTTTCTTCATGCCCCAGCCTTTCGCAGCTTTGAATGGGAGAATTGCGGTCGGTGACAACCCGATGCCGCTATGTTATAGAAAGATTTCGCTGAAACTGCAAGCAGCCTAAGACGCGAATTTTATCTCGTTTTTCGAGGGAAATCGTCGCCGAGGACGCCATGTTTCTTACCGATCGGGTCAAAGAAGAACGCTATCGCCAGGTCCGCCGGTCCATGGCCGAAAAAGGCCTCGACGCGATCGTCGCGCGCGGCTCCAGCGCCGTGCGCGGCGACGGCGCGGCTTTTCGCTACCTGACCGACTTTCCCAATATCAATATCCAGCTGGTTCTCGTCTTCTTCCGCGATGAATCGAAACCGCCGGTGCTGCTGGTCGAGTCGCGGTTTCAGGCGATGCGGGCGAAAAAATTTTCCTGGGTGCCCGACATCCGCCTCAGCAACCGTTTTCTCGACTCCTTGATCGAGGTCCTGCGCGAAAAAGGCATGGAGCGCGCGACCATCGGCGTCGACGGCATGGACCGCCTGCCCTATCTCTGGGTCGAGCGCATCGAGGAGTCGTTCCCGCAGATGAAGATCGCCGAGTTCGGCCCAGAGCTCAAGAAGCTCCGCGCCACCGTGGACGGCGACGAGACGAAGCTCGTCAAGAAATCCGCCGCGCTCGTCGATCACGCGTTCACGGAAGGCATCAAGCGCATCAAGCCCGGCAAGACCGAGTGGGAAGTCATGGCCTATATCGACTTCCTGCTGAAAAGCGAAGGAGTCGAAAAAAGCTTCAACATCATCTCGCAGGGGCCGAAGGTCGACGCGTATCCCGCCTCGGGCCGCAAAATCCCCAAAAAAGGAATGATTTTCGTCGAGATCACGGCGCAGTATGGCGGCTATTGGACGCAGCTCGCGCGCGCGGTCTCGCTCGGCAAGGCGGACAAGGACCTGGTCAAGATGCACGAGGTGTCGGTCGGGGCGATCAAGCGTGCGCTCAAAACTCTGAAGCCTGGCTACAAAGTCGCGCACCCGATGGGCGAGATGGAAAAATTCGTCCGCGAATCGGGCCTGGATTGCACGCCGGTTTACGGCCACATCGTGGGCATCGACATGGTCGAGGACCGGCCGACGCCGCAAAATCAGACCGACATCGTCCCCGGCATGGTCTTCATCGTCCACCCCTGGCCGCTGCTCGGGGAAAGCTCGCTTTTATGGGGCGAGACTTACCTCACGACGGCTAACGGCAACCAGCGGCTCAACAAGGTCGGCGACGAGCTGATCGTTCTGTGACGCGCCGTGATTCTTATCACCGGCGGATTGGGATTTTTAGGCGCGAACCTGGCGCAGCTGTTGTGCGCGCAAGGCGAGCGGGTGCTCGCGACCAGCAACCGCAATGTTCACGTCCCTGATTTTCTTCAGCCCTTCGCCGGAAAGAATCTCACCGTAGCGCCGCTCGATATCACGTCTCTCGAAAAAGTCACGGGGGCGGTGAACGACTTCAAAATCACCGGCATCGTCCACGCGGCGGTGCGCTCGGAGAAGGGCGACACGCCGCTCTACGACGCGATGAACGCGAACATCACCGGCACGATCAACGTGCTCGAAGCGGCGCGCCGCGCCGGCGTCAAGCGCGTCGTCTTCGTTAGCTCCGAGGCGGTCTATCAGGGCATGCCGGACACGACGCCGTTCAAAGAAGAGGAAAAACTATTTGTCACTTCCGACCGCTACATTCCCGGCACGAAAAAAGCCGGCGAGGTCCTCTGCCTGCTCTACGCGGCGCAGACCGGCATGGAGGTGATCGCCGCGCGCGCCACGCGCATGTACGGCCCGCTCTATCAAGGCGTGCGCAATCTCGCCGGCCACATGGTCGACAAGGCGGCGCGCGGCCAGCCGATCGCGCTCGCGAACCAGGATTCCTCCGAGGCGCACGATATTATCTACGCCAAGGACGCGGCGCGCGCGCTCGCGCTGCTGTTGCAAACGAAGACGCTGCGCCACCGCATCTACAACGTCGGCTACGGCAAACTGGCCAGCCTCGCCGAGTTCGCCGCGGCGATACGAAAGATATTGCCGAAGGTGGAAATTCATCTGGGCGACGGACCCGGCCCGCTCACGTCGACGCGGACGCCGATGGACATCCACGCCTGCGTCGACATCTCGCGGCTGACGGAAGAGACCGGCTTCGTCCCCGAGTACGATCCCGAGCGCGGGCTTGAGCACTACGTCAAGTGGGTGCGCGATGGAGTTTACGAATAGCCAGCCTGCCTGAAACTGAAGCGTGAATCGCGACGAGCGCGGGCACTGAGCAAATCGCTACGACGACTTGCTCGCGCATGGCGCTTCGCTTGAGAACTTCCCGGCATCAAAAAAATCCAGCAGCTTGAAGCACGGCTCAATGCACGGGTATATTGCCTTCGCGCGGAGCGGTTCGCGCAAGGTTTCGATCGCAGAAAGGACGTTCCATGAAAACCCTGATTCAAGGCGGGTACGTCGTCGGCTTCGACGGCAGGGAGCACGAAATCATCAAGGACGGCGTCGTCGTATACGAGAACGACCGCGTCGCGTTCGTCGGCAAAGATTATAAAGAGCGCGTCGATAAAACCATAGACGCCAAGGGCTGCCTCGTCTCTCCGGGACTTATCGACACGCATTTTCACTCGGGCATCAACGCGAGCGATTACTTGCTCAACGAGGCGAACAAGGTCGATTACTTCGCGTCGAACTATTTGAGCCACGGCGCGCCGACGCGCGAAGGCGCGCAGCACGCGCATCTAAAGGACGTCGACGTGGGACAGCGCTTCTCGCTGATCCATGTGCTCAAGAGCGGCGTCACGACGACGTTGGAAATCGGCGGGCCGGGCGCCGATCCGGCGCCGTTCGTCGCGATGGTCGACGAGGTCGGCATCCGCTGCTACACCGGGCCTAGCTACAAAAACGTGAGCTTCTTCCAGGACCGTGAAGGCCGGCTCGAATACGACTGGAACGACGCGCGCGGCAGCGAAGGGTTGGAGCGCGCCATCGACTTCGCGAAAAAATACAACGGCGCGTGCAAGGGACGCCTGCACACGATGCTCTTTCCCGGCCACGTCGACTCCTGCACGCCGGAGCTGATGAAGCAAACACGCAAGGCCGCGAAAGAGATCGGCGTGCGCGTGCAGATCCACGCGACGATCAATCTCTTCGAGTTCCACACCGTGCTCCAGCGCGAGCGCGCGACGCCGATCGAGCTGCTTCAGCGCATCGGCTTTCTCGATCCCGAGGTCTCGCTCTCGCACTGCATCTTCATCAGCGGCCACAGCTGGCTCGCGTATCCCTACGGCGACGATTTGAAAATCATCGCCGACTCCGGCGCCTCGGTCGCCTACAGCCCGCTGAAATACTTGAAGCTCGGCATCGTGATGGAGTCGTTCGATAAATATCTCAACTCCGGCGTCAACATGGGCATCGGCACCGATACGTTTCCGAAAGATATTCTCTCAGACATGCGCTACGCCGCGCTCGCCTCGCGCGTGGCGGAAAAGAGCTTCGCCGCGGGCCATCCGCGCGACGTCTTCAACGCCGCCACGCTCGGCGGCGCGAAGCTCGTCGGCCGCGACGATCTCGGACGCCTCGCCAAAGGCGCCAAGGCCGACATCGCGATCATCAATTTACGCGACATCGCCTTCGGCGCCGTGCGCGATCCGATCAAAGCCGTCGTCGAGACCGCCGTCAGCCGCGACGTGCGCACCGTCATCGTCGACGGCGAGACGCTCGTCGACGATCATAAATATCTACGCCTCAACGAAGACGAGCTGCTCGATAAAGTCCAGGCGAAGGGCGAGCACGTCTGGGACAGCGTCGCCAAATGGCACTGGACCGGCAAGGGCGTCGACGAAGTCGTCCCGCCGGCGTTTAGGATGAGGTAGGCGGCGATTTTCGACGAGAGGAGCGACCATGCGCAAATGGCGTGTCGATCGTATCTCCGTCTTTTTCTTCGTCGTTGTCCTTTTGTATTTTTGGGATTTGATCTACTTCACGGGCATCACCGATCCCGCCCATTTACCTCACCCGTTCCGCCTTTTCAGATTGTTCGGAGATTCCGATCTTTTCCGCAGCTTTCGCAGCGTGCTGCGGCAGATGATTTTTTTGTCGCTGCCTGGAAGCGTTATCGGAATTGCTGTGGCGCACCGCGCCCTTCGAAACCGCAGAGTGACGGATGTTCTGCTTCAATTTCTGCGATTCGCTGTTTGGCTTCCTTTCCTGCTTCTCATCACCCTGCCGAGCGAAACGACCGTCTGGGCCGTAGCTGCGGCGGTACTTTTCAGTTGCTACAACTATTTAGTCGCGCGCGCCCTCCTCAATTGCCGCGGTCGCGACGTCATCAATCACGTCGGTCGCGAGACGATTCTCCAACTTTTCTTCTTTTTCATGCTCGCGCAGCTATTAGTGTTCACGTTTTGGGAATCGCTAAACATAGGTTTGCAAATGCTCGCGATGGTTGCGATTTTTGTAGCCATCGTCAACTGGGTATTTCATTCGAACTTCGAGGCTTCGGCTCGCGCCCGTGAAATCGTTCTAGAAAAACAACTCGACCGTGCGAATCGAAGCTCATTAATCGCATTGATTGTCATCGTGATTGTCTGTCTTTTGCTTTGGCAGGCTTTTTCCTCTCTATGGTTTTACGGCTATTCCGTTTCACCGATCGCCCCCGTTTCCCCGTTGGGCGCTTTCAAAGCCATGCGTAATCTGTTCGCTGGCGGAGAAATTTGGCTGGATATTCGAGTTTCATTGATACAAGAAATCTTCTTTGGTTTTGTCGTATGTTCTTTGATAGCACTCGTCGTCGCGACGCTATGTATTTCGAAGCTTCTCCGGTTTGTCCTCTCTTTCTTTCTATCGTTTGCTGTTGTTCCGTCGATGCTTATCGCCTATTCGCTGGCATTCACATTTCTACTACCGCTGCATTCGACGATAGGGGTGTGGCCGATACGGGTCGCCGTCGCATTTTTTACTTTCTATCCTTTTTTTCAGTCATGGTGCGCGTTTCGGAATCAGGGTAGGACTTTCCGAATTCTTCTCGCGTTGGACGACGCGCTGCCTTTTGCGTTCGTTGCAATGATTTACGGGGAGGGGTTGGCCTCAACGGCGGGACTCGGGTTCGAGATGATTGTGGCGATCGCGACCTATCAGTGGGACAAGGCAATTGCAGTATTTCTTATTACCGTAGGTTTGCTCGCCTGCTTATCCTCGTGTCTTAGAGGGATCGCGTGGAGGTTCTATACGCCCGCGCCTACCGCAAACGCGATCCCCGCGCAGGCGGCCTGAATGGCCGACTCCTCCCCGACCATCCTCATCACCGGCGCGGCGGGGAATCTCGGCGGGCTGCTCGCGCGCCATCTGGTCAAACGCGGACACAATCTGCGGCTGATGTATCATCGAAGGCCGCTCGCGCCCGATCTCACGAACGCACCGAATGTCACCGCCGTTCAGGCGGATTTGGCGAAGGCCGAGACGCTAGCGGCGGCCGTCGCGGGCGTGGACGTGGTCGTTCACTTCGCCGGGATTCTCTTCGCCCCGCGTCCGGAAAAATTTCTGCCGGTGACGAACACGGAGTGGTTCGCGAACCTCGTCGACGCCGCGCTGAAAGCGAACGTCAAGCGCATCATTCTGATCTCGTTCCCCCACGTCGAAGGACCGACGTCGCCTGAGAATCCCGCGACGGGGCGTATGGATCGAAAACCGATCTCCGCGCACGCGACGACGCGGCTCGCGGAGGAGAAGCTTCTCCTCGAGCGCACCCAAGGCACGTCAACGACGCCCGTCGTGCTGCGTCTCGGCACGGTCTACGGCCGCGGCATCCTGATGATCGACGCGGCGCGCTGGCTCGCCGAGCGGCGGCTCCTCGGCGTGTGGCGCGAGCCGGTGACGTTTCAGTTCATCTCGACGATCGATTATCTGCGCGCGACCGAAGCGGCGATCTTGAGGCCGGGCATCCGCGGCGTCTATCACGTCGGCGACGAGAAGCCGGTTACGCTGCAGGAATTTCTCGATAAGGCTTGCGACGTGTGGAATTGCCGCCGGCCGTTTCGCGTCCCGCTCTGGAGCGTCTACGCCGTCGCGTCTCTCTGCGAGCTGTTCGCGGCGATTCTGAAAAAACCCTCGCCGCTAACGCGCGACTTCATCACCATCGGCCGCGTCTCGCACTGGGGCGACACCAAGCGCGCGCGCGACGAATTGATTCCCGAACTCACCTACCGGACCCTGGACGACGGCCTCGCGACGTTGTAAGAATCGCTCCGGCCATGGAGGATTCATTATGACGCCGCGCAATCTAATCGCCGCTCTTCGCTGGTCGCTGCTCTTCCTATTCTTTTTCGCTGCCGTCCACGCGCAGGCGCCGGCGCCTGATTTGATCCTGCACAACGGCAACATCGTGACGATGGAAGACAAGCAGCCGACGGCGGCTGCGATCGCAATGCAGGGTGAAAAAATCCTGAGCCTCGGACCGAGCGAGCCGATTTTAAAATTGGCCGGGCCCAAAACGAAGGTCGTCGACCTCAAAGGCCGCACCGCGATCCCGGGTCTGATCGACACGCACATCCACATCGTGAGCGGCGGCCTCGGCATGGTCAAAGTTCAGCTCGGCGAGGCGGAGTCCGTCGCCGATGTCTTGGATATCGTGCGCAATCATATCCGCGATAATAGCGTGCCCGCGGGCGCGTGGATCGTCGCCTCGTCGGACTGGTACGTGAATCAGCTCAAGGAAAACCGCTTCCCGACGCGCTGGGAGTTGGACAAGGCCGCGCCGGAGAATCCGGTTTTTCTCCCGCGCGGCGCGCACCAGTCGGCCTCGAACAGTCTCGCGCTGAAGCTCGCCGGCATCACGAAGGATACGCCCGCGCCGAAGGGCGGCGAGATCGGCAAGGACGCGAAGACCGGCGAGCCCGACGGCACACTGGTCGACACCGCGCAGGAGCCGATCCGCAAATTGCTGCCGAAGGAAGAAACCGGAGCGGCGCTCGCTGCGCTCAAGCGCGTGCAAACGCTCGCGCACAGCCTCGGCATCACGAGTCTGGTCGACGGCGGCGTCAACATGGGCGAATGGCGCACGATGGAGGAGCTCAAAAAATCCGGGGGCCTGAAAATCCGCATCGCGGCGCGCGTGCGGCCGAAGAGCCCGGAAGACTTTCGCGAGATCAATAAGACGCTGCCACCGGCGACCAATGGCTCCGCACCGGGCTCATCAAGGTGACTCTCGACGGCGGCTCGACCGGCGCGCTCTTCACCCAGCCGTACGCCAACAACAAAGAATTCTACGGCGTGCAGGTCAACACGACGGAATTTCTGCGCGACATCTCCGACCTCGCGAACGAGAACGGCTGGCGCATGAGCGTCCACTGTAACGGCGACAAGGCGTTCGACATCCTCTTAAGCACCTGGGAGGCGATCAATAAAAAAAAATCGATCGTGGGTCGGCGCTGGACCGTCGAGCACGGCAAAAATATCCGCCCCGACCAGATCGCGCGCGTGAAGGCGCTCGGACTGATCGTGACGATCCAGGCCGCGCCGTACGTCAAGGGCGAGACGTACATGACCAACTTCGGCCGCGAGCGCGCCGAGCAGTCCTCGCCGACGCGCGACTATTTGAAAAACGGCATCATCCTCGCCGGCGGCTCCGACTGGCTCACCAATCCGCTGAATCCGTTCCTGCACATGTACTTCGCCGTCGCGCGCAAAACCAAGGCCGGCACGCTGCTCGGGCCCGAGCAGGCGCTGACGCCGGCCGAGGCGCTGGCGATGCACACGAAGTATGCCGCCTACGTCATGTTCGAGGAGGATACGAAAGGCACGCTCGCTCCCGGTAAGCTCGCCGACGTAACCGTCTTGTCGGAGAATCCGCTAACGGCGCCGGTCGAGCGCATCAAGGACATCAAAGCTTTGATGACGATAGCGGGCGGCGAGGTAGTCTATCAGGCGAAGGAGTTTTAGTCCGCGGCTTTCGCGCCGGCGGGCAGCGGTGTCGGAATCGTCGCGCCGCCGAGCCGAATTTTTAAAAACTCCACCACCTCCGCATAGGCCTTCTCTCTGGCGACAGAATTCGATCCCACCGTCACGCCCTTGCCAGGGTTGACGCCGTTCGGCACGTCTTTGCGCACGCGGAGCGGCACATTCGGCGCGTCGAAGTCGTGGTAGCTGTCGGGATAAACGCGCAGCTCAAATGAGTCGCCGGGATATTGCTTGCGGACTTTTTCGCGCAGCTCGACGCAGGGCTTCGCCGGCGTCCAGTCGTCTTTTTCGCCGATCAAGACCAACAGCGGCGCGTTCGGCCGGTAGCCATCGCGCGATTTGAGGTAGGCGCTGCAGCCGGGATAAAAAGCCACCGCGGCGCGCGGCTGAACGGCGGAGGCCGCCACTTCTTTGTTCTGCCGGTTGTTCGACGACAGCACTGTCGATCCGCCGTGCGACCAGCCGAGAAGCGCAATGCGCGCAGCGTCGACCTCGGGCCGCGAGACCGCCCACGCGAGAGCGCCGAGAACGTCACGGCGCCGGTTCGCCACATTGAGGTCGCGCGTGCCGATCTTGATCGTGCAGATCGAAGCATAGCCGCGAGGCGTGAAGCTGTCCGGAAAGAGCACGTGATAGCCCTGTCGCCTCAGCAGCTCGCCCATCTCCGCATGCCGCGCGTTTAAATCTCTATCGCTGCCGTACAGGCCGCCGCAGCCGTGCAGTGCGACGACGAGCGGCGCCTTCCCCGCCGTGTCCGCTTTTGCTTTGAAAAACCAGCCGAACAGACGCACCGTTTTGCCGTCGCGCTGGTCGCGGCTGTCGAACTCGACGCGCTCGGCGCCGGGAACGGTCTGAGCATACAATGGCGTGGCTGTAGTGAGGAGGATCATGAGCGCGGCCGCGCGCACCATCGTCGATTATTAGCTTGCCTCGACGAGCTTCTGCAAGCGCGAAACCATGCCCTTGATTTCGTCGAATCCCTTTTGCCAGAACGCCGCGTCGTGGATGTCGACGTTCAGCGGCTTGAGCAGATTTTCCGGCGTGTCGGAGCCGCCGGCTTCCAGCAGCGCGAGGTATTTCGGCACGAAGCTCTTCCCTTGCTCGCGGTACATGCGGTAGAGCGCGAGCACGAGTAGCTGGCCGAAGACGTAGGCATAGCAATAAAAGCGGCTGTGGATGAAATGCGGGATGTACGACCAGCCCCAGCGGTAGCCCTCGGGCATCTCGACCGCGTCGCCGTAATACGCTCCGTTGGCCGCGAGCCACGTCTCGCCGACGGCGTCGGGCGTCAATCGGCCGGCGCGGCGTTTGGCGAAGACGGCCTCCTCAAACCGGGTCAGCACGTTCTGGCGAAAGACGGTCGCGAACGCGTCTTCGAGCTTGCCCGCGAGGAGCGCGATCTGCACTTTCGGATCGCTCTGCCGCTCGACGAGGTAGTCGAAGACGAGCATCTCGCCGAATACCGAGGCCGTCTCGGCGGTCGTGAGCGGCGTATCGTAGTTGAAGTAGCTCTGCTTGCGGCTGAGCGAGCCGTGGAGCCCGTGTCCCAGCTCGTGCGCGACCGTCATCACGTCGCGCAGATTATCGGTGTAGTTGCAGAGGATGTACGGATGCAGGCCGGGCGACGGCGAGGCGCAGAAGGCGCCGCCGCGCTTGCCCTTGCGGATCTCGGCGTCGATCCAGCGCTTGGCGAAAAATTCGCCGGCGATCTCCCGGAACACGGGGCTGAAGGCGTTGAACGCCTCGAGAATGATTTTCTGCGCCTCTGAAAAGGTGAAGGGCGTCAGATTTTTACCGACCGGCGCATACTGATCGTAGAGCGCGAGCTTGGGCAGCGACAGCAGCCGCGCCTTGAGACGGAAGTAGTCGTGCGCGACGGCATAGTTGCTTTCCGTTACTCCCATCATCTTGCCGACCGCGTCGGCGTCGATCTCGTTCACGAGATGGCGCTCCAGCATCGGATCGGGATATTTCCGCAGGCGGTCCATGGTGAGGTGATCCTGGATCAGCGTGTCGTAGATGAACGTGAGCGTGTCGCGATGCTCCGCGAGGCCTCGGTAGACGGTCTCCATCGCTTTCCGCCGCAGTTCGCGCTCGGGCTCGTGCAGCAGGGCCAGCGTTTCGCTCAAGGTTAAATCTTCTTTTTTCCCATCTCGCTCCAGAGGAAAGGAAAGCGCTGAGGTGATTTCGGAGAAGAGCCGGCCGAATGCGTTCCGCCCCGTGTTGTCCTTCTCGTTGACGATCTTCTCCTCGGCCTCGGAAAGCTTGTGCGGGCGAAAGCGCCGGATGCTTGTTAGGTAATGTGTATAATTTTTCAATTCCGGCGCGCGCTGGCAGCGCGCCGCCGCGTCGTCGGGAAGCTCGAGCCATTCGAGCTCGAAGAAAAGCAGGATGTTGCGGATCTCCGTCACGCGCTGCTCGACGCGCTGGTCGAGGTCCTGATATTCCGCCTTCATGGAATCGGCTGAATAGAGCAAGCTCGAATAGTTCGCGACGCGGCTTAGGCTGTCTTCGACCTGCTCGAGCTCTTTGAGCGCCGAAAGCAAATCCGCGGGCTTCATGGCGGCAATCTTGCCGCGATAGCGGAGCGCGAAGCCTTCGGCTTCGGCCCGGCAGTCGTCGAGCGTCGCCTCGATGCGCGGATCGTCGTGCGCGGAAAAAAGATCGCTCAAATCCCAGCGGATGCCTTCGGCGCTGTTGCTCGGCATAGGTGCTCCTTTGCGTTCAAGTAAGCATTTCCCGTTTCTCGCGGCAAGCGAGTTGCAACTTTCAACTTTGAAGGATAATCCTAGCTTTTCTGCAACACGGAATGTTCGCTATAAGGAGATTTCATGACGCAAATCGATGAACTGAAGATGAAAGTCGCGATGGCCTGCCGCATGCTTTACGTCGCGGAGCTGGTCGATTACAGCGGCCACATCAGCATCCGGATTCCCGGCACCGATAAATTTCTGATCCACGGCCATCCGGTGAGCCGCTGCGAGGTCACGCCGGACGACGTCGTCACGGTCGATCGCGACGGCAAAAAAGTCGAAGGCAAATGGAATCCGCCGTCGGAGCTGCCGATGCACATCCGCACCTACCGCGCGCGCGACGATGTGCAGAGCGTCGCGCACCTGCATAACCGGATGGTGGTCGTGTTGAGCATGGCCGGGCGCTCGCTCGTCGCGGCCGACAACCCCGGCGCGCTCTTCGGCACAGGTCCGCTGCCCGTTTACAACGATCCCGCGCTCATTCACACCGACGAACAGGGCGACGCTGTCGCGCGTACGCTCGGCAAGCGCGACGCCGCGATTTTGCGCGGTCACGGCTCGGTCGTAGTCGGTCAGTCGATCGAATGGACCTTCGCGGCCTGCGTCGATCTTGAGGAGAGCGCGGCCCGGACCTGCCTAGCCTCGACCTTGGGCCCAATCCGGCCGTACAACGAGGATGAGCTGGAGCGCGTCGGCAAAGGCCGCCGCAAGATGTCGGTAATTCAGAAAGTCTGGGACCACTACGTCGCGAAAACGAAGCTGGCTGGCTTGCTGAACGGATTATGAGATAAGCTGTTGAATTTATTATAAAATACGAACGGGAGGATTTCCGACTCCGACAAAAAGATATCCTTGCGTTTTTTAGACCCGCGTGATATGGCTATGTATTCTCTAGCAATCACCAGAAGGGTCTCCAATGTACGACGATTTCCTAGCCCGAATACTCGAGCCGGATACTTGCCTGCCGTCGCAGTTCTACGGCAATCGCGGCATCTCGCGTCAGCTTGAAGGCGAGAAGCGCCTGATGATCGCGGTCATGAAAGACGCGGTGGAATGCCTGGAAAAGTACCGCAGCTCGCGCGGCGGACCGGCCCGCGAGCTCTATGAGAACTCACTCGCCTGGGTCGCGGACGGCGGCACGGAATGGCTGTTTTCGTTCGACAATATCTGCGGCTTGCTCGGATTCGATCCCGACTACACGCGCGCCTTCCTGCTCAAGCGCGAGCGCAAGCTCGCCCGGCCGATGAAGGGCAAGCACCTCGTTTTTTCCGCTTCGGCGTGATTATCTCCGCCGCGATTTGATCGTGGCGATCTCCTCTTTGATCATTTGCGCGCGCGGGGAGGCCTCTCCGAGGGCTTTGATCGCGCGCTCGTAATCGGCGACCGCTCTTTCATCCTCATCCTGCAACAGCATCGAGCGGCCGATGTAATAATAGCCTTCTCCGGGCCGATTCATGCGGCCGTACGCTACCCCGAGCCGATTGAATGCGAGCGCCGAATAGGGCGCGAGATTGGTCGCATTCAAGTACGCATTGGCCGCCTCGCGCATGTTGTTCTCTCGTTCGTACATCTCTCCGAGATAAAGGTAACTGACCGCATCGCGCGAATCGGCCCTGATCGCTCGATCGAAAGCTTCGCGCGCGAGCGGGAACTCGCCCGCTTGGCCGTAAAGCCTGCCCAAGTCGCGGTCGATCCCCGGCCGGCGCGGATCGAGGCCGCGCGCCTTCTCGAAATTCTGCCGCGCCAGCGGAACTTTTCCCTGCGCGAATTGAGCGATCGCTAAGTAGTGGCGCGCCTCGGCGTTGTCCGGCTGTTCGCTCAGGGCGCGCTCGCTTTCCGCAATGATCGCCTCTTCCTCGTGCCGATCGAGGCGCAGTAAGGTTTGCAGTCTTCTTACCGCATCCGGCGTCTCGCGCATCGGCGCGCGCTCGGGCAGCGAGCTGATAATTCGCTCGATGTTCGCCATACGCTCCTTGGTAACAGGGTGGGTCAGAAGGTACGGCGGAATGCCCGAAGCCAGCAGCGCGTTCTGCTGATCCATCGTCTTCATAAACGAGAGCATGCCTTTGGGGTCGTATCCCGCCTGGGCCATGTATTTGAGGCCCAGAGTGTCGGCTTCGAGCTCGAGCTGCCGACTGAAGGCGAACTGGCGGGTGGCCGACAACGCTTGGCCGATGGCGCCCGCCGCCTGCGCCCCCGCGCCGCCGCGCGCGAGAACCATGCCTAAAAGACCCAGCAGGCTGAGCGGGTCGGGGCCGGACATGCGCGCCATGTGATGGTCCTTGGCGTGAATGATTTCGTGGCCCATGACGCCCGCCAGCTCCGAGGTGCTTTTCACGCGGTCGAGAAGCCCCGTATAGATGTAGATCGACCCGCCGGGAACGGAAAACGCGTTGAGCGCGGAATCGGAGACGACGAAGAAGCGATACTCGAACGTTTGCGGACCCATTACCGAGAGCAATCGCCGGCCGATCTGATCGACGAATCCTTCGACTTCCGGATTGGTGACGAACGAGAGCTGCTTTTTCGCCTCGCGGCGGAATTGCCGGCTGATGCGCGACTCGTCATCCTCCTGGATCGCGTGCGCCGGCGGCGTGAATTTGCCGGAAGGAATGTACGTGCAGCCGACGATCAACGCAATCGCCAGCAGATGCGCACGGCGGTAAAACATCGCATGATTATAGTGAGTGTCCGTGGGGGTAGCAATAGCGCGGTGCTTGACGGTAAGATGAGGAAATCCTATTTTTCGACACGAGCAATACTGCATTACGTGAGGAGCTGCATGGCGTACGAGACCTTCATTTACGAAGTCGAAGACGGAATCGCGACGGTGCGCCTGAACGATCCGAAAACGCTCAACGCGCTGACGTTCAAAACCTATGAAGAGCTCGAGCGGCTGACGCGCGAGCTCGTCGACGACGCTGCCGTCCAGGTGCTCGTCATCACGGGCGACGGCAAAGGCTTCTGCTCCGGCGGCAGCCTGCACGACATTATCGCGAAGCTGATCGAAATGAAGGGCGACTCGCTGTATCGCTTCACGCGCATGACGTGCGACGTCGTCAAGAACATGCGCGCGCTGAAAAAGCCGATCATCGCCGCGGTCAACGGCATCGCCGCTGGCGCCGGGGCGATGCTCGCGCTCGCGAGCGATTTCCGCATCGTGTCGACAAGCGCGCGCTTCGCTTTTTTGTTCGTCAAAGTCGGCCTCGCCGGCGCGGATATGGGAGCGATTCATCTTTTGCCGCGCATCGTGGGCCAGGGCCGCGCCACGGAGCTGCTTATGCTCGGCGAAGCCGTCGACGCGCAGGAAGCCTGGCGCATCGGTCTCGCCAACCGCGTCGTGCGCCATGAAGAATTGCTCGACGAAGCCTACGCTTTCGCGCGCAAGCTCAAAGAAGGCCCGCTTTACGCGATGGGCGTCACCAAACAATTGATCAACCGCGAGATGCAGATGGAGCTCGAGGCGGCGCTCGAGATGGAGGCGCGCGCACAGGCAATCTGCATGGAGAACGGCGACTTCCGCGAAGGCTACCGGTCGATCGTGGAAAAACGGCCGCCGCTGTTCAACCGCGGCTAGCAGCCTCGATGCACCCGCACCTCGACGCCGAGCACGAAAAATTGCGCGAGCGCGTGCGCGCGTGGGCGGAGGAAAATGCGGCTGCAGCGGCGGTGAAAGATGACGGGGTCGAAGCCGTCGCGGCGGCCGCGAAGGCGCTCGCGCCGCTCCTCGGCCGCGCCGGGTGGCTCAAACATCTGGCGCCGCGCCCGTTCGGCGGCGCCGGCGAGACGATTTCTCTTCGCGAGCTGTGCCTCTTGCGCGAAGAGCTCGCGCGCGTCGCGCCGCTGTTCGACAGCGTTCTCTCCGTGCAGGCGCTCGGAATGTATCCGATCGCGCTCGCGGGGAGCGACGAGCAGAAGCAAGATTTTCTGCCGGCGCTCGCGGACGGCGAGAAAATCGCCGCGTTTGCGCTTACCGAGCCGAATGCCGGTTCCGACGTCGCATCGCTCCAGACACGGGCGACGAAGCGCAACGGCGATTACCGCCTGACGGGCATCAAGTCATTCATCTCGAACGCCGGCATCGCGGACGTTTACATCGTCTTCGCTTCCACCGAGCCTGCCGCGAAGGGCAAAGGTCTCAGCGCGTTCATCGTCGACGCCCGATCCCCGGGCCTCGACGTACGCGAGAAAACCCGTCTCATCGCACCGCACCCCATCGGCGTGCTCGCGTTGGAAGACTGCTTCGTCCCAGGCGCCGGCCTCATCGGCCGCGAGGGCGACGGCATGAAAATCGCGCTCGCCACGCTCGACGCGCTGCGCCCGACGGTCGGCGCCGCAGCCGTCGGCTTAGCGCGAAGGGCGCTCGAAGAAGCTCTCGACTACAGCCGAAGCAGGCGGCAGTTTGGCAGGGCGCTGGCGGACTTCCAAGGAATTCAGTTCAAGCTCGCGGAGATGGCAACGGACCTCGAAGCCGCATCCCTGCTCGTGTACCAGTCGGCATGGATGCATGACCGCGGCGTCGGGTCCAAACGCTGCGCCGCCATGGCAAAGCTTTTCGCCACCGAGGCTGCGCAGCGGATTGCGGATCAAGCGCTGCAAATCCACGGCGGACTCGGCGTCGTGACGACATCCGCCGTCGCGCAGCTCTATAACGCCGTGCGCGCGCTGAGGATTTACGAGGGAACGTCGGAGATCCAAAAACTCGTGATCGCACGGGAGCTATTGAAGTGAGCAGTGGGGCGTGAGTGGTGAGTACTTATGAGTTCTGATTCTATCCGCCGCATCCCACTACTCACTGCTCATTACTCACTACTCAGTAATCCCGGAGGAAAATAATGGATTTCGAACTAAGCGAAGAGCTGATCGCCGTGCGCGACCTCGCGCGCGATTTCGCCGCGAAGGAAATCGCGCCCACTGCCGCTGCTGACGACCGCGAGCGCAAATTCCGCCGGGACCTGATCGCGAAGATGGGCGAGCTCGGCTTTTACGGCGCGGCGATCCGCGAGGACCGCGGCGGCAACGGGCTCGGCTTCCTCGCGCTTTCGCTGATCACCGAGGAGATCGCGCGCGCGCACAGCGCCATCCGCGTCTTCATCAACATGCAGGTCGGTCCGGCGCTGGTCCTCGATCGCTTCGGCAACGACGCGCAACGAAAGCGCTGGCTGCCGCCGCTGATCCAGGGCGAGAAAGTCGGCTGCTTCGCCATCACCGAGCCGGACGCCGGCTCGGACGTCGCCGCGATACGCACGACCGCGACGCGCAACGGCGGCGATTACGTCTTGAACGGATCGAAAATCTGGATCTCGAACGCGCCGGTCGCCGACTGCGGCCTCGTCTACGCCGTTACCGATAAGGCGCAAAAGCACCGCGGTATCTCCGCCTTCGTAGCCGATTTTCATCAGCCGGGCATAAGCCGCCGCGAACTCGAGGTGATGGGGACTCACGCGTCGCCCCTCGGCGAGCTCACGTTCGAGAAGTTTCGCGTGCCCGCGGAGAATTTAATCGGTAAGGAAGGCGAAGGCTTCAAGATCTGCATGTGGCAGCTGAACAATACGCGGCTCAGCTGCGCCGCGGGCGCGCTGGGTTTGGCCACCGCCGCGCGTGACGCGGCCGTCGCCTATTGCAACCAGCGCGAGCAATTCGGCCAGAAGATCGGCCAGTTTCAGATGAACCAGGACTTGATCGCGCAGATGGTCGTGCACGAGGAAGCCGCGCGTCTGCTCGTCTATCGCGCCGCCTGGCTCGCGGATCAGAAGCGCGCCAACAACCTCGAAGTCTCGATTGCCAAATACACCGCCGCCGAGGCCGCCGCGTTCGCCGCCGACGCGGCTCTGCGGATCCTCGGCGCCTACGGCTACTCCACCGAGTTTCCGGTCGAGCGCTATCTTCGCGACGCGAAGTCGTATCAGATCGTCGAAGGCTCTTCGAACATTCAGAAGCTGATTATCGCGCAGGACGCGCTCGGCTACCGGAAGGCGAACCGGGACTAGCGGGCGGAGTTTTCTTTTTCTGCACATCCGCGGCGATGCCGAGGTTGTAGCGCGCGACCTCGTAATTCGGGTCGATCGCGAGAGCGGCGCGATATTCCGCGATCGCTTCGTCGACCTTGTCCTGCTCCAGCAGCGCGTTCGCCAGATTGTAGTGGGGCTCCTTGTAATTCGGATCGATCTTAATCGCCGCGCGATATTCCGCGATCGCTTCCGCGACGTTTCCCTGATTCATCAGAATCACGCCGAGGTTGTTGTGCGCCTCCTTGAATGCCGGATCGACGGCGATGGCGCGGCGGTAATGATCGATCGCGCCCGCGAGATCTCCTTCGTAAAAGAGCACGGCGGCGAGGTTGTTGTGAGCCTCTTTGTAGCGCGGATCGATCCGCAACGCTTCGGCGTACTCGCGCTTGGCGTCCTCGACGTCGCCGCGGCCCGCGAGCGTGAGACCGAGATTATGATGGCCTTCCTTGTAATTGGGATCGATTTGGATCGCGAGGCGGTAATGCGCGATCGCTTCGTTTTGTCTTCCGAGCTGTACGAGCACGTTCGCCAGACTGTTTTGCGCCTTCGACGCGCGCGGATAGGCCGCCACGGCGTGACGCCAGAGCGTCAGCGGGTCGCTCCACACCTGAACCTGCCGCCAGGTGAGCGCGCCGAGAACGAGCACGGCCGCAGCCGAGACAACGGCGGCCGCGGCGCGCACGAGCCGCTGATCCTGCGTAATTATATAGCGCAGCGCGCCGGCGGTGAGAATTGCCCAGCCGAGGCCCGACAGATACGTATACCGGTCGGCGGCGAATTGCGGTCCTGCCTGCGCGAGACCCAGAACGGGCGCGAGCAATGCGAGATAACTGATCCAAACGGCGAGCAGCCCGGGCCAGCGACGGCGGTACAAAATGAGAACCGCCGTCACAGCGACGTCGACTGTGACGCCTAAGACGAAGAAGATCCAATCGCTTTTTTCCAGGTGCAGCGGTATCGCATATATCGGCGACAGATCGATCGGCGCGATCATCTTCCATAGATAAAATGCCGGCGCGAAGAGCGCCTGACCCAATCGCTTGGCGAAGCCGTAATTATCCAACGTCAGCAGCGCGCCCGCGTCCCGCTGTGCGGCGAACGCCAGTACAGCGAAAATGACCGCAAGAGTAACGAAGGGGATCTTTTCCAACCAGACGCGTCGCATCTTCGGCGCGAACCACCTGCCTGAGCCGAGGCGGCGCAACGGATAAACGTCCAGAACGACAAGCACGACCGGCAGCGTCATCGCCGTCGCTTTGGAAAGCAAAGACAGCGCATAAAAAATGACCGCCGCCGCGAGCCACGATCCGCGGCGCAGATCGCTCGCGGCCGCCTTCAAGTAGCAAAGCAGCGTCGCAAGAAAAAACAGGCCGGAGAGAACATCTCTGCGCTCCGTAATCCACGCTACGGATTCGACCCTGAGCGGATGAAGCGCGAAAAGAAGCGCGGCGAAACAAGCGGTGAGGCGCAGCCGTGAGGACGCTTCGTCGCCGACGCTCAAGACGAGCAACCGAAGCGCGAGGAAATAGAACAGCACCGCGTTGACGCAATGAAGCAGGAGACTCGTCAAATGATACCCGAACGGGTCGAGACCCCACAGAAAATAGTCCACCGCATAGGTCAGCCAGGTAAGCGGCTGGTAATGCCCCATATAGAACGTGCCGAACATCCATCGGATATTCGACCACCCGAGCGCGCGATACCGCGTATTTTCCAGCAGGAGCTTGACGTCGTCCCAATCTACGTAGCCGTTGTAGAGCGATGGCAGGAAAAAGCCGAAAGTAAGCGCCACGAGAACGAACGGCAGCGCGTAGCGGAGCACGGCCGGCCAAACCCCGGCTTCGCCGGGCGTCGCGGACGGATTGGCGGCGGCAGTTGTCGATCTTTCAGGCATGACTCGGAGCCGACGAACGGTACCGCGCGAGCATGCCGAAAGCGCCGCCGAGCACGGTCCAAAATACGATTTGGCCGGCGCAGGAAACAGTCCGGAAACGCCGCACCAGCTCAATGTCTATCTTCACCGGATCGGGATTCGCGGGAAAGAAGCGATAAAGACAAACCATGTAAGCGGCATACGCCGCGAGGATGAGCAACGGCATCGGCCTGCCGGCTCGCCGCAGCGAATTTTCCGCGATAAAGGCGGTCACGCTCCCGATGAGCGAAAGCGCGATGAGCAGCACGAACAGCTCCTGGCGGTAACCGATCGTCGCCGCTTCGCCGACTCCCGGCGGGTTCGCAGGATATTTAAGCATAGGGAACAGACTTACAGACCAGCCGAGAATCAGCGCGAGCAATAAAGGGTGCAAGATATTGCCGCCGTCGGCCAGCTTCGGCGTGATCGCATAGAGGAGAACGCCGAATAAAATTCCCCATGCCACCCCATAAACACTCAAGCCGATAAACAGGCCGAACTTCTGCGTCGGGCGCGAGACGACGGGTTCCTCGGAGTGCGAACTCGTCTCGGCTTCGATCGCGACGGCGCGATCGATCAGCGGCTCGGTGAAGAAAGAGTGAAAGCCGGCCGTGATGAAAGCGGCCAAGAGGCCTGCAACGAGCGCGGTCCCGAGCAGATTCGTGAATGACACCTTTGATTCGCGGAACGTCAGTGCGATCGGCCTCGCGTTACGACCGGGTCGACTTAGTGGCAGGGAAAGCCCGCCGCATGGCGCGCATCGTGGACGAACTCATGGATGAGGTTCATGTCGAAGGCCGCGGGTCCCTGCACCCACGAGAGCAAAAGCCCCTGATCGAGCGCCAGCGCGTAGAGCATGAAAAGCGCGAGCAGGACGAGACCCGCCGAACTCCAGGGATAGATCACGGCTTGACTCGCATTCATATGTCTCTCCATCGTCATCCCGATCTTAGCTCTCTGCTTTAGCCTCTCCCCCGGCGTTTTGCAAATGCCTTAGGGGCGAATGAATATGTGCGGGCGGCGCTGCGGCTCCGGCCGCTCGACACGGACCTCGACACCGTAGACTTGGCGGATCGTATCTTCCGTCAAGACCTCTTCCGGCGCGCCGTCCCGGTGAATTCTCCCGTTTTCCAGAAGCACGAGGCGCGGGAAAAAGAGCGCCGCAAGGTTGAGGTCGTGAAGCGCGGCGACAACGGTCAGCTTGCGCTCGCGGTTCAAGCGCCGCATGAGATCGAAGACGCCGAGCTGGTGCTTCAAATCGAGGAACGCCGCGGGCTCGTCCATTAAAAGAATCTCCGCCTCCTGCGCGAGAGCGCGGGCGATCATCACGCGCTGCTTCTCGCCCCCGCTGAGCTCGTGCACCCAGCGGTCCGCGAGCGACTCCGTATCGGTCGCGGCCATGCTCCGCCGCGCCGCGTCGAGGTCGGCTGCGCCTTCGAGCGCGAGCCGCTCGTGATGGCTCGCGCGCGCCATGAGAACGATCTCGGCGGCGGTAAAAGGAAAATGAATCTCGCTCTCTTGCGGCACGACGGCGATGATGCGGCTGAGCTCGTTGCGCGAATAGGCTTCGATCGGGCGGCCAGCGAGTCTCACCGCGCCGCGCGCGGCCAGCACTCCGGATAAAATCTTCAGCAGCGTCGTCTTCCCCGACCCGTTCGGACCGAGGACGCCGATCATCTCCCCCTTTTGGATCGCGAGCGAGACGCGGTCGAGCACGCGGCGCGGCCCGTAGGCGAACAATAAATCTTCGACTTCGAGCGCCGCGCTCATACCGGCAGTCTGCGCCCCTCGCGATAGAGCAGATATATGAAAAAAGGCCCGCCGAAAAACGCCGTCACGATGCCGACCGGCAGCTCGGCGGGCGCGAGCAGCACGCGCGCGAGCGTATCCGCCCAGCAGAGAAAAATCGCGCCGGCGAGAAACGACGCCGGAAGCAGCAGCCGGTGGTCGCTCCCGACCAAAAGCCGCATCACATGCGGCACCATGAGCCCGACGAAGCCGATCATCCCGCTGACGGATACCATCGCGCCGATCATCAGCGAAGTCGCGACGAACGCCTGCCGCTCGACCGACGCGACCTCGACGCCCAGCTGGAGCGCCGCCTCCTCGCCGAGCGTGATGAGATTAAAGCGCAGCCCGTGGCTCCACAGCCAGAGAAAGCCCGCCGCGATGTACGCGGCGATGAAGGCGACCGTGGGATAGGCGCGCGTCGAAAGGTTGCCCATGAGCCAGAAGAGCAGCCCCTGCGCCTGATAGAAATCGACGATCGAATTCAAAAACATGATCAGCGCCGCGACGAAAGAGTTGAAGATCACGCCGGTGAGCAGCAGATGATAAGGGTGGAGCCGGCCGTGGAAGAGCGCCAGGCGATAGACCAGCCCCATGCTCAGCAGCGCGCCCAAAAACGCCGCGAGCGGCACCCACGAGACTTCGCCCAGAAGTCCGCCGGCTAGCGGCAGGAGCCAGTGTGGAAAAAAGATCATTCCCAAAATGCCGCCGAGCGACGCGCCGCCCGATACCCCCAGCATCTGCGGGCATGCGAGCGGATTGCGCAGCATGGCCTGGAGCACGACGCCGCACGCGGCCATGCCGCCGCCGATGGCGGCGCCGAGCAGCACGCGCGGCAGGCGCGCGCGGAATAATATTTCCGCGTCGGGCGAGAAGAAATCCGCCAGCGCGCGCTTGAGGTCGATCGCAACCGGTCCGATCAGCGCGCAGGCGAGCAGCGATGCAGCGAGGAGCGCGAGCAGCGCGCCGTTGACGGCGATCATCTTTTTACGGTCGAGAACCTTCACAAATTAAGCGGACACGGCATACTCTGCCCTACGAAAATCAAAGTCTAACACCCTTTGCCATTAAAGCATTCCGGGTGGATCAATCGCGCGAGATCGCCGAGCGCGTCGCCGAAGCGCGGCCCGGGCCGCAGGATTTTGTCCGACGTGTACGGATAAATCCACCCGGCGCGCACCGCCGGAACCGAAGCCAGATCGCCCCAGCGCTTGTTCGCCTTCTCGCGCTCCGAGCCCATGCCCGCCTCGATGATCACCTCGGGGGCCTTCGCGACCACATACTCGTCCGGCACATTGAGCCACGGCTGCGCAGCGCCGCCGGCGATGTTGGTCCCGCCTGCCAGCGTAATCAATTCGTCGATGAAATTCTTGCCGCCGACGGCTATAAGCGGCTGATAGCCGACGATCAGAAGCACCTTGCGCCGCGACGCCGACCGCACGCGCTTTCTTACCTCGTCGACCTGCACGCTGATTTTTCCCGCGAGATCCTTGCCTGCCCCTGAGTCACCGATCATTTCGCCGATCGCACGCACCGATTTCATAATGTCGTCCAGATTAGCGAGCGGCAGCAGGACGACCTTGAGCCCGAGCCGTTCCATCTCGCGCGCCTTCACCGGATCAGTCGCGCCGACGACGCCGATCACGATGTCAGGCCGCTTCGCAGCGACAGCCTCGAGGCTTGGGTTCATGAAGTCGCCGATCTTCGCGATCTTCTTCGCCGCCGGCGGATAATCGCAATAGGTCGTCACGCCGACGAGCCGGTCGCCGTGGCCCAGCGCGAAAATCGTCTCGGTCACGCTCGGCGCGAGCGAGACGATTCTCAGCGGCGGCGCCGCGGCGTCGGTCTGCCGCGGCAACCACAGAAGAATAACGATCGCCAAGGCTCGAAGATTCCGGCTCATTGCTTTATCGCGAAGGCGATCAGCACGATCGCCTCGCTCAGCTCGGCGACGGCGCCGAAAATATCCCCTGTGACGCCGCCGAGGCGATGCTGGAAATAGTATTTGCCAGCGAGCGCCAACAGCGCGACAAGCGCCATCACTCCGATGCCGCGTAAGCCGGCGAATGCAACGGCGATAAACACGGCCGTCGCGGTCGCGAAGAGAAGCCGCGCGCCGGTCATATGCAGGATCATATGCGCGCCGAGCCCTTCTTTGGCCGGCTGCGAGCGATAAGCGAACGCCGTCATCGCCCAGCGCGCGAGCGTCGGCGCTAGTAGAATCGCGGCCCGACGCGTCGTGTCGAGCGACGCTAGCGCATGTACTTTACAAAGAACGACAAAGACGACGGCTGTGACCCCGAAGGCGCCGGTGCGCGGATCGTCCATAACGGCGAGGACGCGCTCGCGCGTGCCGCCGGCGCCGAGCCCGTCGAACGTATCGGCGAGACCGTCGATATGAAGGCCGCGGGTGAGCAGTGCGAGCAGCGCTGTGAGAATTATGGCGCCAAGCACGGGGGGCAGCTGCGGGCGGATGATCCAATCGACAAAGACGAGCAGAGCGCCGAGGAGGAAACCGACGAGCGGGAAGAAAGCCGCGCCGCGCCCGATCTCCTCCGGCTTGCGCTCGGCGCGCCGCGGCCAGGGAAAAATCGTCAGGAACTGGACGGCGGCGTGAAAATCGCTCATGCGATTTTTCCCGCGACGCCGGCAGACTCGAACGTCGCCATCTCGCGCATGAGTTTGACGGCCGCCTCGATGACACCCATCGCGAGGCACGCGCCGGTGCCTTCGCCGAGACGCATACCGAGGTCGAGCAGCGGCACCACGCCGAGCTCGTGCAGCATTGCGCGATGGCCCCTCTCCGCCGAGACATGTGCGGCGAAAAGAAAATCCATTACCCCCGGGCAAAGCGCCCGCGCGATCAGCCCAGCCGACCCGGCGATGAAGCCGTCGACCACGAGCGGAATGCGCAAAGCCGCCGCGCCGAGCATCGCGCCGGCCATCGCGCCGATCTCGAGGCCGCCGACCTTGGTGAGAACGTCGAGAGCGTCTTTCGCATCCGGCCGATTAATGGCGAGTCCCTTTTCTATCGCCGCGACTTTGCGCGCCCAGCCTTCGGCATCGATACCGGCGCCGCTGCCCGCGGCTTCGCGCGGCGCGGCGCCCGTCAGCGCGCATAGGATCGCCGCCGCGCTCGTCGTATTGCCGATGCCCATCTCGCCGACGCCGAGAAGAAACGGCTGCTCTTTAGCCGCCGCTTCTTCGACGCGGCGAATGCCGGCCTCGATGCAGGCTTCGGCCTCCGCGCGCGTCATCGCCGGCCCGCGCGTGAAATTATCCGTGCCGCGCCTGATCTTCAGCGCGCGGAGCTTCAACTCGGGCGGAAAATCGTGCGCCACGCCCGCGTCGATGATTTCGAGCTCGACGCCTAACGCGCGCGCGAGCGCGTTGATCGCCGCGCCGCCGGAAAGAAAATTGTACGTCATCTGCGCCGTGACCGCCTGCGGATACGCGCTCACTCTTTCCGCGGTGACGCCGTGGTCGGCGGCGAAGACAAAAATCCGCTTCGGGCCGAGGCGCGGCGGGACGACGCCTTGAATGGCGGCGACTCTCCGCGCCATCTCTTCGAGCCGGCCGAGACTGCCCGGCGGCTTCGTGAGACTATCGAGCCGTTTCTGCGCCTCCGCTTGCACCGCTTTGTCCAGCGTCGCAATGCGCGCGATCGTTTCGGCTAGCCGCATGTGCCGCCCTTTTTCGCGAATATCGGCAGGCCGGCCACCATCAGCACGACCTCGTCGGCCGCTTCGGCGAGCCGCTGGTTGGTCCTCCCGGCAAGGTCGCGAAAGCGCCGCGCGAGCGCGTTCTCCGGCACGATGCCCGAGCCCAATTCGTTCGTAACGATGAAGGCCGGCGCGTCGAAGCCGCGTACAGCGGCGATGAACTCCTCGACGGCGCGCTCGATCGCAGTGTCGTCGGCGCGCTCGACGAGATTGCTGAGCCAGAGCGTGACGCAGTCGACCACCGCGGCGTCGAAGCCGCGGTTTTCACGCACCGCCCGCGCGATCTCGACCGGCGCCTCGATGGTCGTCCATTCGTCGCCCCGGCGCGCGCAATGCGCGGCGATGCGCTGCGACATCTCATCGTCGCCGGCCTCGGCCGTTGCGACGTAGAGCAGCCGCGCGCCCGTTTCGCGCGCGCGCTCCTCGGCGTAGCGGCTCTTGCCGGAGCGCGCTCCGCCGGTGATCAGAATGATTCGATTCATGTTCTTCTTGCTGTCTTTGCCGCGGGCCCCGCCCGCGGTCAGGGCACTCTTCAAAACCCCGCGTTGTCCTTCGCCGACGGCGAAGGCTTCGCCGAAGAATCAGGCGTCGCGAGATAGAGCCACCGAACGCGGTCTCCGTTTTTTACCATATACCGCTCGGCCGCGACGTTGGACCGGTACCCGTTGACTTCAAAATACCACCAACGGTTCTTGACCGGGTCGCTTCTCACTCCGCCGATCTCCTCGACGAAATATTCGACGCCTCACCTGCCGGAGGTCGCGATGTAAAAGGCGCCGCGCAGAGCATCGAAGACCGTGCCGCGCTCCGAAACCGCCACCTTTTTCTCCAGCGGCGGCCGCCCGGCCGGTCCGAAATCGACGGCGACGGTAACATCGACGGTCTTATCACTCCGCGCGCATCCGCTCAGCGCTACGAAAAAAAGCAGCGCGGCGACAAACGCGCGATTCGATGCGATGATATTCATGGCTTCACCTCCCGGCCCGTCCTTCCGCCGAACGTCCCTTGCAGTCCCACGAGAAAATTGAACGGCCGCGCACGAAAGCCGTTCGCCTCCTCGAAGCGCCGGCTGAATAGATTCTCCGCTTTGAAAAACAGCGCGAGCGTTTTGACCAGATCGAAGTTCACCGGCAGACGGTACGCGGCGGCAAGGTCGACGCGGCCGTACGCGGGCATATGAATGTTGGTGAACTTCGACGCGTGGAAATCGTCGCGCCCGCCGACAATGAGCGACGTGAGATTCGCCTCGAACGCCTCGTAGTTATAGTCGAAGCCCACGCTGCCACGATGGCGCGGGCGGCGCGCCAGCGTGCCGGTCTCCGTGTCCCAGTCGAGGTAGGTATAGTTCGCGTTAAAACCGAGGAACGAGAGAATCTTCCACGCGAGGCTCCACTCGACGCCGTCGAAGCGCGCGGTACCGACGTTGAAGGCGCGGAAGCAGCCGAACGGATCGCCGGGGATCGGCCTGCCTTCGATCATATCCTTCACTTCGCGATGAAAGTAAGTGCCCGAGATTTTCATCCGGTCGCCGAACAGCGGTTGGTCGAAGCCCGCGTTTATCTCCCAGCTTCGCTCCGGCTTGAGATCGGGATTGCCGAAGGCGGGGCAGCCGAACCCCGGCGGAAAAAAGAGCTCGTTCAGCGTAGGCGCCTTGAACCCTTTGGCGTAGCTCGCCCGCACTTTCGTTCCGGTGTCTTTGAATAGATAAGCCGACGCGAACGACGGCGTCCACGCCCGCCCGAAGCTCTGGTTATCGTCGAGGCGAAGGCCGGGAATAAGCGTCAGGCGCTTGTCGAAGAGCTGGAACTGCTCCTGAAGATAATAGGCGATGTTGCGGATCGCTTTGTCGATGCCGCCGCTCGTGGACGCGCTGCGGAGCTTGTACTCGATGCCGAACGTCGTGGTGTTCCAATCCCACGGTCGATAGTTGGTCTGGAACTCTCCGGTCAAGATCCGCGGGCGGAAGCGATCGCGGCTCTTGCCGAAGTCGCAGGGTACCGGCCCGCCACCAAAATCGACCGTGCAGCCGTCGGTATTGTCGCTGTCGAGGATCAACTCCTTGAAGATCGATCCCGCGATGCGGTAGTCCCAGTTGGGGAAAATCTTCTGCTCCCATTCCAGCTTGCCGAGATACTCGGTCCGCGCTTCGCGCGCGTTGGGATCGCCTGGATTGCCGTGGACGAAGTTGTTGCTGTTGAAAAGACCGACGTCGGTCTGCGTGAAGTGAAAAATGCCGCGCAGCGTCGCATCGTCCAGCATTCGGTAGTCGAGCCGTGCGGAGGCCGCGAGATTCTTATAGTCGTCGTTGAATTTGCGGAAGCCGTCGCTCTGAAGGTGCGCGACGCTGAGCGAGTAGTCGAGCCGGTTCTGCGTACCGCGCAACGCCGCCGTCTGTCGTTGGGTATAGCCGTTGCCGCCGGCCGCCGAGACTGTGAGCGACGGCGGCCCGTCGCCCTTCTTTGTGATGATGTTGATGACGCCGCCGATCGCCTGCGAGCCGTAAAGCGTTCCGCCGGCGCCGCGCAGCACTTCGATGCGCTCGATGTTCTCGGTCGTCAAATGGGCGAAATCGAATTCTCCGAGCGTCGTGCTGTTGACCTCGATGCCGTCGACCAGGACCAGGACCTGATCCGACTCCGCCCCGCGGATAAACACAGACGCGGTGTTGCCGCGCGACCCGTTCTGCACGACGTCGACGCCCGGCACGTCGCGCAGCATCTCCAGGACGCTATCGACGCGGCGCGCCTCGATTTTTTTATCGTCGATCACGGTGACGGAATTGGCGACGTTCGCCTCCGGCGTGTCCACGCGCGTCGAGATCGTCACCAGCGGCGGCAGAGTTTCCACCTCGACGGCGCTTGCCGCCGCCGCGAAAGCGGATATCAGAACGGAAACTACAAAGACCAGGAAAAACATGACGCCTCCTTCTCTCCCACGAGAGGGAATGGTTTGAGCGGGCGGATAGGTCTCCTGGCTCGGGCTTCGCTCTACTCGCCGCGCCTTCCCGTCAATGCGACAGTGGCATTCTGCGGCTTTCGTGACCCTTACAGTTGCGGGGCAGCAGGGGCTTTTCACCCCCTTTCCTTGCTTCCGTCCGCGGGTTGATAGACGCTTTTTCTATTCGCCTCCTGTTATCGATTATCTGCCAGACGAAACACGACTGGAATTTTGATCGACATCGCGACGCGCGTCGCGCCGCGCCGCGCCGGATGGAACCGACAGCGCCGCTGGATGTTGTCGAGCGCCGCGCGATCGAGGACGGCGAAGCCGGAGCTTTGCTGGACGCGCGACGACCTCGGGCGGCCCTCCTCGTCGACCGCGACTTCGATCATGACCGTTCCTTCCCATCCCTCACGCCGAGCGGCTTCGGGATAATCCGCCTTCGGACATGACGCATAACTAACCGGTACGAAGCGCGCATCGCCGTCGCCGGAACCGCTACCTTGACCGGCTCCGAAGCTTCCGCCCGAACCGTTTCCGGTGCCAGCACCGCTGCCGGAGCCGCGTTCGCTGCCCACGCCGGTCGAGCCGGGCCCGCCAGAAGAAGAACCGATCTCGGCGATGGTGCGCGGTAACGCGGCGCCACCTTCGAGCGCGACGGTAACGGTGCTCTCGCGGACTGGAATGGCGATCGCGCTCTGCGTTTGCGTCTCGACCGACGGCAGCGCGACGGGCTCGGCGGGAGCGGCAATGGGCGCAGGCTCCGCCGCCCGCGCCGTTTCCACGGGCGCAGCAGGGACGGCATCGCGCGGCGGCGTCGCATTTGATGAAGCCGCATGTTTAATCGGCTTGTGTGGCGGCGCATCGGTTGCACGACCGCCTCCGGGTTTTTCCGCCGAAGAATTTTCTCCGTTTCCGCCGCCGCCCTCCGCTTCGACGATCGTGACGAGCAGTGGCGGCACCTTCTCCGGCGCGTTATGAAACGCCGGATAGGCGAGCGCTGCCGCGTGCAATGCCACCGATATGCACAAAAAAGAAGCCGTTCTCATCGACAACCACGGCGGCCTCGCGAAAAAACGGAACGAAGAGAAAAAATGATGGAACCTTTCTCTCTCTCCCGGAGAGGCCGGTTGAAAAGCCTTAGGCAGGTCTCCTGGCTTGGACTTTGTCTACTCGCCGCGCCTTCCCATCCCTCGACTACGCTCGGGACAGTGGCTTGAGCTTGCGGCTTTCGGCGCCCTTACAGTGGCGGGACCGCGCCGGATTCGCACCGGCTTCCCTGAAGCCTAAAGCGAAAGGAGAAATATATCGCCGATAGAAAGTTGTCAAGATGTTTTCAAAAACCAGATGACGAACGGAACGCTGGCGAGGCACAGCAGGGTCGAGAAAAAAATAATCGACGCCGCGAGCTCGGGATCGCGGCCGTATTTTTCCGTCAGCATGAAGTTGATCACCGCCGAAGGCAGCGAGCCGTAGAGGATCACCACCTGCCGGTTGACGCCGTCGACGCCGACGAGCGCACAGAAGAGATACGCGGTGGCGAAGCCGCCGCCCACGCGGATCGCCGCGCCGGCGAGCGAATGGCCGAGCGTGAGCGACTGGATGGAACGCAAGCGGTAGCCGAGGCTCACGAGCATCAGCGGGATAACCGACAGGCCGAGCGCGGAAAGCGACTGGAAAACAGGCTCAGGCATTTTTAGCTGAAAGATATTGCATAACAATCCAGCGACCGCCGCGTAGATGAGCGGCAGCCGGAAAATTTCGCCGGCGCCGCTGCCTCCGCCGAGCAGGTAGATGCCGAGCGAATTGTGCACGAGCGTGATCACGACGTAGAACAGCGTGCCGCGCTGGAGTCCGGCCTCGCCGAAGGCGAACAGCGTCAGCGGAATACCCATGTTGCCCGCGTTCATGAAGAGGACCGGCAGCGTAAAGCCCGGCGATGCGAAGCCGGTCGCGAGCGAATAAAAAAAGATCAGCAGGCCGACGCATGCCAGGATCGCGAGCGCCGCGGCGGTGACGACGGCGATGTCTGCGGCGTAGAGCGGCTTCGTCGCGAGCGAAGTAAAGACGAGCGCCGGCGCGCCGAGGTAAACGACGTACTCGGTGATCGCTTCAAGGCTGATCTTCCGGTAATGCGCGAAGACGTAGCCGAGCGCGGTCAGCACGAAGACCGGAACGACCGGCGAGAGCGCCAGCATGACTGAGAACATTTGCCGAATTTCCCCTAGCCATCGGCCGCTGTCAACCGACTCTCAGTCTTGACAATCGTTAAGGCATTAAATATTTTATTATTGAATAATTCCTTCTATTTAGGAGCGTCGCACATGAATGTCCTCTTTATTACGCCGCCGATGGGAAACTGGGCGCCTTGGGGCGATCGCCACCTCGCGGCGAACCCGCTGCACGCGCAGCTTGCGGCGTTCATCCGGGAGAAGAAAACCGCCGACGTCGCGGTGCTCGACTGCCGCGCGCTGGGGCTCAACGACGACCAGATGATGGACGAGGTCAAGCGCCGCCGGCCCGATGCGGTCTTTTTCGGCGGCATGATCGCCGCCGGCGGCGGAGCCGCACAGCTCAACCGCTTTCACGCGGCAATGAAGCGCATCAAGGAATTCGATTCCAAGATCGTCACGGTCGGCGGCGGGCTTATGTACACCGCCGTGCCCGAGAAGATCATGCGCGAGAACCCGCAGCTCGATTACGCGCTGGTAAGCGTCTTCGGCGACTGCGAGTACACGATGTGGGAGCTGCTGGAGCAATTGAAGACATCGTCGCCGAAGCCCGCCGATGTGGCGGGCCTCTGCTATCGCAACGGCGACGTCAAGCTCACGCCGCGCCGGCCGCTCATTGCGAACCTCGATGAACTGCCGATGCCGGCTTACGATCTGTTTCCGATGGAAAAGTACTGCGGCTACTCCGTGCTGCCCAACTACAACGAGGCCGTCACCTCGCGCGGCTGCGAGGGCGCCTGCCATTTCTGCTACGAATGGTGGCTCGTCGACCCCCGGAGCCCGCGCGACTTCAGCTCGCACCGCACGCGCAGCGGGAAGAAAGTCGCGGAAGAGATGGAGCTGCTGAACAAGCAATACGGCGTTAAGGCCCTCACCTTCATGGACGACGACTTCAACTCCGACCGCAGCAAAATGGTCGAGCTGGTGGAGGAGTTGGAAAAGAAAAAGCTCGACATGAGCTGGTTCATTCTGAGCCGGGCGCAGAACTTCATCCGCGACGCCGATCTTATTCCGCGGCTGCGCAAGGTCGGGCTGTACCAGACGCTGATCGGCGTGGACGGCGGCACCGATGAGGAGATCGCCGAGGCGCACAAAGGACCGATGAAGGTCGGCGTTAAGGAATTGAAGGAGCTTATCGCGCTTCTGCGCAAGAACGACATCTCGACCGACTGCACTTATCTCAACGGCTTCTGGGACGACGACGAGGCGAAGATCCGCCAGCGCTTCAAGGCGGTCGACGAGATCGATCCCGATATCGTGATGATCCAGCTTTTGAACCCGATCCCCGGCTCGCCAATCTACAAGCGCGCGACCAAGGAGGCGATGATCGAGATCGAGGATTTGAGCCTCTACGATCTCGAGCACTGCGTCATGCCGACCAAGCACCTGACGCGCCAGCAATTGGGCGAGCTGACCGGATGGGCGTTCCAGGCGTTTTACAGCAAGCCCGGCAGGATCGAGCGCATTCTCAACGGCTACAGCTCTCCTTTCGTGCGCCAGAAGTTCCTCTCGTTCAAGGAGAACGCCGCGAAATACGAAAAGGGAGCGGCGGAAGACGCGGTCGCGATCTGAATCAGTTTCAAGTTTCTGGTTTCAGGTTTCAGAATCGGCATTCCGTTCCTGAAACCTGGAACCTGTTAGCGCATTAATCGACATTCCCATCCAGTGAACTAATCCATGGAACAAGGCTCGCGCCGTCCGCTTGAGGGCAAAGTCGTTTTGATCACGGGCGCGAGCCGCGGCATCGGGGCGGCGGCGGCGCGGCGCCTCGCGCAGAGCGGCGCTTCGGTCGTCATCAACTATTTGAAGAGCCGCGATCAGGCGCTCGAGGTGCTGAAGACGGTCGAGAACGAGCATTCGAGCGGCATGGTTTGGCAGGCGGACGTCACCGACCGCGGCCAGGTCGAGCGCATGGCGAAAGCCATCGCCGAGAACTTCGGCGCCGTCGACATCCTCATCAACAACGCCTTCTTTCCCTTCGAGATCGCGCCGATGCTCCAACTATCGTGGAAAGGGCTCGAAGAAGCGCTCACCAAAGAGCTCGCGGCGCTGCATCATTGCGTGCAGGTCTTCGTCCCCGGCATGATCGAAAAGAAACACGGCAAGATCATCGTCGTCAGCACGCGCCTGGCGCAGCAGCCGCTGCCGCGCATGGGCGCCTACGCATCCGCGAAAGCGGCGCTAGAAGTCATGGCCAACACGCTCGCTCTCGAGCTGGGTCCCTCGGGCGTCGCCGTCAACGTCGTCACGCCGGCATTCACGTTGACCGACGCTTCGACCGTCATGCCCGAGGGCTTCAAAGAAAAAGTCCGCATGAGCCGGCCGCTGCAGAAGCACCTCTATCCGGAAGACATCGCTGGAACGATCGCCTTTCTCGCGAGCGACGAAAGCGCTATGCTCACCGGCACACATATTCTGATCACCGGAGGCAGCCACTTACAGCTTTGAGAATTCAGGAGCCAGGAGTCGGAATCCAGAATAAAAAGACCTCTTCCATTCCGGCTCCTGGATTCTGGCTCCTGAATGCTTTGCCATGCTGACCCTCGACCAGATCGTCGCGAAGCTCCAGGAGATCGTCGGGCCGCGCTTCGTCTCGACCAACCCGATCGACAAGATCAACTACCAGCATACGCTCGCTTACGGCGCGTATAAATTCCTGCCCGACGTCGTCGTGCGCGTCGAGTCGGATAGCGCCGGCAACAACCCGCTCGCGAAGCTGCTCGCCTTCGCGAATGAAAATAAAATTCCCATCGTCGCCAAGGGCGGCGTCGGCATGGGGATCAGCTCGCCGCTCAAGGGCGGCCTGTTGTTGGACATGCTGGGGATGGACAAGATCGTCGAAGTGAATCCCAAACAGCAGTACGTAATCGCCGAGGGCGGCGCGAGCGTCTACGCGATCCATCACGCGCTCAGACAGCACGGCCTCATGCTGCCGAACTACGGCACCTACGGCCCCGCGGTCGTGATCGGCGCGATGATCAACAAGGGCGGCATCGGCTACGGCATGACGCGCTACGGCTGGATCGCCGACATGGTGCTGGGGCTCGAGGTCGTCCTGGCGAACGGCGAGACGCTGCGCCTCGGCGCGCTCGCCAATCAGGGGACGACGTTCGGCCCGTTTCAGAAATGGATTCACCTGCCGGACCTGCTCGGCATGTTCACGCTCGCGGCCGGCTCGCTCGGCATCATCAGCAAGGTCTGCCTGCGCGCCATCGAGGGCAAGCGCGAGTGGCTGCACGACTACTGCTACACGTTCCGCCGCGACCAGATGGACGGCGTGATGGAATCGATGGCCGATCTCGTCAAGGGCGAGGTCGTCTACGACATCCACTTCGTCGACCGCTGGCAATACCACTGGCCGATGGAAGAAGGACTGGTCGACAAAAAAAACATCCCCGACGACGCGTGGTTCTTCTTAAAGACGATGCTCTTCGCGCGCGACGCCGAAGAGCTCGCGTACAAAGAAAAGCGCATGCGGCGCATCTACGAAGCGCACGGCGGCGTCGAGGTGAAGGAAATCGCCGAGAAAGCGATGGGCGCGAAAGCGCAGGAATACGGACTGCACGGCTGGCCCGACTGGCACGTGATGGGCCCCGACGGCTGGTGCAGCTCGGTCGTGCGCCACAGCGGCATGTTCGCCGTGACGTCGAAGATGTATCCCATCGCATTTCTCAAAGAGATGTACGACCTCGACGAGGCGGCCAAGCGCGACGCCGGCCTGTGGAATGCCGAGCATTCGCCGCAACACGACAGCTACGTCACGCGCGACCTCGCGATGAAAGAGGAATACTTCGTCTTCTACAATCCGTACGACGACGAAGACGTCGGCAGGCTGCGCAAGTGGATGGGCAAGGTGATGGAGTTCAGCAATCAGCGCGGCGTCGTCTGGACCGCGCCGACGCTGAGCACCAAAGGACCGTATCCCTACGAGCGGTTGAAGAATCTCTACGATGTTGTCAAAGAGATCAAGCAGACGATCGATCCGAACAATATTCTAAATCCCGGCGCGCTCGCGCCGTAAAAAGGAGCACTCATGTCGGCAAGCAAGGGAAAAGATTACACGGGGAAGAAACTGAGCCAGAAAGAAGCGGAGGCGGTGGTCGCGGAGCTTAAGGAATTTCTCATGGGCATCTCGGACAAATGGCTCTTCAAAGGCCGCTACCACACCGAGCTCGCCAAAGGCACGCTGCCGATGGAGGCGATCAAGGTCTTCTGGCAGAACTGGTACGGCTTTGTCGCCGAGATCAACAACTTCCACGGCGTCGCCTACCAGCGTCACCTGCCGTTCTTCAAGCGCCACCCGGAATTGCAGAAGCATTTCGCCAACCATGTGGCCGACGAGATGATCCATCCGACGCCGCCCGGCCATATCCGCATCGTGCTCGAGCAGGGGCGGAACTTCGGCCTGACCGACGACGAGATGATCGAGTACGAGATGCTGCCGGAGTGCCGCGCTTTTCTCGAATACTACCGCGGCGTGCTCTACGAGGGCACGATGGTCGAGTGGTGGGCGTCGTTCTGCGTCGAAGAGGCGGTCGGACACTGGGCGAAATTCTTCGGCAAGGCGCTGCGGCAAGCTTATAAGATCCCCGAGGAGAAGATCGTCTATTTCCGCGTCCACGCGCAAGCCGATCTCGAAGAACACGACGGCGTGATGGCGCACGCGGGACTGGATTGGATGGTTTTGCAGAAGCTGCTCGAGGAAGGCAAAGCCGAGACGCGCCCGGGCTTCAGCCTGGAATATTGTCTTCGCGCCGGCACGGCCTATTTCGCGTGGTTCTTCGAGGGCGTCTACCAGGCCGTCAAAAAAGAAGGGCTCTACAAAGCCTGATGAGCCAGCCGGAAGCGAAAGAAGGCCTGTCGCCGCGCCCGCTGATGCGCATGCTGGGCGATTTCGGCAACAGCCAAATTCTCAACGCCTCGCTCGAATACGACTTCTTCACGCATATTCACAACGGACTGCATACGTCCGAAGAAATCGCCCGCACGGCGGCGACCGACCCGCGCGCGACGCGCATCGTGCTCGACGGGCTGATCGCGCTCGCGCTCCTCGAAAAGCGCCAGGGAAAATATTTCCTGACGCCGACGAGCGAGGCGTTTCTCGTGCGCGGAAAGCCCGGCTATATGGGCGACTTTCGCCACGTCGCGCTCGCGCTCTGGGACGGCATGGGACAACTCAAGCAAACGCTCAAGACCGGCAAGCCGCTGAGCCGTATGGATACAGTGACCGAGCTCGAAGTATGGGAGAAGCTCGTGCTCGGCATCATCCCGGTCGCGCAGCCGGTCGCGAAGGCGCTGTGCGATGTTCTGGGAATCGGCACGCAGCGCAAAGGCATGCGCGTGCTCGACATCGCCGGCGGGTCGAGCATCTTCGGCATGACGATTGTCGCGCGCGACCCGAGCGCGCAGGTGACACAGCTCGACTGGCCGAACGTCAACGAGGTCGCGAAGAAGCTCAACCGCGAGCGCGGCCTCGAAGGAAAAATTCGCTTCCTCGACGGCGAGTTCCGCACGGCGAAGATCGAAGAGAATTTTTACGATCTCGCGATCGCGAGCAACTTCTGCCGCTTCGAGTCGCAGGAGGGAAATCAGGAATTATTCCAAGCCGCTTTCAAGGCGTTGCGATCGGGCGGTTTCCTGGCGATCAACGATTTTCTCCCCGACGAGGAGCGCACCGGCCCGACCTTTCCGCTGCGCTTCTCCGTCTATACGCTCACGCACACGCCCGGCGGCGAGTGCTGGACGCTCTCGCAATACACCGACTGGCTCAAAAAAACCGGCTTCGCCACGGTCGAAAGCCATGCAGATTTCCCGAGCACGATGCCCGGAACGCATCTGATTCTCGCGGGAAAAAAGTGAAGCGCATCTCCTCCCGAGGGACATTCCTTTATAAACGCGTCGGCCCGGTTATCTGGTTCAGTACTTTAGCAGCGACAATCTTCGGTTTACTTGTGACGCGAGGCGCCGATGCAAACGATAAGACCATCGTCGCGCCGCTTTTCATGGCAGTTATCGGCTATGTGCTCATGAGGTTCTTCGTTTTCGATCTCGTTGATGAAGTATGGGATGCTGGAGATTATCTTATCTTCAAAGACAAGGGAGTAGAGGAGATGGTGCGGCTCGACAATATAATGAATGTCAGCTCGTCGACGTTCATCAATCCGCCGCGCGTTACTCTCTCGCTACGGACACCGAGCAGGCTTGGCAAGAAGATTACCTTTACCCCTCCGGGGTGGATGACTCCTTTCAATGCGTTCAAGAACCCGATCGTCGACGAGCTGATACGAAGAGTGGACAGGGCGAGAAATCTTTGACCTACTCCCCTCCCCTCCTCGCGCTTCGCGACATCGCCTGAGCAAACTGCTCGACGCTCAGCTTTCCCGCGACAAGCCGCTCCATGTCGGAAGTGCTCGTCGGATACTTCACTCCGTCGAGCGCAAGCTCCCAATGAAGAACGTCCTTAAGCGATTCCGCCGGCGCTTTGTCGCCGCCGGCGGTGAATTCGCGGCCGCGGACGAAGCCGCGCGCCGTCGCGCGATGCGCGCGGCACCATGCGTGGATATCGTCGATCGTCACGACTATTCGCTCAAGCGGCCGAGGAGATGTTCCTTTAGGCCGGTATCGATGCCGTAGACGACTTTGCCCTTCTTCGGCTTCGGGTTCGCCTCGGTGCTCACCTGGTACAGAATCAGCCGGCCGCTGCCGGTGTTGTTGAGCTGGTAAAAATATCCGGCGGGAATGTGCACGCCCTGGTGCTGCGTCAGCGTGTGCTCTTCGCCGTCCTTGAGCCCCTTGATCGTCGCCTCGCCTTCGACGACGAAAAAGGTGTGGTCCGAGCCCGGATGGCAGTGCATCTCGTCGTTCACGCCCGGCTCGTAACAGTTGAGCGCGATGTGGCAGCGCTCCGTGCCCGAGACGCGGACGTAGTTCCGCCCGTTGGGCTTATCCCAACGCGCCTCTTCGACGGCATCGAGGGTTCGGATGGCGGTTAACTTGTCCATGGTCGTTCCTCCCGTCCTCAATATCTTACATAATCTCCGGAAACGTAAACTTCCGCTTCCCCAGCCGCCGCGCGCCTTTCGCCTCGATCACGACGGTGTCGCCGCAGCGGATGGAATCCGGCGCGTCGGAAACCATTGCGCCGGGCTTCAAGACCATCACATTGCCCTCGACCAGCGGGATGTCGAGATGCATTGTGTACTGCGCCGTCGTGTAGCCGACGTCCGCCTCGCCGGTCACCTGCGGGCGGTCTTCGCCGATGCCGCGGCCGTGGAGCAGCATACCCTTTGGGATGCAGCCGGCTTCGCGCACGCGCTGCTGATAATGCGCGATCACCTGGCGGTACGTAACGCCCGGCTTCATGTAGGCGACCAGGTCTTCGAATATTTGAACGCTCACGTCGAAGGCGCGCTTCAAGTCGGGCGCGATTTTTCCCAGGCATGCCGCCTGGATCGTCTGCGCGATATACCCGCCGTACTTCGCCTCGAGCTCGGTATTAATCATGTCGCCGGCCTCTAACTTACGATGCGGCGAGATGCGGCACGCCCACGGGACGCCCTTCCCGGCGCCCCAGTGCGTCATCGACGGGTAGTCGCCGCCGTTGGCGATGATCGTGCGCCAGATCTCCGCGACGACTTCGTTCTCCATGACGCCGACGCGCGCCTTGCCGAGGATCGCCTCGACGACTTTGTCGAGAATGCCGGCGGCGCGCTCGATCCAGGCAACCTCCTCCTTGCCTTTAACCGAGCGCGCGTCCTGCAATAGCTCGGTCGCGTTCTCGAACGAAGCCGCGGGAAAAGCTTTTTTCGCTTTCTCCAGCATGCCGGTGACGACCGTGCCCTCCGGCGCGCGCAGGAGACCCGAAAGGCCGCTCACGCCGATGCGCGCGCGGTCTAGTTTGAGTTCCTTCATGCGCTCGATCACTGGGTCGGCCCAAGTGCGGCGCGTCTGGCGGATGTCTTTGACCCAATCCTGCGCGATGGACCACCATTCGACCTCGTTGCCGCCGCGAACGAATGCCGTGACATCGCCCGACATTGGAAAGACGACGGCGACCTCGGTCTGATGGCCACCGATGTGCGTGAGATACCGGATATCGGCCTGAAATTGGTCCCAGTGGCTCTGATTGGGAAATCCGATAATGGCGTCGAGACCGGCGGCTTGCATGAATTCCCGCACGCGACCCCACCGCCGCTCGCGCTCCGCCGCGCTGAATTTGGGCAGGCCGAAGCCTCGCTCACCGCTGTTGATCATGGATTACCCCCTTGAATCCTCCGCTACCCTTTATAAGCTTGCTCAGCGGCGGCGTTCAAGGCCGGTGGAAAAATCGGCGGTGGAATGATAAGGAGAGTCTAACGCCTTGTTGAGTCCTTCGCAGACTTTCCCGTCAGCGCGTTTCCGGTCCTGCCGAATAGGGATAACGTCGTGAAATATCTCGCGATTTGTGAGGACGACCTGCTTTTTCAGTTTATGCGGAAGCTTGCGACGAAGCGCAGCGAGGTCCTCTTCATCGTAGAGGATCTCGACGCGGCGAGGCGTATCCGCCGCCGGGGCGGCAGCAGCCAGGCCGGCCCCCTCGACAGCGAAACCACCTACCAGAAGGCGCACCTGGAGCGGGCCGATCAGGTGATTCTCTTCGTCCGCGATACCGAGCTTTGGGAGCGGGTCTACACTCAAATCCGCAGCCTGCGACCGGATACGTCCATCCTGTCGCTCGCCTCGGGCAAAAAATCCATCGGCGGCCATAAAGACAAGCTCCTGAGCCAGCTTCCGCTGGAGGACATTTTCGAAGAATTCTGCGCGCCGCAGCTCCTCGATACCGTCAACCGGCGGCGCGTCGAAATGATCCGCGGGCTGTTTCGCGAGAAGGATAAAATTAACATTTTGCTGCAGCACGATCCCGATCCGGACGCGATCGGCAGCGCGCTCGCGCTGCGCGAGCTTCTGGGACGAAACCGCGCGACCACGCCGATCGTCACCTTCGGCGAGGTCACCCGGCCGGAGAATCTCGCGATGATCCGCCTGCTCGAAATCCAGATCGAGCGGGTGAACCCCGCCGATCTCCACGGCGACGGCGCCAAGCTCGCGCTCGTCGACGTGCAGCCGCCGTACTTCGAGCAGCCGCTCGGGCGCGTCGATCTCGTCGTCGACCATCATCCCAAGCGGGCGCCGTTCACCGCGCGCTTCGCCGACCTCCGCACCGATTACGGCGCGACGTCGACCATCTTCACCGACTATCTCCGCGCCGCCGGCATGGAGCCTTCGCAGCGCCTCGCCACGGCGCTGCTCTACGGGATCAAGACCGACACGCTTTTTCTCGAGCGCGGCAGCCATATGATCGACGTCGAGGCGTTCAGCTTTCTTTACCCCTTCGCCAACCGCGCGCTTATCGCCAAGATGGAGCGGCCGGCGCTGCCGCGCGAGGACCTGGAGGCGCTCGGCCGCGCGCTCAGCCGCCTGCAGCTCGAGGACGGCGTCGCTGTGATTCACATGGGCGAGGTCAAGCGCGAAGATGTTATCCCGCAGATGGCGGAGTTCTCGCTTCAGATCGAAGGCGTCGAGTGGGGCATCGTCTCCGGGCTTTCGGACAATCGCGTCGTCATCTCGGCGCGCAATGTCGGATACGTAAAGAGCGCCGGCGATATCATGAAACGCCTCTACGACGACATCGGCAGCGCCGGCGGCCACCGCGCAATGGCGAAGGCGGTCATTCCGGTCGCCCGCTTCAAGGAGAAATTCGGCGAGGTCAGCGAGAAGGCGATCCGCGACGCGATCGTGCCGCTGATCACGCAGCGCGAAGACGAGAACGGCCGTGGCTGAGCCGCGACGCGGCTTCCGCGAGATCGATCATACCGCCGACGTCGGCATCGAAGCCGAGGGCGCGACGCCCGCGGAGCTCTTCGCCGCCGCTGCGCAAGGATTTTATTCATTGATCGCCGATCCTGCCGGCGTCGCGGCGAAGGAAGAAATTTCCGTCGCCGCGTCCGCTTCCGGCTGGGATGAGCTGCTTCAGGCGTGGCTCTCCGAACTGCTCGCGGAGTTCAATCTGCGCGGCTTTGTCGGAAAAGACTGCGCCATCACCCGCATTGAAGCCGCGCGCGTGCATGGTACAGTCAAAGGAGAGCCGCTCGATCTAACGCGCCATCGCTTTCATACCGAGATCAAGGCCGTCACCTATCACGAGTTGAAGGTCTGGCAGGAAGGCGGCGCCTGGCGCGCGCGCGTGATCTTTGACGTATAGATTCAAATGCATGCGGAGCCTTCGACAGCCCCAGGGCGAACGGGATAAGAACTCGATCCTCTATGTGTTCGTGCTGAGCTTGTCGAAGCAGTCTTTGACTTAACTGACATGTCGGCCGACGAGATCAACATCACACGCATCAGCGATTATCTCTGGGAGATTCCCCGCACCGGCGGCATGCGAGTGCCGGGGCGCGTTTATGCGACGGAGAAGCTTTTTTCCGTGCTAAAGGAAGACAACAGCCTCAAGCAGGTAATGAACGTGGCTCATCTGCCCGGTATCGTCGGCTATTCGCTCGCAATGCCCGACATCCATTGGGGCTACGGCTTTCCGATCGGCGGCGTCGCCGCGATGGACGCGAGCGACGGCGTCGTCTCGCCGGGCGGCGTCGGCTACGACATCAATTGAGGCGTCCGTCTGGTGAAGACCGGTCTGGTCTTCGAGGATCTCCGAAAGCTGATTCCTCACATCGTCGAGGCGCTCTTCGCCGTGATCCCCTCCGGCGTCGGCGGCGAGGGCGCGATTCCAAAGCTAACGAAAGACGCAGAAAAGCGCCTATTGCGCGACGGCGCGAAGTGGGCGGTCGCAAACGGCTACGGCCGCGCGGAAGATCTGGAGCACACCGAGGAGGGCGGCTGCCTCCGTGGGGCCGATGCCGAATTGATCAGCGAGCGCGCGCTCGAGCGCGGCCTCAAGCAGGTCGGCACGCTGGGCTCCGGCAATCATTTTCTTGAGATCGGGCGCGTCGATGAAATCTACACGCCGCAGATCGCGAACGCGCTCGGCGTCTTCGAAGGCCAGGTCGTCGTTCTGATCCACAGCGGCTCGCGCGGTCTGGGTTATCAAACGTGCGAGGACTTTCTCCGCGTGATGAACAATGCCATGACGAAATACGACATCCGTCTTCCCGACCGTCAGCTCGCCGCGACGCCGATCCGCTCAGCCGAAGGGCAGGATTATCTCGCCGCGATGGCGGCGGCGGCGAATTACGCCTGGGTCAACCGCCAGGTGATCATGAGCCTCGCCGAAAAAGCATTCTTGAAAGCGCTCGACATCTCTCCCGCGGCGCTCGGCTTCTCGCTCGTCTACGACGTCTGCCACAACATCGCCAAGATGGAGGATCACGTCGTCGACGGCAAAAAGCGCCGCGTCTGCGTGCACCGCAAGGGCGCGACGCGCGCGTTTCCGCCGCATCATCCGCAGATCCCGAGCGATTACCGCGAGATCGGTCAGCCGATTCTCATTCCCGGCGACATGGCGCGCTATTCGTATCTGCTGGTCGGGGCCGAGGCCGCAATGGAGCAGACTTTCGGCAGCACCTGCCACGGCGCGGGGCGCGTCATGAGCCGCGCGCAATCGAAGAAGCATAGCCAGGCGATCAACATCGACCGCGAGATGGAGCGGCGCGGCGTCGTCGCGCGCTACCAGGGCCGCGCGACGATGGCCGAGGAGATGCCGCACGCCTACAAAGACGTCGCCGACGTGGTCGAGACGATGGATCTCGCCGGCGTCTCGAAGCGCGTCGCGCGCCTGCGGCCGGTCGGCGTCGTAAAAGGCTGATTCGGTGACGAATATTTGACTTCGATGATCCTATTTGATAGAGAGAAAATCTTAATTACTGGGAGGATTCGATGACTTACGTAATCGCTGAACCGTGCATCAACACGAAAGACACCGCTTGCGTCGATGTCTGTCCGGTCGACTGCATCCACCCCACGAAAAACGAGCCCGATTTCGAGAAAGAAACCAAGCTGTACATCGATCCGGACGAATGCATCGATTGCGGCGCGTGCGAGCCGGTGTGCCCCGTCGAGGCGATCTTCGAGGAGGCGGCGACGCCGGACAAATGGAAGAACTTCATTCAGGTCGACGCCGACTGGTATAAAAACCGCAAGAAATAACTTATACCTTCACTTCGCACGAAGGCGTCGCCGTGAAACGGCGGCGCCTTTTTTGTTTCACGTCGATTGTTGCACAGGCGATAACCATCGACTAAGGTAACGGCCATGGTACTCGTCTTAAAAAATCCGCAAATCGAAGGCCTCGTCCCGATGGACGAGGAGATCGTCGCGATCGAGCAGGCGTATCGCGAGTTCGGCGAAGACAAGGCGAAAATCGTTCCCCGCTCGCGCATTCGCGTCCCCTGGAAGGAGGAAGGCGGCCAGTACTACTTCAACAACATTATGGGGCTCGTGCCGGGTATGAAAGCGATGGCGCTGCGCATCGATTCGAGCTTCTCCAGGCAGGAGCGCGTCGACGGCGCGCTGCGCACGGTCTATCCCGGCGACTTCGTCGGCCTCGTCTTTCTTTTCGACATGGACACCTGCAATCTGCTCGCGATCATGGACGATCACGCGATCTCGACGCTGCGCGTCGGCGCGACGAGCGGCGTCGCGGCGAAATACCTCGCGCGCAAGAACGCCGCCGTCATGGGCCTCATCGGCTCGGGCGAGCAGGCCAAGACGCAAGTGACCGCGGCGATGGCCGTCAGGCCGATCAAAAAAGTGAAGGTCTACAGTCCGACGCGCACGAACCGTGAGCGCTTCGCGCGCGAGATGAGCGAGGAGTGCGGCATAGAAGTCGTCGCCGTCGACTCGGCGGAGGCGGCGGTGCGCGACAGCGACCTCGTCACCGCGGCTACGAACACCGTCGATCCGGTGATCGATGGGCACTGGCTCGCCGAAGGCGCGCACGTCAACAGCATCGTCGGCGGCGACGGCTACATGAAGCGCCGCGAGCTCGACGACGAAACCATCCGCCGCGCCGGGCTCATCATCGTCGGCTACAAAAACCAGATCGTGGTCGACAAGCAGGCGGAGTTTCACGACCGCATCGAGCGCGGCCTGGTGAAGCTCGAAGACCTGCACGAACTGGGCGAGCTGTTAACGGGTAAATGCCGCGGCCGCAAAGACGACAAGGAAATCACGCTGTTCAAGAACAACACCGGCATGGGCATCCAATTCGCGGCCACCGCGCGGCTCATCTACGAGAAAGCGAAACAAAAGGGCATCGGCGCGGAGCTGCCGCTCGATCTCTTCATGACCAAAAGAGGCGACAAGCTCTTTTCGCCCTGATCGCATCGTCCACAGGATTCATACATGAAAATTCTGCTTCTCATCGCATCGTGCGTTTGTTTGCTCGCCGCTTCCGCGGCGGCCGCGGCCGAGCCGTCTATCGTCGAAGGCGCGAAGAAAGAAGGCGCGCTCGTCTTCTACACGACGATGGACATCCAGAACAGCAAGCCGCTGCTCGACGCCTTCATGGCGAAATATCCGTTCGTCAAAGGCGACCTCGTGCGCCTCGGCGGCACGGCGATGGTGAGCCGCATCCTCACCGAGGCGCAGGCGGGCGCGAACCGCTTCGACGTCGCCGTCGGCATCTCACCGTCGTACATGCCGATGCGCGAGCGCAACCTGATCGCGCCGTACAAGTCGCCGGAGTTCGCGAACCTCTACGACGACACGCACGACCCGCAGGGCTATTGGTCGACGGTCTATCTCAACACGCTCGTGCTCGGCTACAATACGAAGGCGATCGCGAAAAACGACCTGCCGAAAGTTTATGATGACTTGCTCAAGCCGCAGTTCAAGCAGAAGTTCATCATCGACATCGAGAACCATGACGTCTTCGTCGCGCTCAGCCAGGAATGGGGACAGGAAAAAGCCGTCGCATATTTCCGGGGCATCGCGAAGCAGGAGCCGGTGTTTCTCCGCGGCAACACCAACCGCGCCAATATGGTGAGCGCCGGCGAGCGCGCGCTGACGTTCGTTTATTCGCAGGTGATCGAGCGCATGAAGCAGACCGGCGCGCCGGTCGACTGGATTCCGCTCGAGCCCGTCGCCGTCGAGGTTAACCCGGCGATGATCTCGGCCAAGGCGGCGCATCCGAACGCGGCACGGCTGTTCGTCGATTATCTGCTTTCGAAAGACGGGCAGGAATTCTTGAAGACTTTCAGACGCATCGGGCCGCGCAAAGACGTCAAGCCCGATCCGCCGAAGCTCTTCGAAGGCTTCCGCCGCCGCGTCGTCGCGCCGGAGAATTACAAAAACCTCCGCGAGCTGACGAAGATTCACAACGACGCGCTGGGTATCCGCTAATTAAGGAGACTGACATGAGAGAATGGGAAAGTTTTTTTCCGGAAGAAGAACGCAAGATTTACGAGAAGGCCGGGTATAAAGGCAAGCAGCCCTTCGGGCGCAATCCGGCGCTGCTCGTCATCGACATGCAGCTCGCCTTCACCGGCACCAAGCCGCTGGAGATCATGGAGGCGATCGACGAGTTTCCGACGAGCTGCGGCAAGGCGGCGTGGGAGGCGATCCCCAAAATCCAGCAGTTGATTCACGCATGCCGCGACGCCTCGGTGCCGGTCGTCTATTCGACCGGCGATCCGGAGTTCAAAGCCGTGATGGGCAACGCGACCAAGCGCAAGGTCGAAGACAAAGACTTCGTCGATATCGGCACGCAATTTCCCGAAGCGATCAAGCCGCGCCAAGGCGAGTTCGTCGTGCACAAAGCGCGCGCGAGCGCGTTCTTCGGCACGCACTTGATCACGTATCTCGCGAGCAAGGGCATCGACTCGCTGCTCGTCACCGGCACGACCACCTGCGGCTGCGTGCGCGGCACCGTGCTCGACGGCTACTCCTACGGCTTTCCGGTCTTCGTCGTCGAGGAATGCGTCTTCGACCGCTCGCGCACTTCACATCTCGTCAATCTCTACGAGATGAACAGCAAGTACGCCACGGTGATCCCGGTCGACGAGGCGCTCGGTTACGTAAACCAGCTGAAGCGCGTGGAAGGCCGCAGCGTCAAGCGATAAATCGCCGCGCCGACCGGAGGACGTTATGGCAACCGAGTCTCCGTTCCCGGATAAAGAATACACCGAGCGCCACGAGCGCGCGCAAAAGCTGATGCAGCGCGACGGCCTCGACGCGCTCATCGTCTCGGAAAAAAACAACTACTGGTACTTCACCGGCCTCATCAGCTATCAGCTCGATCACATCCAGCGCCCGCAGATCTGCATTCTGCCTAAAAGCGGCAAGCCGCTGCTGCTCATCTATGGCAACGACAAGCCGAAGGCGAAAGCGCTGCCGTGGGTCGGCGAGGTGCGCGACTACGTCGACGTGCCGTTTCCGCGCGAGATGATCGCCGGCTGCATCAAGGAGATGGGGCTCGGCGAGGCGAAGCTCGGCTTCGAGCTGGGCGAAGATCAGCGCCTCGGCTTTCCGGTCAACTATCTTTCGGCGCTCACCGAGGCGCTGCCGAAGGCGGAGATCCGCGACGGCACCGCGGCGCTGACCGAGATGCGGATTTTGAAGAGCCCGCGCGAGATCGACTTCATGCGCAAGGCTTGCGATATCTCGGTCAAAGCCTACGACCGCTGCCTGCCGCAGCTTAGGCCCGGCATGACGCGGCGCGAGGTCGCCGACCGATTGTTTATCTCGATGATCGAGGAAGGCGCGCATCCGCGCCATCCCGGCTTTCTCATGCTCAACGCTTCGACGCGCTACGACGACCGGCGCTACGAGAAAGGCGATCGCATGGTCGCCGACCTCGGCGCCTGCTACGAGGGCTACTACGGCGACATCACGCGCCAGTCGGTTTTCGGCAAACCGACCGACGAGCATAAGCGAGACCATGAGACCAACTGCGACGTGATCGACCGCTGCTTCGAGTCGATGAAGGTGGGCGGCGCGATCGCCGAGGTCGCGCGCGTCGCGAACCGCGAGCTGGTCAAACGCGGCTACCAGGCGGTCGAGAGCCCCAAGCGCATCGGCCACGGCATCGGGATGTCGCGCGCTGAGCCGCCGTCACTGAACGAAGTCGAGACGGAAGTCTACCGTCCCGGCATGGTGCTAGCGCTCGAGCCTAAGGTGCGCTCGGCGACGAGCGCCGTGCACATGGAAGAAGATCTTCTCATCACCGAGCGCGGCGCCGAATTTCTCACGACGGGCCGACGCGAGCTGCGCGTTATCGATTAATATGAAGAGCGGCATTCTTTATCTCTCGAACGGGGACGTGAAAAAGATCGTCGACCTGAGCGAGGCCGTGGCGATCACCGAGCGCGCGCTCGGCGACCACGGCGCCGGGCGTGTGACCTGGTCGGCGCCGGAAGACCTCGCGATCAAGCCGCAAACCGGCTGGCAGTCGTGGGTCACCGGCTGCGCGCTGGAAAACGTCGCCGGCTTTCGCATCCGCTCGATCAAGGCCGCCGGCGGCAGCCGCGATGCGTCGCGAGCGCCGCGCGGGCCGCGCCGCGTATTGATGTTGAGCGACCGCGAAGGCGGCGAGATCGTCGCGATGATGGACGAGGACTGGGCGCACGCTGTGCGTACCGCCGCCGCGGCGACGGTGGCGCTCAAGACGCTCGCGCGCAAAGGCGCGCCGACGCTCGCGATGCTGGGCGCCGGCGATACCGCGGGCGCGGCGGTCCCGGTGATGGCGACGGCGTTCAATTTGAAAGAAGTGCGCGTTACCTCGCGCACGCCCGAATCGCGGCAGCGCTTCGCCGAAGAGATAGGCAAACAATATCGCCTCAATGTCAAACCCGTCGATTCGACCGAAGCGGCGCTCGACGGCGCCGATATCGTCATCTCCGCCACGACGACCGCGACGCCGTTCGTCAAAGACGAATGGATCGCACCGGGCGCGACCGTCTATTCGATCGGCAAGAACCAGGAATTCGACAACGACTTTTACAAGAATTGCGACAAGTTCGTCGTCGACAGCTGGCTCCACTGCAAGAAAAAATCCGATCTCGATCGCATGCTGAAGGAAGGCTTTCTGTGCGAGACGGATTTATACGCCGAGCTGCCCGACCTTCTCACCGGCAAAAAACCCGCGCGCCAGTCCGATCGCGAGCGGATCTTCGTCCGCGCGATCGGACTAGTCAATCAGGACATCGCGCTGGCGGAATGGATTTACCGGCGGGCCGTCGAAAAGAGCATCGGAACGACCCTCCCATTTTAATCCGTCGAAGCGTTTTCGCTACCACGCATAGCAATAACGCTATTTCCCCCTTCCCCGCGTGGCGCGACGGCCAAGGCCATCTCGCCAGATTCCCTTGCAAATTCCGCTCGCTCGATCTGCTGCGGTAGACTCCGCTTGTGGCATCGCTATTGCTCGTACTATTGTCCGGAGCCTGACTGCGTTATCGAGAGCCCCTGGAAGACGAATCGCGGAGGTGACGTTATCCAAGGCCGCCGATGCTCAAATGGTTAGTGAGTCTGGTGGCCACAAGCAGAAAAATAAAAACTCTTCCGGATGACTCTGCTCTGGCAGCACGTTCGACGCGTTATGCTTCGGCCCAATCGGTTTCTTCCGGTTGGGCTTGTATTTTTTGGGGGAAAACGATGCGGAAAATAATTTTCATTGTTTTGACGCTGCCTCTGGCTTTCATCCATCCCGCCAACGCGCAGCAGCCGGGAAAAATCTACCGCATCGGTTTTCTCGATCCGAGCACGGTTTCCGGCAGCGCGGCTCTCGTCGACGCGTTCCGCCAAGAGCTGGGCAAGCTCGGCTGGATTGAGGGAAAGAATATCGCCATCGAGTACCGGTTTGCAGAGGGCAAGGGCGATGAGCGCCAAAGAGAGCTCGCGGCGGAGTTGGTTCGTTTAAACGTCGATCTGATCGTGGTCTCAGGGCAATCGTCGGCGGTCGCAGCCAAGAAAGCGACCGCTACCATCCCCATCGTGACGGCGACGTCTATCGACCCTGCGGCTTCAGGCCTGATTGCCAGCCTGGCGCGACCGGGCGGTAACGTCACCGGACTCACCGGTTTAGGGTCCGAGCTAGGTACTAAAAGGCTAGAGATACTGAAGGAGGCGGTTCCCAAGCTTGCCCGAGTTGGAATTTTGTGGCTGTCAGGAAGCGTCGTTGTATCAGAGCCCCAACTGAAAGAGCTTAGGCCTGCGGGCTTGGCGCTGAAGCTCAAATTGGAGGAGATAGAGACAGAACGCAACGCCAAAGGTTTAGAGAACGCCTTTCAAACCGCAAAGCAGAAGCAGGTGGGCGCGATTACGACGACCGCCACTCGCGGCTTTTTCGCCGATCGAAGGCGGATCGTTGAGCTTGCAGGCAAACATCAATTACCGGCGATTTACTTTTCGAGGGAGTTCGCCGATGAGGGCGGTCTCATGTCCTACGGGGCGGACAACGTCGACCTCTACCAGCGCGCCGCGCATTACGTCGACAAGATTCTCAAGGGCGCCAAGCCCGCCGATCTTCCCGTGCAACAGGCGACGAAATTCGAGTTTGTCGTCAATCTGAAAGCGGCGAAGCAAATCAATCTCACGATTCCCGTCCGCGTGCTGGAGCGCGCGAATCGGGTGATCAAGTGATTCAATTTTCGATTGCCGATTTTCGATTGGTGGAAAGACGTATGAAAACATTTTGGTCAAAGCGTGTCGCCAATTCTTGTTCCGACGATCGGAAATCTAAAATCAAAAATCGAAAATGGGTGGGGCTTTCGATTATCGCTTTCGTGCTCGCGGTGGTTGGGCCGTTGGCCCAGGCGCAGCAATCAGGAAAAATTGCCCGCATCGGTTATCTCGAATCGGGTACCGCTTCCGGGAGCTCAGTACTCGTCGAGGCGTTCCGGCAGGAGCTGCGCAAGCTTGGCTGGATTGAGGGGAAAAACATCACCATCGAGTACCGGTTTGGAGAGAACAAACCCGGACCTGGCGGCCTGCAGGAACTCGCGGCAAACTTGGTTCGCCTCAAGGTCGATCTGATTCTGGTGTCAGGGGCAGGGCCAGCGTCGGCGGCTAAGAGCGCGACCACTACTATCCCGATCGTCGCGACTGCTACGGATCCCCTGGCTGGCGGTTTGGTCGCCAGCCTGGCGCGGCCGGGAGGAAATCTCACCGGCGTCTCAAGCTTAGCGCCTGAGTTAATCACCAAAAGACTAGAGGTACTCAAGGATACACTTCCCAAGCTCGACCGAGTTGCAGTACTACGACCGCGGGGAGCTAACATAGCAGGAGACCATCAACTTAAAGCGCTCAGACCTGCGGCACTGGCATTAAAGCTAAAATTGGAAGAGATCGAGATCGAGACTCAGCCCGATCCCGAGGGTTTAGAGAGCGCGTTTCAAACTGCGAAGCAAAAGCAGGTTGGCGCTATGATGACGATTGCTCTTCGCCCTTTTTTCGCTGAACGAAAACGGATCGTCGAGCTTGCCGGCAAATACCGATTACCGGCTATTTACCCCGAGAAAGGCTTTGTCGATGAAGGCGGACTAATGTCCTACGGCGTGGACTACGTCGACCTGTTTCGTCAATCGGCGCATTACGTCGATAAAATCTTGAAAGGCGCCAAGCCCGCCGACCTGCCCGTGCAGCAGGCAACGAAGTTTGAATTCATCATCAATCTTAAAGCGGCGAAGCAGATCGGTCTCACGATTCCCGTGCTCGTCCTGGAACGGGCAAATCAGGTGATTAAATGATTCAATTTTGGATTTTGGAAACGCGATTTCCGGAGAGATTCTTTCACTTCGCTCAGAATGCCAGAAACCACGCAAGTGGCGTGATCGACACGTCGCGCGTCTTCCGTCATTCTGAGGAGCGCAGCGGCAAAGAGTCTCGCCGAATAACGGACGAAATTTCCGCTACAAACTCACCGAGGCCGCGCGCGCAGGAGCGCTAAGCAACAATAACTTTGATGGTGCTTGGAAGGCTGGTTATGACTAAAACGAAGCGTTCACAGACCGCCATAACGTGAGAAACTCCCTCGGGGCGGAGGCCCATCGCGCGCGGCGAGAGCCTCGCCCCGAGGAACCGATCCGTCTTTATTGGTCGCCCATGTCCGGTGTGACGCCGTTCTTCTTGCATTCCTCCTCGTACATCTTCCGGAGCGAAGCGTCTTCGTTGTCGAAGTCGATCTGATCGATGCCGCCCTCTTCGCGCTGGACCGCCGTGTTGGCGTGGAGCGCGACGAACTTACATGGCACATTGCCGGTATTGTAGTGCTGGTGCCAGGTGCCGGCCGGCGGGCAGACGATGCTGCCCTCGTGCCAGTCGTAGCGCTTCGGCTCCTGCCCCTCGTCCCACATGAGCGTATAGCCGGTGGAGTCGAGCAGGCAGACGTGCGCGCCCGGACCGTGCTTGTGCGCCTTCTTGTAGCGGCCGACCGGGAACTGCGAGACGTGCGCGAGCATCGCGCTGCCCGCCATGTGGATGTACATGTTGCGCGTGCCCTTGCCGCGCTTCTCGCGGGGCACGAGATTGATCTTGCGGATGTCGGCGATGAAATTCGTGTGCAGGATGCCGCCGTAATATTCGGTATGATATTTCCCCTCGCGGCTGAAGAAGTCCTCGGCCTTTGGGTCGAAGCGGTCCTTGAACATATAGTTCGTGTTGAAGATGAATTCCGGATCGCGGAAGAGCTCGAAGGCGACCGGCTGGCTCGTCAGCGCGACGTAGCGCGCCGGCTCGCTGCCGGTCGCGTTGAAATGCTGGTGATAGGCGTTGAGCGGAATCGCGAAGACGCTGCCGCGCTCCCACTCGAAGGTGCGCTTCGGCGTGCCGTCGTACCATATCGTGGTCGCGCCGCGCCCCGAGGCGACCAGCACGATCTCTTCGAAGAGCTGGCGCTGCGGCTTGGTGTTGCCGCCCGGCGGGATCTCGCAGATATAGGCGTCGGCGACCATCTGGTCGGAGAAGCTCAGATACGCGCCCTTCACGCCGCGCCGCTTCCAGTCGCCGAGCTTCGTATCGCGCACGTCGGGAACGTATGAGCCGCTGATGATCGGAATGCCTTCGGACTCGACCCATTTCTTGTACGGGCTATAGTGGTCCATCATATACTGCACGTACGGATGGACGGGAAATTCCTTGGTCATCTTGGTCGCCATGAGCGCTTCCTCCTGATTTTTGAAACGAGTTTCTCTAGCGGGAAGTAATCTCTTTAACCCGCGGAAAATATTCTGTCAACAGCATTGACAAGAAAGTTTCCGTGGGATAATTGAAACAAAAGTTTCATGCCGCCCATCAAGCAGATTTTCGCCCGCACCGACCGGCTGAACGGGGCGCAGAAGCGGCTCGGCCGCTATCTGCAGAACGACAGCTCGGCGCTGCTCGTCTCCAACGTAAGCGACCTCGCCAACGCCGTCGGCGTGAGCAAGGCGACCGTCGTGCGCTTCGCGAAAAGCCTCGGCTACAAGGGCTTCCCGGAGTTCAAGCGCGACATCCAGAAAGAGATGCGCCGCCAGCTCCGCGCCGCCTCGCGCATGGAGGAGACCTTCGCCGAGCTCGGCAACGACGAGAACATATTCGCCAAGCTCATCAAGCGCGATATCGAGCTGCTGCAGGAGACGCTGCAGGCCGTGGCGCTGCCGGATTTTCACAAGGCGGTCGAGATCATCTGGCGCGCGCGCAAGGTCTACATCATCGGGCTGAATGCCTCGATGGCGCTCGCCTACCTGCTGCACTTCCGGCTCGTGCGCGTGAAGAAAGAGGCGCACTGGGTCTTCTTGACCGGCGGCACGTCGCTGCTCGAGCAGCTCGCGTTCATGGAACGCGATGACGCGCTCATCGCGATCGACTTCGTCAACGTCCCGCGCGAGGTCCAGACCGCGCTTCAATATGCGAAGAAAGTCGGGGCGCCGATTCTCGGCATCACCGATTTTCCGAGCTCGCCGATCGCCAAGGCCGCCGACGTCTGTCTCTACGCCAAGCGCGGTCTGCACAGCACGGTGAATTCCCTCACGCCGGCGTTCTCGCTCGTCAACGCGCTCGCGATCGCGGTGGCATGGACTAAGAAAGGCGATTCGATTAAAGCATTAAATGATCTCGACCAGCTGTTGGAAGGCTACGGGACATAATTCAAAGGAGAACAATCATGGCGACTAATTTGAAATTCGGCCTCCTGCTGCCGCACTTCGGCGAATACGCGTCGATCGAGCGCGTCCTCGAGGGATCCAAGAAGGCCGAGGCATACGGCTTCGACTCGGTATGGGTGCGCGACCATCTCGTCTTCGAGCCGCACGGCATGGAGGGCGAGGACAACAGCCACATCGAGGGTCTGCTCACGCTTTCCGCCATCGCTGCGACCTGCAAGAAGCTCACGCTCGGCACCGGCACGGTGATCCCGCACCGGAACCCGATTCATCTCGCGCAGTCGATGGCCGCGCTCAGCGTCATCTCGGGCGGCAAGGTCATCATGGGCATGGGCCTCGGGACCTTCCCGCACGAGTTCGAGTCCGCCGGCTTCAAGGGCAACACGCTCCAGGACCGCGGCGAACTGGCGCGTATCAACGCCGAGATCTGCCGCAGGCTGTGGAAAGGCGAGAAGGTCACATATAAGGATCGTTTCTTCGATTTCCACGACGTGGCGTTGAAGCCCACGCCGGTGAAGCCGATCCCGATCTGGTACGGCGGCGGCACGCCGGCCTCGGCACGCCGCGCGGCGGAGTACTGCGACGGCTGGATGCCCGGCCGAATCCCGATGCTCACCTTCATCAAAATGGTGAACTACCTGCGCGAGCAGTATAAAGAGAAAGGACGCCCGATGGGCACCGTCGGCGCGATTCCGATCGTCTCGATCGACAAGGACCTCGACACCGCGCTCAGCAAGGTCAACACGCCCGGCCTCATTAAGGAAGGCAACAATCCGAGCAAGAAGACCTGGGTCAACTACGGCAACTTCAAAACGTACGAAGATATCCGCGGTCTGTTGCTCGCCGGCAAGCCCGAGGATATCGTGAAGGACACGAAGGAATACGAGAAGAACGGTCTCAACCACATCGTTTACGACCTTCGCTTCCGCTACAAGGATTGGTACGAGCAGGTCGATTATCTCGGCAAGGAAGTGTTGCCGGCGCTGCGCGCCTAGGAGCCAAAGATGCGCACGGAAAAAGTCACTTTCTACAGCGAAGGCGTGAAAATCGCCGGCGATATCTATCTGCCGGACCGCGACGACGGCAAGCCGCTGCCCGGCATCGTCCAGGGCCCGGGCTTTCTCGGCCTCAAGGACGCGAAGCATTACGCGATGATGTTCGAGAAGCTATGCGCCGCCGGCTACGCTTGCCTCTGCTTCGATTATCGCGGCTGGGGCGCGAGCGAGGGCGACAAGCGCGGCTGGGTCATGCCGCAGTGGCAAGTCGAAGACATCCGCAACGCGATCAGCTACATGCAGACGCGCAAGGACATCGACCCGAACCGCATCGCGACCTACGGCTCCGGCGGCACCGGCGGCGGCAACGCAGCATACGTGGCGGCGATCGACGAGCGCGTCAAATGCACCGTCTGCTATCTCGGCGTCAGCAACGGCCGCGACTGGCTCCATTCCATGCGCCGCGAGTACGAATGGGTCGATTATCTCAAACGCATTCAGGAAGACCGGAAGAAGCGCGCGGTCGAGGGCGCGGGCGAGATGGTGAGCGCGCGCGAGGAGATCATGGTCGCCACGCCCGAGCGCAAAACGACGAACATCAAGAAAGAGGTCGCGGACAAAATTCCCGACATGATGCCGCTCCAGTGCGCGGAGGCGATCATTGAATACAGCCCCGAGTCGGTGGTGCATCGCATCGCGCCGCGCGGCGCGCTCTTCGTCGCCGTCGAGGGCGACGCGGTCACGCCCGAAGAGCAGTCGATGCGGCTCTACGAGCTCGCCGGCGAGCCGAAAAAGCTCGTGATCTTCCGCCAGACGACGCACTACGGCATCTATAACGATTACTTCGACGAGGTCGCAGCGAACGTCGTCGACTGGTACAATAAACATCTCAAGTACGAGAAGATCGCAATCACGCAGCAGGGCTAGGAGTTTTCCCATGAATAAGATCCAATTCGGTGTGCGCGTGCCCAACTCCGGGCCGCTCTCCAGCGTCGAGAACATCGTTAAGACGGCGAAGCAAGCCGAGGAACTGGGCTTCGACTCCATGTGGGTGCACGACCACGTCGTCTGGAGCTCGGAGATGCACAAGCACCACATCTCGTCCGGCTCGTTCGAGGCGCTCGCCGAGGATCAGGAGGCGAACTTCTTCGAGGCGACGACGATGCTCTCGTATCTCGCCGCCGAGACGAAGAAGATCACGCTCGGCGTCGCCTGCCTCGTCATGCCCTGCCGCAATCCGATCTACGCCGCGAAGCAGTACGCAACGCTCGACTGGCTCGCCAAGGGGCGGCTCCTCGTCGGCGTCGGCCTGGGGTCCAAGGCGACGCGCGAGTCGGACGAGTTCGGCGTCTTCGGCGTGCCGTACGACCGGCGCGGCGACCGCACCGACGAATATATCGAGGCGATGAAGGCGGTCTGGACGCAGCCGGTCGCCTCTTACAAAGGCGAATTCATCCAGTTCAAGAACGCCGAGATTTTTCCCAAGCCGTATCAAAAACCGCACCCGCCCGTTTGGGTCGGCGGCTGGATGAAGCTCGCGGCCAAGCGCGCCGGCCGCTACGGCGAAGGCTGGATTCCCGGCTGGCTCTCGCCGGCGGAAATGAAGGTCGGCTGCGGCATCTTAGCCGACGCGGCGCGTGAGAAGGGCCGCGATCCCAAGAAGATCACGATCGCGGTCGAGAAGCTCGCCACGATCGCCAAGACGCGCGACGAAGGGCTCAATCTCGCGATGCCGACGCTCAAGACCTCGAGCGAGAGCTACGAGCGCGACATCAACAGCATGCAGTTCGCGCTCGACCGCCATATCTTCGGCTCGGTCGACGATGTGAGAAGAAGAGTCGACGAATTCGTCGAGGCGGGCGTGCAGCACTTCGAGCTCAAGATTATTTATCCGACGATCGACAGTTTGATCCGGCAGATGACTCTCTGGTCAGAGGAGATCTTACCCCACTATGACTGACGTCAAGCAGATTGTAAATTTGAAGTTCACCTTGAACGGCAAGGCCGTCGAGGTCGATTGCGAGGCGGAGGAGACGCTCGCCGAGGTGCTGCGCGACCGGCTGAACCTGACGGGCACGAAGATTTCGTGCGAGGTCCAGGTCTGCGGCGCGTGCACCGTGCTGGTCGACGGGCTGCCCGTGAGTTCGTGCACGCTGCTCGCGTACGAGGCGCGCGGCAAAAACGTCACTTCCATCGAGGGGTTGGCGAAGCCCGACGGCACGCTGCATCCGATCCAGCAGGCGTTCATCGACGAGTTCGCGTTCCAGTGCGGCTTTTGCACGCCGGGGATGATCCTCGCCGCCAAGGCGCTGCTCGACGAGAACCCCAAACCGTCGCGCGACGAGATCGTGCACTTCATGGACGGCAACATCTGCCGCTGCACCGGCTATGTGCCGATCGTGCGCGCGATCCAGAAAGTCGCCGGCACGCTCGAGAGCAAACACCACAAGTAAAAGCGCAGCCATGCAGCAAGAAAAAAAGAAGGGCGACTTTAGGGTCGTCAATCATGCCATTCCGCGGCGCGACGGCCGCGCCAAGGTAACCGGCCGGGCCACCTATGTCAGCGACGTCAAACTCGTCGGCATGGCGTGGGCGAAGGTGCTCCGGAGCCCGTATCCGCACGCGAAGATCATCTCGATCGACACATCGAAGGCCGCCGCGCGCCCCGGCGTGTACGGCGTGCTCACCGGCAACGATCTCGAAGGCATCAATCCCTATTACGGCCACGCGGTCAAAGATCATCCGCTGCTGGCGATCGGCAAAGTCCGCTACGTCGGCGAGCCGGTCGCCGCCGTCGTTGCCGTCGACGAGCGCACGGCGTTCGAGGCGCTGGAATTCATCGAGGTCAAATACGAAGAGCTCAAGCCGGTCCTGACGCACGACGAAGCGATGGCGAAGGACGCCCCGCTGCTCCACGACCGGGTTTTCGAAGCCGGCGCGCTGCGCGGCTTCGAGGGCGACACGACGGCCGGCAAGGGCAGCAACATCTGCCAGGCGCACCACATCCAGTGGGGCAACGTCGAAGAGGCGTTCAAGAACGCCGCCGCGGTGGTCGAGGGCGAGTACTATTTTCCCATGACGTACGCCTACGCGATGGAGGCCTACGTCGCGATCGCCGATGTCAACGACAACGGCGTCACGGTCTATTCCTCGGCGCAGCATCCATTCATGGTGCGCCACGACTTGAAGGCGATCTTCAATCTGCCGGTGAGCCAGGTGCGGCTGGTCGTGCCGTTCGTCGGCGGCGGCTACGGCAGCAAGTCCTACACCAAGATCGAGCCGCTCGCCGCCGCCTGCTCGTGGAAGTTCAAACGCCCCGTAAAGCTCCAACTCACGATCGAAGAGGCGATGCTGACGACGCGGAGCGACGACGCCCTCACCTGGATGCGCACGGCGGTCGACGCCAACGGCAAGATCATCGCGCGCCAGGCTAAGATTCTCATGAACACCGGCGCCTACGCGGAGAACAGTCCGCTCGTCGTCGAAAAATCGACCAATCGCTGCGTCGGCCCGTACTCGATTCCCAACGTGCAGATTGATAACTATTCATTTTATACGAACACCGTGCCGGCGAGCTCCTACCGGGGCTTCGGCTGCGCGCAGGTGACGCTGCCGGGAGAGTCGCAGATCGACGAGCTCGCGGCGAAGATCGGCAAGGACTCCTACGAGTTCCGCGTGATGAACGCGGCCAAGAACGGGGAGGAGTTTTTCCCCAAGATGCGGCCGTTCGAGGGCTCGCTCAAACAAGACCTCGATATCGCGGCCAAGGCGCTGCGCTGGAACGAGCCGGCCCCCAAGGGCCGCGCGAAAAGCATCGCCTGCTCGACCAGCGATGCCGGCGCGTATCCGCTCACGTCGACGGCGATCCGCGTCCACGCCGACGGCTCGGTGACGATTTTGACCGGCAGCACCGAGCTGGGCCAGGGCAGTCACACGGTCCTGCCGCAGATCGCCGCCGAAGAGCTCGGCATCCCGTTCGATAAAGTCCACGTGATGTCGTCGGACACGGCGATCACGCCGTACGACCGCTCGACCGGCGCGAGCCGCACGACGACGCTCATGGGCAGCGCGATGATCGACGCCTGCCGCGAGGCGATCCAGCAGATGGTCGCGATGGCGGCCGACGTGCTGAAGGTTAAAACCGAACAGATTCAGGTGATACCTGGCGGCATCCGCGCCGGCGAGATCCAGCTCAACTGGTCGCAGATCATCAGCAAATATTACGCGCTGCCCGACGGTGAAGTGATCGGCCGCGCGTACATTCGCAAGGCCGGCCGCTTCGCGCAAATCCCGGTGTTCTGGGAGACCGTCAGCACCGGCGTTGAGGTCGCGATCGATGAGGAGACCGGCAAGATCGACGTCGAGAAGCTCGTCACCGTCGGCGACGTCGGCCTCGCGATCAACCCCGCGCTCGCCGAAGGACAGGACATCGGAGCGGCGACGATGGGCCTCGGCACAGGACTCTACGAAGAGCTCGTGTATGAAGGCTCGCAGCTCATGAACGGTTCGATTCTGGAATACCGCCTGCCGCGTTTCAAAGACACGGCGAAAGAGATCGAGCTCAATTTAGTCGAGAATCAGGACGGCGCCGGGCCGTACGGCGCGAAAGGCGGCGGAGAGGGATCGCTTAATTCCATGGCCGCGAATATCGCCAACGCGGTCGCGCGCGCGACCGGCGTGCGCATTCGCCACGCTCCGCTCACGCCCGAGCGGGTCTGGCGCGCACTCAAAGAGCAGAAAGCGAAATAAATTATGATGCCACTCAGACGTTTCACCATCGATCAGCCGAAGAGCGTCAAGGAAGCCGCGGAGATGCTCGCGCACCACGGCGAGAACGGGCGGCTCTACGCCGGCGGTACCGAGCTGCTCCTCGCGATGAAGCACGACCTGCTCCGCTACGAGCATCTTGTTGACGTGAAGACGGTGCCGGATTTGAACACGATCAGCGTCGGCAACAACAACCTCCACATCGGGGCGACGGTTACGCACCGCGCGGTTGAGCGCTCGGCCGAAGCGCGCGAGCACTGCCCGGTGCTGGTCGATATGGAGCACAACGTCGCCAACGTGCGCGTGCGCGCGACCGGCACGCTCGGCGGCAATCTCTGCTTCGCCGAGCCGCACTCCGATCCCGCGGCGCTCTTGCTCGCGCTTGGAGCGCACGTGCACGTCGCCGGAAAAAACGGCGAGCGCAAGCTCAATATCGACGAGCTGATCCAGGGCGCTTACGAGACCGCGATCGCGCCCGACGAGCTCATGACCGGCGTCGACATACCGCTTGCGGCGAAAAGTCGGCGGGCGGCTTATATGAAATTCCAGATCAAAGAGCGGCCGACGCTCGGCCTCGCGCTGGTGCTCGACGTGGACGGCGGCAATATCAAAAGCGCGCGCGCCGTGGTCGGCAGCATCAGCCCGAAGCCGGCGCGCTCCGATCAGGTCGACAAGATACTCGCGGGCTCGCGCGCCGATGTCGAGAAGCGCTTGGCCGACGCGGCGCAGGAGCTCGCCAAAGTCGCCGATCCGGTCGACGACCTCGAAGGCAGCGCCGAGTACAAACGGCATCTGGTCGGCGTTTTCCTGAAGCGCGCGTTTATCAAAGCACTGTCGTAAAACTCACTTCTTCGAGACGAACTCGCTGCCGCGGATCAAAAACCGCCACGGCTTGTCTTTCCATGTGCCCGCATAGTCGACGCCGATCCGCGGCGTCGCGCGGATTTTGAGCGGCGGCTCGCCGCGGTCTTCCACGTAAAGAACCTTGCCGCGCGCCATATCGGCGGCGTTCAGCCCCTTGTCGATCGCCATCGCGAGGCAGAGCTTTCCCGGACCGCTGGCGAGGTTATGGATTTTTTCCGTACCGCGCCTTTTCTCCATCAACTCGATGCCCTCGATCGGCTCGAGCGCGCGGATCAGGACCGCTGAGGCGTGGCCGACTTCTTCGGTGACGATGTTTAGGCACCAGTAGACGCCGTAGATGAAATAGACGTAGGCGTGCCCCGGCGCCCCGAACATGACCTCGGTCCGTGCCGTGCGCCCTTTCGACGCGTGGCAGGCGAGATCGTGCGGCCCGACGTAGGCCTCGGTCTCGACGATCTTTCCGACGGTCGTGCCGTCGGGATGCTTGCGCACGAGATATTTTCCGAGCAATTGCCGCGCGACTTTGATTGTGTCCTGCGCGTAAAAAGAGCGAGGGATTTTCAAGGTGAGGAGTTATCTCGCGCCGGCCTTGATTTCTTTAAGCAGACTCCAGTCCACGACCTGCGACAGCGGAATGTCTTTCATTATCTTGAGCCGCTCTTTGGTGAGCTGCATATCGAGCAAGACGCCTTTGTCGGAGATGTAGCCGTCGTCGGTGAACGAGGCGATCGCCGCGTCGTACGCCTTGCCGGCCTGGGTAGGAGTGATGTGGAGATAATCCGTCATCATCACGATCGTCTCTGCGCGGTTCTCTTTCATGAACCGCGTGCCGCGAAGCGTCGCGCGCACGACTTTTTTCACCTGCTCGCGCTCGGTGTGGAGCTTTTTATCGGTGAGTCCGATGCCGGAGAGCGGCAGATCGGTGATATCGGACATGTTGAGCAGCCGGCGCATGCCCTCCTCCTCGGCTTTGACGGCGAAGGCAACGTCGATCGCGGTCGCGTCGATCGAGCCGGCGCGCACGGCCGCGAGCCGCAGCGGGCTCTCGCCGCTGACGATGATTTTCACGTCCTTGTCCGGGTCGAGGCCGAAATGGCGCACGGTCGCGCGCGCGAGATAATCCACCGTGCCGGCGAACGAATCGACACCGATAGTTTTTCCTTTCAGATCCTTGCCGCTCTTGATGTCGCCCCGCACGATGAAGACGTGCAGCGGCCGCGCCGCCATGCCTGCGACCACTTTCAGCGGCACGCCCGTCACGGCCGCGCGGAGCGTCGAGCCCCAGGCGAGCAGATAATCGATATCGCCGGACACCAGCGCCTTGACGCCGATCGCCGGCTGCATCTGGACCTTGTCCGCGTTCAATCCCTCGTCGCGGAAAAAGCCTTTCTTCAGCGCGACCACGACCGGAAACTCGAACAGCCCGTGACTCGGCGTGCCGATCATCGCGCGCTCCGCGGCGAAACCATCCGGCTGAATCGCCAAGCCTGCGGCGAACGCGATCAAAGCGGCGGCGATCTTACGAGCGCGCGATTTCACAACAGTCCCATCAGCCTGCCGCATCCCGGCCGCGAGTCTTTGACGTGGATCGCTTTCAGACACCACCATGCGGAAGACTGCGTCGTCGTTACGACGGGAATCCCAAATTCTTTTTCCAGCGGCTCGATGATGTCGATGGTCTGCCACTTGGGATTGGGGATGTAGAAGCCGTCTGCCTTTGGCGCTTCGCGATACGCCGCGCGCGCGAGGCCGAGCGGCACTTCGGGAGAGAGCCGCGCCATATCGTCCGGACCGGGGCAGCGCGCGGTTTTCAGAGCCAACACTTGGAAGCCGCGCGCGCCGAGGCGCCGCTGCATACCGTCGTTCAAGCTGTCTTTATACGGCGTCACGAGCAGGAGCTTCTTGATCCCGAGCGCGTTCAGCGCCATCTCCGCGGCGTCCTGCCCCGTTGTAACCGGCACGCCGCTTTGTTTCTCGAGCGCGGGCGCGAGCTCGGCGGGGCCACCTCCTGCTTGCAAGGTTACCAGCGGCGAGCCGCCGAGGAGCACTGCGCCGACGCCCATCTTGATCAGGCCGCGTGCCGTCCGCTCGACGACGGCGCGCGCCTTGTCGAACTCATTCGGCGTATGGTCTTCGACGCCGAGCGTCGCAAACACGACATTGACGCCGTCGGGGACGATCTGAAACCAGTCCTCGGCGCTGTCGAGATAGGTCGGCGTCACGACGCCGATGCGTCCCCTCGGCCCGCGCATATCGTCCTAAATACGCAATTCGCGAGTCACCTAATCACGAAAGCCCAATCCTGTCTCCGAGCCTGCGCAAATATGTCGGTGCTCATTTCCATAGACCGGTGATCGGATGCGCAGGCTCTCCGAACAGGAACGGCTTTCATAATCTTATTCCATCCGAATGTTTTTCTTGAAATCGTAATTGCGGGAAAAATCGTTTTCGAACGTCCAGGTGATTCTATCGCTCGGTTTGCCGCTCATCGTTTTCTTCAGAAACGCCATTAGCAGGTTCCACGCGTCGACTGCCGCCTCTTTACGATAGCGGCCGGGCATAGTGTTGTTGAGCCACCCGTGCGGCGCGTCGGGATAGATGCGGATGTGGTAACTTTTCTTGTTGCGCTCTAGCGCCGTGCGGAAGCGCAGCACATCGTCGACGGAAATAATATGATCCGCCTCGCCGAACACGCCGAGCAGTGGGCACGAGAGCTTTTCCAGCAGTGTCTCGATCAGCACCGGCCGGAACTCGTCGGTCGTCCACTCCTTGCCGCCGGCGGCGCCGTAAAACACGACGCACGCTGCGACATCCTGACCGTTGGTCGCCGGGAGCACCGCCTGGCGGCCGGTCTGGCAGACGCCCATAACGGCGATCCGGCCGGGATCGACGATGCTGAGCTTTTTTAGGTGCCCGATCGACTCGGCGATGTCGTCGAGCGCCTCGCTGTCGCGGATGTCCGCCCGCGCCTCGCCGCGCTCCAGCGCTTTGCGGTCGCCGGTAAAGCGCCAAAAAAGGTCGGGCGCGATGGCGACGTAGCCCGCCTTGGCGAATTTGACGATCAGGTCTTTGGTATGCTGCACGACACCGTAGCGCTCGTGCAGCAGGATCATCCCCGGGCGCTTTCCTTTCGCTTTCGGCAGCGCGCGGAAAGCCGACATCCCGCTCGGCAGCCGCACGGTCGACGACGCGACGCTCGACTTCGGCGCTTTTTGTTTTTTGACAGCCCGTTGCGTCATTTCTTTTTCTCCTCCGTAATCCCGTGCTCGTAAATTCCCCGGTGCATAACGCCGTAAAGATCCACGGAAGTGAGCGCGCAATACTCGAGCGTATACCCTTCGCGCACGTCCGCGTAGCCGTCTTCGAGGATGCGCTGCATCACGGCGCGATTGAAGCTGCCGTGGCCCATGACCCCGTCGTCGTGCTCCTTGAGATCGGCCTCTTCGTGCGTGGAAAAATAAACCGCCTGCTCGCGGCCGAAGCCGTATTGCGTCGTGAGCGCCCTATACCAGGCGGCGGCCCAGTGGCCGATCGGCTCTTCGGTGAGCATCGAGAACCACCATTCGGCGACAGTGCCCTCCCACAGGAGCGCGCGCTTGAAATCGAGAACCGTCCGCGCTTCCGGCAGCATCGGCCGGCGCAGCACGTCGTCTTCCGACAGTCCCAGTGCTTTGGCGGTTTGCAGCATCACCAGGACATGGCCCGGCGGCTTCGGGTGCATGAATTCGTCGGCGACCTTGGCGCCGAAAGGCGCTAGCAGATCGGTGTGCCGCTTAAAAAAGCCGAGGTGCTTGTGATAAGACGCCGCGATCAGCGTGTTGATCTCGATCGTGAAAGCGCCCCAATTTTGGAAGAAAAGCCGAATCACGGAGAGGGGCAGCTTGCCCGCTTTCAATTCCTTCATGAAGGCGCCCTGCGTCACCTTCTCGTTCCAACGGCGAATGACCCTCGCGTTCACTTCGTCGAGATATTCCTTGGCCTCCGACGACGTCATCTTCACCGCCAGCTTGGGCTGCATCGTTCGCCTCGCGAATCCGCTCAGAATTATCTTGCGGACCGCAGAGAGTCAAGCACGACGGGTCTTGCGATACAGCCGGACGCTTTTTATATTTCCACCATGGCGAACGAAGACGCGCGCACGTTCACTGGCGAGCTGACGACCGTGGGCCGCCGCACGGGATTGCCGCGCACGGTCGAGCTCCGCATGGCTCGGCTCGACGGAAGATTTTACGTCTCTTCGAGCGGCGTCGAAGGCAAGCACTGGTGCCGCAATATGCTGCACAATTCCGAGGTTCAGGTGAGAGCCGGCGGCGAGTCATTCGCCTGCCGCGCGCGGC
>JAJPJQ010000005.1 GCA_021324155.1 Pseudomonadota bacterium
CACCGAGAAGGAAGCCGACGCATGGTACGAGGACAAGAAAAATAATAAGCGCACGCCCGACCTGCTGCCGCGCGACGAAGTGGCGCGCGCGATCAACTCCGAGGTGAAGGCGGGCCGCGGCAGCCCGCACGGCGGCGTCTTCCTGGACATCGCCTCGCGCCGGAGCGCGGATTACATCCAGAAGCGGCTGCCGTCGATGTATCATCAGTTCAAGGAATTGGCCGGCGTCGACATCACGAAAGAAGCGATGGAAGTCGGGCCGACCTGCCACTACATCATGGGCGGCGTGCGCGTCGACGGCGAGACGACGGCGACGACCGTGCCGGGGCTTTTCGCGGCCGGCGAAGTCGCCGCAGGGCTCCACGGCGCGAACCGCTTGGGCGGTAACTCGCTGTCCGACCTGCTCGTCTTCGGCCGCCGCGCCGGGCAGCATGCCGCCGAGTACGCGAAGAAATTCAACGGGCGTAGCGCCGTCGGCGAAGATCAAGTCGCGGCGATCGGACAGGAATTGCTCGCGCCGTTCAACGGCAAGGGCGGCGAGAACCCGTACTCGATTCACATGGATTTGCAGGATTGCATGCAGTCGCTCGTCGGCATCATCCGCACGGAGAGCGAATTGAAAAAAGCATTGGTCGAGATCGCCAAGTTTAAAGAGCGGCTCCAGCGCGTCACCGTGGAAGGCAACCGGCAGTACAATCCCGGCTGGCATCTCGCGCTCGACCTGCGCACGATGCTCGCGGTGTCGGAGGCGTGCACGCTGTCCGCGCTCGAGCGCAAGGAAAGCCGCGGCGGCCACACGCGCGACGATTATCCGAAGACCGATCCGAATCTCGCGAAAATCAACATCGTCACGCGCCGGGTGAACGGCGAGCTCAAGCTCTCGCACGAAGCGCGTCCGGAGATGCCCGCCGAGCTCAAACAGCTTCTCGAGGAGCAGAAATAATGGCCGCTCAGGAATTCGTCATGCAGGTCTGGCGCGGCGATTCGTCCGGCGGCGCCTTCAAGGAATACCGCATCCCGGCGTCCGAGGGCATGGTGGTTCTCGACGTCATCCACGCGATCCAGGCGAAGCACGCGACCGATCTCGCCGTGCGCTGGAACTGCAAGGCCGGCAAGTGCGGCTCGTGCAGCGCGGAGATCAACGGCAAGCCCAAGCTCATGTGCATGACGCGCATGAACAGCCTCGACACATCACAGCCGATCAGCGTCGCCCCGATGAAGACATTCCCGATCATACGCGACCTCGTCACCGACGTGAGCTTTAACTTCGAGATGGCCAAGCGCGTGCCGTCTTTCAAGCCGCGCCCGAAAGAGGCCGACGGCACGTATCGCATGCAGCAGGAAGACATCGACCGCGTCCAGGAATTCCATAAGTGCATCGAGTGCTTCCTGTGCCAGAACGTCTGCCACGTCATCCGCGACCACGAGGAGAACAAGAAGCACTTCGCCGGGCCGCGCTTGTTCGTCCGCTATGCCGCGCTGGAAATGCATCCGCTCGACACCAACGACCGGCGCGAGCTGCTGAAGGAAAGAATGGGCCTCGGCTTCTGCAACATCACGAAATGCTGCACGGAAGTCTGCCCCGAGCACATCCACATCACCGACAACGCGATCATTCCGCTGAAAGAGCGCGTCGTCGACGAGTTCTACGATCCTATCGCGCGAATGATTCGAAAAATTACCGGCAAGTAGTTGACTATTGCGTCGGCTCGCCGTTCTTGCCGCCGAGCAATTCCTTTGCCAGCGCAGCGCGCACTTCGCCCCAGCTCTCCCCGCCGCATTTCGCGAAGAGCTGCGCGATGGCATGCGCGACGATCTGCCAATCGAATTTGAGCACGACGAGGTTGCCGCGACCCCAGCGCGGCTCGACGGCCTGCGCCAAGCGCACCGGCGTCACGACCGTGAAGCTGAAGACTTCCTCCTCGACGCCGTCCTTCGGACCCACGAGCACCTGAAACGCGACCTCGCAATCGGTCGGATCGTCCGGCAGATTCGGCGGCTCCAGATCGGGGCTCAAGATGTTGCGGATTTCGGGGTAGATCATCCGAATGTTGTACTAACCGTCTAAACTTGTTGCAAGCCGTTGATTCAAGGATACCTTATCACCTCAAAAGCCGAGAGAATGGAAAATCTTTTATCTGTCGGAAAAGCGGCTCGTCTTGATCCATGAAATCGACATTCGGAACAACTTTCTTCGTTTTTAAATCGATCACTTGGGATCGTGTACCAATTAGCGGCCCGGAGTTTTTGAAATGCTTTATTCTAATTCGGCTGATGAGAACGGTTTCATTGATGTCTCGGTCATAACCTAAAAAAGTATTCAGCCTTGACTCACTGCGGGCCAGGGTTTCATCAGAGCGAAAACAATAATCCACGTAATGCGCCCAATCGCCTGAAGGGCTGGTAAAAAACATCGAAACGTATGCGAAACCTTTATTTCGCCAAACGAACGCTTGGGTATAAACAGCCTGTTTTTGGTGGGCGTTTTCAAGATCTTTGACATTTCTGAATTCTCGCCACTCCTCTCGGCTCAAAGCGTCGCTATGATCAGAAATCTCTCCAAAGATTCGAACAAGGTGGCTTTTATCCGAAGCAGATTCTGAAGCTCTTTTGCAGAAGCTATCTATTTCTGCCAGAGAGTCCAACGCAGCACGGGCATGCGGTGTTACAGCAACGCCAGCAGCTATACTGATTGCGATCCAAAAATTGATTAAACGCGTAAAGCGCCTCTGGGAATTATCACGGCTCCAAACTCACCACCGGATTCCCCGTCCCCGACGACGGGCCGTAGGCGTGGAGTTTTCCCTTGAACGTGCCGCCGGTCGCGCCGAGGAGCATCGCGACGTGGCGGCCGCCCATCTCGGCCTGCGTGGTTTTACAGAAGTTAGGGAAGAAACTTTTGATTTCATCGGCGCGGCCGTGCGTCACCATGTCGATGAACTGACGGTCGAGCTTCTGGTTCTCCTCTGTCGGCCAGGTCGACGGGCCGCGCACGAGCTTGTGCGACAACGCGCCGCTCGCGACCACGATCGCGCGACGCGAGCTTGCGCGAATCGCCGCGCCGACCGCTTCGCCGAAGCGGAGACACTCGGCGATATTCGCCATCAGGCAGCACGACAGCGGCACGACCGACACGTCGAAGTTCGGCGTCAAGTACTGGATCGGATTCACTGTCCCGTATTCGAGCATGAACGGCTCGGCGGCCGACGCGATCGCCGGCGCGCCGGCTTCGTTGGCTTTCTTCGCGATCGCCTCGGCCAACTCGGGATCGCCGGGGAAATCGTACGGCATGCCGGCGATGATCTCCGGCGCTTCCGACGAAGTGAGAACGCCTTTGTGGCGCTTGTGGCTGAGCGCGTAATGATTGAACGTCGTGACCCAGTGGGTCGAGGACTGCACGATGACGTCGGGCCGCAGCCGCGCGACCACGCCTTCGAGCTCGTGCATGCCGCGGATCATCTCGCGCGTGAACTCCGGCGCCGCCGCCTCGTTGGCGATGCGCGGCGTGTGCGTGACGATGAGCGCGCCGACTATCTCGCCCATGGAAATTCCTTTCGCATTCTCATCGTGCGAAAACTTTGAGTTTCCCCGCCGGCAGGCTCACGTAAACCCTGCCGCCCGGCTCGAAGCCTGGGTCGGCGGCGGTCTTGTACGTGATCTTCGCGCCGCCGGCGGTCAAATGATATACCGTCACGTCGCCGAGAAAAAGCCGCGATTCGAGCGCGGCGGGAAATTCGTTCGCCCCGCCGCTCGCGCTATTCGAGACGAGAATTTCTTCCGGCCGGATCGCGACCGTCACCTCATTTCTCATTCCTTCCGGCAGGGCGCACGAGAGAAGACCGACCGCCGTTTTCACGCCGCCGTTCTCGACCGCGCCGTGAAAAACGTTCATCGCGCCGAGAAATTCCGCCACCGGCCGGCTCTGCGAGAAATGGTACAGCTTCTCCGGCGCGCCGGTCTCGAGGACTTTGCCGCCGCTCATGACCGCCATGCGGTCGGCGAGCGCCATCGCCTCGACCTGATCGTGCGTCACGTACAGCACCGTGATGCCAAGCTTCTTAGATAAACCGCGGATCTCGTCGCGCACCTCTTCGCGCAAGCGCGCGTCGAGATTGCTCAGCGGCTCGTCCATCAGCAGCACCTCGGGCTCGACGGCGATCGCGCGCGCGAGCGCGACGCGCTGCTGCTGCCCGCCGCTCAAGAACGGCACCGGCCGCTCGGCGTGATCCGCGAGCTGCACCAATGCGAGCGCGCTCATCACGCGCTCGCGGAGCCGGGCGCGCGGCATCCGCTGGACGCCGTTCTCCAGCGGGAAAGCGACGTTGTCGAAGACGGTCATATGCGGCCAGACGGCGTAGGACTGAAACACCATGCCGATCGCGCGCCGCTCCGGCGGCACGAAGACGCCGGCCGCCGCCGAGCTCATCGTGCGCCCGTTGAAAAGAATCTCGCCCGCGTCCGGCTTTTCGAGGCCGGCGGCGCAGCGGAGCAGCGTCGTCTTGCCCGAGCCGCTCAAGCCCAGCAGCACGAAGAATTCTTTGTCGGCGATCGCGAGATCGACGCCGTCGAGCGCGCGCACCGCGCCGTCGGAAGTCGTAAAGCGTTTGCTGAGGGCGCGAATCTCGATCATACCGGCGAAGCCACCTGCTGCTGGCGGCGAGCGTAAATCCAGAAGGTCGCGACCAGCGGCGACATGACCGCCATCATGACGATCGCGACCGCCGCCGCGTCGCCCAGGCCGCCGCCGTGCCACTGCCCCCAAACGTAAGTCGAGAGCACCTGGCTCCGCGGCGACGCGAGGAAGACCGCCATCGTGAGCTCGCGGTAGGCGGAGAGCGACGTCCAGATCCACGCGTAGACGAGCCCGGGACGAATGAGCGGCACAATGACTTTCAACAGAATACGCAGCGTCGGGACGCCGCCGACCTCGGCCGCCTCTTCGAGCTCGCGGTGCACCTGGATCATGCTGCTGTTGAGCACGCGCGTTCCGAAGCTGATCCAGCAAACGGCGTACACCGCGATGAGAACGTAGATCGACCCGTAGAGCGGCACGACGTCGGAGATCAGCAGCGCGAAGTAGGCGATCGACAGCGCGAACAGGAGATGCGGCACGGGATGCGGCAGAAACGCGATCGCGTCGAGCGCGACCCGGCCGCGGAGCCGCGAGCGCGTGACGATCCACGAGATCGCCGTGCTCACGACCACGACGATCGTCGGCACGAGCACCATCAGCAGCAGCGTGTTCCAGCCAGCGCCGAGGAGCGCGCTGTCGAAGAGCGTCGCGCCGTAGCGCTCGAACGACGCGGCGGCGAGCGCCCGTCGCGACGGCATCTGCACGTACGGCAGCAGCGACACCCAGAAGATCGCCAGCAGCGGCAGCACGAAGGCGACGAAAAAGTATCCGCCGATGAGTACCCAGCCCGCTGCGCGCCAGCGCCCGAGCTCGATCACGCTCGCTCGGTACGATTTGCCCGAGATGATCTGGTAGCGGTGGCTCTGCCTGAGCGCCGCGAAGTACGGCAGCATGAGCAGCAGCGAGACGCAGATCATGATCGAGCCGTACGCGCCGCTGAGACCGTAGCGCGGCAGCCCCTCGTTCGGATTAATCATGAAATAGAGCGCCGTGCTGAAGGTGAAGATGTTGTTCGCCATGCCGATCACGCCCGGCACGTCGAAGGCGGCGAGCGCGATCGTGAACATCCAGATGACGGTCGAGAGCAGCGCGGGCCAAATGAGCGGCATCTCGACGCGCAGCAGCGTGCGCCACTTTCCCACGCCGTGAATGCTCGACGCCTCGACCAGCGCCGGGTTCATGCCGCGGAGCGCAGCGGAGATCATCACGTAAGCGAGCGGCGCAAGCGTGAGCCCTTCGACGAAGCCGATGCCCGCGACCGTCGCGATGTTGAGCGGCGCGGCCGTGAGACCCAACATCTGCATGAAAATAATATTGATCACGCCGATGCGCGGATGAAGCAGAAACACCCAACCCATCGCCTTCAGGAAAGTCGGGAACAGAATGCCGATGCCGAGCAGGCTCATCGCGAGCGCCTTGTGCGGCAAATCCGTGCGCTCGATGAGCCAGGCGAAGACGAGCCCGAGCGGGATCGCGATGCCGATCGTCACGGCGGCGAATCGGAGCGTCGTCCACATGACGCGGTACATGTACGGATCGCCGATGAGTGTAAAGTAATTGGTGAAAGTGTAGCCCGACGCCTGGCCGGGCACGCCGGTGCGGAGACTCATCCAGACGATCGTGCCGAGCAGTCCGAGGATCGCGAGCGCCGCCGCGCCGGCGACGCCGGCTAGAATCAATTTTCCGTCGAAATGTGCGGCGGCGGCCTTCACTGCTTGAGCATCTTCGCGAGCTCTTCTTTGAATTTCAGCCCGTCGCCGCCTTCGCTCTTGATGTATGCCGCCATCGCCTCGGCCGGCGGCTGCAGCTTGATGCGGTTGGCCGAAAGATATTTCGCCAGCCGCGTGCCTTCGACGAGATGCGTGGTGCGGCCGTCGTACTTCTCGATGATCGTCTGGGCTTCCTTCGACATCATGAAGGCGACGAAAAGCTTCGCCGTGTTCGGGTGCGCGGATTTTTTCAGCGCTCCGAGCTGGAAATAAGACGTGATCGGCGGCGACGAGCCGGTGACAGCGACGAGCGGCGCGCCTTTCTTCTCCCACATCCACATATGCTCCAGCGCGCCGCCGATGTTCGCCATGATAGGAAACTCCCCGCTGACGACGCGCTCCTCTTCGCTGTAGCGGAGCCGCCCGCCCGAGAGCGGGACGAGCTTGCGCGCGAAGTCTCTCACCTTCTCCTGCCCCCAGAGCAGCGACAGATCGGCCATCCACTGCACGTACGGCGGGATCGCGATTTTGCCCGCCCACGCGGGACTGAGCTTCGGATCGACGAGATCGGCGTAACTTTTCGGCGTCTTGTCCTTGGGGATAAGGGTCGAGTTGTAGATGATGCCGTTGAGCGACGTATAGACGAGCACGCTCTCGGCCGGCAGCACTTCCATTTCTTTCGTGATCCAGGGGAAGGTCGCGCTCCATGCGACGGGCTCGAGGACGCCTTCCTGGTGCAGCAGCGCGTAGTGAGACTGCGACCCGAGATAAAAATCGGTCGAGGCACGGCCCGCCTTCACCTCGGTGATGACGCGCGCCGCCATCGAGTTCATCTCGGGCCCGGCGGCGAAATTGATCTTCGTGTTGAGACCGAATTTCTTGTTGAACGCCGCGCCGAGCTCTCCGAAGCCTTTCCGGCCGCCGAACGTCTCCGATCCGGCGACGAAGACGAGCTCGCCTTCCTTCGCCGCGCCGGCGACGAGGCGCTCGACGCTTTCCGCCGCGCGCGACGAAGAAGTCGCGAGAGCTAGCCAGATGAGCGCGGCGATGATGATCGCGAGTGTTTGCATAATGCGAATTATCCCAGCGCGGCGATTTCCTGCATGCTCGCGTCGAAGCTGATATTCTCGTTCTGCCGCGGGTCGCGGATGATCCAGACCGGGTCTTTACCGTCGCGCACCGCGTCAATCGATTCTTTCAGCATATTGCGCAGCATGATCACGCCCTGGTCCGACGCGCCGAGGTGCTCCGTCGAGCGGTCGTAAATGAGCCCCTGGCTCTCCTGCGCGACGCGGTCCTGGTCGTGCGACGCGATGCCCCACCAGCCGTCGTCGACGCGGTCGTAAACGCCCGGCTTGTCGTTGTCGTAGCCCAGCGTCTTCATCACGAACGGCTTGCCGCGCTCCTCCTCCGTATATGGATAGAACCGCAGCCAGAATGTCATGGTCTTGGTGTCGTCCATCGGCACGCGGAAGCGGATCGCGTGGTCCGGCCGGCGCCCCTTGCGCGCGGTGGTGTGCCGCGTATGCGACGGGAATATCCAGTGCGAGAATTTCGGCTTCGTGACGCCCGGCACGTGCATGGAAATTTTCGCGCCGTAGTCGCGCCGCTCCCAGTCGATCTCCGGGCGCTTGAGCGCCATGTGCGGATATTCCGGCGCATGGAGCGCGACGAGATGGGTCTGATCGACGGAGTTCTCGGCGCGCTGGAGCCAGTTGCAACAGTCCTCGCCGGCGCCGAGATGCCGCTCGCCGTCCTCGCGCGAGAAAAGATCGTAGCGCGGAAGCAGCGGCGCGGGCTCGGGACCGAGATAGGCGAAGACAAAGCCACCGATCTCCTCGGCCTTGTAGGCCGGATGCTGGATGCGGTCCTTGAACGTGCTGCCTTCCGGCTCCGTCGGCTGCTCGACGCATTTGCCGGCGAGATCGTAGAGCCAGCCGTGATAGCAGCAGCGGATGCCGCACTCTTCCACGCGCCCGAATTCGAGCGACGTCCCGCGGTGCGAGCAGTGAAGCCCGAGGAGCCCGAGCCTGCCGTTGCCTGCGCGGAACAAAACGAGATCCTCGCCGAGCAATCGCACTTTCGCAGGCCGGCTTTTTTGCGTGACTTGCTCGCTGAAAGCGACCGGCCACCAGTAGCGCCTAAGCATCTCGCCGCCCGGCGTGCCGGGACCGACGCGCGTCAGCAGCTCGTTTTCTTCTTTCGACAGCATCGCAACTTCCTCCTAAAGCTTCAGCATCTTCGCCAATTCTTCTTTGAACTGCAGGCCGCTGTCCTCGCCCTTGAGATAGAACGCGATGGATTCCTTCGCCTCCTGGAGCTTGATCCCGCTCTCCTTCACATAGCGCGCCATCTTCGTCCCCTCGACCAGATGCGACGAGACGAATTCATGCTTTTCGAGCAGCGCCTGCCCTTCTCTCGACGCGAGAAAGGCGACGAATAGTTTCGCGAGGTTGGGGTGCGCGGAGCTGCGCGGCACGCCGAGCTGAAAATACGACGGCAGCACCGGTGTCGAGCCGGGCACCGCGACGAGCGGCGCGCCTTTCGCCTGCCATTTCCACATCTGCTCGATCGCGCCGCCCATGTTGGCGGTGATCGCGAACTCGCCGCTGACAATGCGCTCCTCTTCGTTGTAGCGCAGCCGCCCGACCGACATCGGAATCAGCTTGCGCGCGAAGTCCTTCACCTTCTCCTCGCTCCAGATCATCGACATCTCGACGAGCCACGAGACGTATGGCGGGATCGCGAGCTTTCCCGCCCACGCGGGCGAGAGACGCGGGTCGACGAGGTCTTCGTAGCGCTTCGGCGCTTTGTCCTTCGGGATGAGAGTCGAGTTGTAGCTCATGCCGCGGAGCGACGTGTAGACGAGCACGCCTTCGCGCGGGTAGATCTCCATCTCTTTCTTGATCCAAGGGAACGTCCCGGACCAGTCGACTTTCTCGAGCGCGTTCTGCTGATGCAGCAGCGCGTAGTGCGACTGCGAGCCGAGATAGAAATCGGTCGAAGACTTGCTGCCGCTTTTCGCCTCGGTGATCACGCGCGCGGCCATCGCGTTCATATCCGGTCCGGCGGCGAAGTTGATGCGCGCCTTCAAGCCGTACTTCCTGTTGAAGGCCTCCTCGATCTCCGCCATCGCCTTCTTGCCGCCGAAGGTCTGCGCGCCGGCGATGAAGTTGAATTCCCCTTCCTTCTTCGCGGCGGCGACGATTTCATCGATGGTAGAGGCGCGCGCCGCGGAAACGGCCAGCGCGAGCAGCAAAAATGCCGGGAGACAGCTTCGCGGGATGTTCTTCAACGCTCCGCCTAATCCAATAGATCTTCGTGCGGCACGAGCCGGATCATTTCGTTCTTCGCCGGGTCGCGCACGACGGCGATCGGATCGCGCCCGTTCTGGACCGCCTCGATCGATTCGCGGTAAAGCCGGCGCAGCAGGATGACGCCCTTGTCGGTCGCGCCCAAGTGCTCCGTCGAGCGGTCGTAGATCGCTCCCTGGCTTTCCTGGGCGGCGCGGTCCTGGTCGGCGCGCGCGAACCAGCCGATCGAGTCGTCCCAGCGGTAGACGCCGTGCTTGGTATCGACGATGCCCTGCTCAGACCGGTCTTCCATAATCTTGACGGTCTGGCCGTCGCGGGCAGCGCCGAACTCGACGGTGAAATGCATCGAGGACGTGTCGTCCACCGGCACGCGCCAGCGCATCACCTCGCCCGCGCTGCTCGCGCGGTGCTCCGTCGGATGGCCTTCCTCGACGTTGCCGGTCTTGTTCATCGTCGGGAAGACGAAGTAATTGACGTGCGCCCATTTCTTGCCGTCGACGCGCCGCGTGTAGGTGTTGACGATGCCGTAGTCGAAAGGCTGTGGATTGATCTCGCCGTCGTCCCACGTCGGCGTCGACGCGGTGCGGTGCAGCCATTTGAGATGGTGCTGGTCGACGGAGTTCTCGATCATCTGAAAAAAATTGCAATGCACGAGCCGCCCCTGGCGCGCACGCACGCCGTCCTCGCGTACGAGCACGTCCCAGCGCGGCAGGAGCGGCGCGGGGTCGGGCCCCAGATAGGCGAAGATGACGCCGCCCAGCTCCTCGACCTTATAGGCGCGCTGGCGCACGCGGTCTTTGAAATTGCTCTCAGGCGGCTCGCCGGGCTGTTCCATGACGCGGCCGTCGACGGCGTAGAGCCAGCCATGGTAGCAGCAGCGGATTCCTCCGTCCTCAATATGGCCGAACTCCAGCGACGTGCCGCGGTGCGCGCAGCGCAGCGTAAGCAAACCAAGCTTGCCGGCGTCGTCGCGGAACAGCACGAGGTCTTCGCCCAGCAGCCGCTTCTTCAACGGACGCTTTTTCAGCTCCGCGGCGAAGCCGATCGGATGCCAATAGCGGCGCAGCATCTCGCCGGCCGGCGTGCCCGGACCGACACGAGTCAATAAATCGTTCTCTTCACGCGACAGCATGACGACCTCTTGAAATTTTATTGCTTGAGTATGTTCGCGAGCTCTTCCTTGAACTTGAGCCCCTCGCCGGTCTCGCTCTTGAGATAATAGTCGATCGACTGCTTGGGTTCCTGCAGCGCGACGCGGTTGTCGCGCAGGTACTTTGCCATCATCGTGCCTTCGACGAGATGCGAGCTGCGCGATTCGTTCTTTTGCAGGAGCGCCTGGCCTTCCTTCGATATCATGAACGCGACGAAGAGCTTGGCGAGATTCGGGTGCGCGGAATTTTTCGGCACGCCGAGCTGGAAATAATCGGTGTTGATCGGGTTGAGCCCGGGCACCGCGACGAGCGGCGCGCCCTTCGGCTGCCAATCCCACATGTGCTCGAGCGCGCCGCCGATGTTCGCCATAATGGGAAATTCGCCGCTGACGACGCGCTCCTCCTCGTTGTAGCGCAAGCGCCCGGCGGAAAGCGCGACGACCTTGCGCGCGAAATCCTTTACCTTCTCAGGTCCCCAGACGAGCGACAATTCGGCGAGCCAGGCGACGTACGGCGGGATCGCCATCTTCCCGGCCCACGTCGGGCTGAGCCGCGGATCGACTAGATCGAGATAGTTTTTCGGGACTTTATCTTTCGGGATCAGACTGGAGTTATAAATGATGCCGTTGGGCGATGTGTAGACGAGCACCGTTTGCCCGGCAAAAAGCTCCATCTCTTTCGTAAGCCAGGGAAAAATCCCCGACCAATTCACCGTCTCGAGCGCGTTTTCTTTGTGCAGGAGAGCGAAATGCGATTGCGAGCCGAGGAAGAAATCGGAGGACGACTTTCTGCCCGCCTTGAATTCCGTAATGAGCCGCGCGGCCCGCGCGTTCATGTCCGGGCCGGCGGCGAAGTTGATGCGGAGCTTGAGGCCGAATTTTTTTTGGAACGCGCCCTCGATCTCGTTCATGCCTTTGCGGCCGCCGAAGGTCTGCGAGCCGGCGACGAAAATCAGTTCTTCGCCGTCCTTTTTCGCCGCCGCCGTGACCTGCTCCAAGCTCTCCGCAGCGATGGAAACATGCTGCGCGGCAAAGAAAGCGGCGCCGAGCGTCAGCGCCACGAGCGCCGTTTTATACGGCGGCATGGGCCAGCTCCGCTCCTTCGAGCTTATATTCGCCGGGCACCAGACGAAGGTTGTTTTTCTCCGGATCGCGAATAATGCCGATGGGGTCCTGACCGCTCCTCACCGCGTCGATCGATTGCTTCAACATGCGGCGCAGCAGAATGACGCCCTCGTCGGAGACGCCGAGATGCTCGGACGTCCGATCGAAGATCGGCCCCTGGCTCTCCTGCGCGCAGCGGTCCTGGTCGCCGCGCGCGATCCAGCCGGTCTCCTCGTCCCAGCGGTATTTTCCCGGCACGCTGTCGAGCAGTCCCTGCTCGCTCTGGTCGGCAGGCATGCGGCGCGGCGGCTTGCCGTCGACAAGCGGCCCGAAGTAGAGCGTGAAGTGCATCGTGCTGGTATCGTCGATCGCGACGCGCCAGCGGAGCGCCTCGTAGCCTTCGTGGGTCGCGGCGAACGCCGCCGGGTGATCCTCCGGCAGGTGATAGCCGACCTTGTTCATGTTCGGCATGAGAAAGAGGCTGATGGTGCGGTAATAGTCGTCGCCGACGCGGCGGGTAAACGTGTCGAGAATTCCCCACTCCTTCGCCTCGGAAGTGAGCTTCTCGTCGCGCCAGAGACGCGTCTTGGGCGTACGATGGAGCCATTTGAAATGGTGCTGATCGACGCTGTTCTCGACCATTTGCAGGAAGTTGCAGTGGACGATGCGCGCGTTGAGCGCGCGCACGCCGTCCTCTCTGACGAGGACATCGTAGCGCGGCAGCAGCGGCGCGGGATCGGGGCCGAGATACGCGAAGACGATGCCGGCAAGCTCCTGCACCTTGTATGCGGGCTGGCGGACGCGGCCTTTGTAGCTGCTGTCGGCCGGCTCCCCCGGCTGTTCGAGGACTTTGCCTTCGACGTCGTAAAGCCAGCCGTGATAGCAGCAGCGGAGCCCGCCGTCCTCGACGTGGCCGAACGCGAGCGAGGTGCCGCGATGCGCGCAGCGGAGCGTCAAGAGACCCGGGCGGCCGCGATCGTCGCGGAACAGCACGAGGTCTTCGCCCAACAGCCGCCGCTTGAGCGGCCGGTTCTTCAATTCGCGCGACAAGGCGATCGGCTGCCAGTAGCGTCTCAGCATCTCGCCGCCCGGCGTTCCGCGGCCGACGCGCGTGAGAGTCTCGTTCTCTTCGAAGCTCAGCGCCATTGCTCGTTCCCCTTCCGCCGCACTGTTGGTGAGCTAGCATACGAAGAAAATAGGTGTCAACCCGACGCGCGCGGAGCGCGGCAGCGGAGCGAGAATTCGCGCAAGAAGTTGTCGTTGGGGGAGGGAGGGTCCTCCGCGCCGAAGCGCGAAGGACCCGTTGGGTGGAGCGAAATTAAAGCTTTCGAAACGGACTGTTCACGCTTCGCAGTCCCTGAATGTGCATCGGCCCGGCCGGCTTTTCGCTCGTCGGCGCGGCGTCCTCGTCCAGCAGTTTATCGATGGCGTCGTCGCCGCGGAGGCCTTCCAGCTTGGTCTTGATGCGCAGGTTGTTCGCGCTGTCGGCGTGAATCAGCGCCTGCTCGAGGCTGATTCTGCCTTCTTTGTAGAGCATGAAGAGCGCGTGGTCGAACGTCTGGCAGCCCTCCTGGATGCCCTGCTCCATCGCCTCTTTGATGACGTCGACCTGGCCTTTTTTGATGAGTTCCTTGATGCGCGGCGTATCCATCAGAATTTCAATCGCGGCGACGCGCTTGCCGTCGACGCCCGGCACCAGTCGCTGTGAGATGATGCAGCGGAGATTGAGCGAAAGCTGCATCATGACCTGCGGATGGCGCGACTCGGGAAAAAAGTTGAGGATACGCTCGAAAGATTGGTTGGCGTTGGTTGAGTGCAGCGTCGCGAGACAGAGATGGCCGGTGTCGGCGAACGTGATGGCCGCTTCCATCGTGTCGGCGTCGCGGATTTCGCCGATCAGGATGACATCCGGCGCCTGGCGCATCGCGTTTTTCAGCGCGTCGGAAAACGTGTCGGTGTCGAATCCCAGCTCGCGCTGGTTGACAATCGACTTCTTGTGCCGGTGGATGAATTCGATGGGGTCCTCGACCGAGACGATGTGACCCGGCGCGTTGGTGTTGCGGTGGTCGATCATGCCGGCGAGCGTGGTCGATTTACCCGAGCCGGTTGCGCCGACGACGAGCACGAGGCCGCGCTTGGTCATCGAGATGTCTTTTAAAATCTGCGGCAGGCCGAGTTCGTCGAGCGTCTCGATCTCGGTCTTGATGCGGCGGATGACGATGCCGACCGAGCCGCGCTGGCGGAAAACGTTGACGCGAAAGCGGCTGAGCTTGCGGTAGGAGAGCGCGAGGTTCATCTCCATGTGCTCGGCGAACTGCGACCATTGCCGCTCGTTCATGAACGATTTGGCGAGCTCTTCGAGCTCCTCGGGCGTGAACACGTGCTCGCCGATGGGCTGGACGATGCCCTGGATGCGGTACATCGGCGGGCTCGCGACCGTAAGGTAAATGTCCGAGGCGTTCCGCTCCACCATGACGCCCAAAAAGTCCGTGAGGTTGATGCTCGCTTCCGACATACCGCTCTCCTTATGATTGTACCGTCCCGATTTAAGCCCGCCCGCGCGAGGCCGCGACGCCGCCGACGCCGAACGCGCCGGCGCCGAAGAGATTCGGCGTCATGCTGCGCGACTGCGCCTCCTCCTGCGTAACGACGCCGCGAGTCGCCAGATCGACCAGCGCCATGTCCATCGTCTGCATGCCGTCCTTCTGGCTCACCTGCATCGTGCCGGGGATCTGGTGGATCTTGCCCTCGCGAATGAGATTGCGGATGGCGGTCGTGCCGGTCATGATCTCGAGCGCCGCGACGCGGCCGTCGCCGGTCTTTTTCTTCATCAGCGTCTGGGTGATGACGGCTTCGATCGATTCCGCGAACTGCGCCCGGATCTGCGCCTGCTGGCTGGGCGGAAAGACGTCGATGATACGATCGACCGTCTTCGGCGCGCTGGAAGTATGCAGCGTGCCGAAGACCAAGTGGCCGGTCTCGGCAGCGGTCAGCGCGAGCTGGATGGTTTCGAGGTCGCGCATTTCGCCGACGAGGATGATGTCCGGGTCTTCGCGCAGCGCCGCCCGGAGCGCGTTGGCGAATGAGTGCGTGTGAAAACCTAGCTCGCGCTGGTTGACCAGACATTTCTTCGACACATGCGTGAACTCGATCGGGTCTTCGACCGTGAGAATGTGCCCTTCGAAGTCTTCGTTGAGATAATCGATCATCCCCGCGAGCGTGGTCGATTTACCGGATCCGGTCGGGCCGGTGACCAGAATCAGTCCTTTTTCTTTGTCGCAAAGCTTCTTGAGAATCGGCGGCATCCCGAGCTGCTCGAGGGTCAGAACCTTGGAGGGAATCGTTCGGAAGACCGCGCCCTCGCCCTTGCGCTGCATGAAAACGTTGACGCGGAAACGCGCGATGTCGCCGAGCTCGAACGAGAAGTCGACTTCCAGCGTCGACTCGAAGGTCTTCCGCAACGCGTCGTTCATGATGTCGTAGACCATCGCGTGGACCTGCTCCTTGGTCAACGGAGCGTATTCGAGCTTTTTCAGATCGCCGTGGATGCGGAGCATGGGCGGCTCGCCGGAGCTCAAATGACAGTCCGAGGCCCCCTGCTCCACGCCGAAGGCAAGTAATTGGGCTATATCCATCGTTTACGGCCTCCGAATGTCAGCGCCTATGAGTACAATTCTTGGCACTCAGGCGTTAAATCTTGGTACTCGTTGTACCTTCTTGGCGCTGAAAACCCTGGAAATTCGCATTTTTCGCGAAAATCCGGCTATTCATCCGGTGGATTCAGCAATTATCGGGCCGGTTATGAGGGTTCGAGGGGTGAGAGGATATTAAAGCGACAGCGACCGACGTCTCAGGGCGGGAACTTGGCCACGAGCTCCTCGAGACGGTCCTTGGCGTCTCTCAGGACGGGCTCGCCGTCACCCGTAAGGAGAATATCGAAATCGAGCACGAGCAGCGCTTCCACACTTTGCCGGAGCCGCGGCAGATCGTCGATGACCTTTTCCGGCAAAAGCGAACAGCGGCCGGGCGGATTGCCGATGACGGCGTCGCCGACGATCAGAATCCGTCGGTCGGGCCAGTGCAGCGCGATTTCGCCGGGCGATTTCCCGGCGGCGGCGACGATGACGAGCGGGCCGATCTTGGCGCCGGCGCGGAGGTCGTCATCGATCACCGCGCCTTCCTTGCGTGCATGCGGCGCGTCGGCGGGATGGATCGCGGTGCGCGCCCCGGTGCACTCGCGCACGATATTCGCCGCGCGCGAGTGATTGCGGTTCGTAATGATAGTGCGGGCGGCGCCGCGGCGCTCGATTTCCGCCAGGTCGTCGGCGCCGGGCTCGACCGGATCGATAACCAGGTTGCCGTCCGGGTGGACGATCAAATGGCCGTTGAAGTTATAGCCGTGCGGCTCGGAAAACCAAGGCCAGGTGAAGATGTCTTTTACAACCTCGCGCATTTTGAGCGCCGCGCGCGGGCCTCCCGCGTTTAAGTCCGCCTAATCGTCGTGGTGATGATGATGGTGATGATGGTGCCCGCGGCCGGTCTCCGTGTGACGGAAAATCAGCGACTTGATGACGACCGGAACCGCGCGCGCATCGGGCAACTCTTCCCCGATATCGACGAAGTCGAAATCCTTTAAGTCGATGCCGTCGATCGAGATGATGCCGGCGCCCGTCAACAGCTCCCTTTCGAGAATGTTGCCGACGAGCTTCGCGATGTCGGCGTCGAAAACAAGCACCAGCGGCTGTCCCTTGTCGACGTGGTCCTTCATCGCGTCGGCGACGCCCTGCGCAAGATTGCGGATGAGCGGATACGACGGGCCTAGCTCCCAGTGGAGCGCGAGCGCGACGGGCCGCTCGCCGTCGATGTCGAAGCGCTGGAGCGCCTTCGTAACGGCCGCAGTGACCGCGCCCGGCGTAAGCGGCTCGACCTGCTCGAACTCCGGCGTGATGACCTGAAGATTCCGCAGCGGCAGGAGATCGGGGTGTGACAGGTAGATCGTGTTGCCGCTCACCTGAACAGTGTACTGCGACGCGCCGATGACGGTCGCGCGAATGCGCACGTCGGGGTTCTTGAGGGGGATTTTCTTCCCGAACTTCTCCGCCGCCTCGCGCACGCGCCGGCCGAGCTGGTTGCCGAGATCGCCGAGATTCCGCTTCTCGTTCCCGTAGATGTATTCCGAGACGCCTCCTGAGAACATGATGGCGTCGACTTTGTCGGTGTAATCGAGATTGGGCGTGAGCAGCAGGTTCTGGACGAACGGCGAGAGCTTGCCGCGCTCGAGGACCGCGAAGAGCGAATCGCAAAGCAGCTCGGACATTTTTTCTTTTTCGCCGTCGCTCATCGTGCCGCCGATCTTGAGATCGATGCCGGCCTGTTTGGCGATCTTTACGCCTGTGTCTTCCAGCCGGTTGATCTTGCCCTGCTCGTCCATCGCGACGAGCCGCGCGCCGACTTCGACGGCGCATGTATCGACGACCTTGCCGTTCTGCGTGATCGCGACTTTGCTCGTGCCGCCGCCGATATCGACGTTCATGACGGTGTAGTTGTTGCCTTCGTGCATGGTGAGATGCACCGCGCCCGAACCGTAGGCGGCGAGAATCGCCTCGAGATTGTGGCCGGCGGTCGCGCAGACGAATTTGCCCGCCTCGGTGGAGAAGAGCTCGGCGATCGCGTCGGCGTTTTTCTTCTTCGCCGCCTCGCCGGTGACGATGACCGCGCCGGTGTCGATGTCCTTCGGCGTGACGCCGGCTTTCTGATACGACTCGCGAATGAAATCGCGCAGCTTGTTGGTGTCGATCGTCGTCTTGTCGACGTACGGCGTCAGCAGAATCGGCGACTCGTGCAATATCTCGCGTTTGACAACGACGAAGCGGCTGGAGAGCGCGATGCCCTGGCGCCGCAGCAGCAGGCGGGAAAAAATCAGATGCGACGTGGAAGAGCCGATGTCGATTCCCACCGATGTGAGCTGGATCCGCTCCGATTTCCACATCGGGTGGTCTTCGTCCATCGGCATCTCATCGCCTTCTTCGTCGTCGTATTCGTCATGGAGGTAGTATTCCTCGGCTGTCGGCTCAGACATTCCTCTAATATTCCTTTCTCGATTTGATTTCCGGTGCGGGATTAAACCATTTGCATACCATAAGAAACCGCGGCTTGCCAACCGTTCGAGCCCGTCCGAAGCCCGCGCAGAAAGCGCCGCATTTCGCACGGTGCGCAGCGTAGACAAGCCAAAGTACGGAGAGTAAGATGACGAAGGTCGGAACGCCATGGGTCAGGAAGAGTACACCGAACTAGCTTCGTTTCTGCGCCGCTTCATCGGCCGTTTCCGCGCCGTCAAAGCGCTCGAAGGGCTGTGCCTTTTCGGCATCGCGGTCGTGCTGCTCTTCTCGCTCGGTCTCGCGGTCAAGGAAATCAAACATTTCTTCCCATACGCGGCGGCGATCTACACCGTGCTCGCCGCCGCGGCTTTGATCGCGCCGCTCGCGTGGACGGTCTTTCAGCTGTGGCGGCGCGTGTCCAATGAATGGGCGGCGCTCTACATCGAGCGGCAATGCCCGCAGCTCAAGAACAACCTCATCAACTCGCTCCAGCTCTATCCCGAAATCGCCCGGCCCGAGCGGCCGGCCGAGATTTCCGCGTCGATGATCCTCGCGCTGCTGCGCTCGACGCGGCGGCAAATTCATTCGCTCAAGGCCGAGGAGCTCGTCAGCACCGGGCCGGCGTTCGCCAAGGGCCGGCTGCTCGCGATTCTCTTCGTGCCGGTGCTCGCGGTCGTGCTGTTCAATCCGTCCTCCGTGAGCGACACCTTCAGCCTGCTCGCGCATCCGCTGAAGGACATCCCGCCCTCGGAGACGCGGATCGATCTCGCGCCCAAGGGCATGCGCATCGCGCGCGGCGACGCCGTGACGCTGCAGGCCACGGCAGCGGGCGCGATTCCGAAAACGATGGATCTCTGGGTCGCGCGCGAAGGCGCGGCGCCCGAGCGGCTTACAATGGAAGCCGCAGGCGGCGGCAAATTCACCGCGACGCTGAACGACGTGAAAGAGAGCTTTTCGTATCGCGCCGTCGCTGGAACATTCTCTTCGCCTAGCTACCGGCTCGAAGCGGTCGATCCCCCGGAGGTCGGCAATCTGCGCGCGACGCTCTATCCGCCCAACTACACCGGCCTCGCGGCGGAAAGTATCCAGGGCGGCAACCTCGAAGGACTGCGCGGCTCGACCGTGCGCCTCGAGGCCGAGACTAGCAAGGAAGTCGTCAAGGCGAAGCTCGTCCTCGATCAGGGCAAAGAAGTGCCGCTCAAAATCGACGGCAAAACCTTGCAGGGCAATCTCGTGATGTTCCAATCCGGCCGCTATCACATCGAGGTCGAGGACGCGCTCGGGTTCCACAACCATCCGATCGCCTACGACATCCGCATACGCCCCGACGGCTTCCCGACGGTCGAGATCCTCAAACCGACGGAGGATCTCGAAGTCAACGGCGACGAGACCCTGTCGCTCGAATTCACCGCGCGCGACGATTTCGGCATTCAAGAAGCCGCGCTCGTCGTCAAGGTCGGCGGCCGCGAGGAAAAAATCCCCATCAGGCTCGACAGCGTAAAGAAGCTGATTCCCCGCGAGCGCTTCGACATCGACCTCGGCCGCCTCGGCCTTAGCGAAGGAAGCGAAGCGATCTACAATATTGAAGTGCGGGACAACGACACGATCTCCGGGCCGAAGATCGGCGTCTCGCGCGGCTTGCGCCTCACGCTCAAGAATATCCGCGGCGAGCACCAGCAGGTCGCCGAGACGATCCGCGATCTTTCGAACAAGATGATGGATGCCCTCGGCGAGCATCTGGAGCGGCCGGCCGATAAGAACGCCGACTCGGCTTTCGAGAAAAAGCTCGGCGACATGTCGAAGAGCATCGAAGAGCTCATGAAGCGGAGCGCGAAAGACCGCCTCACCGATTTCGCCACCTATTCGGATCTGGAAGCGCTCAAGCGCAACCTCGAATACACCAAGAATGATCTCTTGCAGCGCGAAGCGCAGGCGACCGGCGAAGAAAAGGAAAAGGCGCGCGACGACGTCTCGACCGAGCTCGAGCGCATGTCGATGCTCGCGGAGGATATCGGCAAACGCCTCAAGGCCGAGGAGGTCGCCAATTCCGCGCGCGACCTCATGAAGAGCCAGGAGCGGCTCATGGATGCCCTCGACAAGCTTCAGAGCGGAGACAAGAATCTCGACGCCATCCTAAAGCAGCTTTCGCAGATGGCGAACCTCTTGAACTCGCTCCAGCGCTCGCTCTCGCAGATGGCGACCCAGCTGCCGGACGATTTCGTCAATAGCGAGGCGCTTCAGGGGCTCAATTTCGGCGACATGCAGCGCATGATGGACGAGATTCGCAAGAAGCTGGCGCAAGGCGACATCGAGGGCGCCATGCAGCTCGCGCGCGAGCTGTTCAACCAGATGGCGTCGATGGTCGCGGCGCTCCAGAACGCGAACCAGTCCGCGATGTCTTCGAGCATGGGGCGCATGCAGGGCGAGATGATGCGCTCGGCCAACGAGCTGCAGCAGCTGGCACGCGAGCAGCAGGACCTGCTCGTCGAGACGGAGGCCGCGAACCGGCGCGCGCTCACCGAGCGCGAGAACGTGCTCAAGGAAAAGCTCGAGCGCTTCATGCAGAAAGCGAACCGCGACCTCTCGCGCATGGCCGAGGCCTTCCCGGACGTCGAAGGCGGCGGTCCGCCGCGTGAGGACGCGCTCGACGATGCGACCGTCAACAATCTCGTGAAGGAGATGATCGGGCGTCTGCTTAGGAAGGATTTCTCCGGCTTCGATGAAATCATGGGCCTGACGCAAAAGGAGCTCGACAAAAAACGCGCGCCGCAGCAGGAGGCCAAAGCCGGTCAGGCGCAGGCGAGCCTGAAAGACTTGAAGAGCGAGCTCGACGCGCTGCTCGGTATTCCCGCCGCGGAGCTCAAGGACTCCGAGCGGAGCGGTCTGCGCGACCTCGAGCGCCGCCAGGGCGCGCTCAAGCAACGGACCGACCAGCTGCACGAGAAATTAGAGTCGCTGTTCCAGCTCTTCCCCTCTCTCGATCCGCAGATCACGAAGAACATCAAGGAAGCCGGCGGCTCGATGGGCAACGCGCAAGGACGGCTCGGCGAGCTCGACTCCAAGGGCGCCGTGCCGCCGGAGCGGCGCGCGCTCGAACAGCTTTCGCAGTCGCAGCAGCAGATGCAGAGCGCCATGCAGCAGATGGCGCAGCGCGGGCAGCTCGGGCGCATGGCGGTGTCGCGCCTTTTCAGAATGGGGCGCATGCTGCCGTCCGGCGAGCTCGTGCCGCTGCCCGGGATTCCGCAGCTGCCGCAGTTCGACGCCGAGGGCGGCATGACCGGCCTCGACACCGAGAAATTCCGCCTGCCGGGCAAAGAAGACTATCGCGCGCCGCGGAGTTTCCGCGAGGAAATTCTGGAGTCGCTCAAGCAGGGCGTGCCGCGCCAGATGAAAGAGCAGATCGAGAACTATTTCAAAAATCTCTCAGAGTAGTTCGTCTTGAAATTCGACATTTTCCGCAGAGCATCCGTCGCTTACGTACCCGCCTGCGCGTTGGCGTTTTTTTTCGCCGCGTTAACGCGACCGCCGTCCGCCTTCGCCGCCGAAGCAAAGCCGGGTGCGGAGGCGAACCCGCGCGTCGCCGAGGCCGAGGAGCGCCTCGAGGCCTGGCGCATCGGCGAGGCGGAGAAAATCTCCGCCGCGCTGCTGAAGGAATCTCCGCGCTCGGCCGACGCGCTCGCGCTCGCTGCCGAGGTGGCGTTCTACCAGGGCCACTACGACGAGGCGGCCCGGCTCGCCGAGCAGGCGCTCGCCGGCGATTCGGCGAACGAGAGGCGCCAGGCGCTCCGCATCCGCACGCAGCGCTCGCGCGACATCGTCGGGAAGATGAAGCGCTACGAGAGCGAGCACTTCCTCCTCTACCTCGATGAGGCCAAGGACGGCCTGCTCGCGCCGTATGCGCTCGACACGCTGGAAAAAAGCTACCGCATCCTCGGTCAGACCCTCGGCTATATGCCGGCCGAGAAAGTCCGCGTCGAGATCGCTCCCGACTCGCTCTCGTTCAACGGCATCTCGACACTGTCGCGCCGCGATATCGAGGAGACCGGCGCCGTCGGCATCTGCAAGTTCAACAAGGTGATGATCATCTCGCCGCGGGTGCTGCTCCAAGGCTACCGCTGGCTCGATTCGCTGAGCCACGAGTACGCGCACTACGTCATCGTCGGGGCGAGCGACAACAAGACGCCGATATGGCTGCACGAGGGCCTCGCGCGCTACTACGAGACTTTGTGGCGCAGGACAGACAAGGCGAAGGCCGCGCTCGATTATCTCTCGCCCGCGAATCAGACCCTGCTCGCGCACGCGCTCGACAAAAACAGCTTCGTCGGCTTCAAGAAAATGGAGCCGTCGCTGATTTACTTGGATACGCCCGAGCAGGTGCAGCTCGCCTATGCCGAGGCGGCGTCCGCCGTCGATTTTCTGGTGAGCCGCAAGGGCGAGGGGGGCCCGCGCGACCTATTGGCCGTCGTGAAAACGCGGCCGACGCCCGAGGCGATCGAGAAGGTCCTCGCCGAGCCGTACGCCGCGTTCGAGAAGGATTGGAAGGAGTTCTTGAAGGCCAAGCAGCTCAAGCCGGTCGAGGGAAGCCGCGTGCGGCGCCTGAAAATCGTCGAAGGACAAAAAGAACAGGAAGATGTCGTCGAGCTGAAGGAGATTCAATCCGCCGTCGCGCGCAACCGCACGCATCTCGGCGACGAGCTCCAGCAGCGCGGCAGAATCGTCGGGGCGACGGAAGAGTATCGCCGCGCCTTGCAGGCAAGCCCGGGTTCCCCTATTATTCTCGGGAAACTCGCGCGGGTTCTCATTCGGCAGTCGCGCTATCAGGAGGCGCTGCCGCATCTGCAAAAGGCGCTCGAGCTCGATCCGGATTCGGTCAGCGCTTACGTTCAGCTCGGCCGCCTCCACCACGCGAACAAGGAATTCGCCGCGGCCAAGGCCGATCTGGAGGAAGCGCTCCAGATCAATCCTTTCAATCCGGAGATCTACGGGATGCTCGCCGATGCGTATGCCGCGCTCGGCGATCAGGAGCAGGCGAAGCGCGCGAAAGCGAACCTGGAACGACTCGCGCGGGGACGTTAGGAAGACGATCGATGGAGTCGACAGCCATAAACGACAAAGAGATCGCCGCGATCGAGGAGTTCGCCGCGAAGCGCGACGCCATGCTCGCGGAGATCGGCAAGGTGATCGTCGGACAGGACAAAGTCATCGAAGAGGTGCTGACCGCGCTTTTCTCGCGCGGCCACTGCCTGCTCGTCGGCGTCCCCGGCCTCGCGAAGACGCTGCTCATCAGCACGCTCGCGGAGATTCTCGATCTCGACTTCAATCGCATCCAGTTCACGCCGGACCTGATGCCGTCGGATATCACCGGCACCGATATTCTTCAGGAGGATCCGGCGACCGGCCGGCGCAAGTTCCAGTTCATGCAGGGACCGGTCTTCACCAATATTCTCCTCGCCGACGAGATCAACCGGACGCCGCCGAAGACTCAGGCGGCGCTGCTCCAGTCGATGCAGGAGTACAAAGTCACCGCCGGCGGGCAGACCTTTCCGCTCGAGCTGCCGTTTTTCGTCCTCGCGACGCAGAACCCGATCGAGCAGGAAGGCACGTACCCGCTGCCCGAGGCGCAGCTCGACCGCTTCATGCTCGAGATCGAGATTCAGTATCCGCCGTTCGACGACGAGATTCAGATCGTCATGCAGACGACCTCGATCGGCCGTCCCAAGCCGAACAAGGTGATGGACGGCGCGGCGATCCTGCGCTATCAGGAGCTCGTGCGGCGCGTCCCCGCCTCGCCTTTCGTCGTCGGCTACGCCGTCGCGCTCACGCAAAGCTCGCGTCCGAAAAACGGCGCCGCGCCGCAGTTCGTCAGGGACTACATCGAGTGGGGTGCGGGCCCGCGCGCGTCGCAGTATCTCATCCTCGGCGCGAAGGCGCGCACGATTCTTCAAGGCCGCTACGCCGTCTCGATCGAAGACATCCAGGCGATGGCGCCCTCCGTGCTCCGCCACCGCATCATCCCGAATTTCAAAGCCCAGGCCGACGGCCTCTCCTCGCTCGATATCATCGGCCGCCTGCTCGCCGAAGTGAAGCCGCAGGAAGACGGGAAAGCGAAGCGGTAGTTAAAGATCATCGCTTGCCGCTGCTTCGCTCACTCGCAGACCTCCTCTTCAGAAAATCCACGATCATCGCCGGCATCGAAGTCCGCGGCCGCTCCGAGTTCATCCGGCGCAGCGAGGAAGCGCTGGCGCTTCTGCGGGATCTGCCGCAATTTGCGGACATCCAGCGCCACATCGCGATCATCAAGCAGGGCCGCCGCAGCGGCATGTGGGCGCAGAAAAATCGCCCGACCTTCGTTGTCGGTAGGCGGACGTGGAGCCATTCGGCGCTCTGGTACGCCGGCGCGATCGCGCACGACGCGTACCACTCGAAGCTCTATCACGACGCGCGGCGCGAGAGCGCGAAGCCGCCGGCCGATTGCTGGACCGGGCCGGAAGCGGAGCGCGAATGCCTCGGCTATCAGATCGAAGCGCTGAAGGCGCTCGGCGCCGACGACGCCACGGTTGCTTATCTGGAGAAATTGCGAAAAAATCCAACCTACCAAGGTCACCACAAAGGCTGGCGCAGCTGGCGGGATTACCTCCGGCGCAGCTGGTGAAGCGACCGGGGTTTAACGTCAAAAATGGCTGCCACCGCCGACGGTAATAAAAGCTACTTCGACCCGCTCGTCCTTGCGCGGCTGTCGAATCTTTACCTCAAAGCGCGCTGGGTCGTCGAAGGGATGATGTCCGGCATTCACCGGAGCCGCTCGAAGGGCTTCAGCGTCGAGTTCGAGGAGCACCGGGAATACTCGCCGGGCGACGAGATCCGCCGCATCGACTGGAAGGCGCTCGGAAAATTCGACCGCTATTTCATCAAGGAGACCGAAGACGAGACGAACCTGCGCGCGACGCTGATCCTCGACGGCAGCGCCTCGATGGACTACGGCTCGAACGGCGTGACCAAGTTCGAGTACGCCTCGATCCTGACCGCGTCGCTCGCGTATCTGATCCTCAAGCAGCAGGACGCCGCCGGCGTCGCGACGTTCTCGGACAAGATCGACGCGTTCGTGCCGCCGCGCGCGAAGCGCGGCTACGTCTTCGAGATCCTGCGGGCGCTCGAAGCGCACCGGCCTGCCGGCGAGACGAACGCCGGAAAGATTCTCCAGGAGATCGCCGGCAAGATGCACCGGCGCGGGCTCGTGATTCTTGTCTCCGATCTTCTCGACGATACGGAAAATGTTCTCAACGGCCTCCGGCTCTTTCGCTTCAGCGGTCATGACGTGATCGTCTTCCACGTCATGGACACCGCCGAGATCGACCTGCCGTTCGACGGCAATATCCTGTTCGAGGACCTCGAGCTGCCCGACCTCAGAGTGACCGCCGACCCGCAGACCATCCGCGAGGTCTACCGCGGCGTGGTGAACGAGTTCATCGACCACGTGCGCAAGGAATGCCACGCGGCCATGATCGATTATCAGCTCGTCTCGACCGCGACGCCGCTCGACCGCGCGCTCGTGAGCTATTTGGGCTGGAGAGCCTAGTCGATGTCGCTGTTTTTTTTGAACCCGCTCTATCTCTTCGGCCTGATGGCGGCGTCGCTTCCGGTGATCATCCACCTGCTCAACCGCCGGCGCATCAGGCGCATCCGCTTTCCCGCCGTGAAGTTCATCCTTCTGTCGCAGAAGCGCATCTCGCGCACCAAGCGGCTGCGCCATTGGCTCCTGCTCGCGCTCAGGACGGCGGCGATCGTCGTGCTCGTCCTTCTGCTCGCCCGCCCGATCTTCCAGACCGGCGCCGGGCTTTTCGCGAGCGGCGGCCCGTCGAGCGTCGCGCTCGTGCTCGACAACTCGCTCAGCATGACGTGGAGCCGCGACGGCGAGGGCTTCAAACAGGCCAAAGACGCCGCGGCGCGGCTCTTCGCCTCGCTCGGCGCGGGCGACCGCGCGGCGCTGATTCCGACCAACACGGGCTCGAAGGATCCGATCCGGCTGAAACGCGAGAAAGATGTCTTGCTGCGCGACCTCGAAGGCGTCAAGATCGCCGACGGCAGCGCCGATTTCGGCGCTGCGCTGGCGCGCGCCTACGACGTGCTGCGCGAGCCGGCGTCGGGAAAAGAGATCTGGGTCGTGACCGACGCGGCGCTGACCGATTGGGACCGCTTCAGCCTCGCCGCGCTCAAGCAATACGATCCGGCGGTCCCTGTCAAAGTCATCAAAGTCGCTACGAAGGAGACGCCGCCGAACGCGGCGATCCGCGAAATTCGCCTGCGCGGCCAGGACGTGAACGTCGGCCTGCCGACGGAGATTCAGGCGGTGATCACGAACTTCGGCGCGACCGAGATCAAAGATCTCGTGGTGCAGCTCAGAGTCGACGATCAGCCGAAGGAGCAGAAGCTCGTCGCGCTCGCGCCGCGCGGCGAGACGGAAGCGAACTTCCAGTTCGTGCTGGCGCGCCCCGGCAGCCATACCGCGGCGGTGACGCTGAAGAAGGACAGGCTCGCGGGCAGCACGAGCGAATACTTCACGCTGCAAGCCGAAGACAAGATCAAGGTCCTGGTCGTCGACGGCGACCCGCAGACCTCGCTGGTATCGAGCGAGACGTTCTTCCTGACGCGCGCGCTCAATCCCGAGGGCGGCGGCGCGTCGCCGTTCGTGCCGACCGTAGTCATCCCCGAGGGCTTCGCGACCGCGCCGCTGGATTCCTATCAGGCGGTCGTTCTCTGCAACGTTCCGGCGATTCCGGACTCGGCGCTGCCGCGCCTCAAGGAATTCGTCCGGCGCGGCGGCGGCCTGCTGGTGTTTGTCGGCGACCGCGTGCAGGCGGAAGATTACAACCGCAAGCTGTACGATACGTCGCCGTCGATCCTGCCCGCGCGCCTCAAGGACAAGCGGCTCGTCTCCGCCAGCGCGCTGGAAAAGATCGAGCGCATCGATTTGAAGCATCCGGCGCTCGCGGCATTCTCCGACCCGATCCTGGCGGATTCTCTGAAATCGACGCGCGTCGCCGGGTATTACCGGATCGACGCCGCGGGCGCGGCGCCGGTCGTCGCTCTCGGCAACGGCGACGCGCTCGCCGTCGAGAAGAAGTTCGGCACCGGCCGCGTGGTGCTTGTCGCCACCGCGGCCGACCGCGACTGGAGCGATCTGCCGGTAAAGACGGCGTACCTGCCGCTCGTTCAATCGCTGGTGAGCTATCTCCAAGGCGGTAAAAAGGGCGCGCTCGAAACCGGCGTCGCCGTCGGCGAGGCGAAGAAATTTTACCTGCCCGCCGCCTACGTCGGAAAGAATTTGAAGATCGTGCGCCCCGATCAGCGCGAGCGCGAGGTCGCGCTCGCCGCCGACGGCGACAAGGCCGCCGCGGCGTTCGCCGAGAACGACTTCGCCGGGATCTACCGCGTCTCGGCGCCGCTCGCGCCAGACGCGCCGGCGGCGCTCGCGCCGGTGTATCCCGTGAATCCGCCGTTTTTGGAGTCCCGACTCGACGCGATCAGCGACGCCGAGCTCGCCGCGCGGCTTCGCCCCGCGCGCGCGACGATCGTGCCGGTGGAGGAGATCGCGAAGGGCGGCAGCCGGAGCGATCTCGCGCTGCCGCTCCTGCTCGTGCTCATTCTCACGCTCGTCTCCGAAGGCTGGCTCGCGCAGAGGTTCTATGGATAGACGCGCGTTCTTACGTCTCGTGTCTTACGGATGTCTCGCCGCCGCGGGGCTCGCGCCGCGAAGCATCTTCGCCGCGCAGGGGCAGGAGCGCCAGCGCCCGATCCAATTTACCTTCGCGCAGCTCAAATACCGCGGCGGCGATTGGAACCCGCACGCGCTCGCGGTCGGCCCACTGCTCGAAGAATTGATGCAGCGCACGAGCGTCGAGGCGGCGACGACGCGCCGCGAGGTCGCGCTGAACGATCCCGAGCTGTTCTCCTATCCATTCCTGTACATCAGCGGGAAATACGATTTCGAGCCTTTCACCGGCGAGGAGGTCGACACGCTCAGGCGCTTTCTCTCCTACGGCGGTTTTCTCCTCGCCGACGACGCGCTCGGACAGCCGGGCTACGGCTTCGATCAGAGCTTCCGCCGCGAGATCAAGCGGATTTTCCCGGACAAGGATTTCACGCGCATCCCCGCGGGCCATCCCGCCATGCGGAGCTTTTATTTGCTGAGAAAAATCGGCGGCGCGCGCATGGTGCATCCCTACGTCGAAGGCATCAACGTCGGGCCGAGCACGCCGGTCATGTATTGCCAGAACGACCTCGGCGGCGCGTGGGAGAAAGACCAGCTCGGCAACTGGGTGAACCAATGCACGCCCGGCGGCGAGGAGCAGCGCCGCGACGCGTTTCATCTGGGCATTAACCTGATTCTCTACGCGATGACGGAAAATTATAAGGACGATCTCATCCACGTGCCGTTCATTCGCCGGCGGCTCGCGCGATAAAGAAGATTTCTCATGGATCGACTGTATTTCGTCGGCGGCCTTTCCTGGTGGGTGATCGGTTTGATCGCGCTCGGCGCGCTCGCCATGATCGCTTATCAATTCATCGGGCTGCGCCGCCGCCTCGGCGTGCGCCGGGCGATTCCGCTGACGGCGCTGCGCGCGATCGTCTATGCGCTGCTGGTTTTCTTTCTGCTGAGCCCGGGGCTCGTGCAGACGCGCGTTACGAAGCTTCGCCGCCCGCTGAATTTATTGATCGATACCTCGAAGAGCATGAGCCTGCCCGGTCCGAGCGGGAAAAGCCGCCTCGATACCGTGAAGGAGAAGCTCACCGCGGGCGACGATCCGCTCATCCGCCGGCTGGAGCGCGACTACGATCTCCGCGTCTATCAGTTCAACACGGCGCTCGCGCCGGTCGCGCCGTCGGCGATCGCGCAGCTCGAGGCGACCGGCAAGGGCACGCGTTTGGCCGAGCTTTTGACGGAAGCCGGACGCGACGCCGGCGCGAACGCCGCGATCATGGTCGTGAGCGACGGCATCGCCAACGGCGAGGGGCGCACGGGAGGCGCGGCGCCGCAGATCCCCGTGATCGCCGTCGGCGCCGGCGATAGCAAGGGTTACGTCGATCTCCGCCTCGCGGACGTGACCGCGCCGGAGTTCGGCTTTCGCGGCCGCGAGTTCAAAGTCGATCTCATAGTTCAGGCGTATGGCCTCGCCGGGAAAACCGTGCCGCTCTACTTCAACCGCGGCAAAAGTCTCATCGCCACCAAGGACGTCAAAATCGACGGCGACGCCTTCGAGCAGCGCGTGACGCTTTCCTACATGCCGAAAGAAATCGGCGCGCAGAGCTTCAGCGTCAACGTGCCGGTGCAGCCCGGCGAGGCGATCGCCGACAACAATCACAAGGAATTCAAGGTCGAGGTGCGGCGCGACAAGCTCCGCGTGCTGACGCTCTCCGGCTCGCCGGCGTGGAACTACCGTTTCCTCCGCATGGCGCTCAAGCAGGACCCGTTCATCGATCTCGTCTCGTTCGTCTTCCTGCGCACGCCGACCGACGTCGTCGACGTGCCGGATAATCAATTGAGCCTGATCCCGTTTCCGATCGACGAAATCTTCCTGGAAGAAATAAAGAACTTCGACGTCGTGTTCCTCGACGATTTCTCCTACCGCTCGTATTTCAACGTCATGTATCTCGACCGCGTGCGCGATTTCGTGCGCGACGGCGGCGGGCTGGCGATGCTCGGCGGCGCGCGCTCGTTCGACAGCGGCGGCTACGCCGACAGCGCGCTGCGCGACGTGCTCCCCGTCGAGCTCGACGGCAAGGGCCGCTATCAAATGGATACCCGCGCGCGCGGCGTGCTCACCGCTTCGGGCAAGGCGCATCCGATCACGCGGCTCGTCCCCGACGCGCAGGCGAACGAGGACGCGTGGAAAAAGCTCCCGCCGCTGAAGAGCCTGAACCAGATCCTGCGCGCGCGCGGCGAAACGCTGCTGCAGGCCGCGCCCGAGGGCGCGAGCGGCGGTCAGCCCCTGCTCACGGTCGGGCGCTACGGCAAAGGGCGCACCCTCGCGCTCATGAGCGACGACATCTGGCGCTGGAGCTTCGGCGCGGTCGGCGCGAAGGAGAGCCCGCAGAGCCATCTGAAGCTCATCCGCCACGCCGTGCGCTGGCTCGCGCAGGAGCCGATGTTCGAGCAGGTGCAGATCCAGCCGGTGAGCGGCGTCCGCGCGCCGGCCGAGAAAAGCGAATTCATCATTCAGGTGCTGAACGACGACTACACGCCCGCCGCGCACGCCAATCTCAAGGTCGAAGTCATCGGCAACGAAGGCGAGCAGATCCGGCTCGAAGCCGTCGAGCAGGCGGCCGGCGAGTACCGCGCGGAATTTACGCCGGCGAAGGAAGGCGCCTACCGCATCGAGGCGCAGGCCGACCTCGGCGGCAAGGCGATCGGCCGCGATAACAAAAACTTCACCGTGGCGTTTCCCTACGCCGAGGCCGAGGACGGCCGGCCGCGCCCCGAGCTGCTGAAAGACATCGCGGAGAAGAGCAAAGGCGATTTCATCCCGCTCGCCGAGCTCAACGCCGCGAGCCTCGCGCGCGCCGCGGAGAAGCTCGACCGACTCGCGCCCGCGGAGATCGTCGAGCGCCGCGAGATCCCGCTGTGGGGAACGCTTACGACGTTTTCGATCATTCTCGTTTTTCTGAGTCTGGAGTGGTGGTTCAGGAGGAAGTGGGGACTCATCTAAATAAAGTTTCAGGTCGCAAGTTTCAGGTTTCACGAAAAGACGCAAACTCCGACCGTGAAACTTTAAACTTGAAACCTGAAACGGCGAGCGCGGCGCACATGAAAAGCTTCGCGTTTTATGTTCTACCGATGCTGGCGCTCGCCTTTTTTCCCGGACGCGCGCTCTCTTTTTGCCACGAGACCGAAGTCGTGCAGGCGCGCTTCATGCGCGCGGCGGTCGCGCCGGGCGCGCCGGTCTCGATCGAATGGATGGGCCACTCGATGTTTCAGATCACCTCGTCGAAGGGCACCCGCATTCTCACCGACCCGCACGGGCGCGGCGACCTGCCCGCGCCGACCGCGCCGACGGACATCGTCACGACCAGCCACCAGCACGGGCCGCACAACAGCGTCTGGATGGCGAAAGGCAATCCCGTCGTCCTCGAAGGGCTCACGCCGAGCGGCGACGACTGGAACAAGGTGTACACGAACATCAAGGATGTCTCGGTCTACGACGTGCCGGCGTACCACGACAAGAGCCAAGGGCGGCAGCGCGGCAAGAACGCGATCTTCATTTTCCGCGTCGACGATATCTGCATCGCGCACCTCGGCGACCTAGGCCACGAGCTGACGCCGCAGCAGCTCAAGATGATGGGCAAGATCGACATTTTGCTCGTGCCGATCGCCGGCGGCTTCTTCACCGTCACGGCGACCGAGGCGAAGGGCGTCACCAAGCAGGTGAACCCGCGCATCGCCATCCCGATGCACTACGACTGGGAAGGCCAGGTGGCGGAGTACGCAAGCGGCCTCCGTGTCCGCAAGCTCGGCGGCCCGGTGCTCAAAATCTCCAAACAGGAATTGCCGCAGCCGTTCGACGTCGACATCTTTCCCGACCCGCACCGCTGACAATCGCATTGTCATTTGCCCGCCGTTCGGCTAAGGCAAAATTAAACTTGGAGGCCTCATGAAAGCGATTCGCGTCCACCAATCCGGCGGCATCGACGCCCTGAAATACGAAGACATTGCCGTACCCGAGCCCGGCGCGGGCGAAGCCCGCGTCAAGATCGAGGCGGCCGGCGTCAATTTTATCGACGTCTATCAGCGCACCGGGCTTTATCAGCTGAAGCTCCCTTTCACGCTGGGCATGGAAGGCGCGGGCGTCGTCGACGCGATCGGCTCTGGCGTCACCGACGTGAAAAAAGGCGAGCGCGTGGCGTACTGCATGGTGCCGGGCGCGTTCGCAGAATACGCCATCGTTCCGGCGGCGCGGCTCGTGCCGCTGCCGCAGAACATCGACGGCGCGACCGGCGCGGCGACGATGCTCCAGGGCATGACCGCGCACTACCTCACGCACAGCACCTACGCCCTGAAGCGCGGCAACAGCGCGCTGGTCCACGCCGCCGCCGGCGGCGTCGGGCTTTTGCTCGTGCAGATCGCGAAGCGCTTGGGCGCGACGGTGTACGGCACGGTATCGACCGACGAAAAAGCCCGGCTCGCGCGCGACGCCGGCGCCGACGATATTATTCTTTATACGGAAAAGGATTTCGCGGCGGAGGTGAAGCGGCTCACGAACGGCCGCGGCCTCGACGTGGTCTACGATTCGGTCGGCCAGACGACGTTCGACAAGAGCCTCGACTGCCTGAGGCCGCGCGGCACGATGGCATTATTCGGGCAATCCAGCGGGCCGGTGCCGCCGTTCAATCTGGGCGCGCTCGCGGCGAAGGGATCGCTCTTCGTCACGCGCCCGACGCTCGCGCATTACACGCTCGACCGCGCGGAGCTGCTCTGGCGGGCGAAAGATCTCTTCGGCTGGATCGCCGACGGCGAGCTCAAAATCCGCATCGACAAAGTCGTGCCGATGGCGGAGGCGGCGGAGGCCTACCGCCTGCTCGAAGGAAGGAAAACGACCGGAAAGGTATTGCTGCGGCCGTAGCCTAGAACGATTCGCTTTGCGGGCTCTGATCGCCGCGCTGCTTGCGCTGGCCGCGCTCGCTGTCGCTGCGGCGGTCGCGATCGTCGGGCCGCCGGGTATAGCGGTTGCCGCCGGTCATCATGTCGCGCAGATGGTCGCGCTGCTCCTGCGACAGCACGCTCTTCCCCTGCTCCACGGCGCGGATGCGCGCAATGCGCTGATCGGCGCGCAGCCGCTCGATCTCGCGAATCTTCGCTTCCGCCTGTTTCACATCCACGGAATCCGCCCGCGTCACCTCGTCGAGGCTTTTTTCCGCGGCGTGGAGATCGTCCTGGTTCTTGCGCGCGCTGCGCTCGAAATCGTTTCTCAGGTCCTCGAGCTTTTTCGCCTGCTCGGGCGTCAGCTTGAGCTCTTCGCGGTGGCTCAGCATGTAGCTGATAACCGGCCGCTCGCCGCGGGACTCCCGGCGCGGGCCGAAGGGAAAGTTGCCGCCGAAGTGCTCGCGAAATTTATTCCCGAAATCCTCGAATTCCCGGCCGAGCTGATCCCAGACGTCGGCGACCTCTTCGTGAAATGCAGGACGAGGCGATCGGTCGGAGCCGGCAAAAACTGGCGCCGCGAGAATAGTCGCGAATGCGACAGCGACGATTATGCGCATATAAGTCTCCTTTGGAGATAGATTAAAACGCCGTCTCGGGCCTTTGTCAAACCGCGGTCTCGGCGCGCGTCCGCGGCTCTTCGAGAAAAAAAAGCATCGCGAGAATGCCGGCGAAAATGACGCCCGCGAGCGCGATCCACGCGTCGGCATACGAGCCCGTCACGTCGACGAGATAGCCGAACAGCGGTGTGCCGACGATCGTCCCGACGGAGTTGAACGTGATGAGCAGCCCGAGAGCGGCGCCGGTGCGCCCCTGCCCGGCGATCTCCGCCGTGAGCGCGTACGATACGCCCTGGTAGCCGACGAGGCAGACGCCGGCAAGGAAAATCAGCGGCAGCACGGTCCAGAGCGATCCGCCGCCGCCGAGGAAACCGAGGCCGAGCGTAATCGCCGTCGAGAGAAAGCCGACCAGCAGGAGCACGATCTTGCGCGCGCCGTGAAACAGGCGGTCGCTCACGACGCCCCAGCCGATGCGGCCGATCATGCCGCCGAGCTGCGTCAGCGCGAGCGCCTGGCTGGCCCAATAGGGCGAGAGGCCGCGCGTTTCTTTCAAATAGAGCGGCACGTAGGTGATCAGGGCCATCTGGCCGATCAGCATGAGCGCCGTGCCGAAGCTCAGGCTCAAGAGGTCGCGCGCGCGGAACGGCGCTTGCGGCGCCCGGGGCGGCGGCGCCGATGCGTGCGGATTCACGATGTGCGGCGCATCTATCGGCTCGCGCCACAGGGACGAGAAGAGAAAGCCGAAAACCAGATTAACCGCGCCGAGACCGGCGAACGCGCCGCGCCAGCCGACGATGAGCACGAGCGACGGCGCGACGACTGCCGTCAGCACGCCGCCGATGGGAACGCCGGTCTGCTTGATGCCCATGGCGGTCGCGCGCTCCTCGCGCGTGAACCACTCCATGACGCCGCGCGTCGAGGCAGGATTCAAAAAGCTGTAGCCCAGGCCGGCGAAGAAAAAAATCGCGAACGCCCAGACAAACGACGGCGCGAGCGCCGCGGCTGCGACTGTCAGGCCGAGCGCGAGATGCCCCGCGAGCGTGATCGAGCGCACGCCGAAGCGGTCGGCGAGCCAGCCGGCGGCGAACGAGAGCGCCGCCATGCCGAGATAGAACGCCGTGAAGAACATGCCGATCTGCGCGCGCGAGAGCCCGAGATCGGTCTGATAAAACGGCGCGAGCGTGTTGATCGCGTACTGGCCGCCGGCGCCGATCACGTGCGACACCGTGCCGAGCAGAAGCATCCTCCAGCGCAGCGTGTCGCGGTCGGGATCGGCGGCGCGGCTCATCTATTCAATCGAAGACGGTCTCGGAATACGGCGCGACGTCGATGAAGGCCTCGACGACGCTCGGGCCGTCGAGGGCGAGCGCCCATTCGAGCGCGGCGGCGAATTCGCTTTCATTGCGCGCGGGACGGCACGGCACGCCGAAATAGTGCGGCGGCGAATCGACCGGCGCGCCGAGCTCTACGCCGGAAAGGCCGTATCCCCTTTTCTCCTGCTTGATCTTCATGAGGCCGAGCCAGCCGTCGTTGAGCACGACGATCGGAACTCTCAGGCCGAGTCGCCGCGCGAGCGCGAGCTCGCCGGCGGTCATTTGAAAGCAGCCGTCGCCGATGACGCCGACGACGACGCGCTCGGAATGGACGAGCTTCGCGGCGTACGCCGCGGGCATGCCGTAGCCCATCGACGACCAGCCGTTGGTCGCGAGACAAGTCTTCGGCGCGTCGGTGCGCCACTGCGTCGCGATCTGGTGCGTGTGCGCGCCGACGTCGTAGGCGAGAATGCCGTCGGCGGGAAGCTTTTTTCTGAGCGCGTCGATGACGTGGTGCGCGGCGAAGCCGCCGCCGGGTCGGAGCTTGCGCTCGAGCTCGTCGCGATGCTTTTTCAGCTCCTCGGCGGACCAGTCGTTCGGCGTGGCGGGAATTTCTCCGAGCGCGGCGATCATGCCGTCGAGATCGCCCGCCGCGTTCAGCGCGAACGACAGCGACGGGCTCGTCTCGGCCGTCTCCGTGCTCAAGTGCAGAAGCGGAATTCGCTCCGCCCATTCCTCGTAGTTGATCTCGATCGGATCGAAGCCGACCGCGACGATGAGGTCGGCGCGGCGGACGAGCGCCTGAACGTCGCTGCGCCGCGCGCGGCCGAGCACGCCGGCCCACAATGGATGGCTCTCGGGCAGGAATCCCTTGGCGTGCAGCGTCGAGATGAATGGAATCTTCTGCCGCTCGATAAAGCCGAGCAGCGCGCGCGGCTCGCGGGCGCGGCAGAAGCTCAGGCCCGTCACGACGAGCGGCCGGCGGGCCCGCTCTAGAATGGACGCGAGCAGCGAGGGCGCCGACGCGGCGGCGTACGGAGGACTTTTTTTCGGCTTCGAAGAGCCGGCTGCCGCTTCGGCCTGCGCGACGTCCTCGGGCAAGTCGAGATGGACCGGGCCGGGCGGCTCGGCGCAGGCGAGCGTGAGCGCTTTCGCCAGCGCCGCGCCGGCGTCTTTCGCGCGCAGGCTATAGCTCGCCTTGGAAATCGGCGCGAAGAGCGCGTCGTGGTCGATGCGCATCTGCACGCGGCGGCGGAGCCACGGCGTCGCGACATTACAGGTGATTGCGATGAGCGGCGCGCGGTCGAGCCACGCGGCGCCGACGCCGGTCGCGAGATTGGTCGCGCCGGGGCCGAGCGTCGAGGCGCACACGCCCGGAATGCCCGTGAGCTGGCCGACGGTCGCGGCCATGAAGCCGGCGGAGGTCTCGCTCGCGGTGAGGACGAATTCGACGGGGCTTTTGCGCAGCGCCTCGATCAGCGGCAGCACCGGCCCGCTCGGGATGCCGAATACCCGGCGGACGCCGGCGTCGGCGAGCATGCGCGCGAGCAGCTCGGCGGTCGTCATTCTCTGTCAGGTCCCGATGCGGACGGAATCGACGGCGTCCTGGATCGAGCGGATGATCGACAGCGCGGTCAGTTTTCCGGTGCGCGGGTTCTCGCTCGGAACGTTCTCGACGTGCACGTGCAGGCGGCCGAACTCCCCTTCCACTTCGATATCGTGGCAGTTGCGCTTGAGTCCCGGCACCGCGAGGATGCGCACGCGCGTCCGATCCGGGCCGATGCCGGCGAGGCTAACGGCGGCGGTGACGTTGACGTTAGCGGGAAAGCCGCGGCACGCCTCGCGCGCCGTGCCGGAGAACACTTCGCGCTCGGCGTCGAGGCCGGCGAGGGAAATCTTGTTCTCGGTCAGATGCGGCGCGCCTTCGAGGCCCGCGGGCGGCTTGCGCGTCGTGATCGTCACATGATCGATCGCGCCGACGGAGGCCGACTTGATGCCGTCGAGCCCCGCGATCGCGCCCGAGGGGACGAGCAGGC
>JAJPJQ010000040.1 GCA_021324155.1 Pseudomonadota bacterium
GTCGAACCTATCGGCCCCGTTGCTCCCGTCGCACCGGCTGCGCCGGTTGGTCCGGTCGGGCCCGTCGAGCCTATGGCGGCGAGCTTCGACCAGCACGGTTGCGAGCCGTTGCCGCAGTCGTCGCTGCCGCCGGGGAAATCGTTTGTGTTGCTCGTGTGATCGAATAATGCCAGCCAGGTCTCGCCCAAGTACGTGACGACGTCGCGGACTTGGTAATCCGTTGCGTTAGCCCATACGCCTTCGAATACGATGCCGACGGCTCCGGTCGCTCCGGTGGGTCCGGTCGGGCCAGCAGCTCCCGCAGCGCCGGTATTGCCGGTCGTGCCTTGCGGACCGGTCGCGCCAACAGCGCCAGTCGCGCCGGTCGCGCCGGTGCTTCCTTGAGGGCCGGTGGCTCCAGTAGCGCCCGGCGGTCCTATTACGCCTGTGGCACCCGTCGGACCCGTAGGACCGGTCGCTCCCGTAGCCCCTGTGGCGCCGGCCGCGCCGCTTGCCCCACTCGGGCCGGTCGCTCCTGTGGGGCCGATTGCGCCCGTCGGCCCAGTAGCTCCCGTCGGCCCGGTAGCTCCCGTCGCGCCGCCGACTGAGTATCCCACGAGCGTTATTTCGAGCTGCGCATTATGAGCCGTCGAGGAGCCTTCCTTCGCGTCGAACGATAAGATCGTTGCGCCGTCGGCGACAAGGGCTAAGCCGTGATTGGGAATAACTCCGCCGAGCCATTGGTGGACGACGCTCGTAACGTCGATGGCGACGAATTGGTTTTCGTCGGTCGCGTCGACGGGGACGTTACCCGCTACCGTCGCGCCGAGCGCAGGCGAGGTCGCGTGCGAGACGCTGAGCTCGTCCCACGCAGCGGCGACCGCTCTCACGGAAAATGATCCCGGAACTTTTACCGAATCGGCGCTGACGTAGAGTGTCAGCGTGGCTTTCGATACCTGCTCCGGCAGCGTGCCGCCGGGCAGGCTCGACAGGCCGAATTGAATGAAGCCCGTAGCGGACGGATTTACGAGTATTCTGCTCTGTGAGCCGAAGGTGCCGTTCGGTTTGGAGGACGAGGTATAGGCGTCGTCGAGCAGCGTCGCGGGAACGGCGAAAGCACGCGCGGCGCAGAAAAATTCCATCGCTGCCGCAAGGAGCGTGGCGGCGAGCAACTTCCATTTGAATTCGAATGCGATTGCGTTCTCCTTGCCGCGGTGCGGCGCGTCGGCCATTGACCGCCAGGCGTTTGCCTCGCCCCGATTCTGCAAGCATCACGCGAAGATGAGCAGGCTGTGGAACTTAAATGCAAAGCATGTTCCTATAGTGTTGCCTTTGTCCATTGATGACTAGAAATGGCGTAACCATCGAGAACGGCGCTTGTTTTGGAGTTTTCGCGCTTTGGCCCGTTTTTCGGCTGGTACAAATCTGAACGAAAGCAGGACCATTATGTCCGGTGTTCACCTGAATTTCGTATAGGGTGTTTACCGGGCGCTGGACGCGGCCGTCGTTTATATGTTTCTCATATGTTAATGGACGAAGGGCTGCTCCAATTCGGTCTGCGCGCGTTCGTTACGCTGTTCGTCGTCGTCGATCCGCTCGGCGTTGCGCCCATGTTCGTCGCCCTCACCGCCGAGCTCGACAATGCCCGCAAGCGCGCGACGCTTTCGCGGGCCGTCGTGGCCGCTTTCGGCATTGCGATGTTCTTTCTCCTAGGGGGCGGATTGCTGCTCAGCTATCTCGGCGTCACCGTCGACGCGTTCGCGATCAGCGGCGGGGTTCTGCTTTTCATCGCGGCGGTGCCGATGCTTTTCGGCCAGCGCACGCGGCTGCAGGCGCCGCAGGTGAGCGAAGAGCGCCTCGCCGGCGAGGACATCGCGATTTTTCCGCTCGCCATCCCCCTGCTCTCCGGCCCCGGCGCGATCGCGTCGGTACTGCTGCTCACGAACCAAGCGCGCGGCGATCCCGCGCGCCTGGCGCTTTTCGCGGTCGTCATCGTCGCGGTCTACGCGATCTCCTGGGGCCTGCTCGTCGCCGGCGATCGCGTCATGGCGCGCCTCGGCGCCGGCAAAGTCCACATTGTCACGCGCGTGCTCGGCATCGTGCTCGCGGCGCTCGCCGTGCAGTATATCTTGAGCGGTCTCGCGGGATTTTACGCGACGTTAACCGGCGTGAAATAGCGCCGCCGCCCAGGCGAGCAGCAGCGCGATTTCGAGCGCGGCGTCGAGCAGGTATATCTTCGCGATCGTCCCGAGCGCGACGTAAACAATGTCGACGGCGGTCAGCGCCGCCGCGCTGCCCGTCGCGAGAATCAGAATCCCGAGCGTGAACTCGTGGCTGATTCCGGCCTGCATCATCGCCGCGCCCGCGACGGCGATCAGGAGTCCCACTGTACGCACGAGCCAAAGGTCGGTCTTCGGGCCCGTCACCGCGAGAAACGAGCGGATATGCACGACCGGCCATACTCCGGTGAGAAAATAATAAATTCCCTGCGCGGTCAGAATCTCGGTCAGGCCCATCGGTTTTTTGTAGCGGCTTTCGGCTTCGGGCGATACGTTCTTCCAGTAAATCCGGCATTCGATGCCGTAATTCACCCGAGTTATCGCATGTGCCGATCGTCGATACTCTCCAAATACCAGCGCCTCATTACCCTGATCCCTATATTTTTTCATGGAGCCAACGATGACCATTGCAAACGAATATCGAGACGAGCGCGGCCGCGAGGCGCGGAGGCCGCGCGAAATTCCCGCGCGCGGCTGGCGGGACATATTTTTCCGCATCAAGGACGAGATCAGCGAAGACAATATATCGATCGTCGCCGCCGGCGTCGCGTTCTATGTGTTTCTCGCGCTCTTTCCCGGCCTCGCCGCGACGGTATCGATCTACGGCCTGGTCATGGATCCCGCCGGCCTGCAAAAACACATGAGCGTCGTCGAGCAGGTTCTACCGCGCGACGCCGCCGGACTTATCAATACCGAGCTTCAGCGCATCGTGCAGGCCGGCTCGGCGGGCAACGGCCTCGGCTGGGCGGCGCTCGTCGGCATCGCGCTCGCGCTCTGGAGCGCGGCGAAAGGGATGAGCTCGCTGATGGAGGCGCTCAACATCGTCTACGACGAGAAGGAGCAGCGCGGCTTCATCCGCCGCACCGCGACGGCGCTTTTGCTGACGCTCGCTTTCATTCTGTTTCTTTTCGTCCTGCTCGCGCTGATCGCCGGCGTGCCGGCGGTGCTCGCATCTTTCAATCTCGACCCGACGGTGACCCAGGTGGTGGGCTATTCGCGCTGGCCGCTGCTCGCGATCGCAATGATCATCGCGCTCGCCGTGCTTTATCGGTACGCGGCGAGCCGCGCCGAGCCCAAGTGGCGCTGGATCACACCCGGCGCCTTCGTCGCGACGATCCTCTGGGTCGCCGGGTCCGCCTTGTTTTCGCTCTACGTCAGCTATTTCGCCTCTTACAACAAGACCTACGGCGCGCTCGGGGTTGTCGTGATTCTCATGACGTGGCTCTTGCTGTCGGTCTACAGCGTGCTCCTCGGAGCCGAAATCAACGCCGAGATGGAGCACCAGACCAAGCACGATACGACGACGGGCGAGTCGAAGCCGATGGGGCGGCGGCGCGCGTATGTGGCCGACACCGTCGGCCGCGGCGCGAACGGCGAGGCCGGCGCGGAAACGCATCATTGAGCGCATTTCGTTACGCCGCTCCGGCATCGAACGGAGTTGCCGGCACGGCGTCGTCGGCTAGGGTGAAGTAGCGAAGCTGTCAACAGAATTTCGGGAGAACGAAAATTTCGGGAGAAGAAAGGACGGCAACATGAGTCTCGATCTGATGAAGGAAAAAGGCGTGCCCCTCGACCGGCAGAAGTTCAATTGGCGCGACATCGTCCAGGCGCCGACGAGCAAGCTCGACGACGACGCGTTCACCCGCGTGCGCATCATCCTGATGAACGGCATCGAGTCCGAGGCGCTGCGCTTCCAGCACGCCTGCGCGCGCATGAACAAAGAGCTTCAGCTCGCGCTCGCACAGGTGCGGCGCGTCGAGCAGCACCAGCAGACGATGGTCAACTGGCTTTTGCCGGCGGACCTATCGCCGCTCGAGACCACGATCGGATTCGAGCAAGTCGCGATCGAAGTCACCGCCAGCGTCGCGCAGCACGAGCCCGATCCTTACCTCGCGCAGGTTTTTCGTTTCGGGTTGCTCGAAGATTTCGACCACATGTACCGTTTCTCCGCGCTGATGGACCGCGTCGGCGGCGGCGATTCGAACAACCTTCTGCAGAGCTATACGGATATTTTGCCCGGGCGGCCGACTTCGGTCGAGCATCGCGCGCCGGAAGACGATTTACGCAAGCCCTATGACCGCAAGCAGGCCCATCCGATCACCAAGCTGAACGCGGCGACGATCATGGCCGGCGAGCACCAGACGCACGACTACTATATGACTATCGGGCCGATGTTCGCCGATCCGCTCGCGCGCCAGCTCTACGCCGAGATCGCCTCAATCGAGGAGCAGCACGTGACGCAATACGAGTCGATCATCGATCCGGAGGAGACCTGGCTGGAAAAATGGCTGCTGCACGAGGCGGCGGAGATCTATAACTACTTCAGCTGCCTCACGTACGAGAGCAATCCGCGCGTGAAGGCGATCTGGCAGCGTTTCTGTGACTACGAGCTCGGCCATCTTCATTTCGTGCTCGATGTCTTTCGCAAGCACGAGAAGCGCGATCCCGCGGAGTTCCTGCCGGGCTCGCTGCCCGAGCCGATCGAGTACAAGAGCCACCGCGATTTCGTGCGTGAGACGCTCGCGAAGGAAGTTGATCTGCGCGCGCGCGGGTCGAAATTCATACCGAAAGAAGAAGAGAAGGACGATTCTCCTTCCGTTGTCTATCGCGAGCAGATGAACTCCAACGGCTCGCCTTCCGACGTCGTCGCGGCGGGCTACAAGTGGAAGCCCGGCACCGAGCTCGCCGACGAGACGCCCGATATCAAGCGGCTGCAGAAAAAAATCGCGTAAATCGTAAATAAGGAGCAGGTAAGATGAAAACGCAAGCGACCGAACAGGAAATGTTGCTCAACCGAACCGGCATCATGACGAATCCGGAGCTCAGCGCCGAATTGATTCAAGGCGCCAAAGAGGCCGAGCCGAGTCCGGACGGCGACCTGGACGATATCGCCGCGAAGCGCGCCGAATATGTGGAAGAGGCGCTGCCGATCGGTTCCAAGCCGATGCCGGTCGCCGAAGGCGACATTACCGGAGCCGCCGATGCGGAGGCGGAAGGAGCGACCGATGCGGGACAGGCCCTATCGCTCTTGCTCGATAAATTGGGCGAGCGCCTCGCCTTCGAGCGGCAGGGCACGCGCCTGTACGAAGGGGTGATACAAAAATGCGAGCTGATCGGCGACAGCGAGGGCGGCCCGTCGGTCGCCGACCTGCGCCACATCCATGACGAGGAGATGGAGCACTTCAAGATGCTCCAGCGTGTCATCACCGAGATGGGCGGCGACGCGACCGTGCAGACGCCGTCGGCGGACATCGTCGGCGTCCTTTCGCACGGGATTCTGCAGGTGGTGAGCGACCCTCGCACGACGATGGCGCAGACGCTGCAGGCGATGCTCAACGCGGAGCTCGCCGACAACGACGGCTGGCAGATGCTCATCACGCTCGCAACCAGCCTCGGCCGCGACGACCTCGAAGAGGATTTCGAAAAAGCGCTCGAATCCGAGCAGGAGCACCTGGAAAACGTGCGCGGCTGGCTCGAGACGCTGACGCTCAGCGAGGCGCAAGCGCTGCCGGCGGCGGAAGACGACGCCGCGTCCGAGCGCCGCGAGCACGAGTCGCGGAGCGCAAAAAAGAAATCCTCCTCGTCGAGGAAGAAGAAAAAGAAATAAGCGGAGGGGTTGAATATGGGCGCAGACGAACAGACGAATGTCCAGGGAAAGACTCCGAACGACCGGCAGGCCGCCGACCGGACGACCGGCCTCTACGCGCGCGACGCCGGCAACGGCAAGGCCGTCGTGCTGCTGCACGCGCTGCCGTTCAACAGCCGCATGTGGGAGCCGCAGTTGGCCAGTCTTTCCGGCCAAGCGCGGCTCATCGCGCCCGACTTCCCCGGCTTCGGCTTAAGCCCGATGAAGGAGGTGCGCTCGTTGTCGGACTACGGCCAAGCCGTCGTCGAGCTGCTCGATGCGCTCCGCGTTGACGAGGTCATGGTCGCGGGGATTTCCTCCGGCGCCTATGTCGCGTTCGATATGATCGCGCCGCTCGGGAACCGTCTGAAGGGGCTCGTCATCGCCGCCGCCGTCGCCGCGCCGGGCGTCGAGCAGACGGCGCTCGACCGTCGCCGCCTCGCCGCGGAGGTCGAATGCGGCAGTCTCGACGCCGCAGCATCGGAGTATATCCCGAAGCTGCTCGGCTGGGGCACGCAGCGCGCGCATCCCGAGCTCATGTCGCGCCTGAAAGCGATGGCGCGCGAGAACAGCCCTGCCGGCGTTGGGGCGATGCTGCGCGCCATCGCCGACCGGCCGGACTTTTCGTCGATCCTCCCGGAGATTCGCTGTCCCGTGCTCTGCATTGCCGGCGGGGAAGATTCATTGACCCCGCCGGAAATGCTCCGCGAAATGTGCGAGCGTATGCCGGTTGCGCAGGCCGCGATCGTTCCCGGCGCCGGCCACCTGGTCAACCTCGAATCCGCCGATGCCTTCAACCGCGAGCTGGGCAAATTCATCGAGGAGACGACCACCCTCTCGACCGTTCCCGGCGTCGATTACAACGGCAACACGCGCGACGAGAGCGACGCCGACGTGCGCCGCCGCTGATTACCCTTTAAATTCATAGGCTTCCTAAAGCGGCCGGTAGTTCCGGCCGCTTTTTTTTTCGTCCCGCTCTTAATCCGCTTAGGGGATTCCCTCACAGATTTAGTAACTTGCCTCAGGTATTTACCTTGAATTTCTGACCGCCGTTCATTACCCTCACGGGAACATCAGAGAACGCCGAAGGTCATTTCCGGTTTCTTCCTGCTCCGTCACCCCCATTTCAGCTTCGCAGCGTTTGGATTTTCATCGTGAGGTGTAACCACATGATTCAGAAGGCTCTTCATTTATTCTTTTGCTTCGGCAGCAAGGCCGACCGCCGGCACGTGCTGCGCTGCCTGTCCTATTTTCGCGACGATACGAAGGCGATCGTGTTTCTCATCTGCCTAATGACGTTGTCGGTATTGATCAGCATCCTTCAAGCTTGGCCGCTGGCGGTCTTGATCGACACGCTGGTCGGGTCGCCCGCGCGGCACGACTATATTCATCGGCTTTTTCTCGCCTGGCTGCCGCGTGAGCCTTTGATGCAGATCGCCGGCCTCGCCGCGATGGCGTTCGGGCTGCGGCTCGTGCAGGAACTCATCGGTGTGGTTAAAAAGCTCCTCGGCGCGCGCATCAATTACAACGGCGTGCTTCGCTTGCGGCACGATTTCTTCCGCAAGCTCCAGCATATGCATCTCTCGTATCACCGCGCGCGGCCGATGGGCGATTCGGTTTTTCGCCTTACGAGCGACACGCTCGGGTGCCAGATGGTGCTGGGCGTTCTCATCAGCGTGAGCTTTGCCCTCGTGACAATGGCGATCATTCTCTCGATCCTCTTTGCGCGCAGCGTGCCGCTGACGCTCGCGGCGCTGCTCGTCGTGCCGCCGCTCATGCTCATCAACATCGTCTTCGGACGGCGCTTCAACCGGAAGTCGACCGAGGCAAAGGAAGCCGAGAGCGATTTTCTTAGCGCCGCGCACCGCTCGATGTCGGCGATCGGCCTGACGCAGGCGTTCTGCCGCGAGGACGACGAGTTGTCGCGCTTCGGCTCCGCGGCCGAGCGCTGCGTTAACTCCTGGCTCGGCATGACGCGCCAGGAGGTCGGCTATGCCCTGAGCATCGGCGCGATCCTGGGCTCCGGCGGCGCGCTTATTCTCGGCTACGGCGGCTGGCTCGTCTATACGCACGTGCTCACGCCCGGCGAACTGATGATCTTCATGAGCTATCTCGGGATGATGTACGACCCGCTCTGCCAGCTGACCGGCGCCGGAATGAATCTGCAGGGCGGCCTGGTCGCGACGCGGCGCATCTTCGAGGAACTTGACAAGAATACGCTGGTCGCCGACGCGCCCGACGCGCTCCGCCTGCCGCGCAAGCCGCGCGCGCTGGCCCTCGAGCGCGTGCATTTCCAGTACGTCGGGGGAAAGCCCGTGCTGAGCGACATCAACGTGACGATTCCGCCCGGCACGAGCGTCGGCTTCGTGGGCTCGAGCGGCGCGGGCAAAAGCACGCTGCTGAATCTGTTGCCGCGCTTCTACGATCCGTCGGCCGGCCGCGTCACCCTCGACGGCCGCGACGTCAAGAAAGTGCGCCTGAAGGATCTCAGGCGGCACATCGCGCTCGCGCTGCAGGATACGATCATCCTGCCGACGAGCATCTACGAGAACATCGCCTACGGCCGCCCGGAGGCGAGCGACGCGGAGATCCGCCGCGCCGCGCGCCTGGCCGGCGCGGACCGCTTTATCGCCGAGCTGCCGCGCGGCTACGACACGACGCTCACCGAGGGGGGGCAGAATCTCTCCGGCGGCCAGCGCCAGCGCCTCGCGGTCGCGCGCGCGCTTCTGACCGAGGCGCCGATCCTCGTCCTCGACGAGCCGACGAGCGCGCAGGACGCGCTCCACGAGAACCACCTTACCGAGACGCTGCTAAGGCTCAAAGGCAAGCGCACGATCGTGCTGGTGAGCCACAAGATCAACACGATCCGCGACTGCGATCTGATCTGCGTATTGGACGGCGGGCGCATCGCCGAGATGGGCACGCACGACGAGCTCGTCGCGGCGAAGGGCAAGTATCACGAGCTCGCGTGGCAGAGCGGCGCACTGCTGACCGACGCGGCGTAGAATAAAATCAGGAGTTTACGCGAAATGAATAGCGTATCCGTTCCGCCGAGAGCCATGTCGTGGATCAAAGCGCTCCAAACCGCAGAAAAAGCGGTGGAAGCGATGCGCTCTCTGGTCAAGAAGAACGAAGTGTTGTTGAATCGAAACAGACGACTCCGGGAAGAGATTCAGCGGCTCACCAGGCGGACTCGCGCTCACGCGCGCAAAAGCTCCAGCGTGTAGCTTTCCAATTCCGCGGCGCGGTGCGCGGCGGTGTGCTCGGCCATAACGCGGGCGCGCGCCCGCGCGCCGATCGCGCGCCGCTCCGCGGCGGAAATATCCCTCAGGTAGCGGAGCACGTCGTCGCTCGACGACGCGATCAGTATCTCTTTTTCGGGCTCGAAGAATTCCCCCAGCCCGGGCCAGTAATCGCTGATGATCGGCACGGCGCACGCCGCCGCTTCGAAGAGCCGCACGCTCGGCGAATAGCCGGTCGCGATCATGTGCGCGCGCGTGAGGTTCAGCGTGAACGCCTGCGCGTTGTAAAACGCGCGATGTTTCGCCGGCGGCAGGTGCTCGATGCGCGCGACGTTCGCCGGCCATGCGATGCGCTTGGGATACTGCGGGCCGGCGACGACCATGCGCGCGCACGGCCGCCGCCGCGCCGCTTCGAGCAGTAACGCCTCCAGCGGCGGCTGACGGTCGCTACTGTAGGTTCCCATGTAGCCCAAGTCCCAGCGCGTCCGGCGCGTCTCGGGAAAATAGGCGTCGGGGTCGAATGAGCAGTAAAGTGGCCGCGCCATCGGCGAGCCGTATTCCTTCTGGAGCTTTTCGAGCAGCGGCCCGCCCGTGAACGAGAGATACATGCGGTAGAGGCGGATCAGCGCCGGATTGAGATATTGGTTTTTGCCTTCTTTCAGCGCAGCGAGGCTGACGGGCGTATCGATATCGTAGAACGCGGTGATGCCGCGCGCGTTCTCGATCACCCATTCGCCGACGGCGATGCCGTCCGGCACGAACGAGGCGACGATCACGAGATCGGCGCGGCGCACATCGTCTGTGAACCGCTCTTCCAGATCGTCGAGCGTCTTGTAAAGCTCGGTACGGCCGTGCGGCGGCCGGCGCAGGTCTCGCGCGGCGGCGTACCACGGCACGTCGCGCTCGAGGAACAGCACATTGTGGCCGCGTGCCGAAAGCTCGCGCACGAGGCCGCGATAGGTCGTCGCATGGCCGTTGCCCCACGACGAAGTGATCGACAGTCCTAGAATGACGATTTTGAGTGACCCCATACCGCCAGCCTCTTGAGCGCGTCCTCCACCTCGACGGCGCGCCGGTCGTACGTGTGTTCCGCGAGCACCCGCTTGAGCCCCGCGGCGCCGATCTCGCGCGCCCGCTTATCGGTGAGGTCGCGCAGATGGTCGTTGATTTCGTCGCCGTTGTTCGCGGTCAAGCATTCGCGCCCGGGCTCGAGAAAGTAATCGACGCCCTCCCAGTCGTCGGTGATGACGCATGCGCCCGCGCCGGCGGCCTCGAAGACGCGCGTCGGCGGCGAGTAGCCGTAGCTCGCCATGCTCTGGCGGCAGATGTTGACGACGGCGAGCGGCGTCGAGTTGAAGGCGTTGTGGTCCGCCGTGTAGACGTGCCCGACGTATTTGACGTTGGGATAGTCCGCCGCGGCGCCTTCCCAGCCGCTGCCGCCGAGGAGAAAATCCTGCTGGGGATTGCCCTGCGCAGGCTTGAAGAAAAATTCGCGCACGCGCTCCTCGCGGTCGGGGAGCCGGTTGCCGAGAAACGCGAGCCGCGCCTGAAAGCGCGGGTCGGCCGCGACCGGATGATGGGTCCGGGGATCGAGCGCGTTGTAGATCGGCACGCAGCTTTTCGCGTTGAGGCGCGTGTAGGCCTGGATGACGGCGTCGCCGCCCCCGTAGGTGAAGACGAGATCGAAGCGCGGGATGAGCGGCCGCAGCGGATCCGCGGTATCACCCTGCATGCGGTCGAGGGTCGCCGCGGCGTCGACGTCCCAGAAGGCCGCGAGCGCGCGCTCCGGGCGGAGCTCGACGACGGCGCGCTCGAGCAATTCGTCGTATATGCCGACGCCGCTCGCCTTGACGATCAGGTCCGCCTCGCGCGCGGCGTCTTCAACGACCTTTACCACTGCGTTCTCGTCGCCCACAGGATAGACAACGCTCCGTGCATACGGCGGGTCGGGGATGTCGCGGTGCGCCTGGCGCTCCCAGGCGTCGGGCTCGTAGAAAGTAATTTGGTGACCGCGGCGGTGCAGCGCGGACAAAATGCCGCGGTAGTAGGTCGCGGCGCCGTTCCAATAGGCGGACACGAGACTCGAACCGAAAAACGCGATCTTCATCCGGTCGCCTCACGCCGAGAAGCGCAACGGCGCGGCGTCGGCGCGCCTCGTCTGCGCATAGATGGCGATCAACTCGTGGACGCGGTGCGCCGCCGTATGGCGCTCGAGAATCGTCGCGCGCCCGTGCCGCGCTAGCGCGGCGGCGCGATCGGGGTCGTCGAGCAGCGCGCGCAGGTGGCGCTTCATGTCCGCGCCGTCGGCCGCGACGAGATAATCTTCTCCATCCGTGAAGAGCCCCTCGCTGTCGCGCCACGGCGAGCAGACGAGCGGCATCCCGCAGGCGAGCGCCTCGAACGGACGGATCGTGGGAATGCCCGGCAGCGCGTGGGTGTAAGGGCGGCGGTGGATGTGCACGGTCAGGCGAAAGCGCGCGAAAATCTCCGGCACGCGATAATTCGCGACCCAGCCGCCGTATTCGATGCCCGATTTCTTGAGCGCGTCGAGGGCGGCGGCGGGATAGCGCACGCCGTAAACGCGAGCTTTCAAGCCGAGCGCGCGAACGGGCTCGAGAAGAAATTCCTCCAACTCGGCGGTGCGCTCGCCGTCGCCCCAGTTGCCGATCCAGACGAGATCGCCGTCTTTTTCGGCGCTCTCGACCGGATAGAAGGTCCGCACGTCGGCGGCCTCGTGCCATACCCAGACGCGCCGCGCCCAGCCGCGCGACTTATAGATGCGCGCGATTGCCGCGCCATAGGCGAGCACGCCGTCGTAGCCCGAAAGATCGTACGCCGCCATCGACTCAGGCTGGGTAACCGAGCGATGGTGCGTGTCGTGAAAGAAGAGCGCGTAACGGCCGCGCGTCTTGCGGTGCGCGCCGAGCGTGCGCACGAGCGCCGGCTCGCTCCATTCGTGCGCGATGACGAGATCTGCCCCGGCCAGCGCGGCATCGAGGTCGAGGCTCTCGGGCCGGTAAAAAACACTTTCGAGTCCGGGGTAGGCGCGCCGGAACTCCTCTATCGGGGTTTCGCCGTGCTCCGCGATGAGATGACTGAGGCTCCAGCCATCCTTCGGTTCGTAGATGGCGATCTCGTGGCCGCATTCTTTCAGCTCCCGGGCCACGCCGCGGAGAAAATGCGCGTTGCCGTGGTTCCAATCGGACAAAAGCGAGTGGTAAAAAAGAACGATTTTCATTTACTCGACTCTCATAGAAAGATTTTTTTTTGCCGCGGCCGGGCGGCTTGGATCGTATGCGAGGCGCTCGTAGAGGCCGACATAGGCCGCGGCCATACGCTCGGGCGTGAACGCAAGCGCGTGTGCGCGCGCGCGCTCGGCGAACCATCGGCGAAGCGCGGCATCGTCGATCAGCAGCCCGATCGCCGCGGCGATACTGTCGGCATCGTCCGGCCGGGCGAACAGGGCGGCGCCGCCCCAGATCTCGCGCAGGCTCGGGATGTCGCCCAATACGAGCGCGCAGCCCGCAAGCGCGGCTTCGAGCGGTCCGTAGCCGAAAGGCTCGTAGCGCGCGGGCAGGGCGAAAATGGAAGCGCGCGCCAGCTGCGCGGCGAGCGCCGCTTGGTCGAGGCGGCCCAACAGTTTCAAAGCGTCGAGCCGGGCGGCTTTGCGGCCCGGCGCTGCGCTATCGCCCGCTGCGACGATCGGCCAGGCGATATTTTTCGCAACCTCCGTGAGCACGGCGATGTTCTTCGCTTCGTCCCACAGCCTGCCGGCGGTGAAAACGAAAGGTTCCTTGGCGGCCGGTTTAAAATGCGCCGCGGAGCGGCCGTTATATACAGGTGGAGCGGCGGCAAAGCCGCCGTAGTGCTTATTCAGATCCGCGAGCATGGCGCCACTCGGGGCGGTGACGAGATCGGCGGCGGCCAAGCCGGCCGAAACGCGCCGCTTATATTCGTCCCATTCCGCGGGCGGCGCGCTTCTTTTCACCGCTTCGAACCATGAGTAGACGCAGGAATGTGCGACGACGAGCGCAGGCGCGGGCCATGGCAGCGCTCCGTGCGAGTAGCCGTTGAGATGCACGACCGCGGGCTCGATCTCGTCGGAGAGGCCGAGCAGCCATTCGCCGGCCGCCTCGACGTCGTTCCATGGATCGTCCATCCATTCGAGCTTGTAGGCGCTCTCGAAGACCGTCAGATTCGGAATTGCCCCCGCGGTTTTTTTTTCGCCGGCGCTCAGCGCTCTGCCCATGGTCGCGAGCGCAACGTCCACGCCGAAGCCGCCGAGCGCGCGGGCGAGCTCGAGCGCGTACGTCCAGACGCCGCCGATCGCGTCGGCAGTCATGAAGATCGGCGACGGTGCGCGGCCGGCAAGGCTCATTCGTTCCTCTGGTAAATGGCGTCGATCACGCGGGCGACCGCGGCCGCGCTCTCGATCGCGGGATCGAACGCCCGGCTTTCTGCGAGCCGCCCGGCCCAGTCGACGACCGCGCGCCCGCCCCAGCTGTCGGGCGGCGTGGCGATAACTTTGCGCTCCGTGCCGATAAATTCCTCGGCAATGAAATCATAGAACGAGCCGTTAACGTTCCTTAGCGAGAGACCGCCTTTGGTGCCGTAAAACGAAGCGCCGATCACGGCGTCGGCGCCGGCGTTGAGATGCCACGAGCAGACGAGATTCGCCGTCGCGCCGCTGTCGAGGCCGAGTCGCGCGGTGACGTAATCTTCCAGCCGGTGCGCTTCCGGGCCGATCGGCTTGCCTTGGGCGTAGAGGCGGCTCGATACTTCGGTGAAGTTGGCACGCGTCATCCAAAGCGCCAGGTCGACGAGATGAATGCCGAGGTCGATCAGGCAGCCGCCGCCCGCGAGCTTGGGATCGTAATACCAAGACTTGTCGGGGCCGTAGGCGTTATGAAAGACGAGATCCATCGCGTACAGGTCGCCGATTGCGCCGGCGTCGATGCGCTCTTTGATTTCGCGCACGCCGCGAACGAAGCGGTACGACATATCGACGCCGAGCAGCCGGTCGGCCCGCCGCGCGGCGTCGATGACGCTCTGCGTCTCGCGCTCCGTACGCGCGAGCGGCTTCTGGCAAAACACGGCCATGTTGGCGTCGAGCGCGGCGATCGCCTGCTCGGCGTGCAGCGCGGTCGGCGTCGCGATCACGATGCCGTCGAGGTCCATGAGGAGAAGCTGCTCGAGCGACTCGCGCACGTCGGCGCCGGGGACTTCGAGGGCCGCCGCGGCCACGACGCCGGGATTCAAGTCGGCGAGGCCGACGATCTCGGCATGGCGCGCCTCGGCGATCGATTTGAGCCGGTGCTGGCCGATCCAGCCGACGCCGAGAAACCCGAGGCGCGGGCGCGGCCTTTTGTCATCGTTTTCGGTATGTCCGTTGTTCGGTTCGGGCTCGAACATTTTTCCTCCTATCTGAGAATTGCCTCGGCCGAGTTGACGCAGCGGACTTTGGCCCTATGCTCGTGCAGCTCGACGATGCTGACCGATGCCGGATCGACGTCGAAGCGCAGCGAGAGATCGATCGGCACGCCGAGATAATAGGCGAGCGCGGCGCGCACCGGCTCGGCGTGCGTGACGAGCGCTACCGACGAGCTCTCATGTTCGGCACTCAGGCGCTCCATGAAGCCGACCAAGCGCGCCTGCAGCTCTAGAATCGTCTCGCCATTGGGCACGCGCGTCATGCTCCGGACCGAGTTGAAATCGCGCCAGCGCGGAATCTCCGCAAGGTCCGCCAGCGTCTTGCCGCTCCATTCGCCGTAATCCAATTCGTCGATTTCGTGCGCCACGACCGCTTCACGGCCGAGCATCTCCGCCAGAGGGCGCGCCGTCTCGCGCGCGCGCTCGCGCGGGCTCGTGTAGACGGCGGCGATGTCTTCCGCCGCGAGCCGCTGCGCTAGGCGCGCGGCCTCGGCGCGGCCGGCGTCGGTGAGCGAGACGCCGTCGAGGCGGCCGGCAATGCGCCGCCCGATCAGCGCCGTCGCGGCGTGGCGTATGAGAAAGAAGCGCGTCATCCCGCCCTCCTTAGCTCGAGATTGCGGCAGACGTCGAAGAGCGAATGAACGACGTCGATGTCCGCGCGCGGCGCCGCGCCCCTGCGGTCGAGCCAGAACGTGCGCATGCCCGCGGCGCGGCCGGCGAGCGCATCGTGGTCGAGCCGGTCGCCTATATGAAAACAGTTTTCCGGCGCGGTTCGCGCCTGCTCGCACGCGGCACGGAAAATGCGCGTGTCGGGCTTCGCCGCGCCGGCTTCTTCGGAGACGACGACGATCGGAAAATAGCGCGCGATGCCGGTTGCGGTGAGCTTCAGCCGCTGCTGAGCGGCCGTTCCGTTCGAGATGATGCCGCAGGTGTGACCGGCAAGCATCTCAAGGGCCGGCAGCACGTCGGCGAACAGCGACCAGGCGTCGCGATAGCGCTGCTCGTAAAAGTCGAACACGCCGTCGATCTCCGCGTCGCTCATGCGCTCGGCGCGCGCGCCGAAAAGCTCGCGGATGCGGCGGCGGCGCGTCTCTTGAAACGGCGCGAGCCCGTCGAAGAAAAGCCGCACGTGCTTTTCTCTCAGCGCGCGCCACGCGCCGCAGAACTCCGGCAGCGCATAGGGGCGATCGAGCCAGCGGCCGTAGCGGTCGAGAAAGTCGACGGCTGCGGCGGCCTCGGCGCTGCGCTGATCGAGCAGCGTCTCGTCGATGTCGAAGAAAATCATCACGCCGCCGCCTCCGTTTGACGCGCGCGCCGGAAGCTGCGCCGGAACGTCGGCCGGTCCTCGGCGCCCCAGAAATATTTGTAGCGCTCACCGCCGCGGAGGAAATCGAAGGCTTCCTCGCCTTCGGCAATCGCCCGCTCGATGGCGTGGCCGAGGATGAGCGCGCCGGGGCTTATGTCGCGCAGCCTCGGCTCGAAGCCGCCGAGGTAATAGTAAGTGCGGCGGCGGTCGGCAAACCCATACAAGACGGCCGCAGCGGTGGCGCCGACGCGAAGCCGGTAGAGCCGCAGCAGGCCGGCGGCGAGCAGCCGCGGCGCCGCCGCGCGATGAAAGCGCTCGACGGCCGGATCGGCCAGGACGCCCCGGCCTCCGCGCGCGCGCCAAGCTGCGGCGTGAAGACGAAACAGGTCGTCCAAGAACGCATCGACGTTCGACGCGTCGGCGCACGCGAATTCGACTTCGCCTAGGCGCTCCGCGCGCCGGTGATAGTAGCGGATATTCGCCGTTTGATGCGGTGGGATTGACGCAGCGACCCCCTGTGAGTCCAAGCGCAGGACCGGACAGACTTCATCGGCTTCCGTTGCCGGCGTCCACGGTTTTGTCTCCACCCAGCGGGAGAAGCCGGGCAGGCGGTCGAGATCGATCCGAGCGACCCGGCAATGCGATAGCGTTTTGAGAGCGCTGTCGAGCGCCGGAGCCGCCGACGATTCATCGAAAACGCCGTCTTGATAATCGCTGACGCCGCCGCCCATCAGTGCGAGCCGCTCCCGGTGTTGGACGAACGGGAGCAGCGCGGCGAGCCGTCCGTCGCCGCGCACAGCGACGACAAAGGCATCCCGGTCGGCGAAATGCCGCTGCCACGGAATCAGCCACGCCGGATGCTGAAACGGCGTCGTATTGGAGGCACGCTCCCACAATTCCGCCCACTCGGGCGCGAGCGCTTCCAGGCGTGCGGTTGTGGTGGCGATCTCTACGTCCATGCGGCGGCTCCGCTGTCGCGCTGCGGCGATCGCCGCGCGATCTGCGCGTAGCGTTGGAGATATTGGCCGGTCATGCGCTCGGCCGAGAAGCGCCGGCGCGCCGCGTCGCGGCACGCGTCGGGGTCGAGGGTATCGGCGGCGCCGATCGCGTCGGCCATCTCGCGCGCATCGCGCACGAGAAAGCCGGTGCGGCCGTCCTCGACGATGTCGGCGAGCGCGCCGGAGGGAAACGCGATCACCGGCGTGCCGGCGGCGAGCGCCTCCATCGCCGCGAGCGAGCTCGTTTCGGGCGCGAGGCTCGGCGCCAGCAGGCACCGCGCCGCCGCGAGCAGCCGCCGCTTGCGCTCGAAATCCGCGGGACCGATGAAGCGGCGATTCTGGTCAAGCGCGGGCGCGATCTCGCGCCGGAAATAATCTTCGTGTGTCTCGTAGCCGAAGAGCGGGCCGGCGAGCACCATCGGCACGCCGGCGCGCTTGGCGGCCGCGAGCGCGAGGTGAAAGCCTTTTTCCGGGCAGATGCGGCCGAGCGCCAGCGCGTACGATTCTTTCATGCAATGCGTTTGCAGCCGATCGACCGGAACGCCGTTCTCGATCGCCGGCAAAAGGCCGGCGCTCGCCGGGCACTGGCGCTCTTCCGCCTGCGAGACGCAATGGAGGAAAGTATCGGGCCGCGCGAGCGCGAATATCTTCGCCGGATACCACGACGGCGGCAGGTGCAACGTCGCGAGCGCCGGCACGCCGGCATCCGGCAGGTAGGCGTGGAAATCGATGCCGTGAAAGTGGATGAGATCGACCGCGAACGCGTCGAGCGTTTCCATGATTGCGCGGCGCATCTCGTCCTCGGCGCGCCGCAGCGCTTCGGCGCCCAATTTTCCCCGCGGCCGGGCGATCGTTCTCAAAATCCCGGCCGTGCGGGAGCCGTCTTCTGCGATCACGATCGACGTGTGTCCGGCGCTGACGAGCGCGGCGTCGATGAGCGTCATAACCTGCTCGGCGCCCCCGGTGGCGTCCGGCCCTACGGGCGCGAGTGGATACGCGATGTTGAGGACGGTTAGGTTCATGCGAGGCCAAGCTCCCCCAGCGCGCGCATAGCGAGGTCGCGCCAGCGCGCGCCGTCCATGCCCCAGGAAAAATGCTCGTAGTAAGGCTTCCCGGCGTGCGGCGGCCGGCTGAAATCGTAATCCGGGGCGGCGCGGAAGCGCTCGACGTCGATCGGAAAATCGCCGAGCACGCGCCGCTGCGTCGCATAGCAGGCAAAGAGAGCAGTCTTCAGCGCGCGCTGCTCGCCGGTGAGGACGTCGCTCGCGACATCGCCGTCGGCGGGCAGGAAAGCGCCCGCTTCCATGCCGCCGCCGGCAGCGGCATGGTAAGACGTCATCTCGAGGATCGCGGGCGCTGGTCGATCCGTCTTCGCCAGCAGCCGGCACGCGGCGCGGACCGCGAGCGCCGTCGCGTCGTGGTCCGGGTGGCCGCCCTCGTAAGCGTGCGTCACGACCGCGTCGGCGGCTCCGCTGCGCAGAAATGCGGCTAATATATGGACGAGCGCTACCAGGTTCGCCGAGGCTTCCTGATCGACGACTTTAATCTGATAAAGATTCGGCGGCGCGACGCCGGCGAGCGCGAGCGCCGTCGCAAGCTCCGCGCGCCGGACGCGCGCATATTCTTCGCGCGAAGCGCAGCCGGCCTCCGCGGCGTCGACGCCGCCGCGCGGCGCGCCGTCGGTCACGCAGATGAAGCGGGCGGCGGCGAGGCGCGCGAGACGTCCGCCGGCGCCGATGCTCTCGTCGTCAGGATGCGCGGCGACGACGACGAGAGCCGGTCGCTTGCCGCGTCCGGTCGCGAGCCATTCGAGTAATTCGATCGCGCCGCGCCGCATGCTAACCTGCCCTCACTCCTCCGGCGGAGCGCGCGGTCGCGCGCGCACCGGGCGCATAGCGCCGCGTCATGCGCGCGCAGAAATCCGCGTACTCGGCGATATTTTTCGGCGGGCTCGTGTGATGCGGCCGGATGCCGCGGCTCTCCGGCGTAAAGCAGAAGGTAAGCGTCACGTGGAACGGCTCGAGCGCGCGCATTTGCCGGTCGAACCATTCGAGCGCGTCCGGCCGCAGGCTATCGGACCAGCTGAGCCCCGTGCGCAGATAGCGCACGCCCAATCTTTTGAGCCAGCGCACCGCGTCGTCGAGACGATGATCCTGAAAGTGAAACCATTGGCACACGCCGAGCTCCGGCGTGTAGCGGCTGAAATGCTCGAGCGCGAGCTTCGGCGCGCCGTCCTCGCGCAGCAGTCCCATGTAGAAATGCCGGTAATACGACGAGCCTTCCGCCTCGCGGTGGCGCGTCGTCGCGGGCCACGCGCGTGGCAGGTCGAAGAGGCTGTACCAGTGGATGCGCTCCGCGCTGCCGGCGAGGAGCTCGGCCGTGCGCTTGAGACCCCATTCCTGCACCTCTTCGGCGCCGAAGCTCGACACGCCGACTTCGGAGATCCAGATCGGCAGATCCGTCACGGCGCGGATCTCGTTGATCTTGTCCGGCCATTCGTGAATCGTCCAGTGGTTCCAGTCGAGCGGAAAGCCGTGCAGCGCGACGGCATCGAGGCGATCGAGCGCGCCGTGCCCGATCATGTTGCGGATGAAATTCGCGTCGATCGGCGAGATGCCGCCGAGCAGGCGCATCACGCGCGGGTTCTCCGCCGCGACCGCCTCGGCGGCGAGCTTCACCATCGCGGCGTACGTGCGCCATTCAGGATCGATCTCGAAATCCCAGTGCGATTTGTTGTTCGGTTCATTCCAGAGCATCACGGCTTCGATCATAAGGACTCCAGCGAAGGGCGCTCGGCGCGGCGGCAGACGTAAACCTCGCGCTCCGGCCGGTCGAGAATTTCGAAGCCCGCCGCGCGGAGCATTGCCTCGGCGCAGGCGCGATTGGGGATCCACCAGTTGGTCGGATCGTGCGCGTATTTGCGCTCGACGAAATAGAGGCTCGGATACCCGGGTTGCTCGAACGCGCCGTCCTCGAAAAATTCGTAATCGTCGCTCAGCGGCGTGACTTCCGCGCTGCCGCGCAGCATCGACTGAAAGACCATTAAATCCTTCGCGACATGCTCATAAATGAGATCGAGCGCGAGCAGGGGATGGCGCAGATGGTAGAGGACGCCCAGGAACAGAACGAGGTCGAACTTCTCGCGCAAGGATGCGATGTCGTAGACGGAGATTTTAGAAAATTCAATTGCCACGCCGCTCACCTCGGCGGCGAAGCGCGCCTGCGCGAGATATTCGTCCTCGGTGTCGATCGCCACGACGCGCGCGGCGCCGCGCCGTTTCATCTCGATCGAGTAGAAGCCGGCGTTGCAGCCGATGTCGAGCACGCTTTTACCGCTCAAATCGTCGGGCAGGGCGTGCGCGAAACGCCGCCATTTGACGCGCGGATAGTCGCCGAGAAAATGATCCGGCGCGGTCGCGGTGCCCGCGAGCTCGAGGTTATGAAACCACGGCCCCAGCTCGCGCACGCGGCGCGCGACTTCCGCCGCGGTGAGTCCGTTCATCGAGGCGCGCTTCATGACCCGCTGCCTCCGTAGGCGCGCGCCGGCTTGCGCTCGCGCTGATTGAGCAGCCAGATCGCCTCGCGATAGCCGTTGAGCGTGCCGACGTCGACGTAGGCCTCGCCGGCGCGGACGGCGGTTGCCTGTCCGCCCGCGGCGAGATACGCGTTCACCAACGTGCCGATATAGACATCGCTCTCGTCACGCTCGCGCCACAAACGATGAAGCTCCTGCAGGACGGCGCCGGGCATCTGAAACGCGCCCCAGATCCAATGCGACGCGGCATTTTTCTGCTTCACCTGAATCTCGCTTACGCGGCCGTCCCCGTCGGCGACCACGGCGTCGAACATCTCCGGCCGCTCGACGGGAAAAAGCAGGAACGAAAGCCGCCCGGCGGGGAGCGCCCGCAGCCCGTCGGACGGGAACCAGATCGTATCGGGCAGACCGATCGCGACCGTTTCATCGGCGCGGATGAGCGGCAGCGCCCGGAAGATCGCGTCGCAAAGTCCCGACGGATTCGGCTGCACGACGTAACAAAGATCGGCGGAGCCGACGCCGCCGCCGTAATATTCCATGATGTCGGATTTTCCCGGCGCGATGACGAAACAGATTTTATCCACGCCCGCGGCAAGCAGGCGGTCGACGAGATATTCGCTGACCGCGCGCGGGCGCTCGACGGCGCCGTCGGCGCGGCTGCCGACAGGGAGCAGCTCTTTCGAAAACGCGAGCGGCTGGATCCGGCTGCCCGCGCCCGCGGCGGGAATGACGCCCCACATGATTCAGCTCTCCGCCTCGAGGCGGCGCGGCGCGGCCTTGGACGACGCGGCTTTGCGCGCCTGCGATCTTACGTCTCCCAGTAGCTCTTCCAGCTGGCCGGCGCGGCGCGCGGCGCTGTGTTCTTCAAGCACGCGTGCGCGGGCGCGAGCGGCGATGCGCTTCATCTCTTCATCGCTCATCGTTAAGGCATCCATAGCTTCTTCGCTGCTGCGCGCGACGAGGATCTCGTCGCCCGGCGCGAAGAAATCATCGAGACCTTCCCAAGCGTCGCTCAATATCGGCGTGCCGCAAGCGGCGGCTTCGAAAAGACGGCCCGACGGGCAGTAGCCCATGCGCGCCATCGCGCGGCGCGTGACATTGAGCGTCAAGCGCGATGACGAATACAGCGCCGGATGCTCGGGCGGCGCGATGTGGCGCACGAAATAGATATTTTCGCTCCAGGGGAAATCCTGCGGATACTGCGCGCCCGCGATAAGAAAGCGAAATCCGGGAAGCCTGCGTGCGGGCTCCAAAAAAAGCATGTCGAGCGCGGCTTGGCGGTCTTCGGCGTACGTCCCGATATAGGAGAGGTCGGCGGCGTAGCGCGGCGCCGGCGCGCTTGGCAGGTAAACGTCGCCGTCGACGCTGCCGTAGAGCGCTGCGACGCGGCGCGCGCCGAGAGAGGTTTGCAGCGCGTCGAGCGCGCCGCCGCCGGTGAAGCTCAGGACCAGGTCGAAATCGGCGAGGCCGCGCGGACCGATGTAGTCGACACGGCGGCCGCGCTCGATCGCGTCGAGCGTCACCGGCGTGTCGAGATCGTAGAAAACCGAGAGCGGCGCGGCGGCATCGAAAATCGCCTCCGCCGCGGCAACGCCGTCCGGGCAATACGACGTAACGATCGCGGCATCGGCGTCCGCGAGGGCGCGGCGCGCCTCGGGCAGCGCCACTGCCCAATGGGGGTAAACTTTTAGCTCGCCGCCGGGAAGCTCATACAGGTCGCGGTGCGCCGCATAATAGGGGACGTCGCGCTCGAAAAAGACGGTCCGGTGCCCGCGCGCCGCGAGTGCGCGCGACAGACCGCGCCAAAGCGTCGCGTGTCCATTTCCCCAAGAAGAACTTATCGTGAGCCCGAAAATGACGAGTTTCATCGCTGCGTTTGTGCCGGGCGGTTTCTGGTTTCAAGTTTCTGGTTTCATGAAGAAGGGTGTGCGAAAGGCGATCTGTCGTCTTGAAACTTAAAACCTGAAACTTGAAACTGTTTTTAAGCTCTTGCCCTGCCGATTTTCGTCGCCGTTTTTCCAGCCTGCTCTTCGTCGTTGCGGATGAACGCTTCGGTGCGCAGGCGCGCCTCGTGGTCATCGAATTGCTGCGGCGGCGTCTTCATGAAATAACTCGACGGTCCGATGACGGCGCCGCCGATGCCGCGGTCGAGCGCCAGCTTGGCGCAGCGCACCGCATCGATGACGACGCCGGCGGAGTTCGGCGAGTCCCAGACTTCGAGCTTGACCTCGCAGTTGAGCGGCACGTTGCCGAACGTCGTGCCCTCCATGCGGATGTAGCACCACTTGCGATCTTCGAGCCATGGCACGTAGTCGCTCGGGCCGACGTGCGCGTTCGCGGTGCTCATCGGATAATCGAGCTGGCTCAGAACCGAATTCGTCTTCGAGATTTTTTTCGACGCGAGCCGCTCGCGCTCCAGCATGTTCAAAAAATCGGTGTTGCCGCCGAAGTTGAGCTGATAGGTCCGGTCCAGCCGCACGCCGCGATCGCGGAACAGGTGCGTAAGGACGCGGTGCGTGATCGTCGCGCCGAGCTGAGACTTGATGTCGTCGCCGATGAGCGGCAGCCCGCGGTCTTTGAAGCGGCGGCGCCAGTACGGCTGCGATGCGATGAAGACGGGGATGCAGTTGACGAAGGCGCATCCCGCGTCAAGCACCTGCTCGACGTACCATTTGGTCGCCATCTCGGAGCCGACGGGCAGATACGATACGACAATGTCAGTCTTGGTCGATTTCAAAATGCGGCTTACGTCGTCGGTTGTGCCCGGCGCCTTGCGGACGACTTCCGAGACATATTTGCCGATGCCGTCGTGCGTCATGCCCCGGCGCACGGGCACGTTGAGACGCGGAACGTCGGAGAATTTATACGTGTTGTTCGGCGCGGTGAAGATCGCCTCAGAGAGATCTTTGCCGACTTTGTTCACGTCGATATCGAACGCGGCGCTGAATTCGATATCGCGAATGTGGTAGCCGCCCAGGTTGACGTGCATCAGTCCTGGGACGAAAGCGTCGTCGGGCGCGTTTTTGTAAAACTCGACTCCCTGTACCAGCGACGAAGCGCAGTTGCCCACGCCGAGGATCGCGACTTTGATCTTTTTCCCGCTCATTTACCTGTCCCCCTCTCATCTTCTTTGCGCGTCTAAAGTTCTTAGCGCTTTTACGCGCGAATCCAAGACTTCAAAAACCCCTCGGGGCGCTCCTCGAGCGCCGCGAAGGCGGCCGGAAAATCGTCCAGCGAAAACGCGTGCGTGTACAAGAAAGACGGATCGATGCGTCCTTCGGCGACGGCGGCCGCCGCGGCGCGCATGCCGTCGACATAAATCCGCGGATCGCGCTCATGCGCGTTCACCACGTCGATGCCGCGCCAGTTCCACAGCTGCATGTCTATCTTGCGCTCGCCCTGATGATATCCGGCGATCACGAGCCGGCCGCGTATACGCGTGATGCGGCTCGCGACGTCGAGGGCCGCCTGCTCGCCGGCCGCTTCGACTACGCAGTCGGCGCCTTTGCCGGCGGTAATGGCCATGAACTCGGCAACCGGGTCGGAGCCTTTGAGGCCGATCGTCGCCAAAGCCCCGGCGCTCCGCGCGATGTCCAACGCGAAAGGCCGCCTCGACAGCGCGATGACGAGCGCGCCGGCGCGCGACGCGAGCTCGGCGATGACGGCGCCGATAAAGCCGACGCCGACGACTGCCACGGTCTCGCCGGCGCGGATGCCGCTGCGGCGAAAGGCGTTGACGGCGCACCCCAGCGCCTCGCCGGGAAATATTGCCGTGCCCGGCGGCGCGGCGACGATCTCCGAGCCTTGCGCGATATCGTACTCGGCATAGGCGTGGCCGGAGAGAAAAGCGACGCGATCGCCCGGCGCCGCCGAGACAACGTCTTTGCCGACGCCGTCGATGACCCCCCAGCCTTCGTGACCGGGCGCGCCAGGCGGCAAGGGATATTCGAACCAAGGGCGGCCTTGCCAAACCGGCAGATTTGAGCCGCATACGCCGCAGCCTTCGAGCCGGACGCGCACCTCGTTCGGCCCCGGCCGCGGCAGCGGCACCTGGAGGGTTTCCGCCCGCCGCGGCGCGACGATGCGCACGGCGCGCATGCGCATTTCGGCTTCCGGCTCGCCTTCCTTTCTACCCGTTGATTCCCGTTGCGATAACATGCTTCGATCGGACCGGCGCATCTAAACCCGCGAATCGGCCGAAACGCCCGCGCGGGCGGCGCCGCGGCGGACAATCCCGCACCGGCGCGTCCCGCGTTCGGGAGCGCGCGCGGTTCTCAGCCATTGATACAGCCGCTTAACCCCTTCGAGCGGATTCACTTTCGGCCGCCAGCCCGTCGCGCTGCGGAATTTTCGCGTGTTCGAGACATAATAGCGTTGATCGCCGGGGCGCCACTCGCTGAACTCGATGCGCGGCCGCGCGCCGTGGAGCTCATCGATCATCTTGAGAAGATCGAGCAGGCTGATCGCCCGCTCGGGGCCGCCGCCGATATTGAACGCCTGTCCCGACAAAGCTTTCATGCTGGCGCGCGCCGCCATGAAAGCGTCGACGAGATCGTCGATATACAGGATGTCGCGCACCTGCCGGCCGTCGCCATAAATCGTGAGCGGCCGGTCCTCGAGCGCGCAGATCAAAAAATGCGCGACCCATCCCTGATCTTCGTTGCCCATTTGATGCGGGCCGTAAATGCAGCTCATGCGGAAAACGAGCGCTTGCAGGCCGAAGGTGCGCGCGTAATCGATGATGTACTCGTCGGCCGCGCCCTTCGAGCAGCCGTATGGGCTATGGAGATCGAGCGGCCGGGACTCGTCGATGCCGCTCTCGCGCAGCGGCGCGTGCACAGGCTGATACGAGCCGTTCTGCATGGCGAGCTCCACATCATCGAGACCGCCGTAAACTTTATTCGTCGAAGTAAAGATAAGCGGCGCGGGCGCGTCCGAGCCGCGCAGCGCCTCGAGCAGATTCAGCGTGCCGAGCGCGTTGACGTCGAAATCGTGGCGCGGGTTGGCGAGGCTGGTGGTGACGGCCACCTGAGCCGCGAAGTGATAGATCTGGCTCGCGTTGCGCACGGCGCGCCGGACGGCATAGGGATTGCGCGTATCGGCGAATTCCACTTGCAGCCGCTGCGGATGCGCATCGAGGAGCCAGCGAAGGTTTTTTTCCGCCCCGGGGCGCGAGAGATTGTCGAAAACGAGCACGCGCTCGCCCTGGTTCAGCAGACGATGCGCGAGATTGACGCCGATAAAGCCGGCGCCGCCCGTGATAACGACCGGCGGGCTCGGCTTGGCGCCGCGTTTTTTGACCGACTGCGGCTCGAGCGCGTTGCCGACGGCGTCGAGGCCGCCGTCGGCCCACATGCGCGCGAGCAGTTTCGGCTCGCCGTCGCTGCGATGAAGTCCGAAGTGATAGTCGCGATCGTCGGCGTGAAAGCCGTCGCGTGTCGACAACTCGGGGTTCAGATCCCGCGCCGCGTACCAGTAAATCCGCTCGACGGGCGCTGCGAGCGTATCGGCGAACGCGCGCATCTGCTCGTATTCGTCATGGCGCCAGGTCGAATATCCCGTAGCGGTGATCCAGATCTCGGCGCCGGAGCGGTGCTGATCCAGGAGCTGCTGCACGTTCTGGATCAGCGCCGGCCATCCCTCCCAGTTCGTCTCGGAAATGCCGGGAAACGAGTGAATGCCGACCGCGTCGATGAAGTGCATCACGCCGCGCCGGAACATGAGCTCGAGCCAGTTCGGGTCGAAGGCGCTCTGGGCGGCGAGAATCGTCCGCTTGCCGCGCCGCTGCGCCCAGTAAGCGGCGCCGCCGATCATGGCGCAGAACGTCTGCCAGTGCGGATCGAGCGTGCGGTCCCATTCGCCCATGCGATCGGGCTCGTTCCACAGCTCGATCCATTCGAAGCAGCGCCCGAGCCGCGTGATGATGACGTCGATGAAGTCGCCGTACGCCTTCGGGTCCCACGGCGGCGCGGAAACGCGCGGCGCCACCGCCTGGGAAGGGGGAGAATAAAGGACGCACGGCACGACGTTCACCTCGGCGGCGAGCCGCGGCAGCAGCCAGCTGTACCAGGCTTCGCCCTCGGGCGTTTCGAAATCCGCCCACGAGACGAGCGTGCGCAGGTCCGCGACTTTCAAGGCGCGCAGCTCGGCGAGCGCCGTTTCCACGCCGTGCTTGTCGCCGAGACGGAAATATTCGACGCAGCCGATCCTGGCGCCGCGCGTGCCGTCGCTGTCCGGCGCGTGCAAACTCTTGTGTCTAATGACTTGAGCTTCGACGGCGTGATCCTTCTTCTCGCTACCCACATGGAAAGCCCTACCGTTGGTGTGTCGATTGTTATGGCCTGCGGTTGGCCCGCCTCTTTTCATATCGTCAGTCCTCTTATCGCCAGCTGCGCGCTCGCCGTTTCGACATAATCGTCGGCGGCGCGGCCCTCGAGCCATTCGGATAATTCCAAGATGCCGTCCTCCAGCTCGACCTTCGGACTGTAGCCGAGAATCGAACGCGCGAGGCTTATGTCGGCGAAGCAGTGGCGTATATCCCCCATGCGGTATTTGCCGACGATTACGGGTTCGATCTCTTTATTGAGAGCGTGCGCCATGCACTCGGCGATTTCGCGGATTGTATAAGCGCGGCCGCTGCCGATATTGAAGACGCGATCCTCCACACCGGGCGTCTCGAGACACAGCCGGCACGCGCGCGCAACGTCGTGCGCGCTGACGAAGTCGCGCTTCTGCAGACCGTCTTCGAAAATCAACGGCGGTTTGTCGTTCAGGTAGCGCGAAGCGAAAATCGCGAGCACGCCTGTGTACGGATTCGACAGCGACTGTCGCGGACCGTAGACGTTGAAGAAGCGTAGCGCGACCGTCGGTATATTGTAGGCGCGCCCGATCATCAGGCACATCCGCTCCTGCACATACTTCGACAGCGCGTACACGGAGCTCAGGCACGGCGTTTTCGTTTCCGGCGTCGGAACCGGAACGAGCGGCCGCTTCTCCTCGTCGAGCAGCTCCCACATGCCGCGCTTGAGCTGGTCGATGGTGCGATCCGGCGCCGAGCGGACGCGGCCGTCGACACCGCGATAGAGTCCTTCGCCGTAAATGCTCATGCTCGACGCAACAATCAATTTCTCAACCGGGCTTTTGATGAGTGCCTCCATCAGCGCCGCGGTGCCGAGGTCGTTGACGCCGGTGTAGCGCTCGACTTCATACATGCTCTGGCCGACGCCGACGGCGGCGGCAAAGTGATAGACCGCGTCGACGCCGCGCAGCGCGCGGTCGAGCTTGTCGCGATCGCGGACGTCGCCGACGATGATTTCGATGTCTTTGTCGAGATAGGCGGGCGGCGCCTGCGACTCGCCGTGAACCTGCGCCGACATGCAGTCCATCGCCGTAACGCGATGGCCGTGCTCCAATAGTTCATCCGCGACGTGCGAGCCGATAAAACCGGCGCCGCCGGTGATCAAAATCCGTTTGCTCATTTCTGCAGTACCGCTCCTGGTGTGTTTGCGCGCGCATCGGCGCACTCTTATTTTTGTTGCAAGCATGGCTGCTGCTGCATAGTCGGGGCATTGCTCCCTTTCCACTTTCGGAAATCCTCCAATCGGGTAAATGCGCGGGAGTAATCCCCGCAAGCGCGTAAAATGCGCTAACGCTTCCGATGCGTTTAACCGGTATCGGGTAAATTCCCTTACTGAATTGAGTGTTAGCCTTATTGTTCCTGCGCGACGCGCGACGGTACTCTAATTCTCTATGGCACTGGCGGGACCAGCGATGTGTGTACCGGTGGTATTTCCGTGAACGCAGGTGAAACCGGAATCCACCACGGCGATTTACGCGGCGATCGCCGCCAATCTCGCGATCGCGACGAGCAAGTTCGTCGCTGCGACGCTCACGGGCAGCGCGGCGATGGTCGCCGAAGGCGTCCATTCGCTCGTCGATACCGGCAATGGGGCGCTGCTGCTGCTCGGCCGTCGTTTGAGCCGTCAGCCCGCCGACGCCGCGCATCCGTTTGGTTACGGCAAAGAGTTGTATTTTTGGACGTTGATCGTCGCCATCGTAATCTTCGGCATCGGCGGCGGCGTATCGATTTACGAAGGGATCCTGCATTTGTGGCATCCGGTCGAGTTTCAAAATGCGATCTGGAACTATGCAGTACTGGGGTTCGCGTTTGTGGCTGAAGGCATCTCGTTTATGTTCGCGAGCAAGGCATTCATCGCCGAGAAGGGCGAGCGGGGCATCTGGCGCACGGTGCGCGCGAGCAAGGACCCAACGACGTTCGCCGTTCTCTTCGAAGACGGCGCGGCGATATTGGGACTCGTCGTCGCATATATCGGCGTCTTCCTTGCGCACCGGCTGCAAAATCCCCATTTCGACGCCGGCGCCTCAATCGTGATCGGCCTGATCCTCGCGACTGTTGCGGTGGTGCTCGCCTACGAGAGCAAAGGCCTGCTGGTCGGCGAGGCGGTCGATCCCGAAATGCTGCGCGATATCCATCGGCTCGCGCAGTCCGAGCCCGGAGTCCTCAAGGTGAACCGCGCGATGACGATGTATTTCGGCCCCGAGACGATTCTCCTCGCGATGGACATCCGTTTCCGCCTCGACCTATCGGCTGCGGAGCTGGAGCGCACCGTCGATCGCGTGGAGAAAAAAATTCACGACCGCCATCCGGAAGTGAAGCACATCTTCATCGAGGCCGATTCGATCGCGCCAAACCGGAGGACGGGAAGCGGGGCCGCGTAAAGCGGAAGGCTGTGCAATATTGTTATTAAGGAGGCAACATGAATACCCGAAAAAAGAAGATCATCGACTCGCTGTCGGAGGAGCTGCATGAGCGTCGGCTCGCGATCGTCGGCGGCGTCGATAACACCGAAGGAGAGCTAAAAAATATCACCGAAGAACAGGAAGCGGAACTCGAGGAGGAGGCGCAAAAAGACCGGATCGCGACCGTGCTCGAACATCTGAGCAACCGCGATCGCCAGGCGCTGGAGGAGATCGACGAAGCGCTCCTGCGAATCGTCCAAGGCACGTACGGCAAATGCCTTTCGTGCGGCAGGTACATCGCGCTGGCGCGGCTGCGCGCGGTTCCGACCACGCGGCTCTGCATCGACTGCGCGCGCGCGCACGAAGGCAGAGGCGCTTCCGCTGGCGAGGAAGTCGCCGAGGGCAGCGGCTTGCCCGCCGACCTGAGCTTGCTCGACGACGAAGAGATCGAGGCGGCGCTCAATGACATGGTGCGCGATGCCGGCAACGTCGATATGGACGAGCTGCATATCTCCAGCCGCGACGGCGTCATACACCTCGAGGGCACGGTGCCGAGCGAGCGGCAGCATCAGATGGTGACCGAGCTGTTGCAGGACGTGGCGGGCATCGGCGAGGTCGTCGACCATCTCGAGGTGCAAAGGACATCCTGGGAAAAAGGCGATCGGTCGAAGCGGCAATCGGCCGCGGAGCGTCCCGCGGGCGATGACGAAAGTGAGACCGAGGACGTTACGCGCGCGCGCGGCGACGCGAGCTCGCCGTATCGCCCGCCGACAACGCCGCCGCCGCTCAGAAAACCCCGCGAGCCGCGCGGCCGCGGGCGGCGGGCGCGCGCCTCGTGAGTTGCAACGGGCGTTCTTTGCGCTAGTCTTGAAAGGCTATGCGCCTGACGGAACGGTCGCTCGATGCGCTGCGCGCCACATTGTTAAGCGGGGACCGTCGGGTCTCCGCTCAAACGCTGAACCGCCTGAAGCGCGACCCGCGGCGCGGCGCGCGGCTGCTCTACGAGGTCCTCAAGCGCAAACACGAGAAGGAGCGCGCCGAGCGTCTGCGGCTCGACAGCATGCTGAATTTCGAGCGCGTGCTGTGGAAGTCGGGCGTGCGCGCGGTCGCCGGCGTCGACGAAGCCGGCACCGGTCCGCTCGCCGGTCCGGTGGTCGCAGCCGCCGTGGTCTTTTCACCGGGCGTCGAGATCCCAGGCATGAACGATTCGAAGCAGCTCGACGCCGCCGCGCGCGCCGAGCTGGAGCGAGTCATCCGGCGCGCGGCGACCGCCGTCGCGATCGGTATCGCGGAGGTGGGCGAGATCGACGACATCAATATCTATCAGGCCGCGCTGCTCGCCATGCGCCGCGCGGTCGAGGGACTGCCGTCGGCGCCGGAGCACCTTTTGGTCGACGCGCGGACGGTCCCGGACGTCGCGATGCCGCAGAACGCTTTTTTCAAAGGCGACGGCATCAACTTCTCGATCGCCGCCGCGTCGATCATCGCCAAGACACACCGCGATCGGCTGATGGAGCAGCTGGAGCAGACCTATCCGGGCTACGGGTTTACGCGCCACAAGGGTTACGGCACTCCGGAGCACCAGGAGGCGATCCGCCGGCTCGGGCCGTCGCCGGTCCACCGGCTCTCTTTCGGTCTCATCCGCGAGCTCTGCGGTGAGTTCTCACCGCTCTTTTATACGCTGAAGCGACGGCTCGAGACATCCGATACGCCGGAGGCGCTCTCGAGCTTCGAAGCGGCGATGAAAGAAGCCGACGCCGCGCTCGAAGAGCGCGAGCAGCGAAAGCTCAAGATCATGCTGATCCGCCGCTGGAAGACGGTCAAAATACCATGATCCAAGCCGTTTTCTTCGATATCGACGGAACCTTGATGGATACGAATTATCTGCACGTCGAAGCCTGGTCGGACGCCTTTGAAAAAATTGGCCGCACGATTCCGCGGCGCGAAATTCATCGGGAGGTCGGCAAAAGCGGCAAGAAGATGCTCCAGGATTTTCACATCGACGAAGACGACGCGAAAAAGGCCGACAAGCTGCACAGCAAGCTTTATAAAAATCTCCAGCGCAAGGGCAAGCCGCTGCCCGGCGCGTGCGACCTCATCGCGGCGCTCAAAGACCGGGGCTTGAGCATTTGGTTCGCGACGAGCGCGAAGCCCGAGGAGCTTGAGCATACCATGAAGGAGCTCGGCGCCGAGGATCTCACCGACATGATCGTGAGCTCGGCGGACGTCGAAGAAGGCAAGCCCGAGCCGGACGTCTTCCAGCTCGCGCTCGAAAGGGCGGGCGTCGCGGCCGACGAGGCCATCGCGCTCGGCGACACGATCTGGGATATCGAGGCCGCCGAGCGCACCGGCATAAAGACGGCCGTCGTACTCACCGGCGGCGCCTTCGGTCGAGAGGAGCTGGAGAAAGCTGGCGCCGTCGCCGTCTACCGCGACTGCGCCGACGCGCTCAAGTCCGGATTCCCCGCGAAACTCAAATAGCTCAAGTCTTTTGCGTCCCCATCGCCCGTTTGACCAGCGTCGCCGTGATGCCGGCGAGCGCGGCCTTTGCCAGCGGGCTCGAAAGCAATCCGCCGACGCCGCTCGAAGCTGTAGAATCCGGCTGCGTGCGTCCTGTCGAGCTCGCCTGCGGACCTCCCGTGAAGCTGCTGAAAATCTCGCGAATCAGACCTGGCTGCTCGTGCAGTTTCGTCGTCGCTTGGGAAAGCCAGTCCACGTCGCCACCGCCTGCCGCGGGCCCCGAAGGCGGCAACTGAATTTGGATCCCGCGATTCTGAGCCTGCTCTTGTATGCCGCGTGCGAATTCGGCGCGCTGCTCGGGAGTTAGACGCTCGAACGCTGCGCGCGCCGCCTGCTCGTAATCGCTCGAAGAGACGCTGTGAGCGACCGCGCCGTAGCGATCCAGCACCTCCTCGTCGGAGTATCCTTCCCACGGCGCGCCCTGATTGTAGCGGTTGACGAAATTTTCGTATTCGGGGCGATTTTGGATCGCCTTGAATATATCAGCTAAGGCCATAAAACCTCCTATGAAAAAATATAATTGAGCTGTTTTCGTCTGGGAAATTCGACGGAGTTATTTTCGGCTAAGACCTATTACGTCTCGCCGTCAATCGAGATGATTCCCGACGAAGGTTAAGCGGGAGCTATGGAATAACCGATGAAGCGGAGGCTGTCGGCGGCCGCCAAAATCGTCACCGCGGCGCGCGCCTAAAGCACTCTTTCAGCGCTTTTCGCGCCGCGAAGTAGCCGCACATGCCGTGGACTCCGCCGCCGGGAGGTGTCGAGGCGGAACAAAGATAAAGCCCTTTGGCCGGCGTCGCGTAGAGCCGCCGCGTCGGGCGAAAAAAAAATTGATCCAGAGTCGCGGCGCCCCCATTGATATCGCCGCCGACGAGATTCGCATTGTGCGACTCCATCTCGGCCGGGGATAGGGAGCGGTGCGCGAGCACCCGCGCGCGGAAGCCGGGCGCGAAGCGCTCGATTTGCGCGGCGATCTTTTCCGTCATGTCTTCCTTCGACCCGTGCGGCACGTGACAGTAGCTCCAGAGCGTATGTTTTCCCGCCGGCGCGCGCGACGAATCGAAGAGCGAAGGCTGCGCGACGAGCACGAAGGGCCGCTCGCGGGATTTTCCCTCCCAGACGGCGCGCTCGGATTCGGCGATCTCCTCCAGCGTGCCGCCGAGGTGAACGGTGCCGGCGCGCCGGCACGCCTCGTTTTTCCAGGGCACCGGCGCGTCGAGAGCCCAATCGATTTTGAAGGCGCCCATCCCATAGCGGTAGCGGACGAGACGGGCGCGAAAATAATGCGGCAGCGTGTGGCCGGCGATATTGAGCAGCTGCCGCGGCGTCACATCGCAGAGAACCGCGCTCGCTTCCGGGAGCTCGTCGAGCGATTCGACGCGCTTGCCGGCCACGATCTCGCCGCCCAGCGAGCGCAGGTAGGCGGCCAGCGCGTCGGCGATTCGCTGCGCGCCGCCGCGGGGCACCGGCCAGCCCACCGCATGAGCCGCCGCGCCCAGGACCAATGCGAAGCCGGCGGTGAGAGAATATTCGAGCGGCAGCATCGCGTGCGCCGCGAGGCCGGCGAAAAGCGCCCGCGCTTTGACATCGCGAAAATGTTTGTCCGCGACCGCGCGCGCTGAGCGCAGCGCGCGCCTGCCGAAAGCGAGCATAGCAAGCGGATGCGCCGGCAAGCGCGGCGGTGCGAGAAAATCCACCAACAGCCGCTCCCAGTTTTGCGTGATCGGCTCGAATAATTTCCGGTACGCTTCGGCGTCGCCGCCGAGACCGGCCGCGGTCGCGCGCACAGAGCGCTCGAGGACCGCGGCCGAGCCATCGTCGAGAGGGTGAGCGGCCGCTATCGGCGGCGAGATCCATTCGAGGCCGTATTCCGCGAGCGGCAGCTCGCGGAAAAAGGGAGAAGCCGCCGCGAGCGGATGAACCGCCGAGCACACATCGTGGACGAAGCCCGGCAGCGTTAATTCCGCCGAGCGCGCGCCGCCGCCGATGACGTTTTCCGCCTCGAAAACGAGGACCGAGCGGCCCGCGCGTGCAACCATAATGGCCGCGGCAAGACCGTTTGGCCCGGCGCCGATAACGACGGCATCGTAGGCGCGATTCACGACGCATCAAGATGGCATGATTCCCTAGGCGAAGCCAGAAACGACTTCGAAACCGCGTATTGGACCGACCCTGCTTTGGTGTTTTAGTTTGAAGCGCAGTATGCGCTAGCGGACGGCTCGAGCAGTTCGACAAACAACGCCAAAAGTGGAATAATGACCTAAAATTAAGCACTTATGCCTGAACTTCGAAAAGATCCGGTGATCGGTCGCTGGGTGATTATCTCGACCGAGCGCGCCAAGCGGCCGGCGGCGACCGAGCGGCCGAAGCCGCCGCCGCGTCCCGGCCCGTGTCCCTTCTGCGAGGGCAACGAGGCGATGACGCCGCCGGAAATCGCCGCCTACCGTCCCGAGGGATCGCAGCGCGACGGCCCCGGCTGGACGCTGCGCGTCGTCCCGAATAAATTTCCGGCGCTCATGATCGAGGGCAGCCTCGAGCGCCGGGGTGAAGGCGTTTACGACTTGATAAACGGCATCGGCGCGCACGAGGTCATCATCGAGACGCCGGCGCATGAGACCAACGTCGGCGCGCTGAAAGAGAAGCAATTCGAGGAACTCTTATGGGCCTATCGCGACCGCATTCTCGATTTGCGCGAGGATAAGCGCTTCCGTTACGTCCTGATTTTCAAGAATCAGGGCGCCGAGGCCGGCGCGACGATGGAGCACACGCATTCGCAGCTGATCGCGCTGCCGATCGTTCCGCGCACCGTCAGCGACGAGCTCGTCGGCGCGCAGGAATATTACAAGTACAAAGAGCGCTGCATTTACTGCGACATCGTCCGCCAGGAGGTCGAGGATCGCCTGCGGATCGTGAGCGAGAACGAGAGCTTCGTCGTCATCTGTCCATTCGCGCCGCGCTTTCCGTTCGAGACCTGGATTCTTCCCAAAAAACACTCCTCGTACTTCGAGCATGCCTCGAAGATCGAATACATCGATCTCGCGCGCGCGCTGAGGGAGACGGTCGTGCGTCTCAACCGCACGCTGAGCGATCCGCCATTTAATTACCTCGTGCATTCGATGCCGTTCCAGGAGATGGAAAACGGCCACTACCACTGGCACATGGAGGTCATGCCGAAACTCACGCAGGTGGCGGGCTTCGAGTGGGGCACGGGCTTCTACATCAATCCGATGCCGCCGGAGATGGCAGCGCAGCTGCTGCGCGAGGTCGTGCTCTAATTCCCGTCAGCCGCGTCCTCTTCTTTATGAAAGTGCTCATGATCGCTTCCGAATGCGTGCCGCTCATCAAGACCGGGGGGCTTGGCGATGTGGTCGGGGCGCTCGCAGGCGCGCTCGCGCGCGGCGGCGTCCAGACAGCGGTTGCGCTGCCGGCATATGAAAGCGTCCTGGATAAATTTCCTGCTGAACCGACTGGTCTTGATGTCGCGGTCAGCCTGGGCGACCGAAGACGCTCCGCGGCGGTGCTAAAAGCCGCCGTCGACGGCGGCGTGCCGGCATATCTGATTCGCAACGACGAATATTTCGCGCGATCCGGCCTCTACGGTACAGCGAAGGGAGATTACCCCGACAACGCCGAGCGGTTCGCGTTCTTCTCCAAGGCCGCGCTGGAGCTCGCCGCGGCGACGGGGCCGTGGGACGTGCTCCACTGCCACGATTGGCAGTCCGCGCTGGCGCCGGTCTTGAACCGTCTCGGCGCGGGAAAGCAGAGCGCGAAAACGATTATGACGATTCACAACCTCGCGCACCAGGGGCTATTTCCGTATTCCGAGTGGCCGCTGCTCGGTCTCGATATCAAATATTTTACGCCCAAGCATTTGGAGTTTTACGGTAAGATCAATTTCCTCAAAGGCGGAATTCTGTTCGCCGACGCGCTCACGACTGTGAGCCGCAAATATGCCGAGGAGATACTTACGCCGGAATACGGCTGCGGGCTCGAAGGCGTCCTCCGCGAGCGCCAGCGCAACTTGCGCGGCATCTTGAACGGCGTGGACTATCGCGAATGGAATCCTGAGAGCGACAACTTCATCAAGAACAACTACGGTCCCGGCAATATGGCCGGTAAGGCTGCATGCAAGCAGGACCTGCAGCAGCTCTACAATCTGCCGCAGAGACCCTCCACGCCTTTGCTCGGTATCGTCTCCCGTCTGGCGGATCAGAAGGGGATCGATCTCCTGCTCGATATCGTGGACCAGCTTCTGGCGATGGATTTACAGCTGATCATTCTCGGGGCCGGGGATGAAAAGTACCAGGAGCTGATTGCGGCGCTTCCCGCCGCGCACCCGAAGAGAATCGGCGTCGAAATCGGCTTCGACAACGCGCTCGCACACAAGATCGAGGCCGCCGCGGATATTTTTTTGATGCCGTCGCGCTATGAGCCGTGCGGCCTGAATCAGATTTACAGTCTCAAATACGGCACGGTTCCGGTCGTGCGCGCGACCGGCGGCCTCGACGACACAATCGAGGATTTCGACCCGCTCTCGGGGAAGGGCAACGGCTTTAAGTTCGCCGAATATTCCGGCGAGGCGTTTTTGTCGGCGATCAAACGCGCGCTGGCCGTCTACGTCAACGAAAAAGCGTGGAAGCACGTCGTCGCCAACGGCATGGCGGCGGATTTCTCATGGGAGCGCGCCGCGGCCGACTATCTCCAGCTTTATCGTCAGGTAATTGGCGTCCGTGCGGCGGCGGCGCAGCTCCGCGCATAAAAAAATCCGGCCGCCGGCATAAAGCCGGCGGCCGGATTTCCAACCGCTCCTTCCCGTCCGTACGAGGGTTAGCTGCCGGGTGTCACGATGACGCTAGTTTCGCCCGATGCCATGCTATCCTGCATGCCCTGCTGGTCCAACTCGATCGCGCGCTGATCCTCCGCAATCTGCTCGTTGCTTGCGCCCGACCTCAAATCCTGGTCCAGTTTTTCCTGATCCTGCTGCAGCTGATCGTTCATCGCAGTCTGGTCCGGTTCCGGGATCGGCGCCGGATTTGAATCGTTCGAGAACTGCGGGTTTTCATCGGAAAACGAGCGGCCGTTATCCGAAGAGAACGTGCCCTGCGACGTGTCGCCGCTCCAGGCGTAAGACTGCGACGTGTCGCCGCTACTCGAATACCTGCCGCCGTGCGCGAACGCCGCCGGCGCCGCGATCAACGATCCAGCCAGAATGCCTCCCACTGCGAAAGTTTTATAACCGTATTTTTTCATAGAGCGCACCTCCTGTGAATTTTCGACGCTGTTTCGCGCCTACGCCATTCTCATGACGCAACGCATGTGCCAACAGCGCGAAAAAAAATCCCCGAAGCACGGGGTCTTTTATGTTCTGCCCCGGCGTTTTGCGACGGCTGTTCAAGACTATCGGGTAGGAACGAAATAGGGGCGAAATATTTTCCGTCGGGTGATCGACCCACGGCAATTAAATATGAAGAAGATGGCTCCTACGGAATGATCGTCTGGTCCGACGGATTGACCGGCTTCGGCTCGTCGCGGGGGATAACAGTGATGCCGCTTTTCGTTACAAAATACTTCTCGCGGTCTTTTTCTGCGTTGTAGCCGATCTCCGTGCCGGGCGGGATATAAACGTTCTTGTCGATGATGACCCGACGCAGCCGGCAGCCACGGCCGATCTCGACCTGGTTCATCAAGATAACGTCTTCGATCTGCGAGTAGCTGTGGATGCGGACGTTGCGCCCGAGAACCGAGCTCTTGACCACGGTGCCGGTGATGATCGTCCCTTCCGAGACGATCGAGTTCAGCGCCATGCCGCGCCGGCCGTCCTCGTCGAAAACGAACTTCGCCGGCGGGTCGCTGTAGCTGACGGTGCGGATTGGCCAGCTCCGATTGTAGAGATTCAGCGACGGGTTGACGTCGCGCAGCTCCATGTTCGCTTCGAAGAACGCCTCGACGGTTCCGATGTCGCGCCAGTAGCTGACCTCCTCGCCTTTCGCCAGATTGGGAATGCGGTTGGCGCGGAAATCGTAAGCGTAGATTCTTTTGCCGGCGCGTAGAATCTCCGGGATGACGTCGATGCCGAAGTCGTGATTGCTGGTTGTCTTCGGAGCGTCTTTTTCCAGCGCGTCGACCAGCAGCGGCGTGTCGAAAATGTAATTGCCCATCGAGATCAGCGCCATATCCGGCTCGCCGGGAATCGGCTTGGGGTTTTTCGGTTTCTCTTCGAAGCCGACGACGCGCCAATTATTATCTACTTCCATAACGCCAAACTGCGTCGCGTCCTCGATCTTCATCGGCAGGGCCGCGATCGACACCTCGGCTCGCTGCCGCCAGTGGGTCTCGGCCATCTGGCGGATGTTCATTTTATAGACATGGTCGGCGCCGAAAACGGCGACGGCTCTCGGGTGCCGCCGCTTGACGAGATGGAGGTTCTGGTACACCGCGTCCGCGGTGCCGCGGTACCAATCGACTCCGGAGCGCATCTGCGCCGGCACCGGGATGACGAAATAGTCTCGTACGAGGCCGCTCATCTGCCAGCCTTCCTGCAGATGCTCGACGAGCGACTGCGCCTTGAACTGCGTGAGGACGTAAATGGCGTAGATACCGGAGTTGACGAAATTCGAGAGGACGAAGTCGACGATGCGGAATTTACCGCCGAAGGGAACCGCCGGCTTGGCCCGATCGCGGGTGAGAGGGAAGAGCCGGTTGCCCCTGCCGCCAGCCATCACCATGCCGAGAACTTCCACGGTTCCTCCTTACGCGGGAATATCGCGAATATAACGTCGCGACAAGGGTGAGTCAATTTAGCTTCCGCTTGCCGGCTTCGGCAATGCGGCCGTACAAGGCTGTCGTCTCCGCGAGCTTCGCCGCGAGCGCGCCGCCGAGTTGCTCCGGCAAAACGCGCCAGCCCCAGTTCCCGTCCGTCGTCGCAGGACGATTCATGCGTGCCTCGGACCCGAGACCGAGCAAGTCCTGCATGGGAATAATCGCGGTTTCCGCCGGCGACATGAATGCCAGGCGCATGAATTCCGCGTGAACATTGTCCGGCGTGACGGCGTGGCCGATATAGCGCGCCAGGCGCTCACGTTCTGCCGCGCTCGCTTCCTCGAGGAACCACCCCCTGGCGGTGTTGTTGTCGTGCGTGCCAGTATAAACGAGCGAATTCTTCTCGTGATTGTGCAGCGCGTACGGATTATTCGCCATGTCCTCGCCGAAGCCGAAGATCAGGAGCTTCATGCCGGCGAAGCCGAAGCGCTTCATGACGGCGCGGACGTCGGGCGTGATCAGCCCCAGATCCTCGGCGAATATCGGCACGTCGGGAAACTCGAGCACGAGCGCCGCGAAGAAATCGTCGGAAGCGGCCTTGATCCACTTGCCGTTCTTCGCCGTGCGCTCGCCGGCGGGCACCTCCCAATACGCGACGAAGCCGCGGAAATGATCGAGCCGGATGCCGTCGAAAAAGGCGAGGTTGTGGCGCAGCCGCTTCAGCCACCAGGCGTAGCGCGTATCCTTTAATACGTCCCAACGGTAAACGGGATTGCCCCAGAGTTGCCCCGTCTCGCTGAAATAATCCGGCGGCACGCCGGCGACGGCGCTCGGGCGCTTTTCCTTGTCGAGCTTGAACAACTGCGGGTTTGCCCACACGTCCGCGCTGTCGGCGCTGACGTAGATCGGCATGTCGCCGATAAAGTAAATATTCTTTTTATTGCAATACTCTTTGAGCGCAGTCCATTGCTTGTGAAAGACATACTGGAAGTACTGTTGTTTTTTTATCTCCTCGCGGCAGCGTTTCCGCCATTGGGCAACTGCGCTTTTCTCGCGGTCGCGGATTGCCGCCGGCCAGTCCCACCACGCGCCTGCTTCCAAATTCGCTTTGAGCGCAGCGAAAAGACTGTAGTCGTCCAGCCAATCGGACTGATCGTGGCAGAACTTTTCAAAGCCGGCCTCGTTCGCGCCGCGCGTTTGAAAGCGCTCGAAGGCCTTATCAAGGAGAGCCATCTTATACGTGAGGACCGCCTTGTAATCCACGCGATCGGTGGGAAAACGCGGGTGCTCCCCGATATCTTCTTTACGGATCAAGTCGTCGGCCAGCAGCGACTCCGGGCTGATGAGCAACGGATTGGCGGCAAAAGCCGAAGGGCTCGCGTAGGGCGAGTTGCCATTGATCTCGCTCGTCGCCGTCAGCGGGAGAATTTGCCAGTAAGTCTGCCGTGCGTCCGCGAGAAAATCCGCGAAGCGGTAGGCGGCTGGCCCGATGTCGCCGATGCCGAACGGCGAGGGCAAGGAGGTGATGTGCAGCAGAATGCCGCTCGCGCGTTTCATCGTTGTCGTCTAGGCATTCGAAGTTACAGGGGGATTGCTATGGCGATTACTATATAGACCCTTTTTTTTCCGCTCTCTAGAGTCTAAGGTTGGCTTACCAAATCCGGAGGTGCCTTATGGCGTTCAGGATCAACCATATCCATATCAAAACGCGCGATCCGGAAAAGACCGCCGAATGGTTCGTGCAGAACCTTGGCGCGAAAATCGCGGCCGAAAATCGCAACGGCGAGAGAATCGCCATCCGTCTCGACCTTCACGGCCTCGGCATGAACGTCACCGACTTTCTCGACGAGCAGAAGCTCGCGCAGCATTACGGCATGGAGCACCTCGCGATTGACACAGACGACGTCTTCGGCGAGATCGAAAAGCTCAAAGCTGCCGGCGTGCGCATCCTCGAGGAGCGCAATCTTCCCGACGGCCGCCACGTCTGCTTTTTCGAAGGGCCCGAGGGTGTGCGGCTGGAAGTGATGGAATGGCGCAAGTGATTGGATGGCGGACCTGCTGATTAAGAACGGCCGCGTGCTCGATCCGGCCGCCGAGCGCGACGGCAGATTCGATATCCTCATCCGCGACGGCCTCGTCGAGGCGGTCGGGCCGGATTTGTCTTCCGCCGATGCGAAGATCATAGACGCGAAAAATCTTATTGTCGTGCCGGGACTGATCGACGTCCATCTCCATCTTATGACCGGCCTCGGCGCCTTCGGAGCCGACCCCGACGTCTTCGGCGTCGGCTCCGGCGTGACGACGGTCGTCGACGCCGGCAGCACCGGGCATAGTTTATTTCCGATTTTCCGGCGGCACATCGCCGAGCCCGCGCGCACGCGCGTGCTCGCCTACGTGAATCTATCGACGCTCGGCTCCGTTGCCGGACCCGGCTACAGCACGCTGGAAGACCCGCGCCTTATCGACGAGGCGAAGATCGAAGCGGCGGTCGAAAAGAATCGCGACATAATCGTGGGCATCAAAGTCATGGCGACGGGCGCCGCGCTGGGCAAAGCCGGCCTCGAGCCGCTCCGGCGCGCGCGGCGGCTGGGCGATAATCTGCATTTGCCGCTGCTGGTGCACATTGGCGAGAGCTGGAGCAATACGGCCGAGCCGCCGCCGGTCGTCAATGTTCTATCGTACCTTAAGCCCGGCGACATCGTGACGCATATGTTCACCGTCCACCGCGGCGGCCTGCTCGACCCGAACGGCAAACTCTGGCCGGAAGTCGGCGATGCGCGCGCCGCCGGAGTGCTTTTCGACGTCGGGCACGGGCTGCACAATCTCAACTTCGACGTCGCGCGGCGCGTGCTCGACCAAGGCCTCACACCCGACGGCGTGTCGACCGACGGCCACCGCGGTAACCGAGCCGGGCCGGTTTTCGATCTGCCGACGACAATGGCCAAGCTCCTGGCCCTGGGATTTTCGCTGCCGGAAGTCGTCAAGATGGCCACGGCGAATGCCGCGCGGCTTCTCGGCCGCGGCGAGGAGATGGGATCGATCCGCGTCGGCGCGCCGGCGGATATTTCAATTCTGCGGCATGAAGAGCGCGAATGGCAGGCGCGGGATTCGCAAAGCGGCACGATGCGCGCCACTCAGGCGCTCGTCCCGGCGCTGGCGATCCGCGGCGAGACGGTTCATGCGCCGCTGCCGCTCGACCGGCCGTAAGGCTTTTGAGCTTTGACATCGCCATCGGGTCTTGTTATGGGGCGTTACGTCGAAAGCCCCGCGGCATGGCTCGTCTAATCCCTAAGGAGGAAAGGCTATGGCGGATCGGCAAGTGAAGTTCCTCTCGATTGTCTCCGTCTTCGTGCTGGTACATCTCGCGGCTGCCGGCTTTGCCCAGGATTCTTTCTACAAAGGCAAGAACGTGCGCATCATCGTCGGCGCCGCCGCAGGCGGCGGCTACGACACGTATTCGCGCACGATCGCGCGCCATATGGGAAAACATGTCCCCGGCAATCCCACCTTCGTCGTCGACAACATGCCCGGCGCCGGCTTCCTGATCTCGGCGAACCACATGTATAAGGTGGCGAAGCCCGACGGGCTCACCATCGGCCATTTCATCGGCGGGCTGTTCCTGCAGCAGTTTCTCGGCAAGCCGGGCGTCGAATTCGAGTCCGTGAAATTCGGCTTCGTCGGCGCGCCGGGGCAGGACAACTATGTGATGGGTATTTCCAAGTCGCTCGGCATTACCAGCGCCGAGCAATGGCTCAGCTCGAAAACCGTCGTCAAGCTCGGCGGCGTCGGCGCTGGATCGGCGACCGACGACATCCCGAAGCTCCTGAAAGAGGCGCTCGGGCTGCCGATGCAGCTCGTGAGCGGCTATTCGGGAACCGCGACGGTCAAGCTCGCCTTCAACGGCGGCGAGGTGCAGGGCGTCTGCAACTCGTGGGAGTCGTTCAAGGCGACCTGGAAGAACGAGCTCGACTCGGGGAATCTCATCATCGTCATGCAGCATGTGCCTAAGCCCCATCCCGATCTGCCGAAAGTGCCGATCGACATCACGTTCGCCAAGACCGACGAGGGCAAGAAGCTGATTCGCGCCATCGTCCACACCGTCGGGCCGACCGCGCGGCCGTATGTCGTGCCGCCGGCCACGCCAAAGGACCGCGTCGAGATCCTGCGCAAGGCGTTCATGGACACGATGAAAGACCCGGAGTTCCTGGCCGATGCGGAAAAAGCCAAGCTGGATATCAACCCGCTCGACGGCGCGTCGCTGGAGAAGGCGGTGCGCGAAGTGTTCAACGTCGACCCGACGCTGGTGCCGAAGCTGAAGGAGATATTGAAGTAATCGGTCGGTTCGCAGCGTAACCGCCGGTTTGAAGCTGCCTATCTTTCGTGCTATAAATTTCGTCTGAGGTTTTTATGAAAGAAGGCATCCACCCAGACTACAAACCGGCGAAGATCATCTGCGCGTGCGGCCACGTGGTCGAGACGCGCTCCACGGTCCCGACGATCCACGTCGAGATCTGCTCCGAATGCCACCCGTTCTTTACCGGTAAGCAAAAATTCGTCGATGCGGCCGGACGGGTAGAGAAGTTCAGACGCAGGTACGGCATCAAGGACAAGAACGCCTAAACCCGGCGGAGGTTCGCAGACTGAATGTGATTTACTAGCGAGCTCAGAAACGGAAAGGGCAAAGGGCATAAACAGTCCCTTTGCCCTTTTTTATTTGATTCGCCGAAAGTTGAAAGTTATCCCATGCTGGACAAACTCGCGGAAGTCGAGAAGCGTTACACGCAGCTCGAAAGCATGATGAGCGATCCGTCGCTGCCGGGAAAAACCCGGGAGTATTCGAAGATCGCGAAAGAACGCTCGGACCTCGAGGAGATCGTGCTCTGCTACCGCGATTGGAAGAAGACCGAGCAGGAGATCGAATCGAACAAGGAGCTCCTCGGCGAGCCGGACGAGGCGATGCGCGAGATGGCGAAAGAAGAGCTCGCGCTGCTGCGCGAGCGTAAGGAGCAGCTCGAAGAGCGGTTAAAATATCTCCTGCTTCCCAAGGATCCCAACGACAGCAGAAACGTCATCGTCGAAATTCGCGCCGGCACCGGCGGCGACGAGGCGGCGCTCTTTGCCGCCGAGCTCGCGCGCATGTACACGCGCTACGCCGAGAACCGCGGCTGGCGCGTCGAGGTGATGAGCTCGAACCCGACGGGCCTCGGCGGCATGAAGGAAATGATTCTCAGCGTCGAAGGCAAAGGCGCCTACAGCCGGCTCAAATTCGAGGGCGGCGTGCACCGCGTGCAGCGCGTCCCGGTGACCGAGGGCTCCGGGCGCATACACACCTCCACTGTCACCGTCGCGGTGCTGCCCGAAGCGGACGAGGTCGAGGTAACTATCGATCCCAAGGATTTGAAGGTCGACGTCATGCGCGCCTCCGGTCCCGGCGGGCAGAGCGTCAACACGACCGATTCGGCGGTGCGCATGACGCACATCCCGACCGGGCTCGTCGTCTCGTGCCAGGACGAGAAATCGCAGCATAAAAACCGCGCCAAGGCGCTGAAGATTCTGCGCGCGCGCCTGCTGGAAAAAAAGCAGGAGGAGCAGAGCTCCGAGATCGCCGCCACGCGCAAGCTCATGGTCGGCAGCGGCGACCGCAGCGAGCGCATCCGCACGTATAATTTTCCGCAGGGCCGCATCACCGATCATCGAATCAATTTTACGCTCTACAAGCTCGACCGCGTGATCGAGGGCGAGCTCGAGGAATTGATCGACGCGCTGAACACGCACTACCAGGCCGAGGCGCTGCAGGCGGGGTAGATGAATCCGTCAGCACAAAGTGAAGCGTCGCCGTCGGTTTCGTCCGAGCTGAGGGATGCGACGGTGCGGCTAGCCGCGGCCGGCAGCGCGAGTCCGCGGCTCGACGCCGAGCTGCTCATGGCCGAAGCTCTCGGGGTCGAGCGCGTCAGAGTTTATGTCAACGCGAACCATGCGCTCGTCGACGCCGCGCTCGCGCATTTCCGCGCGCTCGTCAAGCGGCGCGCCAGCGGTGAGCCGGTTGCTTATATCATAGGCCACCGCGAGTTCTGGTCGCTCGACTTCGTTGTCACTCCGGCCGTGCTGACCCCGCGGCCCGAGACCGAGCTGCTGGTGGAAACCGCACTAAAGCTTATGGCCTCGAAGGCCTCGCGGCGGATTTTAGATTTAGGCACGGGCAGCGGTGCGATCGCCGTCGCGCTAGCGAAGGAAATTGCCGGCGCGGAGATCGTTGCGACGGATATTTTTCGCGCGGCGCTGGAAATCGCCCGCGCGAACGCGCGGCAGCATGGCGTCGATCACAGGATAGCTTTCTTCGCCGGCGACCTGTTCGCGCCGGTAGCGGCGATGACCGGCTGTTTCGATTTGATCGTTTCTAACCCGCCGTATATCAGGCGCGCCGACATAGCGGCGCTGCCGCGCGACGTGCGCGATTACGAGCCGCGCATCGCGCTCGACGGCGGCGCCGACGGCCTCGATTTTTACCGGCGCATCGCAACCGAAGCGCCGGATTATTTGTCCGCTGGCGGATTCGTTGCCGTGGAGATCGGCGCGGGCATGGGCGCGGAAGTGGCGCAGCTGTTCGCGGAAGCGGGCTTCGCCGACGTGCGGCTTGAAAAGGACCTGGCGGGCTTGGAGCGCGTGGTGAGCGCGCGGAGGACCGCGCGTGGATAAGATCGTCGTCAGCGGGGGGCGGAGGCTCTCGGGCGAGGTCGAAGTCAGCGGCTCCAAGAACGCGGCGCTGCCGATCCTAATCGCGTCGCTTTTGACCGACGAACCGTGCACGTTCGAGCACGTTCCCGAGCTCGTCGATATTAGAACCGCGCTGAAGCTGCTGAAAGGCCTCGGCGTCAAAGTCGAGCAGGACAAACCGGGCTCGGTGACATTGCAGGCCCGCGGCGTCGACAAGCTCGAAGCATCGTACGATCTGGTGAAGACGATGCGCGCTTCGTTTCTCGTGCTGGGACCGCTCCTCGCTCGCTTCGGCGAGGCGCTCGTTTCGACGCCGGGCGGTTGCGCGATCGGCGCGCGGCCGGTCAACCTCCATATGAAGGGTTTGGCCGAGATGGGCGCCGAGATCGATCTCGTACACGGCTACGTTGCGGCGAAGGCCAAGAAACTGAAGGGCACGAAAATTTATCTCGACTCGCCCTCAGTCGGCGCGACGGAGAATCTCATGATGGCCGCCGCGCTCGCAGAAGGCACGACGGTCATCGAGAACGCCGCGCAGGAGCCGGAGATTCAGGATCTCGCCGACGTGTTGACTAAGATGGGCGCGAAAGTCGCCGGCGCGGGCACCGCGATCGTGAGAATCGAAGGCGCGCGCAGGCTCGGCGGAGTAAAGCACCGCGTCATTCCCGATCGGATCGAGGCCGGCAGCCTGATGGTCGCGGCGGCGGTGGCGGGCGGCGACGTGCTGATCCGCGGCGTGCGTGCGGACCATCTCGACGCGTTTCTTTTGAAACTGAGAGAGGCGGGCGTGGAGTTGGAGATCGAAGGCGACCAGGTGCGCGTCAAAGGCGACGGCGTCAAGAGCGTCGATGTATCAACGCTGCCGTATCCCGGCTTTCCGACCGATCTACAGGCGCAGATGATGGTCTTGATGTCCGTGGCCGACGGCGTCAGCGTGATTACCGAAAATATTTTCGAGAACCGCTTCATGCACGCGCTGGAATTGATCCGCATGGGCGCCGACATCCGCCTCGAGGGCAACCGCGCGGTCGTGAAAGGCGTCAAGAGCCTCTCCGGCGCCAATGTAATGGCGACGGACCTCCGCGCGAGCATGTCGCTGATTCTCGCGGGGCTTGTGGCGAACGGCTACACCGAGATCGCGCGCGTCTATCATCTCGACCGCGGTTACGAGCGCGTCGAGAAAAAGCTCGGGGCGCTCGGCGCCGACATCAAGCGGGTGGCGTCGTGAAGATTCGATTGCTCAAAACGAGCGAGCGCGGCTTCGATGCGGCGCTCAAGAAAATCGTCGAGCGCAACAAAAGCAACGGCGCCGGCGTCGACGAGACCGTCGCGGCGATCGTCCGCGCGGTCAGAGAAAAAGGCGACCGCGCGCTGTTCGACTTCACGCGCCGCTTCGACGGCGTCAAGATCGACCGCCGGAGCGTGGAGGTCGCGAAGCGGGAAGTCGCCGCTGCCTGGAAGGAAGTTCCCTCGCGGAATCTCCGCACGCTGCGGCTCGCGGCGCGGCGCATCGCGGCGTTTCACCGCCGGCAGGTGGAGAAGAGCTGGGGCTATCGCGATCCGCTCGGGATATACCTCGGCCAGCGCATCGCGCCGCTTGCGCGGGTCGGCGTCTACGTGCCCGGCGGCAAAGCGGCGTATCCGTCGACTGTGCTGATGAATACGATTCCCGCGAAAGTCGCGGGGGTTACAGAAGTCGTCATGACGACGCCCGCCGGACGCGACGGCAAAGTGAATCCGCTGATTCTCGCGGCGGCGAAGATCGCCGGCGTCGACCGGATTTTTCGTGTCGGCGGCGCGCAGGCGATCGCGGCGCTCGCTTACGGCACCGAGTCGATCCCGAAGGTCGACAAGATCGTCGGCCCCGGCAACATCTATGTCGCGACGGCAAAGCGGCTCGTCTTCGGCGAGGTTGCGATCGACTCGATCGCCGGACCGAGCGAGATTTTGTTGCTGGCCGACAACTCCGCCGACCCTGAGCACATCGCCGCCGATATGCTGTCGCAGGCGGAGCACGACGAATTGGCCGCCGCGCTCTGCGTCACGCCGTCGGCGGCGCTCGCCGAACGCATCCGCGCCGCGCTCGAGCGCCAGATGCGCGACGGCAAGCGGCAGGCGATCACGCTCAAGGCTCTGGAGAATTACGGCGCGATCATCGTCTGCCGCGGCCTCGCCGAAGCGGTCGAGATCGCGAACGCAATCGCGCCGGAACATATAGAATTGATCCTGCGCGAACCCGAGCGCTGGGCGCGGCAGATCAAGAACGCGGGCGCCCTGTTCGTCGGACCGTACTCGCCGCCGCCGCTCGGCGACTACATGGCGGGCCCGAACCACGTGTTGCCGACCGGCGGCACCGCGCGGTTTTTCTCGCCGCTCGGCGCCTACGATTTTGTCAAGAGGATGAGCGTCATTCGCGCGGAGAAGCGCGGGTTGCGCGCGCTCGCGCCGGAGATCACGCGGCTCGCGCGGCTGGAAGGACTCGACGATCACGCGCGCGCCGTCGAGGCGCGATTCAAGAAATAAGAGACCTTCGACAAGCTCAGGGCGAACGGATTAAAATACAATCCTGATAAATCTACCGTTCGTGCTGAGGCGGTCGAAGCACGGTCCTTTAATGAGGAGAAAAGTTTATGGGACGATCGGCCAAGACAGAGCGCAATACGAAAGAGACGCAGATCGCCGCCGAGCTCGAGCTTGACGGCGGCGGCAGCGCGGAGATCGAGACCGGCATTCCGTTTTTCAATCACATGCTGGAGATATTCACGCGCCACAGCCTGTTCGACATCAAGCTCCGCGCCAAGGGCGACATCGAGGTCGATTATCACCACACCGTGGAGGACGTCGGCCTCACCCTCGGCCAGGCGATCAAGGACGCGCTCGGGGACAAACAGGGCATCAGCCGCTTCGGCGAGGCGACGGTGCCGCTCGACGAGGCGCTGGCGAACGTCGTGGTCGATTTGAGCGGGCGGCCGTATCTCGCTTACAACGTGAAAATCCGCGCCGGTCGCGTCGGCGACTTCGACACCGACCTGCCGCACGAGTTTTTTCAGGCGCTGGCGAACCAGCTCGGAATGAATCTTCACATCAACGTGAGCGCGGGCGACAACCCGCACCACATCATCGAGGCGTGCTTCAAGGCGACCGCCCGCGCGATGGGGCAGGCGACGCGCGTCGACCCGCGCATCAAAGGAGTCTTGTCGACTAAAGGGAGCCTATGATCGCGATCGTCGACTACGGCATGGGCAATCTCCACAGCGTGCAGAAGGCGTTCGAGCGCCTCGGCCACGCTGCGGAGATCACCCGCGACGCCGCCGCCATCATGGCTGCCGACGGCGTCGTTTTGCCCGGCGTCGGCGCTTTCAGCGCGTGCATGGAGAATCTCAAGCGCTACGATCTCGTCGCGCCGATGCGCGACGTCGTCGCGCGCAAGACGCCGTTTCTCGGTATCTGCCTGGGCTTCCAGCTGCTGTTCACCGAGAGCGAAGAGTTCGGACCGCAGAAAGGCCTCGATATTTTTCCCGGCCGCGTCGTCGGCTTTCGTCCGGAGAACGGCACCAAGGTGCCGCACATGGGTTGGAACCAGCTCGAGATGAAAAAGTCGACGCCGTTTCTCCGCTCGATCGAAAACGGCGACTTCGTGTATTTCGTGCACTCCTACTATGTTGTACCCGAAGATCGGTCGCTCGTGGCGACGACAACGCCGTATGGCAATTCGTTCGCGTCGAGCATCGCGACCGAGCATCTCTTCGCCTGCCAGTTCCACCCGGAAAAAAGCCAGAGCGTCGGCCTCAAGATCCTCGGCAACTTCGCCCGCTTCGCGGAGAAAAGATAATGATCGTCATCCCGGCGATCGACCTGAAAGAAGGGCGCTGCGTCCGCCTCTTTCAGGGCGACATGGACAAAGAGACGGTCTATTTCGCCGATCCCCTCGATGCGGCGAGACACTGGGCCGCCGAGGGAGCGGAGCTGATCCATGTCGTCGACCTGAACGGCGCGGTCGAAGGCCGTCCCGTGCACAGGCGCGAGATCGCGGCAATGTGCGCAAACATATCCATACCCATCGAATTAGGCGGCGGCCTGCGCTCGCTCGCCGCCGTGGCCGACGCCTTCGCGCTCGGCGTCGCGCGCGCGATCGTCGGCACCGCCGCTTACGACAATCCAGAATTCCTTCGCGAAGCGTGTCAAAAATTTCCCGGCAAAATCGTCGTCGGCATCGACGCCCGCGGCGGCAAAGTGGCGGTCAAAGGATGGAAGGAGACGACCGCGCTCGACGCGGTCGAACTCGCGCGCCGCGTCGAAGCAGACGGCGCCTCGCGCATCATCTACACCGATATCGCGCGCGACGGCACGCGCGACGGCGTGAACGTCGAAGAGACGCGCCGCGTCGCGCAAGCCGTCAACATTCCCGTCATCGCTTCCGGTGGCGTCGCCACGCTCGACGACATCCGTCGCCTGAAGGCGCTCGAGAAAGACGGCGTGGAGGGTGTGATCGTGGGAAGGGCGCTGTATACGGGTGGGGTCAAGCTAAAAAAGGCGATTCATCTCGCCGGGTAGTTCCGATCCCACCCTTATAACTGCAGGGCCTCAGTCTATAGACGGAATAACTTTCTCTTGACAGCCCATCGGGTGGTAGTGCAGAATCCCGGCCTTAAAAGGAGAAGGCCATGATTCATGCACTGCGGATTAGCCTCGCCATCATTGCGCTCTCCCTGTTGGCATCCTGCACGCCAACGACCGGGACTAAAATCGCGGTCAACCAGAGCGAAATATCGAAAATAAAATCGATCGGCGTACTCGTCAAAAAAGATGAGGATTTCTCGGTTCGTCTCTCGCGGGAAGAGATGTCGAACACCGGGGCAGCTTTCGGACTTATTGGTGTTGGGATAGAGGCCGCCGTCAGGCGCTCGTCGGATAAAGACAAGGAAGAGCAAATCAAGCCGAGCTTGGGCAATTTCGATCCGCAGGCACCGCTAACTGAAAGGCTGCGGTTTCATTTGCAGGAAGGGGCGATTGCGACATCGGAGGTGACAGATGGCGGAGAAAAAACAGCTGCCGACGCTATTCTGGAGGTGACTGTTAGACAGTGGGGACTTCGGCGATGCCCTGGTCCCGCCCCGGAGGTTGTGCAGGCGGGATTCAATGTGAATGGGAAGCTGTATCGCGCTAGTGGTCATGCCACGGTTTGGGAGCGCGAGGAGCTGTATTTGAACGGTGATTGCCGGCCATGGTCTATGTTTCGTTCGGAAGAGCTGGCAAACGATATCCTGCCACGTGCTCTCGATGCTCTCGCGACCAAACTGGTTTATGAAATCCTTTATCCATGAGGTAAAAAATGAAGAGGTTGATTAGACATTTCATATTCGCCTTAGCGCTAGGTCTGGTGCTATCCGCATGCGTTTTTAGCAACGCCAATGTCAACCTCGCGTACAAGCCGGTGGAGGGCAGTAAAAGCCCGCTGAGCACCGTCAAGCCTCTAAAGATCGCTCTCGTGGTGGAGGATCAAAGACCCATCGCCGAGCGCGAGTCTATCGGTAACAAGCGCAACGGTTACGGCAGTGTTACCGCTCAGGTGAAATCAAACTCGGATGTCCTGACAGTGTTCTCTGATGCCTTAAAGACGGAACTAGGCAATAACGGGCATACGGTCGTCGCAGACAAAGAGCCCCTGTATGACGTTATGCTTCGTGTTCAACTGAAACGCTATTGGACCGACTCGGTTATTCATTTTTGGGATGTGGAACTTGTTGGCACGATCAATAGCGATTTCGTTTTGGGAAAACGGGACGGGGACAAGCCCATCCTTTCGCAGCCGGGGCAGGGAACGTTCCGTGAAAGTCGTCAGTTTGTCACGGACTCCGCCTATGAAAATGTTCTAAACGGAGCTTTGTCGGAGTTTGTTAGGAATTTTTCTCGCGATCCGAATATCATCAAAGCGCTGCAGCAAGCCGGGCAGACCGCAACGCCGATGTAGCGCACCTCGTTTGGTAAGAAGTAAACGCTGAAAAAACGATACCTGCGGTTGGTGAGTTGGGAGGACAAAATGATGAAGAGCAGGTTCACTTAACTTACCTTTGATTATTCTTTGTTGTTCCGTCGTATGGCCGTAAGTGGGCATAAGGAGATGGACGACTCCATAGTATTTCTTGGCTCCAACCGCGCAGTTATTATTTCAAAATTAGGTGCTCCGGAGACCACACAGAAACAACCAGACGGAACGACAAAGGATTCTTATCTCACCAAAAAGGGCAATGAGTCCAGCAGCGGACGAGCCTGGGCTCATGCGGGTTTAGATCTCATAAGCTTCTTCGCAGGGGAGTTGGTGGCTACGGCCTACGAACTTATGCAGACCGAAGAGACTTATCGGCTTTGATTACCTATGATGTCAGTGGTGTCGTTACGCATGTGCAAAAGCTCGGCGCTAAATCGGGGTCGACCCCGGAGACAAAGTAATCGCTGATAAGAAATGACTGCTCGCAAACTACCTGTCTAAAGCTTCTTAGGGCTCCTGCTCTCAACACGAGGCATGCGGCCCAAAATACCCACCCCTTCCAAACGTACCTCACTCTTTGCTACAGACAGTCCTTGGATTCCAAGGAGGCCTCACCATGATCGACCTGTACACTTGGATCACGCCCAACGGGCGAAAAGTTTCCATCATGCTCGAAGAAATCGGCCTGCCGTACGAGGTGCATCCGGTCAACCTCGGCAAGGACGAACAGTTCGAGGAGGAGTTCCTCGCGATCAACCCGAACAATAAAATCCCGGCGATCGTCGACCGCGACGGGCCCGGCGGCAAACCGTACACTCTGTTCGAGTCGGGAGCGATTCTCATGTATCTCGCCGAGAAAAGCGGCAAGCTCATGCCGAAGGACACCGCCGCGCGCTTTCAGGTGATTCAGTGGCTCATGTTCCAGATGGGCGGTGTCGGGCCGATGATCGGCCAGACGCATTACTTTCTCCGCAACTGCCCCGAAGACCAGCCGTTCGGGCGCGACCGCTTTATGACGGAGACGATACGGCTCTATCGCGTACTCGACAAGCGCCTCGGCGCGGCGCCCTATCTCGCCGACGAATACTCGATCGCCGACATCGCCACCTATCCATGGATCGCGCGGTATGAGGCGCACCGCACGCGGCTGGAAGACTATTCCAACGTCAAGCGCTGGTTCGACGCCGTCGGCGCGCGCGAGGCGGTGAAACGGGGTATGCAGATTCCCAAAGGATGACGGCCGTGGCCGACGACAAACCCTCGCACATTTTTCCCTCGGAATATCTGCAAGAATTTTCCGCTCAGGTCTTCATGCATTTCCGCGTTCCGGAGAAAGACGCGCGCCAGGCGGCCGACGTGCTCGGTCGAAGCGATCTGCGCGGCATCGATTCGCACGGCATCGCGCGGCTTCACACATATTTCGACATGCTCGAGATGGAGCGCATCAATCCCAGACCCAAAATCAAAATCGTGCGGGAGAAAAAGAGCGTCGCGACCGTCGACGGCGACAACGGCCTCGGCCTCGTGGTCGGCCCCAAAGCCAATGCGATCGCGATGGATAAAGCGGCAAAACACGGCTCGGGCTGGGTCGCAGTGTGCAACACCAACCACTTCGGCATGGCGGGTTATTATCCGCTGCAGGCGCTCGAGCGCGACATGATCGGCTGGGCGATGACCAATACGACGAAACTCGTGGCGCCGCTGTGGGGAGCCGAGCGTGTGCTCGGCACGAATCCCATCGCGATCGCCTTTCCCGGCGACAAGGAGCCGCCGATCGTCATCGACATGGCCACTAGCGCGGTCGCCTACGGCAAGATCGAGATCGCTCTCAGAAAAAAATCCGCCGTGCCGCGCGGCTGGATCGTGGACAAGCACGGCGCGTCGACGACGAACCCGCAGGACATGATCGACGGCGGCGCGCAGCTGCCGCTCGGATCGGAATACGAGCTCGGCGGCCACAAAGGCTACGCGCTCGGCGCGATGGTGGATATTCTCTGCGCGGTTCTGAGCGGCGCCAACTGGGGTCCGTTCGCCCCGCCGTTCGCATTGCGTCAGGAAATCCCCGAGCGCAGCGTCGGCAAGGGCATCGGCCATTTTTTCGGCGCCATGGAAATCGGTGGTTTTTTGGACAAGAACGATTTCAAGAAGCAGATCGACGAATGGCGCCGCGTGCTGAAGGCGGCGAAGCCCGCCGCCGGCACGAGCGGCCCGCTCATTCCTGGCGACCCCGAGCGCATCGCGGAAGCGCGCCGCAGCCGCGAAGGCATCCCGCTGCTGAAAGCGGTCGTCGAAGATTTACTGGACATTTCGCGCCGGACGGGAATTCCATTCGCGGCGCAATAATCACTTTACCTGCCATAGATAAATCGTGTGCTCGTGCTTAAAGCCGGGCGCGCGCTCTTCTACGAGCGGAGATTTCTCGACGCGGTCCGCCGGCCATCCGGCGATGCCGTAGTCGTGGCTCACGATGCGCGCGCCGGGTTTGAGGTCGGCGCGGAGTTTGTCTTTCATCGCATCGTTGAACCACGGCAGCATATATAAGGTGACGACCGTCGCGCCGCGAAGGTCCGCCTCCGCCGCGTCGCCGACGCGGAACTCGACGAGTTCCTCGACGCCTTCCTGCTTCGCCTTCTGGCGCGCCTCCTCCACGAGCCACGAGTCCATCTCGACGCCGATGCCGCGCGCGCCGTATTTTTCAGCCGCGCGGATGACGATGCGACCGTCGCCGCTGCCGAGGTCGTAAACGACATCGCCGGATTTGACCTCGGCCATCTCGAGCATTTGGTCGACGACTGCGAGCGGTGTCGGCCAGAACGGGACTTCGTCCGCCGGACCGCCGGTGAATCCTGCGATGGCTAGGGTTAAAAATAGAAGAATAAGAAAGCTGCGCCGTAACTTCGGCATCTTGCGTGGCAGAGCGTAGTGGATAATTGCCGCGGCTGTCAAACGCGTTGTGATTGTGTTTTACCGTCGGGCGGGCTATTTTCAACCGATGCAGCCGCAATCTTCCAAGCAGCAACCTTCAGCGGCATCGAAGACCATTTATTACGGCTGGCTGGTCCTCGGCCTCAGCTTTTTTACCACCCTGGTCGGCGCCGGCATCCGCTCCTCGCCGCAGGTTTTCATCCATCCATTCGAGAGCGAGTTCGCTTGGAGTCGCGCGGAGATCTCGTTCGCGCTCGGCATCAACCTGTTGCTTTTCGGCCTAGCGGCCCCGCTCTCCGGATGGCTGCTCGATCGCTTCGGCCCGCGCCGCGTCATGATGATCTGTTTATCGATCCTCATCGTCGGCGTGACCGGCACCATGTTCATGCAGACCTATTGGCAGCTCGTGCTCTTGTGGGGCATCGTCGTCGGCCTCGCCGCCGGCGGTGTCGGATCGGTGCTGTCTGCGACGGTGGCAAATCGCTGGTTCGTCGAGCGCCGCGGACTCGCGTTGGGTATTTTGAACAGCGCCAGCTCGACGGGGCAGCTGATCTTCATTCCGCTTTTAATGTTCTTTGTCACCCGGACCGGCTGGCGCAGCGGTTCCTTGACCTTGGTCGGCGCCGCGATAATGCTGCTGCCTTTCATTTTTCTATTCATGCGCGACGACCCCGCCGAAATCGGCCTCAAGCCCTACGGCGCGAACGATGGTGGTGCCGGTGGAAAAGGCGCCGAAAAGGAGACGGTTCCGCTCCGCGAGGCGCTCCGCAGTTCGACGTTTTGGCTGCTGGCGGGAAGCTTTTTCATCTGCGGCGGTACGGCCAATGGCCTGGTCGGCACGCATCTGATCCCGCATTCGATCGACCATGGCATCTCGGCGGATATCGCCGCCAAGACCGTCGGCATCATGGGCGGTCTTAACTTCGTCGGCACGATGCTCTCGGGCTGGATGATCGACCGCATCGAGCCGCGCAAGTGGCTCTCGCTGGTCTTCGCGCTGCGCGGGCTCTCGCTTTTCTTTCTTCCATTCGTGACCGACTACTCGGGGTATTTCCTGTTCGCGGTCGTGTACGGCCTCGACTGGTTCGCGACCGTGCCGCCCGTAGTCGCGCTCACCTCCGATACCTTCGGCAAGCGGGCGGTCGCGAGCGTCTATGGCTGGATTTTCATGTCGCACCAACTCGGCGCGTCGCTGATGGCGGCCGGCGGCGGGCTGATTCACGATTACATGAACAGCTATCAGCTGGCGTTTTTTTCCGGCGGCGTTATCGCATTGATCGCCGCGGGTCTAGCGTGGCAGATCCGTCCGCAACGGCGCGAGACGCCGGCGATTCCTGTCGCCGCCGCTCCCACCGCCTGAAGTTAAATTCCGGCGAAGCCGGCTCGCGAAAGGCTCGCTCCGCCCGGCATTGACAATCCGCTCGACCGTTCCATAGAATCATTGCGCTATGGAAAACCACGCCTTCGTCGATAGCGTCATCAAAGAGATCGTCCAGCCCGGCGTCGACGCGCTCATGAACACGCGTTATTTCTGCGAGCTGCGGGAGGGAAAATTATCGAAGAAGCGGCTTCAAGGCTTCGCCGTGCAGCATTACCTGCACAACATCGCGCTAGTGAAGGGTCTCGTGCTCTGCATGGCGAAGAACGCGGCCAACACTGATCTGTACGAGCACTTCCGCGAGCAGTTCAATGAGGAGCAGTACCATCCGGAGCTGGCGAAGAAATTCGGCTTTGCACTGGGGTTGACGGATTCGGATTTCGACGATGCGACGCCGGTATTCGAGTGCTTAGCGCACACGAGCGCGGTGATCCGCGGCATGTTTTTGGGGACGCCGGCCGAGACTCGCACCGGAGCGCTGGTAAACGAGAGTATGGTTTGTCGCTATTCCGAGGAATTCAATACACAGCTCCGGCGCCACTACGGCCTCGACGACAAGGCGCGGCAGTTCTTCACGGTGCACGCCGTCGCCGACGTCGAGCACACGAAGGCGGCGGCGGATGTCGTCGCGCGCTACGCGACCACGCCGAAGGAGCAGAAGCTCGTGCGCGAGTCGGCGCACAACATGGTCGCGTTCAAGCTCGCCAAGTTCGACGGCATCTATCGCGCCTACGGGTGATCGAAAAGTCAACCGCAGCTTAATCGTACTCCGTAAAATTCGACACGCGCCAGCCGTCGCCTTCCTTGCGCGCGACGACGAGCCACCGGCGCGTGAACTCCGGGGCGTCCTCGACTTCGATCGTGCCCTTGTAGAAAAACGAGATGCGCCCCTCGCTTTCCTGCTTGGTTTCCACAAGCTGGAAGTGAACTTTGGGCTTGCGCGTCGAGGCGTCGATCGCCTGCCCGCGCGTCAAACGGATCTCGTTGTCGATCTTGTCGCGCGCGAGCCCCACCGAATACTCGCGCGCTCGGTTAAGATCGATGTTTACATAGTGCTGGTCGACGAATTCGTCGGCGACGCCCTGCGCGGTTTTTAAGTCCCGGCCGCAAGCGCCGGCGAGCGCGGCGAGCAGCAGGAAAATGCCGACACGTATCATTCTCATCTGACTCATCTGAGCAAATATTCCGTCAGCCATTCGCTAGTCTCATCCACCGCCTTTTTCAAGTCCGCGCCGGTTAGGCGATGATCGGCTCCCTTTAAAATGACGAGGCGCTTCGGTCCCCCGAGCGCGGCGTAGAGCTCGTGTCCTTCCTCGACCGGCACTGTCGCGTCGTGGTCCCCGTGGATCACGAGCGCCGGCGCCGAAATCTTCCGCACGGCGGCCGCGACGTCGATGCTTTCTACGTCTTCGAGCAGCGTGGAATTGAGGCGCTGGCCGTTGTAGACGATGGAGCCGCATTCGCGCCATTCGCGCCGCTGTTGCTCGGTCAAGAAACGCGACGCGAAGTTTTCCGGATGGACGGGCGCCGCGATCGTGGCCAGCGCCGCGATCGGCTTTCCGCGTGCAGCGAATAAAAGCGCCGCCGTTCCGCCCATGCTCGATCCGACGAGCCCGATCTTCTCAACGCCGCTTTCCGTAACCACATCGTACGCGGCGGCGATGTCCTCCGCTTCGCCGCTGTACGTGACCGCCTCGGACTTTCCCTCCGATTCGCCCGAGCAGGAAAAATCGAAGCGCAGCGCGAGCATGCCGCGCGCCGACATCTCTCTGCCGAGCATGATGAACTTCTCGCTCTCCTTGCTTGAGCCCATGCCGTGGCAGAGAATCGCGCCGGCCTTCGGCGGCGCATCGGGACGATGCACGATGCCGCAAAGCCGCTGCCCGCGGCGATTGAAAAACGTCACGCGCTCCTCGGAAGGCATCCTGATTTCGTAACAGGTTTAGCCGGAGAACGGAATCGCATACGCTGCCCGTTGCGGGCTATGCTATTAATCCTCCTCAATTTATTCCGGGGAGGACTCTGCATGGCGACAAAGCCGCGAGGGAAGACCGTTGAGGTGGAAATCTGGACTGATCGCTATAGGATCAAAGGACAAGTCTTTATCCCTTTGGGCGATCTCGGGGCCTACAAGGGACGGCTGTCGGACTACCTCAACGATACCGAAAGGACCTTCATCCCCGTCACGCACGTGACACTCGGGCTGTTAAACGGCAACGAGGTCATTTGGGATGGGCGCTTTCTCGCCGTAAACAAATCTTCGATCTCGCTCGTGCGCGCGCTGCGGGAGTAGGAGAGTCAACGTTTCTCAAGCCGCTCCCGCACGGCTTCGCTATCCCAAACGGGCCAGCCGTTCGGGTAGAGAGGCTCCGGCAGCCAACCCTTTTTAACCCAGCGCCAAACGGTCCGCCGTGACTTGCCGATTTTTTGCGCCAGTTGCTGTATGTTCAGAACTTCCATGATTTTTTTTCTCAGCTCGGACGGCGCTGTTCGCCACCGGAATAGTCAGCAGCTGCACAGGATGCGACACGCGCCACAGCTTAAGCAGCGGCGAAAGTATCCGGGATTGCAAGCGCGACACGCATGCTCGAAAGGCCCGCAAACGATTTCGCCGCCGCAGCGGCGGCACCGCAGGTAACGGCCGTAGTAGCGGTGATGTGAGAATCGACAGCGCATGAAACTTTTTTCTCGACGGTTTCCGTTCACTGTAGTCGCTTACTGGAGGACATCGATACGTATCTGCCCGAGCGCCGTTTCAAATGCTTCCCGAAGCAGCCAGGCCTCGACTGCGCAGAGAAATCCGACGCGCATGGCGATCACGTCGCTGACGACCGCATATTCCGCCGCGCCACAGGATTGCCGTCCGCACCGGTCACATACAGCCTTGGGTTCATGAGCTAAGCTAGCGCCATAGTCCGCTCGGTTGCGCTCGCGCCAGCGATCGAGGCGAAGTTGTTCGCGGTCGAGTTCATCGAGTTCTTCCAAAAGGGACCTCATGCGCTCCTCCTTTCATTGACGGCTTGGGCATCCGTGTCAGTCACGGGCGTTTTCGAAATAATCGCTTTTCGCACTCGATCGGGATCTACGCCGATCAGCTCGCAGGTAAAGTCGAATGCCTCGCCGCGGCGCGAAAACCAGTTTTTTGCCGAGCGCCGCTCGAGAATCGTGCCGTTGCGATAATCCACAAGCGCCTGCGCGAGGACGGCCAGCATGAGTTGGCCTTCGGGCGAATCACACGGTCGCCAACGTCGGTGCAAGTCCGCCCATTGGCTCGGGACGATAATTTCCAGGTCGTTGGGTAGATAGAGCGCGGGCGACGATTGCGTACTTGCGCCCTCCGGCAACTCGCGCGGAGCGTCCGACGCCGTTTGACGCTCGTTGCGTTTTGTTTTAGTTTTATGAAGTAGCATAAAGGCATGTTATATGATTCCTATAATTTGTCAAGATAAAATATAGTATTCACGTAACTGCACTGCGATGAACGGCAGAAAGTTGAAAGATATCCGACGCTTATCAGGTCTTTCGCAAACCGCCTTCGGGACTCGAATCAGGGCGACGCAGGCGCAAATCACCGCCTGGGAGCGAGGCCTTTATTCGATACCGGAATGGGCCGAGGAGAACATCAAGCGGGAATTTCTGACCGGTCCCGCGACTGCGCCTACGGTTCCCGTCATCGGGTATGTCTCTGCCGGCGAGACGGACGTTCACTACGACGACCAGGGTTTCCCGGTCGGAGGCGGCTTCGACGACGTAGATCGGCCCGGCAAAGTTAAGGACCCGCACGCATACGCGCTACGCGTCAAAGGCGATTCGATGTTTCCAGCGTATCGCGAAGGCGATACGATTGTCCTCGATACGACCAAACCGGTTTACAACAACGACGACGCGGTGGTGCGCGTTCGCGGCAAAAGTTATTTCAAGATTTTCTGGCAGCTAGGCGATGAGATCATCCTGCGCTCATTCAACAACGAGCATCCCGAGATCCGCTGCCGGCCCGAAGATATCGACCTGAAGCACAAAGTAGTCATCGTCGAGCCCAAATAGCAGCTGCAGTCAACCTGCGCTTCGGCCTCAAGGCGAGAGAAAAGACGGAAGAGAATCCCTCGATAGAGATTCTCTCCCGCCCGGAAATCTGGACCCGCGTACGCTAATATCGCCGCGGAGCTTCGCGATTCGCGGGTGCACTGGCCGCGTCGTCGCCGACCCCCACGCTGGCGCCGGCTCCGCGATGATTGACATCGGCCGAGGCGCTGCAGCCGGCGACAATCAACAGACCGAATAGCAGAAGAATAGTTGCTTTCATGTGATCCCTCCTTCGCAGTAGTCTGCACATGAGGCGGCTTTTGATCAATGGGCGTAAAAACCTGAAGGGGATAAACGAAACCGTTGCAAAGCGGGCGTTCGTTTGTTAAACACGAACGCGCCTCAAGGATTCTGATGTGGACTACGCCCTCTTATTGCTCCGAAAAACCGTCCCGCGTATTCTTCGCGCGATGTTGGGTTGTTGGATTGTTATCGGGCCGTTTGTGGTCTTCCTAATGCGCTGGGAAGTCTACAATATGCTGTTTGAGTATCTGCTGCTTGTAGGAGCTTTCGTCTTCCTCGGCGTGAAATGCTGGCATGAGGGCCCAGAGTATATCAAGCGCGTGGCCTTTGACAGCGGCGCGCTCATTAGTTTTATCATTGTCGCTGGCGCATTCAGCTTGGCGGTTGCGAAATTAATACATGTCCGCCTGCCGGCGGTCCTGTTTCTTCCCCTCGTCGTCGTCGGGGGATTCATGCTGCTCGAATATTATTACGATAGAAAAGTTCTGCCCCAATCGATTCCGGCGAATACGCCTCAGGGCGATTCATAGATATGATCAATAAGAGCCGCGATTAATTTCCACCAAAAAAATAGTGTGTCACACTGCGACACACTGCGACAGTTTCGGCCGACATTTTTCTTGATTCGTATTCGAATTAGGAGCAGTATACCAACCATCGAGGAAGCAACTCTTTAGCTTCCATCGGGTCGCCGCCGCATCCAGCCGGCGATCTTCTCCGAAAATTTCACGGAAGAACAAACTCGACGCTATGCGTGTGTCCAATCTGCGTGCGCGCCGGACGACGTCCGGCGCGGAAAGTAGCCCTCGTCGAAAGCTCACGATGGGGCCGGTGGCCGGCGAATTCTTAAACGCTGTCGTCGAGAACCGGGCCCGCGAGATCTGCGTCTACGGCCCGCGCGGCGAGGCAAAGACGCAGACGCTGCTACTCGCCGCCGTGGCGCACGCGGAGCGCAATCAAATACTCGGCCATCCGATGCCGGTCAAATGGATCGGCGTCACCGACACGCATCGCGCGCACGTCGTCAAGACGATCCCGTCGCTTCATGATCCGTTGTGGAACGGCGCCTGGCGCATGTTCGACGGCGATCATCTCGCGGTTTTCTTCGATGGCGAGACGCCGCTCGTAACGATGGAACTCTTCGGCGTCGAGGATCAAGGCGCGATCGACCGGCTTCGAATGGAGACCGTCGGCGTCTGGTTCGAGGAGCCGGTCGCCGTCACCGTGCTCGATCAAAAAGGAATTTCGGAAACAGCCTGGATGACCGCGATCAGCTCGCAGCGGCTGCCGGCTTATTCGCATCCGGCGGTCATCACGACCAATTATCCCGACGAAGACCATTGGACTGTCAAGCGCTTTCATCCACCCATGGCGCCGCCGCCGCACGTTTTTCAAGAAGGCGAGCGCATGGCGATCCGGATCCCTGCTGGAGACAACCCCCACCTCTCCGAGAGGTTTCGCGACGAAATGGCGGCCTCGCTAAAACACCGCCCCGACCTCTTCGTCCGCCTCTCGGAGGGGAACTTCGGCTCGCTCGCGATGGGCTCCCAGGTGGCGGCGGGCTTCAATCCCGCCGCGCACGTGAGCAAGGACGCCTTGCGCCCCATCGCGGGCGAGCCGCTTCTCTTAGGCCAGGACTTCGGCCACACACCGGCGACGATCATCGGGCAAAGCTACCGCGGCTTCGTGCGCGTCTACGCCGCGCTCGCCTGCGATCACGGCGGCGTGCGCCAGCATTTCGACGCGAGCGTGATTCCCTGGCTCGCCAAATACGCGCCGTGGGCGCTGAGAGACCGCTCGATGATCGCCGGCGTCTACGATCCGGCCGGCAACACGGAGGACGAGAGCGACACCGACCAGTCGCCGATCCGGACGATCGAGAAGATGCTCGGCGGCTACTGGAGCGAAGGGGGAGTCTCGTGGGAATCGCGCAAAGGGCCGATGCTCGCCCTGTTCAATCGCGCGATCGCCGGCGAAGCCGCCCTCAGGCTCTGTCCCGTCGGCTGCGCGGCGCTCATCCAGGCGCTGAAAGGCCGCTGGTATTATCCGCTCGACCGGCTCGGCGGCGTGATGCGCGACATTCCGAAGAAGCCCAATCATCCTTGGGAAGATTTGGGCGACGCGTTCTGCTACTTCGCGAGCGGCCTGGGCCAGGCCGAGATCGAGCCGCGCGCGATCAAAGTGGAAAGCGATTTCGATCTGTTTCGTCCGCTGAGCGTGGAGTTCTGATTTTCGAAATTCCCGGTTAACGAGGAAATCGCGTGGAAAAGACCCGGCGCGGGATAGAAGGGCGAGTTCCACCGATTCGTTTTCATTCGCGAAATCTCCGCTTCGTTTTCTTTTTCCATTCACGGGAACTCGTTTGCTACCGGAAGGACCTCAAGGAGTTCACCGAAGCGGATAGGCACGAAGCGGACGAAGTTCTCGATCTCCTGGCAAGCGAGCCGGCCGGCTTCGCGTAAAAACGGCGACTCGCGGGATCGACGGGCCCCCTTACCGATAAAATGTCAGGATTGACGGTCCCGACACCCGCCGATCCCGCGAATCGCCATGAGAAAGATTTTGCAAAGCTGGCGCCGGCTCTTTCGCGCCGCACCGCGTCCGGACCCGCTCGAGCTGATCGTCGCGGCGTTCGCCCTCGATCCGTTCCGGCGGACGGAGGGTGCTCATCGAACGAATCTCGAATCGACAATCCGGACCATTCCAAATAAAAGGAGACGCGCATGATCGTCATCCCGCCGCAGGACCCTAACGAGAGACGTTCGGATCCCGCCGAGGAGGCGCTGGGGAAGCTCTATCAGCAGTTCACCAACGTCCAGAACCTCGCCGAGTTCCACGCCGCCCTCAGAAAGCGCGACGCGCTGTATGAAGCGCAGCACCAGGAGATAGGCGCCAGCCCGCAGGATTACGAGAACCTTCATCCGAAGGACTTCTACCGTCAATTCGACCGCCGCGCCAACGAGGACGACGAGACGGTCGTCTCCGAAGCGCCCTACCGCATCCGCGAGCAGCTACGAGACGCGCTCTGGGCGGAGCGCGACACGGCGAAGGGCCACGCTTTGGAGACTTACAAGAAGCTCTTCGTCGACCATCAGCTCGGCCAACTCGATCAGGACCGTCTTTACTACTTGGGCAAGATCGCCGATGCCGCGAGCGATCAGGACCGCGAGCGGTATCTCACGGCGCTCGTCGGCCGCTTAAAGGTCTCCGGCGACGTCGGCCTGCTCTATAAGGAAGACGCCGACCGGCTGATCGAGAACATCCCGAGCGACTTGGACATTTTTACATACAACCGCGAGTACGCCAGCGATCCGGCCAGAGCCCAGCGCCTGCTCCTCTACGGCGCCTACCCCAACATACGGCCGGAGCTGAGGGAAGAGCTGGTGAAGGCGGCCACGGAAGCCGTGGGTCCGTCGATGGCAAACCTAGCGAAGGAGGCGGTCACTCCTGAAACAATCGGCGGCGCTGCATCAGCGGCCGGAGACGATGTCAACGCGGAACTAAAGCGCCGCTTCACAACCGAAGGCGTCGAGGAATTTTCGCAGCTGCAGAAGGACGAGGGCGATTCCACTTCGAATAATGGCGAGGAGGCGGCGTCTAACCGTGGTGGCGGCGCAGGTCTGGTTCAAGTTGCGGGAGCGCCAAGGGGCACCAAGGCACCGCGGGCACAAAAGGCACAACCGGCGCGGCAAGTACCGAGCGGAGCGTTCTCGGAGGGGGACTCGATTCCGGGCCTCCCCGATATCCCCAAAGATTTGAACGGGGTTCCGCCGGACCTGGCCGCCGTCGTCTTCGCCGCGGCTGGCGATCAAGAGCCAGCGCTCATGGAGGCGGTTGCGAATACGATTAAGAACCGGATAGGCCTCAATGTTTACGGCTTGGCCAATCTGAATTCATACGACGATGTCATCTACCAATGGACCACCGGCAGAATACTGCGGGATCGGAATGGAAGACCGTTTCGTGATCGCTATGGCAATCCAAGACGGCAGGGAGATCGGCCCCAATTCAATGAGATTACCGGGCGACAAATGGAACGAGCTTACGCAGCCCTTACAACAGATAAAGGGGCGTCCGCACTCCGCGGGCCTGACGACGAGCTTGCGCTGGCCGACGCGTTCGAGACGGCCGAGAAGGTTTATCATGGGCGAAAGCGGGACAACACGATACCCCCGACTGGAGGCCGCGGCGCGGTGTTCTTTCACGACCGCAGCATTTCTACGCCGCCGGACATTGCGAAAAGGATCAAAGAAGGCGACATGAGAGAGCTCTTCCCCGCGGGCCCAAATGCGGCGCTGCGGTTTTATGGCTACACCGAACAGGGATACCAAAAGGATCGCATAAAGAAATAAAATGGAATGGAAAAAATCACTTTGGCTGTGGCTTGCTGCGGTTGCGCTGGCGGGACCTATATCATCGTCGGTCTTGAGCGCTGAGTTTCCGAGAAGCGTCGTGCTTCCGACGAAAGACGAGGTTCTGGCCGACGTATTGTATCGGTTTGAAGCCGAATATTCGATCGACCCTAAAATGGTCGGAAAGACATTGACCGTCGTCATCAAAGACTTCTCGCTCGAAGACGAGGAAACCTACGCGATCGTCGAGGAAAAAAAAGAGTTTTGGATCATTACTTTACCTGTGAGGTGGCACCAACTTCACGGATATTACGGCGCGTACGTTGGCAGATCGCATAAAACAAACCTTGTTAGAAAAGAACTCGTTTCTATGACCAGGGAGCTAGGCACCGTTTTTTACTTTACAGTGCAGCCGCCGCGCGCTCCACAATAAAAAGATGAGCGCGTAGACGGAGATGTCAAGATTCAAGCCCTGACGCCGAACGCCACAGATGCTTGGCGGGCGGCGGTTCAAATAATAAAATCCCATCCGACATTTCTGAAATTATTTTGGCCAAATCTGGTTCGTCAATTCAATACGCTCCACCGTATAACAAGGAACCTAATAATAAGTACAAACAGGCGATGGCAGGGAACGACCAGCTCACATCTAATGTGGGACAGCGGCGGCAACCGGGAAACAACCACGCGCCACCGTATGCAAGCAAATTTGTTTGAGGCAAAGCCGTTCAAGTTGGAGTATTAATATGTCGAAAACATACTCGTTAGCCTTCAGTTGGCTCCTGCTCGTGTTGCTGTTTACCGTTCCCGCCGCCGCCGAATGCGAACACGCAGTGACGAATATGGACATGATCGATTGCGAAGGAGCAGAATATAAGAAGGCCACCTCAGTTTTGCTTCAACAGATCCGTGAGCTAAGAAAGCGTCTTTACCCGCAGGAACAAAAAGAAGAGTAAATATCCCGGTGAAACGGCTATCCGCTGCAACTTTTCTCCTCGCGACGATGCTTCTTATGTTTCAGGGCGCAGCGCACGCGGCCGCGCCGCCGCGCTGTACGGCACAAGACACGGCGATAAGTCGCTTTGAATTGGTGGAAACTTTACAGCACGACGGCTTCTCTCTTCCTCTTTACCCGCAAGACGAATTTAGGCGGCTCGGCGAAATATCGGTTGGCAAATCATGTTTTGTCATATTTTTATTCACGAGAGAATTTCGCTCGGCGCCTGGGACAAATCCTCAATTCGCCGCGCTGCTATTGGTGCTGCGCGACTACGAGTATCTCGGCAGCTATCAGCTCGACAACGAGAACATGCCGACGCGCATCAGAAGCAACCGAGTGGAGTTTCCGGGAATGACGAAAGACCGCAACTTCGTTCCGTTTTCCGAATCCGGCCCGCCGCGGGAAGTGTGGCTCAACGGCGCGACGAGAGTGTTTGAGAAATAACGAAATAGAACTTCATGTTCCCGTGGGTTTAGAATGGCTGAGAGATAAATCCTTCAGACCGGGGCGGCAACGGGACGTTAGCGGGCGGTCCTAAGAAACTACAATGCGATTACCCCCTAGGACGGCGGGAATTGGCGCAAACCGTACCTTGATTGCCTTCAAGACGTGCTTGTATCTCGATGGAGACCGGGCTGCAGAAGTAGAGCTCGCGGAATTCGTCGTCAGGTAAGGTAAACACTTCAAAATGCTGGAAGGCATTAGGGCACCAGAAGCTTTGCCAAATTAATGCGTCACACTGCGACATTCCGCGACATTTCGGCGAATATTTTTCTTGATTCGTATTCGAATTAGGTTCATCCTGCAATCATCGTCGAAATGACTTCCTAAGCGGCTTCCGTATCGATCCGCTAAAGCACGCTTTGGCGATTCCCAAGACAATCTATTTCGTCGCTCAACCTTGAATTCTGAGCCTCAGCTCACAATTCAACACTCACAACCCAAAACTATTTTTGGAGGTGACCTATGGGATTCGGCGGCAAACCCCCTTCCCCACCCAAGCCGGTCGACAAAGCGGCCGAGCAGGCCGCAGCCGAGGCGGCCGCGCGGCTCCGGCGCGGGCGCGGTTATCAGTCGACGATTCTGTCGAGCATGATGGCGGCGAGTAATCCGGGCCTGAAAACGACACTCGGACAATAACAAACAGGGATTGGGCATTAGGGGTTGGGGCTTTAGATCCGAGTTCCGAGCTAATCTCCAATTCCCGATCCCCAATCCCGGAGGTTTAAATGGCTGAAGGAAGAGAAATCATCCGGCGCTACAACACGCTGCGCAGCGCGGCGGCGGCGCATTTCTCGCGCTGCGAGCAGATGGCGCCTTTCATCGCGCCTAGCCGCGCCGGCATCACCGCCCCGCGCGCGCCGGGCGCCGACCAGATGCAAGACGTCTACGACTCGACGGCGATGTTCGCCGCCGACCTGCTGGCAAAATACATCGCCGGCGAGGTAATCAACCCTGCCCAGCGCTGGCACCGCTGGAAGCTGCGCAAGCCCAAACATGCGCCGGAACGCAGCGAGGCGGACGAGTGGATCGAGGAGTGCACCGATCGCGCGCTCAAGGAGCGCTCCAACTCCAATTTCTACGCCGAGGCGCCGGAGATGCTGGTCGACTACGGCGGCTTCGGCACGGGCTGCCTCATGGGCGACGAGCGCAAGCGCTATCGCGACGACGGCAAAGGCGAGGGGCGCGGCTTTCGCGGCCTGCGCTTCCAGGCGAGCAAGACCGGCCGGTTCGTCATCAACGAAGACGAGGAAGGCGTCGTCGACGGCGTCTGGCGCGAGTATACCGTTTCGGTGCAGGCGGCGGCCGATCGCTGGGGACGCGAGCGCCTGCCGGACAACATGCGCCAGATATTGCTCGCCGAGCGCCCCGACTACGACCGGCAGTTCACGATCGTTCACTGTGTCTATCCGAGGCCGCACTCGGCGCGCGGCTACGGCGCGAAGGGATTTCCGTTCGCGTCGTGCTGGGTGGAAAAGGAATCGGAAGAAATCATCTCGGAGTCCGGCTACAAGCGCTTTCCTTTCATGGTGCCGCGCTGGGAGAAAACGCCGGGTGAGGTCTTCGGCCGCGGACCGGGCGATCGCGCGTTTCCGGACACGCGCACGCTCAACAAGGCGAAGCAGATGGGATTGGAGGATTGGGCGCTCAAGATCCGTCCGCCGATCATCGTGGCGCACGATTCGGTGATCGGCAACATCCGCATCCGGCCGGCGGCGCCGACCACGCTGCGGTCTTCGGGCCGCGCCGTCTCCGATCTCATGCAGCCGTTCGAAACCGGCTCCCATCCGGAAATCTCGCAGATCAAAGAGGAGGAGCTGCGGAAATCGATCCGCCAGCTCTTCTTCGTCGATCAGATTCTCCAGATGCTCCAGGTCGAGAAAGCGGAGATGACCGCCTACGAATTCGCAAAGAAGATGGAGCTGCTGTTCAAAATTCTCGGGCCGATCTACGGGCGCATGCAATCGGAATTCTTGATTCCCGAGACGGAATTGACCTTCGGCCTCATGTACGACGCCGGCGCGTTCTCTCCGCCGCCGCCGGAGCTCGCCGGCGACGGCACGACGATCGAGGTCGAGTTCACCTCTCCGCTCGCGCTGGCGCAGCGCGCAGGCGACATCGACGCGATCCGCATGACGTTCGGCGACATCGGCACGATCGCGCTCGGCGACCCGCAGCGCGCCGAAGCGATGCTCGAGAATTACGACGTCGACGCGGCGGCGCGCATCATCGGCGAGGTGCGCGGCATCCCCGCGCGTATCCTGCGCTCCGAGAAGGAGCGCGACCAGCTCCGCCAGGCGCGCGTGCAGAAGATGCAGCAGATGGAGATCATGCAAGGCGTGCTCGCGGCTTCTCAGGCGGGCAAGAACGTTGCGCCGTTGCTTAAAAACCGCGGCATGGAGGCTGGCGGCCGATGAAACCATGGCTCACGAAACTCATCGACGAGCTCCGCGGCGAGAAGCTCAACCGCGAGAAGATCGCGGAAGCCGCCTATGCCGCGCTCACGAGCTTTCACGGCAAGATCCTGCTGGCGTATCTGCTCCAGGAGATTTTCTTCTCGATCAGCTATCAGCCCGGACAGAAGTGCTGCGACACCGCCGCCAACGAGGGGCAGCGCATGGCGGTCAGGCACCTGCTCGACCTCATGAATGAATACATGAACCCGCCCGAAGAGACCGTTGTAGAAAAATAGTTTCGGGTTCAAGGCCGGAGAGATCCTTCACTTCGTTCAGGATGACAGAACCCGGTTGTCATTCTGAGCGCAGCGAAGAATCTCTCCGAACGACAAATCAAACTCAAGGAGAGAACATGGAAAACAATTCAACCGCAGTTGAGACCACAAGCCAAACGACCTGGCATTCCCAGCTTCCGGCCGATCTCACCTACGAGCACAACGGCAAGGCGATTCCCGTGCGCGAGGCCGAAGCGATCAAGAACATGCCCGACCTCGGCACGCTGGCGAAGTCCTATCTCGATGCGCAGAGCGAGATCGGCCGGCGCGTGCGCATCCCCGCGAAGGACGCGAAACCGCAGGAGGTCGCGTCGTTCATGCAGCGCCTCGGCCAGGCGGGCTTCTTGCCCGCGGTGCCCGACGCGCCGGACAAATACGAGATCGAGCAGCCGGAGTATCTGCCGGCCGGCGTGACCTGGAACGACGAATGGGTCAAACAGGCGCGCGACGTCTTCCACAGAAATAACTTTACGCAGGAGCAGGTGCGCGCGGCGATCGAGCTGCACCAGCAGCTCGTCGGCTCCATGGCATCGATGCACAAGGCGAGCTTCGAGTCGGGAATGGAGGCGCTCAAGAAAGACTGGGGAAGCGATTTTTCCGCCAACGCGGAGCTTGCAACGCGCGCGGGCCATTTCATCTTCGGCAAGGACAAGGAGTCGCAGGAGTTCTTCGACCGCACCGGCATCAACAACGACCCGCGCTTCCTAAAGATCATGGCAATCGTCGGCAAGCACCTCGAGGGCGACGACGGCTTTCTCGCCGGCCGCCAGTCGGTCCCGGAGCCGGACGACGAGGCGAACGACATTATGCGCAATCCGCGCAATCCCAAGCACGACCTCTGGAAGCGCGGCGATGCACGCACGATCGAATACATCCGCGAACTCTTCGCGAAGAAGTATCCCGCGGCCGAGCGCGCGTAGTCACCTTCCCTCCTACATTAAGGAGATCGACCCTCATGATCGTCATCCCGCCGCAGGACCCCAACAAGCGCCCATCGGATCCCATCGCCGAGGCGCTCGCGCCGCTTTACGACCAGTTCACCAACGTACAGAACCTCGCCGAGTTCCACGCCGCGCTCAGAAAGCGCGACGCGCTCTACGAGATCCAACACCAGGAAATGGGCGAGAACCCGCAGGACTTCGAGAACCTCCATCCGAGGGACTTTTACCGCCAGTTCGACCGCCGCGCCGAAGAGGACGACAA
>JAJPJQ010000002.1 GCA_021324155.1 Pseudomonadota bacterium
AAGAACGTCTCGCCGGCGGCGCAGCCCGTCGTCGTCACGCCGGTGAGCGTGATGGAGTTGCGCGTGTTCGCCGAGGCATTGTTCGCCTTCGTGATCGTCTGGGCTGTGTTGTATGTCGGGTTCAGCACGTCCTCGCTGTCGGCCGCGCAGACCGTCTGCAGCGTGGTGACGAAATTGTTCGTCGACGTCGACGACGAGAACGCCGTCGCCTTAAAGTCGATCGCGCCGGTCCAATCGCTCGGCAATATAAAGTGGCCTGCGGCCGTCAGCGCATTCGCGCCGTCCGCGGCGTCGAGCGCGCCGAAGCGGTGCGGCGACGTGCCGTAGCAGGTCGCGGCCAGGCCGTTCGACGTCGGGAGATCCAGCGTCGGGCCGGCCGTCGCATTGTTGCAGCCGGCGAGCGGGATCGTGAACTTGACCGGCACGGTGATCACGTTGTTCGACGCCTCCGCGTCGAGCGTGAGGCCCGTCAATCCCGCCGCGCCGAACTTCGCGACCGACGATCCGCCGGCGCAAACGTCGACCTGATCGGCGGCGAGCGAATCGATGCCCGTATTCGAATCGCCCTGGAAGCTGTACGACGGCGCCGAGCAGGCGGCCGCCTTGCTCGGCCGGATCGGCCCGCTCTCGAGCTTCTCGATCGCGCACGTGCGCGAATTCAAATCGCCCTGCGTCAGATTGTCGCCGCTCGCCTTGTTCGCCCACGTGTCGAGGCTCGACGGGTAACTGCATCCCGTAGCCGCAGAGCCCTTCGACAGGCTCAGGGCGAACGGAGAAAGGAGAATGAGCAGGGCAAGTATTAATTTTGTCGCGCGCACGTCAGTCTCCGATCCAGCAGAGCTTCGCCGACTGAATTACGACCGTGTCGCCGGGAGATCCGAGAAGGTAAGCCGTCACATAATAGAAACCGCCGGTCGCATCATCGGCGAAAAAAGATAGCGGTAGAATACTCACGGTCGAATGCCGCTGCTTTGCGAGCACGACGTCGCGCCGCTCGATCACCTCGCCGTTGCGCCAGATCTGCACCACGGCGCCGATCGCGCCATCCTTCGCGGCCTTGCCATACCGGACTTGCGCATCGAATAGAAAGATGCCGCCCTGCGTCTCGAAGCGCAGCTCACGGATAACTTCCTCGTGCGAGGAAATCATCACGAACGGCTCATCGGCTCGGGCGCAGAAGGTCGCGGCGAAGGCGCTTGACAGCGGCAATAGAAGAATTATTATCGCGGCCATGCAAAAAGCCTGCGCCGCGGCGGTTTTGCTCTGGTGGTTTACCTTCGGCGCCGTCGGCACCGACAAGCAATGGACCGAGGGCGGCTTCGACACGGAAGAGATGTGTCTGCGCGCACGCGGCGGTCTATGGAGAGTCAACGACAACGGCGTCATTCGAATTCCGATCCTCATCAAAGACTGCCACGAAGCTTAGGACAGCTTCGTGATCCGCAGGAACGACCCCGTCAAAACCTTCGAGTCCGATACCTGCGCGCTGAATTGCGCCCACTGAAAGTTTATAGTGCCGGCGGTTCCTGCCGTTGTTATGATGGCATAGATAATAATGCCCTGATTCGCTGTCAGTCCCGTACTACCCATCGCAACTTGACCGGCTTCATCGGCTAAAGTCGGAGCGGCCGAGGCTGTACCCACGTTCCCCCATGTTCCACCTGCCGTCGTAGAATCTCCGCTGACGCCCAATTTCGCCGTCATGCCCGCCGGACCCGTATAGCGAAACTTCCAGTCAGCCAAATTGTTGGCGGCATCGCTTGTCAGCAGGAACGCCTCGACGAAGTAGCGACTACTGGATGCCGCCGAGAAAGACAGCTCGTCGTCATTCTGAAACGTGCTGCTATTGTTGACGGTTTCGTCGGCAGTCTTAAGGACGATCCTTCCAGCATCCGCCCAGCTTGGATTCGCCGCGGCGCCGTTCGTCTTCAAAAACTGGCCGCTGGTGCCGGGCGGGAGCGCGGAGAGCACACCGGCCGACGAGAAGTAGAGAATGTTGCCCTGCGCCGTTGCGCTGAAGTCCGCGCCGGTCCCGCCGTACTGCGTCGGGCGCACCGTGCTCTCGAGCTTCTCGATCGCACAGCGCGCCTGATTGACGTCGGCCACGGTCCAGAAGTCGCCGGCGACTTTGTCGCTCCAGCTGTCGAGCGACGAAGGATAATTGCAGCCCGTGGAAGCCGTGAGGCGTGAGGCGAGAGGCGAGAGTAAGAAGAAAAACAAAAACCAAAGCGTCAGAATTTTTTTCATGATCTTTTTCTTTCTCATGCCTGTTGCCTCGCGCCTCGCGCCTAGAGCAGTCCTTGCCTCAGCTCGCCCAATTTGAACGTGATCGCGTTGAAGTAGTCCGCGAGCGCGCTGCGCTGCTCGCCGAGATCGATCGCGATGTCGAGCCCGTTTTCGCTCGGCTGGTAGCCGATCGAGTTGATCCGGTATTGATCATCGACGCCCGCTCCGTAGGCGCCGTAGCTGCCCGCGAGCGTGAACGGCACGTCGCCCGTGAACGTCTCGCCCGTCATGACGAAGATCGGCCCGCCGTGAACGCGCAGCCGGCCGAGCGGCGGCATCGTCGCGCCGGAGAAATTCTCGATCCAGGCGTCGGTCGCGCCGATCCGCAGCTGCCCCTTTTTCTGCGCCGTGGCGAATTTCGCCGCGTAGCCGAGCGCGTAGAGCGCCGCGTCGCTCGACGTCGCGATCGACGAGACCTGCTCGATGCGCTGCTTCTGATAGCCCGCAGCGGCCGTCGAGAGGTCGATCGCGTAGATCACGCCGCCGTTGCCCTGCACGTACAGCCTGTTCACGACGTCGTCGCTCGACGTCTCCGGCTGGTAGAACGCGACGCGGTCGCCGATCTCCCACGATTGCTTCACCGTCGACGAGCGCGACATGAAATAAAATTCCTTGTCCGCGCGCACGCCCCACTCCGCGCCGCCGGCGATCTCCGCGAGCTGCCGGATCGCGTCGTAGACGTTCGTGAAGAAGCGCAGCCCCGTCGCGGAGATCACCACGCCGCAGTCCGGCATGAGATTCAGCGCGCCCGTGCGTTTGATCTTCGTGTTCGGCACCAAGTAGGTGTCTACGATCGAGCGCGCGATCGCCGCGACGTCGAGACTCTGATACGTCACGTCGGGAATGATCGTCTGCGCGGCCTGGCGCACGTAGCCCGCGCAGGAGAGCTTCACCATCTCCTCGTCGCGGTCGAGCACAGGCGTGAACTGTCTTATGTATCCCGACCACCTGAGCTCCTTCGACGAGCTGAAGCCGGCGCCGAGCTGGATGTCGAGCTGCGCCGGCAGCGGCGAGCCGCCGGGCGAGCCGAGCGTGTCCTCGACGCGCCAGACCTCCACGCCGTAGTCGAGATCGAGATCGCCGTAGTCGTCGAACGGCTTGCGGATCGTGATGTCGCTCGTCGCGCAGCCGCCGAGCGCGTCGTAGCGCCACTGGATATTTTTAATCCCTTCGTCGCGCCGCGGCGTGTTGAGCAGCGCGACGAGATCGCCGCTCTTGTTGTAGACGTAGACCTGCTAGTTGAAAGCCACATTAGTTCCAGCGCTCGGTCCAAAAAATATCGATATCGACGCCGGTCGGCCCGGAATACTCGATGTTGTTCGCGCCCTCGAGCAGATCCCAGAAGCTGCCGGTGTAGTCTTTTAGCCCGTTCAAGCCGCCGTTCGAGACGGTGTAGGCCGACGAATCGAACACGAGCGACGAGCCGTTCGAGATCGTGCCGACGTACTGGATATAAATTCCTATCGTCGTGTTCGTAAGCTTGAACGTGCCGGTCTTGTCCGCGCCGACCGCCTTGATCTCCATCCGCGGCGGCGTGCGCGCGCCGCCGTTGTTCGTAGCCGCGAACGTCTCCGGAGAGGCGGCGACGCCGTGATGCGCCTGCGTCTTCTCGCCGCCGCCGTCGTACCAAAACGGATCGGCCGCGACCATCTCGATCCGCCCGCTGGCGCGCGTCGCCGGCATCTCGCTCGCGCGATAGCTGTGCGACCAGCCCGTGCAGACGCAGCGAATGAAGCGATTGTCGTCGCGGAGGAAAAGCTGACCCTCGCCCGCCGCCAGAATCGCCCCCAGGTCGTCGAGGTAAGCCTTCAGCGCGGCTTCGCTCGCCTTGTCGACCGTGAAGGCCATGGTTATCGACTTCTCGGCTTTAAACGGCTGTTTCGGCACGATGGCGCCGTGCCGCCGCGGGAAGCGCTCGATCGCGGCGCGCTGCGGCTGATCCGGCGTGAATTCAAGCACGCCGTCGAGAGTCATGCCTGCGAAAGTCAGGTTGTACATCGCCTTTTAGTTCGGCAGCGTTGCGCCGCTGAGGAATCTCCCGATAGTGTTGCCGAGCGTCTCCGCGTCTTCCTCGCTGCTGACGTTGCCGTTGATATTTATGTTGACGATCGTGCCGTTCACCGGGCCGGTCAGCGGCGACAGCGCGTCTTTGATGTCGAGGCCGAACGCGTTAAGCTGCGCGATCAGCGGCTGCAGCAATTCCACGCGCGAGCTGAACGCCTCGACGAGCGGCAAGAGCGCCGACCGGAACGCCGCGATGTCGGGCGGCTGCCCCGTCTCGACGGAATTTTGAATGAACTGATGGATCAGCTGCTGAATCGGCGCGAGGAACGTCTGGAAATTAGCCGCGTTCGTCAGCGCCTCGGTGATGCCCTGGTAGAGAATATCCTTCGCGCCCTGGCCTAGCGCCTTGTTGAAGTTGAGCAGCGCGGTCGATTCGTTCACTGCGTCGAGCGCCGCCATGATGCCGCGGCCGAAGAGATCGGCCGACTCCTGCAGCGCCTTGCTCAAGAAATCGATCAGCGGCCCGAACTGGCGCTGGAAGCGCGCGATCGCCGCGTCGACCTCCGCCGGCGAGCCGGCTGACAGCACGTTCGAGAATCCCGCGCCGATGAATTTTTTCTGCTCGGCCGTCATGATCGGCGCGATCGCGCGCAGCTGCTCGGCCAGCTCGAACACTTTCTGCTCCGCGTCCATGACCTTGCTAGTCGCGTCGCCGCGATCTTTTTTCTTCTGCTGTGAGATGTAGAGCAGCATGTTGTCGATGAACTGGCTCGGGAGATCGGTCGGCGTGCCGATCACCGGCTCTCCCTTTTTCGGCTTCTTCGGCATGACCGGATTTTCACTCGGCGAGAACGTGCCGAAGTCGAAGCCGATCTTGTCGAGCTCGAGCCGGAGCGCCTCGATCAGCGGATCGGAATACGCCGCCAGCAGGCGATAGGTGAGATTGCTCATGAACTTCTTCACCTTCGCCGCGAAGTCCGTGACGGGCGCGGAGATTTTGAAAGTGAGCAGCGCCTCCGCCGCCTTGTTCGATGCGGAGATCAGCGGCTCGACCTGCTTTTGTATTTCCTTCGGCAGAATGTTCAGCAGGTCGCCGACGCCGCCGACGACCGTCTCCGCGATCGACTCGGTCTGCGTGCGGATCGCGTTCTGCATCGACTTGGAGACGTTTGACGCCTTTACGACGTCCGATACCGCCTGGCCGGCCATGAAGCCGAACGGCGTCGCGGACAGGCCGTCGAAGGCGGTCTTGATCTTGATCGTCGCGACCGGCACGGCCGTCTTCATCAGGAACGACAGCAGGATGCCGATCAGCGAGCCGATGCCCGGCAGGAGAAAGTCGCCGATCAGCTCGCCGGCGACTCCGGCCGCGGCCGCGCCGCCGAAGCCGAGGAACGAGGTGCCGCCCGCGGTGAGCAGATCGAAGACGCCGGTCATGATCGATTCGCCAATGCCCGTCATGCTGAGCAGCGAGCCGCCAATAGAACCTATGCTGCTGAGCATATTGCCGTTCGACCCGCCGAAAAGACTGCCGAGGCCGCCGGCGCCCATTGCGGTTCCGAGAGCGCCGCCGACGCCGCCGGCGCCGCCCAGAGACGACGGAAGGAACGCGCCGATCACATTTCCCAGCTGCCCGAGAATCCCCCCACCACCACCCGACGATCCGCCGCCGCCAAGGATCGATGAGAGAAATCCGCCGCCCGACGGCGAGCCCGCGGAAGTCTCGCCGCTCGCGATCGCCGAGTTGAGCTGATTCGGCAGGCCCTGCACATTCGAGATCAGCGTCGTCTCGAACGAAAGTTTTTTCTTGAGCACCTGGCTAAACAGATCCGTGAAAATATTTCCGATCAGGCCCGAGGTGGCCTTCAATACATCGAAGCCCTTCAGCGTGCCGCTGATCAGGCCGTCGAACATCGTCTTTAGAGTGTTCGTAACATGCTGCCCGATATCGAGCGTGACGTCGTCGAGATGGTTGAGCTTTGTCTGAAGCACTTCGATCTGCTTATTTATAACATCGCCGCCGCCGCCGAGGCCCTCTTCCGTATTAAGCCGATCGTTTAGATTCTTAATCTGATTTTGAATGCGCAGGCGCTCGGCTTCGCGGCCTCGACCTATCAGGTCTAGACGATCAGCCTCGAGATCGTTCAACTGTTTCGCAGTATCAATCGCCTCCTTTTGTTGCCGCTTCGGAATCTCGGCGGCGAGCTGCTCCGCTTCTTGTATGTCCTGAAGCAGCCCGATCATGATTTTATATTCGTCGTCCGCGATCTTGGCCTTGTCTTTGGCCTCGATGAGCGCTTTCGCAAATTTCCCATTTTCCTCGTAAGCGGACCGGAGCGCTGGCGTCAATTTCCCTGCGAGAGTCGCGGCCAGTATGTTCGCCTTCGTATCAGCGTCTATCGCATTTTTCGCCAAGGTCGACGGATCTCCGGCGCCGCCGGTTTCCGCGATTTGCGATTGCAGAGCCAGGCTCGCTTTCTGCGCGTTGAGCAGATTGATTTGCTGGGACAACGCGATTTTCGCCTGCTCAGCGGAAGCCTTCCTGTTTAAAGCGGCCCTTTGCTCGGCGATGTCCGTATCGTTGAGAATATTCTTTTTGAGATTCAGGGCGTCGATCTCCGCCTGAATCGCCGGCCGCTGCATCTCGGTAGCTGCCAGGAGCTTCGTTTGAAGATCGATCTGTGCAGTTGTTCCCTTGATAGCGTCAAGCGCTTCATTTCTCTGTGCGGTCGCTAAATTGTCCGTCGCAGTCGCGACCTTCTCCTGCGCACCTCGCAGCTCGTCAGATTTGATCTTTCTGTCTACAGCATCCCTAGCCGCCTGAAGCTGAGCGGCGCGTGCGGCGGGAGGCCCAGCATTCGGGTCTATTGTTGGTCGCGCGTTTTGCGCGGTCACGAATTTTTGGTATCCCGCCGTCAGTCTTTCGAGCTCGATCCGCGCCTCGGCGAGCTTGCTTTTAAAAAATCCGACATCGCCGGTCGCCAAGGCTTTTTGGAAATCTTCCTGGGCCTTCTTCGCCTCTTTGGTATTATCCACGTATGCAGCAAGCGCAGCAGCACCAGCCGTAATTGCGAACACCCAAGGATTGAGCGCGGCGCCGACGCCGCTCGCGAGCGCGCCCATGAGACCTTTGCCAGCTACCTGCGCTGCGGCTGTATGAATGGCGAAACGATCGATCGTGCTCGCTGCAATCGCCGCAGCTGGACCGAACTGATTGCTGAGAAGCAGCGTCAGCTGACTTGTCGCAGCGGTAAATGGAATCAGGGCTGTGCGCCCATGCACCGACGCCTGCTCGTGCCTCTGCATCGCCTGGCTCGCGCGATCGGTTTCCTGCGTGAGCTTGGCCGTCTCCTGCTGCGCGGCCTTGATCGCGGCGGTATAGTCTTTCTCGTCGCCGGTGATCGATATGGAGATCGTGAACGCCATTTATTTTTTCTTCAGGTCTTCGATCTGCCGCCGGTTGATCTCGCCCTTCAGCATCATCAGGCCGCGCATCTGCCGCTCGGTGAGATCCTCGTAGCGAAAGACGATGCCGGCCGCCTGGCACCCGTGGAGATAGAGCAGATGGCTGAGCCACGGCGACGGCTGCGGCCGGTTGTCGTTGTTGAGCTTGCAGTCCGCGCACGCGTCGGGCGTCGAGACGATCCAGCTGCATTTAGGCGCGAGCACGTTTCGCGCTTCGCCGTTGATAAGCCAGTTGCCTTTCGCCGCATCGGGTGTTTCACCGTCGGAGCTCGCGATCTCGGGCGGATCTCCATAGGGGCATTCGCCCTGGAGCTGCGCCGCGAGGTATTCGCGCAGCTCCTCTAGGAGTTTTTTTCTTCGGCCTGATCGACCTCGACCTGCGAGAGAAACGCCGTCGCGGCCTGCTCCTGCACGAGTAATGGAACTTTTTTCTGGAAGTCCTCGACGGGGACTTTCGTGTCGCCGTCTTCGACCTCGACCTTCTTGCACCAGTGTTCGTAAACCCAGAGCCGCGCGCTCAGCGCCTCGTCCGTCGCGACGACCTTGCGGTTGCGCGCCTGGAAGTTCGACGAGCGGCGCAGGTATTCGAGCCAAGCTTTGCGCTCGGGAAACTCGAATGAATGAATCAGGACGCGACCGCGGAAGGTCGTGCGGATATCCGTCATGTTGTCGAAAAGCTGATTGGTATCGACCGGCATTTTATTTTTCCCTTCTCGGTTGATTTTTGCTTACGTGGTCACGATCGAAAACTCATCCGACGCCGTGTCGGTCGACGCGCGGAGGCGCAGCCCGATGTCGTAGGTCCGGCTGCGATCGCGATTGCTCCAGCTCGGGCCGTCGTACTGCACGGCCGGCGCGTTGATCGTGACGCGGTTGCCGACGGCCGTGCCGATGACGTTCGACGCGAGCGCGGCCGACGCGCCCGAGAAGAAGTTCGCCCAGTACGGATACGTCGCCTCCGTCACCGCTTCCGGGTCGATCTTGCCGGTGATCGTGCGCCGGCCCATCTGGTAGCCGATGACGCCGGTCGCGGCGTGCAGGTCCTCGCGGATCGACAGGCCGGTGTCGAGCGTGATCTCGAGGCTCTTCGCGATCGGCGAATAGGCGCCGAGCGTGAAGCCCAGGCCCTGCATCGGCACCGGCACCGAAGGATCGAACGCCGCGCCGCCGGCGATCGCCGCGTCGATCGGCGCGACGTAGAGCGCGCCCATCTCGACGCTGAACATCGGCA
>JAJPJQ010000024.1 GCA_021324155.1 Pseudomonadota bacterium
CGTTCATGAACGAGGCGATTTTCGCCGAGGGGCAGAAGCTTAAAAAGAACCTGTGGATTCTCGGAACGGTCGCGAGCAGCGCGCCGTTCATCGGGCTCCTCGGCACGGTCGTCGGCATCATCAAGGCTTTCGAGAGCATGGCGGTGGTCGGCACCGGCGGTTTTTCGGTCGTCGCCGCCGGCATCTCCGAGGCGCTCGTCGCCACCGCCCTCGGCCTCGGCGTCGCGATCATCGCGCTGGTCTTTTACAACTACTTCCAGATCCGCGTCGCGAATATCAGCAACACCTGCCGCGCGCAGGCGATGAAGCTCCTTTACAGCACGATCGCTTAAGCCATGGCTTTCAGTCCCGTCGATCCGAACCGCTCCGAAGACATCGTAGCGGAAATCAATATCACGCCGCTGACGGATATTTTTCTCGTGCTCCTGATCATCTTCATGATCACGAGCTCCGCCATTATCGAGTCGGGCGGCAAGGTCAATCTGCCCGCGGCCGCGCGCACCGAGACCGCGCCGCGCGGCGTGGCGGTGACGCTCACCCCGGAGCGCGACATATACGTGAATCAGAGGAAAGTCGCGAAAGACGATCTCGAGACCGCCTTGCGGACCGTGCTCGGCGCGGGCGGCGAGAAAATCGTCATCCTGCGCGGAGACCGCAACGTGCCGCTCGGCGAGGCGGTCTGGGTGCTATCGGTCATCAAAAAGGCCGGCGCGTCGGAGATCGCGATCGCCGCCCAGGCCGAGTCGCCGAAAGCGCCGGCGAAGTAAAATCACACCGCGGCGCAGACCTCGATCTCGACGAGCGCGCCGCGCGGCAGCTCGGCGACCGCGACGGTCGCGCGCGCCGGCTTCGAGTTGCCGAAATATTCCGCGTAGACTTCGTTCATCGCCGCGAAGTCGGACATGTTCTGCAGAAACACCGTCGTCTTTACGACCGATTCCAGCGAAGCTCCCGCCGCTTCGAGCACGGCGCGAAGGTTTTCCATCACCCGGCGGGTTTGCTCGCCAATACCGCCTTCGACGAGATTTCCCGTTTTGGGGTCGAGGGCGATTTGCCCCGCGGTGAAAACGAAGCCGTTGACGCGGATCGCCTGTTCGTAGGGGCCGATCGCCTTTGGCGCGCCCTCGGTGCGAATCGCTTCTCGCTGCATGCGACCTCCTTTGCTCGATCAAAACTTACATGAGAGTTCATGCGGGGGCAATCGGCGTTCCTGCATTCAGCACCGCGCTGTGCTAAGCTTTTACCATGAAGCTTCTGACCGCGCATAAGATTCTCATCACGACGGCGGTCGTCTTCTTCTTCGGCTTCGCCGCCCGGGAATTCAAAGACTATCTCGACACGGCGAACCGCTGGTCGATGCTCGGCGCGGCGTTTTATCTGCTGGTCGCCTTCGGCTTTTCGATTTATCTCTGGTCGCTGAAGAAATGGGCGCGGCTGTGAGCCAGAGAGAGATTTCTTTCGACGTCATCGTCAGCGAAGAGGATATCCGGCGCGAGCGCGCGAAGGCGCGCGAGCTGCGCGCGAGCGAGTGGTGGAAGCGCCGGCGCGCTGCCGGGCTCTGCCATTACTGCGGAAAGAAATTTCCCGCCGCCGCATTGACGATGGACCATGTGGTGCCGATCATCCGCGGCGGCAAGAGCACCAAGGGGAACGTCGTCGCGGCGTGCAAGCAATGCAACAACAAAAAGAAGCACGGGCTCGCGTGGGAAAATGAGCGGGAGTGAGCTCAAAACCTTCATGAACGGCCGCGTGGCCGTGACAGTCGGCGACATCACCAGAGAAAACGTCGACGCGCTTGTCAACGCGGCGAACGGCACGCTGATGGGCGGCGGCGGAGTCGACGGGGCGATCCATCGCGCAGGCGGTCCAGAGATTAAGCGCGAGTGCGAGGAAATCCGCCGGACGCGCTATCCCGAGGGGTTGCCGACCGGCCAAGCGGTGCTGACGACGGCGGGGAAGATGACCGCGAAACACGTGATCCACACCGTCGGCCCGGTGTACAGCGAAAATAAAGATAAGTCCGCGCTGCTGGCGGCTTGCTATACGAATTCACTCGGCCTCGCGGCGGAAAACGCGGTCGCAACGATCGCCTTTCCGGCCATCTCGACGGGCATTTACGGCTACCCGCGCGAAGCCGCGGCCGAAGTCGCTTCGACGGCGATCGAAAAGTTTTTGCAGGCGGACGAGAGAATCCGCGAAGTGCGCCTGGTTTTCTTTCAAGCGGCCGATGCGGAAGTCTTTATCCGCCATCAGCGCTTCTCTTTCTGAAGGTCATTTTCCGTACAGGTTCTTGATAAAGCCCGAGTCCTCCAGTTCTTTAACGAACCTGAGGTCGACGTAATCCTTCGCGTTGGCCTGCGCCGCTTTGGGATTCTTTTCCGCCATGTCCTGTAAAATAAGCTGATAGCCGTCGATCGGCGGGTAGGGCGCGTTGGGAATATATTTCGTGTGCCACTCCCAGGTTTCTTCCTGCGCCTTGCGGTCCTCGAGGCGCGAATATTTCTGTGAGATTTTAATCGTCTCTTCCTTGTGCGTCTTGTAGAAGTGAATCGCCTCGACGTACGCGCGCATGTAGCGGCGCACGGTGTCGGGATGCTCGCGGATGAAGCGCGTCGAGGTATAGACGCCGTTCTGCGGAAACGGAATCTGCATCGCGGCGAGGTCGACGATGGTCGGGAAGCCGAGCTTTTCCGCCATCGCTTTTCCCGGCTCCGTGGCGACCGTGAAATTCACGATCCCCTTCTGAAGCGCGATCATGCGGTCCATCGTGCCGCCGATCACGCGCAGGTTGACGTCCTTTGACGGGTCAATCCCGAGCTTCTTGAGGCCGACGCGGAGCGCGAACTCGGCGGTCGTTCCCGCGATGTGATTGCCGCCGATCTTGCCGCGGAGCTCTTCCGGCCGTTTTATGCTCGGCTGCGCAACCAGATAGTAAGGCAGCACGTTGACGTTGCCGGCAATGGCGACAACATCGCCTCCGGCGAGTTTGGCGCTCGCGAGACCCGGCCCGCCGCCTTCGCCGATCGGGATCTCGCCGGCCAGGATCGCCTGGATGCCGCGCACGCTGCCGGAGATGAAGATGATCGTCGCATCCAGTCCGTACTTCTCGAAGATGCGCGCGTCCTTCGCCACCCAAATGACTGACGACGATCCCGGCGATACGGAGATGTACGATGTGTTGATCTTTTCAGCCGCTGCGCCGGGCGCGCCGGACGCCAAACAGGCCGCAAGAACGACGGCGATACCGATGTTGCGAGCGTAAGACTTGCGCATAATTCCTCCTCGTCCGAGGCGATGCTAGCACTTCCGGGCCGCCGCGCAAACGAGCAATTTCCGTTGACAGCCATGTGTGCGGACACTATCTTGACATTCGACGTTGCGCGGATGAAGAAACGAATAGACTTGCTGATGTTCGATCTCGACGGCACGCTGGCGGCGACCGGCCGCGACCTGGCGAATTCGGTCAATTACATCCGCGCGACGCTCGGCCTGGAGCCTCTCGACGATGCGTATGTCTACAGCCGCGTCGGCTACGGTACCGAGCATCTCCTGCGCCAGTCGCTACCCAACGGCTACGACAAGCGTTTCGAAGAGATTCTTGATCGATTTTTAAAGCATTACGAAGACCACCTGCTCGACACTACCGTCCTGTATCCGCATGTAGAAGAAGTCCTCGAGCGCTTCCGTGCGAAGAAGAAGGCGGTGGTAACGAACAAGCGGCTTAATTTCTCCCTCGCGGTGCTCCGCGGACTCGGCGTCGAGTCCGCTTTCGATGTGATCGTCGGCGGCGACTGCGGCTTGGAGAAAAAGCCCGACCCGAGCTTGCTGCGGCATGTGCTGGATGAACTCGGCGTGTCCGCCGACAAGGCGATGATGATCGGCGACGGCGAGCCCGACATTCAAGCCGGTAAAGCGGCGGGCGTTCACACCTGCGCGGTCCTGTACGGGTTGTGCAATAGCAAGGACCTGCTGGCCGCGGAGCCGGATTTCGCAATCTCCGATTTGGACGAGCTGGTGGTCTACATCGAGTAACCTGAAAAAGGAGGCAAAATCATGGCAGCGCAAATTCCCGACAAATTTCGCGATCTCTTCACCAAAAAGGCTTTCGCTCATCTGGGAACGCTCATGCCCGACGGCAGTCCACAGGTGACGCCGGTCTGGGTCGATCTCGACGGCGCTTTCATCCGCGTGAACACGGCCAAGGGGCGCGTGAAGGACAAGAACATGCGGCGCAACAAGCGGGTCGCGCTGGAGATCAGCGATCCGGAAAATCCCTATCGCCACATCGCCGTCCAGGGCGAGGTCGTGGATATCACCGAGCAGGGCGCCGACGCGCATATCGATTCGCTCGCGAAGAAATACCTCGGTAAAGACAAGTACCCGAACCGCACGCCGACCGAGGTGCGCGTGATCTACAAGATTCGTCCGGAAAAAATCGCGACGATGGGGTAATCAGGCGTTACGCCGTCGCGAGCCGCTTCTCCAAGTAGCCCGCGTAGCGCGACATGCCGTACGCGCAGAGCCAGTAGACGACCGCGATGAAGAGATACAGCTCGAATGGACGGATCTCGCGGTTATTGACGATTTGCGCCGCCTTGGTGAGATCGAGATAGCCGATGATCGAGGCGAGCGAGGTGTCTTTGAACAGCACGATGAATTGCGTGACGAGCGCCGGGATCATGTTGCGCAGCGCCTGCGGTAAAACGACCGACCGCATCGTCTGAGCGGTGCCGAGGCCCGTGGACGCCGCGGCCTCGACCTGGCCGCGCGGCACCGACTGAATGCCCGCGCGGACGATTTCTCCCAGATAAGCCCCCTCGAAAATGACGAAGGCCGCGAGCGCGACGCCGTACTCCGGCAGCGCGACGCCGAGCGCGCGCGGCAGGATGAACCAGAACCAGAAGATCACCATGACGAGCGGCACGCCGCGGAACAGCTCGACGTAAACCGTCGCCGGTGTGCTGATCCAGCGGCTTTTCGCCAGCCGGCCGAGGCCGACGAACAATCCGAGCAAAAATCCGAGCAGCATCGCGGGAACCGCGAGCCTGAGCGTGCCGCCGGCGAAATTGCCGAGGCCGATCAGTCCCTGGACGAGAAGAAAATTCCAGTTCCGCTCGATGACGCCGAAGTCCATATCGTCGCTATGCTCGGAATCTCAAATCCCAAATTGTGAATCTCACAGGGTGCTCGCAACGCGCATCGTAGGTTTAATGCTCCGTTTCGACGCTTCCGACCATGCCCGGTATTGCGAAGCGGCGCTCGACCCGCGCCATGACCCGCGCGATCGTAAGACACAGGATTAAGTAGATCAGCGTCCCGGCAGTCAGCGCCTCGAAGGCCCTCGCCGTATAGGTCTCGATCTGCCGCGTTTGAAACGTCAGCTCGGCCACGCCGATCGTGAGCGCGACGGAAGAATTCTTCAGCAGATTAAGCGTCTCGTTTGTCAGCGGCGGTACGATGAGCCTGAGCGCGATCGGGAGAATGACGAGGCGAAATGCCTGCGCGGTGCTGAGACCCGTCGAGAGAGCGGCCTCGAGCTGCGTCTTCGGAATCGCTTGAATCCCGGCGCGGATCATCTCCGAGAAGCGCGCGCCGTGGTAGACGCCGAGCGCCGCGGTACCGGCGGCGAACTCAGCGCCGTGATCGTACAGCCAGTCCTGGACCGGCTGCGGCAGCAGCGGCGGGACGGCGAAATACCAGAAGAACATCCAGACGAGCAGCGGCACGTTGCGGAAGAATTCGACGTACGCCGCCGCGACCATGCGAAGCGGCGCGAACTTCAAGCTGCGCAGCGCGCCGGCGAGAATTCCCAGCGCGAGCGCGATCAGCCACGCTAGCGCGGAGATCGCCAGCGTCGTCGCAACGCCCTGGAGCAGCCACTGGCGCGCCTGCGCGCTCAAGAGAACCGACCAATCGAACTGGTAGGTCATTTAGACCGGGCGGTTTTACGGAACTCAGCGACGGAGCTTTGCAACTGGCGCTTCATTTCCGGCGTGAGCGGATACGGCAGCTCGCCTTTGGGACCAAAATATTTGTCGTAGAGCTCGAAATATTTTCCCGATTCGATCGCGTCGGCCAGCGCTTGATTGACCACGTTGCGGAAGTCGGGCTCGTTCTGCCGCATCGCCATGCCGTAGGGATCGCTGGAATAGAAGTTCCCCACGATAGCCCAATCGTCAGGCCGCGGCGCCTTCACCTTGAGGCCGGCGAGTTGGACGCCGTCGTTGGTGTAAGCCTCGACGCGGCCTTGCGCCAGGGCCTGAAAAGCCGCCGGCTGATCGGGGAACTCGACGAGCTTCACCGTCGGAACGCGCTCGCGGAGAATGCGCGCGTTGGTCGCGCCCTGCTGTGCGGCGACGCGCTTTCCCGCGACGGATTCGATGCCCTTGATCGCGCTGCCTTTTTTCACCAGAAACTGCGCGCCGGTATAAAAGAACGTGATGCTGAAATCGACGCTCTCGCGGCGCTCTTTCGTATCCGTCATCGTTTCGGCTATGAGGTCGACGGCGTTCGAGGTGAGCAGCGGGATGCGCGTGGGCGGCGCGGATTCCTTCTTTTCGAGCTTGATCGACTTGCCGAGCTTCTTCGACAGCCCGGGCGCGACGAACTGCTCGACGAGATCGATCGAAAAACCCACCCAGCGGTTGTTTTTATCGACGTATGCGAACGGCGGCGAGCCGGTGCGCGTGCCGATCGTGAGCGCGCCAGTGCGGCCGATCTTTTCGAGCGTAGTCTCCGCCGAAGCGGAACTAAAGCCAAATAGCAAAATCGCAAGCAGGCAAGCGAACGTCCACTTCATCGATCGACCTCCTCAGCGCGTGAGAATCTTGCTCAAAAACTGCTGCGCGCGCTCCGATTGCGGCGCGGCGAAAAACGCTTCCGGCTTAGTGTCTTCGACGATTCGCCCTTCGTCCATGAAAACGACGCGGCTCGCAACCCGGCGCGCGAATCCCATCTCGTGGGTGACGACGATCATCGTCATGCCGTCGCGCGCTAGATCGGTCATGGTATCGAGCACCTCGCCGATCATCTCGGGATCGAGCGCCGATGTCGGCTCGTCGAAAAGCATGATCTTCGGCTGCATCGCGAGCGCGCGCGCGATCGCCACGCGCTGCTGCTGGCCACCCGATAGATTCGCCGGAAAGGCGTCCGCCTTGTCCGGAATACCGACGCGCGCGAGCAACTCGGCAGCACGCTTCTCGGCCGCTTCACGCGAGAGCCGCCGGACCTTCATGGGTGCGAGAACGATGTTCTCCATCGCGGAGAGATGCGGATACAGGTTGAACTGTTGGAAGACGAAGCCGGTCTCGGCGCGTAGCGCGCGCAGGTCGAGGCCTGGATCGGACAGCCGCTTGCCGTCGACGGCGATCTCGCCCGATTGGATCGCTTCCAATCCGTTGACGCAGCGGATGAGCGTGCTCTTGCCGCTGCCGCTCGGGCCGCAGACGACGACGACCTCGCCGCGCTCGATGCGGAGATCGATGTCTTTGAGCACGTGCAGCTTGCCGAACCATTTGTTGACGTTGCGAAACTCGACCATGCAGACGAACAATGCTATAACACATGGATTGATTCAATACATCGTCGCCGATTCCGCGCGAAAGCTCCGGCACGGCCGCGGCGTAGATTGTGCAATGGAATTCTTTCTCGTGCGGCACGGCGATGCCCGATCCAGCTCCGAAGATCCCCGCCGTCCATTAAGTGAACGCGGTCGCGAAGAGGTCGAAGCGGTTGCGCGCGCAGTGGCGAGCCGGATCGCCGTCTCGGCAATATTCCATTCCGACAAGCTGCGCGCGCGCGAGACGGCGGAAATCGTGGCGCGGTTGGTCTCGCCTCAAAACGGTGTCAAAGAGATTTCAGGGCTTTCGCCCGACGACGATCCGTGGATCGCGAAAGCGGAGCTCGAGACGGCCGAGGCGCCGGTGATGCTCGTCGGCCATCTGCCGCACCTCGCCCGGCTCGCGTCGCTGCTGCTCACCGGGCAAAGCGAGCGCTCGACGCTCGATTTTTCGACCGCGATGGTTGTCTGCCTTGTATTCGAAGGCGGCGCATGGATGTTTTCGTGGAGCATCGCTCCCGACGATTTGTATCGCAGTTGACCGACATTAAAGGATGTTCTAAGAAGATAGACGAGGGTCCTTGCGGAGCGGGGGCATTTTTTATGCCGGATACGATTACGATTACCGACAACCGAACCGGAAAAAAATACGAGATCCCCGTTCACGACGGGATGATCAGCGCCACCGATTTGCGCCAGATCAAGACATCAGAGGAAGATTTCGGCCTCGGCAGCTACGATCCCGGCTTCATGAACACTGCGGCCTGCACGAGCCGCGTCACTTATATCGACGGCGATAAGGGCATCCTCCGCTACCGCGGCTATCCGATCGAGGAGTTGGCGGAAAAAAGCACCTACCTGGAGACGGCCTATCTGGTGCTCTACGGGGAGTTGCCGACCAAAGCCCAGCTCGACGATTGGACCTACAACATCACGCACCATTCGATTCTGCACGAAAATATCAAGAAGTTCATAGACGGCTTTCATCACGACGCGCATCCGATGAGCATCCTCATCAGCACGGTTGCGGCGCTCTCGACGTTTTATAGCGAGGCGAAGAACATCTTCGACCCCGAATCGCGGCAGAAGCAGACCTACCGGCTGGTCGCCAAGATGCCGACGATCGCCGCCTTCGCGTATCGTCACAGTATCGGCATGCCGTTCGCCTATCCCGACAACGATCTCAGCTACACCGGGAATTTCTTGAACATGCTGTTCAAGATGACCGAGCTCAAGTACCAGCCGCACCCCGTGCTCGAACGCGCGCTCGACGTGCTGTTCATCCTGCACGCGGATCACGAGCAGAACATCAGCACGAACGTCATGCGCGGCATCGGTAGCGCGCACTCCGATCCGTATTGCTCGGTTGCTGGCGCGGCGGCGGCGCTCTACGGCCCGCTCCACGGCGGAGCCAACGAGCAGGTGCTGCGCATGCTGAACGAGATCGGCCACAAGGACAAGGTCCCAGGATTCATCCAGAAGGTGAAGGCAGGCGAGGGCCGGCTGATGGGCTTCGGCCACCGGGTCTACAAGAACTACGACCCGCGCGCGAAGATCATCAAGAAGGTCGCGTACGAAGTCTTCGACGTGAAAGGACGCAACCCGCTGCTCGAGATCGCGCTCGAGCTGGAAAAGATCGCGCTCGAAGACGAATACTTCGTCAAGCGGAAGCTCTACCCGAACGTCGATTTTTATTCGGGCCTCATCTACCAATCCATGGGCCTGCCAATCGATATGTTCCCGGTGCTGTTCGCGATCGCACGGACGATCGGCTGGATCGCACACTGGCAGGAGATGCTGCTCGATCCCGAGCAGAAAAACAAAATCGCGCGCCCGCGCCAGATCTACAAGGGAGCGCAAAAGCGCCCATACGTTCCGCTGTCCCAGCGGAAATAATCCGCCGGTTAAGTCCGTCATCCAACGCAAGGGCCGTTCACGAACCGCCCTTGCGACTATCTATCCGTGTGCAGCGGTCTCGCCCGTTTTTGTCTTCGATTTCGTTTTGGTCGAGTGGCGGGAGCTTTTGGGCGCTGCTTTCTGCGTCGTCGAGGGCCGAGCGGCTGCTTTCTGCGTAGTTGACGTTCGGGCGGGTGCTTTCTGCGACGGCGAAGGGCGGGCCACGGCTTTCTGCTCTTTCACCGGCTCCGGCGCGGGCGCGGATCCGTCCTGAATGATCGTTAATTGCTGGCCGGTGCGGAGCGCTCCCGTCTTAAGCTCATTCATCTCGATAATCTCACTCGGGCGGACATGATATCGTCGCGCGATGGCCGCGAGTGTCTCGCCTCTTTTCACCGTATAGTTGATCACTTTAATTTCCGCCGACGTGGCATACTGAGCCGCGTAGGCTTCATTGAACAGCGCGCCGCTGCCGGAAGGGACGCGCACTATGAATCCTTCCTCGCTCGGCGGCGTCACGTTTTTCAGCAGCGCAGGATTCAATTCCTTCAGATTGGTGACCGTCGTGTGGGCCATATGCGCGACTGTCGTAAGCGCCAGCGGCCGTTTCGTCGTCACCTCGTCGTAATCGACCGGCGCCTCGTAGACGAGGTCGTTGAATCCATACTTTTCCGGTTCGCCCGCGATCAGCGCGGCGGCGATGAACTTGGGTACGTAGTTTCGCGTTTCCTGCTTTAGCACCGTTCTACCGGTTAAATCCCAGTAATCGCTGGTGTTGGTGCGCTGCAGCGCGGTCTCGACGCGGCGCTCGCCGGCGTTGTAGGCGGCCGCGGCGAGGAACCATTCGCCGAACTGCCCGTGCAGATCCTTTAGATACGCCGCCGCGGCGCGCGTCGATTTCACCGGGTCGCGCCGCTCGTCGACCCAGGCGTCGATGCGAAGACCGTAGCGAACCCCCGTCGCATGGATGAATTGCCACGGCCCGACCGCCTTCGCTTTGGAATACGCGGAAGGCGCGAAGCCGCTCTCGATGAGCGAGAGATAAACCAGATCTTCCGGCAGTCCGGCCTCCTGGAGGACGGATGCCATCATTGGGATATATTTGCCGGAACGCGCCAACGCGCGCGAGAAAAAGTCTCTCAGCTTGCCGCAGAAGGCCTCGATGAAATAGCGCACGCGCTCGTTTTCCACGAGCGGCATGGAAAACTGAATCTTGCGACGGCCGGAAGGCTGCTGAATCGCTTGCTCGATCTCTTTTTGCAGCAAGTCGACGAGCTTATCGTCCGCCCTCGGACCGCGGATCTCCTGCAAAGTCGTAGCAGGCGGCTCCGGCGGCGCGACCGGCTCGGCCGGTGGCGTTTTCACCTCGGTGGCGGGTGGTTGAGGTTTTGCGTTGTCGGGTTTCGATTCTGGAGCCGGAACTTCAGTTTTTACCGCCGGGGCAGGCGGGGATTCGGCGGCAGGTTCCTCGGCGGATCGGTCGACAGCCGCGACCAGCAAGGGGCGCCGCGACTGATCAACCGCGTCCGTAGAAGTTTTACCTACCGGGGCTGCTGGCTTGGATGCGGTTCGGGACGGCGGCAGCGCGGTGGCGCAGCCGGAAGCAAACCAGGACGGCAGGGCTATGAGGGCTATGGTAATTACTGCCCGCATGGTCAAACCTTTGGCCGAGGCTACAGGATACCGCCGCGACAATCAAACCGTATCCTTGACAAGCAGCGGCTCGAAACACTAGATTCCGTCCAGATGCTGAAATTATCGAAGAATTCTGTACTTTTTTTGCTGCTTTTTAGCGCATCGTACGCGTCTGCTGCCGAGCTCGAAAAACTTAACGTCGTTTATTCTTCGATCGCCGCCGCATCGGTCTCCACCTGGGTGCCCAAAGAAGCCGGCATCTACAAGAAGTACGGCCTCGACGTGAACCTTATCTATGTCGCCGGCTCGCAGGCGATCACGACGCTGATTTCGGGTGATGCCCAGATAGCCCAGGGCTCGGGCGCCGCCGCCATTCTCGCTCGGCTCAGCGGGTCGGAGGTCAAGATCATCGGCGATATCATCAATGTGATTCCCATGAGCCTCGTAACCACGCCCGACATCTCCAGGCCCGAGGATCTCAGGGGCAAGACTTTCGGCGTAAGCCGTTTCGGATCGCTTACCGACCTCGGTCTGCGCAAGGCGGTGAGTGAAATGGGGCTCGACCCGAACAGGGATATCAAGATGATCCAGACCGGCGGCGTGCCCGAAAACCTCCTCTTCATGCAGCAGGGAGTGATTAAAGGCGCGCTGATATCTTCGCCGACGCTGGAGAAGGCAAAGGAGCTCGGCTACCGCGAGCTCGTCAACCTAGCCAATATCAACTACCGCTACCCGGGGACAGCGCTGGTCGCTACCGATGCTTTCATCAAGAATCGGGCGGCGACGCTCAACCGTTTTCTCAAGGCTACGATCGAAGGCATCAAATACGCCAAGACCAATCCCGACTTCACGGTGAAGGTGCTCGGGCAATACACGCGCACCGACGATAAGAAGCTGCTCGAAAGCGCCTTCCGGAGCTACGTCCTCGGATATATCCGTGACGTGCCCACCGTTGCAGCCAATGAGATCGAAAACGCCTTCGAGGACATCGCCTCGCGCAATCCGCGCGCGAAGAGCGCCGATCAGCGTGCTTTCTATGACACCGCGCCGCTGGATCAGCTCGCCAAAGAAGGTTTCTTAAAGCAGCTCAATCTCCGCTGATGCTCGTAGCGCGCGTACCTTGACAACTCAGCGCTAAACTTTCTATGGTTTAGCGCCATGCGACATTATGCGATCGCAATTGTTGCCGTCTTTACGTCGATGGTTTTTCTCGCCGACGCGGCGGACAAAGGCAATTATCCCGCGCCGCGCTTTCCGTCTTATCTAAAGCCGCCGAAATCGATTGAGGACGTGATGCCGTTCGCGCGCGCCGCCGTGCGCCAGACCGGCGGCCGGACGCCGCTCGGCCTCGTCGAGAAGGGAACGGCGACGCTGATCGTCACGGAAGCCCAGGCCGATCCCATGGTCATCCAGGCGATCAAGCGCGCCTTCGAGGAGCGCGGCGTGAAAGTTTATATGGTGGGTGAGCACGAGCTGCTCGGCATCGGACGCGACGACGCGGTGAAGGCGATTCGCACGACCCGCGGCTATACGTCCGAGAAAGGATATATGGAGGCGGCGCGCTGGCTGAACGAGCTTTTCGTCGATCCCGAAGTGCCGAAGAAATGGCTGAAGGACCGCCGGCCCGATCTCTACAATGCGATCTATGCGACGACGGAGCAGGCGCTGCAGAAAGAGCGCGACATCGCGAAACAGTTCGGCGGCCCGAATGTCGCCGGCGGCATCATCAAGTTTCTCGACGAGCACCCCGACGTGAAATCGGTCTTTTGGCGCCGCGGCGGCAGGCCGCGTACCGCGCGCCTGCTCAAGCAGCACAGCGCGAAATTCTTCGGCAATTTCATCTTCGACAACCGCTACGAAGTGATGAACAAGGCCTCGAGCTTTCCCGGGGACGTCTGGCGCCTCGCGGAGGAGCGCGTACTCGAGGCGATCCCGTGGACCGACCGCGTCGAGGCGTTCGATCCCGAGGGCACCAACATGCACTTCGAGGTGACTGAAGACGAGGCGAAGGTCTGGGCCTCCGGCGCCTACAATCAGGGCCATCTCTTCCTATCGCCGTATCAGGCGACGGGCCGCTTCCCGTTTTCGGTCGTCGACTACCCTGCGATCCAAAAAAAATGGAACGCGCCGATCATCAGCCGAGTCAACGGCGTCTTCGCCGGCACGAGCAATCACGCGGGAAATTACCCGCGCATCGAAGTGACCGTTAAAGACGGCTACGTCGCCGACGTGAAGGGCGGCGGCACTTTCGGTGAGCTGTGGCGCGAGTTTCTGAAATATCCCCACATTAACGATCTCAAGTACCCGTATCAGGACCGCCCGGGCTACTGGTGGTTCTACGAGGCCGGCCTCGGCACCAATCCCAAATTCTTCAAGCGACCCGACGAGCTTATGGAGGGCAACAATCAGTCGGAGCGCAACAACGCCGGCGTGATTCACTGGGGCTTCGGCGGCAGCGTGATCCACGATCCCGACAAGCCGGAGGAATCGAAGGCATGGATCGATTTTCCCAAACAGAACGGCCTGCCGAAAGATCACTGGTGGCACATCCACAACACGCTTGTGACGTATCGCTTGCATGTGCGCGGCACGAAGAATACCTGGATGACAGTGATCGACAAGGGCGAGATGCCGGCCTACAAGAGCCCCGAGATCCGCGCGCTCGCGTCGCGCTACGGCGATCCCAGCGAAGTGCTTGCCGAAGACTGGGCGCCGTATCTTCCGGGCATCAACGCGCCGGGCCGGTACGAAGACTGCGCCAAAGACCCGTGGAAAACCGTCTCCGCCATGATCAAAAAAATCGAAGACGGCAGCTACGAGTATTTTTACCCGGCAGTGAAGAAAAAATAACAACATCGCACGAGGGCTCTATGAATCGATGGCTCGTCGCGCTTCTCATCATCATGGCCTGCGGCTTATCCGGCAACGCCGCCGAGCAAGCGAAGTATCCCGCCCCGCGGTTTCCCGCCTACCTAAAACCGCCTAAATCGATCGACGACATCATGCCGTACGCGCGCGCCGCGGTGCGGCAGACCGGCGGGCGGACGCCGCTTGGCATGGTCGAGAAGGGGACGCTGATCGGCCTTGTCACCGAAGCAATCGCCGACGACATGGTCCTGCAGGCGATCGTCCGCGCTTATAAGGAGCGCGGCGTCGAGGCGCGCATCATTCCCGAATACGAGCTCGCGGGCGTGAGCCGCGAGGAAGCCGTGAAGGCCATTCGCGCGAACAAGTGGTACACCTCCGAGCTCGGCTATATGGAAATCAAGCCGTGGATCACGCAGCGCTTCGCCGATCCGGAGGCGCCGAAGAAATGGCTGAGAGAGCGCCGGCCGGATATTTACAAGGCGATGTTCGCCAAAGACGACGAGGTCTCGCCGGCATCGCTGGAGATTTTCAAGAAGCTCGCGCAGCGCAACATGGGCCAGCTGCTCGCGAAGTATCTCGAGGAACATCCAGAAGTCAAAGGCGTCTTCTGGCGCCGCGGTGGCCGGCCGAACACACGCAAGGCGATGGGCCGTCAGGGCGAAAAGCTCATCGGCAACTTCATTTTCGACAACCATTGGGAGTTGATGAACAAAGCAGCGACCTTTCCCGGCGACGTTTGGAAGCTCTCGGAGGAGCGCGTGATCGAGCCGTTCGCCTGGGTCGAGCAGGTTCACGTCACCGACCCGGAAGGAACGAATTTCACTTTCTCGGTCAACGAAAAAGAAGCGTCGGCATGGGCAGAGGGCGCGTATCAGCAGGGGCATCTCTATCTCTACCCGACGCAGGCGACGCGCGGCTTTCCGTATTCGAAAGTGGATTATCCGGCATGGTCGAAGCACTGGCTCGCGCCGATTCTCATCAAGGTCAACGGCGTTTTCGCTGGCACGAACAATCACTACGGGACGTATCCGCGCATCGAAGTGACGGTCAAAGATGGTGTCGTGAGCGACGTCAAGGGCGGCGGAATCTACGGCGACCTCTGGCGCGAGTTCTTGAAGTATCCCAACATCAACGAGGCGCAGTATCCTTTTATGCCGGAAAAGGGCTACTGGTGGCTCCACGAGGCCGGCCTCGGGACGAATCCGAAATTTTTCAAGCGTCCCGACGAAAACAAGGAAGGAAACAATATTTCGGAGCGCAACAACGCCGGCGTGATCCACTGGGGCTTCGGCTTGAACATGCTGCATGGCCCGAAGGAAGCCGTGCTGCCGAAGGAGTGGATCGACTTCACCAAGACCGCGAACCTACCCGACGACCATGGCTGGCATATCCATAACCTTTTGCCGACTTATCGCGTCAAGGTGCGGGGCACGAAGGCGACGTGGCTCACGCTCATCGACAAGGGCGAGCTGACGGCCTTCAAGAGCCCGGAGATCCGCGCGCTCGCGTCGCGCTATGGCGATCCGAACGAGGTTCTGAGCGACGACTGGTCGCCGTACCTCCCCGGCATCAACGCGCCCGGCCGATACGACGACTACGCGAAAGATCCGTGGAAGACGGTCTCGACGGTGATCAGGAAGATCGAGGACGGTAGCTTCGAATATTTTTACCCGGCGACCAGAAAAGCTCGCCAGTAGCCGAGAGGTTCACATGAAGAAGCGCTGGATCGTTTCCGCGGTCATCCTCGCATGCGCGGCGTTCGGCTACGTCTGGAGCGCCGAGCAGGCGAAATATCCCGCGCCGCGCTTCCCGTCCTATTTGAAGCCGCCGAAGTCGATCGAGGACATCATGCCGTACGCGCGCGCCGCGGTCCGGCAGACCGGCGGACGCACGCCGCTCGGCCTCGCGGAGAAGGGCCAGACGGTTGCGATTTTCACCGAGCCCAAGGCCGACGAGATGGTCCTGCAGGCCATCAAGCGCGCATACGAAGAGCGCGGGGTTAAAATTCAGATGATCCCCGAGTCGCAGCTTCTAGGCGTGACGAAGGAAGAGGCGCTGAAATCGGTCAAGGCGCTCCGCTGGTTCACCTCCGAGCAGGGCTACATGGAGGCGCACCGCTGGATTCTGAACGCATTCTCCGATCCATCGATGCCGAAAAAATGGCTCAAGGAAAAACGGCCCGACCTCTACAAGGCGATGTTCGAGAAAGAGGAGACGCTTTCGCAGGAGCAGGTGGACCTCGCGCGAAAATTCGGCGGGCGCAATGTCGCGCAGGCGATCGTAAAATATCTAGATCAGCACAAGGAAGTCGACATCGTCTTCTGGCGCCGCGGCGGGCGCACCAACACACGCCGGCAGATCGAGCCCTATCACAATAAATTATACGGCAACTTCATCTTCGACAACCGCTATGAGCTGATGAACAAGGCATCGACCTTTCCCGGCGACGTGTGGCGGCTCGTCGAAGAGCGTGTGATCGAGCCGCTACGATGGATCGATCAGGTGCGTGTCAACGATCCCGAGGGCACGAACTTCAGCTTCGAGGTCGACGAAAAGCAGGCGCTGGCGTGGGCGAAAGGCGCCTATCAGCAGGGCCATCTCTTCATGTTTCCGCACCAGGCGACGGGTCGCTTCCCTTATTCGGCCGTCGACTACCCGGCATTCACCAAAGAGTATCTCTATCCATCGCTCGTGAAAGTGAACGGCGTTTTCGCCGGCACGGGCAATCACGCCGGCAATTACCCGCGCATCGAAGTCCATGTCAAGGACGGCTACGTGAGCGAGGTGAAAGGCGGCGGGGTTTACGGCGAGCTGTGGCGCGAATTCTTGAAATATCCCAAGATCAACGACCTCAAGTATCCTTATTTCGACCAGCCCGGCTACTGGTGGCTCTACGAGGCGGGCACGGGAACCAATCCGAAATTTTTCAAACGCCCCGACGAGAACATGGAAGGAGAGAATACCTCCGAGCGCAATAACGCCGGGACGATTCACTGGGGCTTCGGCCTGCGCCTCGACCATGGGCCGCAGGGTCCGGTCGAGTCGAAGGAATGGGTCGAGTTCGCTAAGCAGAACAATCTGCCGAACGACCACTGGTGGCACATCCACAACACGCTGCCGACTTATCAGGTGAAAATCCGCGGGACGAAAAGCACATGGGTGACGCTGATCGACAAAGGCGAGGTCGTATCCCTCAAATCGCCGGAGATCCGCGCGCTCGCGTCGCGCTACGGCGATCCGAACGAGGTCCTGAGCGACGACTGGGCGCCGTATCTGCCGGGCATCAACGCGCCGGGCCGCTACGAGGACTACGCCAAAGACCCGTGGAAAACCGTCACGATGGTGATGAAGAAGATCGAGGACGGCAGCTACGAGTATTTTTATCCGAAGAAGACATCGGATAAGCGTTAGGCTGGTCCGGAGTCGAACAAGCGTCCGGCTGCCCAACGCATGAGCATCAAGTTTCATCTCGCCAAGATTCTCGGCCGGCGCGCGGCGCTCGCCTTCGGCATCGTGACGCTTCTCATTGCCGGGCTGCTCGCCGCGATCAACGTCGCGTCGCGCCATGCGCTGAAGCTCTACATCGAAGACCAGCTCTCGCGCCTGTCGTGGGACATCGCGCTCTACCAAACGACCGAGTTCTCCGTATCGAAGGACATCACGCCGCGGCTTCGCGCCGTAAACGGCGTCGAGCGCGTGGAGAGTCTGACGTTCCTGCGCTCCAAGCCGCCGCCGGAGGCGGCGCTCCAGGTCGATCGCAAGCCGCTCGCGTCGCCGTGGGTGTCGATCCTCGCGGCAACCGACCTGTCGCTGCTGCCTTCCGAGGTGCGGCCGAAAGCGGGCGACAGCGGCGCGCATCTCGCGCTCGTCGGCCCCGAGCAGCAGATGGGGCATGCCTTTCTCGCGCTGCAGGGCGCGAAGAATTTTTCCGTCATCGTCCACAGCCACAGCAGAAAAGGCGAGGCGGAGCTTTTCGACCTGCCGGTGCGCGGCGTCGTGCGCCTGGAGCGCGCCGAGGTCAACCGCTATTTCATGGACGAGATCGGCACGATCTCGTTCGTGCCGTACATCGGCGTCATTCTGGTCATGCCGCACGATTTCGAACGGCTCCGGTGGTTCGACGCGCTCTCGCGCGGCGCGCTGGGCGGCTCCGGCGATATCCATGCGACCGCCGGCGAATACCTGCCGGAAGTCATCCATCTCGCGCGCGTCGACCGGAAGAAATTGATTTCCGGCTGGGACATCCGCGGCTCGGTCGCCAATCTCAAAAGACTACAGACGGATATCGAAGCGCAGGTTAGCTCGCTCGGGCCCACGATCTTCGTCGATAATGCTATCCTCGTGCTCTTGAACCGCATGGCCGAGATCTCGCGCCTGCTCTACTTCGCGACGCTCTTGATCGCGATCCCACTGCTCGCGATCGCATGGATGCTCGCGTCGAATCTTTCCGCGCTGCTAATTTTGAACGAGCGGCGCAAGCTCGGGCTCATGCGGCTGCGCGGCGTGCCGGGCGCGCTGCTCGGGCAGAGTTTATTGCTCTCGATCGGCGCCGGCGGCCTCATCGGCGGCGTGATCGGACTCGTTCTCGGCACGCTGCTGCCGCTGGCGCTTTACGAGGGCGGCGCGCTGTCCTGGACGGTGCTCGGTCACGTTCAGGGGCCGGTGCAGATGCTTCTGTTTCTCGTTGTCGGGCTCGTTTTCGCGTTATGGTCGAGCCGCAAGCTCGTCCACTACGCGACGACGATATCGCCGCTGGAGGCGTCGCGGCGCGTCGCGCCGTCGGAGTCGATGGAAGCGGCAATGCGCTTCGGTTCGCTCCAACTCGCCGCCCTTGCTATCGGTCTTTACAAAGTCGTGAGCTGGGCGGTCGACTTCGATCCGGCGCGGCGCTTTCCGCCCGCCGAAGATGCGTCCGCTTCGTGGATATTTTTCATCAAGTCGCTGTTCATGCTCGACCGCGCGCTCGACTTCGTCGCGCTGCCGCTCGTGGTCTACGGCATCGTGACGCTGTTCGTTTCACGCCGCAGTTTGATGACCGCGCTGCTCGCCGCGGTTTCGCGGGTGCTCGGCGGTCCGCTGCGCCGTCTATCGCTGCGGCACATGTCGTTCAAGCCGCACCGCATCGCAAGCTTTTTACTGATCGTCGCGCTGATGGCGAGCGTCAGCCTCTATCCGAGCATCGGCGCGAGGTCGTTCGAAGACAAGGCGCTGCGCGGCGCGACCGTCGAGGTCGGGAGCGAGCTGCACATCGCGCTCGGCCCCGGCGACCTCGTACCGGCGGAAAAGCTCGATCAGGGCCTCGGTCCGCAGGCGCAGGCGCTCCGCAGCGCGGTTAAGGAGCGTCTCGGCGCCGTGCGTGACGACAACATCGTCTCGGTAGACACGATTATCGAGGCGCTGCTGCCGGGCTTTTTCTTCCCCGGCTACGGCCTCAGCGGCGTCCCGCTTTATCTCATCGACGACCCGGAGCGCTATCTGCAAACGGTCTTTTACGACGAGAAGCTCGGCGTCGGCGGAAATTTCAGCGGCATCATTCGCGACCTCAAAACCGAGAAAGTCGCCGCTTCGCCGCCGGTCGCCGAGTTCTGGAATCTGGCGGCCGGAGATCCGATCCTGCTCGGCGCCGATACGGAGAAAAAGCCGGTGCTTGTTCCCGGCGGAGGCGTGATCGGTTTTTTGCCCGGTATGCCGCCGCGCAGCATCGCCGACCGGCAGAGCTTCGTTTCGGCGCGCATTGATTACCTGAATTACCTCTCTAGCAACGATGCCTATCTGGTTGCGACGGCGGACAATTCGAAGATCGCTAACCTCAAGGTGCTCGTGCCCCGCGTTCTGCTGCTCGTGCGGCTCAAGCGCGAGCAGGGCGCGGACGCTGCGGTGCAGGCGATCGCCGGCGCGCTCCGCGCGCGGCCGCTGGAAGTACGCGTGCTCGGCCGCGAGCTCAAGAAGATCGGCGGCGACATGTTCATCTTTCTCGCGCTCGAGAACATGCGCATCTATCTCGTCGGCGGCATGCTGCTCGCGCTGATCGCGATCGGCGCGATCGCGCTGACGAATTATTTGGAGGACCGGCGCACGCTCGGGCTGCTCCGCGTGCGCGGCGCGTCGCCCGGGCTTATGTTCAAATTTTTCGCGTTGATGCTGCTGGCGCCGGCGCTCGCGGGTCTCGTGATCGGCGTCGTGATCGCGGCCATCGCGGGTTTCGGACTGACGAATCTCATATGGGATCTCCGCGAGATCAAGTCCGTCGTCCATCTCCTTCCGACGCATCTCGTGCTTTCCGGGGCGACCGTTTGGATCGGCGCGGGACTCTTCTTCGTGATCGGCGGCATCGCCCTCTTGTTCAGCCTGTGGGTATTCCGTCGGTCGGCGCGGGAAAGAATGCTCGAGTAATTTTTCGGAGGGTTCGATGGCAGAGAACGGGTTTTTCGTCAATCGCGGCGTCGACGTCAAGGTCGACGGACTCGCGAAAAGCTACCGCACCTCCGCCGAAGAGGTGCGCGCGCTCAAAGGCATCGACTGGCGGATCACCGCCGGCGAAGCGATCGCGCTCATGGGACCGTCGGGTTGCGGCAAGACGACGCTGCTGAATATTTTGGGCGGTGTCGATCACGCCACCGCGGGCGAGATCGTCGTCGGCGGCGATACGCTCGGCGCGCTCGGCGAGCGCGAGCTGGAGCGCTATCGGCTTCTCAAGATCGGCTTCGTTTTCCAATTTTTCAATCTCATCCCGACTCTCTCCGCGTTCGAGAATTTAGAATTGCCGATGCTGATTGCCGGCGTCGCGATCGCCGAGCGCGCGCGCCGCTGCCAGGGGCTGCTCGGCATGGTCGGGCTGGCGGAGAAGATGCATAAGCGTCCCGAGGAGCTTTCCGGCGGTGAGCAACAGCGCGTGGCCGTCGCCCTCGCGCTGGCGAATGACCCGGCGCTGATCCTCGCCGACGAGCCGACCGGCAACCTCGATACCGAGAACACGGCGTCCATTTCGGCGCTGTTCGTTTCGCTCGCCGAGCGCTACGGCAAGACGGTGATCATGGCCAGCCACGATCCCAAGGCGGTCGAGCAATTCAGGAAGGTCTACCGTATGCGCGACGGCAGGTTCGAATAGAAGGGCATGCCTGCCCGATTCCTGGATTCCCAAATATCGGCGTTGACATTCTTTTGTCACCTCGGGTACTATCGGACCCCAGATGATTGGAAAGGCTTTGTGTGGTAGCGGCATCTGCGCGGGCAAACCCCTTTCCAACGGTCCTTTTAATGTCGACGCTGCCAATTTATGGTGAACATTTCGGCTTAACGAGCCAGCCTTTTTCCGTCAGTCCGGACCCAAAATTTCTCTACGCCAGTCCGAGCCATAAGGAAGGCTTGGCGCAACTGAGCTATGGCATCCAGGCGCGCCGCGGTTTCGTGGTGCTCACGGGCGAGGTCGGCACCGGCAAGACGACGCTCATCCGTTCTCTGTTGCAACAACTCGACGACGGCCACACCCGCATCGCGTTTATTTTTACACTGATTCTGAATATCCGCGACTTGCTGCGGACCGTCTGCGAAGAGTTCGCGCTTGTCGCTCCGAAGGACGCTCCCAAAGATCCGCACGACTATCTCGTGCTCATCAACGAATTCCTGCTGGAATCGTACAAGAAAAATGTCGGCGTCGCGCTGATTGTGGACGAGGCGCAGAACCTCTCGCACGAGGTGCTCGAAGGAGTGCGGCTGTTGTCGAATTTCGAGACTGCCGAAGATAAGCTGCTCCAGGTGCTGCTCGTGGGTCAGCCCGAGCTCGACGCGCGCCTGGCCGAGCCCGAGCTGCGTCAGCTGAAACAGCGCGTAGCACTACGGTGGAATCTGAGTCCGCTGAACTTGGCCGAATGCGAGGAATACATCGCGCGGCGTCTCGCGATCGCGGGTGGCCGCGGCACGATTTTTCCCGTCGAGACGATCCGTGCCGTCTACGCCTATTCAGGCGGCATTCCAAGGCTCATCAACGTGCTCTGCGACAACGGCATGCTCACTGCGTATGCGCTCGACCAGCAAAGCGTGGGGGTAGCGATTATCAAGGAGGTCGCCCACGATCTCAACCTTAGCTTGACGCCACAAAAACCCGTTCCCCTAAGTACTGCGACGATTCCGATCAAGTTTCCCGAAGCGCCGGCGGCCGATGCGGAGCCGAAAAGTCCGCCAGCCACGACCACCGCGCCGATTTCACCGCCTCGACTGGTCGATGAAAATCGTACCGCCGCCGCGGCTACCCGGCCTCGGCCGATGCCGGAGATGCAATCGGCCGGTAAGGCAGCTGTGGAGCGCGCGCAACCGAAGACTCTCGCGCCGATTTCACCGACGCGGCGGGTCGAGGAAAATAATACTGTCGCTTCGGATGCCCGGCCTCGATCAATGACACAGATGCAATCGGTAGCTAACGCAGCGATGGAGCGCACGCAACCGAACACCGTCGCTCCGATTCCACCACCTCGACGGGTCGAGGAAAATCACGCCGTCGCCGCGGACGCCGGGACTCAGCCAAGCACGCAGATGCAATCGGCCGCTAACGCGGATTCGGAGCCCGCGCCGCCGACGATCGTCGCGCCGATTCCGGCGCCGCTGACGATAGAGGAACGTGGCGTGGTCGCTGCAGAAGCGGAGTCTCGGCCGGTGCCGCATATCCAATCGGCTGCAAGGGCAGCGCTGGAGGCCGCACAGCAGCGCGCCGCCGAGATTCAGCAGTCGCAGGCGAAATCCCGTGAGATGCGCGAAAGACCTTTTCCAAAACCGACTCTCGCACCGAAAGTCGTATCCGCTTTAAAGTCCGAGCCCGCTGCAAAGGTCGTTGCCGAGCCGGAGCCGGCGGTCGTAGCGAATGAGCCGGAAGCAAAAATCATCGAAGCCGACATAAAAAGATCGGAAGAAATAACCATCGTACCCAAGACAAACCAACCGGAAGAAAAAGCTGTCGAACACGCCGCGAGCGTCGCCGAGGTCGTTCCGCAGCGATCCATACACCGCATGCTCGCGGCGCTGACGGACGCGATGGGGCCGATGGCCTCAGTGGTGGTTCGCGATCATGTGGATGCTCTGGGCGAGTCGATGGACAATTTTCCCAAGCAGCGATTCCGCGAGCTGGTGTACTCGACGAGTGGCGAGATTCTCAGCGAGCCGCTGAGAACGCGCTACGAGAATGTCATGTCGGAAGAGGTCCGCGCGCTCGGTGCATTCGAGGAGTAATGATGAGTACAGAAAAAACAGATTCACGACGTCGAATGGGGCTCAAGTGGCAGATCATGGGCGGTGTGACCTGCGCAATGGTCGTCTTCGGTCTGCTCGTTATCGGGATCGTGCAATACCGCATGACCTCTCTGGTGCGGAAGCAGCTCGACCAAAGGGCCCTCGATTTGGCGGTAAATCTCGGCGACAGCGCCGCGGGCCGCGTACTCAAGGGGGAAGTGTTGGAGTTGTATGCGCTAATCGCGAAATACTCTCTCTCGCCCGGCGTCGCGTACACGATAGTGCGAGACGGACAGGGCGCCGTCGTCGCCAACAGTCTGGGAACGCCGACACTGCCGCCGGAACTGAAGGATTCCAGTCGTCCAACGGCCGGTCCGGAGCGCCGCGAGGTCGTCTTCCGCGGCCGGACGGTTTATGAGACCTCCGTCCCGATGCTTCAGGGCAGGGTAGGGAGTGCGACGGTCGGCTTCTGGGGCGATAGTCTCGCCCAAGAGGTTCGCGGCGCCGTGCTGCCGGTCGTCGGCCTCATCGTGCTCGCGTTGGCGGCGAGCCTCATTGCGTCGCTTATCGTCGCCAAAGGCATTACTGCGCGCATGCTGCGGCTGAAAGAAGTCGCAGACAAGGTCAGCAGAGGCGATCTCGAGACGCCTGTCGGAATCGACTCTAATGACGAGATCGGCGATCTCGCGCACTCCGTCGAGCGCATGCGCGCGAGTCTCAGGGCGGCGATGGCGCGGCTCAGCCGAGCATAAACCGAGGTACTTGGTGAAATGAAAACGATCACAATCAATTCGCAACGGCGCGCGCTCAAGTCCGCGCTCGCGTGCATTTTCACTCTGGCGCTGTTTTGCGCCGGGCCGGCGACGGCCGCCGAGAAAGCGCCGTCGCTGGAAAAAATCAGAATCGCCTACAGCAGCATCTCCGGCAATCAGATCCCCGCCTGGGTGGCATATGAAAAAGGATTCTTCCGCAAAAACGGCTTGGATGCCGAGCTCGTCTTTATCGAGGCCGGCAGCCGCGCGGTGAGCGCGCTGCTCAACGGCGATGTCGCCATGGCCCAGATGGCTGGACCGTCGGTCATTCAGAGCCGGCTTCAGGGACAGGACGTCGTTATCATCGCGGGCTTTCTCAATACGATGGACTATCAGCTGATGGTGCACAACAGCATCACCAGGCCGGACCAGCTCAAGGGAAAGACGATGGCGGTGAGCCGCGTCGGCTCGTCGTCCGACTTCGCGACGCGGTATGCGCTCAACAAGTACGGCCTGATACCCGATAAAGACGTGACGATCGTCGAGATCGGCAGCCAGCCGGCCCGCTTCGCCGCGCTCGAAGCGGGCAAGATCCAGGGCGCGATGGTGACCGTGCCGCTGACGCTCAAAGCGAAAAAGCTGGGCTTTCACGCGCTCGCGGATCTCCAGATGCTCGGACTCGAATACCAGCACACCGCGCTCGTGACGAGCCGGGCTTTGATCAAGTCGAAGCCGGAGGTAGTGCGCAACGCGATGAAGTCGATGGTCGAGGCGATCCATTATTACAAGACGCAGCGGGCCGACGCTTTGGCGGTGCTCGGAAAATATCTTAAAGAGAATTCGCCCGAAGCGCTCGACGAGACCTACGAAGGCATCGGCCTCGCGCTGATTCCCGAGAAGCCGTACCCGACGCTACGCGGCATTCAAATCATGCTCTCCGAGTTGTCGGCCAAAGACCCCAAGGCGCAGAAGGCCCGTCCCGAGGAATTCGTCGACACGAGCTTCATCAAGGAGCTGGACGCCTCCGGCTACATCGACCGTCTATACAAATCGCAGCAGCCCGTCGCCGCGGCGGCTTCCGCCGATCAGGGCCGCGCCGCCACGCCCGCGCCTCCGGCAAAGGAAAAGCCGGCCGTCGTGGCGAAGACGACGAAGGAAAAGCCGGCGTCGCCCGATAAATCCGCTGCGGCCGACAAGAGTGCTTCAACCGGAAAAGTTACGACAGCCGACAAGTCTGCGGTATCCGACAAAGCAGCGACAGCCGACAAGACTACAAGCGCCAACAAAACTGCGCCAGCGACGAAAACGGCTCCGCCTCCTGCTGCGGAGACGTCCGCTGCGCTGCCTCAAGAATATACTGTGAAGGCCGGTGACACGCTCTCGAAGATCGCTGGGCAATTTTACGGGACGCAGCAAAAATGGCAGAGGATCTTTCAGGCCAACGCCGAGACATTGAAGAACCCCGACTACATTTTCATCGGACAGAAGATCACCATTCCTGCGGACGAAGCGTCGCAGAAGAAGGGGTGAGCCGGACGACTGCGGTGCGCCGCACAAGGCGCGCGCCGACTTTCTCGCCGCCCGCATCCTTGATGGTTGCCGACGGCGCGCTCGCGCGGTAGCGACGCGCCGATGAAACGACATGCCGCGATTCTGCTTTGCTTCGCCGTTTTCTTTACTGTCGAAATCTTAGTCGCGTTCCGAGATAAGTCGCCGACGGTCGACGAGGCGTATCACGTCTTCGCCGGCTACACTCATCTCAAATGGGGCGACTTCCGCGCCTATCCCGAGCACCCTCCGGTGGCGAAGGTGCTGGCGGCGCTGCCGCTGCTCGCGCTCGACATTAAAGATCCGCGGCGATCGCCGCGTTGGGAGCGGCTCGCTGAAGAGCGACAGTACAACTACGCTCTGGCAAGCGAGATGCTGTTTCGAGACAACGACGCCGATAAAATTTTCTTTTACGCGAAGCTGCCGATGATCGCCGTCGGCATCGTGCTGGGAATCTTCGTCTACATTTGGGCGGGTGAGCTTTACGGCCGCGCCGCGGCGCTCGTCGCGCTCGCGCTCTACGCGCTCGATCCCAACATTCTCGCGCACAGCTCGATCGCCCAAACCGATGTGACATTCGCGGCTTTCTTTTTTATCGCGAGTTATTTCTTTTTTCGCTGCCTCCGCCTACTGACCTGGCGCGACTTGGTTTTCGCGTCCGTATTCTGCGGCCTCGCGGTGGTTACGAAGTTCTCGTTCGCGGGGATATTCGCCGTGTGGTTTATCGCAATCGTTGTCCGTGTTTTTTCGCAGGAGCCCCTCAGGTCGACAATCCTCATCCATGGAGACGTGGCGGCGCACATGAAAAAGGCGGCCCTCCTCGCGACGCTCCTAGGCTCCGTATTACTGGCGAGCTACGCGAGCATCTGGGCAGCATACCGATTCCGTTGGACCGCGACTTCCGACGGCGGCGTCCACTTTCCGCTCGCCTATGCGCTTCCGGACTCAGGTCTCGGCCGCGCGGCGGCCGAGTGGGTCGCCGCCAGCCACATTTTTCCCGAGGCCGCCGTTTACGGCGTCCTCTTCGTCATGAAGACGATTCACCGCGCGAGCTACCTCTTGGGCCAAGTGTCCCTCGATGGGTTCTGGCTTTATTTTCCGTTCGCGTTCGCCGTGAAAACTCCGCTGCCTACGCTGATTCTCCTCGCAGTGGCGATAGTCCTGTGGATTCGCCGCCGGCGCGTGACGGCGGCCGAAGGTTTTCTCGCGCTCTCGGCGCTCGCGTATTTCGCCTTCGCCGTGGTCTCGCGCATGAATATCGGCCTGCGGCACATCCTGCCCGTCTATCCGTTTCTGTACGTCCTGCTCGGCGGCGTCGCGGCGTCTTTCTGGAAGTCGCAATCGCGCACGCCGCGCCTGTTCGTATGCGTGCTCGCCGTTTGGCTGGTTACCGGGCTCGCGCGCGTGCATCCCGACCTCCTCACCTATTTCAACGAGATCGCCGGCGGTCCCGCGAATGGCTACAAAATGCTGGTCGATTCGAATCTGGACTGGGGCCAGGACCTGAAAGGTCTCAAGCAATACGCCGAGAAAAACAACCTGGAGCCGATCTACCTGAGCTACTTCGGCACCGCCGATCCTTGCTACTACGGCCTGCGCTTCGTCGGTCTGCCGAACCCGTATGCGACGCCGCTCGCGTGTCCGCAAGTTCCGCCGCGCTCCCCGCCGGCCTTCATCGCCATCAGCGCGACGCATCTCGTCTCGACATACCTCAAGTATTTGCACTCGTACGACTGGCTCATGCGAATGCAGCCGGCCTCCCGCATCGGCAATTCGATTTTTATATATGACATTCGCGGCAACGCCGAGGCGCATAAGCAGTTGGCGTTCCTATACCTGAGAGAGGCGTGGGTCAAAGAGGCCCAGCGGGAATTCGCTTTCACGGGCGAGCCGAAGACCGAAAAACAACTCGCAGAGTTCGACGTCGGAAACAATCCGGAGGTCTACGGCGCGCTGGGAGTCGCGTTTCTCGAAAACGGGATGCTCGACGGAGCGACGGTTGCGTTCCGGCGGGCGATTCTATTGAATCCCGCCGATTCGGATATGCACAATAATGTCGGCATCGTTCTCCTACGACAGGGAAAAATCGAGGAGGCGATCGGAGCGTTCAAGCTGGCGCTGAAGATCGATCCGAAAAACGCGGAGTCTTACAATCAGCTCGGCAACTCCTACGCAAAGCTCGGTCGCGGCGGCGATGCAATCGCAGCCTATAGCGAAGCGCTGCGCCTCGATCCTGATCACGAAGAAGCGCGCCAAGCGCGGCAAAAACTCTCAGGCGGAAAATAGACTCACGTCTTGAAATCCGGATATCCGGTCTTGGTCGCCTTTTCCTTGTAATCCTTGATCAGCTCTTCGCGGGGCATTTCGTGCGCCCAGATCGCCTCGGTGAAGCTCCAGAGCGTGAACGGGTGCGCGCCCAAAGCATAAAGCTTGCCGTAGTCGCGCGCGGCGAGCGCCGCACGCTCCTCGTCGCTGAGCTTGAGCGGCTGATCTTTCTCCCAATTGTCGACGAAAGCGGCGGGATTCGCCTTGTATTCCTTCTCGAAGTCTCCGTTCATGTTCACCTGGTGGATGAACTTGTTAAGGACATATTTACTCATAATACGCTCCTGGTTAATGCTGCATGTGGTGCTCTACGCCGGCTGCAGCCGATGTATAGCCTCTCAGCTCGTCGTACTTCGCCACCTGTTCGGGCGTTAGGATTCTTTTCTGCTCCAAATGCGCGCGGAGGTGCGCAGCGCGTAGCTCGCCTTGAAGCCGGCCGATGTCGGCGACAGTGGAGTCGAGCTTGGCCTTGTCGATGGAACCGGTCGCGAACAGTTGATCCAGATCGCGCTCTTTCTCGACGATGCGCGTGCCTAGCGGGATCGTCTCGCTTAGCATCGTCTTGCGAATGGCTTCCGTGTGCTGCTTCTGCGCTTCGGTAAGCCTCAACCGATCGGCCAGTTCCAAAACGTGTATCGGTCCGGGATAGTGATTCAGCTCGCCGGCCTTGGCGAGCGCCATGCCTTGGCCGTTGAGATACCCGTGGATCTCGTCGTCGGAGAGCGCCTTGATGTCGCGCGACTGCTGGCCGGCGTAAGGGGAGGGGTGTTGCTGAGCGATGGAAAATGACGGCGCTAGCAGCATGAAAAGAAAAAGTAGTTTACGCATTGTCATACCTAAAAAACGGAATAGCCGGCCAGCCCGCGTCGAGGCCTTCGGCGTAGGCAGGCTTTTTCGCGTTGGCGACGCCCATCATCATGATGAAGTTCAAAAAACCGTGCGTCATGTTGCCGGACTGCCTGAGTTGCGCGAACGAGGAATTGTTGACCGCGCCGTTGACGTCGCCCTGCGCAATCCAGCCGACGGCGGTCGCGTCGAAGTTGGGATCGAGCAGGTGGCGCTCGAACTGCTTCGGCCCGCCGATCTCGAGCGACAGATGGCCGCTCACGATGACCGCGACGCGTTTCTTCGTCTCGAGACTGTCGATGACGGTGCGGATCGCCTGCCCGACCTGATAGAAGCGCTTCGGCCGCGGCAGCGGCGGCGCGATGCAGTTCGTGAGAATCGGAACGATCGGGATATCCATGTCGGGACGGATGAAGGTGAGCGGCACGATGATCGAGTGGTCGATCGTGAGCTCGTTCGAATAAGCGAAGTCGACGCCGCGGTCGAAGGCGCCCTCCATGATCGCATCCGCCAGCTCCACGTCGCCGGGAATCTTATGATAGGGCAGGCCGAACTCGCGCGTCTCGTCGTAAAACGTGCCGGCGTACGCGTCCATCTTGCCGATCATGAAGGCCGGCATGTTGTCCATGAAGAACTGGTGCAGGTGATCGTTGCCGATCGTCACCAGCACGTCCGGCTTCGCCTCGGCGAGCTTCGCCTTCATCATCGCGATGCGCTCGATAACTTTTTCCGCGCCGGGCGGACGCGTTGGCTGCTTAAAGAGCCGCGGCATGAAGGGATTGTGCGTGATGCCGATAATCGAGACGATCTGCGCCATGAGAGGTCTCCTTACAAAGTCGGCTGCAAGATAATTTTACCCAAAATCCGCTCTTCTTCCATGATGCGGTGCGCCGCCGCGGCTTCGGCGAGCGGCATCGTGCGGTCGATGATCGCGCGAATTTTTCCCGCGCCGGCGGCTTCGAGCGCGCGCTCGACGTCGCGCCGGTTGGTTCCAGCCGCGCCGAGGATTTTCATGCGCCTGAGATACAGCCGCTTCACGTCGAGCGTGACCTGGCCGCCGCCGTGCCCGCCGGCGGTGACGAGCCGGCCGGCCCACGCGAGACTGTTGAAAGCGCCGGGCCAGAGCGTCGGGTCTGCAATGTTCTCGTAAACCACATCTGCGCCGTGGCCGCCGGTGATCTTGAGCACTTCCTTGGCGAGGTCCTGCTTTCGATAGTTGACGCCGAAATCGGCGCCGTAACCCATCGAGATCGCGACGCGCTCGTCCGAGCCAGCGCCGGCGATCACTTTGGCGCCGAGCATTTTTGCGACCTGGATGCCGGAGCTGCCGAGCGCGCCGACCGCGCCCATAATCAAGACCCATTCGCCGGATTTGAGTTCCGCCTTGTTGACGAGCAGGTTGAAGGCCATCGGAAAGTGGCGCGTGATCACGGTCGCGTCGGCGAAAGAGACATTGTCCGGAATAACGTAAGCATTTTTCGCCGGCACCGCGACGTATTCGGCGTAGCCGCCCCAGCGGTGCAGGCCGATGTGGCGGCTGTTCGCGCAGTTCGCCTCTTCACCGTCTTTACAAAAGCGGCATTCGCCGCAGGCGATCATCGAGACGATCGCGACGCGTGCGCCAACAGACGGATCGGCGACGCTTGCGCCGGCCGCGACGACGCCCGCTGGATCGACGCCGAGAACGAGCGGCAACTTGATGTCGGAGGGATATTTTCCCGCGCGCACGACGAGGTCAAGCGTGCGATTGACGGAGACAGAATGCACTTGCACCAGAACTTCCCCGGCAGCGGGGGAAGGTTTCTCGACCTCTTCGGTGCGGAGTACGTCGGGACCGCCGAACTCTCGAAGTAGCACCGCTTTCATAATTGAGGAATGATTTTGCCCCAGGCCGCGACGACTTCGAGATAGTTCGCCTCGGGCGGCGTCAACAAGAGCCGCTTGACGCCGGCGCCCGTGAGCTCGCGCACCCGCGCGGCGCATTCTTCGGCCGTGCCGGCGATCGTGAAACGCCGGACGAGGTAGCCGCTCACGAGATCGGGGTCGATGCGCTCCTCGAGCGGCTTCGAGATATCGAAGCCGCCCATGAAGCGCTCGACGCCGGCGACTTCCTCCGACGGGACGGTTTCCATCGTGAAGCGAAAGTTATGGTGCGCGCGGTTGGCGAGGCGACTGCGCACGGTCTTGCGCGCACGCGTGCCGTCGGTGTCGATGACGGTCATGCCGGCAGGCATGACGTCGATATCGCTCGACGTGCGGCCGGCTTCGCGCGCGCCTTCGGCAATCCGCTCGCGCGCCCACGCGAGGACTGTGAGATCGAAGCCGCTGCCGAGAATCACCCCGTCGGCGACTCGCCCGGCGACGCGGAGCGTCCGTGGACCTTCAGCGGAGATATAAATCGGCGCCGGCCGTTTACCGACGCGGAGCTTTACGGTGCCTGCGGCGCGCTCTTTGGCGTGCGGCACAACGATGCCGCTTCCGCCGAGAAGATCGTGGATCGTCTTAAGCCCGCGCTCGAACTCGTCGAGCTTGGTTGCTCGGCGGCCGAGACTGTATACAGGCCCGTCGCCGGTGCCGAGGCCGAGCACGGCTCGTCCGTTCGATACTTCGTTCAGCGTCGCGGCGGAGTTCGCTAACACGCTGGGATCGCGGTAGACCATGTTGCTGACCGCGGTCCCGAGGCGAAGCCGCTCGGTTTGCGCCGCGATGATTGACAAGACCTGAAACGGATCAAGCGAGTTCATCTGGCTGTCGGCGAAGAAGATGCCGTCGAAGCCGGCGGCCTCCGCTGCGCGCGCGCGCTCGAGCGCCTGCGCGATCGACCGGGCCGAGCCGTGCAAGTGAAGTTCCATAAAAAGTTGCGGCTTGCTAGTTTCGGGTTTCGAGTCGGAGCGATGGATAAATTCCTAACATTCTGCCGCGAAAGACGAAACTCGTAACTCGAAACTAGTTAAAATTACCGCCAGAGATTTTTAAAGAAGCCGCTTTTCTCCAGCTCGTTATAGAAGCTCGCATCGACGAAGTCGTCGGCCTTGTGCTGCTTGGCTTTCGGGTTCGTCGCGGCCAATTGCTCGAGAATCGTCTCGATTCCCTTCACAGGAAGCCGCGGCGTCTTCTCGACGAAATTCGTCGCGTAGGCGTAGGACGATTCGAGCACTTCGCGGTCTTGGGTACGGGTGTATTTTGCGATGATCTTAATGCCGAGCTCTTTGTCGGTGAACAGCCGGTGCACGCCTTCGCTGTAGGCAATGATGAACTGTTTCACCGTCGCCGGGTCTTTTTTCAGATAGCTCCGCGTCGAGACAAGGCTTACCGTCGGATAATCCAGTCCGACGTTTTTGAAGTCGGCGAGCAGAACGAAGCCGAGCTTTCGCGCTTTGAAATCGCCCGGAGACGAAAGATTGCCGCCCTGGAGCGCGCCAGCCTGCATGCCGGCGAGAATCTCCGGCTGGCCGCCGGCCTGGATGATCTTCACGTCGCGGTCGGGCTCGAGGCCCCATTTGCGCACGAGATAGCGAAGCGTGAAATCCGTCGACGAACCGTAGGTCGTGATGCCCAGCGCTTTGCCTTTTAAATCTTCGGGCTTTTTGATCGACGGATGAACGTAGACGTAAAACGACGGCACGTTGACGACGCCGCCGACGAACGCGAGGTCGCCTCCGGCCAAGTTGGCGTTGACGATCGCGCCGCCGGCGAGCGCCACGGGAAATTCGCCGGCGATCAGCGCCTGCGCGATGCGCGTGCCGCCGGCGACGTAGATCGGGTCGACGGCGAGGCCGTTTTTCTCGAAGATTCCCATCTCTTTGGTCAGATAGAAGCCGGTCTGGGTAGCGCTGATCGCGCTGTAAGCGACGGGAATCTTTTTCGTCTGCGCCTGAAGCGGCGCCGCGCCGAGGAAAACCAGCAGTGCGACCAGGATGGCGGATCGTCTCATGACGCTCTCCTTTAATGCAGGCATTTAATAACATACATGCCGCGGGCCGCCAACCGAGCGTTGTTGACATCCCGGGGAGCGAAATATAAGAAAGGCGCGGGTGCGATAGTCATTTGTAACGGGAGCGCGATCGTGCAGACCGTCAAAGAAATCCAGGAAAAAAGCGAAAATTCGAAGGTCCGCGTCATCGGCCATCACGATCTGAACGGCCACGGCGATGGCATGCAGCTTTTGAAGAAAGGGCGGTACGTCTATGTCGCGCACCTCGGCACGTCGCCTATGGCGTTGACGATCGTCGATGTCGCCGATCCGACGGACCCGCGTCTGGTGCGGCAGATGCCGCATCCGTCGAACACGCACGCGCACAAGGTGCAGATCGCCGGCGATATCCTGATTCAAAACCAGGAGCGGCCATATTTCGACAAGACCGTTTCCGCGAGCGTGCCGAACGAAGCGGGGATACGCATCTATTCGATCGAGAAACCCGACGAGCCGCGGGAGATCGGCTATCTTAAGCTTCCCGGCAAGGGCGTGCATCGCATGTGGTTCACCGACGGCAAATACGCGCACGTTGGCGCGATGCTGCCGGGCATCAAGGAGCGCGCGTATCTCATTGCCGACCTTTCTAACCCCACGGCGCCGAAAGAAGCCGGCCGCTGGTGGATTCCGGGCACCAAGGAAGGCGAGGAAACGCCGACCGACTGGACGCCGTTTCCCGGCGAGCATTTCCACGTGCACGGCATCATCCCCGAAGGTGACCGAGCCTATGTCGCGATGGTAGACGCCGGCATGGCGATTCTCGACATATCCGATATTTCCAAACCGAAGACGATCAGCCGCATCGATTGGAGCCCGCCGTTCGGCGGCTACGCGCATACGACCATGCCGCTGCCGGGAAGAAAGCTCGTTGTCGCAGTCGACGAGTCGGTCAAGTACGACTGTCAGGAAGGGGAGAAGCGCGTCTGGCTGATCGACATCCGCGAGGAAAGAAATCCCGTGATCGTCAGCACCTGCCCGGTGCCGGAAGGTGATTTCTGCAAGCGCGGGCTCCGCTTCGGCCCGCACAACGTGCACGAGCACCGGCCCGGCGCGTTCCACAGCGAAAATCTGATTTTCGTCACCTACTACAACGCGGGGCTCCGCGTTTTCGACATCCGCAATCAATACCGGCCCGAAGAAGTAGGCTTTTTCGTGCCGCCGGCGCCCGAAGGGCAGAAGGCGCCGATGTTCAACGACCTCTACGTCGATACCGACGGCCTCATCTACGTCACCGACCGCATCAAAGGCGGACTATACATACTCGAATACACCGGACCGAAGATCCAGTAGCGACGCTATCTCGATGAAGACGGGACGATGAAGTCGCACGCAGCTGTTTTGGCCGCCGCCGCGTTCCTATTGCATTGCGCCACGCTCGCCGCAGCGCCCATTGACGATCTTGTCGCGAAGGCCAAAAAGGAAGGCACGCTCGAGCTGCTCGCGCCCTCGACGCTCGGCCCTCAGGGCGCGCAGGCGCTCGCTGCCGCCTTCAACAAAAAGTACGGCCTCAACGCCAAAGTCAACTACAGCCCTTCGAACAATATGGTCGGCGACGTCGCGAAGGTCGTGACGCAGGAAGCCGCCGGGGCGCGGCCAGAATGGGACGTGATGGTTGTCACCGACGCGCATCACGCGACGCTGTGGCTCCGAAAACTGCACCAGCCATTCCACTACGCCAAGCTCGGCGTCGATCCTCGCTGGGTGCAGTACGACAATGGCACCGTCATCATGGCGAACCAGTTCGTCTATCCCGCCTACAACAAAACGGCGCTGTCGGACAAAGACGTGCCGAAGCGCTGGGAAGACCTGCTCGATCGCAAGTGGAAAGGCGGCAAGCTCGGCATGTCGACGACCACGCACCATCTGGCGCGTCTCGCCGCCGGCTCGTGGGGCGAGCAGAGGACGACCGAGTTCGTCAAGGCATTAGCGAAGCAGGATCTCGTGCTCGGAACGATGGGAGCGCTTTACACGCGCCTTCAAACCGGCGAGATCCTCGCGATCGCAACCCTCACCGACAGCTACATCAATACGGCGAAGAAAGCCGGAGCGCCGATCATCCATGCCGACAAGATCGAGCCGGTCGTCTCCCCCGCGTACAACGCGGGCGTGCCCAAAGGGGCGACGGATCCGAATACCGGCGCGCTCTTCGCGATCTTCCTGACGACGGTGGAAGGGCAGAATCTCTGGGAGCAGTACGGCGGACAGACATCCGCGTTCATTCCCGGCACGACGGCGTACAAGTACGCGCAGGGGAAGAAAGTCCTTTATATGAAGCCGGAGCAGGCCGAGACGATCGACCGGCTCTCGACCGATTACGGCAAGATTCTGGGATTCCAATAAAGAGGTGATCATGCGCTCGATACGAGTTTTATTTCTGCTTGTCTTTGTCGCGCTCGGCGCGACCGCGGCGCTCGCTGCGCCCGTCGACGATCTCGTCGCCGCGGCGAAAAAAGAAGGCACGTTCGAATTCTACGGCCCCTCGACGCTGACGCCGCAAGGTGCGCAGGCGCTCAACTCGGCATTCAATAAAAAATACGGACTCAACATTAAGCTCCAATACAATCCGTCCGGCAACATGACGCGCGACGTCGGCAAGCTCGTCGGCTTCGCCGCGAGCGGCACGCCGCCCGAGTGGGACTTGATGGTCGTCACCGACTCACAGCACGCGACGCTGTGGCTTAAAAAATTGCATCAAACGTTCGATTATAAGAGCCTCGGCGTCGATCCGAAGGCGATCATGTTCGACAGTTCTACGGTGAGCTTCGCGAACCAGTTCGTTCTCCCGGCGTACAACAAGCAGCTCGTCGCCGCCAAAGATGGGCCGAAGAGCTGGGACGATCTCTTGGATCCGAAGTGGAAAGGGAAGATGGGCGTCTCGACCGCGACGCACCATTTCGCCCGGCTCGCGACCTATTGGGGCGAGGAAAAGACGACGCAGCTTGTCAAAGGGCTGACCAAGCAGGAGCTGATTTTGGGCCGGCTCGGCGAAATATATAACCGTCTGCTGCTCGGCGAGATCTCGATCGCCGCGTCGCTGAGCAACAGCGAGCTTCAGGCGGCGAGCCACAAGACGGCGCCGGTCGTCTTTGCGGAGTCAGTCTCGCCGCTCATCGCGCCGGGGTATCACGCGGGGGTGCTCAAGAACGCGCCGCACCCGAAGACCGCGCATCTCTTCGCCGCGTATCTAACGACGCCGGAGGCCCAGAAGATTTGGGAAAAATATGCCGGGCAAACCTCGGCGCTGATTCCCGGCACGGCGGCGAATAAGTACGTGCAGGGTAAGAAGGTCGTCTACTTGATCCAGGATCAGGCTGAGATGGTCGATCGTCTCTCGCGCGAGTACGGAAAGATATTCGGCTTTTCCGGCCTGTGATAGCAAGCGGAGCGTTGTGAGCGTCACCACCGATGCCGCGGCCGCCCGGCCCGCGGCGGAAGTAAGACTCCCCGGCGTCGGACTGTTCGCCGGCGGTCTCACCGCGCTGCTCGCGCTCATCGTCGGCATACCGCTGCTGATGGTGGTGCTGATGAGCCTGCGCACCGGCTTTCCCGGCGAAGGCGGGCCGCTCACGCTGACGAACTTCGCAGCTGTCTACAGCAATTCCGGCACCTATAAAGTTCTCGGCAACACGCTGCTCTTCGCCACCGGCACGGTATTCGTCGCGCTGCTCTTCGCCGTCCCGCTCGTGTGGCTGCTCATGCGCACCGATCTGCCGTTCAAGGGCGCGATCTATGTGCTCATGACGGTCGGTATTTTGATTCCGGTCTTCCTGCGCACGATCGCGTGGATTTTGCTCCTGAGCCCGCGCATCGGTCTCGTCAATCAATGGGCGCGGCAGCTGTTCGGCATGGAACAGCCGCTGCTCAGCCTCTACAACATTCCCGGCATGGCGGTCATCCAGGGAGTCTCGTTCGTGCCGTCGGCTTTCTTCATGCTCGCGGCCGCCTACCGCACGATGGACCCGGCGCTCGAAGAAGCCGCGTACACCTCGGGCGTGAGCAAGCTGCAGACGTTTCTCCGCATCAATGTGCCGATCACGCTGCCCGCGATCGCGGGCGTCATGGTGTATCTCTTCATGACCGCGATCGCCGTCTTCGAAGTCCCGGCGATCATCGGCTACCCCGCGCGCATCATCGTTTTGAGCGCGCTGATCTTCACCTCGACGAATCCGCCGACGGGCCTGCCTAACTACGGCCTCGCCGGCGCCTACGGGGCGGTGATGCTCGCCGCAGGGCTCCTGCTCGCTTATTTTTATGTGCGACTCGTGCAGCATGGGAAAAAGTACACCGTCATCACCGGGCGCGGCTACCGCCCGCGCGAGATCGCGCTCGGCCGCTGGAAATGGGCCGCGCTCGCGTTCGCGCTGCTCTATCTCGCGATGGAAGTCTTCATCCCGTTTCTCGTGCTTGTCTGGGTCTCGCTGCTGCCGCACCTGCAGGTGCCGTCGGCCGAGGCGTTCGCGCAGGTCTCGCTCGAGAACTTCCGCCACATCTTTGATCACGTCGGCGCGCTGCCATTCGTTAACACCGCGATTCTCATGTTCGTCGTGCCGACGGTGACGATGGTCCTGAGCGTGCTCGTCTCCTGGATCGTGGTGCGGACGAACGTGAGTTTTCGCGGCGCGCTCGATACACTCGCATTCTTGCCGCACGCGATCCCCGGAATTCTCCTCGCCGTCGGGCTGGCCTACTTGGGCCTCGCGTATCGCAGCTGGTTTCCGGTCTACGGCACGGTCGCGATCATCGCGATCGCGCACACGATCACGTGGATCGCCTACGGCACGCGCACGACCAACGGCGTGATGATCCAAGTGCACCGCGAGTTGGAGGAGGCGGGCAAGGTCTCGGGCGCTTCGACGCGCACCGTGCTCGGGCGCATCGTGCTGCCGCTCATCGCCGCCGGCATCTTCAACAGCTGGATCTGGATCAGCATGCTCTCGTACCGCGAGGTGACAATGGCGCTCACGCTCGGCACGCGCAAGAACGTCGTGATCTCTACGATCGTCTGGCAGTTTTGGGGCAACGGTTGGGTGCCGCAGGTCGCCGCGCTCGGGGTCGTGCTCGTGCTCTTCGCGGTCATCGTCGTTGGTGGGCTCAAGATCGCTTTCGGACACTTGGGGGAGTGGCAGAGCTGACCTCAAGCGTCACTTTATATTTCATACGGAACACATCGAGCTGAAATTGATCACCATTCGCGGTCTCAAGAAGTGGTTCGATACCCGGCGGGGCCGCGTCGAGGCGTTGCGCGGCATCGATCTCGAGATCGGCGAGAGGGAATTCTGCGTGCTGCTCGGCCCGAGCGGCTGCGGCAAGACGACAACGCTGCGCTGCGTCGCCGGACTCGAGCGGCCCGACGCAGGCGAGATCGAGATTGAAGGCGTGACGGTGAACGCGCCTGCGCGGCGCGTTTACGTGCCGACGGAGAAGCGCGACATCGGCATGGTTTTCCAGTCGTACGCGATCTGGCCGCACATGAACGTCTTTCAGAACGTCGCGTTCCCGCTCGTGCGCGGCCGCAAACGCTTCGGCAAAGAACTCGTCGCGGAAAAAGTCCGCCGCGCGCTGCATCTCGTGCAGCTCGACGGCCTGGAAGACCGGCCGGCGACCGATCTCTCCGGTGGCCAGCAGCAGCGCGTCGCGATGGCGCGCGCCATGGTGACCGAGCCGAAGATTCTCCTGATGGACGAGCCGCTGAGTAATCTCGATGCGCGGCTCCGCGAGCAGATGCGCGTCGAGCTCAAGAAGATCACGCGCGCCGTCGGTGTGACCACGCTTTACGTCACGCACGATCAGGCTGAGGCGCTGAGCCTCGGCGACCGCGTGTGCGTCATGCACGGCGGCGAGATCCTGCAGGTCGCGGCGCCGGACGAGGTCTACGCCCGCCCGGCGAATATCTTCGTCGCCGAGTTCGTCGGCGAGATGAACTTCGTGAAGGCGAAGATCGCCGCCGGATCCGTCGAGTGCGCGCTCGGCTCGCTGGAGCTGCCTGTGCCGCCGGCGTTCGCGGCGGCGGGGGCGGTGACGCTCGCGATCCGGCCGGAGCACGTCGAGCTCGCGGCGGCCGACGGCGCGAGCGGGCCGCTTGTCGGCACCATCGCAAGCAAGAATTATCTCGGCGATGCGGCGCTCGTCGAGATCGAAGTCAACGGCGTGACGCTGTTGGCGAAGCTGCCCGGCGACACGGAGATCGCCGTCGGGCAGCGAGCCGCGGTCGTGCTGCGGCCCGAGCGCTGGCGCGTGTTCGCGGAATGAACGCGTGTTGAAGAAAATAGGAGACTGTGAAATACCTCGAAACATTATGAGCACAAGCGAGACTTTCAAACGCAGACCGGTCGAGAATCTACTCAGCGCGCGCTCCGTGGCGATCGTCGGCGCGTCACCGAAGGGGCGCTGGCCGATGGGCATTTACCGCAACCTGAAAAAAGCGAAATATGCCGGCAAGCTTTATCTCGTCAATCCGAACTACAAGGAGATCGCGGAAGATCCGTGCTATCCGAATTTGGCCGCATTGCCAGAGCCGCCGGAACACTTGCTCATGCTGATTCCGACCAAGGCGGTGCTGAGCACGCTCGAAGAAGCGGCGAAGCTCGGGTCGAAGGCGGCGACGGTTTATTCGGCCGGATTCGGGGAAGGCACCGACCCCGAGGGGAAAAAGCGCGGAGAGGCGCTGCGCGATTTATGCGAGCGCACCGGCATGGTCGCGTGCGGGCCCAACTGCATGGGATCTTTTTCCCTGAAAGAAGGACTGTGGAGCTTTCCGACCGCGGTGCCGCTGCTCAAGAAAGGTCCCGTCGGTCTGATTTTTCAGAGCGGCGGCTCGCTCGGCAACTGGATCAAGGGCGCATCGGAGCGCGGCATCGGCTTCACCTATGCCGTCTCCAGCGGCAACGAGACCAGCCTCGATCTCGTCGACTATCTCTCGTTTCTCGTCGAAGACGACGAAACGAAATTGATCGCGCTGATGGTCGAGGGTATCCGCCGGCCGCGCGAGTTCATGACGGTCGCGGCGCAGTCGCTCAAGAAAAACAAGCCGATTCTCGTCATCAAGCTCGGCCGCTCGGAGATGGGCAAGCGCCAGGCGATCTCGCACACCGGCGCGCTCGCGGGCTCCGACGAAGTCTTCGAGGCGGTCTGCAAGCGGCTCGGCATGGTGCGCGTGCCGACGCTCGAAGACCTAACCGAGACGACGCTCGCTTTCATGCCGGGCAGGATCCCTCGCGGGACGCGCGCCGCCATTGTCGTCAATTCCGGCGGCATGAAGGGCCTCCTCTGCGACCACACCGAGGAATTGAACACGGATCTCGCGCCTCTCAGCGAAGCGACGCGGCAGGCGGTGCGGCCGCTGATTCCGCCCGAGCTGGTCGTGGAGAATCCGCTCGAATGCGGCGTCGCCGGCTTCGGCGACGAGGAGAACTTCATCAAGATCGTCAAGTTTCACGCCGACGACGACAACGTCGATCTGCTCGCGATTCACGGCGAGCTGCCGCGTTTTCCCGAGAAACGCGAGGCGACGCTGTTCAAGAATTTGAATGCGACGACGGACAAGCCGATCGTCGCGTTCGCGCGCTCGACCTACAGCCTCACCGACGAGAGCCGCGTCTTTCAGGACGACGCGGGCATTCCGTTCTTGCAAGGCATCAAGCCGACGCTGCGCGCGCTCGCGGGCCTGGGCTTTTACGGCAAGCGCCGCCAGAGCGAGATCGGCAGCCTGCCTGCGGCGTCGGGCAGCGACGCCGATCTCGAGGGAGAAAGACTGAACGCGCTGCTTCAGCGCCACGGCATCGGCCTACCGCGCCAGGCGACTGCCGCAAACGCGGCGGAAGCGGCGGAGAAAGCGAAGCAGATCGGCTTTCCGGTTGCGTTGAAGCTCGTCGCGCCGGAGATCGTGCACAAGACCGAGTCTGGCGCCGTCGTCCTCGGCGTGCGCAACGCCGCCGAAGTGGAGGCCGCCGGCAAAGATCTGCTGGCGAAAGCTTCCAAGGCGCATTTGCTGGTTCAGGAGATGGTCCAGGGCACCGAGGTCCTCGTCGGCGCGCGCACCGATCCGCAGTACGGTCCGTTTCTCATGGTCGGCCTCGGCGGCATCTTCGTCGAAGTTTTGAAAGACGTCGCGCTCCGGCTTCTGCCGGTGAGCGAGGGTGAAGCGCTGGAGATGCTGAAAGAGCTGCGCGGCTACAAAATTCTCACCGGCGTGCGCGGCCAGCCGCCGCGCGACATCAAAGCGCTCGCGCGCGCGATAGCGGGCGTATCGGAGTTGTTCGCGGCGCACCGCGAGCATTTATCCGACTTCGAGATCAATCCGCTGATGGTGCGCCCCGAAGGGCAGGGCGTCGCGGCGGTGGATGTGAGATTGGTGAGAAAATAGCGCTGGGAGAGATTCTTCGCTGACGCTTAGAATGACTAAAAACAGGTCGGTGCCGTCGTCATCCTGAGCGGAGCGAAGGAGCTCTCCGAATTCTTAATTCCTCCCCAATTTCTTTAGAAACCCTTCGTCCTCGACTTCCTTCACGAGGCTTGTGTCTACGAATGACGCCGGGTCGGCCTTGGCGATCGCCGGCTGCGTCCGCCCGGCCTCCGAGATGTAAGTCTTCATGCCCTCGGCGGTCGGATATGGATAATCGGGAATGGCGCCTTTGAGATAATTATACGCGGTCTCCAGCGTCGTCGGATCGGTCTTCACATATTTTTTCAAAACCGCGATCGTCTCGGGCTTGTGCGTCTTGAAATAATGGATCGACTCGACGGCGGCGCGGGCGAAGCGCAGCATTGCTTCGTGCTTGTCTTTGAGCATTTTCTGGCTCGTGATGAGGCCGGCGTGGGGGTAGGGGATGCGCTTCGCGGCGAGGTCGGCGACGACTTTGAAGCCGAGCTTCTCGACCTCCTCGCGCTCCGTCGCGCTGACGACGGTGAACTGCGCCTGTCCCTGCTTCATCGCGAGCACGCGGAGGTTCGTCGCGCCGACGACCCGGAGGTTCACGTCCTTGTCGGGATCGAGGCCTACGCTTCTTAGACCTAAGCGCATTGCGAAATCGGCGGAGGTCGCCGCCGAATGGTTCGCGCCGATCTTGCCTTTCAGCTCTTCGAGGCTTTTAATCCCCGGCACCGCGACGAGATAGTAGGGCAGGAAGACCTCGAAGCCCATGACCATCGTGACATCGGCGCCGCGAAGCTTCGCGTTCACGACGGCGGGTCCAGTGCCCGCGACCGTCTGGAGCTCGCCGGCGAAGAGCGCCATCAGCGCCTTGGGCGTGCCCTCGATGTAGAGCACGTTGACGTCAAGGCCGTGTTTCTTATAGATGCCGGCTTCCTTCGCGACCCAGAGAACGGACGACGAGCTCGCGTTGGGCGAGATGTAGGCCAGATTCATGTGCTCCTGCCCGCGCGCGGCGCTCGCGCACAGGAGAATCGGCAACAAGGTTAACAGAAGTCTGCGCGTCATAATTCTCTCCTTAGCGTTCCCGTATCAGCTCGTCCTTCAATTCGTTCCGGTCGTCCCCGGCGCGCGGGAAGTGCTCAGCGAGAATATTACCGCAGCGCTCGATCGCGGCGCAAAACGCGGCTGCCCCGTCGTTGGATTTGAGGCCCGCTGTGATCGCGGCGACGATCTCGTCCCACGTGCCCTTCTTGACCTTGTCGTTGATGCCGCGGTCGGCGAGCACCACGACGCGGTGCTCGAACAGCGAGGCGAGAATCAAAATGCCAGTGTGTCCCTGCGTGTAATGCAGACCATGCGCGGTAAAAGCGGCGAGGCTCCGGATGTGGACCGCTTCGGTCATGCGCTGCGGCGGCACGAGCATGCGCTTGATCGCGGGAACGTGCGACAGCGCGAGACCAATGGCGGCTCCGAGCAGCGGCCAAGCCAGTTCGGCGTGCGGCACGCTCCATGGGTCGTGCCACACAAGCGCCGCGGCGGAGCCTATGACGAGGCCGATAATCATTCCGGCGACATTCGCTTCCGCATAACGCCCGCTCGCGCCGACGATCATCGGGACGATCTCGCCGGCCGTGCGGCTTTCGGCGGCTTCGACCGCGGCGCGAATTTTGTCCTGCTCCTCCTGAGTAAAGTACTTGTCGGGATTCATATCACCAGCTTCCGGATGCGCCGCCGCCGCCGAAACCACCTCCTCCGCCGCTGAATCCGCCGCCGCTTCCGCCGCTCCAGCCGCCGCCTCCGAACCCGCCGCCGCCGTAATATCCGCCGGGTCCGTAGTAGCGTCGGCCGCGCCTGCCGGCGCCGAAACCGCTGAATAGCGAAGATATCAGAAAGGGGACGAAGAGAAACAGCAGTACGATCAGGCTGACCGGAAAACCCGAGCCGCCGGATGAGGGCTTCCGTCGCTGCGCCTGCGGAATCGGCTCGCCGCTGGCCACCTTCATCATCGCGTCGACGCCGGCTTCGACGCCGCCGGGAAAGTCGTTGTTTCTAAATCGGGGGACGATGACTTCTTGGATGATGCGATTCGCGATCGCGTCGGGCAGGACGCCTTCGAGGCCGTAGCCTACCTCTATGCGGAGACGTTTGTCTTTCGGCGCGATGATGAGGATTGCGCCGTTATCGAATCCTTTTTGGCCGATTTTCCATTTCTCCGCGACCTTGATGCCGAAGCCTTCGATATCTTCGCCCTCGAGGCTGGGAATCGTCAGCACTGCGATTTGATGGCCGGTCGAGTTTTCGAACTGCGCGAGCTTTTGCTCCAGCGCGGCCGCGCGCTCGCGCGACAGCAGGCCGGCGTAGTCGTTGACGCGGCCCTTAAGCGCCGGCACGTCGAGAGCGAGGGCGGGCGAGGCGGCCTGGACCGCGCCTATATCGATGCTAGTGGCGAAAGACGGCGTGGCGAAAAGAAGAAGAAAAACGAAAATAGCGCGATACATTACCAGCCCCCGGACGCTCCTCCGCCGCCGAAACCACCGCCACTGAAACCGCCACCGCCACCTCCGCTGCCGTCGGTAACGCGTATGTATCCTCCTCCACCTTTCGCTTCTTTCACTGCCCTTCGGTTATTGCAGTCGAAATCGGCCGGCTTTTCGCCTTCGATCAGATCCTCGTAAAAAGGCTCTGTTATTGTCATAAGTCTGCGACCATCATAGCTTCTCGGCGCATCGACGTAACCCTGGAGACCGCTAACTATTCCTAACAACCCGGAAATCAATACAAGAAGAAGAACTAACGAGAATGGAAGATGGACACCGGCTAAGAGGGATATAACGGCGGCAAATCCCGGGACTCCCGCGCCAACAAGCACCCCATTTATGGCGGCGCGCTTTCTGGAGCGCGGGGGAATGATGTAATGAGCGACGAAGGGTGCAACGTAGCCGGCGATAAAAAAAAGAATCGCCGCAACACCCTGGTCACGGTCGGTCATTTGTCTGGTGTGCCCCGCATCCTCTTTAGAACTTCACTGCCGGCGGCGTCGCCGCTTTCTCGTCCGCCGTGAACGTCGCGCGCGGGCTCAAGCCCAGCAGGTACTTGGCCGTGAGATTCGTCGGGAACGAGCGCACGGCCGTATTATACTCCGCGACTTTCTGGATGTAGCGGTTGCGCGCAACGGCGATGCGGTTCTCCGTGCCTTCGAGCTGCGCCTGGAGATCACGATAGTTCTGGTTCGCCTTGAGCTCGGGGTAGCGCTCGACGGTGACGAGCAGCCGCGACAGCGCGCCGGTGAGGTTGCGCTGCGCCTGCTCGAATTTCTGCACCATTTGCGGGTCGCTCAGATCTTTCGGCTCGAGCTTGATGCTCGTCGCCTGACTGCGCGCCTGAATGACCTGCGTAAGCGTGTCCTGCTCGAATTTCGCGGCGCCTTTGACGGTCTCGACCAGATTCGGTATCAGGTCGGCGCGCCGCTGGTATTGGTTCTGCACCTCGGACCATGCCGCTTTGACCTCTTCGTCGAGCCGCTGCAGGCTGTTGTAGCCGCAGCCGGACAGCAGCAGGACGATGGAGCAGAAGAGGACGACGTCGAGGCGCAGGTTTTTTTTCATATGGGGGAATCTCCTCGCATCGTCTATCGCAAAGCGCCCGCGGGAAGTCAATGAGCGCGCGCAAGGTATTAATATCATTGAGGAGTTTGCCCGACTTGTTACGGCGCCCACATTCGCTACGCTTTTCCCAGGAGCGGAGGGGTAGAAAAGGAGGCTATCATGAATAACTCTTTAATGTTTTTGCCGCTGCTCGCCGGGATGTTTTTGCTGAGCGGATGCGAGCTCGCCGGCGACATCTTCAAGGCGGGCGTGTGGGTCGGCGTCCTCATCGTGGTCGCCATCATCGGCGGCATTATCTGGATGGTTTCGAGAGCCGGAACTTAGTCGGCGGTGCGGTTCCGCCGCCGCATTCGATTTGAAGCTGAAGCGCCGGGTGCCGCGGAGCACCCGGCGCTTTTTCAATTTAACCGGTCGCAGTATACTACGCCTGCGCGCCGACGCGCGGACGCCACTTGTCGAAGTGGTGCTCGATGCGGCTCAGCAATTCCATCCCGAGCATGCCCGAGATCGCGAAGATCAGCACGCCGACGAACACTTTGTCGGTCTGGAAGGTCGCGCCCGCGACGGTGATCATGAAGCCGATGCCCGCCGTAGCGGCATAGAGCTCGCCCACCATGACGCCGACCAGCGCGCGGCCGAGCGCGATGCGGAGGCCGGAGAGGATGAACGGCAGCGTCGCCGGCATGACGACGCTCTTGAACACCTGCCACTCGGTGGCGCCGAAGCTGCGCGCGGCGTTGAGCAGCGACGAAGGGGTTGTCTTGACCCCGTCACGCGCGTTGACGATGATCGGCACGACCGCGCCCAAAAAGATGATTCCGACCTTGGAAAGCATGCCGATGCCGAGCCAAATGATCACCAGCGGCAGCAGCGCGACGCGCGGCGTCGCGTTCATCGCGTTGACGAACGGATCGAAGATCGCGCTCGCCTTCTTGTTCCAGCCGATGAGAACCCCGAGCGGGATCGCGACGGCGATCGAGAGCAGGTAGCCTCCCATGAACTCGACCGAGCTCACGTAAAGATCGTTCCAGATCTCGCCGGTGCTAAAAAGAGCGACCGCCGCCTTCCAGATATAGGATGGCGAGCTCATGAACATCGGGTTCACGCGCAGGATCGGGATCGGGTTGTAGGCGCTTACCGGCCCGCCCATGAATTCCCATAGGAGCAGGAAGATCGTCACCGAAATGGTGCCCAAGATCTTCCGCTCGTGATTGAGATAGAATTTATAGAGCCAGGACGCCTCCGCGACCTTGACGTCTAAAAGTACTTCCTCTTGAGTCTCGGCCATATAATTATCCTCCGTTGAATTAGATGTCCTTTTTTATCCTGAGGCTGCGCTTCTATTGTTCGAATCGCGCCGCGACTGGCGCGGGAAAAAGATCCGCGGATGGAGCACGCGCTCGCGCCGCTGCTCGGCGTCGAGGTTGCGCGCCCGCGCGATCAACAAGTCTTTCAAAGAAACCACGCCGAGTACGGCGCCGCCGTCGCGGTCGATAACGGGAAACCGCGTGAGTCCCGTCTCTGCCATGCGGTAAACGACGGCGCGGAGCGGCTCGTCGGGATAGGCGACGACCGGATTGCGCCGGACGACGTCTTCCATGCTCGAAACCTTGCCGTGGCCGTCGGTTTGCTGCAGACGGTGAATGTCGCCTTCGGTCAGAATTCCCGTCAGCCGCTTCTTTTCGTCGACGACGGGATACAAGCGCTGGCGCCGCCGGCGGTCGGTCGACTGTAGCGACAGCAGCAGCTGCTTGAGCGGCGAATGCGCCGGGATCGCGATGACGTTCGCCGGCATGACCTCGCGCACGAAAAGAATTTCGAGCGGATCGATGGCGTACTCGCGCGACAGGTGGTAGCCGCGCCGCGCGACTTTTTCCGTCAGGATCGAGCGGCCGAGGATCAGAACGGTGAATGTGTAGGCGATCACCGTCGCGACGATGAGCGGCAGAAGGATGTTCACGTCGTGCGTGAGTTCGAGGATGAAAATGACGCCGGTGAACGGCACGCGCATCGTGCCGCCGAGGATCGCGCCCATGCTGATGAGCGGCCAGAAGCCTACGCCCTCGGCGGGAAGCCAGCCGGCTTCGATCCCGCCGAGTGCGCCGCCCATCATCAGGAGCGGCGCGAGCACGCCGCCGGAGGTGCCGGAGCCGAGCGAGATCGACCAGATCAGGGACTTCACGATCAGAATGCCGAGAATGATCTTCGTGGGCGCGCTCTCGCGGATGAGCGATTCGATAACGTCGTATCCGACGCCGAGCGCCTGCGGAAAGATAAGGCCGCCGATGCCGATCGCCAGCCCGCCGAGCGCGGGCCACCACATCCAGTGGATCGGCAGCTTCTTGAAGGAGTCTTCGGCCGCGTAAACGGCGCCGGTGAGCAGCGCCGACAACGCGCCGGCTAGGACACCGGCGACGATACAGCCGGCGATGCCGTCGGGGCCGATGAAGACCGGATGCGCGCTCGTGGGAAACAGCGGCCCGAGACCGATAATGTAGCGGCGGACGACGGTGGCGGCGGCCGCCGCTACGCCGACGGGAATCAGGCTCCGCGGCTTCCACTCGAACAGCAGCAGTTCGACCGCGAGGAGCAGCGACGCGAGCGGCGCGGCGAACGTAGCGGCCATGCCGCCGGCTGCGCCGGCGACCAGCAGCGTCTTTCGCTCGGCGCTCGTCAAATGAAAGAACTGCGCGATCATCGAGCCGAACGCCCCGCCGGTCATGATGATGGGCCCCTCGGCGCCGAACGGGCCGCCGGAGCCGATCGAGACCGCGGCAGACAGCGGCTTTAAAAACGCGACCTTCGGCTCGACCCGGCTGCCGTTCATGAGAATCGCTTCGATCGCTTCGGGGATGCCGTGGCCGCGGATGCGCTCCGAGCCGTAGCGCGCCATCAAGCCGATGATGATCGCGCCGATTACGGGAACCGCGACGACGAACACGCCGAGATGATGTCCGGCGGGGGAGACTAACGCGGTGCCCCAGGTCTGAAAAAAGAAAAGATTGGTGAAGAGCCCGATGAGTTTTAACAGTGCGAGCGCGACGAAGGCGCTGAGAACCCCGATGACGAGCGCCATCGCCGAGATCGTGACGACGCGCGCATCGGTCGAGAAATCGCTGAGCTTGAACGGCTCTCGCGCGCGACGCGTCGCGGCGGACGGCGTGGAAGCATCCATGGCGGTCACCGCTTAGCGCGCCGTTGGGGATCGTCGGTCTCGCTGTGCGCGAGCGACTGTCCGTCCGACGCGGACGATTCTTTGGCGGAGGCGATCGCCGTCGCGAGCACGCGCGCGAGCACCGGGCCGGCGGATCTGATCTCTTGCAGGTGGTGCAGGGAGAGGTGGCGCAGGACGTCCTCGCCGCTTTGCGTAAGCCGGACGTAAACCTGGCGCTTGTCGGTGCGGCTGCGGTAGCGCCGCACCATGCCGCGCTTGCTCAAGCGGTCGATCAGCTCGACCGCGCTGTGATGCTGAATTTGCAGCCGATCGGCGAGCACGCTGATCGTGGGGCGCTTGTCGGGCGGCAGGCCCTTGAGCGCGAGCAGCAGCTGGTGCTGCTGCGGCTCGAGGCCAGCGCTGCGCGCGGCGGTTTCGCTGAAGCGCAGGAAGCGGCGGATCTCGTGGCGGAAATCCGCCAGCGCGCGGTAATCAGGAGAATTGGCCGGATCGGCAGTTTTCATCGTGACACGATAATATCGTAATACGATATAATTATGCTACTGCGAGGTTCTTTGTCAAGCGGTGCAAAGGCCGAGGGCCGGCAAGGCCCGTCCTCTGGTGGTAAACCGACGGCCGGGTCGCCTGCCAATCCATGCGCGTGGCAATGCGGCGGTCGCGTTGACTTTGGGGGAAAATTCGTTTAGAAATTGGTCTCTAAGGAAAATTCTTATGTCTTACGTGGTTATCAGGACCGGCGGTAAGCAGTACCGCGTCGCGCCGGGGGATGTCGTCCGCGTCGAGCGGCTTCAAGGCACGGTCGGCGACCGTATCACGCTGCCCGACGTGCTGATGCTCGGCGGCAATGGGGATGTTAAAATCGGCACACCGACGCTCGGCGACGTCAAAGTGACGGCCGAGATTCTCGAGCAGGGGCAGGGCAAAAAGGTCATGGTGTTTAAGAAAAAGCGGCGCAAAAGCTACAGCCGCCAGCGCGGCCACAGGCAGCAGCTGACTACGCTGAAGATCGTGGAAATCGCATAGGAAGGAATTAAGTTCGATGGCACATAAAAAAGCCGGCGGCAGCTCGCGCAACGGCAGAGACAGCCAAGGGCAGCGCCGGGGCGTCAAAGTATTCGGCGGCGAACGTGTGCGCGCGGGGAACATTCTCGTGCGCCAGGTCGGCACGCGCATTCACCCGGGTAAGAACGTCGGTATGGGGCGCGACTACACCATCTTTGCGAAGATCGATGGCGTGGTCTCTTACGATCGCCTTGACCGGGACCGAAAGCGGGTAAGCGTCGTGCCCGCGTGAGCGGCACGCGCAACGAACAAAAAGCCCCTTTCGGGGCTTTTTTTTTGCCCGGAGTGCGAGTTACAATCGAGCGAAGCTGAGATTTCGCCATGAAATTCATCGATGAAGTCAAAATCGAGGTCGAGGCCGGCCACGGCGGACGCGGCTGTATGAGCTTTCGCCGCGAGAAGTACGTGCCGCGCGGGGGTCCCGACGGCGGCGACGGCGGCGCCGGCGGCGATGTCGTCGCCGTGGCCGATCCCGATTTCACGACGCTGCTGGATCTCCGCTACCAGCGTCTCTACCGCGCAGGCCGCGGCGAGCACGGCCGCGGTAAGGATCAGCACGGCAGGCGCGGCGAGGACAAAATCATCCTCGTGCCGGTCGGCACGATCATCCGCGACGCGCACAGCGGCGATGTGCTCGCGGATCTCAGCGAGCCGGGCGCGCGCGCGGTCCTCGCGCACGGCGGCAAAGGCGGCAGGGGCAACGCGCGCTTCGTCTCCTCGACGAATCGCAGCCCGCGCAAAGTCCAGCCCGGCTTGCCGGGCGAAGAGCGCACGCTCGAAGTCGAGCTCAGATTGCTCGCCGACGTCGGCATCATCGGCCTGCCGAACGCCGGCAAGTCGACGCTCATCTCTGTCATCTCCGCGGCGCGGCCGAAGATCGCGGATTATCCGTTTACGACGCTCGTGCCCAATCTGGGTGTCGTCGGCTACGACGACGGCAAGAGCTTCGTCGTCGCCGACATCCCGGGACTCATCGAGGGCGCGCACCGCGGCGAAGGACTCGGGCATAAGTTTTTAAAGCACGTGAGCCGCACGAAAGTGCTGGTGCATTTGCTCGATGCTTCGGCTATCGACGAAGCCGATCCGCTCGCGAACTGGCTCACGATCAATCGCGAGCTCGAGCTTTTCGATCCCGTGCTCGCGCGCAAGCCGCAGATCGTCGCCGCGAACAAGATCGACCTGCCTGACGGCGCCGAGAAGGCGAAGCTGCTGCAGGAGCAGTTCGCTTCAAAGGGCGTGTCATTCTGTGCGATCTCCGCCGCCGCACACAAAGGGCTCCGCGCGCTCATTAACATGATTGTGCGGCGGCTGGAGGAAAATAAAGTCGAGGAAGAGCATGCGGCAGGCGGAGTTTAAGAGCCGCGTTCTCGGCCGTTGCCGCAGAGTCGTAGTGAAGATCGGCAGCGGCATTCTATCCTCGCCCGAAGGCATTCAGGAGGGCAGGATCAAGGGAATTGTGCGCGAGCTCGCCGAGCTGCACAGCCAGGGGAAGGAGATCGTCGTCGTGAGCTCCGGCGCGGTCGCGTCGGGCATGACGCGGCTCGGCGTTAAGGAGCGTCCCAAGACGATTCCCGAGAAGCAGGCACTCGCGGCAGTCGGGCAGATCAAGCTGATGGCGCTCTACGAGAAGCATTTCTCGCGCTTCGAGAAGAACGTCGCGCAGGTCCTGCTCACGCACGAAGATCTCGCAAACCGCCAGCGGTACTTGAACGCGAAGCATACGTTCTTGACGCTGCTCGATCATTCGATCATCCCTGTCGTCAACGAGAACGACACGGTCGCCGTCGAGGAGATGAAATTTGGCGACAACGATCATCTCTCCGCGCTCGTCGCCACGCTGCTCGAAGCCGATTTGCTCGTCATCCTGAGCGACGTGGCAGGCGTGTACGACAAGGACCCGCGCGCCGATAACGGCGCTGAGCTGATTGCGGTCATCGACAATATCAAGACGGCGAAAGCGAGGCTCGCCGGCAAAAGTCAGAGTGCTTTCGGCACCGGCGGCATCGAAACCAAGCTCGGCGCGGCGGAAAAAGCCGCCGCCGCGGGAATTCCGACGCTGATCGCGACGGGTATGGAAAGCGGAATCCTCACGAAGCTCTTCGACGCGCAGCAAGAATGCGGCACCTGGGTGCTGCCCGAGGAAAACCGCATGGCGAACCGCAAGCACTGGATCGCCTACAATCTCAAGCCCGCCGGCGACATCGTGGTCGACGATGGCGCCGTCGAAGCGCTCATGCACAAGGGACGGAGCCTGCTGCCTTCCGGGCTGAAAGGTATTCATGGGTCATTCGGCGTCGGCGAATGCGTGCGCTGCCTCGACGGCGGCGGGCGCGAGTTCGCGCGCGGGCTCGTCAATTACAGCGCGCAGGAGCTCCAACGCATCAAAGGGCTGCACACGAGCAAGATCGAAAAAGTTCTGGGTTACAAGGCGTACGACGAGATCATCCATCGCGACGATCTCGTGCTGCTCGAATAGCTAGAGGACGGCATGTCGCTCAAAGATGAAGCGCTTTCGCTCGGTAAAACCGCCAAGGCGGCGTCGCGTAGTCTCGCGCGGTTGTCTTCCACCGTGAAGAACCGCGCGCTCGCGGCGATGGCGGAAGACATCGAGCGGCAGAGCGAGTTTTTGCTGAAGGAAAATAAAAAGGACGTCGATCAAGCCGTCAAGGTGAAGCTTTCGAGCGCGCTCGTCGATCGCATCACGCTGAATCCTTCACGCATTCAGGGGATGGCGAAGGGGCTGCGCGACGTCGCCGCGCTGCCCGACCCGGTCGGCGAGGTGATCAAAATGTGGCGGCGCCCGAACGGGCTTCAGGTCGGGCGCATGCGCATTCCGCTCGGCGTGATCGCGATCATCTACGAGGCGCGGCCCAATGTCACCGCCGACGCCGCGGCGCTGTGCGTCAAATCAGGCAACGCCGTCATTCTCCGCGGCGGCAGCGAGGCGCATCATTCGAACCGCGCAATCGGCGCGGTCTTGCAGGAAGCCTGCGCTAGTGCCGGTGTCCCCGAAGGAGCGCTGCAAGTTGCGGAGTCGAAAGACCGCGGCCTCGTGCACGAGCTGCTCCAGCTCGAAGATTATATCGATCTCGTCATTCCACGCGGCGGCGAAGAGCTGATTCGCGCCGTCGCGCAGAACTCGCGTATCCCTGTGATCAAGCACTACAAAGGCGTATGCCACGTCTATGTCGACGACGAGGCGTCGCTCAACATGGCGGAGAAGATCAGCCTCAACGCGAAGGTCCAGCGGCCAGGGGTCTGCAACGCGATGGAGACGCTGCTGGTGCACAAGGCGGTCGCGAAAGACTTTTTGCCTCCCGCCATTGCCAAGCTGCGCGCCGCCGGCGTCGAGGTTCGGGGCTGCGACGCGACGCAAAAGCTCGTCCCCGGCGTCAAGCCGGCGACGGAAGAGGACTGGAGCGCGGAATATCTCGATCTCATTCTCGCCGTCCGCGTCGTCAAGGACATGGACGCCGCGATCGAGCACATCGAGCGCTACGGCTCGCAGCATACAGAATCGATTATTACTGCCAATTACACCAAGGCGAGAGAATTTCTCGACCGCGTCGATTCGTCGGTGGTGCTCGTAAACGCGTCCACGCGCTTCAACGACGGCGGCGAGCTTGGCCTCGGCGCCGAGATGGGCATCAGCACGAGCAAGATCCACGCCTTCGGACCGATGGGTCTGGAGGAGCTCACCACGACCAAGTTTATCGTCTTCGGCGACGGGCAGATCCGCGAATGACGAGCGTCATTCATTCTATCTGAAGCGATGTGGGGGCGGTTTGCGAACCGCCCCTCTTTTATATGAAAATCGGCCTTTTCGGCGGCACCTTCGATCCGATTCACTGCGGCCACCTGCGGAGCGCCGAAGAAGTGCGCGAAGCGTTTCGCCTCGACCGCATTATTTTTATTCCCACCTCCATCCAGCCGCTGAAACAAGACTCGGCGAGCGCCGGCGCGGATCGGCTGAAAATGGCGCGCTTGGCGACCGCCGACAATCGCGCGTTCGGCGTCTCGGATATCGAAGTAAGGCGTCCCGGGAAATCGTTCACAATCGATACGCTGCGCGCTTTTGCCGCGCGGCGACCGAAGGCCGAGCTGTTTTTCATCATCGGCATGGACGCGTTTCGCGAGATCGGCCGGTGGAAGGACTTTCAGGAGCTCTTCGCGCTCGCGAATTTCATCGTCACTTCGCGGCCGGGAAGCCGCGCTACGATGAGCCGCGGCGTCATTCCCATTGCCGCTCGAAAGGCGTTTTGGTATGATCGGGCGCGGGACTCATTTCGCCATGAAAGCGGCACGCGTATATATTTCCTGAAGCTTACGGATATCGCGATCTCGGCTTCGGAGATAAGAGAAAGAGTGAAACGCGGAAAATCGGTCCGCTATCTAGTGCCGGCGAAAGTTGAGCGCTATATTGGGCGAAGAGGCCTGTACCGGGCCTCGAGGAGGAGCGCAGCGCTTTGACGGAGATCGATGCTCGGGAAAAAGCGGTCCTTTTGAGCCGCTTCGCGCTGGATAGAAAAGCCTACGACCTGGTAGTGCTCGACGTCCGCGAGCTGACGTCCATCGCGGACTATTTCATCGTCTGCTCCGGCCGTTCGGACCGGCAGGTGCAGAGCATCGCGCAGGGCATCGAGGAAAGTCTCCGCGGCAAAGGCATGCGCCCGCACGCCGTCGAGGGCGTCGCGCGCGGGCAGTGGGTGTTGATGGATTTCTCCGACGTCATCGTCCACATTTTCTACCAGCCGGTGCGCGAATTCTACGATCTCGAAGGGCTCTGGATCGACGCTCCGAGAGTCGAGCTGCCCGAGCCCTACGCCAGCCTCGCCCATCAGTTCAGCATCAGGAACGAGCAGCACGCCTGATGCGTTGAAGCCATAACACAGAAAGGAACAGTCGTGCGGGATCAACGTCCGCTGATTCTCATCGTGCTCGACGGCTGGGGCGTCAATCCGCGCCCCGAGGGCAACGCGATCGCCAAAGCGGCGACGCCGGTCATGGACCGGCTCGTGAAGGAGTATCCATCGACGCAGATCTCGATCTCCGGTCTCGACGTGGGTTTGCCCGACGGCCAGATGGGGAACTCCGAGGTCGGGCACATGCACCTCGGCGCCGGACGCATCGTCTATCAGGATCTTACTCTTATCCATAAGGCGATCAACGACGGAACATTCTTCTCGAATCCCGTCTTCAAAGGCGCCTTCGACGCGGTCAAGAAAAGCGGCGGACGGCTCCACCTCATGGGCTTGCTCGGCGACGGCGGCGTTCACAGCCACCAAAGGCATCTCGAAGCGCTGATTGAATTCGCGAGGCGGGAAAAAATAAAATCGGTCTACCTGCATCTGTTTCTCGACGGACGCGATACGCCGCCGTCGAGCGCGGAAGGCTTCATGCGCGAGCTGAACGACAAGCTCGCCGGTTATCCGAACGTCAAGATCGCGACCGTCGGCGGCAGGTATTACGGGATGGACCGCGACAAGAGGTGGGACCGCACGGAGAAAGCCTATCGCGCGATCACCGCCGGCGTCGGCGAGCGTGCCCGCTCGGCCGACGAAGCGATCCGCAAGAGCTATCAAGCGAAGGTTACCGACGAATTCGTGCTGCCGGTGGTGATCGACCCCGAGGGAACGATCCGCGACGGCGACGCGGTGATCTTCTTCAATTTCCGCGCCGACCGCGCGCGCCAGATGACGCGCGCGCTGACGCAGAAGGACTTCGCGGAATTTCCCCGCGACAAGCGCATCGCGCTCGCCGCGTACACGACGATGTCGGAGTACGACGCGACCTTCAATCTGCCTGCGGCGTTTCCGCCGCGAGACTTGAAAAACATTCTCGGTGAGGTGGCGAGCCGGAACCAGATCCCGCAGCTCCGCATCGCCGAGACCGAGAAGTATGCGCACGTAACGTACTTCTTCAACGGCGGCGAGGAGAAGAAGTTTCCGCTGGAGGAGCGCATTCTCATTCCCTCGGTCAAAGACGTGCCGACGTACGATCTCAAGCCGGAGATGAGCGCTTACGAGATCGCCGGCGCGCTCGTGCCGGAAATCGAGGCGGAGCGCTACGGGCTCGTCGTGCTCAATTATGCCAACGCCGACATGGTCGGCCATACCGGGAACTTCGACGCGACCGTGCGCGCCTGCGAGGCGGTCGACGCCTGCATCGGCAAAGTCGTCGATGCGGCGCTGAAGCGCAAGGCGCGCGTGATCGTCACCGCCGACCACGGCAACGCCGAGCAACTCATCGACTACGATACCGGCGAGATCCACACGGCGCACACTTCGAATCCCGTTCCCGTCATCATCGCCGACGATAAGTTTAAAGGCGCGCGTCTGCGCGTTGGCAAGGCGGTCGACGTCGCGCCGACGATACTCGAGATGTTCGGTGTCTCCGAGCCGGCGGAGATGACCGGGAAGTCTCTCATCCAAAAATAACGGACGGCCGTTTGTGAATTTTGACGTGGATTCAAAATTCGACATGCGGCGCTCGCTAACAATCTCCGCGCGGCTCGGCCGGCTCCTCGATTGCCTCTATCCGCCGCGCTGCCGCTTCTGCCGCGAACCGGTATTTTCCGCCCGCGATTGCTTCTGCCATCTCTGCCGCGACCGCGTGCGCGTGATCGACTGCCCTGTCTGTACGATCTGCGGCCGGCCGTTTCTCGACACGACCGGCGAGGATCATCTATGCGGCCCCTGCATCGAGCGGCCGCCGCACTTCGCCCGCGCGCGCTCGTGGGCGTGCTACCCGACCGACGAAGTCGGCGAGCATCCGCTCCGGAGCGTGGTTCAGCGCTTCAAATACGGCCGGAAAGTCTCGCTCGGCAAGCCCCTCGGGCGGCTGATGGCCGAGGACTGCCGCGGGCTGTTCAGCGAGCACGCGATCGACGTCATTCTTCCCGTCCCGCTCCACCGAAAGCGGCTGCAATGGCGCGGCTTCAATCAGTCGGTCGTCCTCGCGCGCGAGATCGGACGCGAATGGAAACTGCCGGTCGACGCGTTCACGCTCATTCGCGCGCGCGAGACGCCGCCGCAGACTCAGCTCCATGAGGACGAGCGCCGCCGCAACATGCGCCGGGCGTTCGCCATCGCCCCCAAGCGCTCGGTCGAGAACAAATCCGTCCTGCTGATCGACGATGTTTACACTTCCGGCGCGACGGTGAACGAATGCAGCCGCGCGCTCGTCGGCGGCGGCGCGCGCGAGGTCTGCGTGCTGACGCTCGCGCGAACAGTCTAGAGGAGTCGTCGTGGGGGCCAACGATCGCAAGCGCTGGAACGAGAAGCACGCGGCAAATCACGGGGACGATGCGCCGTCCAAATTTCTGGAAGAGGTCCTAGCCAGCCGGGCATGGCTGATTCCGCCCGGCCGGGCGCTCGACGTCGCGACCGGCAAAGGGCGCAACGCGATTTACCTCGCGTCGAAAAAATTCCGGGTCGATGCCGTCGACATTTCCGCGGCGGCGCTCCAGGAGGCGCGCAAGACGGCGCTGGCGAAAGGGCAGGCGGTCAACTTCATCGAGGCCGATCTAGAGCACGCCGACCTGCCGCGCGGCTCTTACGACCTCGTCATCAATTTCAATTTTCTCGACCGCGGGCTGATCGCGCACATGAAAAAGGCGCTCAAGCCCGGGGGGCACATCGTCTTCGAGACCTACCTGATCGACCAGAGGGAGATCGGCCATCCGAAGAACCCCGCCTATCTGCTCGGCCACAACGAGCTGCTCGATCTCTTCCGAGATTTCCGCGTGCTCTACTATCGCGAGGGGAAATTCGCCGACGGCGGCGACGGCGCTTACAAGGCGGGACTCTTAGCGCAAAAAACGTAAACCACGCATCGCGAATAGGAGCATTTAACCTTGTCCTGAAGTCCCATGATGAAATTGGCGAGGTTCGGCATCTTCATCTCCGGCTCCAGCTTGTACGATTGTATCTTTAAACGTTTTCCAGTGTCTGCTTGACCCGCCTCCGCGACGACTACAGGGTCTTGCTACGCCTTGGAAGCGCGTGTTAGGAGGGCTGCAAGCCATGGACTTTCGCCTGAAGCCCGAAGAAGAAGAGCTGCGCCGTCAGGTCGAGGACTTTGTCCGCGAGGAGGTCATTCCTCTGGAGCCTGTCTTCGAAGGCGCGCCCGATATCTTCGAAGGCAGCCGTTGGAAGAGCCGGGCGAAACTGAGCCGCGATCCCGAGGTGCAGCGATACATCGGCATCATGGAAGAGCTGAGGCGAAAGGCGGAGGCCAGAGCTCTCTGGCATCTGGATGTGCCGAAACGATACGGCGGGCGCGAAGTCAGCAACGTGGCGATGATCGCCGTGACCGAGGAATTGGAAAAGACGTCGGTGCCTTTCGAGCTCGGCAACCACGTCTCCAATATTTTATACGCTTGCAAGGGCGAGCAGGTCGAGCGCTTTCTCCTGCCGTGTATCCGCGGCGAGAAGACCGCCTGCTTCGGCTTGACCGAGCCGGGCGCCGGCTCGGACCCGTCCATGATGACGACCACGGCGACCCCGGACGGAGAGGATTTCGTCATTGACGGAACGAAGATGTTCCCGACCTTCGGCGACGTCGCCGATTTCGTCCAGGTGTTCGCCCGGCTTCCCGGAACCAAAGGCCGCGAAGGCGTCACTTGCTTGCTCGTCGATACCGGGCATCCCGGCTATCGCGTCGTGCGCAGCATCGAGACGATCGGCGGGAGCGAGCCTTGCGAGCTGGTGTTCGACGGCTGCCGGGTTCCGAAGACTCAAGTCCTCGGCGCAGTGGGGGAAGGTTGGAAGCTCAACCAGGCCTGGCTCGGCGCGCGGCGGTTTCAGGTGGGAATCCGCTGCCACGGCACCGCGCTGAGAGTCATGCGCCGCGTGGCGGAGCTGCTTCGGAGCGAACCGCGCGAGCGCGAGCGATTGGCGCCTGCTCTCGGCTATTTTTACGCCGAGCTGCAGGCGCTGCGCAGCATCACTTACCACGGCTCGTGGAAGGCCGATCGGGGACTCGACGTCCGCCTCGAAGCCGCCTCGGTGAAGCTCTTCGCCACCGAGCTGCTCCACCGCACCGTCGATTTCGCCCTGGAAGCCGCCGGACCCGCGGCCTATAGAAAGGATCATGACGTCGCCCGCGCCTTCAGACACGCGCGGGCGCGGAGGATCGTGGAAGGCGCCTCCGAGATCCAGCGCCACCTGATTCAGCGCGCGCTGTTCAGGGAAGGGATCGCGTGTATTGAATTGCAGTAGAATGGACTTGCTTTTGACCGAAGAAGAGCGGCTAATCCGCGACACCGCGGCGCGGTTCGTGGCGCAGGAGCTGATCCCGCGCGAGGGGGCTTTTCTCAGGCAGAAAGAGCCGTTCGTGCCGCCGGGCGACCCGGCGCGCAGAACGCTCGACGGCGCGCTCGAAAAATCCCTCATCGAAAAAGCGAAAGACATCGGGCTCTGGGCCCTCGAGCTTCCGGAGTCGGCTGGCGGATCATCGATCGGCCAGGTCTCGCGCGTTCTGATCTATCGGGAATTCGGCAGGACGGCGCTTCCGTTCGAGCCGCCCGCGATTCCGGCTGCGATTGCGGCAAGTCGTTATGCCCGCGCGCTGGCGGACGGCGAGCTATTGCTTGCGCTCGCCTTCAACGAAACCTACAAAACAGGAGAGTCGAGCGCAGTCCGCGTGATGTACCGGAGCGGTTCCGGCGGCTATGAGCTCGACAGCGACGGGATGGATGTCATCGGTCCCGAAGCCGATTTATATTTGCTACCTGCCGTGGAGCGCGGCGGCCGCGACCTTGGCCTTTTTCTCGTCGCGAGAGGCGCGGCGGGAGTCCGGCTCGGAGGCGCGGCCGACTTAAACAATGACAAAACCGTAGCGCGTCTGACGCTCTCCGTTCGCGGCCTGCCGGAAGATCATCGCGTCGGCGGAGGTGCGGCCGTGGCGGCGGTCATAGCCTCGGAGCAGCTCCGCATCGCCGCGCGCTCGCTCGGAATCGCGATGCGGTGTTTGGAGGCGTCGCTCGAGCACGCGCGCAACCGCGTCACCTTCGGCCGGCCGCTCTCGTCGCGGCAGGCGATCCAATGGATGTTAACCGATCTTGCCGTCGCTCTGCGCACCTCGACGTGGCTCACGCTGGAAGCTGCGTGGAAGGCGGACCAGGGCATGCCCTATTTTGACGACGCCGCTCTCGCCAAAAAGCGGGCGGCGCGGATGGCCTTCGAAGCCGCCGACACGGCCATTCAGATTCACGGCGGCTACGGCGTCGCCAAGGAATTTCCCTTCGAGAGCTTTTATCGCGAAGCGCGGATGATGCGACTCCTTTATGGACGCGAGGCGGAGATCGACCGGAAGATCGGCGAGCGATTCGCCGCAGCCGGTTTGTGAAGGGAGAACGGACTTGCGACGGAAAAAAGTCTGTTTCGTCGGTTACGGCTCGACGGAATATTCGCGAAAATCCGAGGAGCCGCTGCTCCGGCATTACGCGCGCGCCATCGGCGCCGCCCTCGAACAGACCGGCTTGAAAAAGACTGACATCGGCGGTTTCTCGGTAACGACTCAGTCAAGCCCGGACTATTCCCCGCACGTGGCCGAACAACTCGGGCTGGAGCTCGATTGGGTTCTCAACGGCGATTACGGCGGGGCGGGCGGGGTGATGAGCATCCGCCGGGCGGCGGACGCGATCGAGGCCGGCCACATCGACGTCGCCGTTCTGGTCGGAGGAAATTCGTTCGATAAGAGCGTGACGCACCAGCGGCCGCTCGAATATCAGCGCGCCAATTACGTCGACGTCTACGGCTACGGCGGACCCAACACGCTCATGGCCCTGGTCCAGCGCCGGCACATGGAGCAGTACGGCACAACGCTCGAACAGATCGGCAGGATCGCCGTCGCTCAGAGAGAAAGCGCGCGCGCGAACCCGCAGGCGCTGCTGCGCGAGCCGATGACCATGGACGACTACTTGAAATCGCGCATGATCTCCGATCCGATCCGGCTTTTCGATTGCGTCATGCCGTGCTCGGGCGCGGAATGCGTCGTGCTTGCCTCCGAAGAGCGCGCGCGCACTATCACCGACAAGCTCGTCTATCTTTTGACCGACGCCGAGCGGGTTCACTACCAGGTCGGCGACATGCTGCCGGACAAGACGACGTTCGGCATCAAAGTGGTCGCCGACAGGCTCTTCAAGGAAGTGCGCCGCGAGGAGATTGATCTGTTCGAGATCTACGACGATTATCCGATCGCGGTTTTGATCCAGATCGAAGACTTAGGATACTGCAAGAAAGGCGACGGCGGAAAATTCGTCGAGAGCCGCAATCTCTCTTTCAAAGGAGATTTCCCTGTGAACACCGGCGGCGGCCAGCTCTCCGTCGGCCAGGCCGGGCTCGCGGGCGGATTTCTTCATATCGTCGAGGCGCTGAGACAATTGCGCGGCGAAGCGGGCCCGCGTCAAGCAAAGAAAGCCGAGCGCGCGCTGGTGACCGGCATCGGCTGGCTTTCTTACGGCCGCAATCTCGGCACGACTGCCGGTCTCGTCATGGAGAGGAGATCGTAATGGCGGAAAAGAATCTGCCGAAGATCAATCCCATCGACCGGCCGTTCTGGCAGGGAGCGGCGGAGGGAAAATTTATGCTGCAGCATTGCCGCACCTGCGGCAAGCTGCAGTTCTTTCCGCGCGCGGTTTGCACCGGCTGTTTCAGCGCCGAGCTCGATTGGACGGCGGCGCGCGGCGAAGGTAAAGTTCACAGCTTCACGTGGGTCTTCGTTCCGCGGAATCCCGCGTTCAAGGGCGAGGTCCCGATTTGTTATGCCAATGTACTGCTGGACGAAAGTGTAATTGTCGAAAGCCGGATCGTGGGGAAGGGAGTCGAGGAGATCAAGCTCGGCGACCGCGTGCGCGTGGTGTTTCAGGACACCTCCGATCCTCAAATCAAACTGCCGGTATTCGAACTTGCCGGCCGCTCGTAAGGAGCGTTCTCATGCGATGCGCTTCGAGGGCAGTTACAGCATCATCGGTGCTTATCGTTTTCCTTCTGCTCTGCTCTTCTGCCGCCTTGGCGCAGGCGAAACCGCTGCGGGAGATCAATACGTCGTACCCGCTCGGCGGATCGACGAGTTTCTTCTGGGTCGCGTATCGCTCGGGATCGTTCGAGAAGCGGGGCCTGAAACTGAACCCGGTCTACATCCGCGGCAGTGTCACGGCGATTCAATCGTTGCTCGCGCGAGAGCTTTCGATCCAGATGGAGGCGGGGCCCGCGGGGGTCCGCGCTTGGGCCCGCGGCGTGAAGGAGATCGTGTTGATCGGCGCGGTCGGCAACAAGCTCGATTATGTCCTGGTCGCAAAACCTTCCATACGCAAAGCGGAGGATCTCAAGGGCAAGAAAATCGGCGTGAGCCAGATCGGCGCAAGTTCCGACTTCATCGCGCGATATGCCGCGCAGCAACTCGGACTCAATCCCGACAAGGACGTCGCGATCCTCGCAACCGGCGGGATGGGGCAGCGTTGGGCGGCTCTCACCGGCGGCCATATCGACGCCACGGTGGCGCAGCCGCCGTATACGCTGCTCGCCCGCAAGGAGGGATATCCCGTGCTGCTCGATATCTCCAAGCAGGACTTTCAATACCCGATCTCGGCTGTCTTCACGACCCGCTCCTTCATCAAGGCGGAGCCGGAGACGGTTATGAACTTTATGCGCGGCCTGGCAGACGGGATGGATTTTTACCGCGATGAAAAAAACAAGGATCGCGTGATCAAGTTTCTCGGCGAATATTATCGGTCGAATGCGGTGGACGAGCTGGAAGAAACGCGGCGCTCGTACAGCCAGCTCACGCCGGGACTGCCGGTCATCACGCCGAAGTCGATCGAGAACGTGATCAAAAACGAAAAGGATCTCGCCGCGATGCAGCTCAATCCTCAAGAGGTTCTGGATCTTTCCTTCCTCCAGAAGCTCGAGGAGGAGCGCAAAACGCGCGGGCGCTGAGAAGGCGAACGATGCCCAACGACACGGTTGTCTACCAAGTCAAAAATCGAATCGCATGGATCACGCTCAATCGGCCCGAGGCGATGAACGCGATGAATCAGGAAATGAGCGGCGCGATCGTGAGCGCCTGCCGCAGTGCGGAAGACGACGTGACGGTCGGCGTCGTCGTATTCACGGGCGCCGGCGACAAGGCGTTCTCCAGCGGCATGGATTTAAAGGAAAGGGCCGCCGGCGTGTCAGTATCGGGCATCGAGAGAAGACAGGTAAAGATCGGGCCGGAGGCGAACACGACGACCAAAGCAGTTGCCGCCATCACGAAGCCGACCATCGCCGCGATCAACGGCTACGCCGTCGGCGGCGGTCTGGAGTTGGCGCTCGCCTGCGATCTGAGAATCTCGGCGGAAGACGCAAAGCTCGGACTCGCAGAAGTGCGGCGCGGGATTATTCCGGGCGCCGGCGGCACCCAGCGGCTCGCGCGTGTCGTGGGAGTCGCCAAGGCATTGGAGCTCTGTCTCTCAGGCCATCTGGTAGACGGCAGGGAGGCGTTGCGCATAGGCCTGGTTCATGAAGCCGTCGCGCGCGAAGAGCTCGCCGCGGCGTCGGAGCGTCTGGCCGACACGCTACTCAAGGGCGCGCCGCTTTCGCTTCGCTTCATCAAGGAAGCGATCCGCAAGGGGTCCGAGCTGCCGCTGGAGGAAGGGCTGCGGCTAGAGGCGGATCTCTCGGCGCTGATCGCCACGACCGAGGATGCGAAGGAGGGGCCGCGCGCGTTCGCCGAGAAACGGCCGGCGGTCTGGAAGGGAAAATAATTTTCGTCTCTGATCGGAATGAGTGATTTATCATGGCCAATTTCTTATTGATCGGCGACGCGCTCAAGCGCAACGCCTATAAGTATTCCGTAAAGCCGGCGCTCCGGCAGGGCACGCGCGCCGTGACCTACGGCGAGTTGAACACGCGCGTGAACCGCCTCGCGAACGGACTTCTCGCCGCCGGTTTTCGCAAGGGCGCCGCCGCGGCGCTGCTGGTGGGCAATCGCGTCGAGCACCTCGAGATACTGTTCGCGCTCGCCAAGATCGGCGTCATCGCCATTCCGCTGGACGTGAAATGGCGCGCGCTGGAGATCGGCTCGACATTGTCGTCGCTCGATCCTGCGGCGGTCTTTCTTGACCCGGCTTGCGAGGCGGAGTTCGCGGCCGCGCAAAAGAATCACGGCCTCGACGGAATCCGGCCGTTTGTCTTGGGCGAGAAGAGTTTCGAGGCGCTGTGCGAAAAATCGAGCGCCGATGAACCGCAAGTGGAAGTCGGCGAGGACGACCCCTTCGTCGTGATGATCACTTCCGGGACGACGGGCTTTCCCAAAGGCTGCCTCACGAGCCACAGGACCTATGTTTTTCACTGCATCAACAACGCGATTGAGAAAGGCCTCGGCGCGCACGACACCGCGCTGTTGTGCTCCCCGATCTACTTCAGCCACGGCCGCTCCTTCACGGTCGCAATGCTCTACTTCGGGGCCACTGTCATCATCCACTCCCATTTCGATCCCGTCGAGGTGCTGAAGGCCGTCGAGCGCGAAAAAATCACTTATCTCGGCACTGTCCCGACGATGTGCGAGCGGCTGCTGCAAGTACCAGATGTGAAATCGTACGATTTATCATCGATCAGATGTCTCAGTATTACCGGCGGCAAAGTGCATCCGCCCGTGCTGGAAAAGCTCCGCCAAACCATCACGCCCAATATTTATCGCACCTATGCCGCGACCGACTCCGGCCAGATGGCGATATCGAAGCCCGCGGACATGGCGACGAAGCCGGCGTCGGCGGGGCGCCCCGTCTGGTGCACCGAACTTAAAATCATCGACGAAACCGGCCGGCCGATGGCGATGGGAGAGGTCGGGGAGATTCTCACCAAGAGCCCGCTCGCGACGCAGGGCTACTACAAAAACGCCGCAGCCACCGAAGCGTCGTTTCGCGACGGATGGTTTCACACCGGCGACCTGGGATATTTCGACGACGAAGGCTACCTGTACGTCGTCGGGCGAAAAAAGGACATGGTGAAAAGCGGCGGGATCAGCGTCTATCCGCTGGAAATCGAGACCGTCCTTTATCATCACCCGGATGTGCTCGAAGCCGCCGTGATCGGCGTGCCCGATCCTGACTGGGGCGAAATCGTGAAGGCCGTGATCGTGCCCCGCCAAGGAGCCGCGCTTCGCGGCGACGAATTGACTCAGTTCTGCAAGGAACGGCTGGCGCCTTACAAAGTTCCCAAAACGGTTGAGATCGTCGATGCGCTGCCGCACACCGATTTGGGCAAGGTTAATAAGGAGCAGTTAAAAAAGATGCTCGGCCGGTAGTCTGTCAAGCTCCGCTCAAAGATACCGTCGAACCCTTTCGCGGTAGCGGCGGTAGGCCTCGCCGAATTTATTTTCCAGATACCGCTCCTCGCGCCGGATGACTGCGACATGCATGACGATGAGTACCGGCACGAGCAGGATGAATCCCCACCAGGTGTCGAACGCGAGCGTCAAGCCCACATACATGACCGTAAGCGACACATAGAGTGGATTGCGGGTGAAGCGATACGGACCGGAATCGACAATCGTCGTCGCAGGGCGCGTCGGATTGACGTTCGTGCCGGCTGATACGAGCGTATTTCGTCCCCAGATCGCGAGAGCTACGCCAATCACGACGAAGGCGAGTCCCGGCCACAAGGCTCGGCCGAAAATGGGAAGCGGTGCGAGCCGGTGAAGCAAGAGCGCGATCAAAAACGCGCCGGCGTAGATCAACGGAGGCGGCGCAATGACTCCGGGGTTGTCGGCGGAATCTGCCACTCGTCTCGTGACCTCCGTAATTCTGAGGAAGGTTTTAGCTGTCGAGCTTGGGCTTCGGCAAAATGCCGTAGGGCACGCCCTCGTCGTCGAGCTCGCGGCGCTCGTCTTGCGTGGCGCTGCCGTAGATCGGCTTCTCTTCTTTTTCGCCGTGATAAATCGCGCGCGCCTCGGCCGCGAAGCGCGGCCCGACGTTCTCGAAATTATCGCGGACGTATTGATTCATGCGCACGAGCAATTCCTTGACCTCGGCTTCCGACAGGGCGGGAGCCGGCGCCGGCGTCTCCGGCCGCGGCGCTGGGGTTTCTTTTTTAACGTGCACGGCGCACGCGTGCGGCAGCTTCTCCACCTCGGTGCTGCCGCAGGAAGGGCAGGAGATGAGGCCTTTTTTGGCCTGCTCCTGATAGCCTTCGAAGCTCGGGAACCAGCCTTCGAAGCGGTGCTCGGCTGCGCAAATGAGATCGTAAACGACCATTGCAATAAAATTTATGGTCACGGGGCCTGTTTGTCAAACGCGCGGGTTTGCCGTCGAGCGGCTAAATGATAGGATTTTCGTTCATGAGCGCCCCGGCAACGATACGAATTGTCCGCGCGATCAAGGATATTCCGCGCGACGGCTGGGATCGGCTCGTCGACGGCGGGTCGCCGTTCATGCGCTGGGACTGGCTCGAGGCGCTCGAGGCGACCGGCTGCGTCGAGGAGCAGACGGGGTGGGTGCCGCAGCACCTCGTCGCCGAGCGCGGCGGCGAGATCGTCGGAGCGTGCCCGATGTATTTGAAGCTCCACAGCATGGGCGAATTCGTCTTCGATTACGAATGGGCCGACTTCGCTCACCGGCTCGGCATCGCGTACTACCCAAAAATCCTGGTCGGCGTACCGTTCACTCCGGTGACCGGCGCGCGGTTCCTGACCGCCGGAGCCGATCGCCGGCTGTTGGTTCAGGCGATGGGCCGCGCGCTGGCGGAGATCGCGCGGCAAAATAAAATCTCCTCGGCGCACGTGAACTTCTGCCGCGAGGATGAGGCGGATGCGCTCGCCGAAGCGGGTTTCGTCCGCCGCATCGGTCTCCAGTTTCATTGGGAGAACCGCGGCTACAACTCGTTCGACGAGTATCTCGGCTCTTTCCGCAGCGACCGGCGCAATAAAATCAAGCGCGAGCGCCGCGCCATCGCCGAGCACGGCATCGCAATCCGCGTCGTCGAAGGCCAGGAAGCGACGCGCGAGCACCTGCGCACGATGTTCTCGTTGTATAAAGGCCACGTTGACAATCTTTATTACGGGCGGCAGTACCTGACGCGCCAATTCTTCGACGAGCTCGCGCGCCGCTTCGTCCCTTATCTCTGCCTCATTTTCGCCGAGCGGAAGGGGAAGATCATCGCGGGAACCTTCAACGTCCGCGGAGACTCGGCGCTCTACGGCCGCTACTGGGGCGCTTTCGAGGAAGAGCCGTTTTTGCACTTCAACGTCTGCTATTACGCGGCGATCGAGCACTGCATCCGCGCGGGCCTCGACCGCTTCGAGGCCGGGGCCGGCGGCAGCTTCAAGCAGTTGCGCGGGCTCGAGCCGCAGATGACGACCAGCATGCACTATCTCGCCGATCAGAAATTCGCCCGCGCCGTCGAGCGCCACCTAGCGCAGGAGCGCGATCTGATCCTGCAGAAACGCGCGCTGCTGCTCGAGAAAAGTCAGCTCAAGAAAGAAGCGCGCGAGGACTGAAGTCCTCGATCTCCACCCGCTACTTTGATCTTGCGTTTTGTCGGCGGATCGCCGGCAGGCGGCCGTTTGCGCCGCCGATCGTCCGCCGGTGGATCTTTACGAGGCGGCTTCTTGCGGTCGGCGGGTGGATCCTTCCTGGGCGCGTTCGGATCGGCTGTGTTGCGCGGCTCCATCCATTCAGTCTAGGCCGCCCGCAGATAAACTCAATGAACGCTCGCGCTATTGCCTGCCTTTTAGATGCACTTTATCGACCGCGAAGTCCCGCCCGGCGCCGTGGCAGACGACGCAGCTCTCGCGGCCGCCGGCCGAAGTCTGCGCCAGCATGTGGACCTGCGCGGGCTCTTTGTTGTGGCAGCCGACGCACGCGCTCATGATCGGCGACAACATTTTCACACTGCCGTCGGCCTGCTGAATGGGTGTCGACAGGACGCCCGCGGCGAGCGGCAGCTCGTTGGCGCCTTTTTCGTGGCACTTGAGGCAATTGCGGCGGTCGCCCGGAAACCGCACGTGGCTGAAATCGACCGGCACGGGCGAATTCGCCGGACCGCCGTAGACGGTGAACGGCTCGCCCGCATTCTCTCCGGTATGAATCCGGTGGATGAGCCGCTTGTAATGGACGCTTTCCGGCGGCATCGGGCCTTTGGCGGTTTTGCGTTTCTCCGCGTCGGTGTGGTTCGCGTTGTGACACATGACGCAGAATTCGGTGTTGTTGCGCTGCTCGCCGTGCGGCTGCAGCTTCAAGTGGCACGCGTTGCAATTTTCGGTCTTGACGGCGATCCGGCGCGGCACGGCGACTTTGTCGGTGATCGGGAAATATTTCACAACGTTGTGGCCGGCGTCGCGCTGGCTTTTTTCGACTACGGTTCCGCCCGGACGTTTCACCTCAAATAGGCGATAGCCCTGAATCCCGACCGCGCCGGATCCCGTCGCATCCGCCGGAATCGTATAATTGAATTTATAGGTGTGAATTCCGTTGCCCAGCGGGGTCGCTTTTCTCGCGTCCTCGGGCACCTCGATTTTGTAATCGACCGTGGGCCAGGCGAGGACGAGGCCGAGATTGTTCATCTGCGACGCGTTGACAGGCGCGCCTTTCTTGTCTTTGAGGCTGAAGGTCACGACGGGATTCGTTCCCGGCGCGCCGCCCTCGATCTTGAGGATGTCGAAGACGATCCCGGGTAGCTGGCTCCAGTTTCCCGGAAACGTGTGCGCGCCTACCACCGAAGGGCCGAACTCCGGCCCGTCCGGCGCGTGGCAATTGACGCAGGTTCCCTCGCGCGCGGGGCCGGGGCTGTGATTCTGGCCCGTGCGCAGATTCAGATCGTCGTGGCACGAAACGCAGCCGACGCTCGACGGCACGGTTTTCCAGAACGTCACTTTCGGACTGGAGTGGCAGGCGTAGCAGTTGCGATATTCTTTCGGAATGGTTTCCGTGACGACCGACTGCGGCGAGACCACCGTCGAGTAATCGAATACGCGCTGGTTCACGCCCACGATGAAATACGGCTTGCCGTCTTTTACACTCGGCAGATATTTGCCGCGGTGGAGCTTGTGCACGAAATATTTGAAATCGAGATTCTCGCCGGTCTCGGGATCCGAGAGCTGTGAGGTGTGGCAAAGCGCGCAGTACCCGGTATCGCGCGCGCGGCCGCCGTGCGCGCGCAGCGGATCGTGGCATGTGTTGCAGGAAGCAGTCGCCGCAAGGTCCCAATGCGTCTGCACCTTGCCGCCGGCGGGCACGAACTCGTAGAGCGGATTGGCGGCGTAGCGGCGGTTGCCGCGCGTCAGCTCGCCGCCGACTACATGCGTCGCGCCGCGCTCGAAATTAGCCGGCAGCGCCGTCTTGAACGTATACGTATACGCGCCCGCGCCGGTGCGGCGGAGAACGCCGGCGTCGTCGGACGACGGCTGCGAGGTCTCGGAGAGCGTCGGCTTCCGCGTCGCGCCTTTGTAGACGTATTCTTTGCCGGCGACTCGCGAGAGAATGTAATTTTGATATCCGGGCGCGCCGTCTTTATTTGTTTTCAGCGCCGCAATCGTAAACTTGACGCTGTCCGCGTCAAGGTCGGCGAGCTCGAGCGGCTTTCCCTTCGCGTCGGTGATTTTGAATGTAACGACGGGCCGCCGGTCGCCGGGAATCGCGACGCTCGTGATCTCCGACTTCAGCCCGCCTTCGCCGTTCGATTGCGCTAGTGCCGGCGTCGCCGTGAATGCGAGAAGCGACGCCAATACAGTACTGCGGAGCAGCATCCAAGCCTCCCGATGGTCTTAAGATTTAGCCGAACTCACAGCCCTTGAATGCTCGAAGCTATCGATAATAAGGGCAGGTTTTAGTCCGGGACCCGGCGCTTGTCAATCGCCAAAAACATAGGCTCATTGCGGGCGTCTATCGAGGAAACTTCCTTGACAGGTAAAGGGGTTTCCTTTAAGTTCGTTTGACATCCTCCACCCGAGAACAAGCTTGAAACTATCCCTCAAGGATATCGCCGAGCCGGTGCTGTTTTTCCTGGCGCTGCTCGTGGTGTGGGAAGTGTTAGTGAAGTTTGCGCGCGTTCCCTCGTTTATTCTCCCGCCGCCGAAAGACCTGTACCATGCGTTTACCGCGAAATTCTTCATTCTCGGACACCACTCTCTCATCACTTTCGCCGAAGCGGTGGGCGGATTCGCTCTTTCGCTCGTTCTCGGCGTCGCATTTGCGATCGCCGTCGTCTATTCGCGCCATCTCCACAATACGATTTATCCGCTCATCGTGATTCTGTACGCGATGCCGAAAAGCGCGTTCGCGCCCTTGATGGTTATCTGGATCGGCTACGGATTGTTTTCGAAAATCGCGATCGCATTTCTCGTCGCCTTCTTCCCGATCGTCGTCAACACCGTCGTCGGCCTGAAAGAGGTCGAGCCCGAGCTGATCGATCTGGCACGCATCAACCGCGGTTCGGCTTGGGGCGTGTTCAAGAAAATTCGGCTGCCGAACGCACTCCCGTACCTCTTCGCCGGCGTCAAAGTCGCGCTCGTACTCTCCGTCACCGGCGCGATCGTCGCCGAGTTCGTCGCCGCGAACGAAGGGCTCGGCTATCTCGTACTGCAGGCGAATTACAGTCTGGATACGGCCTTCGCGCTCGTGATTCTGCTGATTCTCGCGCTGCTCTCGCTTTTATTGTTTGCCGTGGTGGAGATGCTGCAGAGAAAGTGGATTCCGTGGAGCGCCGAGGTGCGGCAGATCGAAGGCTCGTTTTGACGGAGGGTGTCATGAAGGCGAGATTAATTGCGTCTCTGTTCGCCATAGCGTTGATCGCAGTAGCGCCGTTGCACGCCGCCGCCGCGGAAAAGGGCGCGATGACGCCGGCGACAGTCAAGCTCGATTTCATTCTCGGTGGCAAGCACGCGCCGTGGTTCGTTGCCGCGGAGAAGGGCTTCTACGCCAAGCGCGGCTTAAATGTTAACATCCAGGCCGGCACCGGATCGGCAGACACTATAAAGGCGGTCGCGGCCGGGCTGGCCGATTTCGGCTATGCCGACCTGACGACGACGATCGTCGCGCGCTCGCGCGGCAGCCAGGTCCAGGCGGTTGCCCAGCTCGGTTACGTTGCGACCACGATCCTCTGGCGCGACGACTCGCCGATCAAAACTCTCAAAGACCTCGAGGGCAAATCGTTCGCGATCAGCCCCGGCCAGGCGCAGTGGTATCTCATGCCGGCTTTTAGCCGGATCAACAACATCGATTACAAATCGATCAAAATTCAGGAGACCGCGCCGGCGCTGCAGCCCGCGGCGCTCGTCGCAAAGAAAGTCGATTTTATTTTGATGTTCCGCGCCTCGAACGACGAGGTCGCCGAGATGGCCGCGGCGAAGCAGGGCATGAAGTTGAAGCGCGTGTATCTGAAGGACAACGGCCTCGATATCTACGGCAGCTCGCTGATCGTCAAGGAAGACGACATCAAGCGCCGGCCCGACTTTGTTCGCGCTTACGTAGAGGGGACGATGGAAGGGCTCCGTTACGTGCGCGATCATCAGGACGAGGCGCTCGCGATTCTGCTCAAGCAGAAGCCCGAGCTCGACCGCGAGCTCATGCGCGTGCAGCTGAAAAACGGAGTGGAGGAAATATTTTTTCCGCCGGAGTCGCTGCAGTCGGGGCTGGGCTACATGAAGCCCGACATCATGGACAAAACGGTCAAAATCACCAACGAATTTTTCGACGTCGGCAGGAAAGTCACCGTCGACGAAGTGTACACCAATCAATTCGTCAAGAAATAGCGACGTGGCGCCGCTCATCGCCGTCGAGGAAGTCGACAAAACGTTCGAAAGCGGCGCGCACGGCGTCCGGGCTCTCGACCGAGTCTCTTTCGATATCGAAGAAGGCAGTTTCGTGTCGCTCGTCGGGCCGTCCGGATGCGGCAAGAGCACGCTGCTGAAAATAATTTCCGGCCTGATTCCCGCCAGTCGAGGAGCGGTTCGCGTTGGAGGCCGACTCGTCGACGGGCCGCTGGCCAACGTCGGAATGGTTTTTCAGGCGCCGGTGCTACTGAAATGGCGCACCGTCGCCGAAAACGTCATGCTTCCGGTGGAATTCGCCGGCCGCAATCCGAGGGATTACGAGGATAAGGCGCGCTCGCTTCTCGCGCTCGTCGGCCTCGAGGATTTTTACGACGAGGCGCCTTATCGGCTCTCCGGCGGCATGCAGCAGCGCGTCTCGCTCTGTCGCGCTCTGGTCACCGATCCCGGCATCCTGTTGATGGACGAGCCGTTCGGAGCGCTCGACGCGATGACGCGCGAGGAGCTCGATCTGGAGCTGCTAAGAATCTGGGGCGAGAAAAAAATGACGGTTGTTTTCGTGACACACAACATTCAAGAGGCCGTGTTGCTCTCCGATACCGTCGTCGTCATGTCGGCGCGGCCGGGACGCGTGCTCGAGCGTCTGCCGATCGCTCTCGAACGTCCGCGAACGATCGAGATGACGAGCGGCGCAGAATTCGGCCGATACGGGCTGGTGATCCGCGCGATGCTCGGGCGATCCGCGGCGAACCCGCCGGTGAAATTGTCGGCGTAACATTTCGATGGCGCGCAAACGCATTACCTACAAGGGCGCCGGAGTCGACATCGCCGCCGGCGATCGGCTGGTGCGGCGTATCCGCGGCGCGGCGCTCAAGACCGCGCGCCCCGGACTGCTCGCCGGCGTCGGCGGCTTCAGCGGGCTCTTCGACGTCAAGACGTTGAAGTACCGCCATCCGGTGCTCGTCTCGTCGACCGACGGCGTCGGGACAAAGCTCAAGATCGCATTCATGACCGGCATTCACGACACGATCGGCATCGACCTCGTCGCCATGAGCGTGAACGATATCCTGACGCAAAGCGCCGAGCCGATTTTCTTCCTCGATTACTTCGTCTGCGGCAGGCTCGACGTCGGCGTTGCCGACAAAGTTATTCGCGGCGTCGCCGATGGCTGCATCCAGGCGGGCTGCGTCCTGATCGGCGGCGAGACGGCGGAGCACCCCGGCGATTTTCCCGGCGGCGAATACGATCTCGCGGGCTTCGCCGTCGGCGTCGTCGAGCGCGAGCAGATTCCCGATCCCAAGGCGATCGCGCCCGGCGACGCGCTCATCGGCCTCGCCTCGACCGGCCTCCACAGCAACGGCTACTCGCTCGCGCGAAAAGTCCTGCTCGACGTCCAAGGGCTACGCCTAGAGGACCGCATCGCCGAGCTCGGGCGCACGCTCGGCGAGGAGATGCTCGAGCCGACGCGTATCTACGTCAAGCTCGTGCGCGCGCTCTTGCGCGACTACCGCATCAAGGGGATGGCGCACATCACCGGCGGCGGGATTCCGGGAAATCTGCCGCGCGTGCTGCCGGAAGGGCGGCGCGCTTTCATCCGCCGGAAAACCTGGACGGTGCCGCCGATCTTCGAGCTTATTCAACGATTCGGAAGGGTGACGCAGCTCGAGATGGATCGGACGTTCAACAACGGAATCGGCATGATTCTCGTGGTCGGCAAAGACGACGTGTCGGGCGTCGAAAGCGCGCTAAAGAAAATGGGCGAGCGCTACGCAATGATCGGCGAGATCAGGAAAGGAGCACGGGGGGCGCAACTCGTCTCTTGAAAATGCAATGAAGCGGCAGGTGCCTTTAGGCGTGCTGATTTCCGGCGGCGGCACGAATCTCCAGTCGATCATCGATGCGATCGAAGCGAAGCGGCTCGACGCCGTCGTCCGGGTCGTGATCAGCAACAAAGAGAGCGCCTACGGCCTGGTGCGCGCCAAAAACCACGGCATTCCGACCGAGGTCCTCGACCACAAGCAATTTTCCAGCCGGGAGGCGTACGACGAAGCGATCGTCAAGCTGCTCCACGCGCGCGGCGTCGAACTCGTCATTCTCGCCGGCTTCATGCGGCTGCTTTCGCCGGTGCTGGTGAAGGCCTATTCGAACCGGATCATGAATATTCATCCCGCGCTGCTGCCGGCTTTTCCCGGACTGCACGGCCAGAAGCAGGCGGTGGAATACGGCGTGCGCTTCGCGGGCTGCACGGTGCATTTCGTCAACGAAGAATGCGATCAGGGGCCGATCATCATTCAGGCCATCGTGCCCGCCTATCCCGACGACACCGAGGAAACGCTCGCGGCGCGCATCTTGAAACAAGAGCACCGGATATACCCGCGCGCTATTCAGCTTTACAGCGAGGGAAGGCTGCGCGTGGAAGGACGAAAGGTCCTTGTCCACGGTGTGGAAAAAGACGATGCGGCCGCTCTGATGAATCCGCCGGAAGGCAAGCGATGAAGCGGACTACGGTCGTCGTCTCCGCGTGTCTCGTCGGCAAGCGTTGCCGTTACAACGGCGAGCACCGAGCTCACGCCGGCGTTCTGCGCTATTTGAAAGGCAAAAAGTACGTCGCTGTGTGCCCGGAGAAACTCGCGGGCTGGGGTGTGCCGCGGCCGCCGGTCGAATTCAGCGGCGGTGGAGCGCGAGAAGCGGTCGCGGGACAGGCGTCGGTCGTCGACAACCGCGGCCGCGATCGAACCGCGAGCCTCTTGCGAGGCGCGCGACGTGCTCTCCGACGCGCGCTGGCATCGCAGGCGACGGAAGCGATCCTCAAAGAAAAGAGCCCATCGTGCGGAGTGCGGAGAGTCTACCGCGAGGGGCGCATCGTGCGCGGCGGCGGTGTCTTCACCTTTTGGCTCAGGCGCCGCGGCATCGCGGTGCGGTCGGAAGACAGTTTCAGCGGCAGGGGAGCGACGCGGTCGTGAAGAATTCCGTCATGACTTTTCTCAAGGCTGCCATCAGTCTCGGGCTGCTCGCCTTTTTTCTCTCGAACATCGATCTCGTGCATCTGCGCGAGGCGCTCTCGAACGCCAAGTTCTCTTACATCGCGATCTGCCTGCTGGTCTATCTCGTCGGGCAGGGTTTGAGCTCTATTCGCTGGGCGCTGCTCGCGCGCACGGTCGGGTTCGACAATCCGCTGTCGGATTTCACGATCTATTACTTCATCGGCATGTTCTTCAGTCTTTTTACCCCGAGCACGGTCGGCGGCGACGTGGGCCGGGTCGTTTATCTCGCGCGCGAAGGCGCGAACCGGAAAGACTACGCCGGGGCGACGGCCTTCGCGACGATATCCGTTCTCGCCGACCGCGCCATCGGCATGGCAGTGCTGGTGTGGATCGGCGCCATCGCCTTGATGCTGTTTCCCGAATATGACCTTCCGGCGACGATTGTCTACGTTACCTACGCCATCGCAGCGGGATTGTTGCTGGGCGTTCTTTCGCTGCCGTTCCTAAGCCATATCATGCCGGGAAAAAACCACCGCATCATGAAAAATCTCCACATCGCACTGCAAAGATATCCGCGGCACTGGCACGCGGTCGTCAACGCGATGTTGATTTCCCTCGTCGTCCACTTCATTCAGGCCTGGATGCACGTGCTCATCGGCCGCGCCCTCGGCTTCTACATTCCATGGTCTTACGCGCTGATCATTTATCCGCTGGTCGGCACTTTCAGCGCTCTGCCCGTAAGTCTGAACGGCATCGGGCTGCGCGAAGGCGGTTATCTTTTCCTGTTGACCCGCATCGGCGTCAGCTCCGCGCATGCAATCGCCTTCGGCCTTCTGTGGTTTGCCGTGATCGTGATCGACAGCCTGATCGGCGGCTTGATCTTCATCCTCCGAAGAAAACCCGCGCCCCAGACGATCGTGGCCGAGATGGAAGATTAAGTCAGGAAGTGGATCAGCAGGGTCGCGAGACCGAGAAAAATCAAGAAACCCATAAAGTCGGTGAGCATCGTATCGAAGACGCCGGCGACGGTCGCGGGGTCGAGACCGAGCCTCCGGAGCGCCGTCGGGACGAGCACGCCGCCGGTCGCGGCGACGAGCATGTTTAAAAACATCGCGACGCCCGCGACAAGGCCGAGCGCGGCGTTGCCTCTCCAGAGCCACGCGATGACGCCCAGCACCGTGCCGAACAGCGTCCCTTTGATCAATCCGAGTCCCCACTCCTTGCGCAGCAGATGGAAGAGGTTCGACTGTTCGATTTCCCCCAGCGCCATCGAGCGCACGACCACGGTCGCCGTCTGAATGCCGGCGTTGCCGGCCTGGCCGGCGATGATCGGCATGAAGATCGCGAGCGCCGGTACCTGGCCGATGGTCTTTTCGAATGCGCTGATGACGGAGGCGGCGGCAAACGCCCATACCATGTTGAATCCGAGCCACGGGATGCGCCGCGCGGCCGATTCGCGCAGCGGACTGAACGCGCGCTCTTTGATGCCGACGCCGGCCATCTTGTACATGTCTTCGGTTGTCTCGTCGGCGATGACGTCGATGACGTCGTCGACGGTGATCAGGCCGGCGAGCCGGCCGTCGTGATCGACGATCGGAAGCGCGAGTAGGTCGTATTTCGAGACCAGTCGCGCGGCTTCCTCCTGGTCCATTGTCACTTCGGCGCGAATCGGATCGTGGATCATCATATCGCGTAGCGGTCGCGTGGGAGGCGCGACCACGAGATTGCGGATCGGCACGACCCCGGTCAGTTTGCCGCTATCGTCGACGACATAGAGATAGAAAAAAGTTTCCAGCTCTCCGCGCTCGCGGATTTTGTCGATGGCGCCCTGCGCCGTCGTCTCCGGCGATAGCGCGAGCAGGTCGGTCGTCATGATCCGGCCGACGCTGCCTTCCGGATAGCTGATCATCTTATTGAAGCCGGCCCTCTGCTCCGGATCCATGAAGCCGAGCAGCTTTTCCTTCCGCTCTTCGGGCAGGCTCGCGATGAAAGCGACGGCGTCGTCGGGGTCCGCGCGCGCGATCACGCGGGCGAGCTTCTCGTCCTCGATGAGCCCGAGAACGTCGGGTAGGAGATCGGGCGGCAGCTCTTTCAGCGTCTTGGCGGCTTTGCGCGTGGAAAACAGAACGTCGAATAGAAGACGCGCTTCACTCGGCTCGAGATCTTTGAACAGCGGCGCAAGATCCGCCGGATGACTCTTGCCGATAAGGCGCAGGACCCGGTCCGGCGTTCCGGTGCGGATCATTTCACGGACGGTTTCGTGATTCAGAGAGGCCACGCCGCGCTCCTCGCCCAGGACAACGCTTCTTCTTAGCCGTTGCCCGGGGTATTTGCAAATGTAAGTCCGCCATACGCAATTTTCGGCTTACACGGGATTCGAAACCTGCTATGTTAGTGAATCAAATCCGACTGCGACGCGTTCGTTTTGAGCCGACGGAGCCTTCGGTGGGCCGCGGAGACAAAGGAGAATTTATGTTCGGTCTTGGCGTGCAAGAGTTGGTCATTATTCTCATCATCGCGCTCGTCGTATTCGGTCCCGGGAAGCTGCCGCAAATCGGCAGCGGTCTCGGCAAGGCGATTCGCGACTTCAGAAAAGCCGTCGGAGGCGAGGACCGCGAACGGCCGAAGGACGAAGTGGCGAAAAAACCGGATGGCAAAGAGCTGCCGCGCTGAGTATCTTGATCTTCCGAGACCGAGGTTCCCGAACGCCGATCGCGTTACGAACTCTTTGCGACGAAGCGGTGAATGTCCTCGACGGCATCATAGACCCGCCTGAAACGCTTCCGCGTCGCTAGCCAGGAAATTTGAAAATCGAAGGTTAGCGCGAGATTCTAGTGGTCCGTGCTTTTGTCGTTCGTGCCGATCAGGACCGAGTGGAGAGAGAGCTTCGATAATTTGTAGACTTCGTCGATATTGAGGTGTGCTTCTTCGATGAAGGGCTTCATTTTCAGCTTCGTGCTCCAGCCGAGATACCGCGTCACGGGATCGAGCGCTTCGGTTAAAAATCCCAAAACCGGAGATGTGCTCGTGAAGTGATTCACGACGACGATCTTGCCGCCCGGCTTACAGACGCGTTTCGCCTCCTCGATCAGCTTCACTGGATCGGGCACGACGGTGACGACGTGGAAGGCCATGACATAATCGAAGTTGTTGTCGGGGAACTTCAAATCCAAGGCATTCATCTCGAGCACGCGGATATGGTGCCATTCGTTCTCGAGGATTTTTTCCTGAGCGCGCGCCAGCATGTCGGGCGCGAGATCGATGCCGACGACTTCGCAGTGGCGCGGATACGCCGGAAAAGAGGTGCCGGTCCCCGCGCCGACTTCGAGAACGCGCGCCCCACGCGGTATATCGAGCGCCTCGATCACGCTGCGAAGCCGCGCGTAAAAGATCTTGCCGAAGGTCTTGTCGTACAGCGGCGCCAAGTCGGAGTAGAGCTTGCTCTCGTGGGCTTCTATCTCGCGCATAATCGGCGACCTCGAAGAAAATGTTCGTTCGCGATCAAGCGACCGGGATCGTTCCGGGTTGCCTTTTCGTGAAGATGGAGACGTCTTTTTTCTTGAAACGCCACTGCTTCCCTTTTTTGAATCCCGGCAACAAGTTTTTACGCGCGAATTCGTTGACGGTATCGGGACTCACATCCAGTATGATCGCGACTTGCCGACTGTTCAACAGCTCTTCTTCGCGCTCCAGCATAAATTTCACTTGGCGGAAACCGTGGCTAGAATAAATTCTCTAGCAACTTGCCGCAGAGCTGTCAAGGCAGTTTTACGCCCGAGGGCCGTTACGCGGCGGAAATTCGATTTCCGTTTGCGGCTCATCCATCGCCGCGAGCCATTCCGCGGTCGTTCCCTCGCGTGAAAACCAATCGATCGTTCGCTTCAGGCCGTCGTCGAGCGCGACGCGCGGCGCTACGCCGAGAATCTCCCGCATCTTTGTGATGTCCGGCACTCTGCGGCGGATATCTTCATAGCCGCGTCCGTACGCCTCGACTTCAGGAACGAAGACGATCGAGGCGCGCTGTCCGGACAGACGGATCATCCGCCGGGCCAGGTCGTGGATCGTGACTTCCTCGTCCGATCCGATATTGATCACTTGACCTACCGCCTCTTTCACGAGCCCGGCGGCGATGGTGGCGCGGATCGCGTCCTCGATGTAAGTGAAACAGCGCGTCTGTCGTCCGTCGCCGATCACGGTGAGCGGCGCGCCGCGGAGCAGCTGGCCGAAGAAGATGGCCATGACCCGTCCCGCGTTGACGCGGTCGAGCCTCGGGCCGTACACGTTGAAGTACCGCGTAACGACCACAGGCAGCCCGCGCTTGGCGAAGCCGAAGCAGAAGTGTTCGCCGACCGCTTTCGACGTCGAATAGCTCCAGCGGTCGACTTCGGTCGAGCCGAGCACGCGATCTGCGTCTTCGGCGAACGGCACCGAGGAATTCTTGCCGTACACTTCGGAGGTCGAGGTGAACACGACCTTTTTACGCTCTTTTTCCGCCGCGGCAAGAATGTTTTGCGTTCCGTTCACGTTCACGTTCAGCACCTGATAGGGATCGCTCACGTAGTGCTCGACGCCTACGACCGCCGCCATGTGATAGATCACGTCGCACCACGATACCAGCGATTCGACCACGCGGCGGTCGAGGACCGATCCGCTGACATAGCGAAATTTTCGATTGCCCGCGTGCTGACGTACTTTGAGGTCCGAGGCGATGTCGAGCACGGTGACTTCATCGCCTCTCTGCAAAAGGGCGTCGGTAAGATGCGAACCGACGAAACCCGCACCACCCGTAATTAAAAACCGCATTCTCCCTCGTCTCCTTGCATCGCCGTTTTCGGTAAAGCCTCGGCGCCGAGTCAGAAACAATGTTGCGATGGAACAGTGCGCTGCGAATAGGCCGCGGGCGGTCTCAGAGTAGTAGAACGGATGCGAGGATATGGGGTGATGTTCTCATACGTGAAACATCCTCCGACAGCGGTTGGCGCTGAATCGCCGAGCGCATGAGAGACACGTCGAGGACCGGCGCGGCCTGCAAAGCCGAAGCGGCCTTCTTGTGCTCTTCGAAGACCGCGTCCAGCGGAGCAGTATCGCGCACCGGGGTCGCGCGTTTCCATACTAACAGTACGTTTGCGACACGGTGTTTTCGAGATTTGTGATTCGACGCGAAGGTCGCCGGTGTTGCGACGACGCTGAAGAAGATGACGGCGGCCGAGAAGGCGATAAGGCCCCTGGACATGACGTGTGTACCGGTAGTTGGAGTGTAGCGCTGAGGTGCTGGAAGTCAACAGCCCCAAAGTGTCGAAAACTACCGTCGTGGCGGGCGTTTTTTGTGTTGCGCGCGCGAGGAAGTTGCTTTAGCATCACGTTTGATGAGGAAATTCCTCGCCATCGCCGCCGTTTCGGCGGGCGCTTTCTTGCTTTTTGTCATCGCGGCGGCGGTCGCTTTCTATCATATGATCCAGGTGGGCGAGCTCCGGCGCTATCTCGTCGGCGAGTTCGAGGCGCGCAGCGGCCTCAAACTCGAGATCGGCGCGTCCGAAGTCGAGGTCGGCCGCGTTCTCGGCGTTGCGTTCAAGGATTTCGCGCTCAAGAGCGGCGACGGCAATATGACCGTCGTTGCCGCGCCTAAAGTCTTGATCCGCGTCGCGCTGCTGCCGCTGTTTCAGCGCCGGCTGGTTTTCTACGCCGTCCATCTTGACCGGCCGCGGGCCGAGATCGTCCGCGACGAGCACGGCAAAATTCCCTGGATGGATCTGATCTCGAATCTGCCGCTCCACCGCGAGCAAGGCGGCTTCGCGCTCGATTTCCGCGAGCTTGGCATCGACGGCGGCGAGATTCTTTTCGCCGACCGCGCGGCCGGAGGAGAGCCGGTCGAGACGCGCTTTCAAGCGCTGCATCTGGCGCTGCATCGCCTGCGCGGCGAAGGGCTGCGCCAAGCGCTGCAGGCGTTCAAGTCCGATATTCCCTCCGGACCCGGGATCGATTTCGATTTCAAGACCGTCGTCCGCCGCGGCGGGCGGCAGGCGGACATGGCGTTCGAGGGCACGTCGTTTTTCGCCGACGAAAATCTGGACGCCAAGCGCGCGCGCGTCGACGCCTACATCTCCAGCGCCGCTTCTCCCGCGGCGTTTCTCTGGGACATCGCTGGGCGGCCGGCCGCGGAGAATCCGCCGCGCGGCGATTTGAAGTATCGGCTGCACTTGCAGGGCACCGCCGAGCGCGGCGCGCGCGTCTCGGGCGAAGTCCATTTCACCGGGGTCGAAGCGGAGCTGCCGGATCTCTTTCCGGCCGCCGCGGCTCTCGGAAACGGACGCTTGGATGTGGTCGCCGATTGGAACCCGCAGCTCGTCCGCTTCGAGCGGCTCGAAATGCACTCGAACCGCATCGAGTTCTCCGCGCGCGGCACGCTCGCCGGCCTCCAGACCTCCGACCCGCGCGTAACGTTGCGCGTGACGACGCCGTTTTTGCCGGTCACGGTCGCGCGCGCTCTTCTGCCGACCAAGCTCCTGCAATCGCCGCGCCTGGAAGATCTCGCCGCCGGATTCGATCGCGGCGAGGTCCGGCTCGCGAGCGCCGAGCTGTCCGGCTCGTTCTCCGAGCTGCGGCCGTTCGCGCAGGGCGGCAAGGACGACAGCCTTGCTTTCACCGCCGAGCTGCGCAACGCGGGCGGCGCATGGGGCGGAGAGCGCCGGCTCGCGGTCAGCGGCGCGGGCGGCCAGCTGGTTTTCGAAAAAGGCACGCTCTACTACAAAAATTTTCGCGCGACGCTCGGCCAGTCGCAGCTGACGGAGCTGAGCGGCGCGCACCGGCGTCCGTTCAGCGGCGGCCCGCTCGACCTGCGCGTGCGCGGCGATGCCGATCTCGCCGAAGCGTGGCGGCAGCTGCCGTCGGAGCTGCTGCCGGCGTCGGCCGGCAAGACGCTCGATGCCCTGCGCGACATCGGCGGGCGCGCGCGCATCGACGCCGCGGTGCATTCCGAGGGCGCCGCGCCGCTGCAGTTTTCCGGCGTCGCCTCGCTCGACGGCGTCCATTTCCGCGTCGGCGACGTCGCGCTCAATCAAATCAGAGGCGACGTCAATTTCTCGCCCGCCGAGATCAGCGCCGAGCGCGCGCGCGCGACGCTCAACGGCTCCGATCTTCAGCTGCGCGTGGTCTTGAAAGATCTCGCCGCCGGCGGCGCCTACGACGTCGCGATCGAATCGCAGTCCGTCAAAGCGCCGGACGCCCTCGGCTTCCTGCTTCCGCTCGACGTCTCGAAAAGTCCAGGCATCGTGCGCGGCAATGTCCGCTTTGCCGGCAGTTTCGTCCAGCCCGAGGCGAGGAAGGTGAGCGGCCAGCTCGAGCTCGTCGGCGTGCAGATTCCGGTGCCGGTTTTCGACGAGCCGTTTCGCGAGGTGAGCGGGCGCGTGCGTATCGCCGGCTCGTCGCTCGACCTCGAAGGCATGCGCGCGCGCATCGGCGGCGACGCCATCGCGCTCGACGGCCGCTGGACCGGCGGCGAACGCCCGATGCTGTCGTTCAACCTCACCTCGCCCGATCTCGACGTGCAGCACATTCTGCCGCACCACGTGATTCCGGACGATGAGTGGTACGAGCGCCTGCAAGTGCGCGGCAAGTTTTCGCTCGCGAAAGCGAAATACGACAATTTCGTTTTCACCGACCTCACCGCCGACCTGGTGGAGGACCGCCGCACCTGGCGGCTCGAGCGCTTCAAAGCGCGCGCGCAGGGCGGGACGGTCGAAGGCGCCGGCGCGTTCAGCGACCGCGGCGAGGCTGGGACGTTCACGATCGAGCCGGACATCCGAAGCGTGCCGCTCCAGACCGTGCTCGGCTGGTTCGACCTCGGCAACAACGAGGTCAGCGGCGCCGTCCGCGTCTCCGGCAAGCTCGAGTTCCGCGGCAAGACCGGCGAAGAGCGCCGCCGCAGCCTGAACGGCGCGCTGCGCGTGCGCATCGAGGACGGCGTGATGCGCCGCTTTCAGCTCGCGGTCCGCATCCTGAGCTTTCTCGACCTGTCGCGCTGGTTCACGCTCAGGCTGCCCAACATCAACCAGGAGGGCATCCGCTTCCGCTCGGTCTCGGCCGACGTCAAAATCGCGCAGGGAATTTATTCCACGCAGAACTTCTTGCTCGACGGCGACGATCTCCGCATTACCGGCGAGGGCGACCTCGACGGGACCAAAGGCGATCTCGACTTCGTCATCGCCGTGCGCCCGTTCCCGGGGCTCGACCGCGCGTGGAATTACATTCCGGTCATCGGCACCGGGCTCGCGGCGGTCAAGAATTCGCTGCTCGTCGCGAGCTTCCGCGTGCAGGGGCCGTTCAACGATGCGAGCGTTACGCCCGCGCCGCTCAGCACGCTCTCGGAATTTATCTACGGCGCCCTGGCGATTCCGAAAGGCCTTATCGGCCTGCCCACGACGCCGTCCGCGCCGAAAGAGCCGGCGGACGCCGCAAAAGAGCCCCCGCCGTCCGTTATCACGGAGCCCGCTCCCGCCGCCGCGAAATGACCGCCGCGCTCACGCTCTACACGCGCAAAGACTGCTGCCTGTGCGACGAGATGAAAGCCGCCGTCGCCGCGGCGGCGCAGAAATTTCTCCTCGCGCTGGAAGAGATCGACGTCGATTCCTCGGCCGAGCTGGCCGCGCGCTATGGCGCCGAAGTGCCGGTGCTCCTCATCAACGGCCGCAAGGCGTTCAAATACCGCGTGACGGAGAAGGAGCTGGAGCGAAGACTGAGGGCGGAAATGTAGGGGCACGGCGCGCCGTGCCCTAATCCCGATCGACCGATTACGTCAGCTCCTCGATCGGCAAAAGGCCGACGAGGCCGAACAGAAACCTGTGCCATCCATTGATCTCCGGATCTCTATAATGGACCGTTTCGCCGTTTCTTGTGTCATCCTGAGCCCTTCGCGTGTCATCATGAGCGTAGCGAAGGATCCCTCCGGAGAGATTCTTCGGCTGCGCTTCAGAATGACAGAACATTGATGCTTCATTGTAGGGGCACGGGCGCCCGCCGCTATTCCTTCGAGAAGTCCGATGTCAGCCAGCGCTCCGGCCGCATGCGGAATATCGCGGTGTCGGCAAGCTCGCCGCGCATCCGCTCGATGAAGCCGTCGCCGCCCTCTTGGCCCAGGTAGCGGCGCGCGACCGGACGCATGTCGCGCTCGATGTCCGCCTGCTCGATGGCGACGATGCGGCCTTCGACGCTGACGTATTTGTACGGCGGCGTCTCGACCTGCGCGAGCAGGCTGAACCGGCCGGCGCGCGCGAGCAGCTTCCCTTTGCGCGACCCTCTGTCGGTCGCGATCCGCAGATCGCCTCCGGGCTGATAGTCGTACCAGATCGGCACCGTCAGCGGCCCGCGGCCTTCATCAGCGATGCTGACGACGCCAATGTGCACATCGGCCAAAAATGCCTCGCGTTCCTGCTTCGACATGACCAGCGACATATGGACCTCCGTATGATTGGGCGTGGATTTGGGGGTGAAGAGACTAATTCACGGGTAGCAGGTAAGGGAAGAGTGTCAAGATAGACGCAAATAGCTCTCGGGCTCCTTTGTCTACCATTCCTTCAGCCTGCGACCCCGCAAATCACCGTTGAAGATCAGGTCAGCCCCGGGTGTCAAGGCGGGGCGACCTTGTTGCGCTTTAACGATCGTCGCGGAAATTATTTTCAAAAATTGTGTGGCACCCCCACGACACTCCGCGACATTTCTGTGGATATTTCTAGATTCGCCTCCGCTTTATCCACGGCTTCTACCTGCGCGGCGAGCAATGTGCGGAATTCACCGAATTCACCCAGGGTGCCACGTGAGGCCCGTAAGAGGCGCTCGGGACGGGCCGACGCGGGCATGAAATGAAAGATTATCGGCGCGGTGGCTGGACGCGCTCTCGCGTCGAGGCAATCCGATTTAGAATGATCCCATCAATCTCCTAAAATTTTCCTCGACTCTTTTTTCCATCTCCTCCGCCTTCGCTTCCTTCAGCACCGCTAGTTCGTCAACGACCCGCAGTAACACCTCCGGCATCCCGACTTCACCCGTCAGCCATTTTAAGCCCCCAGGGTTATCCGTCTCTGTAATTATGCGATCGAGCGGGACGGCGTGGGCGAGGGCGCGGATTTTGTCGGACGTGAGCAGCTCGACTCCGAAGGTGAAGTAGGCACCGTAATCGATCAGCGCGCGCAGGATGTCCTCGGGGCCGGAATACCAATGCACGATAGCGCGGCGGATCGCGTAGCGCTCCAGCAGATCGAGAATTTCCCGCTCGGCGCCCTTGGTGTGGAGGTTGAGGGCCTTGTCCTGCTCGCCCGCGGCGGCGAGAAAATATTCCAGCACTTTTCTCTGGGCGGGATATTTCTCCGGCTCTTTCACCCAGTGAAAGTCGAGGCCGAGCTCGCCGAGCGCGGGGCTTTCCTCGATCAGCGGCGCGAGCGCTTTTAAATCAGCCGCGTACTCGTGCGCGCGGTTGGGATGGACGCCGAAGGTGGGTTTCACCCAGGCGCATCGCTCCGCGATCTCCAGCGTGCGGCGGTAGGAGGGGACGTCCATCGCGACCGCCCAGGTGAGAATGCGGCGCTCCTCGATCTGCTTCAGCGCCGCGTCCAGCGCCGCGCCGTACTTGTCGATGTGCGCGTGCGCGTCGATCAGCATGTGCGTTCCATAGAGCGGCGCGCGCTGGATTGTCAACGGCGGCTCTTCGCCGTGAACTGCTTCTCGTAGAGCGCTTGCAGCTCGGCGAGCGTGGAGGCCTGCCGCGGGTCTTTGTCTTCGCGGATGCGCTTGATGCGCGCGAAGCGGAGCGCGAAACCCGAGCTGTACTGCGGGCTCTTTTGAATCTCGTTGTACGCGACCTCGACGACAACCTCGGGCGTTACGGTGACGGTGTAGCCGTCGTCGCCGGTCTTGAGCGCGCTCAGGCGCTCGGTCATTGCGCCGAATTGCTTGTCGGTGAGCCCTTTAAACGTCTTACCGACAGGCGCGAAGCCGCCTACGGCGTCGGCGACCGCGAGATGATAGTTCGAGAGCCAGCCGCGGCGGCGCCCCGAGCCGCGGTCGGCGGCGACGATCACGCAATCGAGCGTCTCGGCCGGCTTGATCTTGAACCACAGCTTGCCGCGGTTGCCGGGCATGTAGGGGCTCGCGGGCGATTTCGCCATCAATCCTTCGTGGCCGGCGGCGAGCGATTCTGCGAGAAACGATTGCGCTTCGGCGGCGGCGCCGGTGATGCGGCGCTCGGCGAGATGATTGCCCTTGGTAATTTCCGCGAGCTTCGCCCAGCGCTGCTCGTACGGCTCGTCGATCAGCGAGACGCCGTCGAGGTAGAGGCAGTCGAAGAGATAGAGCCGCAGGGGGATCTCGCCTGCGGCGGCCTCGATGCAATGGATGCGGCGGAAGCGGCGCATCAACTCCTGGAAGGGGAAAGGCCGGCCGTCCTTGCCGATCGCGACGACCTCCCCGTCGAGGATGAACGAGTCGCCGGCGATCTCGCTTCGCGCGAGCGCGCCGATCTCGGGGATACTGTCCGTTACCTCCGTCAACCGGCGGCTCCAGATGCGCACGCGGCCGTCTTGTTTGTGCATCTGAATGCGCGCGCCGTCGTACTTGTATTCGAGCGCGGTCGCGCCGCCGTGCGCCTTGAAGATCTCCGCGAAATCTTCCGACAATTCCGAAAGCATCGGTAGCAGCGGCACGAATAGTTTGATGTCGACGTGCTCCAGCGCCGCCGCGCCACCGGGGAGGGCGATCGCCGCGACCTCGGCCAGGTCGGAGAGAAAGAGCGCGGCGCGTCGCGTCGTCTTCAGATCGGCGGCGGAGGCTTTTGCGATCGCTTCGAGAATTAGCCCGTCGTGCAGGCCGACGCGCAGCTCGTTGTGCAGTATGCGAAAAAGAATCCGCCGCTCGGCAGGGGCGGTCTTCTCGATCAGCGCGCGCAGACGCGCGAACTTCTCGCGGCGCGAGCCCTTGCCGGCGGCTTCGGCGATTTTGCCGAAGTCTTCCGCGGCTTCGAGGATGGTCAGCGGTTTGTCGCCGTTGCGCGTCTCCGGAAGCTCGTAGGCTTCCGCGAGCGCGCCGGGGCCGACGTCGAGCGTGCGCGGGTCGGAGACCGGAAACGGGCGGCCGGAGAGAAAGGCGACGCCGGGACGGATCTCGTCGCGATCGAGGCGCTTTAAATATTCCGCGGCGGCCGCGATCTTGGCGAGGCGGCCGGGAGTTTTTTCGAGCTCGTAGCAGAGCGCGGCGAAGGCGGCGAAGTCCACCGCTCCATTGTAGCACGGCTACGGTTGCGGCGCGGTGGGCCGCTTCAACGTTCAGCGGGCGCGCCGGAGGCGATCGCGCTCGGCCGCGCGCTGCGCTTCCTGCCGCCATTGCGCGGCACGCAAAACGTAGCCCCTGGCGCATTCGTCCGCAGTGGGGCGCCGCAACGCGAGCGTCAAATAATGGATCGCGATCGTGGCCGCCGTCCCGGAGTCGGGCGCGCGGTAGCTTTGCTCGAGCCATGCGGCGGCTCCGAGGATCGCCGCGGCGGGGCAGCCCTCGGTCGTGCGGCAGAGCGACCAGGCCTTGCGCAGCATGCTTTCGGGAAACATCGTACGATCCTCGAATCCTCCCGTAGCCCCTGACTACGTGTTCTCGCCGCCCACGGGCGTTGCCGCGATTCGCTCTCTTTTTACCAATGAAAGCTTTCCGTCTGGCAGGACTCCGAAGAGATATTCCTCTTTATCGTGAACGATCACGAGTTCGCGCCGTCCTTGAAGGAAGAAAGAGCTTTTAACGCGGCGTCTGCCGCTGGAGTTTTGCGTGTTTACCGCCATATTGCCTCCAACAAAAAAGCCCGGGCCATTCTCGATGGCTCCGGGCTCCGGGTTCGACGACCTCCGGCCGCTGTAGGTCAATCCGATCTGATATTCGTATAGACTAACAAATTTAGTTTGTCAAGACGAACATCGTTGAGGGTGGCGCAGCATACGGAAAATTGTTATGAGTGGACGCCGATCGAGAGCCGTCATGACTTATCGCGACAGCGAAGCAGCCGGCGCGCGCGTCGAGCGCGCGATCATCCTCGGCGCCGAGCACCCGCGCGCGCTGGCGTTCATCCAGTCGCTCGGGCGCGCCGGCATCGAAGTGCTCGTCGCACACCACGGCACTTCGCCGCTGGGGTTTTATTCGCGCTATGCCGCGCGCACGTTTACGATCGAAGACACCGGCGAGGCCGCGCTGGCGCTGCTCGACGAGCTCGCGCCGGGCGGCGGTCTGATCGTCGCGACGAACGATCGCTACATGGTCTTCGTCGCGAAGCACTATCGTGCGCTGGCGGGCGATTATATTCTGACCACTCCGCCCTGGGAGACGCTGCGGACGATGACCGATCTCTCCCGGCTTTATCCCGCGGCGCGCGCCTGCGGGCTGAACACGCCGGAATTTTTCCAGCCGAACGACGAGCTTGAGATGCGCGATTACATCGCCGCGCTCGATTTTCGCCACAGCTATCTCCTACGCACGCCTCCGGCGACGGCGCCGGCGGACGCGGCCACCGGACGATTTACCAAGGTCGCCGGCGACGGCGCTGCCGAGGCGATCGACAACAGCCTGGAGATTTACCGGCGGCTCGGCGCGTTTCCCCTGATCGTGAAAGTCGTGCCCGGGGAAGCCGACCGCTGCATCGGCGTCTCGATGGTCGTCGATCGCAGCGGCGGCGTCGGCGCGCTGCACGCGATCCGCCGCTTGAAACTCTTTACCTATTCGAGCGGCGGGCGCTTCCTGCATCCGTACTCGCTCGGGTCGAACGTCTTTTGCGAGAGCGCGCACGACGAAGAGGCGGCGGCGGCCGCGACTAGCCTCGTGCGGCGCATGGGCTATTTCGGGCCGATCACGCTGGAATTTCGCCGCGACTCGACAGACGAGAAGCTCGTGCTGATCAAGGCCGACCCACGGCCGGTGCGCGCGACGGGCTTGTCGCGCGCGCTGGGCTGTGACGTGCCCTTGACGCTTTATCGCGCCTTCACAGGCGGCAAAGCGGAGACGGCGCCGGCGTACGCCGACGGTGTCGCCTGGCTTTGGGTGAGCCAATACCTGTCGTCGCTTGCCTCCAACCGAAACAACCGTCCCGTCGTGCGGGAGCTGCTCTCGCTCGTGCTGAATTTTCGCAGGATCCAAGCGATCGCCAATTATTCCGCCGCCGATCCGTTGCCGCTGCTCGTTGAGCTAAAAAGATATCTACTAGATTTTGTCAGAAGGCGTTTAGGCCGCCTCCGCCGGCGGTCTCGCGGTTGGCGGTCGGGCGCTCCGCAGCCTGAGAGCGTTCCGTGATATTCAAAATACGCGTAGATCCGTATAGGAGGCGCCATGAGTGAAACGCAATCCGGCATTCTCGCGGGCTGCCCGCGGCTGGCGATGTACATGACGTTTACACTGATTGATGCGGCTGCGGCCAAAAAGGCGCTCCGCGCGCTGTGCGACAGCGCCGACGGCGACAAAACGGTCGTCGGTCTCGGTGAGCCGCTCGTGCTCGCGATTGGCGGCACTATTCAAGGACTCAGGACATTTCCATCGTATTCCGGCAGCGGCTTCACGGTGCCGTCGACGCAGTCGCATCTCTGGCTCTGGCTCCGCGGCGATGACCGCGGCGATCTTATGCTCCGCTCACAGGCGCTCGCGGCGACGCTCGCGCCGGCGTTTGCGCAGGAGAGCGTCGTCGACGGTTTCCAGTACGGCGCCAGCCGCGACCTGACCGGCTACGAGGACGGCACCGAAAATCCCAAAGGCAAGAAGGCGGTCGAGGCGGGCGTCGTCGCCGGCCGCGGCGACGGCATGGACGGATCGAGCTTCGTCGCCGTGCAGCAGTGGGTGCACGACTTCAAGCGCTTCGGCGCGTTGTCGCCGCGCGAGCAGGATGATGCCATCGGACGGCGCAAGAGCGACAACGAAGAGCTGAAGGACGCGCCGGAATCTTCCCACGTCAAGCGCACCGCGCAGGAGAGTTTTACGCCCCAGGCCTTCGTGCTCCGGCGCTCGCTGCCGTGGGCGCAGGGCTCGAGCGGCGGCCTGATGTTCGTGGCGTTCGGCAAATCGCTCGACGCCTTCGAGGCGCAGCTCAAGCGCATGGTCGGCTTGGAGGACGGCATTGCCGACGCGCTCTTCCGCTTTACGACTCCGGTCACCGGCAGCTACTTCTGGTGCCCGCCGGTGAAAAACGGCCGCCTCGATCTCCGCACGGTGGGGATGTAGATTGTGCGCGAGATACCGATTCATATCGCGCCGCTTCTGGCGGCGGCGTTGACGCGCATGATCATCGGCGCGCTGTGGTACTCGCCGATGCTGTTTTTGCATGCATGGCATCGCGTATCGGGCGTGAGCGAGGCGGAGATGAACGCGGGCATCGCGCGCGCGGTCGTGATCGATTTGATCGGAAGCCTCATCATGGCTTTCGTCCTGCTGCACGCGGTCAAGTACGCGGGCGCGGCGACCGCCGCCCAGGGCATGGCGGTCGGATTCTTCAACTGGCTCGGCTTCGTCGCCGTGGTGACGATCGGCACGGTGACTTACCTGCGAAAACCTTTTCAGCTATTTTTGATCCAGAACGGCTATCTGCTGCTCTCGCTGCTCGCGATGGGGGCGATCCTTGCCGTCTGGGGATAGATACGCGAAAGAATATTCGCAGGAGGTGCGATCATGGCCTACTCGGTGAACAAATGCGACGTCTGGGTCGCCGAGATCGACGATCGTCCCGGCGGTCTCGCGGATAAGCTCGACGGCCTGGCGCAGGCCGGAGCGAGTTTGGAATTCGTCATTTCTCGGCGCGCGCCCGACAAGCCGGGGAAAGGCGTCGTGTTTCTGACCCCGGTTCGCGGCGCGAAGCAGACCCGTGCCGCGAACGAGGCCGGCTTCAACACGACGAGCCGCATCCATTCCGTGCGCGTCTCCGGCCCCGACCGCCAGGGGCTCGGCGTCAAGATGACTCGCGCGCTCGCGGACGCGGGCCTCAATCTCCGCGGGGTCTCGGGCGCGGCGGTCGGGCGGCAAAGCGTCGCCTATTTTGGCTTCGACAGCGCCGAAGACGCGACGAGCGCGATGAAAATTCTCAAGAAGACACTGAAGTAACAGACCGAAGCTCGGCTTCTCTTTCCATTCCTGTCCATCGACACGGCGGCGGCCGCGAAGGGCAAATCTATGCCCGATTCTTGGCCATTGACATTCATCAAATTTAGCTTGACGCGTCCCCGCCTAACGCGATAAAAGGGGGCTTCCCTTGATCCTGCACATTCTTTACTGGAGGTCTCTGATGAGATACGTAGTTCGGTTTTTATCTCTATTGGCCGCTCTAGGCCTCGCCGCATGCGGCGTTCAGATGGGCGACAACAGCGCGCGGACGCCGATTACCGGCTCCGCCGGCGGCGCGACTTCGGAAAACGCCAACGCGCAGCTTGAAAGATGCGATCAATCGCTCGGCACCGTCGCCGTGGTCGAGGACCAGAACGCACAGTGGTACGGCCGGATGAGAAACGAGTATCAGATCCAATCGACGGTCCCGCTGATCCGCCTGCTGATCCAGCAGTCGAACTGCTTCGTCGTCGTCGAGCGTGGCCGGGCCTTCCAGCAGATGCAGGGCGAGCGCGCTTTGCAGCAGTCGGGCGAGCTGCGCCAGGGCAGCAACTTCGGCCAGGGGCAGATGGTCGCCGCCGACTACTCGATGAATCCAATGATCACTTTCAACGCCCGCGGCACGCAGGGCCTCGGAACCGCGCTCGGCGGAATTCCCCATGTCGGCGCGTTCGGCTTTCTCGCCGGCGGACTCAGTAAGAACGAGGCCTCGACGACGCTGACGATGGTCGATAACCGCTCGGGCGTACAGCTCGCCGCGGCCGAAGGCGCGGCCTCGAATTTCGATTTTAATCTGTTCGGAGCGGGCTGGGGCGGCGGCGGTGGCGGCGGCCTCGGCGGCTTCAGCAACACTCCGCAGGGTAAAGTCCTCGCCGGCTCTTTCGCCGACGCATACAACCAGCTCGTGCGCGCGGTGCGCAACTATCGCGCGCAGGAAGTGAAGGGCGGCCTCGGCACCGGCGGGACCCTGGGCGTGCAGGGCGGCTCGACGCCCGCCTCGAAAGCGCTCAACAAGAAGTAATCAGCTCATCCATCGTTTCAAAATAAAAAGCCCGGCGGGAGACCCCGCCGGGCTTTTTATTAGCCCTATTGCACTAAACTTCGCCGCCTGTTGAACTGGATTATGCGTACCGAAGCCACAGGCTCTAGCAACGTCATGGTTCTGTTCGCGATTATCGCCGCGGCGATCGCCGTCTATTGCGGCTTTGTCGGCGTCCGGCTCATTTACCTGGCGCTGACGTTCGGCAGGGATGCGCCGCTGGAACAGGGGCCGTCCATGGTTTTCGGCCTGCTATCCTACATCAGCGTGGTTACCGCGGCCGTGGTGTTTCCCTTCATCGCGCTCGCCGCCGCGGCGATCGCCTGGCTTTGCTGGAAGACCGGCACGTCGCGACTGGCCGCTTAGGCACAGTAAGCGGACGAAATTAGGCGCTTTCCTCTTCCACTTCCAGCTTGACGCGCCGCCGCCGCGCGGCGTCGGCGAGTATATCGAGGAGCTTCCCGCTGTCTTCCCAGCCTATGCAGGCATCGGTGATGCTCATGCCGTAAATCAGCTCTTTGCCGGGAAAGTGATCCTGCCGGCCGGCTTTCAAATGGCTCTCGACCATGACGCCGAAAATCCGGCTGTCGCCGGCGGCGACCTGCGCCCCGACCTCGCGCGCGACGTCGAGCTGCCTGGCGGCGTCCTTGGCGCTGTTGCCGTGGCTGAAGTCGATCATGATGCGCGCCGGAATGCCCGCCTCGGCGAGCGTCTTCGCCGCCGCGCCGACGTTGGCCGCGTCGTGGTTCGGCTGCCGCCCGCCGCGTAGAATCACGTGGCAATCCTCGTTGCCGAGCGTCGAGACGATCGCCGAGCGGCCGGATTTCGTCACCGACAGGAAATGATGCGGCGCCTGCGCGGCGCGGATCGCCTCCACGGCGATGCGCACGTTTCCATCGGTGCCGTTCTTGAAGCCGACGGGGCATGAGAGGCCCGAGGCGAGCTCCCGGTGCACCTGGCTCTCGGTCGTGCGCGCGCCGATGGCGCCCCACGATACGAGATCGGCGATGTATTGCGGCGTGATCATGTCGAGGAACTCGGACGCCGCCGGCATTCCGATGGCGTTCAAGTCGAGCAGCAGCCGGCGCGCGATGCGGAGCCCGTCGTTGATCTGAAAGCTGCCGTCGAGATTGGGATCGTTGATAAGGCCTTTCCAGCCGACCGTCGTGCGCGGCTTCTCGAAATAGACGCGCATCACGATCAGCAGATCCTGCGCGAGCCGATCCTTGACCTTTTTCAGCTTTGCGCCGTATTCCGCCGCCGCCTCGACGTCATGGATCGAGCATGGCCCCATGATGACCAGCAGCCGGTCGTCGGCGCCGTGGAGGATGCGGTGAATTGCGCGGCGCGTCTCGAAAACCGTTTCCGCCGCCTGCGCCGTAATGGGAAATTCGCCGAGCAGCTTTTCCGGCGTGAGCAGCTCTTTGATTTCTTTGATCCGAAGATCGTCGGTCCTGTATTCCATAGCACTTTCCAGCAAGAGGTCTGAAAACGGCTATCATAAACCAAATCTGCGTGAATCTAAAACGCTCCAGGACGGGCGATTCGACCGCCATGTCCTTCCCGATCTGCGGGTCCTGTGATAAGGCCGTGGTCGGGCGTCGGGCAATGCGCCATCGAATATGTGTGGGCCGACCGGAGGATGTATGGAAATATCATTCGAATGGATCCTGTTGCTCGCCCGGCTCGTCCTGGGATCGGGGATGATCTACTACGGCTGGCCGAAGGCGCGCGATCTCCGCGCCAACGCGAAAGACTTCGAGCAGATGGGGTTCAAGCCGGGCATCTTCTGGGGCACGCTGATCGCCGCCGTCGAATTTTTAGGCGGCATCGCGGTCGTGCTCGGTCTATACGCCGAACTCGCGGCGTCGCTCTTTGCGTTTCAAATGCTCGTGGGCGCGTTCTGGAAGATCAGGCTGAAAAAGCCGTTCACGGATTACTCGTACGATTTCCAGCTCTTCGCCTTGAGCCTGCTCATTATGGCTCAGGGTTCCGGCGCGCTCGCGCCGGCGCATTTCCCGGGCACGATCTTTCTCAACTGGTATGTAGCCGCGGCGGCGCTCGCGGGCGCGCTTGTGATGGCCTGCGGCTGCAAGCCGAGCGGCGCCAAGGGGGCCCCGCCGATGGGCTAACGCCGGAGCGTTTCGCGTGCGCCTACCGCCAGCAACAACGCGGAAACGATGAGCAGCGGCGCGTAAGTCCAGAACGGCACGCCGGGGTTAAAACGATCGGCGAGAAAGCCGCCGAGCAGCGGCGCGGTGACCGAGCCGGTCTCTGCGGTGAAGCGGCGGAAGGCCTGCAAGCGGCCGCGCGCGGCCGCCGGTACGACGTCGTAGGTCGACGTCGCGATCGAGCCCAATGAAAGCCCGTTGGCGATGCCCATGAAGGACATCAGGACGGCGAGCTGAAAAAAGCTCGTCGTAAACGGAATCAGCAAAAAGACCAGCGCCGGCAGTCCGGTGCTCGGCACCGTCGCCCATTTTCGGCCCACCTTGTCGATGATAAAACCGGCGGGAAAAATCATCGCGAAAACGAAAATCCCCATGATGCTGAACAATAAACCGATCTCTCCGGGATTGAGCGCGAGATAAGCGGTCGCGTAAAGCGGCAGCATGCTCTGCATCGTGACGCGATGTACGAAGCTCGTCAGGGTGGCCAGGACGAGCACCACGTACGTCACCCGCAGCGTAGGATCGATCTCATGAAACAACGCCTTGAGTCCGCCGAGCCATTGCCTCACAGCTGCGGCGGGCGAGGAGTGAAGGATGCTTTTCGGCGCGCGTGCGGCGGCGCGTGCTTCGCCGCCGGCGAAGCCGAGCAGCACCGCAACAGCGGCGCAGATCGCGTAGGCCAGAAATGCGGCGCGAAAGCCGATCGCCTGCGCGAGCGCGCCGCCGGCGAGCGGGCCGATGGACAGCCCGAAATTGTTGACGCCGTGAAATCCGCTGAGAACGCGGCCGCGCTGATCGTGCCGCGCCAGCTCGACGCCGGCGATCTCGCGCCCGAAGGTCCACAGGTTGTCGCCGAAGCCGATGACCGAGACCGCCACGAGCATCGCCTCGAAGCGCGGCACGACGGCCGCGACCACGGCGGCGCACGCCGCTAGCGCGGGGCCCGCGAGCAGCGCGGCGCGCGTGCCGAAGCGGTCGAGCACGACGCCGCTCGCCGGATTGCCGACGAAGCGGCCGACGGCGAGCGCCGTCATGATCTGGGCCGCGACGCCGGGCGAGATGCCGAACTCGACCGTGAGAAGCGGCACGGCGGGAACGATCATCGACCACATACCCGCGAGAAATGTGCTGCCGTAAAGCACGGCGAGGCCGCGGGCCAGGGAATGCGGCTGCGATAATGCGCCGTCTTTCGCGTTTTCCGTCAGCACGATTCAGGCAGGAACTTGTTGCGTCCTAAAATTTCGGCGTCACTGGGATGGCCGCACGGTATTGGTCTTCAGCCGGAAAGGCAAGGCCGAGCAATTATTTGCCGGAGAGCGGCGCGGTGATGAACGCCTCGATGAGCGCGGAGACGACAAGCAGGGGAACGATAACCGTCGCGAAAAAGCGCATGCCGCGCGCGAGCTGCGAAGACAATTCGATGTTTTCTTTCTTGATAAATTTCCGAACCGCGCGCGCGCCCATCATGAGGCCGATGCTGGTTCCAAGTAGCACGGCGGGGAGCTCGAGCACGCCGTGCGGCGCGACCGCCGCGACGAAAGTCCAGAGACCTTCGGTGTGAACCGTCGCGTGGAACACGATGCCGACGACGTAGCCGTTGATGAGCAGGAAAATGAGCGGCAAAATGCCGGCGAAGACGCCGGCGACGATGACGACCAGCGTCTTTACGGCATTATTGAGGAAGATCGCGAGCGCGAGCAGCGGCGCCGGCAGCCCCTTAAAGAGGCTGACGAACTCGCTCAGCGCCTCTTGGCGCATGCTGGAAATATCCGGCGCGCGCTCGGCCATCGCGACGCCGATAAGCGCGCCTGCGAGCAGCAACACAACGCTCGCCACCAGGTAGCGAGTCAGCTCGCGAATATAATCCCGTTGCTCACGCCACAACCGCGCCTGCCCCTCGATCGCCATCTCTCCTCAAAAATACGCGGCGTGCGGGCACTTGGCAACGGGTCACGATCCGGCGACGAGCTTGGGATCTTCTTTGTTGCGCGCGGCGGCCCGGTCGGCGCGCCGCGTCAGGAACGACGGCGCCAGACGCGAGCGGCTCTCCCAGCCGCGCTTGAGGACATCGCCGCGGCGGTCCCGGACTCCCGGCAGCGCGCTGTTGACGAGAGCCATGCTCTCGGCGACCAATCCCGGGAAAAGCGCGTTTACGATCTCGAGCAGCCGCGCCCGGCGCGTGATGAATATCTCGGCCCGTCCGTAGCGGCAAGCCTCGACGATTTGCCGCGCGGCCTTTTCCGAGCTGGTGGACAAAAGCGGCGATGCGTTGGCCATGCTGAAGAGGGCGTATTCTTTCTCGTGATCGCCTTTGAAGAGCGCGTTGACATGCGAGCCGGTGCGCATGAGACCGGGGCACACGGTCGTAACGTAGATGCCGTCCTTCGCGAGCTCCGGACGGAGCCCTTCGGAAAGGCCGACGAGCGCAAACTTGCTCGCGACGTACGGCAGCAGGTGCGGCACGGCGACCTTGCCGCCGATCGAGGCGATGTTGACGATGCGGCCGTCGCCGCGGCGCTGCATGTGCGGGACGACCTCCTGCAAAAAATAGAGCGGGCCCCAGAAATGCACATCCATGGCATCGATGAAATCCTCGCGCTGCATGTGCTCCATCGGGCCGACTTGTATAATTCCGGCGTTGTTGACGAGGACGTCGATCGCGCCGCGGTGCTCGATGATTTCCCGCACCGCTTTTTTGACCTCGTCGGGCTTGCGCACGTCGCATTCGAGAACCGTCGCCGTGCGGTCGCGAAATTCGTTGGCGACATTTCTCAGTTCGTCGCGCTCGCGCGCGAGCAGGACGACATGCGCGCCTTCGGCGGCGAAGCGGCGCGCGAGCTCGAGTCCCAGGCCGCGCGAGGCGCCGGAGATGAGAACCGTCTTCCCAATGAACGAAACGTGCCGTCGCTTGCGCTGGTAATAGGATGCCGATACGACGGCGGCGCCGAGGACGGTGAGAGAAAACAAGGCCTTGGAAATCCGGTGCCTTCTCATATTCCACCTCAATGAATGGTTACGCCCGCGGGCTGGCCGGCGGTTGTCGGGCGCTCTCCCGCTTCGACGATCGCCTTGAAGCAGCGCAGGTCTTCTTTGATCTGATGATCGGTTACAGTAGATAGGAGCTTCGCGACCGCGGCTCCGACGATCCCCGCCGGCGCCTTGTACGACAGCGCGACGCGGACCTCCGTCGCGCTGCGTCCCGGCACGGCGCGGAAATAGACGGAGCCAGCGTGCTCGATGTCGGAGCCCGGCGCCGATTGCCACGAGAGGCTCTCGTTCTCGCGGTCCTCCGTGATGACCGCGTCCCATTCGAGGCGCGCGGGCGTCGGGATGCGCGCGACCCAATGCGAGCGCTTGTCGTCGGCGGCGGTAACGGACTCGAGATGCGACATGAAGCGGGGGAGATTCTCCAGGTTGCGCCATATCGCGTACACCTCGTGCGGCGGGCGGAAGACCGAGATCGTTTTTTCGATTTCCACCGTCGCGCCGCGGATTCGCAGCACGTGACAGACCGGACAAAACCCGCTCGCGCCGCGCAGGACCAGCGCGCCGCCGCCTAAGAAAAACGGAATGCTGCGGCGCCTGATCGCGACGCCGAGCAGCGCGGCCCCCGCGGCGAGCGACAGCCAGCGCTCGACCGCGCTGAGGTTCGCGAACGTTGCGTCGGCTTCCGCCTGCGCGCTCACGGTTTCAGAACGACTTTGATGCATCCGTCCTCCTTGTCGTTGAACATTGCGTAGGCGCGCGGCGCATCGTCGAGGGGCAGACGGTGGGTGATCACGAACGACGGGTCGATCTCGCCGCGCTCGACGCGCTCGAGCAGCGGGCGAAGATATTTCTGCACGTGAGTCTGGCCCATCTTGAGCGTGAGGCCCTTGCCGAAGGCGGCGCCGATGGGGAATTTGTCGATCAGGCCGCCGTAGACCCCGGGGATCGAGACGGTGCCGCCCTTGCGGCACGCGTTGATCGCCTGGCGCAGCGCGATCGGCCGGTCGTTCTGCAGCATTAGCTTATATTTCGCTGTGTCGAGCAATCCTTCGAGGCCGTGACCGTGCGCTTCCATGCCGACGGCGTCGATGCACGCGTCCGGGCCGCGCCCCCCGGTCAAGTCGCGCAGCGCCTCGGTCACGTCGCCGACGTCGTTCTCGTTCAGCGCTTCGACGCCCGCCTGCAAACTCGCCATCGCGAGACGCTCGGGGACGGCATCGATCGCGATCACGCGCTCGGCGCCGAGGAGAATGGCGCTGCGCGCGGCGAATTGCCCCACCGGGCCGCAGCCCCACACCGCGATCACGTCGCCGGGCTGGATGCGGCAATTCTCCGCCGCCTGAAAGCCGGTGGGAAAAACATCGGTGAGAAAAAGCAGCTGCTCGGCGCTCAGCTCCGGCGGCAGCTTGACCGGTCCGACATCGGCGTACGGGACGCGCACGTATTCCGCCTGACCGCCGGCGTAGCCGCCGAGCATATGCGAATAGCCAAACAGCCCCGCCGGCGAGTAGCCGTAGACTTTCTCCGCCATCCAGGCGTTCGGGTTCGAGTTGTCGCAGAAGGAGTACGCGCCGCGGCCGCAGTAAAAGCAGCGTCCGCATGCGATCGGAAAGGGCACCGCGACGCGGTCGCCTAACGCCAAGCCGTCGACTTCGGGGCCGACCTCGACGACACGGCCGATGAACTCGTGGCCGAGAATGTCTCCCGCCTGCATCGTGGGAATATTTCCGTTGTAGAGGTGGAGATCGGAGCCGCAGATCGCGGTGAGCTCGGTCTCGATGATCGCGTCGCGCGGGTTCAAAAGCCGGGGATCGTCGACGCTCTCGACGCGCACGTCCCTCTTGCCGTTCCAGCATACTGCGCGCATGAAAAGCTCTGTGAATGTCCGCCGAGGGGCGCGGCGCACCATTTCAAACATAGTGGCATGGAGTGTTTTTGCAATCAGGTGTTAACCGTAGAGAAGAAAACTTTGGGCGAAAATAATTGGCAGCCGTTCGACAGTTTCAGGGCGAACGGATAAGAGTTCGAATTGTCCATTTCGTTGCTGCTGCGCCCCGTCGAAGCACGCTTCGAAAGTTTTGACATCGTTCCGGCAGCACCGCTTGCAGCGCTGCGACGATCGGTAGTATCGTCGCGTGATGTCAACACCCGTTCTCAACGACACGCAGCTCCGCATTCTCGAAGCCGTCGCCGAACGAATCTTTCCCGCGACCGCTACGCCCGGCGCCGTCGCGATCGGCGCGGTGGAATACATCCTGCGCGCGCTCGCGGGCGACTATCCCGAGATGGTCGGGGTCTACGAGCGCGGCCTGGGCGAGATCGACCGGCATGCGTTGAAGCGCTACGGCCGGAATTTTCTGAGCCTCGCCGAAACCGACATGGATTGCGTTCTTGCCGACTTCGAAAACGCCCGCGTCGATTTTGCAGATGCGGCCGATTTCTTCGAGACCGTCCGCTGCCATGTGCTCGAAGGCGTCTTCGGCGAGCCCGAATACGGCGGCAACCGCGGTCTCGCCGGCTGGCGCATCGTCGATTTTCCCGGCCAGCAGCACGGGTATCCCGACGCCTACATCAATCGCCGCGTCGACCTCCCGCCCGTCGCCGTCGCTTCCAAGAAGGAAGCAAAGTAGTGGCCGACAATTTCGCGGACGTCTGCCTCGTCGGCGTGGGCGCCGTCGGCGGCATCCTCGCCAAAGAATTGGCCTCCGCCGGCCTCAAGGTCGTCGGCTTCGAGCGCGGCCCGGCGCCGCGTCACGCCGACTACGCGCCGCGCGACTCGATCCGCTTCATCGCGCGCACCGACCGCCTCGACTGGGTCCGCCACGAGCCGACGACGACGCGCTCGCGCGCAAGCGCGACGGCGGAGATCCGCTACCGCACGAGCCCGCTCAACGTCCTCGGCGGTGCGCTGCTCCACTGGACCGGACAGGTGTCGCGCTACATGCCCGGAGACTTCAAAGTCTACACGAATGAAATCGTAAACGGCGGCGCCGAGCGCGCCGGCGCCGACCTCACGGGCTACGATGTCGTCGACTGGCCGATCGGCTACGACGACCTCGAGCCTTACTACGAAAAGTTCGAATGGGAGTTCGGCGTATCCGGCCGCGCGGGCGTGAACCCGTTCGCGGGACCGCGCAAGCGCGGCTATCCGCTGCCGCCGCTCCGCCGCAGCGCGCGCATGGAGCTCTTCGCCGAAGCCTGCGGCAAGCTCGGCTACCACGCCTACGATTCACCGGCGGGCATTCTCTCCGAAGCGTACAAGCCGCCCGCGCCTTACGACGCGCGCATCCCGGAGCGTCCCGCGTGCGTCTACTGCGGCCATTGCAACTTTTACGGCTGCCACGTGCACGCGAAGGCCGCGACGCTCTACACGGCGATTCCGGTCGCGGTCTCGACCGGCAACTTCGACCTGCGGACAAATTGCAAAGTCTTTCGCATCGACACCGACGAGCGCGGCGACGCGACCGGCGTCAGCTACTTCGATCCCGACGGCGCGGCGCGCGAGCAGCGCGCGCGCGTCGTTATTGTCGGCGCATTCGTCTTCGAGACCGTCCGGCTGCTGCTGCTTTCGAAGACGGCGCGCTTCCCAGGCGGCCTCGCGAACTCCAGCGGGCTCGTCGGCAAATACATTCTCGCGCACGGCGACGTGCGCGCCTACGGTCTGTTCGACGACTTCATCGTCAACGGCTTCATCGGCCCGGGCTCCGCGGCGATGCGCGTCGACGACTTCAACGGCGACAACTTCGATCACACGGGCCTGGGCTTCATCCGCGGCGGCACGATCGGCACTAGCGGCGAGGGCACGCCGGTATCGCGCATGGACGTCGTGCCGCCGGACGTGCCGCGCTGGGGCAGGGCGTACAAGGAATATTATGCGAAGTATTACACGCGCACCTTCGATCTCAACATCCAGCCGGAAACGCTGGCGCACGAGGACAACGTCGTCGATCTCGACCCGCAGGGGAAAGACCGCTGGGGCGTGCCGCTGCCGCGCGTCACGTTCGATTTCCACCAGAACGAGCAGCGGCTGCACCGCTTCATGACGCAAATCGCCGACAAGATCATGCGCGCGACCGGCGCGAGCAAAGTGTGGACGGGAGAAAAAGAACGGCCCAACCGCTGGGCCGGCGGCGCGCGCATGGGCAGCGACCCGCGCCGCTCGGTCGTGAACGGCTGGTGCCAGAGCCACGACGTGTCGAATTTATTTATCGTCGGCGCGCCGGTCTTTCCCACGCTTGCCGGCTACCCGCCGACTGCGACCATCGGCGCGCTGAGCTATAGGACGGCGGAATATATTTTGAGGCAGAAGGAGTGGTTCAAATAGAATTTCGTAGCGGATTAATCAAGCGCCGGCGAAATCTCTAATCGCCGCCGCAAAAGAAAATGCCCGCGTCGGGTGAATCGTAGCGCCACCCGGATTCCGTGTACTTCATACAGCCGTACACGAACTGTTTTCCCCATTCCCTCAGCGAGTCTGGGCCGTCCGCCCAGCTTGGATAGGTTGCGTCGTACTGCCGCCACTAACGATGTAGAAGATTTTCGCGCGGTGATTCGGCGGGTCGAAGATACGCACCCTGATTCGTATCTTCGGATGCTGTTGGAAAAAGTCTAACAAAGATGTGCGGTAGGGATTGGTCTCTCCGTGATGTTCGCGTAATTCTTCCAGCCAGCACTTTGTGTCGAAGATAAGGCAGCGGATCGACGGTGTCTCAGGATCGAATAGAATTCGGGCCTGCTCGTAAGATTCAAACCCATCCGGACCGATAGCGATATATTTTTTAAGAGTGTTTCGATGTCTTTCTGTAAAATGGCGGTCCGAAGTTCTTCGGCGATTCCATATAATGCTTGCATGCGTTCCGCTGGTTCTTCAGCGTCTCTTGCGGAACAGGAGATGGCCAGGAATGTAAAAATGCTTAAGATAAGAGATTGTTTGACTGTCAGACGACTGAGCCTCATGCACTGACTGGATTCCCGCTTGCGCGGGAATGACGAACCAAGAGCACTGAGAAACCTCGCGCGGCACAATATCTACCGATCATCTTCCCGGTCATTCCCGCATGTTTTTAGCGGGAATACATCCGGTTGCGTCGATGTCACATAGGCGGTCTTTTCTCATACCACTTCATCTGTTGCTGATACGCATACGCCGCGCCGAGTACCGTCGCCTCGTCAAACGGCTTGCCGACGAGCTGGAGCGCGACCGGCAGATTGTGCGAGAAGCCGCACGGGAGCGACAGCGCGGGCAGGCCGACGAGGTTGAACGGCGCCTGGTACTCCGGCTCGAGGTGCTTCCACAGCGTATCCAGCGGGCCGCTCTCGTCGAATGTCGGCGCGGGCTTCATCTGGCAGGGCAGGGCGAGCACGTCGACGCGCGCGAAGACGTCTTCGCACTCGCGGCGCAGCCGGCTCCGCAGCCGCTGCGCCTGGACGTAGTCGCCCGCGCTCGTCAAAAGCCCGACGTACATGCGCGCGCGCGTCGCCGGCGCGCCGTTCTTGATGATGTCTTTCAAATTGCGCCGTACCGCGCTGAACTGCTCGTTGTAGTAGATCATCGCGTCGGTGAAAGTCGCGAGCGCGAGCGCCGGGATCTTTACGTCCTCGACGCGCGCGCCAAGCGACTTTAATTGCTCGATCGCCTTGTCTACGAGCGACAGCACTTCGCTATCCGTGCGCACGCGGCATTCGTCGATGTAATCGCGCGGCACGCCGATCTTGAGACCCTTCGCGTCGGTTTTCAGCGCCGCCGTGTAATTCGGTATCGGCCCTTCGACGGAGGTGGGGTCTTCCGCGTCGAAGCCGGCGATCGCCTGGAGCATGTGCGCGTTGTCCTCGACCGTCCAGGTCATTGGGCCGCAGTGGTCGAGCGACCACGAGAGCGGCGCGAGGCCGCGGCGGCTGACGAGGCCGTACGTCGCCTTGAAGCCGACGAGGCTGCAGAGCGACGCGGGATTGCGGATCGATCCCGCGGTGTCTTCGCCGAGCGCGCCGAGGCATAATCCCGCGGCGACGGCGGCGCCGGGACCCGTGCTCGATCCGCCGGTGATGCGCGTGGTGTCCCACGGGTTTCGCGGCGCGGGAATATCGCCGGGTAGGCTCGACATCGTGAGCTTGCCCAGGATCACCGCGCCGGCTTTGCGCAAGCGCTCGACGGCCGCGGCGTCGCGCGGCGACTTAGCACTTTGCCCGCGGATCAGCGCGGGCGCGCCCTTCAAATCCAATTGATCTTTGACCGCGAGCGGAATGCCGTGCAGCGGGCCTTTGTAATTGCCTTTCTGAATCTCGCCCTCGGCCTCGCGCGCCTCGGACATGGCGCGGTCCGGCATGAAGTTCAAGTAAGCCTTGAGCTTTCGGTCGACGGCGCCGATCCGATCGACGATTGCTTTGGTAAGCTCGACGGGCGAAAGCGCGCGCTTCTGGATCAGCTTCGAAGCTTCGTCGATCGTGAGGTAATAGAGCGGCTTTTCGGTGGCGGCCATGGCTTACTCCTTCCTCGGCTTCGGATTGAAGGTCGGGCCGATCTCGGCGTCGCCGAGATCGAGCGCGCGGAGCTTCTCGAGATTGGCGACGTAGAGATCGAGCACGTCGCCGAAGCGCTCGAAATCGCCCTCCTTCGGCTCGAGGCCGAACTGGTCCAGCAAGGCCCTGATCGTCTGCTCGGTCGATTTTTTCATACGTGCTCCTTTTATAAATATCTGTGCTCGCGGTAGTAGCGCTCGGCGCCGGGATGGAGCGGGATATCGAGCGGCGCCTCCTCGCTGCCGCGCGCGAGCGCCGACATCGGCGGCACTGAAGCGGCGTCGTAAGGAATCTCTTCGCGGATTTTCTCCAGCGCGGCGGCGAACTGATACGCGAGCTCGTCGGGAAAGTCCTCGTGCGTAATAATGGGCCAGCCGCTGTAGTCGATCACTTCGATCGCCGGATCGAAGTCGCCTTTCAATCTTCCGCCGCCGAGCGGCGCGCGCTGGAAGCCGTAGCGCTCCAATTTCTTGAGCGCCTTCTGCGAAAATGGAAGAAAGACGTAGCCGTGCTTCACCGCGTTGTCGCCCCAGGAATCCAATCCTTCGTCGATGATCATTCCCATCTCGCCGGAGACGATGCCGTCGCGCCGGCGCGGATTGCTGGGGCGCTCGACCGGATCAATCGTGCAGCCCCATTGCTTGAACGTGTCGAGCGAGAGGCCGTGGGCCTTTAAGAGCGCGGAGATCGCGAAGTCGACGCAGTCGTTGACCGCGACGGAGGCGAGCACCGCGGGGCGCTTCTCGATCAATTCGTCCATCGTGCGGATGCCGAGCTTGCCCGAGACGGCGATGACGAGCCGGTCCCACGACGGAAACACCGCGAGCGCGCGCAGCGGCAGCGCGCGGCGGAACGGCCCCTTGCCGAGATGGCCCATGGTGACGATGATCGACGGGTTGATCCAGGCGACGTCGAGCTTCTTCGCGCCGACGAGGCGCGCGCCTTCGAGGCCGCTGCACCACGCGGGAGAAACGGCGAACGTGAAGGGAAACGGCGGGCCCGAGTTGCTCGCCGCGCCGGGCAGCTCGACGCTTAGGCGGATGGCGCTGGTCAATAAGGTCGGCGCGTTCTCGTACATGCCCGCGAGCACGCGCGTCGCGATGCGCGCGCGCATCAGGCTCGCGCTCATCGGCTTGATGCTGCGATCGTCGTAAGCCAAAGTTGTAGACTCCTTCGGCCTAGAGCTAATCGGAAAGCCGCTTTGTGTCAACTCGCCCTTGACCCTCGCGCATCGTTCCCGTACTTTGAGGCCGGCCAGTGAACCAACAGAGCGACACAGCACAAGCAGGCGGCGCGCAAGTCGTCCGGCCGTGGGCCTCTCTCCTCATCCGCGATTTTTCCCTCGTCTGGAGCTCGTGCGTGCTCGCCGCAGTCTGCGTCCAGATCCGAAACGTCGCGAACCTCTACCAGGTCTACCATCTCTCCGGCTCATCGCTGCAGTTGGGCCTCACCGGTTTTTTTCAGGCGCTGCCGCACATCGTCATGGGCCTTTTCGCCGGCATGACGGCGGACGCGTTCGACCGCAAGAAGGTCATCCTCGCGACGCACATCTTCCATCTCGGGCCGAGCATCGCGCTCGCTTATCTCACGATGAGCGGCTCGATCCAGGTCTGGCACATCTACGTCTTCAGCATTCTGTCGGGCTTCATCGAGGTGTTCAGCTGGCCGGCGCGCTCGGCGATGACCGCGAACTTGGTGCCGACTGCCTATCTCATGAACGCGATCACGCTCATGTCGATGGTCCTGCAATCGAGCTTTCTCATCGGGCCGGCGATCGCGGGACTGCTCATCGACCACGTCGGCCTCACCTCGACCTATTTCGTGAGCGCGGCGATGTTCGGACCGGCGATCCTGGCGATTCTCGCCATGCGCGCGTCGGGCGTGCCGCACGGCGAGCGGCGCCGCGTCAGCATCAAGAGCATGATCGAAGGCATCAAGTTCATCTGGATCGAGCGCATCATCCTGTCGCTTTTTCTGCTCGACTTCGGCGTGACGCTCGTCGGCTTCTACCGACCGATCCTGCCGATCTTCGCGAGCGACGTCTTCAAGACCGGCGCGACCGGCCTCGGCGCGCTCTACGGCGCGCCGGCGATCGGCTCGCTGCTCGGCTCGACGGCGGTGCTCATGTCGGGAAATTTCCGGCGCAAGGGCGCGCTCGCGATCGTCGCCGCGCTGTTTTTCGCCGGCGGCTTGATGCTGCTGGGAGTCTCGCAGTATTTCTGGACGGCGGTCGCGGCCGTCGTGCTGCTCGGCTTCACCGATTCGCTCAGCGTCGCGATCCGCCGCACGGTCGTGCAGTACCTCGCGCCCGACACGCTGCGCGGCCGCGCCGCCAGCATGATCACCGTCTTCGCCCAGAGCACGAACGCGCTGGGCGCGCTGCTTGCCGGCGTCGCCGCCGAGCTCTGGGGCGCGCCGCGCGCGCTGGTGATCGGCGGCGCGGTCTGCGTGTGCATGATCGTCGGCATCAGCCGCGCGATCCCGCAGCTCTGGCGCTATTCGGAGTGAGCCATGCCGCTGCTCGAAGTCGACGCGCTGTGCAAGAGCTACGACGGCTCGGCCGGAGCGGCGACGCTCGCGATCGAAAATATCTCGTTCAACGTGGAGCGCGGCGAGTTCGTCGCGCTCGTCGGCCCGTCGGGCTGCGGCAAGACGACGCTGCTCATGTGCATCGCCGGCCTCGCCGCGCCGAGCGGCGGGCGCGTCGCGGTGAAGTCGCAGCTCGTCGACCGCCCGCCGCCCGACCTCGTGCTGGTCTTCCAGGAATACAACCGCTCGCTGTTCGCCTGGCGCAGCGTGCTCGGCAACGTGCTGTTCGGTCTCGAGGCGAAGGGGAGAGGCGGCAAGGCGGCGGACGAGCGCGCGCGCCGGCTGATCGGCCTCGTCGGCCTCGAAGGCTTCGAGCGCCATTATCCCTGGCAGCTCTCCGGCGGCATGCAGCAGCGCGTGGCGATCGCGCGCGCGCTCGCCTACGAGCCCGAGGTGCTGCTGATGGACGAGCCGTTCGGCTCCGTCGACGCGATGACGCGCCTCGAATTGGAGGACGCGCTGCTCGCCATCTGGAAAGAACTCGGCACGACGATCCTGCTCGTGACGCACGACATCGAGGAGGCGATCTATCTCTCGGACCGTGTGCACGTGCTGGCGCGGCGGCCCTCGCGCGTGGTCGAGACGGTCGCGATCCCGCTGCCGCGCCCGCGGCATCAGGTGACGACGCGCGCCGAGCCGAGCTTCATGGAGCTGAGAAACCGGATTTACCGCCGGATCGCCGATGCGGGCTGACCGCCGATTCAATCTCGCGGGCCTGGGAGTTTTCGCCGCGCTGCTCCTCTTGTGGGAGCTTTACTCGCGCGCGGGCGGCGTCGAAAGTTATCTGCCGCCGCCGAGCGCGGCGCTGAAAGCGCTAACCGAACCGAACGTCGCGCGCGCGCTGTTCGGCCATCTCGCCGGCACGCTCGGCCGCTTTCTCGGCGGATATCTTCTCGCCGCCGCGCTCGCCGTCGCCGCCGGCGTCGTCCTCGGCTACTCGCGTTTCGCGTATAGCGTTTCGGAAGTGATCATCGAGCTTTTGCGGCCGATGCCTTCGGTCGCGATCATTCCGGTCGCGATTCTCTGCCTCGGCATCGGCGACGCGATGATGATCGCCGTGACCATTTACGCCGCGGCGTGGCCGATTCTTTTGAATACGATCGATGGCGTGCGCAACCTCGACCGCACGCTCGTCGACACCGGGCGGACCTTCGGCCTCGGCCGGGTGAAAATTCTCTGGCAGGTCGCGCTGCCGGCGGCGGCGCCTTACATCGCCACCGGCCTGCGCGTCAGCCTGCCGATCGCGCTGATCCTCGTCACGACCTCCGAGATGGTCGCCGGCGTTAACGGTCTGGGGTTTTTCATCCTCGACGAGGAGCGCTCGCTGCGCCCGGCGAATATGTACGCCGGCATCGTCGTCGTCGCGCTGCTGGGGTACGCGCTCAATCGATTATTTGTGGCGGTCGAAGCGCGCGCGCTCGCGTGGAAGCGCGGATTGCAGGCGAAAGGCGAGGCGTGAGGCCATCCAAAATATCCGGCTTCGTTGCATTGCTCGCCGTCGTCGCCGCGTGGGAGCTGGTCGCGCGCGCCGGCCTGGTGAATCCGCTGCTGTTCCCGGCGATGAGCAAGATACTCGCATCGTTTCTTGCGCTGCTCGCTTCCGGCGAAATCCCCGCGCAGATCGCGCGCAGCATGGAGCGCGCCGCGGCGGGCTATTTTCTCGCCGCGACAGTGTGCATCCCGCTCGGCGTCGCGATGGGCCTCTCCGAGCGCGTGTACCGCGCGCTGGAAGTCGTGGTCGAGACGCTGAGGCCGGTGCCGCCGCCGGTCGTGATTCCGGTCGCGATGCTCTTTCTCGGCATCGGCGACGGCATGAAAATCTTCGTGATCTTTTTCTCCTGCGCCTGGCCGATTCTCTTGAATACGATCGACGGCGTGCGGAACATCGACGGCCTGCTCGTCGACACGGCGCGCACGTTCGGCCTCGCGCGCGGCAGGACGATCCTCAAGGTCGTCCTGCCCGCGGCCGCGCCGCAGATCATGACGGGCCTCAGGATCTCGCTCTCGATCACGCTGATTCTGGTGGTGATCTCCGAGATGATCGGCAGCACCGACGGGATCGGCTATTTCATTCTGAACGCGCAGCGGCGCTTGAAGGTCGATCAGATGTATGCCGGCATGATCGCGCTCGCCCTGCTCGGATATATTCTCAATCAGGCGTTCTTATTCGTGTCGAAGCGCCTGCTGCGCGGAAGGTAATTAAGTTTCGAGTTACGAGTTTCTAGTTTCGAGTAAAGAGGCCGCGTGTATTGACCAGCCTCCGATCTCGAAACTCGAAACCCGAAACTTGGAACCTTTTTAGACTCTGCTTAATCCGCCGCCCGGCGGCGGCACCGGCTGGTTCTTGCCCGGCATCCACTCGGTATCCTTGCGCGCGCCCTTGCCCTTGGTGAAGAAGCGGGCGCGCCCCATGCCTTCGATCTCGATCTCCAGCACGTCGCCGTCATTCAGCGGGCCGAGGCCTTCGTGATAGGTGCCGGTCGCGAACACGTCCCCGGGATTGAGCTGGACGAACTTCGACAGCCAGGCGATCTGCTCGGGGATTTTGTGCGCCATGAACTTCGTGTTGTAGTTCTGGCGCGCCTGGCCGTTGACCCAGGATTTCACGACGATGTTGTGCGGGTCGGGAATCTCGTCCTTGGTCGTGATCCACGGCCCGCACGGGCCGAAGGTGTCCATGCCTTTAGGGATGAACTGCGTGCGGCGCGTGAGCCCGCGCGCGGAGACGTCGAAGAAGGGGACGTAGCCGAAGACGTAGTCCATCGCCTTTTTCTCCGGCACGTTCTTGGCGGTCTTGCCGATGACGAACGCGAGCTCGGCCTCGGGCTGAAAGACGACGACCGGGGGAATGTCCGGCAGCTCGATCGTGCCTTCGGGGCCGACGAGCTCCGGCGCCTTGTAAAAATATTCGTTCGGCAGCGTGTCGGGGCTGCGGTCGGGCCGGTCGACGTAGTTGACGAACGCCGCCATGCATTTGCTCGGGCGCGGAATCGGCGCGAGCAGCTTGACGCTCGCGAGCGGCACGCCGGATTGCTCGGCGACGACGTTCTCGAAGCGCTTGCGGTATTTTCGGTAGTGCTCGATGACGTCCTCGACGACGCGCTGCGGCCCTTTCGCCTTGAGCGAGCTGATCGCGCCGCTCACGTCGACGACGGTGTTGTCGTTCTTCAGCACGCCGATGCGGTCTTCGTTGAAGCGAAGAATTTTCACGTTGGCTCCCTCCTCCCGTCCTGGAATGGCGTTATCATTGCGCGCGGTTCAAAGTCAAATCTCCTTGCATTTTTTTCCGCGCGCCAGTACTTAGCAGGCGGGAGGAACCATGCTGCTGATCAACAACAAGGATGTCGAGGAGCTGTTCGACATGAAAAGCTGCCTCGAAGCGCTGGAGACCGGCTACGACGATCTTTTGAAAGGCGACGCGGTCTACCGTCCGCGCGTGGATGTCTGGATGCCGGCGGAGCGCCCCGACGGCTACTACCGCTGGGGCACGATGGAGGGCGCGAGCCGCAAGATCGGCGTCTTCGCGATCCGCATGAAGTCCGACGTCGTCTACTGGCCCGACGGCGTGACCGAAGAAAAATATTGCATGCAGCCCGGCACATACTGCGGCCTCGTCATGGTCTTCAGCGTGCGCAACGGCGAGCCGCTCGCGATCATCAACGACGGCGTGCTCCAGCACATGCGCGTCGGCGCATGCGCCGGGCTCGGCGCGAAGTACTTGGCGCGCCCCGAGGCGGGCGTCGTCGGCGTCTTCGGTTCCGGCGGCATGGCGCGAACGTATTTGCAGGCTTTCAACGAGGTAAGGAAGATATCTAAAGTAAAGGTTTACAGCCCGACGAAGGCCCACCGCGAGGCCTACGCGCGCGAGATGACCGGGCAGCTCGACGTCCGCGTGGAAGCCGTCGACAGCCCGGAGGCGGTCGTGCGCGGCTCGGACATCGTCGCCGCCTGCACCGATTCGACGCGCGTCGTCTTCGACGAGCCGGACTGGCTCGAAGACGGCACGCACATCACGTGCGTGCGCGCGTGCGAGATCGGCCCGCGCGTGGTGAAGCGCTGCGACGTTTCCGTCAAGCTCGGGCGCAACACGTTTGAAGCTCTGGACGAGGGCATGGTGCGGCTCCACGGCAACGCCGGCTACATCGCCGGCCAGCCGGAGGAGCGCGCGAAGATTCCGAATCCGACGGTCGACAACTATCGCGGCGACTATTTCAAATACTTCATGGATCTCAAGGCGGGCAAAGTCCCCGGCCGCACGAGTCCGAAACAGACGACGTTTTTCATCAACGCCGGCACGCAGGGGCTCCAGTTCGCCGCCTGCGCCGGCAGAATTTACCAGCGCGCGAAAGAAAAGGGTGTCGGGCGGGAGATTCCCACCGAGTGGTTCTTGCAGGACGTGCGGGACTAAATGTTGAATGCTTAATGTTGAATTTTGAAATTGCATTCAAAATTCAACATTGCGCTAATATCCGAGATCTTCGATCTCGTCGTCGTCCATGCCGAAGAAATGCGCCACCTCGTGAACTACGGTGTAGCGGATCTCGCGTCTGAGCTCGTCGGGGTCGGGGAAGTCTTCCTGCAAGGGTTCGGAAAAAAGCGTGATGCGGTCGGGGAGCGCGGGCGGATCGAAGACGGAACGCTCGGAGAGCGGCGTGCCTTCGTACAAGCCGTAAAGCGCCTCGTCGACATCGCAGCCCATGTCGCGCAGCAGCCGCTTGCTCGGTCTTTTCTCGACGACGACCTCGACGTTGCCGAGCAGCCGGCGGAATTTCTTCGGCAGGGCGTTCAGCGCCTCCAGCGCCTCGCGCTCGAACTCCGCGTCGTCCATGCCTGAAAGCTTGCATCAAACCAACGCCAGGGGCAAGCGAGCTCTCTGCGCCGCGCTTATGCTGCTCGCAGTGTTGGTGGGCTGTGTGATTGCCGCTGAGCCGCCGGAAATCCGCGACGACCTGCCGCGCGATTCATTGCTGGCCGCGTTAAAGCAAAGCAGGGCGTATCTCGACAAGCTTCCGGATAATCGCGTCGTCGGAACGCGGCCGCGAAAAATCACCGCGGCTGAGATGAAGTCGTCTTTGCAGCGCTTCGGCGAGACGCTCGACTTATGGGCCCGGCCCGAGCAATTCGCCGAGGCGGTCCGCGCGCGATTCGATCTTGTAGCGCCGCCGGCCGGCAGCGAGAAAAAGGAGCTTCTCGTTACCGGCTATTATCTGCCGCTCGTCGACGCGAGTCTGACCGAGAGCGATGCCTACCGCTATCCGCTGTATCGGAAGCCGGACGGCGCGCTGGCCTCGCTCTCGCGCCGCGAGATCGATATCCATAAGCGGCTGAAGGGCAAAGGCTACGCGATCGCGTGGGTCAAGGATCCCGTCGACGTCTTCTTCATCCACGCGCAGGGATCGGCGCTGCTGCGCCTCGAGGACGGCCGCATCGTTCAGCTGAATTACGCCGCGAACAACGGCCGGCCGTACACGAGCATCGGCAAAATATTGATCGACGAGAAAAAAATCGCGTCCGACGAGATGTCGGCGCAGCGGCTGCGGCGCTATCTCGGCGAGCATCCCGCCGACCGCGACGCGCTGCTCGCGCGCAACGAGCGCTACGTCTTCTTTCGCTTCATCGAGGGCGGGCCGCTCGGCAGCCTCGAGGCGCAGCTTACGCCGGGACGCTCGGTGGCGGCCGATCCGCAATATTTTCCCCGCGCCGCGCCGCTGTTTCTGGAGAGCCGCCTGCCGGTGATCGACGCCAAAGGCGGTCTCGCCGGATGGCGGCCGTTCTCGCGCTTCGTCGTCGCGCAGGACAGCGGCGCCGCCATCCGCGGCCCGAGCAGGCTCGATTTGTATTTCGGCGCGGGCGACGAAGCGGGACACGGGGCCGGCTTCATGAAAAGCGGCGGCAGCGTCTACCTATTGTTGGAAAAAAAGTCGGGTCCGTGAGCGCGTTACACTTTGAACGAGTCGCCCTGTCTGAGGATCTTCACGCGGAGGCCTTTGAGTTTTTTGAGCTCGGTGATGATCTCGTTGCGGAACTGCGGCTTCAAGTGCGTGACGAGGATCGGGATCGACGGCCGGCGAAGCTTCTGGGCCTCGCTCGCGAGCGTGCGCGGCGTGAGGTGCTGGCTCAAATCCGCGATCGACTGGAGCCGGTTCGGAAACGACGATTCCAGCACGACGGCGCGGAGCTTCTTTTTCCGCCGCGCGATCGACCAGATTTTGTCCGTCGGCCCGGTGTCGCCGACGTGGAGGAGGATTCCCTTGGCGTTCTCGACGAAAAATGCCGTGCTCGTCACGGCATGGTTCACGCGCACGGCGGTTACGCTGAGGCCGTCGATCGGCGTCTCGCGCTCGGGCGTGAGCGGATGAAAGCTCAATACCGGCGAGGATTGGTTGCCGCCGGTGATCCTGGTAAAATCAGGCCATAGCGTATCGTTGAAAAACGACGCGTGGAGTCCCGCGAGGACGTCGGGCAGCCCCCACACGCGGATCGTGCCGTCGATGCCGAAAAGATTGTCGGCGAGCGTCGCCAGGCTCATCACGTGATCGAGATGGGCGTGGGTGATGAGAACGTTTCTGATTCTCGTCTGCGCCTTGAGGCTCAAAACCGCGGTTGTGGAGCCCGCGTCAATGAGGAGATCCTCGTTGACGAGGTAGGAGGATAGCTGCTGACCGGGCACCTGGCCGCCCGAACAGCCGAGCACGCGGAATTGCATGGGGCCCCTTCTTAACATGTTTTCGGTATAATGTCATACTGCGTTTTTAAAGCGCTTTTTAGCGCGTTGTTCGCGATCGAATGGCGAAAGACTCCACAGCCTCGATGATGAAACAGCCCTGGGCATGGGCGCTGGTCGCGTTTCTGGTCGCCGGAATTACGACGATGGCGCTCTGGACGCGCCGCGCCGCGGTTACGAGTCCCAGTTCGAGCGCGGCGCGCGTCGCCGAGGGGCTCCAGTCTTTCGGTAAGGTGCCGCCGTTCTCGCTCACCGAGCGGAGCGGCGCCGCGGTTCAGGCCCGCGACTTGACCGGCAAGGTCTGGATCGCCGATTTCATCTACACGAATTGTACCGATACATGCCCGCTGCAAAGCGCCGAGATGAAGCGGCTGCAGGACCGCTTCGCCGGCGAGCCGGATTTTAGGCTCGTATCGTTCTCGGTCGATCCCAAGCGCGATAGCCCGGCGGTGCTGACGAAATACGCGGCGCGTTTCGGCGCCGACGGTTCCCGCTGGCTATTTCTAACCGGGCCTGAAGGGGCGGTGCGCCGCCTTGCCGAGGACGGCTTCCATCTCGCCGCGACGCAAATCGCCAATCCCAAAGGCGGCGAGCCGGAACAGGTCCATAGTCCGCGCTTCGCGCTGGTCGACCGCGGCGGAGAAATCCGCGGCTATTACGTCTCGACCGAGAAAGAGGCGCTGGCGCGGCTCGGACGCGACGCCGAGGCGCTGTTCCGGCGCGCCGGATGACGATGAGGCACGAAACGGATTCCGCGGACAGCCGCCGCATCGGGTGGGCGCTCGCGCTCACGGTCGGCTATTTCTTCGCGGAGGTGATCGGCGGCCTTCTGACCAACAGCCTCGCGCTGCTCTCGGATGCCGGCCACATGTTCTCCGACATCGCCGCGCTCGGTTTGACGCTCTGCGCGTTTCAGATCGCCCGTAGGCCCGCGACGAGCAAAAGAACGTACGGCTATCAGCGGATGGAGATTTTGGCCGCGCTGATCAACGGCCTCATTCTCTGGCTCGTGGTCGGCATCATCTTTACCGAAGCATACCGGCGATTGATGGACCCGCCGCAGGTACAGCCGGTCGGAATGCTCATCGTCGCCGCCGGCGGCCTTGCGGTCAACATCGTTTCGGGCCGCATCCTCTACGCCTGCGACCACGGCAGTCTGAATATCCGCGCCGCGCTGCTCCATGTGCTCGGCGACGCGCTCGGATCTATCGGCGCCATTCTCGCAGCGGTGATCATGCTGTGGACCGGATGGTACTTCGCCGATCCGGTCATCAGCGTCGTCATCGCGCTCTTGATTCTCTATACTTCGTGGGAGCTCGTGCGCGAGTCGGTCGATATCCTCATGCAATCGGTGCCGCGCGGCATCGACGCCGAGGAAGTGCAGCGAGCGATGGAACAGGTGACCGGCGTCATCAAGGTCCACGACCTCCACGTCTGGTCCGTCACGTCCGGCGTATTTACGCTCACGGCTCACGCCGTCGTCTGTCCCGACGACAGCGCGCAGGCGATCCTCGACGAGATCGAGGCCGAGCTTAAGAGCCGCTTCGACATCGAGCACACGACGATCCAGCTCGAGACCGAGAGCCGGGAAGAGAAGGAGTTCCGCAATTTTTGATTCGCCCGCCGCTCGGTGCGCCGACTCGGCTTGCGCTCGACGGAGTTTCCTTTTAATTTAGCGCGAAATGAAATCGTTCAGGCGCGTACTTCTCGGGAAGCCCAAGGACCCGCTCGATCCGCACGTCTTCCACCAAATCTCGCTGATCGCGTTCCTCGCCTGGGTGGGGCTCGGCGCCGACGGCCTCAGCTCTTCGGCGTACGGTCCGGAAGAGGCGTACCTCGCGCTCGGGCAGCACGTGCTGCTCGCTATGCCGCTGGCGATCCTCATGGCGCTGACGGTCTTCATCATCTCCGCGAGCTACAGCCAGATTATCGAGCTTTTTCCGACCGGCGGCGGCGGTTATCTCGTCGCGACCAAGCTCCTCGGCCCGAAAGTCGGGCTCGCCTCCGGCTGCGCGCTGGTCGTCGATTACATGCTCACGATCACGATCTCGGTCGCGAGCGGCGCCGACTCGATCTTCAGCTTTCTGCCGCCCTCGTTCCAGGTCGGCAAGCTCGGCGTAGAGTTTTTGTTCATCTTTCTGCTCATCTATCTGAACCTGCGCGGCACGAAAGAATCGGTCGTCTTTCTCCTGCCGATTTTTTTGTCGTTCGTCGCGCTCCACATCCTGGCGATCGGCCTCGGCATCCTGCCCAACGCGCAGTCGCTGCCGGAGCTCACCGCGAGCACGTATCGCGAGACCGTCGGCGATATTCAGGGCCTCGGCCTGTGGACGACGCTCTTCATCATCCTGCACGCCTACAGTCTCGGCGGCGGAACGTATACGGGCATCGAGGCGGTGAGCAACGGTCTCCAGGTTCTGCGCGAGCCGCGCGTGCAGACGGGCAAAAAGACGATGACCTATATGGCCGTATCGCTCGCGTTCACGGCGAGCGGATTGCTGCTCTGCTACCTGCTCAATCAGGTTGTGCATCAGCCGGGGAAAACCCTCAACGCTTCGCTACTGGAGAAAATTTACGGCGGTTTTTTCTCGGGCGACGGGATGATTTATACAATGGTCGTCGCCACGCTGCTGAGCGAGGCGGCGCTTCTGCTCGTCGCCGCCCAGACCGGCTTCATCGACGGCCCGCGCGTGCTCTCGAACATGGCGATCGACTCCTGGGTGCCGCACCGCTTCTCGCATTTGAGCGATCACCTCGTGACGCGCTACGGCATCTGGTTTATGGGCGTCGCGTCGCTCGCCTTTCTGATCTACACCGGCGGCGATGTCCGGCTGCTGGTGGTCATGTACAGCATCAACGTGTTTCTGACCTTCACGCTCTCGCAGCTCGGCATGTGCCGACACTGGTGGGATGTGCGAAAACATCACGGCGGCTGGCTGCCGAGATTTGCGCTGAACGGCGTCGGCCTCTTGCTCACCGCGACCATTCTCGTCGTGACGCTCGTCTTCAAGTTCGCCGAAGGCGGCTGGGTCACGGCCGCGGTCACGTCGCTGTTCATCGTTCTCTGCTACATCGTTAACGCGCACTACGAGAACGTGCGGAGCGCGCTCAAGCGGCTCGACGAGACGCTGATCAACATTCCTTTCCGGCCCGATTTGAACCCGGTGCCCGCGCGCGACCGCAACGCGGCGACGGCGGTCGTCGTCGTGCGCGCATTCGACGGCATCGGCATCCATACGCTGCTCAACATCCAGCGACTGTTCCCGAACCATTTCAAAAATGTCGTCTTCATCTCCATCGGCGTGATCGATTCGAGCCAGTTCAAGGGGACGGCGGAGATCCACAACCTGCGCAAGCGCACGGAGGAGAACCTCCAGAGCTACGTCGAGTTCGCCAACTGCCTCGGCTGGTACGCCGAATCCCGCTACTCGCTCGGAATCGATCTCATGGCGGAGCTCGAAAAGCTGTGCAAAGAGGTTGCGCGCGAGTTCCCGCGCGCGGTATTCTTCGCGGGCAAGCTGATTTTCGAGCGCGAGACTTTCTTCACCAACGTGCTGCACAATCAGACGCCCTACACCCTCCAGCGAAAGCTGCAGTTCGACGGCCTCCAGACGTTCATTCTGCCGATTCGCGTCTACACGCCGCAGGCCGCTGCCGCATAGCCGCTCGTTCGATGCATGGCAGCCTCGCTGAAGGAAATGTTTCTCGGAAAGCCCAAGGATCCTCTCGATCCGCGGGTTTTCCATCAAATTTCTCTCATCGCGTTTCTCGCCTGGGTGGGTCTCGGCGCGGACGGCTTGAGCTCGTCGGCGTACGGCCCGGAAGAGGCGTACCTCGCGCTCGGCCATCACGTGTTTTTGGCGCTGCCGCTCGCGCTCCTGATGGCGATGACCGTCTTCGTCATCTCGGCGAGCTACAATCAGATCATCGAGCTGTTCCCGACCGGCGGCGGCGGTTATCTCGTCGCCACGAAGCTGCTCGGCCCGAAGATCGGCCTGATATCCGGCGGCGCGCTGATCGTCGATTACATGCTCACGATCACGATCTCGGTCGCGAGCGGCGCCGACGCGATCTTCAGCTTTCTACCGCCGGAGATTCACGGCGCTAAATTCGTCGTCGAGATCGTGCTGATCTTTTTCCTCATCTATTTGAACCTCCGCGGCACCAAGGAATCGGTCGTTTTCCTCCTGCCGATCTTTCTCGCGTTCGTCTTCATGCACTTCATCGCGATCGTCCTGGGCATTTTTCCGCACAGCGCGCAGGTGCCGGCGATGGCCACGCGCACGTATCAGGAAGTGGCCGGCGACCTGAAGGGCGTCGGCCTCTTCGCGACATTGTCGATTCTGCTGCACGCTTACAGCCTGGGCGGCGGCACGTATACCGGCATCGAGGCGGTGAGCAACGGGCTTCAGGTGCTGCGCGAGCCGCGCGTGCAGACAGGCAAGAAGACGATGCGCTACATGGCGGTCTCGCTCGCGTTCACCGCCAGCGGCCTGCTGGTCGCGTATCTCTTGAATAATGTCTCGCACGAGCCGGGAAGGACGCTGAACGCGAGCCTGCTGGACCGCATCTATAGCGGCGTGCTGTCGCCCGACTCCGCGCTTACCTACGCAATCGTCGCCTTCACGTTGTTGACCGAAGCGGCGATCTTGCTCGTTGCGGCGCAGACCGGCTTCATCGGCGGCCCCACGCTGCTCTCGAACATGGCGATCGACTCGTGGGTGCCGCACCGCTTCTCGCATTTGAGCGATTACCTCGTGACGCGCTACGGCATCTGGTTCATGGGCCTCGCGTCACTCGGCTTCATGCTCTACACCGGCGGCCAGGTGCGGATTCTGGTCGTCATGTACAGCATCAACGTGTTTCTCACGTTTACCTTCTCCCAGCTCGGCCTCTGCCGGCATTGGCTCGCCGTGCGCGGCGCGCAGCCCGCGTGGTCGCGCAAAATTCTCGTCAGCGGCTTCGGCCTCCTGCTCACGTCGACGATCCTGGTCGTCACCGTCGTGATCAAGTTCGCCGAGGGCGGCTGGGTCACCGTCGTGGTCACCTCGGCGTTCATCTTTTTGTGCTATCTCGTCCGCGTTCACTACGACCGGGTGCGCGGCGCGCTGAAGGCGCTCGACAGCACGCTTACCGACATTCCGTTTCAGCCCGACCTCAAGCCCGTGCCGGCCAAAGACCCGCACGCGCCGACGGCAGTCGTCATTGTGCGAGACTTCGACGGCATCGGCGTCCACACGCTGCTCACGATTCCGCAGCTGTTTCCCAACCACTTCAAGAACGTCGTCTTCATCTCCGTCGGATTGATCGATTCGAGCCAGTTCAAAGGCGCGAGCGAGATCGAAAATCTGCGCCGGCAGAAAGAAGAGAATCTCAAAAGCTATGTGGAGTTCGCGAACTGCCTCGGCTGGTACGCCGAGTACCGCTCTTCGCTGGGCGTCGATCTGATGGACGAGCTCGTGCAGCTCTGCAAGGACACCGGTCGGGAATTCCGTCGTCCGGTATTCTTCGCCGGCAAGCTCGTGTTTCAGGAGGAGTCGCTTTTCACCCGCATGCTGCACAACCACACGCCGTTCACGCTCCAGCAGAAGCTCCAGTTCGAGGGGCTGCAGATGATTATTCTGCCGATACGGGTCTTCACGGGCGGCCCGGCGCCGCGGCCGTTGTCCGGCGCGCCGGCGCTTTAGGAGGGCATGATGGAAAACCAACCGTGCTTTCACTGCAAGCGGATGCTTCCGCCGACGGCGCTCATGGCGGGCGAGATGCTGCGCCCGGGCATCACGGAGTTCCTCAAGGCGCGCGAGCCGGGATGGACGCCAGCGGCGATGCTGTGCCACGACTGCCTCGATATCTTCCGCTCCAATTACGTCGAGGACGCGCTCGAGGAGGAGCGCGGCGAGCTGTCGCGCCTCGACCTCGAAGTCGTCCAGAGTCTGCGCGATCAGGAGACGCTCACGGAGAATCTCAATCTCCAGTTCGAGAAAGATCTGACTTTCGGCGCGCGAATCGCCGACCGCGTCGCCGCTTTCGGCGGCAGCTGGACCTTCATCATCATCTTTTTCTTCGTGCTCTTGCTGTGGATGCTGGTCAACACCACGATCGTGCTGGCGCATCCGTTCGATCCGTATCCGTTCATTCTGCTCAACCTCGTGCTCTCGTGCCTGGCCGCGATTCAGGCGCCGATCATCATGATGAGCCAGAACCGGCAAGAGGCGCGCGACCGGCTGCGCTCGGAAAACGACTACCAGGTGAATCTCAAGGCCGAGCTCGAGATCCGGCATCTGCACGAGAAACTCGATGTGCTGCTGAAGCACCAGTGGCAAAAGCTGCTGGAGATCCAGCAGATCCAGATCGACTTGATGAAAGAGGGCGCAAGCCGCGGCCGCGCGGCGGAGCCGGAGACTTCGGATTAGATCAGAGAGCCATGGACATTTGGAAGTGGATCGCCGGGTTTCTCGTCGTGACGTTCGTCCTCCACGGCGTCGCGTTCACGATTCTCGCCGTAGCGCGCCGCCGCGGCTATTATTTCTTTCTCACCGGCACCTTTCTCTTCTTGACGCTGATTTATCTGCTGAAGTTCGAGGGCTGGCAGCCGAACGTTCCGGGAACCGATTTTCCCGCGAGCTGGCTGTTGCGGCTCGCCGCCACCGCGTGCACGCTCACGTATCTCTGCGTCATCTACAACATCGAAGGCACGTGGCTTTGGAAGCTCCGGCGGCGGCGCTAAGCCGCGGCGGCTTTCATTCGGTCGCGTCGACGACTTTCACCCGCCGCGCCGTCTCCCAGCGAAACTGAACCAGATGCGGCACTTTTGCCGCCGTCAGCAGCGTCACGCCCGAGACGAGCAAGCCTCCGAGCACTGTCGCCTCGCGCGCGCCGATCAGCGGCACGAGCAGGCCCGTCTCCGTCTGCCCCAGCGGATGGAGGCCGCGGTTGCTGAGATAGAAAACGCCCATCACGCGGCCGCGGAGCTCTTCCGGCGCTTTCACCTGGAGGATGATATTGCGCGCCGCCGCCCAGATCGTATCGGTCGCGCCCATCAGCAGGAGCAGCAGCAGCGAGAGCGGAAACGAAAGCGACACGCCGAAGAGCGCGAAGCAAACCCCATAGAGGATCGCGGAGACAAATAAGATTTTTCCCTGCGCGCGCGTGTCGCTCATCGCGAGAATGACGGCGGAGCCGATGATCGCGCCCACGCCGCGCGCGGACTGGAGAAAGCCCAGACCGCTGGCGCCCACCTGCAGGATGTCGCGCGCGAAGATCGTGAGCATCGCGGGGTCGAGGCCGAAGACGGACGACACGCTCTCCATCACCATGATCGCGAGAATGACGTTCTGTCCGCGCACGTAGGCGACGCCCTCTTTAAGCTCCTGGACAAAATCGCCCGTCGTGCCGACGCGCACGGCGGGCGTCTGCATCATCAGCAGCGCGATTACGACCGCGAGAAAGCTCGCGGCGTTGGCATAAAAGGCGCCGTCGGTGCCGACGGTGCTGATCGCGATGCCGGCGAGCGTCGGACCGATCAGCGCCGTGCCTTTCCAGAGGAGCGAATTGAGCGCGATCGCGTTGGGCAGCGCCGAAGCCGGGACGAGCGACGGATAAAGCGCCTGGCGCGCCGGACCGTCGAGCGCGTTAACGATCGCGCTGAGCGCCGTCATCGCATAGATGTGCCACACCTGGATGTGGCCGGTCTGGTCGAGCACACCGAGGGCGAAGGCGAGCAGCATCGACGTGACCTGGGTCGCGAGCATCACGCGCTTGCGGTCGTAGCGGTCGGCCATCGTGCCGCCGAAAATGCCGAGCGCAATCGCGGGCACGGCGCGGAAAAGCCCGTTGAGTCCGAGCTGCAGGGGCGAGTGGGTGATGTCGTAGAGCATCCAGCTGATCGCCGTCATCTGCATCCAGGTGCCGACGTTGCTGATGAAAAGGCCGATCCAAAAGAGGCGGAAATCGCGGAAGCGCAGCGCGGCGAACGGGCCGCCGTCGCGCGCGGAATGATCGTGCTGGTCGGACATGAGAGTCGAACGGAAGATTATCCGGCGGGCGGCATTTTAACAAGGCGAGCAGCGCGGAAAATCATTTTTTCCGCAGCGGGGCGATTGTGTTACAATGCGGGCCATTTCGCCCCTGGCACAGGAGAGTAAACCATGAAGCGATGGAGCCTTAAAATGCCGGCCGCGCTCGCTAAGCTCGCGCCGGTGACGGTCCGGGAAAAGCTCACGTTGTGGTTTCTTCTGCTCTCGCTCGCGCCGGTTTTCGCGACGGCCTTGCTGGCCTACACGAGCAGCCGCGTGAGCCTCGAAAAGGAAATCTACAACAAGCTCGACGCCGTTGCCGACAACAAGAGCTACATTCTCGGCCACTGGTTCAAAGCGCAGCTGGCGGAGGCGGCGGCGCTCACCGCCAACGACGCGCTCAAGGACCTGCTCTCGCCGAGCTTCCGGATCGTCTATCCGGATCTCGCGGCGAAGACGGATGCCGAGAGAATGCGCCGCGTCAAGGACATCATCACGGCGCGGCAGGAAACGAACGAGTTCTACGTCGATGTCATGGTCGCGGACACCGAAGGCAATATCGTCGCATCGAGCTCGAAGAGCCTGCTGCAGCAGGGAAAGAATTTAAAGGACACCGGCGCCCCGAGCATCCCGGAGGGCGACACGTTTCATGTGACGCAGGTGTTTTTTTCGCAGGCGGCGCAGCAGCCCGTCATGATGGTGCTTCAGCCGATTCACGACAATAACGCCAATGTGATCGGTCGTGTCGCGCTGGAAGTCGAGCTGCGCCCCGTTCAGCGTCTGATCGAAGAGCGCTCCGGCCTCGGCGGGAGCGGCGAAGTCATTATCGTCGACAAGGCGCGGCGCATGCTGACGCAGTCGCGCTTCGGCGAGGAGTCGACGATGTTGAAACCGGTACCGGACAGCAACCCGATCCAGCTCGGGCTGCAAAACCAGAAAGGGCACGACACATCGAGGGACTACCGCGGCGTGCCCGTGATCGCATCCTACCGTCCTCTGCCGGAGATCGGCGCAGCGCTCATCGCCAAGATCGACCAGTCCGAAGGACTGGCGCCGATCATCCA
>JAJPJQ010000021.1 GCA_021324155.1 Pseudomonadota bacterium
TCGGGCGTCGGCCTGCACATCCGCCGCGAGTCGTTCAAAGACGAGCCGCGCTTCGTGCATCCCGTCTTCGACTACGAGAGCCGTATCGTCACCGTCGAGCTCGACGGCGTGGTCTTCACGTCGGTCTACGTGCCGAACGGCGGCAAGGACTTTCCCGCGAAAATGAATTTTCTCGGCCAGATGGAAGCCTTTATCAAGGACGCGCACGGCCGCGGACAGCGGCTCGTCATCTGCGGCGACATCAACATCGCGCGCACGGAGCGCGATGTGCATCCGAAGGAGCGCAACCCGAACGTCATCGGCCAGCGGCCGGACGAGCGCCAATGGTTCGAGCGCATTCTCGCGCTCGGGCTCGTCGACGTCGGCCGCCAGCTCGACCCCGACAACGACGAGCTTTTCACCTGGTGGGCGCCGTGGCGCAACATGCGCCAGCGGAACATCGGCTGGCGCCTCGATTACGTCCTCGCGAGCGCGCCGCTGGCGGAGAAGGCCGCCTCGTGCGCGGCGTACCGCGAGTTCGGCACGAGCGATCACGCGCCGGTGATCGCCACGTTCGAACTCGACGGCATGAGTTAAATCGATGAAAAAATCCCGCGCGCAGGAGCCCGATCTTGGCCGCTACGGCAAGCTCGCCGAGTACAATCGCAAGCGCCGCTTCGATGTCACGCCCGAGCCGTCGGGAAAGGTCGGCCGCGCGAAGCAAAAAGAGCGCGAATTCGTCATCCAGAAGCACCGCGCGAGCCACCTGCATTACGATTTCCGCCTCGAGCACGACGGCGTCATGCTCTCCTGGTCGGTCCCGAAGGGGCCGTCGCTCGACCCGTCGGTCAAGCGCTTCGCGATGCAGACCGAGGATCACCCGATCGACTACAATCAATTCGAGGGCGTCATACCGGAAGGCGAATACGGCGGCGGCACCGTGATGATCTGGGACAACGGCACGTGGGAGCCGGAGGTCGACGACGTCGATCGCGCTTTCGAGAAAGGCGACCTCAAGTTCAAGCTCCACGGCAAAAAGCTTCGCGGCTCGTGGGTACTCGTGCGCATGCGCAGCCGCCAGTGGCTGCTGATCAAACACCGCGACGCCGCCGCGTCGACCGACGACATCACGGCGAAAAAGAACCGCTCGGTAGTCTCGCGCCGCACGCTCGCCGCGATCGCCAAGGCCGCCGGCGCGAGCGCCAAGCAATTGGAAGCAGCGAAGGAAGCCGACGCGCCGCCCACATAAGAGTTTCGGGTTTCGAGTTCCGGATTTCGAGTTCGAGTCGAAGGTCCTCTCTGCAGTCGAAGAATGCAACTCTCAACACGAAACTTTAAAGTCTTCACTCGAAACTAAAAACCTGAAACTTCGAAACTTTATCGTCCCACCACCGTCACCGCGCTCGTCGTTGGCAATTCGCCGCGCGATTTGTGCAAGCTTAAAATCTGGTTGATCAGCGAGAGTACGTGCATCGAGCGCCCGCCCTCGGGTCCGGACGGAATGTAGTACCATTGCCCTTCGTACTCGACGCTGAGGGCCGCGCCCACCGGCGGAACCGAGGAGCGCCGCACGACGAACAACGGAATTTTTTCGCCGCCGGAATTGAGCAGCTGCGGCGGCATGCGCCCTTCCAATTCTTCGCGCGCAAGCTCGCCCAGGAAAAAGAGCGTCGCCTCCGGCGAGCGGATATAGATCTTCGGCTTTTTTTCGTCGGGATTATCGGCGTCCGTTGCCACGGCCACGTGCTGGCGGTTTTCCGCGTCGCATTCGCGCTCCTGGGGACAGTACTGGAAGACGAACCCCTTGCTCTCCGAATAGAGCTGATACACGTTGTCCTTCTCCGTATCGGTGGCCTTGGCGAGCGTGAGCTTGTTCACGTAAGCGTTGACGATATCGCCCACGCCCGGGGCCTGCCCCGCGGCATACCTGATCGGCGGCCCGACCGGAGTTCGGCGCGGCGCGGGGTCCTCGACGATGTCGAGCTTACTGTCAAGATATTCGTTCAGCCGCGGGACGCCCGGCTCGCAGCCTTCGTCGGCGGCGTTCCACGGAACATTTAAGAAGCACCGTTTGCCCAGCTCTATCTTACGCACGAAGAGAAACAGCAGCATTTGCCGCGACCAACCCTGATCCCAATAATATTTCAGCGTCTTCATGTCGACCGGCGTCGTGATGCCGCTCATGAATTCCTTCGTATCCAAAACCGCAACGTCGTAGCTCGGGTTAATGTTGAGGTTGACGGTGGGATTCCCCACAACATTCGGCGAGCCGCCGCCGAACGGTATCGCGACATTCCCTGTGCCGACCTGGACGCTTTGCGAGCCGCGGATCAGCGTAAAGCCAGTAAAATACATCGGATGCCGGTAACGCGCCCGCACGACGTTGAGCAAAAGCATCTGATTGTTCGTGTCCTCTAGGACCTTGTTGTAGCCGACCGCGCGGCTCGTGATCATCTGCGACGACACGCAGCCGGATAAAGACAGACCGAGACACACGCAAATTAAAAATCGACCTTGCATGATTGATTCCCCCTTCGGAACGAATGCGAGGTGTATTGCCTTAAATGCTACTGGACGAATGCGGGTGAGTAAACCTGCTGGGACGGGACCTTAAAAACGCCGATGCTCGGTCACAAGCGCCCCGACGGTGGCGGCGACGTCGTCAACGTCCGTCTCCGTCATCGCGGGAAAGAGCGGCAGCGAGAAAATGCGCTCGGCGGCGCGCTCAGCCCGGGGAAAATCGCCGGGACGATAGCCGAAGGCTTTTTGGTAGTAGGGCTGCATGTGCAGCGCCGGAAAATGAACGCCGGCGCCGATGTTGGATGCTCTGAGCAGCTCGAGCAATTCGTCGCGGCCGATGTCGAGCCTATCGCTGTCGAGTTCCGCGACGAGCAGATGCCACGCGTGCTTATGCGCATAGGGCACATCGCCGAGTAGTTTCACGCCATCGATGCTTTTGAATTTCTTCCTATAGCGCTGCGCGAGCATCGAGCGGCGCGCGATGAAATCGTCGAGCTTCGCGACCTGATGGATCCCGATCGCCGCCTGAATATCCATCATCGTGTACTTGAGCCCCGGCAGCTCCACCGCATAGAGCGGAGATTTTCCGCCCGCCTGGCGCTCCCACGCGCTGGTGCGGATGCCGTGAAAGCGCGCGAGCCTCATGCGGTCGGCCCAGTCGCCGTCGCGCAGCACGACCATGCCTCCCTCGCCGGTCGTAATCGACTTGATCGGATGAAAGCTGTAGATCGTCGCGTCGCCGACCGCGCCGATCTTCCGGCCTTTGTATTCGGCGCCCAAAGCGTGCGCCGCGTCCTCAATCACGAGCAGATGCCGCCGTCGCGCGATTTCCATGATCTCGTCCATCGCGCACGGCTGCCCGGCGAAATGGACCGGCATGATGGCTTTGGTTTTCTTAGTCAGCGCGCGGTTTACGCCGGCGACGTCGATATTTAAAGTAATTCTTTCACAATCGACGAGAACCGGCCGCGCGCCCGCGAGGACGATGGCGTTGGCCGTCGCGGCGAACGTCATGCTCGACGTGATCACCTCGTCGCCGGGGCCGACGCCGGCGCCGAGTAGCGCGACGTGGAGCGCCGCCGTTCCGGAGGAAACCGCGACCGCGTGCGGCATATCGAGATACCGCCGGAACCGCTCTTCGAACGCCGCGACTTTGGGGCCGGTTGTAATCCACCCGGAGCGCAGCGTCTCGACGACTTCACGAATTTCCTCCTCGCCGATCGTCGGCCGCGACAGCGGGAGAAAGTCTTTACGAATGGGATACATATGCAACAGAGTTTCAGGTTTCAGATTTCAGGTTTAACGAAGGGCGAGCCTACTTACACGCGCCGCAATCGTATCTCCGATCGTGAAACTTGAAACTTAAACTTGAAACAATCTTTATTCCGCCTTTGCCACCCAGCCGCTCCGGCCGGGCACGCTGCCGGGCGCGACAGCGCGCGTCGGCAGATGCGCTTCGTTCGCACAAAGTACCGCCGCGACCTCGCGCAGCAGCACGGTCTTGATCGAGCGTTTTTGGACTTCGCGCAAGAAGTCTTCGAATATAGCAAGATACGGCCGCCCCTCGACTTCGGCGTGGACGGTATGCACGTTCAGCCCGTCGCGCAGCGACGAGAGAAGCGCGTCGTTGAGCAGCGGTTCCCGCCCGATCAGCTCGTCGAGCGTCGGGAGCGTCGTTGGAATTTGCAGCGTATCGAACGTCTTTCCACCGGCCGACGGATAGAACGGCGCGCCGCCGCGCACATCGCTCGCATAATCGAAGCCGAGCCGGTCCTGGACGGCGAGACTCGCCTGCGTGCAGCGCCAGCCGGGCGCCGCCGTCGCGCGCGGACGCGTTCCGAGGATCCGCTCATACGCGCCCATGCTGCGCTCGAGCTCCGCCTGGATGTCCGCTTCGCCGAGCCTCTCCAGGCGATCCTGCCAGAAAACGTGATCGTAGCCGTGGATGCCGAGCTCGTGCCCGGCACCCACGATCGCCCGCAGCGGCGCGGGATTTTCTTCGGCGATCGGCTTCGAGGGCAGCAGAGTGCCGGAGAGCAAGGTTTTGAGGCCGTAGAGACGTAAGGGATTCGTCCGCAGCATTTTCAAAATGAAAGAAGGCCGCCATATCCTGCGGATTGCGCGCCCCGAATGATCGGGACCGAAGCTCACGAAAAAACTCGCGCGTATGCCGTAGCGGCGCAACAGCTCGAGCATCCGCGGCACGCCTTCGCTCAGGCCGATCCGCGTATCCACATCCACCTTCAGCGCGAGCTGCATGACAGAGAATCATACCGCGATTTCAAATATTTCACACGAGCGCTGCATATGACGACCGAAGCTTTGACATACCCGCCGATATGCTTTACATTCGACGGGATTCTCGATCCCCGCTGATCACAACCGCGCTTAATGGATTTCCTCTGGGAATTGTTTCATAGGATCTACGACGTCGAGACGATCGTGCGCGTCGGCGGCCTTGCCGCGCTGACGGCGATCGTCTTCGTCGAGACGGGCCTCCTCGTCGGCTTTTTTCTCCCGGGAGATTCGCTGCTGGTGACGGCCGGCATCTTCGCCGCCCGCGGCGACCTCGATATCGTAATGATGGCCGTCGTTCTCAGCATCGCCGCGATCGCCGGCGACACGGTCGGCTACGCGATCGGCCGCCGCACCGGGCCGAAAATTTTCAAGCGCGAGGACTCGCTCCTCTTTCGCCGCAAGCACCTGCTCGCCGCGCAGGAGTTCTATGACAAGTACGGCGCGTTCACGATCGTCGTGGCGCGCTTCGTCCCGATCATTCGAACCTTCGCGCCGCTCGTCGCCGGCGTCGCAGGCATGCATTATCGGCGCTTCATCACCTACAATGTCTGGGGCGGAATTCTATGGGTGCTCGCCACGACGCTCGGCGGATATTTTCTCGGCAAGACGTTCCCGAACATCGGCGAAAGCATCCACATGGTCATCGCGGTGGTGATTTTCGTCTCGCTACTGCCGGCGATCATCAAGTTCGTTCTGGAAAAATGGAAACGCGCGGCGCGCGCCGGGTAGTATCGTGGGAAACTGGGCCGTCGCGGTTATATTGGGAATCGTCGAGGGGCTGACGGAGTTCATCCCCGTCTCCTCTACCGGCCATCTGATCATGGTCGGCAACCTGCTCGGCTTCGTCGGGGAGAAGGCTTCGACGTTCGAGGTCGCGATCCAGCTTGGCGCGATTCTCGCGATCGTTGTGCTCTATCACGAGCGCTTCACGCGGCTGATTCCCTCCGGCCAAGCGCGCTACTCGCCGCTCAGTTCGGCGCTCGACGGCTGGTCGGGAATCCTACGAATCGGCATCGCGACGCTGCCCGCGTTGCTTATAGGATTTCTCCTGCACAACGTAATCAAGCGCTATCTCTTCACGCCGCCTTCGGTGGCCGCCGCGCTGTTTGTCGGCGGGATCGCGATTCTCGCCGTCGAACGCGCCGTGCGCCGCCGCGCGACCTCCGCCGTGGACACGCTTTCGCTCGGTCAGGCGCTCGGCATCGGCCTCTTTCAAACGCTGGCGCTTTGGCCCGGCACGTCGCGCTCGGCCGCGACGATCGTCGGCGGCATGCTGCTCGGCCTCGACCGCAAAGGCGCCGCCGAGTTTTCATTCTTAATTGCGGTGCCCGTCATGACGGCGGCGGCGGGCTACGACCTGCTGAAAATTCGCGACGAGCTTTCCGGCGCGGAGACGGCGCAATTCGCCATCGGATTCGCGGTCGCGTTTATCGTCGCGATCACCACGATCAAGTGGTTCTTACGCGTGCTGAATCGCTGGACCCTGGCGCCGTTCGCGTGGTATCGGATCGCCGCCGCGCCGATTTTTTACCTGCTCGCCAGATCGAGCGTCTGAGCCGCCTTGCGCTCCACCGGCGGTAGATTGGTCACGACGACGTTGTAGTCGTTGCCGACAATCAGGTAGACGGACCCGCCCATTTCTTTTTTGAGCTTCTCGTAATTCTCTCGGTCGGTAAATGCGTACATGCGCTTGCCGGACGACCACCGGCGGCGGAACTCCGGCTCGTCGATCATCCACCGCCCGGTGTCCTCGGCGCGCACGCCGAAATCGAGCTCGCCGCGCCAAGCAGCGACTGTAACTATCCGTTCTAAATATACCGGCAGATCCTGATAATAGGCGCGGTACGTCGTGACCTCGTCGCCCCCGTTAAGCCGAGGCTTCAGCGCGAGCGCGAGATGTTTGACGGAGCGGCGGTCATCCAGCACCGGAAAACCGGCGTCCACGACGGTCAAAAACAGTCCGCCGGTGAGCGCCAGCGCGACAAAGATGCCGCGAACATTTCGCCGGCGCGCGAGAATTCCTGTCGCGACCGCGCCGAGGAAAAGGACCGCCGCCTGCCCGTAGAGATACGGCCTGAGCCGCGCGAGATCGAGGCGTGTCGGCGAAGCGGTCGCGGGAATCGTCGCGTCGTCGCTCGGCATCTCGAGACTGGGCCAGTTCGAATAGCGCTCAAGCGCATACTGTACGCCGCCGAGATCCAACCAGACAACAAGCAGCATGGCAGCCGCGGCAGCTGCGGCGCCGTACAACATGCCGCGGGAGCTGTCCACCTCCCATAATCGAGAGAAGTTGCGCCCGATAAGCAGCGCGAGCGGCGGCAACGCCGGCAGTATATAGGTGGCGAGTTTCGAAGCGGCGCTCGAAAAAAACAAAAACGTGAGGAGCGCCCATACCAAGAGCAAAAGCTCAACGCTATGATCGCCCCGCCGCTTCCACGGGAACTCAAGCGCGTTGCGACAAGCCTGCGCGGCGAAGGCGATCCACGGAAACATTCCTACCATGAGCACCGGAACGTAAATCCACCATTGGAGGCCGCTTTCCTCCGTTCGGGCGTAGCGGTCCAGCTGTCCCTCGATGAAATAAAAATAGGTGAATTCCGGATTGCGCGCCGCAACGAGCAAGTGCCACGGCGCGGTTATGAGCAGAAAAAGAGCGACTCCGGAAAGAAGATGTATCCGCTTGAGAAACTTCCAGTCACCGAGCAGCGCAAGCCACGCGCCGACGACAAGTCCCGGCAGCAGAACGCCGAGAAACCCCTTCGTCATCGTCGCCAGCGCCGCGGCGATATAAAATATCCATAGGAGGCTGCGGCGCACCGCTCCCGGCGGACGCCGCGCGGCAAGAACAAACGCGAGCATGGCGGCCGTTAAAAAAGCCGTGAATACCATGTCAACGGCCACGATCCGGCCAAGCACGTAGTAAAGCGGACTGGTCGCGAGGACAATGGCGGCCAGCAATCCCGTCCGAGCGTCGAAAAGCTCGCGGCCGGCGGCATATACGGCAAGGCATCCCAAAGCCGCGAACAGCGCGGGCCAGAATCGCAACGCCGATTCACTCACGCCCGCGAGCTTGAAGGAGGATACTTCGAGCCAATAAAACAGCGGCGGCTTCTCGAAATACTTGACGCCGTTCAAGCGCGGCGTCACGTAGTCTCCGGAGACGGCCATCTCGCGCGCGATCTCGGCATAGCGCCCTTCGACGGGCGACCAGAGCGCGCGGCCGTCGAGAAGGAAGCCGAAATAGATCGCGAAAACAGGAATCAGCCAGACGAGATCGCGACTGAGCGGTGGCGAGCGCATCAACATTCACCGAGGATCTCGCCCGAGACCAGCCGATATTTTGCGGCGAAATCGGATGCGGGAAGCTCCGCCTCTCGTTCGAGCTGCAGTTGTTGTAGGACGAGGACGCCCTCGCTCGCGGCCACGCGCACGCCATTTTCGTTGAGGGAAAGAACGCCGCCGGCGTCGGCGTCGCCGTCCTGGCGATCGACAGCCGCTTTCCACACGAAGAGTTTCTTTCCGCGCAGGAAAGTAAAGGCGCCCGGATAAGGATGCGTCACGGCGCGAACGAGATTATAAATTTCCACCGCGGGACGCCGCCAATCGATTCTGCCGTCGTCGGGACCGCGCCCGCCGAACTTCGTCGCGAGCGCGTGATCCTGCGGCCTCCGCGGCGCGCGCCCTGCGACGAGCAGCGGATAGGTTTCAGCCATCAATTCGCGCGCCGCGCGCGTAAGCTTTCGATAGAGCGTCAGCGCCGTGTCGTCGAAGTCGATCCGTACGCGCCGCTGCGCGACGATGTCGCCGGCGTCGGCCTTCTCGACCATGTAATGCAGCGTAACGCCGGTCTCCGTCTCGCCGTTGACGATCGCCCAGTTGACCGGCGCGCGACCGCGGTAGCGCGGCAGCAGCGAGCCGTGGAGATTGAGCGCGCCGAGACGCGGGATCGACAGCATCTCGCTCGATAAGATCCGCCGATAATAAAAAGAAAATATTAGCTCGGGTCCGGCGCGGCGGATCGTATCGACGAAATCAGCCGCGTTGGGATTCTCCGGGAAATAGAGCGGCAGCTTGCGGCTGCGCGCCAGCTCGGCGACGGAGCGGAACCAGATATCTTCTTTCGGATCGTCGACGTGCGTCACGACGGCGCAGATGTCCGCCCCCGACCGAAGGAGAAAGTCGAGGCATTCATAGCCGACGTCTTGATAAGCAAAAATCGCGAGCTTCATTGCAGCCCGTCGACGCGGCCGGGAGAAACCGCCGTTTCCATTGACAAGCTCGCCTCTCTATATGAAGCTGATCCGACGAATGGGAATCGACGGAGCGATCCAGTCTCTTGTCGCGAGCGAGCTCAAGATCCCGGCGGTGAGAGCCGCAGCGCGTTTCGCCGCCGGTCTCGAAGTCGGCGACCAGCTCGCTTCGCTCTGCATCCTGTTTATCATGGCGGGCTATCTCGCGCAAAAACCGCGGCTCGTCAAAACCTCCGCCGCCGCGCTGTTTGCGCTGGCGGTCGGCGGGATTCTCGTGCAGGCCTTTAAGTATCTGATCGGCCGCGCGCGCCCCGGGCTCGGACTCGGCGATATGGTGTTCGTCGGACCGCACTTCTCGCCGAGCGGCTTCGATTCGTTTCCCTCCGGACATACTACGGCGATGTTCTCTCTCCTGGCCGTCTTTTGCCGCTTTTATCCCGGCTTTACCGTGCCTCTCTACGCGCTGGGCTTCGCGCTGTCGGTCTTCGCGCGCGTCGTCACCGGACAGCATTTTTTCACGGATGTGATCGGCGGCTCGGTGCTCGGATCGCTCGTGGGCCTCTTCGTCGCCACGCGTTTTCGCGGCTTCGTCGAATCGCCGGCCGTCGTGTCGCAGGCCGCGGCTGCAGCGGACAGAGAGGCTCGCGCCCTCAAGCCGCTGGCGGAAATCCTGGACCTCGCGGTCGTCGGACTCTTTTCCGGCGTGGTCTTGCTATTCGGCTCCGGACTGGATTTTACGTCGGCGTCGCTCGGCATGCTGACGGCGCTCGCGGTTTATTTTTTGGCGCGCCACCTTGGCGGCCGCGAAACGGCGCTCTACGCGCCGCTCGTGCTTTCGAGCTGTTTTTTGTTCGTCCATGTGTCGCGCACGCTTCCGGCTGACACGGCGTGGGTCTTCTTTACGACGCTTGCGTTCACGTATTATTCATATTCGAGGGTCGGCGGACGAAAGGGTTTTTTTCTCCTCGGAGTCGCCTACGCCTCGATCGGCCTCGGCCTGCTCGCGCGCGGATGGCCGGCGCTTTTCGCGGTTCCGGTTTTCTGCTTCTACGAATATGCAGCGGCGAAGGAGGAGCGCGGCTCTTGGCTTCGCGGCACGCTCGTGCCCCATACGTTCTTTTTAGCCGTTACGTTGCTCGTCGTCTTTCCATTCATGGATCGCAGCGTCTTCAGCTTCGCGGCGCCCGCCGGTGATTTTTTCTTCAACGAGATGGTCGCGAAAACCGGCCTGACGCGCCGCGCCGGAAAGATCATTTACTATCTGCCGCTGCTGGCGGCGGCTTTGTTCCCGTGGAGCTTTTTCGCGATCGCCTATTTCACGATCGAAGGCAAGCGATGGATTCGCGCGCAGTTCATCGATCCCAAGTCGCTGTTGCTTTTGGCGTGGGCGGCCGCCGTCGTGGGCATCCTTCCTTTTGTTGCTCCCGCATCCCCCCACACGCTGGTGCTGGCGATTCCGCCGCTTGCATGCTTGCTTGCCGGCTTTATCCGCCGCGAGCTCGCCGATTCGCCGCGGGCGCTGCGCCTTTCCCTCGGCGCTACCCTCGTGACCGCGGGAGCGCTGGTGATAGCCGGTGTCGTTCTCCTTCGGATGCGACCCGAATACGCTTCGCTGAAGCTCGCCGCGCCGTTCGCGGTGCTCGCATTTTTTTTGGTCGCTGCTTGGTTCTTACGCGACCGCCGGCCGTGGCCGGGATTTTTCGCTCCGCTTTGCCTCGGCGCGCTCGCCTTTTACCTGAGCGCGATCGTCATCGCGCTTGCGACGTGAGCTATTCCAGGACTTCGCTCACGATGTAGCGCGGCCGTCGGCGGACTTCCATGTAGATGCGCGCAACGTACTCACCAACCAGCCCGATGCCGAGAATCTGAATCCCGATAAAGAATAAAACGACGGCGAAGAATATCCCGCCCCGGTCGATCGGACCACCGTGAAACAGCCACCAAGCGGACACAACCACGGCGTTGGCGACGCCCGTCACCGCCGCGATCGCCCCCACGATCCCGACGATTTGAACGGGCAGCAACGAAAACCCGGTCATGAGATCGAAGTTGAGCCGGAGGAGTCGAAGCAGCGTGTAGCGCGAGCCGCCGGCGCGGCGCGGCGCATGGGCGATGGGAACCTCCGCCACCGAGCCGGCAAAGGCGTTTGCCAGCGCCGGCACGAAGGTGGAGATTTCGCCGCAGCCGCAGATATGATCCACGACGGTGCGGCGGTACGCGCGCAGCATGCAGCCATAGTCGTTCATTTTCACGCCGACAATGCGCGATGCCATCCGGTTTACGGCGCGCGAGAAAAAAAGCCGCAGCGCAGAGTCCCGACGTTCCGTGCGCCACCCACCGACCACGTCGTAACCCTCGTCGATTTTATCGAGCAGCTTCGGAATCTCTTCCGGAGGGTTTTGCAGATCGCCGTCGAGCGTGACCACGACCTCGCCGCGCGCGCGATCGAGGCCTGCGGAGATCGCGGCGTGCTGTCCATAGTTGCGATTGAAGATGATGACGCGAATGCGGGAATCGCGCGAGTGCAAAAGGCGCAGAATATCCGCCGTACCGTCGCTGCTGCCATCGTCGACGTAAACGATCTCGAACGACTTCCGTGCTTTTTCGAGCACGGGCAGCAAACGCGCGTGCAGGGCTTCGACGTTTTCGGCTTCGTTATAAAACGGAACGACGATGGAAATTTCCGGCTCTTCGGCGATTTTCACGGGCGCGATCATGACTCCGAACGCCAGCGAATACAAGGCGACGACAAAAATCGGCCTCGGGTGTTCACCGGATCACACGTTCGAATCCACCGGGTCACAACTAAGGATAAATTTTCTTGACATTGTTTACGATTAGCGTTTCAATGTGCATAAGTCAGGGCGATCTGAAGTTTTTCGCCTTCACTTCGTCGAATCGGTTGAGTCCTGACTTGTGACCGGGACCTTAGGGAAGGAGGTTTGAGTGCAGGCCCTAAAGAGCTTCTGGTTCTTATTTCCTCCGAATCCGCTACCCCTTCTCCATCCGTCGCATGTTCGCTATGCTTTAAGGCGCAGGAGCCGTACCGACGAACGGCTCGCAAACGATTCTCATGGCTAAGAGGACGCTGACAAGTCTACTTGGCGCACATCGGTTTTTTAATCCGAACATTTTGAATTTTCTATTTGAGGATCCATTCCGAAAGGAGGAGCTGTCGGAATGAACCAAGAGTTTGAGTCGCTCATCCGCAAAGACCGCGATATCGCCAAAGCCCGTGCCTGGAAAGGTAACCTGTTGGGCTATTTGGAAAAGGTGAAGGAAAACCCGTCGATCACTAAGCTCGCGCACGCACGCATGCACGATATCATCATGCGTCCGGGCGTCGGCGATATTCAGGAGACCGACGATCCGCGGATTAAGCGCCTTTATAAAGACGAATCGGTGAAGGTCTATAATTTCTTCACCGATGAATTCTTCGGCATCGAAAAAACGATCGCACAGATCGTCCGCTACTTCCATGCCGCTGCGCTCAAGGGCGAAGAGAGTCGGCAGGTCCTCTATCTCATGGGTCCGGTCGGCTCCGGCAAAAGCTCGCTGGTCGAGAAGCTGCACCGCGGGCTCGAAGAGAGCACTCCGATCTTCGCCATCGAAGGCTGTCCGATGTTCGAGGAGCCGCTGCATCTCATCCCGCGCCACCTGCGCAAGGAATTCGAGAAGATGCTCGGCGTGCACATCGAAGGCGATCTTTGCCCCGTGTGCCGCTTCCGGCTGAAATCGGAGTTCAACGGGCGCTACGAGGAATTCCCCGTCGCGACCATCGAGTTTTCCAAGCGCGCGCGCGTCGGCCTTGGAGTCGTGCCGCCGGTCGATCCGAATAACCAGGACACGTCGGTGCTGATCGGCAGCGAAGACATCTCGAAGCTCGATCTCTATTCCGAAGGCGATCCGCGCGTGCTGGAATTGAACGGCGCGCTCAACATCGGCAATCGCGGCATGGTGGAATTCATCGAGGTATTCAAAAATGAAATCGAATACCTCCACTGCATGATCACCGCGACGCAAGAGAAAGTCATTCCCGCGCCGGGCCGCCACGGACTCGTCTACGTCGATACCGTCATCGTGGCGCACTCGAACGAGGCCGAATGGCAGAAGTTCAAGGCCGACCACACCAACGAGGCGATTCTCGACCGCATCGTCGTCGTGAAGGTGCCTTACAACCTGCGCCTGTCGGAGGAGATCAAGATCTACCAGAAGATCATCCGCCATTCCGACTTCAAGGCGCACGTAGCGCCGCACACGCTCGACATCGCCTCGATGTTCGCGATTCTCTCGCGTCTCGAGCCGACGAACAAATGCGATCTCATGACGAAACTCAAGCTCTACAACGGCGAAGAGGTGGTCGAAAAAGGCCGCACCAAGAAAGTCGATGTGGAAGAGTTGCGCGAGGCAACCAAGCGCGAAGGCATGAGCGGAATCTCGACGCGCTTCATCATGAAGGCGCTCGACAACGCGCTCTCCGACAACACGACCGGCAACTGCATCAATCCGATCAACGTCCGCGAGGCGCTCATCAACATGGTGAAGGAGGCCGACCTCCCCGACGATACGCGCAAGCAGTATCTCGAATTCCTGCAGGACACGCTGCACAAGGAATATCTCGAGCTGCTCGAGAAAGAGATCACGCGCGCGTTCGTCTATTCCTATCAGGAGCAGGCCGAGGCGCTGTTTCAGAACTACCTCGACCATGCGGAGGCCTATGTTAACAAGAGCAAAGTAAAAGACCGCAATACGAAGGAGGAGCTCGCGCCCGACGAGAGCTTCATGAAATCGATCGAGGAGCAGATCGCGATCATCGGCTCCGCCGCCGACGGCTTCCGGCAGGAAGTCATCGCGTATCTCTGGGCGGCGAACCGCCGCGGCGAAAAGATCGACTACGGCAGCTACGAGCCGCTGAAAGAGGCAATCGAGAAAAAGCTCATGACGTCGGTGCGCGACATCAGCCGCATCATCACTAAAGCGCGGACGCGCGACGAGGAGCAGAGCGAGAAATACAACGCGATGGTGAAGAACCTACTCGACCACGGTTACTGCACAAACTGCGTCGACGTCATTTTGAAGTACGCGGCGAACAACCTGTGGAAGGACTGACCGGCGGCGTGCGCGCCGGATCGCAGCATGAGCACGGTTTTCCGCTCGTACGACTCAGCCTCCAGCCAGCGCAGCGACCGCTGCGCCGGAGACCGCCAGCGCCATCGTGAGAAAGTTCATGAGGCGATCCGGCAGAACATCGCCGATATCATCTCGGAAGAGTCGATCATCGGCAAGGATCGCGACCGCATCATCAAGGTCCCGATCCGCGGCGTAAAAGAGTACCGCTTCGTTTACGGCGACAACGCGCCGGGGGTCGGTCAGGGCGGGCCCGATACCCAGCCCGGACAAGTGATCGGTAAAGGCGAACAGGGGGGCGACGGCCAGCAGGCCGGCGATCGCCCCGGCGTCGATTATTACGAGACCGACGTCGCCCTCGACGAGCTGATCGACATGATGTTCGAGGACCTGGAGCTCCCCTACCTCGAGCGCAAGCATCTTAGGCAAATGGAGGTCGAGCAGCTCTACAAGCGCAAAGGCTACCGCAAGAAAGGCATCCGCATCCGCCTCGACAAGCGGCGGACGGCGGTCTCGCGCGTCAAGCGCAAGAAAGCCGTGCAGCGCGCCGACGCCTTCGCGCTGCGGCCGCAGCGCTTTCCGTTTCATAGAGACGACCTCGTCTACCGCCATACCGTCACGCAGGTCCGCCGCGAGTCGAATGCAATCGTGGTTTGCATCATGGACACGTCCGGATCGATGGACACGATGAAGAAGTATCTCGCGCGGAGTTTTTTCTTTCTCCTTTACCGCTTCGTCTGCACGAAGTATCAGAACGTCGAGATCGTCTTCGTCGCGCACCACACCGAAGCGGCCGAGGTCACCGAGGACGAGTTCTTCCATAAAGGCGAGGCGGGCGGAACGTTCATCTCTTCGGGATATCGCAAAGCGCTGGAGATCATCGAGCAGCGCTATCATCCGTCGCTTTGGAACGTTTACGTGTTCCATTGCTCCGACGGCGATAATTTCGAGTCGGACAACGCAGCGGCGCTCCAGGCCGCCAAAGATCTCGCCGGCGTATCGAATCTATTCGGCTACGGCGAGGTCAAACCGCTCGGCTCCGGCTATTACGGCAGCAGCATGATTCAATTTTTCTCGCAGCTCGCCGCCGACAACTTTCAAACGGTGCAGATTCAGCGCAAAGAAGACATCTGGCCCGCCTTCAAGGGATTTCTCTCGCGCGAGCGCACGCGCGACGACGCCGCTTGAGCTTTCGCGATGCCGGCCGGTTTCACCATCCAGGAGCTGGAATCGTGGAACGAGCGCATTCTCGTGCTCGTGGAAAAGTTCGGCCTCGATCCGTATCCGCAGGAGTTTGAGATCTGCGACCACGAGCAGATGCTGGGCTATATGGTGTATTCCGGCATGCCCTCGCACTATCCGCACTGGTCCTACGGCAAAAATTTCGAGAAACTTAAGACGCTCTACGACTACGGCGTGAGCGGCCTGCCGTACGAGATGGTGATCAATTCCAATCCCTCGATCGCCTATTTGATGCGCGACAACTCGCTGCTGCTCCAGGTGCTCACGATCGCCCACGTGTACGGCCACAACGATTTTTTCAAGAACAACTTCACGTTCAAATCGACGCGGGCGCAGTATACGATCGAGACGTTCAAGGCGCACGCCAACCGCATCCGCCATTATATGGAAGACCCGAGCATCGGCCTCGAAAAAGTCGAGCCGATTCTCGACGCGGCGCACGCGCTCTCGGTGCAGTGCCGGCGCAATCTCGCGATCCGCAAGCCGTCGCAGGAAGAAGACGTCGAGCGCCGTCTCTCTGAATCGGCTCCCGCGCACGATCCGTTTCACTCCATCCACCGGCGCCAGGACTACGTCGCGCCGGACTTGAACCGCGTGCCGCTCTATCCCGAGGAGGACCTGCTGCTCTTCATCCGCGATCACAACCCGCTCTTCAGCGACTGGGAAAAAGACATTCTCACAATCGTGCACGAAGAGGCGCAGTACTTCATCCCGCAGATGGAGACGAAGATCATGAACGAAGGCTGGGCGAGCTTCTGGCACAAGCGCATCCTCGACACGCTCGAGCTGCCGCAGGGCATGCAGCTCGAATTCGTCGTGCGCCACAACCAGGTGCTGAGCCCCGCGCGCGGCTCGATCAACCCGTATCATCTCGGCATGAAGGTATGGGAGGACATCGAGCGGCGCTGGGACAAGCCGGCGGTCGACGAGAAGCGCGATACCGGGGTCAAAGCGAAGACCGGCAGGGAAAAAGTCTTCGAAGTGCGCGAGGTCGAGCGGGACGCTTCGTTCCTGCGGCGCTATCTCACAGAGGAGCTGATCCGCGAGCTCAATCTCTTCGAATACCAGAGCCGCGGCGGCGATCAGGTGGTGGCTCGAGTGGCGGACGACGACAACTGGCGCGCGATCAAAGAGACGCTCATCAAAAACGTCGGCACGGGAACGATTCCGGTCATCAAGATCGAGGACGCGGACTACAACAAAAACCGCGTGCTGTTCCTGCGGCACTATCACGACGGCCGCGACCTCCAGCTCGAATACGCGGAAAAGACGCTGCGCTACCTGCACCTGCTCTGGAGCCGCGAAGTCGTCCTCGAAACCGAGATCAACGGCAAGCAGTCGCTGCTCTGCTTCGCCGACGATAAGCTCACGATCAAGCCCGTCCATTAAACTTCCCGTTGCCACTCTCCGCTTTCGTGGTTTATGATCGCGGTTGAAACTCAAGCCGAGAGTCTCGCATGTCCGATCTCGACCGCATTCAAGCCTGCGTGCTGAACCCGATCGATCCGCAATCCCGCGCTGCGCGCCGGGTTGCGGGCGTCATCGGCGACTCCCCTTCCCGCTACAGTAAAAGCCCCGCCCTCTGGAACGCCGCGTTTCAGACCCTTGAAATCGACGCGCGCTACGTCGCACTCGACGTCGCGGCCAACCGCCTCGGCGATTTATTCCGGGCAATCGGTGAATCGCCGTCGTTTTTGGGACTCAATGTCACCGTGCCGCATAAGCTCGCGGTGATAAAATATTTGGATCATCTGGAGGAGAGCGCGAAATCGACCGGCGCGGTAAATACGATCACGCGCACGCCTTCGGGCTGCCTCGTCGGCGCCAACACCGACGGCATCGGCTTCATCGATACGCTGCTGAGCGCACAATTCGGCGGCTCGGCGCCTTTGTTCTCGACACTTGCGGGCGTCGACGCTTTGGTGCTCGGCGCCGGCGGTTCCGCTCGCGCGGTGGCGTTCGCGTTGGCGCCGCGGGTGGCCGGCGGGAAACTCCTGATCGCGAATCGCCATCGAGAGACCGCCGAAGCGCTTGCGCAGGCGATTTCATATCCGGACGTAAAGACGATTCGGGAAGATCAAATAGCCGATTACGCTCCGCGCGTTAAGCTGATCGTCAACTGCACGAGCAAGGGCCAGGCGGGCCGCATAGAAAGCGGCCAAGCGTTCGAAACGTACTCGGCGCTTGCGCCCGCCTCCGGCTCGCCGGGTATGCACGACATAGAAGACAATCATCGCTTGTCGCTCGCGATCGCGCAAACCGTTCCAGCGGACGCCGTGTTTTACGATCTCGTGTACCATCCCGAGGAGACGGTTTTTCTGCGTCACGCGCGGCAAACAGGGCATCGCGCCGTCAACGGCCGGGGCATGATCGTGGCGCAGGCGATCGAGGGTTTTATGAATCATATCTGCCGGCAGGAATTGCAGAGCGCCGGCCTGCACAACGAGGAGACCCGCCGGCGGCTCGCGCACGTCATGCTCGCGGCCATGTAAAATCAGGCCGCGGCTTGTCAGTTTTTCGTAAAGGTGGAGAGATCAAACCGCCGCGCGCGCGCGACCCGGCTGAAGATAGAGAAGCAAGCTGCCGATCACGACCGCCCCGAGGCTGAACCACTGGGCCTCGGTCAAGTCGCCGGCGATCGCCGGGTTGATGCGCCAGAATTCCACGACAAAGCGCGCGACGCCCGACAGGATGAGATAGAGCCAAAAAATCGTCCCGTCCGGGTAATCTTTTTTTCTGAGCGGCCACAGAATCGCGAAGATCACCAAGGCTTCGAGAAATTCGTAAATCGGCGTCGGATGAACTTTGACGCCGGGAGGATAGGGAATCCGAGTGTCGGGATGCACCCAGCCGATGATCGCATTCGTGTAGGCGACGCCCCACGGAACCGTCGTCTCGATACCCCAGTCGCCGTCGCCTGAGACGTGACAGCCTATCCGTCCGACACCGTACGCGAGCGCCAGCGCCGGCGCGCAGATATCGGCGGCTTTCAGCCAAGGAATACCTTCGCGGCGAACGACCCAAGTCGCTGCCAGGATGCCGCCGATCACGCCACCGTACCAGGTAAAGCCAGCCCCAGTTAGGATGAAATCCCAGGGATGCTGGATGAAACGGTCCCACTCTTCGACAATGAACAATATGCGCGCGCCGAGGAGACCCCCGATGGCCCCAGCGAAAACGAGCGACGAGGAAATTTCCGGGTCGTAGCCGTAGCGCTTGAGTTCCAGCCATGCGATCCAGCCGCCGGTAATCGCGGCCAGCGCCATGAAGGCACCAAAGCTGTAAACCGGGATGGGACCGATATGAAACAGCACCGGAATCATTTAGAGCTCCTTGAAGTTTAGCGATTACCGTAGCAGAAATCCGGCTTAAAAGCATTCTTGCGAGATTTTACCGTGTTCAGGCGATAGCCCGATTCCCTCATTTAAAAGATTCTGCTACGGAGCATGACCAATCATGGCAAAGATTTGGCAGGCCGAAGAAGGAAAGCCTCTCGGCGGATCGCCCGTCGCGGAGAAACCGCTCGATTGGTGCGTCGAAGAATTGGGCCTGCGGCGTTTGAGCCGCCTCGCGCCGCCGTCGGAGACGCTCGTAATCGGCGCCGACCGGCACGGGCAATTCGGCGGCCAGCGCCGGTTCGTCGTCGTGGGATTGGACGACGACGAGACACACGCGCATTCGAGCGAAGGCTGGCGCAGCGGCTACTATCTCGCGCTGATCTCGGTTGACGGTCTGAAAAACAAACTCTCCGGCGGCGGAACGTCGCACTAACTATACCGCCGCGTTCGTTCTCGTAAACCAAGCTCCTCAGCGCGTTCTTGTTTTTCGTTGGAAAATCTTTTTTTATCGTGTCGATGCGTGTGCTGGTCCAGCGGATCGAATCGGCGGAAGTCCGCGTCGACGGCGAAATCGTCGGCCGCGCCGGACACGGACTTTGTTTATTTGTCGGCGTCGCGGTGGACGACGCGAAGGCTGACGCGGACTTTCTCGCCGACAAAGCGACTCATTTAAGAATTTTCGAAGACGCCGGCGGTAAGCTCAACCGCTCGATCGCGGACATCGCCGGCGACATTCTCGTGGTATCGGAGTTCACGCTCTACGGCGATTGCGCCAAAGGCCGGCGTCCGTCATTCAGCCGCGCGGCTCCTCCGGAGAAAGCGCGCGAGCTTTACGAATATTTCGTGGAGCGGATCAAGGCGTCGGGTCTTCGCGTAGCGACCGGGCGATTCCAAACGACGATGGCTGTCAGCCTCGTCAACGATGGGCCGGTGACGTTGATGATGGTGAGCTGAACATGCACGTCGTGTTGTATCATCCCGAGATTCCGCAGAACACCGGCAGTATCGCGCGGCTCTGCGCGGCCACGAGCACCCCGCTGCATCTCGTGAAGCCGCTCGGCTTTACGATCGACGACAAACATCTGAAGCGCGCCGGCCTCGACTACTGGCCCTATGTCGACATGCGGCTGCATGAGTCATGGGAAGATTTTCTGCAAAGGCACGGCGCCGGCCGGCGGCTTTTCTTCTCCAAAAAAGCCGCACGTTCATACGTTCAAGCGCAATATCGCGACGACGATTTTCTCGTCTTCGGTCCCGAGACAACCGGACTGCCCGAATCGTGGCTCGAGAGTCACACGGACGATTCTTTTCGCATTCCGATGATGACGCAGGCGGTGAGAAGCCTCAATTTGTCCAACGCCGTCTCGATCGTCGTCTACGAGGGTCTCCGTCAGCTCGGCCGGCTCTAAGCTTGATTTGCCCCGTCGTTGTGATTATCTGTAGGGTTATACCTGATCTTAATAGGGGGATTTACATGGGGCTTAGTTCCTCACACTGGAATTGTTCAATCAGCCGGCGTTCTTACGCCGCGCTTACGATCGCTCTGTTGTTGCTCACCGCGGCGCTGCGCGCTTTCGCCGCCGATGCGGAAAAGAAAGAACCGTACGAGCCGCCGAAGGAATCGTTCAACTTGATCCTGCCCTTCACCGACTTGACCGTCGGCCAAGGACAGGAGGTCACCATGGACGCGGAAGTGGTCAATCGGACCAAGAACCCCGTCTCCGTGGGTCTCAATATCGACGGCGTGCCGAAAGGCTGGGAGGTGGGCTTTAACTCCCGCTATCCGAGCTACCCGGTTCGCTCCGTGATGGTCCAGGGAGAGAAGTCGACCACGGTAGAGTTCAAGGCCAAGGTGCCGGAAAACACCAAACCCGGCAACTTTGAAACCAAGGTCACCGCCAAGGACGAAAGCGGCAAGACGAGCTTCACGGAAAAAATCACCTTTCGTGTCACGTCGAAAAAGGTCGAGACCGGCGGGCTCAAACTGACGAGCCAATATCCGGTCTTAACGACGCCCTCGGGTCAGACGCTCAAATTCACCGTCGACCTCAAGAACGAAACGAACAAGCCGCTCACGGCATCGCTCAACGCCGAGGCGCCGGCCGGCTGGGCCGTCCGCTTCAAGCCGCAGTTCGGCGACACACAGATATCCTCGATCCAGCTAAAGGAAAACGGCACCGAGACGCTCAGCGTCGAGATTGATTCGCCCGTCCGCGCCGACGCGAAGGAATATCCAGTGAGTATCCGCGCGCGCGCCGGCGCTTTCGAGGCGTCGACTAACCTGAAAGTCACGCTGAAAGGCGTGACCGACCTCAAGATGGGTACCGTGAGCGGGACGCTTAACGCCGGCGTCACGGCCGGCCAAAAGACGCCGGTCCCCTTCCTCGTCGCCAACAGCGGGACGGCGCCGATCCGCAACCTCGCCTTCGTCACGAAGAAACCGGACAAGTGGACGATCGATTTCAAGCCCGACAAGATCGACGCGCTGAACTCCGGTGAGGTCCGCGAAGTATCGATGGAGATAACCGCGCCGGCGCGCGCGATCGCCGGCGATTACGCGATCACGGTCGCGGCGAACAGCGCGGACGCGAATAAATCGGTCGATTTTCGGGTGACGGTATCGACCGCGACTTTATGGGGATGGGTCGGCGCGGGAATCGTCGCCGCAGTGGTGCTGGGGCTCGCCATCGTATTCTGGCGCCTGGGCCGGCGATAATGCCTGTCATAGAGACAGAGAATCTCACCAAACGGTACCGTGACTTGATCGCCGTCAACGGGCTCTCGTTCGGCGTCGAGCAAGGCGAGATCTTCGGCTTTCTCGGCCCGAACGGCGCGGGCAAAACGACGACGATCCTTATGCTGCTGGGGCTCACCGAGCCGAGCGGCGGACGCGTGCGCGTCTGCGGCTTCGACCCTTCGCGCCAAGCGCTGGAAGTCAAAAAACGCGTCGGCTACCTGCCGGAGAATCCCGGCTTCTACGACGACCTCTCAGGGCGGGAAAACTTGCGCTACATCGCGCGGCTGAACCGCATCGACGAGGACGAAGCGTCGCGGCGCATCGGCGCACTGCTGGAGCAGGTCGGCATGACCAAAGACAGCGGGCGCAACGTCAAGGAATATTCACGCGGCATGAAGCAGCGCCTCGGCATCGCCGAGGTTTTGGTGAAAGAGCCCCAAGTTCTGATCCTCGACGAGCCCACATTGGGTCTCGACCCCGACGGCGCTGCGCGCATCCTCGAGCTAATCACCGGTCTCAGCCGCGAGCGCGGACTCACCGTGCTGCTGTCTTCGCATATGCTGCACCAGGTCCAGCAGATGTGTCATCGCGTCGGCATCATTGTGGGGGGCAAAATGATCGCCGCGGGCGCCGTCGATAAACTCGGCAGCGCGGCCTTCGAAGAGCGGCGCTGGAATTTCTTCATCGAGTGCGCCGGACGCAGCGACGGCATTGAGTCCGATCTCGCGGCGCTTCCCGGCGTCCAAGGCATCGAGCGGCGTGGCAAGGGTTATTACCTTCGCTGCGACCGCGACGTGCGTCCTGAAGTAGCGGCGCTGGTCGTGAACAAGGGGATGTCACTTTTTCAGCTGCGGTCGGAGGACACGACGCTCGAAGAGATTTACCTGAAATATTTTCGCGAGGCATAACAATGAGCGTAGTTTTCTGGAAAGAGCTGGCGGATCACTTCAGCAGCCGCCGTTTCATGATTCTACTGGCCATTATCGTCCTGACCGGCGTTTGGGCCGTTTACGCAGCGGGACAATCGATCCGTCAGGACGCGGAGAGCGCTCCCGCCGAATATGTCTTTCTTCTCTTGCTCACCTCCCAGAGCGGCGGATTGTTGTCGCTCACAAGTTTTCTCGCGCTGCTCGGGCCGCTCGTCGGCATCATGCTCGGCTTCGACGCCATCAGCGGCGAGTATGCCCGCGGCACTTTAAGCCGCGTTCTCTCCCAGCCGATCTATCGCGACAGCCTGATCAACGGCAAATTCCTGGCCGGTCTCGCGACCGTGAGCGCGCTGTGGGCGTCGATTCTTTTGCTCGTCATCGGTCTCGGCATCGTGCTGGTCGGCTTTCCGCCGAACCCCGAAGAGCTCTGGCGCATGCTCATCTTCACTGTCATCGGCATCATTTATGTCGGATTCTGGCTCGCGCTCGCGATGCTCTTTTCGCTCTTCCTGCAGCGGACCGTCACCGCAGCGCTCGCTTCGCTCGCTCTCTGGCTTTTTCTCGCGATCTTCACGCCGCTGATCGCGCAGATCGTCGCGGGCATGATTGTCCCAGATCCGACGGCTCCCGAAGAGGTCGTGCGCCAGACCGACGTCGCTTCGATGATCGGCCGCGTCTCCCCGACGACGTTGTACGAAGAATCCGTCCAGATCATTTTGAATCCTACCGCTCGCGTTCTTGGCGCGGCGCTGCAAGAACAGACGCAGGGCATCCTTTTGACGCCGCTTGCGCTCAGCCAAAGCCTGCTCTTGATCCTGCCGCAGTTCACTACTCTCATCGCGATCGTCGCCGCCTGCTTCGCCATCTGCTACATCAAATTCATGCGCACGGAAATCCGCGCGTAACCGGCCGAACTTCATATCTTTTCTTGTGTGAGAATATATTTTACGTATTGACTATTAAGACAAAAATCATTTAAAGTAGATGACACACACCCATCTCATTAAGGGAGAAAATCCATGGCATACCGCGATCTAAGAGCTTACCTAACCGCGCTCGAAGAGCGAGGCAAGCTTAAGAGAATCAGCAAGGAAGTCGATAAGGACTGGGAAGTCGCCGCGGTCTGTCGTCAGACATTTTATAAAATACCGCCGCAACGCCGTCCCGCTTTGATGTTCGATAACGTCAAGGGCTTCGATACGCCGATCTGCGCCGGCGTGCTCGGCGCCTCGCGCGATATCTACGCCATCGGTCTGGAAACCGATGGGGTTGAAGGCATCAACCGTAAATGGGATGCGGCGCTGGAAAAACCGATTCCGCCGGTGATGATGAAAACGGGGCCGTGCAAAGAAAATATTTTGCATGGCAATCAGGTCGATATCGGAAAGCTGCCGGTGCCCGTCTGGACCGTCGGCGAAGACCCCGGCCCGTTCTTTACTTCGCCTTACGTCGTCACCAAGGATCCCGAGACGGGCATACGCAATGTCGGCACGTATCGGATGCAGGTCAAGGGGCCGAACAAGACCGGGTTTCTATTCGGCAAGCGCCAGGACGCCTCGTGGCACCTGCGCAAGCATAACGAGCTCAACCAGCCGATGCCCGTCGCTGTCGTGATCGGCGCCGACCCCAGCATCGGCTATGTGTCCGTATCGAAAATGTCCGAGGAGCTCGACGAGTACGCCGTCGCCGGCGCGCTGCGCGGCGCGCCGGTCGAGCTAGTGCCGTGCGAGACGGTGCCGCTCGAAGTTCCGGCGACCGCCGAGATCGTGCTCGAGGGCGAAATTCCCGCAAACTTCACCGAGATGGAAGGTCCGTTCGGCGAATACACCGGTTATATGGGTCCAGCGGGAAAAGGACCGGTCTTCAACATCAAATGCATGACCTTCCGCAATAATCCCGTCTACCAGGCATTTATCAGTCAGCGGCCGCCGTCGGAATCGAGTTGCATCCGCGGCGTCGGACGCGAGTGGCCGCTGTTCAAGCATCTGAAGTACAACCTCCGCCTGCCGATCAAAGACTTGCGTATGAAAGAGGCCGGCGGCAGCGGCGCTTACGTCGTCGTGTCGCTGAAAAAGCAGTTTAATGGGCAGGTGAAGCAGCTCATGTACGGTATATGGTCGCTGCGTACCGGCTTCGGGAAAATTACCGTGGTGGTCGACGAGGATATCGATGTATGGGATGACTTCGACGTCGACTGGGCGCTCAGCTGGCACGTGCGGCCCGACAAAGACGTGTACATCGAGCGCGACACGCAATCTGTCGGCTTGGATCCGTCTCAAGCGCCTAAGCAGGTGCCGCAGCACGATCCGATCAGGGACGTCGGTGCGCGGCTCGCCATCGATGCGACGCGCAAGCACGATTATCCGGCGATCGCGCTCCCGCCAAAGGATCACTTGGACCGCGTCGCGGCTCGCTGGAAAGACTACGGGATCGACAGCTAACGCCGCAGCTTCTCCGCCGCGGCGTGAATCGATTCGATAATTTTCTTGTAGCCGGTGCAGCGGCATATGTTGCCGTGCATGAAGTGCTTGATCTCTTCGTCGCTGGGGTTGGAGTTTTCCGCCAATAGCGCCTTCGCCGCCAGAATCATACCCGGCGTGCAAAAACCGCACTGAAATCCGCCGTGCTCGATGAAAGACTCCTGCAGCGGATGGAGCTTGCCGCCCGCGGCGAGGCCTTCGATCGTCTCGACGCGCTTGCCTCTGGCTTCGAACGCCGGCAACGTGCAGGAGCTGACCGGCCGGCCGTCGAGCAGCAGCGTGCACGCGCCGCATACCTCGACATCGCACGAGCGCTTCGCGCCCGTGAGGCCGAGGCGGTCGCGTACGACGTCGAGCAGGAGCTCGTGCGGCTCGATCTCCAGCTCGTAGGTCTTGCCGTTGACCTCCAACGAAATTGCCATCGTCTGCGCGCCGTGCGGCCGGTTCGTCAAACTAGCCATTCGTCTTCTCTCGTCACCGGCATTGCTCCGCCGCCTGCGTAAAGGCCCGCTTAAGCAAAACGCCGACGATGTGCTCTTTGTAATCTTTTGAGCCGTGCAAATCGCTGATTGCATCGCTCGCGCGTCCGGCGGCGGCGCCCGCCTCGTCGAGGCGGCGCGAGGCTTCGTCGAGCGATTTGCCACGTAGAAGCTCCTCGGCTGCGGAGACTCTGCGCGGCGTCGGCCCGGCGCAGCCGACCGCGATGCGGGCCTCGCGGACGGCATTGCCTTCGAGCGTCAGGAAAACCGCTACGCCGACGCTCGGGCGCTCCAGATAACCGAACTTCAAATACGCCCCGGCCGAGCGCGCCGGCAGGCGCGGAATGCGAATTTCCGCCAACAGCTCGTCGTCCGCCAAAGCGCTCTCGTAAGCATCGACGAAAAATTTTTCGATCGGGATCTCGCGGCGATCGTTGCCTTTAGCTGCGATCACGGACGCGCCGAGCGCGAGCAAGAGCGTGCCGGGATCGGCGTGCGGTTCGGCGAAGCATAGGTTGCCGCCGATCGTGCCGACTTCGCGCACGCGAATATTCGCCACGTTTTTTTCCAGCGCCACCAAAGCCGGGAGGTGCTGCATTATCAGGCCGTCCGTCGCAAGACGGCGGTGCGTGACGAGCGCGCCGATGCAAATCGAGCCGTTATCCAGCTTTATCTGATCGAGGCCGGGAATTTTTTTGACGTTAACGAGCCGCTCGTAGCGCGCGAGCCCTTCTTTCATCACCAGCAGCAGCTCCGTGCCGCCGGCATAGATGCGTGCGGTTTCGCCGTGGCGCGCGAGCAATGCGGAAGCTTCCGGAATGCTTCCCGGCTCTTCGAGGCGGAAGCGTCTGAGCATCTAGGCGTTGGCCTCGAGCTTCTGTTTGAGATTGGCGGCGAACTGGTCCATTACCTGGTCGGCCTTGCGCTTGATCATGCTGTGGCCGAGCGTGGCGAGCTTGCCGAGAATGTCGACGTTGGCCGCGAGCACGAGCTTCGTCTGATCGCCGTCGCCGGCGAGGTTCACCTCGAGCTCGACTTTCATCCGACTGCCGATCTTGCTGTCACTGCCGCTCGCCACCGCTTTGATGTAGGAAAGCTCGCGGCTCTCGATCACGTCGATGTTCATCGGGAATTCGACGCGGAACGGGCCGACCTTCTCCAGCATGGTCGCGGTGTAGTGCTTTCCGGCCTCGACCGTGCCGGCCTCTTTACAGCCTGGGACGCAGGCGATGAAGCGATCGACGTCCCAGAGAAAACGCCAAACCTTTTCTTTCGAGCTGCGAATATCGATTTCACGTTCGAAGCGCAAGGGAAGGTTCCTCCGGAGATATTTTCACCTAGCTATCAAATACGTCTGGAACGCGCAAGCAGAGCGGCGCACGGCGGGAATTTATCACGTGCCGGGATCGTCGACGACCACGTCTTTGACGTCCTTCAATTCCTTGCTGAGATAATCCTTCAGGCGTTTTTTCAAACGCTCCTCGATCTGCCGCACGCGCTCGCGGCTGATGCCGTAGCGCTCGCCAATCTCGCGCAGCGTGAGCGGCTCTTCGTTAAGCAGTCGCTCGCGGAAGATGACCAAATCCTTGTCCTTGAGACCGCTCGCGAACTGCTCGATCTTCTCCCCCAGCACCTGGCGATACTCCGCGTTGGCGACGCTCTCCTCGGGGTTCGCGCTGTTGTCCGGGAGAAAGCTCAGGAGCGTGGCCTCGCCGTCTTCGCCCATCGGCACGTCCGTCGAGACATCGCGGTTGGCGAGCCGCTGCTCCATCTCGATGACTTCCCCCTCTTTGACGTTGAGCCGCTCGGCGAGGAGCTTCGGCCCCGGAGTGAAGCCTTCAGCTTCGAGTCTTTCTTTTTCCTTCTGGAGATTAAAAAAGAGCTTGCGCTGGGCCTGTGTCGTCCCGATCTTGACCATGCGCCAGTCGTTGATGAGGTAGCGGATGATATAAGCGCGAATCCACCAGACAGCGTACGACGGAAAGCGGACGCCGCGGTAAGGGTCGAAATTCTTGACAGCCTCCATGAGGCCGATGTTCCCTTCCTGAATAAGATCGAGAAGATTACGGAACGCGCGCTGATATTCGCGCGCGATCATCACGACGAGCCGCAGGTTCGCCGTGACGAGCTTGTAGGCTGCCTGGACGCTCCCCTGCTCTTTGTATTCGAGCGCGAGCTTGTGCTCTTCCTCGCGGCTGAGAACGGGATAACGGCGGATTTCCGAGAGATAACGCTGCAGCGTGTCGGTTGGAACCAGCGCGTTCGCCAGCTTTTCCTCGGCCGCCGGGCCGGATTCATTATTAATATTGATCGCTTCGGCGAGCGGAATGTCTTCGCGGTTATCGGATGGCTTGGCCATTACATATCTCGAGGACAAGCGAACGGCGACTCAGCACGAAAAACTGGCGTGCTTTAAAATTTTAACCCGGAACAGGAAATCTGGCAAGATTGAGAAAAACGAAAGGGAGTCGCCTCAGGCGGCCCGTCCGGTGGGAGCGAGCGAGTTTTCCACTTTTTTTACTTTGCCTTCAGCGATCTCGCGCAGGGCGACGACGACTTCGCGATTATCGGAGTCGATCAGAGGCTTGGCGCCTTTAAAAAGCTGGCGCGCGCGCTGCGCGGCGAGTATGACCAACTCGAAGCGGCTCGGAACTTTCTGTAGGCAATCTTCGACGGTAATACGGGCCATACGATCCTCCGATTCGTCTTATAATTCACCAGATTTCGCGGCGAGAGTCAACCGCGCAAGCCGAGCCTTGACAACCCAAGGCGCGGCTTTTATGGTTTGCGCACGGGAGGTAACCCATTGCCGGGACTGCTGAAAAGAATCGAGCGAATATTCAGGCCGGAAGCGAACGGCCGCCAGGAATCCAACGATCCTCTCGATACCCTGATACAAAGCTATCGCGAGTTAAACCGCCTCGCCGCGCAAATCGCCGACCACGCGGAGCGCGCGCCTTACCCGGGAATGGCACAGACGCTACGGCGCGTCGCCGAAGAAAAGCGCTCCGTCGCCAACGCGCTCCGCGATAGGATAAACACTATCGGCGGAACACTCTACGAAATGCCGGTCGATATAGAATCGGGGGGCAACCACTGGGAGCGCATGGGCCGCGATTTGAGCGCCCATAGCACGCTGGAGACTCGTTTTTTGGAGCGCGCCGCGCGTTTGAACGAAAAAGCACCGGATGCCGCCGAGCTCCTGCGGCAGGCCGTCGAGCGGCAAAATCATCACGTGCGTCTTTTCATGGACCTGATCGCGCGCGCCGACCCTCAGGCACAACAGACGTGAGTTTTCAGCCTCCGAAGGAGCGAGCAATGCATAATCGCATCACGGCCGCGTCCGTGCTCATCGCACTCGCCGCGTTGACGGCAGGGACAAATGTCGCCGCCCAGGAAAAGGTCAGGATATCCTACAGCTCCGCCGACGCGACCAACTCTGTGTACTTCATCGCGCAGGAGCGCGGTTTCTATAAAAAATACGGCGTCGATACCGACCTGATCTATATCCAGAGCACGCCCATCAGCGTCACCAGCATCATCGCGGGCGATGTTAAAGTTGGCAATGCCGCCGGCAACGCGGTTGCGAGTGCGGTCGCGGGCGGCGTCGGTCTGGTCATGGTCGCCTGCTATATCAATACGCTGCCGTACGAACTGGTCGTCCAGGAATCGGTCAAGTCCGCGGAGGATCTCCGCGGCAAGAGCATCGGTATTAGCCGCATCGGCAGCGCGTCGGACACCGCCGCTCACGTCTTGATACGCGGTTTGGGCTTAACGCCTGTGAAGGATGTGCCGATCATCCAGGTTGGCGGACCCGGAGAGCGGGCGGCGGCCTTCCGCGGCGGTCGCATCGTGGGCTTTCCCTCGCCGCCTGGGATCATCAAACTCGCGCAAGGAATGCCGCACAAGGTGCTGATCAGCACCGCCGATCTACCGAAGCGCTTCGATTTTCCCTATATCTGCGCCAACACGACACGCCCCTTTTTGACGTCGCAGCGCGAGACAGTCCGGCGCATCGTCATGGCGCTCATCGAGGCGACGCACTTCTTCAAGACGCGCAAGGAGGAGACGAAAAAGATCGTCGCCAAATACAGCCGGCAGGACAACGAAGGTTATCTGGAAGACTCGTGGCAGGCGATGGCGAAGCTTTACGAGCGAATACCCCTGGTCACCCGGCCGGGAATGGAAGCCCAGATCCAGGAGGCTGGCCGGAAGCCCGGCGTTAACTTGAAATTCGAAGATATCGTGGACGAGAGTATCGTGCGGGAGCTCGACAAGAACGGCTTTATTGGAAAGGTTTATAACCCCTGAAACGCCTAATTAGCCGCCGCTCTAATGCTCGGAAAACTTCGCGCGGACGTGGCCGGAAAAGGCCATATCCAGAGCGAGGCTCGCCGCGATAGCATCCCACGCCTCTTCCGGCTGAAGGCCTCCTGTGGCTTGGTACGAGCGCCACAAAGTGACGATCTCCTCGAGGGTCGGATAGTCGAAACCCTGCATCCCCGTCGTGTCTCTTAGAACTTCGAGTTGGCTCATGCCCGGAGAAGAAAGCAAGCGATATGCCACGGCGATAAATACTTGATTTTCTAAGGAGAGGCACTGAGAACACAGGTACTCCAGGGCGAAGTTTGGTTAGTAATTGCCGCAATTTGGTACAAAATTACTGTCCTGGAGCGAGAGAAAAATCGTGATTCGGAGCTTAGTCGATGACGGCCACGGCTGAAATCTCCAGCATACAGTCCGGGTTGTAAAGACCCTTCACCTCGACCAGGGTAATGGCCGGGAAGTACTTGCCGAAAACTTCGCGGTAGCTGATCGCGATCTCCTTTTTGGCGGCTAAGTAGGCGGGCAGATCGGTGACATACATGGTCAGCACCGCGATCTGGTTTGGCCTGCCCCCTGCGCCCTCAACCGCCAGCTTGAGGTTGCCCATGACCTGCCGCCATTGGGCCACGAAGTCACCCTTCCCTACCACCGCGCCGGTCGCGTCGAAAGGCGCCTGGCCAGCGATATAGACCGTCCTTCCGGAGTTGATCTTTGCGACGTGGGCGTAGCCAATGGGCCGCTCAAGCCCCGTCGGATTTAAAAGCTCGAAAGACATCTTGCCTCCTCTCGAATATTAGCCGCGGCCCCAGGCGGCGATGAAATGCCTTAATTCGCCGACGATGTCCGTCGACTGGGCTACGTACGGCAAAATCATGCGCGTAGCGCCGGCTTGTTCATATGGTTTGAGTTTCTCGCGAACCTCGGCAATCGATGTCGCCGCAGCCATCGGCAGTCCTTCAAAAAGGCGATCCGTGATCAGCCGTCGCGCGGCGTGAAAGCCGCCGGATTTCCATGCCGCACGCATCGACTCGACTTCCTCGCCGAAACCCATGCGTGTTAGTAGATCGCGATAATAATCGGCCAGCGTGTAGTAGGTTATCGCGTGGCTGAGCGCCTCGCGCGCCTGCGCGCGCTCCGGCGCGACCGAGCAACGGACTTTGCAAATGATCTCCATCGCGGCGGGATCTTTTCCCGCCTCCTTGGCGCCATCCCTCACCTGCTCGGCGATGCGGCGAATTTCCGGCGGATTCGCCATGTTGATCAGCACGCCGTCGGTGAGCTTGCCGGCGAGCTTCGTCATCATCGGGCCGAAAGCTGCCAGGTAGATTGGAATTTTTCTACCCGAAGCCTTGAAGGCCATCTTGAAGCCGTGGGTGGAATAAAACTCGCCGTTGAAATCCAGCTTCTCGCCGCTCATCGCGCGCCGGACAATCTCCAAATATTCCTTCACGCGCGCGAGTGGTCGATCCGACGGCAGGCCGTGCCAGCCGGCGATCGTCGGATTGGACACGCCTAGCCCGAGCAGGAAGCGGCCCTGCGACAGCTCGTCGAGGCCGAGGGTCTGGAGTGCGAGCGTCGCCGGCGTGCGCCCGAGGATATGGTAAACCGCCGAGCCGATCTTGAGCGTCTTCGTCACGGCCGCCACCGCAGAAAGCATGACCGTCGGATCTTTATTGTTCGCCTCTCCGCCCCAGGCGCAGTCGAAGCCGTTCGCTTCCGCCATGCGCGCAAGCTCCGGAATCGCATCCATCGGCAGCTGCGCGCCGGAGTTGAACTCGATGTCGATTTTCATTGTGACCTTAAATGCGCCGGAATTTTTGCAGTCGGAAGCTAGCCGATAACATCAATCGAACTGTGGATCAACCATCGTCGCCCAAAGTACATTGACAACCTCGATGAACGATTGGAAAATCTCCGCTGTCGGCACAGAAAGGAATCGAAAATGATCGCCAACGATATTTTCCTCGACGCGTTCGCGCGCGTTTACGAATCGCTGCATCGCACGCTGGCGGATCTAGACGAGGACGAGCTCGCGCGCGAGCCGCATCCGTCTATCGGCTGGCTCGCCTGGCGGCTCACGCGGGTCATGGACAGCAACGTCGCACAGCTCTCCAGTCGCGAGCAGCTCTGGATTGCCAATGGCTGGGCGGCTCGCTTCGGCATGCCGCCCGAGCCCGCCGATTACGGCCGCTCGCACACGCACACGCGCGAGCAGGTGGGCGCGTTTCGAGCGCCGGCGAAATTGCTGCTTGCGTATCACGACGTCGTGTACGAGGTGACAAAATCATTCTTAAAATCGCTCAGCGCCGAAGACCTGGCGCGCGAGCTCGACGAGCCCAGATTTCAGCCGCCTCCGACCGTCGCCGTGCGCCTTGTCAGTGTGTTGGAAAACGCGATGACGAACGAAGGGCAGATTATTTATTTGAAGGGCTACCATCGCCTCGGCGGCTATTTCCCGCACGAGGCGAAGGACCCGAGCGGGTATCGGTAACGTATTATTGAGGCTTCATGAGCAACACAGATGACCGCAATCTCGCGTGCCGAACAGCACCTAAAGATCCGGAGCGCGCTTTGCAATTCGCACGTCGAATTCCTGACCATTGGTTCCGTGCTCAAGCATTGTCATGTGTCGCACGGTACACAACGGGGAAGCAAGTTGAGCAACTAGCACGCGAAGCGTTGCGTACTGCGCGTCAGAGTGAGGATGCCTACAAAACGACCGCAGTTTCAGCTTGGCCCATTCGGGCGCTGATCGAATGCGATCGCATCCAAGCAGCCGAAGCCGCTCTCAAAGAGGTTCTTCAAGATATTCCGCAAATTCAACCTCTTGCCTCCCGAGCCGAAGCTTTAGCCTTACTGTGGCAGGCAGTATTCCCAGCGGGCAATGTGTTTCGAGACGCGGTGTTGAAAACGATAACAAGCTGCTGTGACCCCGATGGCCATTGGCGATCGGCCCGTCTCTATCGGTGCGTCGCATGGACGTTCGCCTCCGAGAACACGACCACCGCAAAAGCTTTTGTTGAGGGAATGCCCGATGGTAAAGCAAAGCTCACGGCAATGAAATTATTGCGTGCCGGAAAGGCCTATCCGCCACGAGAATTCTTTGCCGACGGGCGGACTTGAGGTTAGTTAACCATCCACCGGTTGCATTCCCGCCCACCCTCATTTAAAGATCAAACAAAAAATCAGGAGGCCCGCATGCCGCCCGAACGCCCGATCAAGCTTTACGATTTCGCTAGCTCGCCCAACTGCCAGCGCGTCGTGGTCGTCCTGGAGGAGAAAAAACTTCCCTACGAGAAAGTGCCGATCGATCTCAAGAAGATGGAGCAGAAAAAACCCGACTTCTTGAAGCTCAATCCTTACGGCAAGGTTCCGGTGATCATCGACGGCGCGACCGTGCTCTACGAGTCGCTCGTCATCAACGAATACCTGGAAGAAAAATATCCCGAGACGCCGCTGCTGCCGAAAGACGCCGGCAAACGCGCAAAAGCGCGCATCCTGCTGGATTACGGGATGAATCATCTCGACGGGCCTTATCAGAAAATACGCAAAGAGATGATGAAGGACGAGAAAGAGCGCGATCAGCAGCTCATCGAAGGCGCGCGCAAGGAGCTCAAACACTTGCTCGGCCGCCTGGAGCGCGAGCTCGGCGATCAGGCGTATCTAGCCGGCGACTTCTCACTTGTCGACGCCGCGCTGATCCCGAGATTCGTGCGGTTGGCCGGCATGGGAGTGCTGCCCGATCCGTCGCTGCCGAACATAGGAAAATGGATCGAGCGCATGAAGCAGCGCCCGTCGGTGCAGAAAATTCTATAGCGCTTGCCGCCATCCGCTGCAGTTGAAAAATCGCCGCCGTCCGATTTAACTGGATGCTTGCAATTGGAACGCGGCGGCTTATCCGTTTTCATTCCTTTACTGCGCCGCTGGCTGCGCGCCGGCGCGCCGCGGTACGCCGGCGAGATTTCGCTCTCCGGACTTAAGGCCAAAGTACGAGTTTCCTGGGCACGGCACGGCGTTCCACACGTTTATGCAGAGAACGTAGGCGACCTCTTTTTCGCGCAGGGATATCTGCACGCGCAGGAGCGCCTCTGGCAAATGGAGATCAACCGCCGCGCGCTCTGCGGACGCTCCGCCGAGATTTTCGGCGACCGGCGCCTTCCCGGTAATCTTTCCGCCTACCTCCGCGACAAGAGGTTGACGGATCTCGACTATTTCCTCCGCCTCGTCGGGATGCGCCGTGCCGCGATCGCTTCACTGGCCCTGCTCTCAGAAGACGAACTCGCGGTTCTTGAAAGCTACAGCGCTGGAATAAACCGGTACATCGAAGCGCATCTTAAGTCGCTGCCGTTTGAATTCCGCTTGCTGCGCTTCGAGCCGGAGCCGTGGCGCCCCGAAGACACGCTGACGCTGGGAAAAGGTTTCGCGTTTTTTCTGTCGACTTCTTTGTTCACTCGACTCTCATGGATGACGCTCGCTGCGCGCCTGCACGACGCGCCTGCGAAACTGGCTTCGCTGCTTCCGCGCTATCCCGCTGGCGCGCCGAGCATTACACAGGCGGTCGCGGTCGAAGCCGAAGAGCTGCTGCGCTTCGTGAGCGGCACGTTCGAGGTCTACGGTCCGGCTGCCGGTCAGGGCAGCAACAGCTGGATCGTCGCGCCGCAGCGCTCCGCGACGGGAAGCGCGATTCTTTGCAACGATCCCCACCTGAAACTCGATGTTCCATCGACGTGGTACCTCATGCACCTCACAGCCGGCGACTTCGAAGTATGGGGTGGCACGATTCCCGGAATGCCGTGCGTCCATATCGGCCGCAATCGCCGCATCGCGTGGGGCGTGACCGCGGGCCTGTGCGACGACGCGGATCTCTACCGCGAACAGCTCGATCCTGCCGATCCGGGTTTCTACGGCACCGGGGCGGCGCGAAATCCGTTGAGAGTCCTGGAGGAGAAAATCGCAGTTCGCGGCGGAAATACGCTGACCAGAAAAATTCGCCTGACCGGGCACGGACCGCTTATCAGCGATGCCATTCCATGCGGCGTCGACACCTCGACGGCGCTCGCGCTCAAGTGGACCGCGCACGCGCCGAGCCGGGAGATGCGCGTGCTTTACGAGGCGAATCGCGCGCGGGACTGGACCGGCTTTCGCGCGGCGCTGTCACATCAGACCGCGCCGTCGCTGAATTATCTCTACGCCGATCGCGACGGGAACATCGGCTACAACTTGGCGGGCGCAGTGCCCATTCGCGCGCGGCGGCCATCGTACCAAACGCTGGACGGCACAAAGATGGCCGACGAATGGAAAGGCTATATTCCGTTCGAGGCACTACCGTCTCTTTACAATCCGCCCGAGGGAGTTATTGCGACCGCGAACAACGATGTCGCCGGCGGCGATTATCCGTATCACGTCTCCGACCTTTTCGAGCCGCCATACCGCATCGGCCGCATTAAGGAGCTGTTGGCGTCAAAAGAACGCCTATCCATCGCGGATATGGCGCGCATCCAGCAAGACACCGTGTCGCTGCATGCGCGAAGCATTCTTCAAATCCTCCGAGACGATTTGGAAGCGATCGCGCGAGGCAAGGAAAGCCTTCGAGACGCTGCGCGTTTGCTGCTCGACTGGGATGCAGATTGCGAAATCGGCAGTAACGCAGCGGCGTTGTTCCAGTGCTTTTACCACCACCTGAGCCTGAATCTTCTCGCGCAGGCAATTGGCGAGGACCTGTTTCGCGCGTACGTCGAGATCTTCAATCAATCGCTCGCGCCGATAGAGGCGATCTTGAGCGACAAACAATCGCCGTGGTTCGCCGATACCCCGCGCAGCAGGCTGGTCGCGGCAAGTCTTACAGCTGCGGTGGCGGACCTCACGCGGCGATTAGGCCGCCATATGAGCCGCTGGCGTTGGGGCGATCTGCATCGATTGCGCTTAAGCCACCCCTTCAATGGTTCGAGGCAGCTTGCTCGCTTGTTGTCGTTGGCGCCTGTTCCGTCCGGCGGCGACGGCGTTACCATCAACTTAGGCTTTTTCAGTCGCTCTCATCCCTATGCGCATACCGTCGGCCCCTCGCTCAGAATGATTGCCGACCTGGCCGATGGCGAGCGAACTCATATCGTCATTTTGCCAGGGCAATCGGGCCATTTTTTATCGCCTTATTACAACGACCAGCTTCCGCTGTGGCTTGATGGACGCTACCTGTCGGCCGAAGAACCGCAATCCGAGGCGTCCGATGGAAGCTTGCTCGCGCTCGTTCCCACCCAAGGACACTCTTGACACGCTCCCAGGGTTCGCCTATTTACGTGGGGGCTTCTCTGCGGGTGAAACGAGTAGAAGCGCCTGGCTGGGCACACTAAAGGGCGCGTTTTTTCTATTCGCCTGCATGATTTGGTCGCGCTCAACGTCTAAGCACGAAGGAGGTTTGTTATGACCGGATGGAAACGGTTCTCGCTCCACGCGGTCTCCTGCCTTATGTTCCTTCTCGCCGCCGCTCTGCCGGCCGCCGCACTCCAGGTTGGAGACAAGGCGCCGGATTTCGAGCTCGACAGCACGAAAGGCGGCAAGCTCAAGCTCAGCAGCCTCAAAGGCAAAAACGTTCTCATCAACTTCTACGTGCTCGACTTCAGCCCAACTTGAATCAAGGACCTGCAAGCGTCCGGTTCGGACAGTTACGACAAGTTCAAGGCGGAAAATACAGAAGTCGTCGGCATCAGCGCCAACGCGCCCTTCTCACAAAAGGCTTTCGCGGATTTCGCCAAGATCAATTATCCGCTGCTCAGCGACCGCGACGGCAAGATTCTGAACGCCTACGGAGTCTTCGATCCCGAGCGGCGCGTCGCCAAGCGCTCCTACGTGATCATCGATAAAGAAGGCGTCGTCAAATACTACGACATCCGGCCTTCTAACACCGAGAAAGATCTTCTCTCGACCGATCAGCTTTTAAACGAAGTTAAAAAAGTCAACCAAGGCAAGTAACAACAAACCCGAAAGGAGCGGATGATGATGCATCGAGGACTGTTTCAGGCGGTATTTTTGACTCTAGCCGTCGTTCTGATCGCGCCGCATGCGTTCGCGCAGCAGGACGTGATCGAAAAGCGCCAGAAGCTGATGAAGGGAAACGGGGCCGATGCGAAGGCCATCAAGGGCGCGCTCGAGTCGAAGGATTACGCAACCATCGAGACGAAGGCCAAGGACATCGGCAACAACATGGACAAGGTCAACGACCTCTTCCCGAAGGGCAGCACTTCGGATAAGTCGCGTGCGCTGCCGGCCATTTGGGAAAAATGGGACGACTTTAGCAAACACCCCGCCAAGGTGAAGAAAGCGGCCAACGACGTCGCCGACGCCGCCAAGGCTAAAGACGACGCCGCGCTGCCGGCGAAGGTGAAAGCGCTCGGCGAAGCCTGCGGCGCCTGCCACAAGAATTACCGCGCGGAGGAGAAAAAGGGATAGGATTTCTCTAAAGTTGGGCGCTGTGGCCCGGGAGGAGGCTTTTGTATGAAAGCGAAATTGCTTGTCTTTTTCTTTACGCTTTCGGTTGTCGCCGTTTACTCGTCCCACGTGTGGGCGCAGAATGTAAAGATAACGCCGGTCGGGTCCCACACGACGCAATTTTGCCGTAACGATCGCGCGCTCCTCTTTGAAGACCCGGAGGGGCTGAGAATTCTATATGACCCGGGCCGGTCCGTTGCGGGCGGCACAGACCCGCGTCTTGGCAATGTTCACGTGATGATATTGAGCAGCGTGCATGCCGACCACATCGGCGACATAAAGGCTACCGCTGTGAATGCCGGAACCTGCGGGGCGCCGACGACGACGTCAGCTGCGCCGAATTCGAATTTTGCCGAAATAGCAGTAGCCAAAAATGCCACCGTCATTAGCGGCGGCGAGATGACGGATTACTTGACCGCGAAAATCACCGCCGCCGGCGGAACCCTGACGGCCTGTCCCGGCGTCGTTGATCTCACGGTTTCCGATCCTCCGTCGGCGACAAATCTTCGCACGTGCGTCTTGCGCCACGGCGGGAAAAGAATCGTTCACGTCACAAACACAAATAATCCCGGCGTCCTGATCACTGTAGTTCGAGCCGATCACAGCAACGGCGTGCCGCGAGCCCTTTTGACGGATCCCGAAAAAACCGAGCTCGCTCCCGACGGTCTAACGGCGTATGCCGGCCCCGAGAACGGGTTCGTTTTAATCTTTAGCAACGGCTTGTCTGTATACCTTTCGGCCGATACCGGACAGACAAGCGACATGGCGACCATCGTCAATGGCTATTACGGGGCCAAGCTCGCAGTGGTCAACATGGGCGACGTATTCAGCATGGGTCCCGAAGAGGCGGCGTTCGCCGTCAAAACGTTGATTAAGCCCAAGGCGGTAATTCCTTCTCACGCAAACGAACAGGCGACAGATACCAGCGGCAATGTCCTCGCCGGGACTCGAACGGATCGTTTTATCGGACTGGTGAAGGGCATACCCGCATACGTACCTCTCAGCGGCGTGACGATGGAGTTCGACGGCAACGGCAAGTGCGTCGCCGGTCCCGGCTGCTGAGCCATCACTGATGGATTTACGTCGGAGCCCCGCAAGGGGCTCCGACGCTTCGTAGTCGATGCTTTCCCAAGCCCCCCTTGGGACTCGAGCTCGACATGGCGTGCGCAATCCGACTCAAAGGGGGGTGCCATGAACAAGATACAAGTCGTAGCGGTCTTGAGCGTCATACTGGCGCCGATCTTTAGCTCGACAGTCATCGCTATTCCCGCGCGCGAAGTGCGCTGGGACGGCATCGTCGGCGTAATTCAGACGGGAAACGTCGTCGGCTCCGGGACCGGTGCGGTCACGGGCGCCGGGCAGCCGTGGGTAGCCACTGGCGGGCGAGCCGAGGTCGACTTGTCGGACGGTGACTTGAGGTTCGAAGTCGAAGGCCTTGTGCTCGCGGGCGGCAACAGCATCGGCACCCGCGGCACCAACACACAAGTGCGCGGCACGCTGGTATGCGATACCAACGGCAGCGCGGGAGGCGGTAATTCCGTTTTGGTGAATACTCCGCTTGTGGCGCTCAGCGCACAAGGCGACGCGGATTTCAGCGGCAACGTGGGGCCGCTGCCTGCGGTCTGCACAACCGAGCCTGACATCGCCTTTCTCATCCGCAGCGCCGGCGGCAACTGGTTCGCGGCGGGCATCGTCCGCGAGCCCTAGCACAACGAACGGTCCTCCGGTGTCATTCAAAAGGCCTCCGGCAAGCACTCCGGAGGCCTTTTTTTGCCGCTTTCTTTTGGTATTCGATTCATCTAGAATCCGCGCGATTCGATTCGGCGTAGCAGCAAAGAGGAGGCGGGAATGAAAGCACGTTGCTGGACGTTATGGCTCACGGCTGTCGCGGTCTGCGGCTGCGCCACCATAGGCGGCGGCGAAGGCCGCGATAAAATATCCATCCTCGTCGACCTCGATCCCGCGAGCTCGGATCGCACTATCATCGTCGAGAGCATCACCGCCGATGCGCAGGGACGCCTATACATGGGCGACCGCGTGAGCGGCAACATCCTGCGCGTCGATCCGAAGTCGCCGAAGCCCGAGGCGGTCGCACATATCGAACCTCGCGACATCGCCGGCAAGAAAGTCAATGGCGACGCGAGCGGCGTTGACTTCAATCGCGAAGGCGACCTGTTCATCGCCAGCGGCCCTTTCAGCGAAGTGCTGCGCGTCCGCGCCGCCGATCTGAATCCCCAAAAGCCAGGCCGCCCGCAAACTTTCGCGACCGGCGCCGAAGGCGCTAACGGTATCGTCTTCGACAAGCAGGGAAATCTGTATATCTCCGGCGGCCGAAGCGGCAAGATTTATCGCATCGGCCCGGCAGGCGGCGCGGCGCAACTGTTTGCCGACATTCCCGCCTTCGTCCGCAAGCTGCCCGACGGCAAAAGCGAGCAGGCGACCGTCGCCAACGGTCTCGCTTTCGACGCTAGCGGCGCGCTTTTCGTCGGCGATACGGCGCGGGGAGCGATCTGGAAAATATCCATCGGCGCCGACGGCAAGGCCAGCAAGCCGGAAAAGATCGCCGAGAGCCCGTTGCTCGAAGGCGCCGACGGCATCGCCTTCAATCGCGCCGGCAAGCTCTGGGTGACCGCCAACGAACGTAACGCGCTGGTAACCGTTTCGACCGACGGAAAAGTCGAAGAGTTCGCGAAGAACGACAGTAAGGGGCCGCTCGAATTTCCGTCGGCGATCGTCTTCGTCGGCGATACCGGCTACATCAGCAACTACGATGTGCCGCGGCGCGACAATATAGACGCCAACGGCAAGACGGCGCTTGACGGCGTCGGCGCATCGGTTGTGCGCGTAAGGCCTTAGCGGTTCCGATGAATCGACGACGGCGCGCCGATTGCTGGAGTCGACCCGTTTAAACCATGCCGCCGCTGCTCTCGCTCAATCAAGTGTGCCGCGAGTTTCAGGTGCGCGGCCGTCAAGTCGTCGCCGTCGACACGCTCGATCTCGCCGTCGAAGAGGGAGAGTTCGTCACGGTCGTCGGCCCGTCCGGATGCGGCAAGTCGACGCTTTTGAATCTCGTGGTCGGTCTCCTTCCGCCGAGCGCCGGCCGTATCGTCTACCGCGGTCGCGCTGTCGAGGGCATCAACACCGCGATCGGCTATGTCACGCAGAAAGACAACCTGCTGCCCTGGCGGACACTGGTCGAGAACGTGGAGATCGCGCTGGAAATTCGCGGCGCGGCGAAAAACGAGCGGCGCCGGCGCGCCGGCGACCTGATCGGCCAGGTCGGTCTGTCGGGCTTCGAGGATCATTATCCGCACGAGCTTTCCGGAGGCATGCGCCAGCGCGCCAATATTATCCGCACGCTGATCTACGATCCGGAGCTCATCTTGATGGACGAGCCGTTCGGCCCGCTCGACGCGCAGACGCGCATCGTGTTGCAGGATCAGCTGCTCAAGCTCTGGCGCGCGTCGCGAAAGACGATTCTCTTCATCACGCACGACCTCGTCGAGGCGATCACGCTGGCGGACCGCGTCGTCGTCATGACATCGCGTCCCGGCCGGGTGAAACACATCGCGGCGGTGCCGATCCCGCGGCCGCGCGACGTCTATCAAATTCATATGAGCAGCGAATTTCGCGAAGTATACAATAAGCTCTGGAACGAGCTCCGCCCCGAAGTCGCTCCGGCGTAAGCAGAGAAAGGAGACGATCATGAAACGACTGGCCCTTCTGGCGCTCACCGCGGCCGTTTTTCAGCTCGGCTGGACGGCCGCATGGGCGCAGAATCTCCGCAAGGTGAAGATGACGATCCCCGTCGTCGCCCACTCGATGACGCCGATCTACGTCGCGCAAGGCAAGGGATATTTCAAGGAAGAAGGCCTTGAGGTCGACGTTACATCGACGAACGGCGGCGGCCCGGACATCCGCGCGCTCATCGCCGGCGACGTCGACTTCAGCTTCACCACCGGCGACAATGTCGTGCTCGCGCAGCAGGAGGGCAAGAAACTCCTGATGGTCGCCAGCGGGCTCAATAAAATTTTCATCAACTGGGCGATGCACAAGGAATCGGCGAAGGCCAAGGGCATCACCGAGTCTTCTTCGCTCAACGACAAGCTAAAGGCGCTCAAAGGGCTGACGATCGGGTTCACCAATCCCGGCGCCCTGACCGCGCACCTCGCCGGCTTCGTCACACGCAAAGCCGGCTACACACCGCAACAGGACGTCAATATGATTGCCATCGGCTCCGGGCCGACGTGGGTCGCGGCTTTGGAGAATCGCAAAGTGGACGTCGCCCTCACCGCGCCGCCTGTTCCGGAAACCGCCGTCAGCCGCGGCTTCGCGATCCCGTTCTTGAGCTACACGCAATATTCCGAGCTGGGCGCGCCGGAGTTCTTGATGGAAAATCTGATCGTCCGGCCCGATACCGCCGCTAAGGATCCGGAACTCGTGCGTAAAATGACGCGCGCGGTCGTCAAGGCGAACAAATGGGCGGCGCAGGCGACGCCCGAGCAACTGGCCGAGACTCTTAAGCCGTTCATGGCGCAGATCGATCCGGCGCTATTGCTATCGGGAGCGAAGGCCGTCATCCCGACCATCAGTCCGGACGGCCGCACGAGCGAGCGCAGCGTGCAAGTCACGCAGGATATTCTCGAGCAGGCGGGAATTCTGAAGAAGCGCATGCCGTATTCGGAGCTGGTCGCGAACGAGTTCCTTCCCAAATGACTGGACGCGGCAGACTCTTCGTTTACCGCTTGCTCTTCGGTTTTGTTTTGCTGGCCGCTTGGGAGGCGGCGTCGGGCAGGCTGATCGATCCTTTCTGGGTCTCGCGCCCGTCGGACATTTTTAAATATCTCTGGGGCGTCTTCGCAGACGGCTCGATCTTCGGGCATCTCGCGATCACGCTGTACGAAACGTTCGTCGGCTTCTTCATCGGCGCCACCAGCGGAATCGCGCTCGGCTTTTTCCTCGCGCGCAAGGAGGTCTTGGCCCAGGTGCTCGATCCCTATATCGTCGCCTTCAACGGCATCCCGAGGATCGCGCTCGCGCCGCTTTTCATCATCTGGTTCGGCATCGGGCCGAACTCGAAAGTTATTCTTGTCGTCACCGTCGTTTTCTTTCTGACCTTTTTCAATACCTATGCGGGCGTCAAAGGCGTCGACGTCGAGCTCAAAAATATTCTCCGGGTCATGGGCGCGAGCGAACGGCAGATCCTGTTCAAAGTAACGATTCCTGCGACGGTGCCGTGGATCGCGACCGGTCTCAAGATCAGCCTGCCGTACGCGATCGTCTCGGCGGTCGTCGGCGAGTTCATCGCGGCGAGCAAAGGCCTCGGCTACCTCATCAACTACAACACCTCGCTTTTCTCGACGACGGGCGCGCTGGGCGGAATTCTGATCCTCGCGCTCGTCGTCGTGCTCTGCAACGAGATCATCAGCCGGGCGGAAGCCTACCTGCTCAGGTGGCGGCCCCGGGAAAACGGGCGGAAATCGAACGAGCTTTACTGACGCTCCGGCTTGACATGCCCGAGGCGGGCACGTAAGTCGATACTACCAGCACCTCGTTTCAGGAGGCTTCATGAGTTTGCGAATTTTCCTTGGTATCGCCGCCACTCTATCGTTGTTCGTCTTGTCTGCCGCCGCCCGCGCGCAGAACGCCGCGCGCGCAGAATTGAAGAGCGGCGAGGGAAAATCCGTCGGCAGCGCGGAGTTCAGGGAAAACAAAGAAGGCGTGCTCACGATCCTCCGCGTCCACGATTTACCCCCCGGCCTCCACGCCGTTCACATTCACGCCGTCGGCAAGTGCGAAGGGCCGCAATTCACGAGCGCCGGCGGCCATTTCAATCCTGGGCAGAAAAAACACGGGTTTAAAAACCCCGAAGGGCCGCACGCCGGCGATCTCCCGGATCTTCTCGTCGCAAACAACGGCGCAGGCCGCTTCGAGGCCGTGACCGACGCCGTCACCTTCGCGGCCGGTGCGAATTCGCTGTTCGATCAGGACGGCAGCGCCATCGTCGTCCACGCGACGGCGGATGACAATACGACCGATCCCTCGGGCAACTCCGGCGACCGCATCGCCTGCGGCGTGATTCAGAAAAGCAAGAAGTAAACTCAGGTAAGCACTTTAGGTATTGCCCGAAAACCTTGCGGCGCGTTCGGATCGGCGGATTTATCTAAAGCGGCCCGAAATTCTGCGGAGTTCTTTGAGGAATTCTTCGTCAAATTCGCCACCGAATGCTTGGACCTTTCGTACATCTTCCCAGGTTTTATCGTAATTTTTGATACCGAAGTATAAGAGCGCGCGCGCATAATAGGCATCCCGGTATTTTGGTGCTTGCTCGATAGCTTGAGTCAAATCGGCGATGGCCTGCTCGAAATGCCGTTGATCCCCATGCGTGAGTCCTCGACCGTAGTATGCAAGCGCCTCAGTGGTGTCCAACTTGATGGCACGGTCGTAATTCCACAGTGCATTTTCATATTCATGTCGCTTTCGATAAATGCTCCCGCGATTCGCATACGGGGCTGCATATCCGCGTTTACCGCGGCGGTTGTACGCGGTAACGTCTCTCGGATCGATCTGAAACGCTCTCGTGCAATCGGCGATCGCCTTGTCGTATTCGCCTTTCTCCAATACGCGAGCGAGCGGATGTGATATGAAGCCGGATTTGGGTTGTATTTCGACCATGCGATTGAAGTCGGCGAGCGCCAGATCGGACTTTCCCAGGTACAAATACAGCTCACCTCGGCGAGAAAGATAGAGCCACACCGGCGCCGATTGCACCGCCAAGTCGTAATATGCGAGCGCCTGTGCATACTCTCCATTAACTTGATACTGTCGCGCGCGGTTGGCATAGATTTCCGCGTCGCGACCGGGCCGATCGACTACACGCACCCGGAGGCACAAAGGATGGAGAAGATCAGAACCCTGCGCCGCGCGGAAAAATTCCTTGTAATTTTGCTCATTTCATCAAACCTATCGCGATGTAGCGTCGGCGCGCTACATTGACAAGCACGGTTAAAAACTTTAAAGAAGTCTTATACTTACCTCCAATTACAAAAGGAGCATTATGACGCTAAATCGCGCGTTATCGAGCGCCTTCATCCTCGCCTTGCTCTCTCTTTTTTCTTCATCCGCATCCGCTCAGCTCACGAAAGTCAACGTCGGCTACAGCGCGATCAGCGGCGACCAGCTGCCGCTCTGGGTGGGAAAAGAATTGGGGATTTTCGAGAAGAACGGCTTGGACGTACAGCCGATATTCTTCACCGGCGGCAGCACAGCGATCCTCGCCCTCGTCTCCGGCGACGTGCCGATTACACAGGTCTCCGGTCCCGGGTTGGTATCCAGCGCGCTCGGCGGCTCCGACGCCGTATTTATTGCCGGTGGCATGACGTCGCTGAATTATGTCCTGATGGGCAAACCCGGGGTCACTTCCGCGGAGCAGCTGAAGGGCGGCAGCGTGGCGATCAGCCGCTTCGGCTCGGCGACCGATACGATCGCGCGCTTCGCACTGAGGAAAGTCGGCCTCACACCGGTGAAGGACGTGACCATCGTACAGGTGGGCAGCGGACCGGATCGCCTCGCTGCGATTCTGACCGGCAGGGTCACCGCCGCTGTCATCAATCCGCCGTCGAACTTTCAGGCCGAGAAAAAAGGCTTGGCGGTTCTCGCGGATGTCGCCAAGATGGGGCTCGTTTTTCAACACACGGGGCCGGCTACGACGCGGAAATTTATCCGCGAGCACCAGGACATCGTCCGGCGCTACGTTAAGGGCCATGTCGAGGCGGTGCACCGGATGTACACCGACAAGGAAGGCACGATAAAAGTCCTGGCGAAATATATGGGCGGCGGCGTCGACCGTGAGATTCTGGAAAAGTCCCGCGAGAACGTTCTGACCGAGGCTCTTCTTCCGAAGAAACAGTACCCGACGATGGAAGGCCTCAAGTTCGTAATTGAAGATCTGGGGGAGCGCGATCCGCGCGCCAAGGCGGCCAAGCCGGAGCAGTTCGTCGATTTGACCTTTATAAAGGAGCTCGATCAGAGCGGTTTCATCGACGGCTTGTATAAGAAAAAGTGAGGCGGCATTTCGGAGTAGAAACGAAACTCGCCCGCGTCGGCGGATTTCTCGTCGGTCGCGGCTTCCTCGTCTTGTGCCGTGCTTGAAGACTCCAGCGCTTCTCTGTTCTCCCCGACCTGAGCTTCCGACCTTGCGCTCTGCTCGCGCCGTGCCGATGCGTAGTCGTTTTGCCGCAGTGTAACCCTCGGCTCGACGTTCTGCGTCGGCGGGACAGATTTCGCCGGCGTTTTGGCCGGAGCAGGCATTTTAACGGTTCCGGTAATGGTCTCGGCTGGGTACTCGGCGGACTTCACTGCGGCATGGGATTCCACCTTGGCCGGTGATGGCGGCGCGGGGTTCGCGGCGGGAGTATCAGCGGGCACGCGCTGAAAAGTATAAAAGGCTAAAATGGCGGCGAGCATCACCCCGGCAGCTCCGAGCGGAGCACGCAAGCTGCGCCATGTTGGAATGATATGCCGGAAAGTGTTCGGGACAGGCTGTTGTTGGTTTTGAAGCCGGATCAGCTCGCGGCGGCACTCGGAACAGGCGTCGCAGTGTTCGAGCACAAGCGCGGATTGAAACAATGTCAATCGGGAATCGAGAAAACCACGAAAAAGCTCTTTAACATCCTCACAGACCATCGAGCCGACCGGGCTTGCTGAAGCCCGCCTCCTCTCATCCCACAGCGGCGCACAGTGCCCGCGATAAATATTGTAGATGACGAGAGGCACTGATAAAAGAGGGGTGCCCCGAGGTTGTCGGGGCGCGCCGTGGACCAGCAAACGCTTTTGATTATCGTCGAGACGGTACTGCGCATCGGGTTCGGGCTGCGTTTCCTGACCAGCGGGATAAGCAACATCCGGCGCTGGCCGAATCCGGTCCGGAACGCGGAGCTTGTCTTCCCTTTCGGCACAAAATTTTTCGGCGCGGTCGCCGTGTTTCTAATGGTCGGCGGCGCGGCCGGATTGATTCTGGGCCTGGCGACGCGCACCGCGGCGTTGATGATCGCGCTGTTTCTGCTGCCGACGCTGAAAATTCAATCTTATTGGCTGAAAACACTGCCCGGAATGATCGAGGATGTCCGCGACGCCGTCGGAGAAGCGGCTCGGCCCAAGTTTCAACGTATTGCACGCGCCGCCTATCATTCGCACGAGACCGCGTGGCAGGCGAATGTTCTATTTATATTGCTCGCATTGTACTTCGCGATCCGCGGCTCAGTCGCCTTCGGGTTGGACAACCTTTTCTAGCAAAATGATTACGGACAAGCGTGGCGAGGCCGCCGCAGCCGACATCGAGCGGTGGGCGGAGAGGATCATCGAGGGCACCGGCGCGGGAGTGTCGGTTTACGACGACGCCGATTCGAGCACGTACGTGCTGCGGTTGGCGCGCGGCAGCCGCGTGCTGCTGTTTCGCCTGTCACAGGCGCAGGTGCATACCGATGGCCGCGAAGCCGAGTGCGAAAAAAGCCTGCGGACGAAGCTCAAAAATTTGTGACGAGAGCGGGCGAGCCGCTACTTTCCCCTGAGCTCGCGGGCAGCGTCTTTGGCGAAGTAGGTCAGGATCATGTCCGCGCCCGCGCGCCGGATCGACAGCAGAAGCTCCATCACGATTCTGCGCTCGTCGATCCAGCCGTTCTGCGCCGCGGCTTTGATGAGCGAGTACTCGCCGCTGACGTTGTACGCGGCGACGGGATAGCCGAACTTCAGCTTCACACGATAGACGATGTCGAGGTAGGCCATCGCAGGCTTAACCATGACGATGTCCGCGCCCTCGCGGATGTCGAGCTCGACTTCCCGCAGCGCCTCGTCGGCGTTCGCCGGGTCCATCTGATAGGAGCGGCGGTCGCCAAACTGCGGCGTCGACTCGGCGGCGTCGCGGAACGGTGCGTAAAACCCCGAGGCGTACTTGGCGGCATACGCCATGATCGCGACCTGCTTGAAGCCTTCGCGGTCGAGGGCCTTACGGATCGCACCCACCCTGCCGTCCATCATGTCGGACGGCGCGACGATGTCCGCGCCTGCGCGCGCGTGCGACAGCGCCTCTTTCACCAGCAGCTCAAGCGTGGCGTCGTTGTCGACATCGCCATTCTTGATCACACCGCAATGGCCGTGATCGGTATATTCGCAGAGACACACGTCGGTCACGACGAGAATCTCGGGGACGCGCGCCTTGATCGCACGGACCGCGTCCTGCACAAAACCGCTGTCGGCGTAAGCCTCTGTGCCGACGGCGTCCTTGCGATCAGGGATGCCGAATAGAATGACCGCCGGGATGCCGAGCGAGGCCGCCTCTTCCGCTTCCTTCATCGCTCGGTCCACGGAAAGCTGCGCCACGCCGGGCATCGACGGGACGGGACGGAAGCTGTTCTTGCCTGCGCCGACGAAGAGCGGATAAATAAAATTCGTCGGCGCGAGCGCGGTCTCGCGCATCATCGAGCGTAGCCGCTCGTTTCTCCTCAGCCGGCGCGGGCGGTAAGCGGGAAAGTCCATGAGGCCTCCGTCTGCCTAATTCCGTCTTTCGTTCGAGAAAGATTGCACGATCGCATCCGTGAGTCCTGCGATCGTGTAATCTTTCGCCACGACGTCGACGCGCATGCCTAATTCTTTCGCCGTCTGCTGGGTAATCGGACCTATACACGCAACGGCCGTCCTCGCGAGCAATCGGCTCAAATCGGCTGCGCCGAATATTGCGCTGAAATTTTTCACGGTGCTGGAGCTCGTGAACGTCACCATATCGATCTCGCCCGACAGCAGCCTAGCGCGCAATGGCGCGGGATCAGCTGTCGGCGCGATCGTACGGTACGCCTCGACGACGTCGACGTCCGCGCCCCATTCGCGCAGCGTGCGGATCAATACGTCGCGGGCTTCGGCGGCGCGCGGCACCAAAACTTTGCGGCCGCGCATCTCCTCCGGTTTGAGCTTTCCAAGAATCGCTTCGGCCCGGTATTCTTCGGGAACGACCTCCGGCCTCAACCCCAAAGCCTCGGCAGCTTTGGCCGTTTCGGGGCCGATCGCGGCGGCACGGAGCTTGCCGTTCAAATCACGTTTCAGGTGCTTCAGTCGCGCGGAAAAATAATCGACGCCGTTGACGCTCGTAAAGACGATCCAATCGTAGCCCGCGATGCTCGATATCGCATCGTCGAGCGCTCGATAGCTCTCGGGCGGCGCGATTTCGATAGTCGGGAACTCGATCGCCTCGGCTCCGAGCGCTTCGAGCGCCCGCGTGAAGGCGCCAGCCTGCGCGCGCGCCCGGGTAACGACGATACGCCGCCCAGAGAGCGCCTGCGAGCTCGATACTCGTGGACGCGCTTCCATGATTAATGTTCGTCGCTCAGGAGCCTGCTCGCACCGCGCGAGAGCAAGCGCTCTGCCAGTTCGACCCCGATGTGCTCCGCAGCTTCTCTCGGTCCTGAATGCTCGTCGCGCAGGATTTTGCGGCCGTCGGGATCGGCGACGACCGCGGAGAGATGCAGTACGTCACCGGAGACCGAACCCAACGCGCCGACCGGAAGCTGGCAGCCGCCGCCGAGCGCCTCGAGTAAGGCCCGCTCGGCCGCTACAGCGAGCATCGTCGGCGCGTGACGCAAAAACGCGACGATATTGACGGCATGATCGCCGTCGCGCGCCTGCACGGCAAGCGCGCCTTGCGCCGGCGCCGGCAGGCAAACGTCCGGCGCTAGATATTCGCCGATGCGCTCGGCGAGGCCGAGCCGGTTGAGTCCAGCGGCGGCCATGACGAGGGCATCAACTTCCCCCGCATCCATTTTGCGGAGCCTTGTATCGACGTTGCCGCGAATCGGTGCGACGGATAAATCAGGACGACGGTTCAACACCTGCGCGCGGCGGCGCAGGCTGCCGGTGCCGATTTTCGCGCCCCGCGGCAGATCGCTCAGCGACGCGCGGCTGCGCACAACCAGTGCGTCGCGTGCGTCCTGGCGCTCGGGAACCGCGGCGATCGTGAGACCGGGCGTCGCAACCGTCGGCAGATCCTTCATCGAATGAACCGCGAGATCGATCTTTTTCTCCAGCAGCGCGTCTTCGATCTCCTTCACGAAAATGCCTTTGCCGAGCGCGAGCGTCGGACTCGTCAGAAACCTGTCGCCGCTCGTCTTTATCCTAACAATCTCGGCCCGGATTTCCCGATCGTGTTGTTCCAGCCGGCGTTTGACCCATTCCGTCTGCGCCAGCGCGAGCGCGCTTCCGCGCGTGCCGATGCGGATGACCGTCATTTCTCGTCCAGGCTGAAAAGCTTGCGCAAGGCCTCGACGTACAGCGCCTCTTCCTCCCCGTCCAGCGGTCTTTTAAGGTGCGAGATCGGCCCGTGAAGAATCTTGCCGATGATCGCCGAAGTCATATCGTCGATGGCACGGCGATCCTTTTCGGAAAGCTCCTTGAGACTGGTGCGCAGTGATTTCTCGATCTCGTTTCGACGGATCGCCTCGAGCCGCTCCTTAAGTGCGACGATAGTCGGCACCTGATCCAGAGAGTCGAGCCAGCCCAGGAACGATTCTACTTCCTCGTCAACGATGCGCTCGGCCTTGTCGACCTCGCCGGCGCGGCCGTTGAGGTTTTCTTGCGCGACCGTCTGGAGGTCGTCGATGTCGTAAAGATACACGTTCGACAGCGCGTTGATGCGCGGGTCGAAGTTCCGGCGGTCGCCTAAGTCGATGAAAAACATCGCTTCGTGTTTTCTTTCTCTCAGCGTCTCATCGACGGCCTCGCGCTTCAGCAGGAAGTCAGGCGCGGCGGCGCAGCCGACCACGAGATCGGCGAGCTTGAGATAGCGATGCAGTTCCTCGAAGCGGATCGGATTTCCCTGGAATTCCGCCGCCGTTTCGACCGCCGTTTCGAACGTGCGGTTGGTCACCATCAGGCTGCTTACGCCGCCGCTCTTGAGCTGCCGCGCGACGAGATGCCCCATTTTCCCGGCGCCTATGAGCATCACCGTTTTATCCTCGAGCCGGTCGAAAATCCGCTTCGCCAGCTCGACCGCGACCGAGCCTATCGACACCGCGCGGCTTGCAATGCCGGTCTCCGTCCGAACACGCTTCGCCACGGTAAAAGACCGGTGAAAGAGCCGGTGCAGAATCGCGCCGACGCTGCCTGCCTCCTGCGCGGCGGAGTAATAGGCTTTCAGCTGCCCGAGAATCTGCGGCTCGCCGACGACCATCGAGTCGAGACTCGCCGCGACGCGGAATAGGTGGCGCACTGCCTCGCCGCCTGCATAGGCGTAAAGATGCTCTTCGACGACTTTCTCGCCGAACGCGGACTGCTGGTCGAGCAGGAATCTCTTCACTTCCATGAACGCGGTATCCCTCTCCGACGTCGCCGCGACGACTTCGACGCGATTGCAAGTAGAAAGCACTGCGCTCTCGTGAACCGATCGTAGATTGCGAATCGTCCGCAGCGCGGCGGGGACGAGGGACGCCTCGACGGCGACGCTCTCGCGCACTTCGATAGGCGCCGTGCGGTGATTGAGCCCGACGATGATGATGTCGCGATGCACGCTCACTCGAAGTTACCCGCGTGCCGGCTCGGGAAGACGGCGTCCCCCCATAAAAAATAGCCGAGCACGACAACGAAGCCGACGATGGTCAGCGTGGCCGCACGCTTGCCGCGCCATCCCGCCGTGATGCGGCCCTGGAGCAGCGCGGCGTAGAGCAGCCACGTAATCACCGAGGCGATATAGCGCGGGTCCCACGACCAGTACGCGCCCCAATAAAATCCCGCCCACAGACTACCCGTGATGATGCCGAGGGTCATGAGCGGAAATCCCCAAACGAGGAAAGTATAATTCAGCCGGTCGAGGCGCTCCAGCGACGGCAAAAGTTTGTAGAGCGCAGTCATGCGCTTGGTCTTAAGGCGCGATTCCTGGACGAGATACATGAGGCTTACGGCGAATGCGAGCGCGAAGACGGCATTGCCGAGGAACGCGAGCGTCACGTGGATATAAAGCCAGGATGTTCTCAGACCGGGCGGAAGCTCGCCGCCGCCGGGCCCCACGGCGAGGCCGGCGAGCGCCATGAGAAACGCCAGCGGCGCCACGAAGCAGCCCAGCACGGTCAAGCGATATTTTACCTGTACGAGTAGATAAATTCCGACGATGAGCCAGCTGTATACCGACAACGCCTCGTGCAAATCGGTGACGACGGGAAAGCCGTTGCGCGCTATCTGCGACGCCAAGCCGGCTGTATGCAGAACAAAGCCCGCGAGCAAGATAAACGGCGCGACGCGCGCGTAAACGTCTTTCAGCAGCACGAGGTAGATAAAGAACGCGCCCATGGCGAGGAGGTAAAGCAGCGCCGTCCCTTTGAACAACAGGATTTCGGTCATAGATCGCCTTGTGGCGGGTATTTTATACCCGAAAATGCCGCCGGCTCAAATGCGAGGGAAACGGGTATCGGCTATAACGGAAACGAGCGGAGAAAGGAAATCTAAGTTTTTTTCGGGATTTTGAGCTGCTGCCCGGGAGCGATTTGGTGCCCCTTGAGCTTGTTCGCCTGCTGAATCGCGTCGACCGTCACGCGGTAATTGCGGGCGATCTTATAGAGCGTCTCGCCCGGCGCCACGTGGTGCATGACCCATTCGATCGAGCTTTTCGATGCTTCGATGGTACTTTTGGATGCGGCGACAACGGCTGCTTTACCCGCGCTCGCTGTGCGGGCAAGCCGCTGGTACGCGCTTTCGAGCGCGGAGAGCTTCTCGGTAGGCGCCTTAATGCGATAGCCGGCGGGGATATCCCGCGCCTTGGCGCTGAGCGCCGGGTTCCACTGCAAAAATTCCGATTGTGAGATACCCGACGGCTTGAGGAGCGCCGCGAGCGATACGTTGCGCTCAACCGAGAGTTCGTCAAGTGCGAGCGGAAGATGGTACTGAAGCTCCGGAAAAAACTCTTCACCGCGGCGCGCGACTTCGACGGCGGCGAGAAATTCCGCGTAAAAGCTCTTCGAGGCGAAGCCGAAGGAAGGCGCCTGGTAGCGTCGGATGATCTCGACGAGATTGTCCGTCCCGAGCTCGTTCATCGCCCGCAGCATTCCTCCGGCTCCGTGATTGTACGCGGTGATCGCCAATGGCCAGTTGCCGAGAACGTTATAGTTTTGCTTGAGGAACCGCGCGGCGGCGCGCGTCGAATCGATCGGATCACGGCGCTCATCGAGTATCGGTCCGACGCGCATGTAATTTTTGCCGGTCGAGGGCATGAACTGCCAGATACCGAGCGCGCCGACGGACGAGCGCGCATTGAGATCGAAGGACGATTCGACCAGCGGCAGATACGCGATATCTTCCGGCAGTCCTTCCTCGCGAAAGATCTGCCGCATCTGATCGATGTAGCGCCGCGATACGGCGAGGCCCGACGAGAAGCGCTCGCTGATGCCGCGCTGCGCGCGGACATCGGAACCGGGCTCGCTCTGCGAGATGCTTTCGATCTCCTCTTTGATCGCCTTGCGGCCGACGGGGCTATCCTCGATCGAAATGACTTTGTAAACTTTGAACGGCTCCTGCCGATCGTGAAAAATTACGTCATTGGCGCCGTAGCGTGTAAAAACCTGCTTCCAAAACTCGACTGCCTTCTCCAGGCCGGGAAGCACGGGCAACGGGTTCTCGGCCGCCGCCGGCGCAGGCGTCGCAGCCGGCACTGCTGTCGAAGCTGGGGGTGTCACGGTCGGAGTCGCCATGGGTGTCGGCGCCTGCGCGCGCGCATGGCCCGCATATGCGCATACAAGTCCCGCCAACACGAGACAGAACAGCCCCGTAATCCTCCACGTACGCATAAAAATTGACCGATTATACCAAACGGGTTATGTTGCTGTCAAAAACTTTGAAGCTACACGCCGTTATCCCGCTTCTCTGCCTCGCCCTTGGCTTTTCGGGCTGCGCGCGAAGCGCCGATGACCGCCCTCCCGGGGCTCTCGTCGTCGCGCTCGAAAGCGGCCCTACAAACCTAGATCCGCGCTACGCCACGGACGCGGATTCCGAGCGCATTGCCGCGCTTGTCTTCGATTCCCTCGCGCGTCCCGACCGGAGCTTCCGTCCTCAGCCGGAGCTGGCGGCGAGTTGGGATGCTCCCGACGAGCGCACATTCATTTTTCACCTTCGCCGGGGGGTCAAGTTTCATAACGGCAAAGATTTGACGGCCGCAGACGTGGCGTACACCTACCGGTCGGCGCTCGATCCGCGAAACCGCTCACCGAAGCGGGGCATTTTGCGCTTCATCGAAAGCGTCGAGGCCAACGGCGCTTACGACGTCCGCTTTCGCCTCTCCGCGCCGTTCGCAGCGTTTACGGAAACACTGACGCTCGGCATCGTGCCCCAAGGGACGCCGGTCGACGGCAGCGGGCTCGTCGGCTCGGGGCCATTTTCACTCGAGGAATTTCGCCGCGGAGAGCGCATCGTGCTGAAAGCCAATCCCTCTTATTGGAACGGAGCGCCGCGCGTTTCCGGCGTCGTCTTCAAGATCATTCCCGACGCGATCGTCCGGGTCCTCGAATTTCGCAAACGCACGGTGGACCTGATCCAAAACTACTTCGAGCCCGACATGCTGCCCTGGCTCGAACACAATAGTCGCGCCGTCGTCAGCAGCGCGCAGGGAACAAATTTCCAATACCTCGGCATGAACCTCGAGCATCCGATACTAAAGCACCGCGCGGCGCGCGAGGCGATCGCGTGCGCAATCGACCGCGACGCGATTATCCGCCACATCTTGAAAGACCTCGCCGTTCCTGCGACCGGGCTGCTCGCGCCGCAGCACTGGGCATACGAGTCGTCGGTCGAGGCAATCCACTTCGATCCAGACCGCGCGAAGCGGTTGCTCGACGAGGCAGGCTTTCCTGATCCCGACGGCGACGGGCCGCTGCCACGCTTCAAGCTGTCGTTCAAAACCACGAATCTCGATCTTAGAAAGCGCATCGCCGAGGCGCTGAAAGAGCAGCTCGCGCGCGTCGGCATCGAGCTCGAGGTGCGCACCTACGAATGGGGCACGTTTTATGCCGACGTGAAGAAGGGCAATTTCCATCTCTACTCGCTCGAATGGATTGGCGTCGTCGACCCGGATATTTATTACGAACTTTTTCACTCGGCGAGCGTGCCGCCCAATGGCAACAACCGCGGACATTACCGTAATCTCGAGATCGATATGCTGCTGGAGCGCGGCCGGCGGGAAATGAGCATTGACAAACGCCGGGTGATTTACGGCGAAGTCCAGCGCATCCTCGCGCGCGACCTGCCCTACGTTCCACTGTGGTGGTGGCGCAACGTCGCGGTCATGCAGCGGACGCTCCGCGGCTTCGAACTTTACCCCGACGGAAATTTAATTTCGCTGAGACGCATCAGCTTTGCGACGCCCGCCGGATGAAACGCTTTCTGCTCCATCGGATCCTGCTTCTTTTACCCACGCTGTTCGGCGCGGTCACACTCGTCTTCATTTTGATCCACGCCGTGCCCGGCGATCCGGTGGAGGCGATGCTCGGCGAGACGGCCTCGAGCGCCGACAAGGCCGCGCTCGCGCGCGAGCTGGGGCTCGACCAGCCGGTGCTCACGCAATACATCCGATTCCTCGGCGACCTCGCAAAAGGCGATCTCGGCCGCTCGCTCTACAACCAGGGATCGGTATCCGCATTGATCGCGACACGCATTCCAGCGACTCTGGAGCTGACGCTCGCCGCGATGGCTATCGCGCTGTTGATCGCTTTTCCGCTTGGCATTCTCGCGGCGAGGCGGCGCGGCTCCGGCGCCGACCGCTTCGCGCTGCTCTTTTCTTTGTTCGGCCTCGCGGTGCCGAATTTCTGGCTCGGCCCGCTGTTAATGATCGCCTTCTCGATCCAGCTTGGCTGGCTTCCGGTCTCGGGCCGCGGCGGCGCCGCGCACCTATTACTGCCGGCGTTGACGCTCGGGATGGCGATGGCGGCGATTCTCACGCGTATGATCCGCTCCGGTCTTATCGAGACGATGCATGAAGACTACATCCGCACCGCGCGCGCCAAGGGGCTCGATGAGCGCCGGGTGTGGCTGAAGCACGCGCTCAGAAATTCCCTCATCTCGGTCGTGACGATCGTCGGACTCCAGTTCGGCGCGCTGCTGGCGGGCTCGATCGTCACCGAGTCGATCTTCAGCTGGCCGGGAATCGGCCGCTTGACGCTGCAGGCGATTCAGACGCGCGACTACCCGCTCGTCCAGGGCTGCGTTCTGACGATCGCGTTTTCTTATCTCGCAGTAAACCTGGCGACGGATATCATTTATCGCATCATCGATCCGCGTATTACCTATGAAGACTAGCCCGGCGCTCGCGCTCGGCGCGCTTTTACTGGCGGCGTTTGTCTGCGCCGCCGCTTTTGCGCCCGCGATCGCGCCGTACACGGCGACACAGCAGAGCCTCGACAACGATCTCGCCGGCTCGTCGCGCGCTCATTGGCTCGGCACCGACAAGCTCGGGCGAGATGTGCTGAGCCGGGTCGTTTACGGCGCGCGCATATCGCTCGCCGTGGGCTTCACCACCGTGGCGCTCTCGATCGTCATCGGATTCTGGATCGGCGCGCTCGCGGGATATTTCCGCGGCGGCGTCGATCAGGCGCTCATGCGCCTCGTCGACATCCTAATGGCGTTCCCGGGGATTCTGCTCGCGATCGCCTTCACCGCCGTCCTTGGTCCCGGGCTCGATCATGTCGTCGTGGCGCTCGGCTTGATCGGCTGGACCGGCTATGCGCGTCTCGTGCGCGGCGAGATCCTGTCGTTGCGAGAAAAGGAATTCGTGCACGCCGCGGCGGCACTCGGCGGCTCGCCGCTGCGGGTGGTCGTCCGCCATTTGCTGCCGAACGTCCTGCCAGCGCTTCTCGTCCAGGCGACGTTTGGTGTGGCGGCCGCGATTATCGCCGAGGGCAGTCTGAGCTTCTTGGGCCTCGGCGCCGAGCCGCCGACGCCGTCCTGGGGCGCGATGCTGAACGAAGGCCGCCAATTCATTTTGGTCGCGCCCCATCTTACGGCGTATCCCGGCCTCGCCATCACCATTACCGTTCTGGCGCTCAATCTCGCCGGCGACGGCCTCCGAGATCGGTTGGAGAAACGGGGCAAATAGTGATAGGACGATTCCATGCTGAAACTTTACTCTTGCCGCACCTGACCCTACGCGCATAGGACGAGGATCGTCCTGGCGGAGAAGAAGCTCGGCTACGATCTCATCGAGGTCGATTTGAAAAACAAGCCGAAGGACCTTCTGGAGCTGAATCCCTACGGGAAGGTGCCCGTGCTCGTCGACGACGGCGATCCGGTTTATGAATCCAACATCATCAACCAGTATCTCGACGAGAAATTCCCCGAAGTCCGCCTGCTGCCGCAAGAATTAAAGGCACGCGCGCGCGTGCGCATCTGGATGGACTACTGCGATACGCGCCTTCACGCGGCGGCGAGCGACGTGATGCACGGCGCGGAACCGGAAAAAGCCAAAGAGCGCCTCAAGAAGCATCTGGCAGTCGTCGAGCGCCAGCTCGATGGCAACGAATATCTCGACGGTCCCTATTCCCTTGCCGACATCGCGCTCATTCCCTTCTGCGTCCGCCGCGAGCGCTATCAATTCACCCTCGACGAATTCCCGCGGCTTCTCGGCTGGCTCGATCGCGTCCTCGCGCGTCCCGCCGTCGCGTCCACGCTCTAAATCAGTTGGGAGTGAAATGGCCGAAGTATCGAGAACGGATAGAAGAAAGGCCGACCGCCAGGCGAAAAAGCAGGTCCGGGACAAAGAGCGCCGCAAGCAGCAAGCGGCGTCGATGGCGCAGAAGGCTATCGTTTTCGCGATCATCGCGCTGCTCGTCGCCGGCGCGGGATTGTGGGGCTACCGACGCTGGAGCCAAGGCTCGCCAGGACAATTCGTCGCCAGCATGGGCAACCGGCATATCGCGGAGAACGAGGTGGGCCTCACGCGCTACAACAGCGATCCGCCGACTTCGGGGCCGCATCTGCCGCAAGTCGGGAGCTGGGGCATCCACAAGGAGCCGTTACTGAAAGAGCTCCAGGTCCACAATCTCGAGGACGGCGGCGTCGTCCTTCAATACAACTGCCAGCCCGCCGATGCGTCCTGTAAAACCTTGATCGAGCAGCTCTCGGAGGTTTCGCGCAAGTACGACCGCGTCGTGGTCGCGCCTTATCCCGGCATGAGCAATAAGATTTCTTTGACGGCCTGGCAGCGGATCGACAAGTTCGACGATTACGACGAGCAGCGCATCGTGGGCTTCATCGAATCGTACATCCACATCGACCACCATCCCGCCGGGGGCGAAGGCTAGGCCTTTACTCTGCGGCTCCCTGAGGGCGATCACTCCGGCGGGGCGACTTGGCGGTTTCGGACCGACTCGGCTGTCTTCCCACCGCCGTGACCACCAACGCAAGCAGGCCGAAGCCGGCGACAATCAGCCACGTATGGCGGAACGCGGACAGATACGCCGCGCGCGCGCGGGACCACTCCTGATAATTCGCCGCCGCGGCAACCCCACTGCGTTCGAGCAAGCGGGCGAACAGCGTACTGCCGAGCGATACCCCGACGGCGTTCGCAATGTTGGCTGTCGTCACCGTCATGCCGCCGACGGCCCCAAAGCGATCGGGCGTCACCGAGCCGAACAGCGCGCTTAGGTTCGGCGAGGCGAACAGCGCCCAGCCGATCCCCATGATCATCAGCGGCACGATTACTGCCGCTCGTCCCGAGCCGAGGCCGACCTGAGCCATCGCGAAAACTCCGACGGTGGTGCCGGCGCAACCGAGAACGCAAAGGAGCCACGGTCCGAAGCGGTCGGATAGCGAACCACCGACCGGGGCGAGGAAGACAATCACCACCGAGTAGAAGATTAGCGTGAGTCCCATCTGGGTCGGCGAAAGTCCCATCAGCCCTTGCAAGTAAAACGGCAACAAAAAGAACGTCGCCGTTGCGCGAGCGACACGAGGGCCAAAGCCGCGATCCCGGCCGCGAAAACCCTTTGCCCGAAGAGTCCGACGTCGAGCAGCGGCTCGTCCGTGCGTCGCTCGATGTACACGAACAGCACCGATAGCGCCGCCGCGAGCAGAAGCATTCCCGCGGCTAAGCCGTCGAATCCGTGATGCGCCTCGCGGTTGACCGTCAGCAACAGTAGCGAGACCGCGGCGAGCAGCGTCGCTGCGCCGGGAAGGTCGACCCGGTAGCCGCCTTTGGCCGAAACCGTTTCCGGAATAACTCGCGCCGACATGATGATGCCGACCAGGATGACCGGCAGATTGACGAAGAAGACCCAGCGCCATCCCAACGTATCGATCAGGAAGCCGGCGAGCGAAGGGCCAACAATGTACCCTAGGTGAAACGCAGTCGACGTGATGCCGAGCGCCCGGCCGCGAATATGGGCGGGGAAGACGGCCGTCACGATCGCCCGGCCGTTGGCGAGAATCATGGCACCGCCGATTCCCTCCAGAATTTGGAACAGGACCATCGACGCGACACCCGTGGCCAACCCGCAGAGCAGCGAGCCGACGAAAAAGATCATGAAGCCGAGGTTATAGATTTTTTTACGTCCGGCGACGTCGCCGAGCCGGCCGAGGCTCAGGACAAGTCCGATGAGGGTGAGCTGGTATGCGATCGGGACCCACTGGATCACCGCCATTGTTGCGCCGAACTCAGTCGAGAGCGTCGGCAACGCGACGTTCAAAGAGCGCGCGTCGATGGCGCCCATAAACTGCGCCACGCACACGTTGATCAGAACCAGACGGCGGGCGGACGCCGTCAGCTCCATCTCAGATCCCGTTGTCACGTAAGGCGAAAAAGCGCGGCTAATCTTTCGTGTAGCGCACCTCGAACGTGGTGCAGCCGTTCGGCGATTTCCACGGTCCGTGCGGCATTCCGGGGGGGCGACACGCGTATTGGCCCGCCGTGAATTCCCGGTTCAGGCGCAGATCGACGATGCTGCCATCGACGATGTAGACTTCCTCCCAAAAGTCGTGCGTGAGCACGCCATTGGGCGTCGTATCGCAGCCGGGGTCGAAGCGGAGAATCCGCGAATAATTTCCCGTGGTCGGATCACCTGTGAGGATGCGCTCGTGTAACCCGGCGCATTTGCTTCCCGGGACGTCGCGCCACGGCTTCGAGTGAGTATCGAAAAACTCCAACTCTTCCTTGCTCATCAGGTCCACTCCTAAGATAATTGTTGATTACGACGGCGTTTCCACAGCCCGAACGCGGTAAGCGCACGCAAGCGTCCGGCCGGTCGCATCGTCGTAAAGCTCGGCTGTAAAAAACGGCTTATGCGCGAACTTGCCCCCGATCAGCGGAATCGTGCCGGTATAAATCGCCGCGTTGTCCACAGCATCGCCCAGGCGGCGTCTGAGCAGCGCGAGCAGGTCCTCGGGACGGAGGAGCGCAGCCATGCGCCCCTCTTGATAGGTCACCTCACGGCCGCTGTCGCCCACCCAACTGCGCAGCACGAGACCGTCCCAGCGCTCGCGCACGTCGGCATAGCGCCACACCTGGGCTGAGACCGGCTTGGGACAGACCTGCTTGGATGCGGGAATATCGATTGTCTCGAGCTTGCGGTCGGTATGATCGCTGCCGATCGCGATCCAGAGATCGCCTCCTGTGACGAGAAGGACAACCTCCGCCTCGCCGGCTGTATGATCGCCGACGACCTCGATTTCGCTGTCCGTCGTGAGACGATCCAGCGTCGTCCTGAAGATCGCCGGGATCTCCGCCGGCGTCGGAATTCCCTGCTTCTCGAGCTCGCGGATATGCGCGCGCGTCTCCTCCTGGTTGCGGCCGGTATAGCCCGCAATGATCACGCGGTCGGGGGAAAAATCGATGGCGCCCCCTCCCTGCAACGTAAAGCGCGCCGTCATCCGAGAATCGCTCCCATCTCGCTGCCCAATTTGTCCGCATCTATCTCTGCGGCATGCTTTTCGAAAAGCGGAAAAAGCTCGCGCTCCTCCCGTCGGATGTGTCTTTCGAGCAGATCGCCGGCGTCGAAGAGATGCTTCGCCAGCCCGGTGTCTCCGGCGAGCGAGGGAAGAAAACCGCGCAGTCGCGCATGGTCGGCCAGCAGATCGTCGATCAACGCCGACGACGCGGGGATCGAAGCGCGCATCGACGGAAAAAGTATCTCCTCTTCCGCTTTGAAATGGCGCGTCAGATTTTGCTCAAAGAACGCGGCGAACTCCGCCGCGCGCTCTTTCAGCCCCACGGCACTCATCGGCTTTAACCGGCCGAGCGCCTGTTTGCGGCAGCGGAGCGCGAGCGCGAGGCCGTGATGGTGATCGTGGGAGAGCGCGATCAAGCTCGGATGGCGCGGCATGCGTTATGTTTACATCGAATTCCCTGCATGCTACAAGCGATCAGACGTTGTAACGAATCTACGATGAAGCTGCGAATTTTCCTGCCTGGCATTGTTCTTCTCCTCGCAGTCGTCGCGCCGCGCGCCTGGCCGGCCGATCAGCCGACGAAGCTCTTCATCGCGCAAGGCGCGATCAGCAACGACGTGACGCCGATGTGGTTCGCCAAGGACCGCGGCATTTTCCGCAAGTACAACCTCGAGATCGACAACGTCTTCATCATCGCGGGGCGCGCGGCCCAGGCCATGCTCGCCGGGCAGGTTCCCGTCGGCCTGATCGGCGCGACGCACGTGACCAACGCGGTCACGGCCGGCGGCGATCTGACGATGATCCTGGGAATGAAAAACCGCCTCGATTATCTCTTCGTAGCGCGCCCGACGATCAAAAGCGGCGCGGACCTGAAAGGCAAGAAAGTCGGCATCGGCACGCCATCCGGCTCGGCTTCACTCGGCACCTACGTCGCGCTCGATTTTCTCGGACTCGTTCCCAAGCGCGACAACGTCACGCTGCTCGGCGTCGGCGGCAACCCCGAGCGCCTGGCGGCCCTCCGTTCCGGCGCCGTCGACGCGACCAGTCTTGCGCCCGAGATGGGGCCGCAGCTGAAAGAGGAAGGCTACCGCATTCTCGTCGATGAGGTTAAGGAGAATATTCCGTTCCAATCCGCCGGCGTCGTTTTGTCGCGCAAATACATGAAGTCAAATCCCGTCGTTGTCGAAAATCTCGCCAAGGCTATCGTCGAGAGCGTCGCCGCGATCCACAACCCGGAGAACAAGGCGATTGTCGTGCAGACGATCGCGAAGAACCTGAAGCTCGACAAGCCCGATCGCGCGGAGAAAGCCTATGTCGATCTCATCGCCGGACTGCCGCGGAAGCCGTGCCCGTCAATCGAAGGCATCGCGTCCGTGCTGAAGCTCATGGCTCAGCACGGCATCAACCCGAAAGCGGCGCAGCTCAAGCCCGAAGATGTCGCGGATATGAGCCTGTGTACAAAGTTGGAAGAGACCGGCTTTATAAAGTGACGCTCGTCACTGTTCAAATCACGCCGTTTTCTCTCAACTGCGCGATTCGGGCCGCCTCGTAGCCGATCTTCCCTAAAATCTCTTCCGTATGCTCCCCGAGCATCGGCGGCGGCAGATGAACGCCCGGCGGCGTCGCGCTCAAGTCGACGCCGCTACCCACGAGCTTCATCTTTCCCATGACTGGATGCTCCGCCTCGAGGGGGAATCCGTAGGTTTGAACCTGCGGATCTTTGAAGACTTCGTCCATCGTGTTGAGCGGCGCCGAGGGCACATCGTGCTCCTCGAGCTTGCGCAGCCAGTCCTCGCGTGCGCCGGTGCGAAAAATCGCTTCGAGCATTTCGCTCAATGCGTCGTGATTTTTCTGCCTGGCGTTGCGGTCGCGAAAGCGGGCGTCCTCGGCCAATTCGGGCTTACCGACGACATCGAGGAGGCCGCGAAAGAATTTGTCGGGAGATGACAAGTGAATCACGAAGGGCAGCCCTTCGCGGTCAGTGAAGGCGAAGACACCGGCTGTGCGAACGCGCGTCGCGCGCCGCGGCACGCGCCCGGTCTCGAAAAAACGCACGGCGTTCTCGCTTGTGAACGAAACCGTCGCGCGCAGCAGCGACGTTTCCACGCGCTGTCCTTCGCCGCTCTGAAGCCGGTGCACCAGCGCGCTGAGAATGCCGTAGCAGGCGTAAATGCCGGTGAGATGATCCGAGAAGGATATGCCCATCCCCTGCGGCTTCTCCGGATCGGTGCACAGACTGAGGAGGCCGCTCATCGCCTGACCGACGGTATCGTAGCCGGGACGGTCGCGATACGGTCCTGTCTGGCCGAAGCCCGAGATCGAGCAATAGACGATCCTGGGATTAAGCGCCTTGACGGCGTCGTAGCCCATGCCGCGCTTTTCGAGAGTTCCGGGACGGAAATTCTCGATTAGCACGTCGGCGCCGGATGCGAGCTTCAGGAAGATCTCGCGCGCGTCCTCCTTGCGTAGATCGAGAGTCAAGCTTCTTTTGTTGCGGTTGAGACTGCGGAAATTCGACGAGTAGAGGTTCTCGCCCCACCCGCGGAACGGATCACCCTGGCCAGGCTGCTCGATTTTTACGACGTCCGCGCCCATATCGGCGAGCAAAAGGCCGGCGAACGGTCCCGTGACGTAGCTTGCGATTTCGATGATCCGGATGCCTTCCAGCGCGCCGCCCATGATAACGCCTTTCTTCTTTCGTGGAGAAAGAGTTCGATCGCTAAATTCACTTTCATTCCCGTAAGAGGAAAGAAAGTCAAGAGCAACAGCTTTAAGCCTGGGTAGTAGCGGCGCCGGGGACGGCGCCGGCGGCGTCCAAAGAGTAGGGCAGCGTGAACGTAAACGTCGAGCCGGCGCCCGGCTTGCTCTCGACACGTATGTCGCCCTTCATGAGATCGAGATATTTCTTGATGATGCTCAGTCCGAGGCCGACACCGAAATAGCTGCCGGTATGCGCCTCTTCAAGCTGGTGGAATTCGTCGAAGATTTTATCGAGGTCATCCGCCTTGATGCCGATGCCGGTGTCTGAAACGGCAAACTCGACGCGCTGCTCGCGCGGGAGATCGCGGACGCGGATCTCGATCGACCCGCTGGGTGTGAATTTATAGGCGTTTCCGATGAGATTCTGCAAGATTTCTTCGAGCTTCAAGGCGTCCGTCGTGAGTGGCCGCAGATTCGCCGGTACGCTCCAGGAGATGGTCACGCGTCCATTTTGCTTGAGCTGCTCGACGTAACTTTCCACCTGCTCGATGACCTCGGCGATTTCGAAGGTGGACACGTCAAGCGACATTTTCTTCGCCTCTATTTTCGTCAGCGTCAGCACGTCGCTTATGAGCTTCAGCAGGATGCGCGAATAGCGGAGTATTTTTTCGATCGCCTGTTTTTGCTTGAAAGACACATCGCCGAAGAAGCCGTCGCGGCATAGGTCGGCGTTGCCGATGATCACATTGAGCGGGGTTCTGAGTTCGTGCGACATCGCCGCGAGAAAGTCCGCCTTTGCCCGAGACGCGTCGTGCATCTCGCGGTTCGCCTTCTCCAACTGGAGTGTTTTTTGCTTCGTCTCCGAATACAGCCGCGCGTTCTCGACGGCGACGCCGATCTGCGCCGCCATCGAGGCGATCAGCTGGGTTTCGCCCGCCGTGAGCCGCCGCGGCTCACGCCCGTTGCAGAGAATCGTTCCAACGGTGGTGAACTTCGCCATGATCGGAAAGATCGCCAGAAACGCGTTGCCGGTTTCCCTAGTGTTCTTGCTGCTGCTCATCTGCTGATACCGTAGATCGGTGCGCAGGTCCTCGAAAATCATCGGCTCGCCGCTTTCGGCCACTTTTCCGATAATCCCTTCTCCACGACGAAACGACCGCACCCTTTCGCTGTTGTTTCCATCCATCGAGTATGACGCCTGCAGGGTGAGAGCGCCCGTCTGCGGATCGGCAAGATAGATACGCGTTGAATGGAAGCGGAAAATCTCGTTGAATTTCTCGATCACCTCTTGGAGCACGGCTCCGAGATCGAGCGACTGATTGACCGTTTTGGTGACGTCGTAAAGCGCGGAAATTTCCTTGGCTCCAGCTACCGTCTGTTCGAATAGCTTCGCGTTTTCGAGTGCCACGCAAATCTGGTTCGCCATCGAGAGCAGCATGACTCTGTCTCTTGCGCTCAGGTTTCGCGGCGTGCGGCTCAAGAAATTGATCGTACCGAGCGTCCGCGTCTTGCTGCGCAGCGGAAAGCTCATGAGCGTGCGGAAACCGGCCGCGCGCGCCCGCCCCCTCCGCGCTATCGAATTGTACAGCGGATCGTTCTGGATATCGTAGAAAAACGCCGGCTCGCCGCTCGCGGCGACTTTGCCGTCGATGCCCTCGCCGGCGCGGTAGGAGACGACCTGCGCGGCGAACTCCGGCGTAAGGCCTTCGTGAACCTTCAAGCGCAGTGCTTCGGTCTCCGCATCGAACAGGTAAACGCGGGCGGCGTCGAAACCGGTCAACTGGAGCACTTTGTGAATAACCTCGCGCAGCACGACGTCAGGATCGCGCGATTGGTTTACCGTAGCGGTGACGTCGTAAAGCGCCGCCAGTTCATTGGCACGGCTTACGCTTTCCTCGAAAAGGCTCGCTTTCTGAACGGCCGCAGCGATCTGGTCTGACATGGAAGCCAACAGCCTGAACTCCTCGTCGGTGAGATGACGCGGTTGCTTGCACGTGCAAATGACGACGCCCACCGTCTCCCCCTTGGTCTTGATCGGCAATACGGCGAAAAACCGGATTCCGGCAGCACGCGTCTCCCCGCTGCGCGTGAGCGCGTCGTAACGCGGATCGCGCCCGATATCCTCGAAGACGAGCGCCTCGCCGCTTTCCACGACGCGACCGACGGCTCCTTGGCCGCGGTAAAATCCTTTCGCGGTACGCCAAAACTTCGGGCAGTCGCCGGCGGAGGCGCGCATATGGAACTGCTCGCCGCTCTCCTCGAAAAGAAAGATCGCCGTAGCGTCGAAACTAAACAACGCAGAGATTCTTTGGATGACATGCTCGAGAACTGGTGGCAGCTCCAACGATTCGTTCACGGCGGTCGTTACCTCGTAAAGCGCCGCCAGATCTTTGGTCCGCTGCTCGACGCGCTGCTCGAGCATCCCATACGAATTCCCGAGGTCGGCCGCCATTTGGTTGAACTCGGCCGCAAGCTGCTCAATCTCATCGCCGCTGGCTATATTGACGCGGTGCTCGAGATCTCCCCGGCGCATGATTTCTACGCCGCGGTGGAGTTCGCGAATCGGCGCGGTGATCTTGTTGCTGACCCAGAGAATCAGCAAAGACCCCACGCCGAGACCGGCGACGAGCAGCAGAAACGCATAGCGCTGCATCGCGACAAGATCGGCGAGAGCGCTGTCGACGGGCTCGGTCACAACCACCGCCCAGCGCAATCCTTGCACCGGCGCATAAGTCGAGAGCACGGGTCGGCCCATAATGCCGAGTCCTTCTTCGCCCGGCTTCAAATCGGCGACGTCCGGCAGCTGAAGGAATTCCCGCACTTTAAAATGCTCTCGCAGGTTGGTTCGTCTCAGGACAAGCGACGGATCGCGATGCGCGATCAGATTTCCCTGCTCGTCGACCAGGTATGTATCTCCGGCTTCGGAAAACTTCACGTCGCCGATAATCTGCCACAAGAACGTCAGGTTGACTTCCGCCGCCACGACACCGACGGCCCGGCCCGGGCCCTGCAGCACGGGCACGGCCATCTTCACGTAGGGCTCGGCTTTATCTGTCGTGTAGACGGGAGATACGTAAGTCGCGCCCTGCATCGGATAACGGAAAAGCGCTTCGGAAGCGCGATTGGTGAAATCGCTCGGGAAATAAACGCGGCGCTCGGAAACATTAACGATCTCGTTGCCCTGAGCATCGAGGATCGTCATGCCGGTAAATGCTTGGTCGTTTTTTAGCAGAAGCAGCGCGAGCGTGCGTTGCCCTTCGGCGCCGGGAACATAGAGATTCAACGAGACCGCGAGATCCATGAGCCGCTCAGTTTTGCGGTCCATAATGCCCGCGATTTGGTTCGCTACTTTAGACGCCACTTCGGCCTGAAGCCGAGTCGCCGCCCGCTTAATTTGACTCCGGGTGTACAGGCTGCCGGCAATCGTATTGGCAAGAAGCGCAATGCCGAGAAACAGAAGGCCGGTCCAGAGCAGCCGGCGCCGGATGCCGCGACGCCAGCGAAACGAAGCTGCGGCTGTTTTCCAAACCATGTTGCCGCCCGACTTTACTCAATGAGTTCGTCCGCGCGCAAGAGAATTTCCTTTGGGGGCTTGACCCCGATGGCGCGGGCGGTCTTGAGATTGACGGCAAGCTGCAATTTATGCGGTAGCTCGATCGGCAACTCCGCGGGTTTCGCGCCGCGCAAAATCATGTCGACGAGCTTCGCTCCTTGGCGGCCCAAGGCGCGATAATCGGCACTGTAGGCGGCGAGCATTCCGCGCCGCGCGGTCTGAACGTTCGGACCTATGGCGGGAAGCTTTTCGTGAACCGCCTGAGACGCAATGAATTCTATCGAGCTCACCAGCGTAGCGTCGGGCGGAAGGAAGAGCGCTTCGCCGGCTTTGCGCGTGATGCGCTCGACCTGATTTTTTATCTTCTCGCGATTGGCGCCGAACAACTCGAGTTCGGTTAAGTCGAAGCTGAATTTCTTGGCGGTGTCGCGTGTCGCGACAACGTACTCGTCGTAATTCGTCGACTTGCCGTTCGTCAAAAAGATAATCCGTTTGACCATCGGCGTGAACTCACGCAGCAGCGCGAGGCGCTTTTCGGTCAGTTCCAATACAGAGCTGGAGATGCCTGTGAGATTGTTGCCGGAGCTGGAGTAGCTTTTGACGAGCTTAAGCGGATTGCCGGCACTCAAAAAAACGACCGGGAGATCCGTGCCGGCGGTGAGCTTGGCAACGGGCAAAGTCGCGGTTGTCGAAGAGGTTACGATGAGATCCGGTTTTTGCTGTACGATTTTTATCGCAAGGCTTTTGAGCCCGTCCATGTCCCCCTTGGCATTATAAAAGCTATAGCGGACATTTTTGCCCTCCACGTAGCCGAGCTCCGTCATTTTGCTGCGAAAGCCTTCAAAACCCGGCACAAACTGATCCTCACCGACCAGCGCGCAGATATGAAAAATCTTTTGCGCCCGACAGGGAGCCGCCGCCAACACAAGCGCGGCGATGAGGGATATGATGAGTGCGCTTTTCATCGCCCCGTTTTCGACATCCGACAGCGTCTACAGCCGTTTGGATCGAAGCGCCGCACCGGCGCGGCGCCGCGGGGTCGATATGGGAGTATTATTTGAATTCGGCGCCGGCCTGCGCCATCTCGGACTGAAGCGAGGCGAGGCGGCCGCTTGAGATCATCTTCAAGATCTCTTCCTTGCTGAAGCGCCAGCCACCGCCAAACTTACGGCCCGGAATCAGGCCCTTGCGAGCGAGTTTGTAGACCGTTCGCAAATGGACCTGAAGCAGGTCTGCGACCTGTGAAGCTGTCAATATTTGTTCCACTTTACCCGCCTCCTAAAGTTCTTACATTTTCCCGTTTACGCCAAGGGAGCAGGATTTATGCCAACATCGAAGACGTTTGCGCGGCGAGCAAGTCACGGAAATTTCACATGATTTAATTTTCAGCGGTCGTCGTAGAGGAGACAACTTTCTGCCATTTCTGCGCCGCTAGACAAAATTTGTCACGGCTGAAGTTCTGCGGCCAAAGATTCGGCGGCTCCTTGGCGACAGAAGTGGCTTCCCGGTGTCCCTCACGAATCGTCGGATAGTCTTCCGGTTCTGGGACTAACCTTTTGAACGCGGGGTTACTTTTTCGCTTCGACTCTCCAGAGGTAAAGCGTGTGTTCCCAACCTGAGGAGTCTTTGATGTGCTCTTCACGCACCGGCTTCCAATCGCCCATATCGAAGTCGTGCGAAACAACGCGCGAGCCAGGCTTCATCTGGTTCCAGATATTCGGCCTGATCATCATATTGACTTCCGGAAGCAGGTACATCGTCAGCACCGAGGCGGGCGATAGATCGACCGTGCGAATATCCTGCTGGCGGATCTCAACGAGCTTATCCACGCCGGCCTTTTTGATGTTTTCGTGCGATTCTTTGATGCGCTGCGGATCGATCTCGAAACCGATCGCCCTGACGCCGTATTTTTTCGCCGCCGTCACGACGATGCGGCCGTCGCCCGAGCCAAGGTCGTAGACCACATCGCCTTTTTTGACCTGGGCCATGTCGAGCATTTTCTCGACGACCTCCTGTGGTGTAGGAACATAAGGGACGATTTTCTTCGATTCTTCGTCCTGGGCCTGGGCATCGGGCACGATAACGTGGCGCGTCGGCGACAATAACGCGCTTGTCGCCAGGAATGCGCACAATGACATCCAAAGAAGGAGTCCGCGCGTTCTCATCACACAACCTCCTATTTTTGCAGCCGTTGGAAAGCTAGCCCATACCCCTGAGGGTGTCAAGAAGCTATTCGGTATCAGCCCTGGGGCGGCGCGCCATTTCTTCAATGATATTTTTGTAGCGTTCTTTGATGATCTGGCGCCGGAGTTTTAACGTCGGCGTAACCTCGGCGTTCGCCATCGAGAATCCGTCCGGCAAAATGCGAAAATTCCTTACCGCCTCGTATGCGGCGACGCGCTTATTGACGGCGCGAATGCGCTCTTTGATCAATGCCGTGACGCGAGGATCTTCGGCGGCTTGCTCGGCTTCGCCGAGCTGAATACCTTGTTTTTCCGCCCATTCTGACAGACGTGCGCGGTCAAGCGTGACGAGCGCCATCAGGTGCCGCTCGCCGTCTCCCAGCACCATCGCTTCCTCGATGAGCGGGTCGGCCTTGATCAGGCCTTCGATCATCTGCGGAGCGACCTTTTTGCCGCCCGACGTGACGATCAGATCTTTCTTGCGGTCTGTAATGGTCAGGAAGCCGTCGGGGTCGATTGCGCCGATGTCGCCACTGTGGAGCCAGCCGTCGGCATCGACGGTCTCGCGCGTGGCCTCTGCGTCGCGAAAGTACCCTTTCATAATGTTTGCGCCGCGCATCAGAATCTCGCCGTCGGCTGCCGTGCGGCACTCGACGCCCGGAAGCGGAGGGCCGACCGTGCCGAATTTGTAGTGCCACGGGCGATTCACGTGCGAGACGGTCGACGATTCCGTTAGACCGTATCCTTGCAAAACCAGAATGCCGACAGAATGAAAAAACCGTGCGACCTCCTCGGCGAGCGGAGCGCCGCCAGAGACTGCGAAACGAAGCCGGCCGCCGAACGCTTCGTGGATGCGCGCGAACACCAGCCGCGTCGCGAGGCGATGTGCGAGGCAGAGCGACGCCGGCAGCGGCTTTCCCGCGCTTTGATAACGGCTCCAGCGCTGGCCGACCGCCACGGCCCAGCGGAAAATCGCGCGGCGCAGAGTGCCGGCAGACTCGGCCCTGGAGCGAATGCGTTCGTAGGCGTTCTCGTAAATCCGCGGCACCGAAATAAGAATCGTCGGTTTGAGCTCAGGTAAATCTTTGGCGATCGTCTCGAGCGAGCGCGCGACGCCGCAGGTAAGCCCCTGCGCGACGACAAAAAAATGCTCGACCCGCCCGAGCGAATGCGCCAGCGGCAAGAACAGCATGTCGGAATCGTTCTCGTCGCAGCCGATGGCCGCCGCTGCGGCTTCGACCATGAAAAGATAATGCCGGTGGGTCGTCAGCACGCCCTTGGGCTCGCCGGTCGTTCCCGAAGTGTAGATGATCGTGAGATCGTCGTCGGGATCGAGCGCCGCGGCGGTTTTCTCGAAATCCTTCGAGCCCGAGCTTTGCTCCAGTCCGGCTCGCTCGAGACCCGCCAGGTTGATAATCGGCGGCGCATGCGACGATGCGTCCGCGTCAGCCTCACCGTCGAGCGTCACGACGAGCCTGACGCACGAAAACGACTCGCCGAGTCGCTTTATCTTATCGGCCGAGTCGACGAAGAGAACGGTGGACCCGGAATGCGCTAGGATGTTTCCCGCCTGCGCCGGCGTGCTCGACGCGTAGACCGGAACCGTCAATGCGCCGAGACAGATGTTCGCCCAATCCACGAGACACCACTCGACGCGATTCGGAAAAAAGAGCGCGACACGATCGCCCTTGCCGACGCCGCGTGCCGCGAGACCGAGCGCGAGCGCCCGCACACGCGCGCGCGCCTCGCGCCAGCTCATCGTTTGCCATTGTCCGCGTGAATAATATCGGTAGAGCGGCCGATCGCCGTAACGCTCGGCCTGCGCGAGGAACATTTCGGCGATGCTTTTGTGCTTCACGGCAACAAATTAACGCAGCGATTGCACAGAAGCCAACATCTTTCTTGCAAGCGCGCCGTCTTTCTGCCATTAGTAAAACCGTGAAGCTCGTCGGTTTGACCGGGGGAATCGCAACCGGGAAGAGCACCGTCACCGCGATGCTCCGCGAGTTCGGTGCCAAGATCATCAACGCCGACGATCTGGCGCGCGTCATCGTCCAGCCCGGCAAAGAGGCATGGAAGGAGATCGTCAGCGCCTTCGGCAACGACATCATCCGCCCCGATAAAACCATCGACCGCGAGAGGCTGCGGAAGATTATTTTCGAAGACCCCAAGGCCCGCGCCAAGCTGAACGATATTACCCATCCGCGCATCCGCGCGCTCGCGCTCATACGCGCGCAGGAGCTCGCGGCCAAGGGGTCGGAAGTCGTGATCTACGAAGCGCCGCTCCTCTTCGAGAACGAGGCGCACACCTGGTTGAGCCCGATCATCGTCGTCTCGTGCGACGACGAGACGCAGCGGCGACGACTGAAGGCTCGCGACAAGCTCAGCGATCCGGAGATCGACCAGCATATTCAGGCCCAGATGCCGCTCACGGAGAAAAAAGGGTTGGCCGATTACGTAATCGAGAACGACGGCGACCTCGACGATCTCAAGCGTCAAGTCCGCGACGTATGGACGAAGCTCACCGGCGCTAAACAGTCAGCGATTCGGTAAACGGTTTCATTTGATTCTTTCCAGATAAGTGCCTTCCGACGGATCGACGCGCACCCTATCCCCAATCTGAATGAACGGCGGCACCTGTATCGTGACTCCGGTTTCGAGCTTGGCGGGCTTATAAGATGCGCTCGCGGTAGCGCCCTTGAGGCTGGGTTCGGTGTCTACGACTTCGAGGTCGACCGTCGACGGCGGGCTGATGCCCACCGGCCGCCCATCGAAAAACTCCATTTCCACGACGTGGTTCGGCAATAAATAATTCAACAAATCTCCGATCTCCTCAGCGGACATCGACATCTGCTCGTAATTTTCCGTGTCCATGAATGTGTGGAGATCGCCTTCGGCGTAAAGATACTGCATCTTGCGCGTCTCCATCGTCGCCTGCTCGAGTCGGTCTTCAGAGCGGAACTTCTTCTCCGTCCCGATGCCGGTCTTGAGGTTCTTCATCTTCGTCTGCATGAAGCCGCGCTTGTTGCCCGGCGTCAGGTGATGAATCGCCGTCACGCGGTAAAGATTGCCCTCGTAGATGATGATCATGCCCGGTCTCAGTTGGGTCGCCTGGATCATGTACTCCCCTCTCGGAATATTACTGGAACATTAATACATGTCTTAAATCGCTACCGGAATCAAGGAAGAACAGGACGTAGTCGGCCGAGCGGAGTCAACGAACAAGCATAACGAGGCGCAAGCCCCCGAAGCGACCGAGGCGTACTCTTTTGTACGCCGCAGGACGCGACGGGGCGATGAACGAAGTTGGGCGAAGTTCATTGGCTCCGCTCAAGCGTAGAGGCCCCGCCACAGCATCGCGCGGGACACCCGCTCTACGCCGATCATCAGCGCCGCCAATCGCATATCGACCTTTTCCGTCCGGCTCATGTCGAGGACTTCGTAGAACGATTTGGTCAGGATCGCGCGCAACTTTTTATTGATCTCGTCCTCGGTCCAGAAAAAGTTCTGCAGATCCTGTACCCATTCGAAGTACGAGACGATGACGCCGCCGGCGTTCGCGAGCACGTCGGGAATTACGAAGATGCCCTTCTCCCTCAGGACGGCGTCGGCGTCCAGCGTCGTCGGACCGTTTGCGCCTTCGGCCAGAAGACGGCATTTAAGCTTCGGCGCGTTCTGCGCCGTGATCTGCATGCCGAGCGCGGCGGGCACGAGAATGTCGCACTGTATCTCCAGCAGCTCGGCGTTAGTGATGCGCTCGCCGTGCGGACAGCCCTCGAGCGTGAAACTTTTCGAAGTCTTCGTGACGTATTCGATGACGCTCTGGATCGGCAGACCTTTGGGATCGTAGCGGCCGCCGGTCTTGTCTGAGATCGCGACGATCTTCACGCCCACATCCGCCAGCTCCTTCGCCGCGACCGAGCCGACGTTGCCGAATCCCTGAACGGCAGCCGTCGCTCCGACCAGATCTATATTCAAGTGTTTCGCCGCCTCGCCGATCGTGTAGACGACGCCGCGCCCGGTCGCTTCGCGTCGTCCGACCGTGCCGCCGATTGCGACCGGCTTGCCGGTGACGACGCCGGGCACGGCATGACCCTTGTGTTGGCTGTAGGTATCCATGACCCACGCCATGACTTGCTCGTCGGTGCCCATATCCGGCGCGGGTACGTCGACCTCCGGACCGATGATGTTGAGAATCTCGGCGGTGTAGCGCCGCGTTAGGCCCTGCACCTCCGCGCGCGACAGCTCGGCCGGATCGCACGACACACCGCCCTTGGCGCCGCCGAGCGGCAAGCCGGCGAGCGCGCATTTCCACGTCATCCACATCGCGAGCGCGGAGACTTCGCCGAGATTCACGTCGGGATGGTAGCGAATGCCGCCCTTGAACGGCCCGAGCGTATCGTTGTGCTGCACGCGGTAGCCGGTGAAGACCTGCACCCTGCGATCATCGCGCATGACCGGGACGCTCACGATCAGCGCGCGGTCCGGCCGCCGGAGACGCTCGGCCACGTTTTTATCAAGGTTTAATTTGCCCGCGGCGATCTCGAACTGCTTGACCGCCATCTCGCTCGCCGGACTGCGCCACTCAACGGTTGCCATCGAAACCTCCGAGTTTCAGGTTGCAGGTTTAAAGTTTCAGGTTTCCATCAAAATGCTTTTAAGCGCCGACGGGAAACCTAAGACTTGCAACTTGAAACGCTTTTTATTTTATCCCGGCGGCCACGAGAAATGACGGCCGCCCAGGAGATGAAAATGGATGTGAAACACCGTCTGGCCGGCATTGGCGCCGCAGTTGACCACGATACGGTACCCGCCCTTTGCGACGCCTTCCTTCTCGGCGAGGCGGTTCGCGACGCCATGGATCGCACCGATGAGCTCATAATCTTCTTTCTGAACATCGGATAGCATCGCAACGTGCTTGACGGGCACGATCAGAATGTGAACGGGCGCCTGCGGCCGGACGTCGCGGAAGGCGACGATCCGATCGTCACGGTAGACGATGTCGCCCTTGATTTTTCCTTCGATGATTCCGCAGAAAAGACAATCGGCCATCCGAGTCTCCTTTCGCTCAGTCGTCGAGCGTCTCGGGACAGACGGCGTAAATTTTTTCGCCCGCCACCTCGAGCACGACCGGCTGGAGAAACGCGCCGAGACACGGACCCCAGATGCATTCGCCGGTCTTCGGCTCGTACGTCGCACCGTGATTAGCACAGATGATATAGCGTCCGTCTTCGGTGAAAAAACGGTTGTCGACCCAATCGAGCGTTAACGCTATATGCCGGCAGCGGTTCAGGTACGCGTAATGCGTGCCGCCGCAGTTGACAATGAATGCCTCCACGGCATTTCCGCCGGGCTTCAAGATAAATTTTTTGGTCGTTCCGGGGTCGAGCTCATTTACGCGAGCGACGAACTTTCGCCCGTTGGTATTTTTCGTCTTTGCTTCCACTCTATAAGTCCGCCACTTCGAGCAGATCTCCCTCCGGGCAGCCGACGAGCACGTCATCGCCATCCACACGCACGGGAAGCGCGTAGAGCGACTGCCCCTTGCACGGCCCATCGACGCAGAGGCCGCTTTCGGGGTCATACAATGCGCCGTGCGTCATACAGATGAGGTGCCGTCCGTCTTCGGTGAAAAACTGGTAGCGCACGAAATCGAGCGGCGTCGTCATATGGCGGCAGCGGTTCACGTAAGCGCGAAAGGCGCCTTGATGATTGATCAAGAACGCGTCGATCCGATACTTCTGACAAATAAGATCGAATTTTTTTACCGATCCCGGTCTGATTTCCGCCACGCGGGCGACGACGCGCGCGCCCGCGCGGCTCTCTTGCATCATCCTTTTTTTATCTTGCGCGAAACGATAACGGCGAACGGCGAAAGCGGCGAGATAAAGGGCGAGAAAGATGAGCGAGAGATAAATCGTCGCGAGCATGATGAAAACTCAGAACGTAGAATTTAGAACATAGAATCTAGAAGCGAAATTCAGAAGAACCTCACGGATGCTTCCCGCCCTTTTTACTTCTATATTCTAACTTCTAAATTCTATTCTACTTCTTCTCCTTCTCGATCGACTGGCGAATGTCTTTCACGTTCTCGGCGCTCTGTTTGCCTTTAAGGCCCATCACTTGCATCAGCTCGCTCGTCATTTCCGCGGTTACCTGATCCCGCACGCTGCCCTTCCCTTCCGGATCGGCCTTCAGGAAGAGGATAATTTTTTCCTTCGGAACGCCTGTCGCCGCGAGGCCGTCGAGAAACTCTCCGTAGCCTACGTTTCCCCGGAGCTCGTCGACTTTCGCGAGCAGCTTTTTACAGTCGCCGCAGACCTTCGCGAACAAGCCGCTGCGCACGCCGCAGTAAACGCACAGCGCCATTGTCGATCAGAAATTCTCCGCCAGCGCCTTTGAAAGCATGACGTGGAGCGACTTCGCGAGCATTGGGTTCGCCGCGACAAGGCCGCGGCAGAGGCTGTCCTTACGGTTAAACCGCACCGGCAGTCCCTCGCCGTCGATGACCACACCGCCGGCGCCCTCGATGACCGCGACGCCACCGCAGATGTCCCACTCGTGCAGCGCGCGGAACGTAAGCATCGCGTCACCTTCGGCGCCACCGATGAGCGCCAGGCGGTACGCGATGCTACCGACGGATTGAACTTTGCACATTGCCTCGAACTGCTGAAATCTTTTCCGCGGCTCCGAGCGGCTCACGATCAACGACGCGCCCTCGACCTGTTCCCGCTGCGTCACTTGAATCGGCCGCCCGTTGAGCATCGCGCCGGCGCCCTGTCCACCTTTGTAAAGCTTGTTCACCGCTGGGTTAAAGACGACGCCGACGGCCGGCCGCCCTTCTACGGCGAAGCCTATCGATACGGTGAATTGCGGAATGCCTTCAATGAACTCGCGCGTGCCGTCGATCGGATCGATGACCCAGACCCGCTTGGCATGAAGCCGCGCGAGATCATCCTTGCTTTCTTCCGAGAGCCAGCCGTCGTTGGGATATTTGCCGAGCAGGACTTCCTGGATCTTCGCATTCGCCTCGAGGTCGGCTACCGTGACGGGATTATTTTTTCCCTTCTGTTCGATGCGGTATTCCTTGCCGAAATACCCCATCACGATCTTGCCGGCTTCGCGGGCGGCGTGCTCGGCGGTCTCTAATTCTTCAGTGAAATCGAACCCCATCATTCCCCATCAGGCGCTGCGTTCGGCCGCGCGTGCGTGCGGCACGACCCGGATAATACGCGGCACGAGCGGCAGCGCGGCGCGCGTCGAGCCGGCGACCAAGCGCAGGACTCGTTCGCGCCGGCTATTCCAGTGAAGGCCGTATGCGCGCCGGAGCTTCGGCGGCAGCAGCCCCGCGGTGATCAACACGTTCACCGGCGCGACGCTTTTTAAAAACCACGGGCGCGGGTAAAGAATCGCGCGGGCGAGGGAGCGCGCCGGTGCGCCGACGGCGATGCTGTCGGATTCGATGGCGGCATTCATGTATCGGTCGAAATCTTCGAGTGTGGCCGGCAGCGTCGCTTGCGGCACGCCTATCAACGCACCGAGCTTCTTCGAATCCTCGTAATAGCGGCGGCGCAGCTCGCGCGACAGCGGTCGCACGAAGCGATCGTAAGTAACCAACGCGGAATCGACCAGCGTCCCGTGCACCCAGAGCAGCAGCTCCGGATCGATCGCGCTGTAGGCTGCCCCGTTCGCGAGCTGCCCCTGCACGCGCTCGTGCACGCGGCCGAGGCGATCGAGCGACGCCTGCGCCCTCGGCAGATCGTCGAACACGATCGACCACATCGTCTCCATCGTCTGCTTGAGGCGCCCGAGCGGATCGGTCACAAAGCGGCTGTGCTCCCCGACGCCGGCGGCGATTTTGGGATGCGCGATCTGCATAAGCAGCGCCCGCCCGCCGCCGAGGAGCAGCGCCATCTCGCGGTCGACGCGCCAGATTGCGCTGCCGGGCGAGAAAAATCGTTCGGTCATTTTACTCATGAATGAGGACTTCCGGTCCGCCGGCTTTTTTTGCGCCCCGCGCCAACATCTCACGCGCGGCGCGCGCCGAGTCGCCCGGCGCGACGTCGACGCCGCGCGAGGCGTCTTCCAGCCAGACGACTTTGAACCCGTGCTTCAGACCGTCGAGTACCGTGTGCTTGACGCAATAATCCGTCGCGAGGCCCCCGACGAAGATCCGCTCAACGCCCGAGCGTCTGAGCAGCTCGGCGAGCGCCATACCGCGCTCGTCGCGTCCGTCGAAGCCGGAATAACCGTCTTCGTCGGGCAAGGCGCCAGTGGTGATAATGGAAGCGGTACGCGGCAGGCGCAAATCGGACCGCAGCTCCGCGCCTTTGGTCCCTTGGATGCAGTGCGGCGGCCACTGTCCGCCATAAGCCTTGAAATGAATCGTTTTCTTCGGATGCCAATCGCGCGTCGCGAAAATCGGCTTTCGCGCTTTCTCGAATTTCTCGATGTAGGCATTTAATCGCGGGACAACTTCGTCGCCGCCAGCCACCGCGAGCGCTCCGCCGGGGCAGAAATCGTTCTGCACGTCGACGATTACGAGCGCATCCTTGCCTTTCATCATTTCAGATTATATGGAAGATGGCGTACTTGCAAGAAAAGCAAGGAAAATCAGAATATAGAAGTTAGAAGGCTCGAACATAGAGCCTGGAAGAGATGTTCGTATTCCGACCGTTCATGCTGATTTCTGCATTCTGAATTCTAAATCATCTTCTATTGCTATGATCAAAACCGTATTTTTCGACGCTGCGGGCACGCTCATGAGACCCGTGCGGCCGGTCGGCGAAAGCTATGCGCTCGTCGCCGCGAGCTATGGCATGAACGTCGCTCCCGAGGAAGTGTCGGCGCGCTTCCGCGCGTGCTTCGGCAACGCGCCGCCGCTCGCGTTTCCCGGAGCGCAAAACAATGGGATTCAGGAGCTGGAGCGCGACTGGTGGAAAACGCTGGTCACCCGCGTGTTCGAGCCGTACGGCCGCTTCGAGCGCTTCGACGAATATTTTACAGATTTGTTCGCTTACTTCTCGCGCGCGGACTCGTGGCGACTCTTTCCCGAGACCGAAGAGACGCTGGCGTCGCTCAAGCGCCGCGGTTTGAAGCTCGCCGTGATCTCGAATTTCGACTCGCGGCTCTTCGCCATTCTCGAAGGACTCGGCGTCGCGCCGGAATTCGAATCGATCCTGATCTCGAGCCACGCCGGCTACGCGAAGCCCGCGCCGGAGATTTTTCGCCAAGCTCTGGAACGCCATCAGACCGGCCCCGACGAGGCGCTTCATGTGGGCGACAGCGTCGAGAAGGACGCCGAGGGCGCGCGCGGCGCGGGCATTCAGGGCGTCCTGCTCGACCGCCAAGCCAAGCTCGTAGGCGCCGGGTTTCCGAAGATCAAAAATCTCTCCGGGCTGCTGCCGCTGGTCGAAAACGGGAGGTAACATGGCAAACACGCGCATCACGATGGGTATCCCCGATCATCCGCGTACGCGCGCAATCATCGACGGCGACATTAACATCGACGGCTACGACCTCGATCTCACCTACAAATTTGCTTCACCCGGCGAGCGCCACTACCGCTTCGCCCAGGGCGAGTGGGACGTGGGCGAATATTCTGCCGCCACGTTTATGCGCACGCGCGAGAAGGGTAAAGCATTCCTGGCGCTGCCGATCTTCTTCGAGCGCGGCCCGCGCCAGAGAAATATTTTTTATCGCGAGGGGAACCTTTCTTCGCCAACCGATTTGAAAGGCAAGAAGATCGGCTGCTTTCGCTACGGCGCGACGGCTGTTGTCTGGGAGCGCGGCTATCTGCTCGACGAGCACGGCCTCAAGACTACGGATATGAGTTGGTATGTTTCCGGTAAAGAGGTCTTCATTGGCCAGGACCTACCGGTGAAAGTCGAGCGCCTCGAGCCGCCGACGCCGTTCGGCCAGGAGAAGGCGGTACTATCGCGGCTCGTCAGCGAAGGCGCGCTGCACGCGGCGCTCGTCGCCGGCGACATGGGTTATTTCGGCATCTTCGGCGGCGGCACGCTGCCGAGAATCATGGGCAAGTTCCCGGGCGTCAAGCCGCTGTTCGACGATACCGAGGACGCGATCCGCTGGATCAAGCGCACGCGTCTTTATCCGATCATTCACTTGATCGCGATGAAGGAAGAAGCCGCGCAAAAATATCCCGACCTGCCGGCTAAGCTGGTCGAAGCGTTTCGCGCGGCGAAGCGCGCGGCGCCGAAGTACATGAAGCGCGACGAGATCGACGGCTACGAGAAGGAAGCCGCCGTGGTCGGCGAAGACCCTTACGATTGCGTTCTCGGCGACATGGAGAAGCGCACGCTCCAAGCGCTCAACCGCTACCAGATCGAGCAGGGACTCATGCGGAAAGAGCTGGCGCTCGAGAGCTGCTTCGTCCCCGGCACGTTCAAGTAATCTACGCGAGAGCTTTTTTCAGCCACTTCGTAGTACGCGCGACGGACTGCTCCGCCGCTTTCCGATCGGCTTCGATCTTTCCCGCCGGGTTATTGAGAAAGGCGTGACCGGCGCCGTCATACATGTGAATCTCGTACTTCTTGCGGTAGCGGTCGAGCGCCGTGCGAAACATCTCGATCTCGGCCGCCGTTGTGTTCGCATCCTCGGTGCCGCAGTGGCACTGGAGCGGCGCGCGAATCGTCTTCAATTCTTCGGGATCGGGAAAAAGGCTCTGATAATAGATCACGCCCGCGGCGAAGCTGCGCGACGTCGCCAGCGCATAAAGCGCGAGGCCGCCGCCCATGCAGAAGCCCAGCACGGCGATTTTTTTCTGCCCGACGAACGGCAGCTTCCGGAGATACCGGACGCTGTCGACGATCTTTTCGGTCGCGCGCTGGACGTCGAGCGACGTCTTCGCGAAAGCGCACGACTCGAGAGTCGAATAGAGCTTGCCGTGAAACAAATCGGGAGAGAGACAGACGAAGCCCTCCTGCGCAAAGCGCCGCGTGACGGCGCGCTGGCCGTTGTCGACGCCGCGGTAGCCGTGGATCAGGACAATTGCGGGCCGCGGGCCGGAATCGTTCGGGCGGGACAGAAAGCCATCGACGATCTCTTTGCCGCTTCTATACGCGGCGTGCATCGATACAATTCGTTCCGCCATAGTTCGTCGCTCGTGTATAGTGGTTTCAGCCCGCTATAAGATTTTTGTAGCGCTCAGCGGCGCCTAGCCAGCAGCTTAAGCTGGTACCGCCATTCGGACATGAAGCGCGTCGAAGATTCGGTCTGCCGGCCGGTGCTGCGCTCGGCGCGGCGGCGGTACTCGAAGATGTCTGCCTCGGAGATCGGCTTCGGCTGGCCGATGGCGTAAGCCATCGCGTTGACCCGCGCGAGCTCGTAGAGGTGGAGGCTCGTCGCCGTCGCCTCTTCGACGCTCCCGCCGGCGACGGTCATGCCGTGGCCCGCGAGCAGGCAGGCTTGCTTCTCGCCCATCGTCTTCATGAAATCGTCCGCGAGCTCTTGATTGATGATCGTCACGCTACGCGGATAAACTGGAATGCCTTCGACGGCGAGCTTCATGCCCGCCGGGCTATACGCGGCGTAGATCGGCAGGAGCGGCTTCTCGCACGCGGTGAGCGCGACGATCCAATCGGGATGCGTGTGGATCACGCTCCTCACCTCCGGGCGCTTCTTATAAATCGCGAGATGCATCGCGCTCTCGTTCGGCGCGTCGAGCCCGCGCCCTTTCTCCAGAACGCGGCCATCGAGGTCGACCGTGATGATGTCGCGCTCGGTCGCGAATTCGACGGCTTCCTCGTTGACGCCTTTGCCCTTGATGAGTACGCGGTCTGTGCCTGGGATGCGCGCGCTCACGTGACCGAGAGCACCGCGGACGAGCCCTTGGTTGCCAACGATTCGGCATGACATCGCAACCGTCTTTCTGAGGTCGGCAATGGTTCGGGAACGATTGGCCATTTTTCAAGCTGATGGAAACCGAATCATTGGCGATTATATCCACGAAAGCGCGAAGCGCAAGCGGTCCGCCGCGGCGGGCAAAACACCGGAGGTGAGAATGGAGAGAAGCGAAAGGCTACAGCTCGCCGAAGATCGCAGTGATCAGAGTCTGCACGAAACGTGGAATGGGCCTGATAAGCCAGGGTAGTCGAGAGTCGAGCGGCCGGCCGTGGACGCTTGAAACGTTCTCTAACGACGGTTGCCGGACGTTCGACGGCGCACGGCTCCTTTCCAGCGCGATACGCAATTGACCGGCGAGGGAGCTCACGTAAGGCTCCACCATGAAATCTTCGTGCACGCCGTCGACCACGTAAATTTCGACGCCGCCTTGCGCCAGACATCTCCAGCCGTTATCGGCGTGCGCTCGGAATAGCGGCTGCGCGCGGGTACGAAACAACATGATACGACCGCTGTAAGGACCGGGACGATAATCCAACAGCGCCCGATAATGCGCCGCGATGACGCGGCGGTATCGCTCCGGGAATTCGTCGGGCATCGCGACTTCGTCTTCGATGTTTGCCGGCAAGGCTTCGAATCCAAACGGGCACGCGATCTTGTTGAACACGACCTTGCAAACATTTTTGACTTTCATTTGCACGTCGGCTACGACCTGCCGGCGGTCGCGACGAAAAACGAAATCGTTCATCCAGAACGGCAGGTTGTGGATGAAGCCGGGGAAATCGAAGCGACGCTGGTTCGGCGCTTCGGTGTCGAGAATCGCGAGGATTCCTAACTTTTGTCCGGCCGCTTCGAGCTGCCGCGCGATCTCGAAAGCGACGACGCCTCCGAACGAATAGCCGCCGATGAAGTATGGACCGTTGGGCTGGGCGGCGCGTATGGCATCGACATAATAGCGCGCCATTTCTTCGATCGACCCGCACGGGCTCTCGTCGTTTTTGATTCCGCGCGCCTGCAAGCCGAAAAGCGGCTGATCCTTTCCGAGGTGCTGCGCCAGATATGAAAGGCCCAGCACCATGCCGCCGATTCCCGGGACGAAATACAGCGGCGCGAGGCGGCCGTTCGGCTGCACCGCTACAATCGTATCGTCGTGCGGCTCCATATCGAGACGATGGATGGCCCGCGCGAGCTTCTCGATCGTATTTTCTTCCATGAGCAGCGCGGGCGGAATGTGCCGGCCGCGCACTTCTTCGATCTTGGCCGTCAACACGACCGCCTTGAGCGAATCTCCGCCGATCTCAAAAAAATTGTCCGTCGCGCCGATTGGCCGGACGTTCAGGAGCTGCTCCCAAATGCCGGCCAATTGGATCTCGAGCGTTTCCGAAGGAGCCCTGAACGACCGCTCGCCTGCGACGACGCGCTCGACCGGCGCGGGGAGCGCGTCACGATCGACTTTGCCGTTGACGGTGAGCGGGAACTCCGGCAGCGTAACGAATGCGGCAGGAACCATGTATGGCGGCAGCCGTTCCAGCAAAAAGCCGCGCAGTTCACCGGCGTCCGGCCTAAGTTTGTCCCGAGCGACGACGTAGCCGACCAGCTGCCTATCGCCCCCGTGCTCGCGGGCGAGAACGGCGCAGTCGCGCACCGTCGGATGGCGCGCGAGAGCGACTTCGATCTCGCCCAGCTCGATGCGATAGCCGCGGATCTTCACCTGGTGATCCGTGCGGCCGAGATATTCGAGATTACCGTCTGACAGAGCGCGCGCGAGGTCGCCGGTCTTATAGAGACGCGACTCGACGCGTTCGATGTTGACGGAGAGAAATTTCGCCGCCGTCGTCTCCGGCTGGTTGAGATAACCGCGCGCGACGCCCACGCCGCCGATGTAAATTTCTCCGATCGAACCATGCGCGACCGATCGCAGATCGGCGTCGAGGACATGCATCTGCATATGATCGATGGCGACGCCGATCGGTACGGAGCCCGCAGCGACTCTGTCATGCGCTTCGTAGATACAGCAGCCGACGACGGTCTCGGTCGGACCGTACTCGTTGATCAACCGGGTGGCCGGCGCATGACGGCGCCACCTCTCGATGTGCTCCCAGCGAAGCATCTCCCCGCCGATAACGAGGACGCGAACGCGTCCGGCCAGCTCGTTTTCCGGCAGCATGTGAGCTAGCGCCTCCAGGTGCGTCGGGGTTATTTTTACGACGGTGAAATCTTTTTGCGAGCGCAGCGCGGCGGCGAGTTCGTCCAATCCCAGCCCCTCGGGCAGCAGCATGACCCGCTGCCCAACGATCAAAGGCCCGAACAGCGTCGTTATCGTCAGATCGAAGCCGATGGGCGAATGGACCAGCGAGCCGGAGCCTTCCCACATGCGATAGAATTTGCTGGCCCACGATAAATAATTGACGAGCCCGAGGTGATGAATCATCACGCCTTTCGGTTTTCCCGTCGAGCCGGATGTGTAAATCACATACGCAAGATTCTCCTGCTCGACGCCGCTGTCGATGCGCTCGGTGCTCTGCTTCGCGATTTCCGGCCATTGCTCATCAACGGCGACGATCTCGGCGGGCGTCGAGATTTTCTCGCGGAGGCGCTGTTGTGTCAGGACGACCGGCGCCTTTGCGTCATCCATCATATAAGTAAGGCGATCGGGCGGATATGAGGCGTCCAGCGGAAGATACGCGCCGCCGGCCTTGAGAATGCCAAGCAGCGCGACCATCATCTCCGGCGCGCGCTCCATACAAATGCCGACGAGCGTCTCGGGACCTACGCCGCTCGCGCGAAGAAAATGCGCGACCTGATTGCCACGCTGGTCAAGCTCGCGATAGGTGAGCCGCTGGTTGCGGTAGACGACGGCTTCGGCTTCGGGCGTCCGTTCAGCCTGTTGCTCGAACAGCTCGTGAAAGCAGCGGCCGGGGAGAGCGCGCGAATCGATCAACGAAGTAATAGTCTGGTTCACCACGGAGAAAGTCTTCTAGGTTCGCTGTTGTGCTCCCTTTTTTACATGGTTAAGAATAAGGCCCAGCCTCCCTGCCAACAATGGTGTAAAAACCTCGATCGGAGGAGAAAAAACCTTCGATGGAATAAGGCGATTACCTGAAGTGAAAGAAAGAAAGGACGGAGAAATACGGAGCGGCTTCGGGTATATGAGAGGACGAACGAAAAGGAGCTTATTTGGCCGAGGCCTTAAAAGCCCGCCAGACGCGCTCGGGCGTGAGAGGCAAATCGCGCATGCGGACGCCGTAGCCGCGCGCGACCGCACTCGTGATCGCCGGGGCCACGGCGACGAGCCCGCCCTCGCCCATGCCGCGCGCGCCGTGCGGTCCCGGACCATCCTCGTTCTCCACGAGGACGGTCTCGAAGACGGCGGGCACGTCGCGAAAGCGCGGCACGCGGTAATCGATCAGTCCGGCGTTGACGAGCTGGCCGTCTTCGTAAATCATCTGCTCGAAAAGCGTGTGGCCGATGCCCATCATCGAGGCGCCCTCTTCCTGGCCGACGCAGCCCTCGGGGTTGATCGCTTTGCCGACGTCGGCGACGGAAACATAGCGCGTCAGCGCAATCTCTCCGGTATCCTTATCGACGGAGACTTCCGCGCTGCCCATGCCGATCTCCCAGAAAACCGGCAACGAGCCGGTGATCTCAGGCCCGACGTCGCCGTGCCCGATCAACTCGCCGCCGCCTCCGAAGCGCCACTGGAGCGCCTCTTTGAAGCTGAGGCGCATCTCGCCCGCGATCATCGCGCCGTCGAGAAGCTGTATCTGTCCGGGTTTGACGCGCAGCGCCTCGGCGCCGATCTTTAATAGCTGCTGCTTCAAATCGCGCGCGGCGCGCTGGATCGCTGTCCCCATCAACGTGGTCGAGCGGCTCGACCCCGTCGAGGCGTCGTAGGGCGTGACTTTGGTGTCCGCGCCGCCGACTTGGATCGCGTCGATCGGCATGTGCAGCTCTTCCGCGATGATCTGCGACAGCACCGTGCGCACGCCCTGTCCCATCTCGGTGCTGCCCGCGTACGCCGTGAGCGTCCCGTCGGCGAGCATCCGCACCATCGCGACCGACACCGGCGTCGCCCCGGCGTTCGTCGCGCCGCACGCCAAGCCCATCGCGGCGCCTTTTTTCTTCGACCGCCGCCGCCATTCGCTCGAGCGCACGAGCGTTTTCAGACTCGACGGCAGGTCGGCGTCCATGCCGCGGAGCTTCGCGCGAAGCTCCTCGCCCTTTTTGAGAAAATTCTTGAGCCTCAGCTCCGCCGGGTCGATGCCCAGCCGCTCCGCGATCATGTCGAGATGCGATTCCGAGGCGAAGATCACCTGCGGCGCGCCGATCGCGCGAAAAGAGCCAGCCGAGCTCTTGTTGGTGTAAACCGCGGAGGCGTCGGTCCGGATGTGCGGAATACGATACGGCCCGAGCACGCGCGTCGCCGCGCGCGCCGCCACCTGCGGGCCGTTGTCGGCGTAGCCGCCGGTATCGAGATATATCTCCGCCTCGCGCGCGACGATCGTCCCATCGCGCTTGACGCCGGTCTTAAGCCGCACGCGCGCGCCGTGGCGCCGCACCGTGACCATCGAGTCGGCGACGGAATTGACGATCCTCACCGGGCGCTTCGCCTTGCGCGCGAGCGCGACGACGAGCGGCTCGAACTTCGTGTACGATTTACTGCCGAAGCCGCCGCCGAGAAACGGGATGACCATGCGTACTTGCGTCTGCCGCAGGCCGAATATTTTCGCGATGTCGCCGCGCACCTGGAACGGATGCTGCGCCGATGAATGGACCGTGACGCCCTCCTCAGTCCACTGTGCGATGACCGAATGCGGCTCGAGCGCATAGTGATAGACCATCGGGAACGTAAACGTGTCTTCGACGATCTCCTCCGACTCGGCGAAACCCTGTCGGACGTCGCCTTTCTCGACACGCTCGTGGCCGCAGATGTTTCCCGGCGCGTCGTCATGAATGAGCGGCGCGCCGCCGGCGATCGCGGCGTCGATGCCGGAGGCGGCCGGCAGCTCTTCGTAGTCGACGTGAATGAGCGCAAGCGCTTCTTCCGCCGTGCGGATGTCCTCGGCGGCGACGGCCGCGACCGGCTCCCCGATGTAGCGCGCCTTGTCGAGCGCGATCACCGGGCGGCCGCTGTAGATCGGCTGTGTGTCGGAAATATCTTTCGCGGTAAGCACCGCGACGACGCCGGGCAGCGCCTCGGCCTTCGATGCGTCGATGCCGCGGATACGCGCGTGCGGGAGCGGGCTGCGGAGGATTTTTCCGTGCAGCATTCCCGGCACGTTCAAGTCGCCGGTGAATTTCGCCTTGCCGGTGACCTTATCGATACCGTCGACCCGAGCGACGCTGTGCCCGACATATTTGAATTCTTTCTGCGGCATGGGAGCAAACTAACAAAGCGAGACGGGAGGCGCAAACGAAGATGTTCGCGTGCGGCCGGACAGGGATTCGGCCGAAAGAGATTATTGTCGGCACTCTGAGCAGTTCAGCAGAGCGTTAAGGCCCCTTACCAGTCGCGCGGCTGCGGACCCGGAACGATTCCGGCGAGATCCGGATCTTCGCCGTCCTCGGCCGGTGGGCGATTGGCCTTTTCTTCCTTGCGCTGCTGGCGGCGAAGGGCCTTTTCTTTCTGGCGGTTTTGCCGCTGGAGCTCTTTCTGCCGCTTTTTAAACGTTTCACTGGCCATAAGATTTATACATAACACTTGGCCGCGCCTCATGCGAGTCAAATAAAAGGCGCGTTTCGGCTGGGGCCGGACCTTTTGTGCTTCGATTGATATCTACTTGCCGGGCGTAAGCTGCCCGCGGATCTCACCGCCTTTGTTCGCCGCGCTGTGCACGTTGACGTAAAGGTTACCAGCCTGGAAATCCTTGTACTGCTCGTCGGTAAGCTTCGCTCCCGGCGGTACCGACCATGTGTCGCCGTTCTTCGTTAGTGGGATGATTACCGGACCGGTCTTATCTGCAGGGCCGTCGTGAATATGCGCCACGGTTCCGTCCACACCTTTGGTTGTGACACTGCCGCTGACGGATTTATCCTGTCCCACGGTGATCGTGCCGCTGCCGGTTGCTTTTGTCTGCACGGGCGGCACTTGCTTGTCGCCGGACAGCGTGACCTTGACCACCTGTCCTTTAGCTTCCGATCGCGCCGCCTCGGCCCGGCGCCCTTCGCCGCCACCTCCGTTCGACGCACTGCAGCCGAAGGCCACTAGCGCGAGGACAAGACTGCACGCCAGGTAAGGTTTAAGGCTGACTGGATGTTCCATAAGCTCCTCCTTCATGGGTTAAAGGTTAAAAGGTGAATAGATAACCGCGCAATACCTAATAAGGAGAAACCCGCGGGTTGTCCAGATGGGGCAAGTCGGTAGAGACAGACAAAAAAAGGCCCGGTCGCCTCTCAGGCGCCGGGCCTTTGAATGGAAACGCCGCGCGGCTTAACTCTGCCCTTCCAACATCTTCTTCCATTTCTGGCGGATTTTTTCCTTGAGCTCGGGGCTCGACTCCGCGACCGGCGGAAAATCCTTGATCCACTCGAACGGCCGGCACGCGTCGATGACCGCGCGCGAGTTGAAGCCCTTCTTCCCGGGCTGGATGCGCGGATCGAGCGGCCCGCTCCAGCAGCGACGGAGAATCTCAATCGACTCCGCCGGATCGGAGCGCGACGCGAGCGCCCAGAGGACGTCGAAAGTGCTGGTCGGATCGATGTCTTCATCCACGACAATGACGTAGCGGCCGAGATAGGCGCCCGCGTGGACCTGCGACGCAGCGAGCATCGCCTGGCGCGCGTGGCCGGGATAGCGCTGTTTGATCGAGATGATGTTGAGGAGCCTGCCGCCGCCGGCTTCGTGGCACCATACGCCGCGCACGTCCGGAACGCCGGCCTTTTCCACCTGCTCCCAGATGAGAGCGGATTTCACCATGCACTTCGCGATGGAATAATCTGACGGCGGACGACCCGGGCGAGCGCAGCAGAGGATCGGATCGTTGCGATGGTAGACGCGCTCGACGCGAATGACCGGCTCCGGACGCGACGAGCTGGCGTAGTAGCCGGTCCATTCGCCGAACGGGCCTTCGGTCTTGACGTCGTCGGGCTTCATGAAGCCCTCGATGACGATCTCCGCGTGCGCCGGGAACGGCAGGCCGGTGGCCTCGCCCTCGCAGACTTCGATCGGCGCGCCCTTGAGTCCGCCGGCGTAGTCGAATTCCGACACGCCGTAGTCGATCTCGTTTCCGGAGACCATAAAGAGCACCGGGTCCTGGCCGACACAGATGATGACCGGGCACGGCTTGCCCTTCTCGAACCACTTGCGGCGCTGGATCGAGCCGTGTTTACCGGGCGAAATGTACAGCCCCATGCTGTTCTTGTCGTGCACCATGCCGCGGTAGGCGCCGAAATTGACCCAGCCTTCGTCCGGGTCCTTCGTGATCACAAGGCACGCGGTGCCGATAAAGCGGCCGCCGTCGAGCTCGTGCATGAACGGCACCGGAAATTTCAAAAGATCGATGTCGTTCCCCTTTTGGATGTTTTCGAGGATCGGGCCTTTCTTGACGACCTTGTGCGTGATCGGCTTGTGCTCGTTGAGCTTGTGGCGAAACGCCTTGACGAGCTCCAGGTTTGTCAGGTCCATGGGAAGGCCGAGGTTCAGCGCCATGCGCTTGAACGAGGCGTTCTGGGCGAACAGCGTGCGATAACCCTTCGGATAGCCCTTAATGTTGTCGAAGAGCACCGCCGGAACGGGACCTTTGCTCTCGGTCGCGAGCAGCTCGGCGAGCGTGCCCATCTCCAGGTTCCAATCGGCGCCGTCCACTTTCCGGAGCTCGCCGATGCTGTCGACGATCTCAAGCCATTCGCGCAGATCGGTGTAGCTCGGCGTGCGGCCGGCTTTCATCTGGTCTTCGGCCATTTTTCTCGCTTCTAGAGCGGTCATATTGTTCTCCTCTTCTCTTCGCCTGAATTCGGAACATAGAATATAGGAGATAAAATTCAGAATCCAGAAGAAAGAACGGGATTCCGACCCCCTTCGGTCTCCTGGATTCTGAATTCTATATTTTATTTCTTGCTTATTTTACGCTCCTAAAGCCGATTCGTCCATCCCTTCGGTGTCTTCCGCCGGGAGCCCGTTGCAGCTCTGCGGGTCGAGATGAAGGTAAACCTTGTCGCCGGGGTTCATGGTAAGGAATGGATGTGTGTGGACGCGCAGCAGCGTATCGCCGACGGCGATCTGGCAATGATATGCGTCGCCCATGAAAATCGCCTCCTTGACCGTCCCTTCGAGAACGTTTTCGCTAACCTGAGGCTTTTGTTTCATGACTTCGATGTGCTCGGGGCGGATCGACAGCACGGCGGCGCCGCCCGCATGCAGGCCGGCGGCCGGAATAAACGCGAAAACCCCCTTGGAAGTCTCCAGCCGTCCAGGCTTGGAGTCTCCGCCGAGCTCGACGACTTTGCCGGGAATCAAATTGGTGAGGCCGAGGAACGTCGCGGTGAACCTTCGTTTCGGACGAGAATAGAGCTGATGGGGATTGCCGACCTCGATCAATTTGCCCGCGTGCATAACGGCGATCTGATCGGAGATGGCGAGCGCCTCGCCCTGATCGTGCGTGACGTAGATCGTCGTGATGTTGACGCGCCGCTGCAGCGCTTTGATCTCGAAGCGCATTTGCTCACGGAGCTTGGCGTCGAGATTCGAAAGCGGCTCGTCGAGCAGCATGACCTTCGGCTCGTTGACGAGCGCGCGCGCGAACGCGACCCGCTGTTGCTGCCCGCCGGAGAGCTTCGGCGCCGGCCGGTCTTCGAGCCCTTGGAGGCCGACGATCTTCAAGACTTCGCCGACGCGCTTTTTGATATCGGCTTTATTGACATGCTGGATCGTGAGCGGATACGCGACATTCTCGAAAACTGTCATGTGCGGCCAAATGGCGTAGGACTGAAAGACCATGCCGATCGGCCTTCGGTTTGTCGGGACGTAGACGCGCTCGGCCGCGGAGAAAACCGTCTTGCCGCCGATGCTGATGCTGCCGATGTCGGGACGCTCGAGGCCGGCGACGCAGCGCAGGGTCGTAGTCTTGCCGCAGCCGGAAGGGCCGAGAAACGTGTAGAGCGACCCCTCCGGGATGTCGAGTGAAACCCCCTTTAAAACGTGAACACGCTCGCGGTCCTCGCCGAAAAATTTTTCCAGGTTCTGGATCCGCACCATAAAATTCTTCTCTGCCATTGAACCCCCTGCTTTATATCCGCGTCCGCTTCACCTCTACCACGAGCCGGACGGCGCGCCAATCACATGCGCGCCGACCGGCCAATGTCATTCGGCTATGCCGATACGCGCGCCCAATTTGCGCGCGACAACCGCCATCGCCACCAGCAACAACACCATTAATACGCCGAGCGCGCACACATAGGTGTACTGGCCGCCTTCCCAAAGATCGAAAGCCATGATCGAGAGCACCGTGCTATTGTACGAGTAGAGCAAAATCGATGTCGAAAGCTCGCGCAGCGAGATGATGCTGATGTAAATCCAGCCTGCGACGAATCCCGGCATCAACAGCGGAAGAATGATTTTGCGGAATGTCTGAAACCACGTGCCGCCGCTCGTCATCGAAGCCTCTTCAAGCTCTTTGTTGATTTGGATCATCGTCGCCGACGAGCTGCGGATGCCGTACGGCATGAACTTGGTGATGTAGGCGAGCAACAGGACCCAGATCGTGCCGTAGATCGGGATCGGCAGCGTGAGGTAAACCCAAATCAGGCTCACTCCGAGAACGATGCCCGGCATCGCGATCGGGATGAAGGCCAGGTTATCGAGGAAAACGCCCCCCGGGATTTTGGACTTGACGGTGATCCATGCGATGACGGAAGTCAGCAGCATCACGAGCGTCGCGGAGCCGACAGACAGCAGAAAGCTGTTCTTGAACGCCGTCAGCGCGAGCGGATACGTCAAGACATAATGATAGTTGGCTAAAGTTACCTTCGCCAGCAGCTCGCGCGACGGGATGCCGTAGAACGGGATGAACGACGACCATAAGAGAATGAAAACGGGCATAATAACAGCGAGCAAAAATATCAGGAAGGCGATAAAGCAGGTTACCCACTTCCATGGGCCGAGGTCGATTACGCGCGGGCGGTAGCCCTTTCCCGTCACAGTGGCGAAGCGCTCGGTCCGCTTCGTGACCCTTTGATAAATCAGCACACCGGCGCCGCTGATGATGAGCAGCGTCACGGCGTACGCGCCCGCCAGGCCGAAATCCGACGGAAATTGGTGAATGGCGAGAAAGATCTTCGTCGTGAAAACAGAAATCTTCGCGGGCACGCCGACCAACGCAGGCACTTCGAAGGCCTCGATACCGCGCACGAACATCACGAGCAGCACGCCGAACATCGCCGGGCGCATGAGCGGCAGCGTCACGCGCCGGAGCGTCGTAAACGTGCTCGAACCGGCGGTGAGCGCCGCCTCTTCGAGGGATGTATCCATGTTGCGGAACGACGCCGACATCAGCAGGAACACGAGCGGGTATAGATGGATCGCCTCCGCCCAGATCATTCCGCCCATCGAATAGATATTGAACGGCGCCGATTCGAGACCCAGCGCATTCTTGACGACGAGATTGATAAGGCCGATCTTCGGGCTCAATAGCAGAATCCACGCGATCGTGCTCAAAATTCCCGGGATTATGAAGGGAATCAACGCCATCACCAGGAAAAGCTTTTTGAACGGCGTGTTGGTCCGCTCGTTGACCCAGGCGAGGAACGTGCCGATGGCGAACGACACAAGACACGTGCCGAGCGCGTATTTGATCGAGTTCCAGAACAACAGATAAAATTCGCGGTCGAAATAGGCTTTGATGTAGTTCTGGATAGTGTACGCTGCGCCGGGCTCGCCGATCGGGGCGCTGCGGACGCTGCCGTAAAGCAGCATGACGAGCGGAATGCCCGCGAGATAGAGCACGAAGAGCGAACAGCCCAGCAGAATAACTGTCTGGGCGTTGATGAAACGTCCCATTAACTTTTTCAAGTAAGACGTTCTCAGGGAGTCGTACGTCTCAATGTACTTCCTTGGCGATGCGGAAAAGCCCGGACGCCCCGTCATTCGACGAGCGGTGCCGGGCTCTTCCGCCTAGTTACCGTCCGTTCGCTACCCCGTCTAGCCCGCGGTGTTGATGTCGTGGACGAGCTGGTCGGCCACCATTGTCTTGCGCACCTCTTCCTCGATCTGATTCCACAGGTAATCCTCGTATTCGAGGAACTGCTTGCCGCGCTTGACGGACAACTCGCGGGGGCGCGGCAAATCGATCTTGAGCGTATCCTTAACACGTCCGGGCCGCGCGCAGAAAATGATAACCCGGTCCGCCAGGTAAATCGCCTCGTTGATCTGGTGCGTGATGAAGAGCACCGTCTTCTTCGCCTCGCGCCAGATACGGAGCAACTCCAGCTGCATGATCTCGCGAGTCTGCGCGTCGAGCGCCGCAAACGGCTCGTCCATGATCAGAACCTGGGGGTCGACCGTCAGGGCCCGGGCGAGATTGCAGCGTTGCTGCATGCCACCGGAGAGCTCGTGCGGATAGTGATCCTCGAACCCCGAGAGGCCCACGAGCTTGATGAACTTGAGCGCGCGCTCCTTGTCTTCTTGAGTGTTTCCACGGCCGCGGCATTCGAGGCCAAAGAGCACGTTCTTCAGCACCGTGCGCCAGGGCAGAAGGCAGGCGTCCTGGAAGACCATCGCGCGGTCCATACCGGGGCCTTTGACCTCTTTTCCGTCGAGGACTATTTTGCCGCCGGTGGGCTTAAGCAACCCGTCGGCGATATTGATGAAGGTCGTTTTGCCGCAGCCCGACGGGCCGACGATCGTGACGAATTCGCCCTCGTCGACCGCCAGATTGACGTTTTCGAGCGCCAGGAGCCGGCCGCCCGTCCGTGGCTGATAGTACTCCATTCGCAGCCCCATCGATTGTAGCTTAATCGCCATGCTTCCCTCCTAAAGTCATTGTAAAAACCTGATATGATTTTGTCCTGCTATAGAATATATCCATCTGCTATATTTCCACTTGCAACTTCATCCTGCAAGGACGATTCACGTTTCTTGACAAGGCGTGGACGTTCGGATAGGGTCCTTTCGAATCGGGACTTTTATACGTAATAAAACGAGAATGCAAGAGGGTGGAGGCGGACAACGTCGCCTCCATTTTTTATTGACGCATCGGGAGGAGAAAGGAACAAGATGAACGCGGATCTGGTCATTAAAAACGGACAGGTGGTGACGCCGCAAGAGACCTTTAAGGGCGGCGTCGCGATCAAGGATGGGAAGTTTGTCGCCATCGGGACCGATGACAGCCTGCCGAAAGGCAACGAGGAGATAGACGCCAAGGGAAATCACATCCTCCCTGGAATTATCGACGGCCACGTACACTTCCGCGAGCCTGGTATAGGCTACAAGGAGGACTTCACGACCGGGTCGACGGCCGCCGTCTGCGGCGGCGTCACGATGGTGATGGACATGCCGAATGTCCAGCCGCCAACGGCCGACGCGAAGACAGTGACTGAGAAGATAAAGATCGCCGAAGGCAAGTTCCTGACCGACTACGCTTTTTACGGCGTGGTCGTGCAGACGAATGCCAATGACATTCTTCCGATGGCCGAAGCCGGCGTTATCGGCTACAAGATTTTCTTCGGCGAGACGATAGGCAATCTCCCCTTCCCAGACGACGGCATGTGCCTGGAAGCGTTCGCCAACATCACCAAGTCGGGCCTGCCGCTCGGCATCCATGCCGAGAACCGCCAGATCATGGCGTACTACACGAATAAATTGAAATCCGAGGGCAAGAACGACCCTATTTACTGGGAGCAGTCGCGGCCAGACATCTGCGAAGCAGAATCGGTTGCGCATGCGCTGTTCTTCGCGGAGATGTTCAAGACCAAGCTCCACGTCTATCACATGAGCTCCAAGCAGGCGGCGTGGATGGTGCGCGATGCCAAGGCCAAAGGCCTGCGCGTTACCGCCGAGACCGGCCCGCATTATCTGCTGCGCGAGCCGAAAGACATGGAAAAGGTCGGGCCGTTGCTCAAAATGAATCCGCCGGTGCGCACGCGCGACCACGGCGAGGTTCTCTGGGACGGACTGCTCAACGGCTACGTGGACATGATCGCGACCGACCATTCACCGCATACGCTCGAAGAAAAGGGCTCGGACATCTACGGCAAGATGACCAAGCCGGCGATTTGGGAATGCATCTCGGGCTTCTGCGGCGTCGAGACCGCTGTGCCTGTCATGCTGACGGAAGTGAATAAAGGGCGGATGTCGCTGAACCATTACGCCAAGGTCACGTCGGAGAACCCGGCGAAGGTCTGGCAGATTTATCCGCAAAAAGGCGCCATTCGGCTGGGCTCCGACGGCGACGTCACGATCGTCGACATGAACAAGGAGACGACGGTCGACGTAAACAAGCTCCACAGCAAGAACAAGCCGAGTCCCTGGCACGGGTGGAAATGCAAAGGCGCGCCGATCGCGACGATTGTGCGCGGCCACGTTCAGATGCGCGACGGCGAACCGGTCGGCAAGCCGATAGGGAAGCTGGTGAAACCGAAGGTCAAGTAGACATTACGACGCCGACAAAAAAGCCCGAGCGAGAAATCGCTCGGGCTTTTTTATTATTGCGAGACCGCGTGCGGTTGCCCGCGGCGTCGCATGAATTATCTCTCAGCGGGCTTCGTCGGCGAAGAATTTTTCCATGTAGATCGGCGGCAGGCTCTTGTTCTCGACCGAGCCGCCGAGAATCTCTTCGCCGGTGGGTGTCACGCGCGTGGCTTTGCCCTGCTTGGGCTTGTCGCGCACGATCGAGCCGACGCGCAGCACGACCAGGTTGCCTTCGCCGGTGTTGAGATAGCGATAGTAGGCGCCCTTCGGTAGCAGCACGCCCTCCCACTTCTTGAGCTTCATCTCCTCGCCCTTTTCGTTGAATACGCTCATCTCGCCTTCGAGCACGATGAAGGAGTGGTCTTCGTCCAAGTGTGTGTGGATCTCGTTCTCGCCGCCCTCGGCGTTGATCTTGCAGTGGATCCACATGTTCGGCGTCTCGGCGACAAGCTGCGTGATGCGGCCCTGCTTCATGTAGGGAGTTTTCAGGTTGAACTTCTGCGCCTTCGGCGTGTCCTCTTCCTTGTATCTGGCTGCGGTTGCGGTCGTCATGTCTGGGCTCCTTTCGTTAAGCTCGTTTAGTATTAGACATCTAATTTGAGATCGTACAGCCTGATCACGTTCTCGCGGATCGCCTTTCTCAGAATGTCCTTCGGTAGGTGGCCCAGCTCGCGCGCGATCACCTCGCGCGAGTGCGGCCAGGTCGACGCCGCGTGCGGATAGTCGCTCGACCACATGAAGGTATCCTGGCCCCAACGCTGCATCAGCAGCCCGCCCGCGGGGTCGCTGAAAAACGTCGCGTAAACCTGCTTCTCGATGTATTCGCTCGGCAGCTTTTTCATGTAAGGGAGATCGAGCTTCACTCGATGGCGCACCCAGTACTTGTCCCATTCGTGCGTGAAGAACGGTATCCATCCGACCTCGTTCTCGACGTAGACGAACTTGAGCTTGGGAAAGCGCTCCGTCACGCCGCCGAAGACGAGATCGAACAGCGAGTTGGCGGCGTCGTTGAGCTTGGTGTTGACGGTCGCGCGGAAGATATCGAGACCCTTGCGCTCGAAGCGGCTGTAGTTGAAGCCGGTTAGGATATGGAGATTGACCGGCATGTCGAGCGCCTCGGCCGCCTCCCAGAACGGATCGTAGTAATCGCTCGTGAACGGCTTGTCCTCCGGCGGCACCTGCCAGATGAGGCAGCCGACAAGGCCAGCTTTCTTGCAGCGCTCCAATTCCTTGATTGCGTTCTTGAGGTTGTAAAGCGAAATCGACGGAATGCCGACCAGCCGTCCCGGCGCGACTTTGCAGTAATCGATCAGCCAGTCGTTGGCGATCTGGAAGCAGGCTTCCTGCACGTCGGCGTCTTCGAGCGCGAAGAGCCGCAGCCCGAAGGTCGGATAAAGCACCTCCGCCGAGACGCCGTCAACCGCCATCTCGTCGAGACGCGCCTTCGGGTCGCAGCCGCCGGGCTTCTCCCCGGTTGTGTTCCTTGGCGGGAACTTGGGGTATTTCGCCTTCAGCGAAGGTGTCAGGTTTTTCTCGAATAGATCGACCGGCTCCATGATATGCGAATCGGCGGAGATAAGAATCTCATCGGCCAGAATCGACGGCGTTTCTTTTCGAGCGACCGCGACGCTCATGAGTCACTCCCTTTCATCGGCGCCTATACTGCGCTCCGACTCGATTTCGTATTATCTATACTACCAGGCGCTCGATCGATTCAAGCCCATTGGTTACTGCGGGACGGTCCTTCTAACCCTTGAGGGGAGCTGAAGAAATGCAGCTCGGTTCGTACACTGAGTTACGCCGGATCGCGTCGCATTGCGGCGGCTAAACGCCGTTAGAATTGCCGGAGGGAGTTTTTTGCATCTCGGCTCGAGATGATAATTCCGCCAGCTCCAAACGACCAACCTCCGAAAGCTTCATACCGGGGCGAATCGCGTCGAAACCGTCTTTGACCACAGCCGCTGGAATGGAAAGTTCGATGCCGTATTCCTGCGCGTCGGCTTTAGATACCCTGATCCCGATCAAGCCGTCTGCCAGCATAACCCACTCGACATCGACAACGGTATCGGCGAGACCTACGGCGACAGCGTGACCGAACGACCATGTCATGCGCGGCGGCCATGAAGGCAGATCCGCGATCGTCCTACACCGGGTGGCTTCGGGTTTAAAAGCGATAGGCGCTTCGGCGGGGGTATTCATGACCCATTGTGGCGCTCGTGGCGGAACGCGATCAATGTAGGATTATACCCTACACGAATATGGTGAAATCGGCCGGGGGCTCGGAGTAGATAGGGGTCGTCGAGGCTTATTTCTTGAAGTCCAGGAGTTCGATCGCGAATGTCTCTTGCACACCGTAACGCTGGTCGCCGACCAGGTCTTTCATTTCCTCGCTGGAATCATACTTGACGATGCTTCGCGTCTGCGGGCTGTAGAAGTAAACTTCCGACCGATAAAAATTGCGGATGCCGACGAAAATGCGGATATCTCTTTCGATGCGATAAGCCGAAAAGGTTCCCGCCGGGGTCACGACGCTTTCCATACCGGTGACCCAACTGCGCGTCCCGCGCCATTTGTGATCCCAAAATTCGCTGCCGCGCCAATCTTTACCGACCCACAGCGGAAAATTGAAGTATTGGGGTTGCGCCCGAGCGACCGCTTCGGTCGGCACCAGGATGGCGAGTGGATTTGGGTCCGCAGTGATCTCGACGACCTTGGTGGAATTCGGCTGAAAAATCTTTGGCTCGCCGTTACGGACGGCGATCTCAAACTCGCCGTTAACAAGATTGGACTTCCAAACTCCGCTGTATGTTCGATGGACGACGCGGTATTTCCACGAGCTTGCTTCGGAGTAGCTGGGAGCCTGAGCTTGCTCGCCGCCGCTGGGCGGCACGGTGGTTTGGACGCAAGACGAAAGAGCGAAGAACAGGAGAACAACCAACGGTGCCGCGAAGTGCTTCATAGTCAGGCTGTATACAATGCCGCCTGTCTTTCGCGCAAGCACGTTTCGCAGAAATGATCGCGATCAGATGTTGTATATTATGCGACCTTCAAATTCATCGCCCCGATACCTTCGATCTCCGCCTTCATACTGTCGCCGGGCGCGAGCTGCTGCTGGAACGCCGGCGCATCGGGATTGCCGGTGGCGATCAAATCGCCCGGCAGGAGCGTCGAGACCCCGGAGAGAAAGCTGACCAATTCCGCCACCCCATTAATCATCGCGTCGGTCTTGGCCGATTGGCGCAACTCGCCGTTGACCCAGAGCTGCATCTTGAGATCGTGCGGGTCTTTGATCTCGTCGCGCGTCGTAATCCACGGGCCGACCGGCGAGAAGGTCTCGAAGCCCTTGCGCACACAGCGGCTTCCGGGAAGTCCCTTGCCTGAGCCGTACGAGCGAGCGGTCATGTCGAGGATAATCGTATAGCCGAATACGGCGTCGAGCGCCTGCTCTTTCGTCAGGTTGCGTACTTTCTTGCCGATCACGACGCATAGCTCCAGCTCTGGGAACACGTTGCCGGCGCCCGGCGGGATGACGACCGCTTGCTCGGGACCGATGATCGCCGACGGCGGCTTGAGAAAACTCTTTTCCAAGACTTCCTCCTGCGTCATCGTGCCGGCCTCGCCGCGGCCGCGTGCGTCACCGAGGCCCTTGCTGCCGCGCTTGTAGTTCGTCGCCGCGGCCCAAATCTTCGACGGATTCTCCACCGGCGCCTTAAGCTTATTGGGATCTAGCGGCGCTCGCTTGCCCTTCTCGGCGGCCGCGGCGATCGACGCACGCAGCTCGCCGTAGCGGGCGATGAGGTCGATCATGGTCGCGCCTTTCGGCACGTCGTCGCCGAGCAAAATCATTTCGTTGTCTTTAACGATCGCGAGTTGATCTGGTTTGACGGACGCAAATTTCATTCTGCTTCTCCTTCGTTATTTTGCTTTGAGTCGCTCGGCCTCTTCGAGGGCCGTGCGCTGCATGACGGCATGGAGATCGACGGACGTGAGCGCGCAGTATTCCATGCCATAGGTCGGGCGCTCCTCGGCGAGGCCGTCTTCGAGCAGGCGCTGCAGCACGGTGCGGTTGAATTGCCCGTGGCCCATCACGCCCTCTTCGTGCTCCTCAAGGTCGGCCTCATGATGGGTCGAGAAATAGGTCGCCTGCTCGTTCGTGAAGCCGTAATGCGTGATCAAAGCCTTGAACCAATCGCCGGCCCAGTGACCGATGCGCTCCTCGGTGGTGACGCACGAGTACCATTCGGCGGCGGTGCCCTCGAACATGACGCCGCGCATGAAATCGATCTTGGCGCGGAATTCCGAGAGCAGCGGCTGCGTGAAGACTTCCTCCTCGGTGATGCCGAGCGCCTTGGCGGTCTGCATCATCACGAGATAATGTCCCGGCGGTTTTGGGTGCATGAACTCGTCGGCGATCTTCTCGCCGAGCGGTGCCATCAGCTCACGGTGGGTCTTGAAGAACGTGAGAAAGCGCTGGTACGAGCAAGCGGTGAGGGTATTGATCTCGATCGTCCACGCGCCCCAGTTTTTGAAGAAAAGCCGGATCGTCGACAACGGCAGCTTGCCGCTCATGAGCTGCTGCATGAACGGCGAGCGTGTTACGCGCTCTTCCCAGCGCGCTGCGACCTTGGCGTAGAGCTCGTCGACGGCCGCCTTCGCTTCCGCCGGCTTCATCTTACTTCCCGGTATGATTTTCATTGCATAAATTCCTATTCGTCGAATGTACCGGATTTTTTATAGACCGAAGGAAGGCTATTGTCGAACGCCCAATTCCTTCTGCGCCTGGCGCAGCAGCGTGAAGTCGCGCACTTCGGCGAGCGGCTTCCTGCCTTCGGTAAGGCGCTCCCATTCAAAGTCGGTGATCTCGCCGCTGCGCGCGAGCGAGATGATCTCGAGCTGATACGAATGCGCGGCAACTTCAGGCGTCTGGCTCAGCCAGCGCATCATGATCTGGATCGTCTCGGGCCGGTTCTCGAAAACGAACCGGTGCGCCTTGAGTAACGCGCGCAGAAACTGCTTAACGACCTGCGGCTTCTCCTGCAGGAACTTGACCGCGACCGCGACCCCCGAAGTCGGCAGCGCGTACTTCACGTCCTCGGGGCCGCCGAGGACGTTGAAGCCCTCGTCTTTGAGGATCATGTCGTGCGGCGATGAGATCGAGCTCGCGTCGACCAGCCCGGTTCGGAGCGCCTGCGCGCGCAGCGGCGCGTCGCCGACGGCGATCGGCTGCACCAGAGCGGGATTGAAGCCCTTCGAGCGCATGATCTCCTCCGCCGCGGTCTGATCGGTGCCGAGGAGCGTCGATACGGCGATTTTTTTCCCCTTCAAGTCATGCACATCTTTGATGTCGCGACGCGTCACCAGGAAGTGCTCCGACTTTTTCACGGATACCGCCACGAATTTGATGGGCAAGCCCTGAAGCACGCCTCGGAGCGTGCTGCCGAACGTCGTGGTAAAGTTGAGATCGCCGTTCATCACCGCCATCGCGCCGAGCCGCGGATTGACCTGGATCAACTCGACGTCGAGCCCCTCCTCTTTATAGAAGCCTTTCACCGCCGCTAGCTGGAACGGCGTCACCGAGTTGCTGCGGCTCGAATAGGACAGGCGGATCTTCTGCGCCTGCGCGCGCGCCGGCGGCGGCGCGAGTACGACCAAAAGCGCCGAGGCGGCGATAAAGAACCGTACCGTCACTGCTTGATGCCCAAAAGCTGCTGATAGGTCTGCATCGCCTCGCTGTAGGCGCCTAGCAGTTTGACAAAGTGCAGGTTGCCGCCGGTGATGAGATCGTCGATCGCCTTCGCCGGCGTCTTGACGCCTTTCCGCAGTGGAATCTTTCCACCGCGCACGAGCGCCTGTTGTCCCTCGGGAGAGAGAATGAAATCCACGAACAGCTTCGCGGCGGCCGGATGCGGCGCGTTTTGCACCACGCCGACGGTAGAGAGTGTCGCGAAGGTTGGCGCGCCCGGAAGGAAGTCCACGGGCGCGCCTTTTTTCTTCAGCTCCTCGATTTTTGAGACTTGCATGAAAATCACGATGGGATATTCCCCCGCCGCCAGCAGATTGCTGGTGTGCGTATACCCTTCGACGGGCCGGACGTCCTGCTGCTGCAGCCGTTTGAGATAGGCCTTTGCCTGCTCCACGCCGCGCAGACTGATCATTCCCGTGTACGGATACGGCACGCTGCTGTTGTTCGCCATCTGTCCTTTGAATTCCGGGTTCAGATACTCGTCGTAGTTTTTCGGCGCCTTCGCGCGGGCGATCAGGCGCGTGTTGTAGGCGGTGACTAGAAAGTCGGTCGTGATGCCGATCCAGAAGCGATCCGGGTCGACGCTGCCGTCGATCAACGCCTTGCCTTCCGGCGAATCGTAGCGGGCGAGGATTTTCTGATCGCGGTAGTAGGTCATGCCCTCTAGACTGTTGCCGAGCACGTCGGCCTGAATCTTACCGCTACGATGTTCGAGCATGACGCGCGCCGCCTGGCGTCCCGACGCGAGATAGACGTGCTGGAAATTCAGGAATGGATATTTCTCTTTCGCCGCTTTATGTAATATTTCGAAGACCGAAACGGACATGGTGGAGTAGTACACGACCTCGCCCTCTTTCCGAGCCTGCTCGATCAAACTTTGACTCTGCGCGCGAGCGGCTGCGGAAGCGAGCCCCGCCGCGATAAGGACGACGGCGCCAATGATGTATTGTAATCGCATCGGCCTGCTCTTTCTGGCCACCATAATCAATGTGACCGTTGGGTCTACAGCAATTGCGCGAATTACGCTCCGAATGCCAGGCTCTTGATCACTACCGGCACGTACCCTTCCGCCTCGACGAGCCGTCCGACATCGATGAAGTCGAGCTCGCCTAGCGCGACCTCGTCCACGCACGGCAGCCCGAAGTCGGCGAGACTCTCGCCGATGACGCGGCCGACGTTCTGCTCGAAGACGAGCATGCGCGGCCGCTCGTCAGCGGGCAGCGGGGCAACCGCGGCGCGGATGCCCGCCGCGAGGTCCTGCGCAGCGCCGTAACCGACGAACGGCGGCGAGACGAAGGCCAGCGCGAAGGGCGTCACCCGCACTTCGGCGTCCGTCGCCGCCAGCGCGGCGCGGATCGCTTTTTCCGAGTTCGCCGCGACCGGCGCGTTCCAATTGACGCGCACGACGACGACACGGAGGTTGTGCAGCGGCAGCATCTTGGGATCGGGTATGAAGATCGTCTCGCCGCTCACCTGCATGGAATATTGCGAGGCGCCGATCACCGTCGCGCGGATGCCCTCGCTCGAATCGAATAGACTGAAACCACGGCGCTCGGCCTGCGCGCGCGCTGCGTCGCCGAGCAGCGGCCCGAGGTCGCCGAAGATGCCGCGCTCGCGTCCATAGATATACTCTGAAACGCCGCCGGAAAAAATAATGCCGTCGATTGCCGGCAGTTTGTCAAGCGGCGGCAGGACCATCAATTCGTTCCATGCGGGTTCTCCGCTCGCTAACGTATCGAACAGTAAATGCGCCATTTCGCGCGCGATCTGTTCGAGCGTGCCGGTATCGACCGCATCGTCCATCGACAGCTGCGAGACGAGCGAGCGCAGAATTCGCTTGCCGGATTCTTCGAGCCGCGCGATGCGTCCGCCGCCATTGACCGCGATCAGCCGCGCACCAATGTTCAGCGCCGTGATGCCGGCGATGCGCCCCTTGTCGATCAGCGTCACTTTCGTCGTGCCGCCACCGATATCGACGTTAAGCAGCGTGAGCGCCTCGTCGAGACTGCGGCCGACCGCGCCCGAGCCGTGCGCGGCGAGCAGCGCTTCGAGTCGCGGCCCGGCGGTCGCGCAGACGAATTGTCCGGCCTGCGCTGAAAACAGCTCGGCGATCTTTTGCGCGTTCTCGCGCCGCGCCGCTTCGCCGGTGATGATCACGGCGCCGGTGTCGATGTCCTCGCGCTTCAAGCCCGCCGCGCGAAAGCTCTCGTCGATGAGCTGCGCGAGCGGCCCGGCCTCGATGTTCCAATCGCCGCTGAACGGCGTCAGCATCACCGGCGAGCGCGCGATCACGCGCCGCTCGAGAATTTCCGGTCTGCGACGATGCACGGACGGATAACCGATCGCGAGTTCGGAGAACATCAGATGCGACGTCGACGAGCCGATGTCGATGCCGACACTGGTCAGATGCGAATGCGGCTCGGACGCGCCTTCGTGTTCGTGGCCGTGCGACATCCTAATAGTCCGCGGGCTCGCCCTGCTGCGTGTGGACGTAGCCGGTGCTCTCCATCGCAACGCGCCCGTGATGCACGAGAAAACGCGCCGTGTCCTTGCCCGTATTGAAATGCTGGTGCCAGGCGAAAACGGGGATCACCAGCGTATCGCCCTTCTTCCAGTCATAGCGTTGGTCCTCGATGATGCTGTACCCTTCGCCGGAAAGAATGTAATTTGTCTCTTCATAAATGTGCCGGTGCGCGCCGGAGCGCTTGCCGCCGGGAATCTCCGCGATGAGCGTGCCGAGCACCTTCACATGAAAGCCGAGCTTCGGATCGACGGCGTAAGCTACACGGCCCATCGGCGTGGCGCCGAATTTGAGCTCGCTGCCTTTCACCAACACTTTTCCCGCGCGGCGTAACTTCTCTTCGCCCTCGGCGTAGGCAAGCTGCTGGTAATAGATTTCCGCCGGGCTCGGCTCGCCGTTGCTCGCCTGCTTCGGCTTCCAATCGGCGGAATTGAATTTTACGCGCGCCTCAGGCGGAATCTCCGCGCCGCCGGGCACGAGCGTCTTCATCGCCTCTTCGCCCTTCTGCGCGAAGATCCAGTACTCGGGATATTTTTCCTCCTCGTAGATCGCGATGCCCATCGCCATGGAGAGCGGACCAGTGGTCGCGGCGAGATACAGCAATTCATCGCCGCTCTCGTTGTGATGCCGATGCCAGGCGAACACCGGCACGCAGATGAGATCGCCGGCCTGCCAAGGATACTTGATGCCGTCGATGACGCTGTAACCGTGGCCTTTGAGTATATAGATGACCGCTTCGACGGTATGGCGATGACCGAGCTGCCAGCCGCTGAACTCCATCTCCTCGCCGGGGGTGCGGAGATTGATCCAGAAGCGGAACGTCCGCTGGTTGAAACCGAGGCGCGGATCGACGATGTAGACGTGGTTGTGCTCTTTGAGCTGTGCGTCGATCTCCTCGGCTTTCACGTGCACGGGCGATTTCCGCCGGCGCTCCAGCTCTTCTTTGCCGAAGCGGATGTGCTCCATGCGCATCCGCAGATGATCCTCTTTGCGCGCCATCACCATATGCGTTCTTCCTTTCTGTATCGTTCATTCGCGCCGCGGATCATTTTAGTCCGCGCGCGATGGAGTAATCGAAAATATCCGCCGGCGCGAGCGGCTTGTTGCCGAGCTCGCCGCGGCCATGCGCCCGTTCGAGAAATACCTTGATCCGCTGCTCCGGCATGACTAGGCCCTCAACCATGACGCCGGCGATATCGTCGTACGACTCGGCGGCGACGTCCGCCGGAACCTGCCAGTTTTGCTGGATGTAGGCGACCGCGGCGGTTTTATCCTGCCGGATATTTTTCAGCGTGTCGCGCAGCGCGGCGAGAAACGCTCGCACTTGACCCGGCTCTTTGGCGATTTTCTGGCGGCTCGTCACGACGCCGAGCCACGGCGCCTCGATGAGATCGCGGGCGTTCATAAGGATTTTAAATCCCTGGCGCGCGACCAGCCCGGTGAACGGCGGGCTCAAGACCGCCGCCGCTACCGCGCCCTGCTGGAGTGCGTTTAAGCTCACGATCGTGTTGCCCGTCTGGATGAAAGTGATCTTCTTTTCGTCGACGCCGCTGTTTTCCAGCATCAGCGCGCCGTAGCGGTGGCTCTCCGAGCCGATGCGCGAAACCGCAACCTTCTTTCCTTCGAGGTCCTTCGGCTTGGTCACGTTCGGCGGGACGAGCAGCGAGAGCAGCGGCGCGCGATAAAAAATCGCGACGGTCTTCAGCGGCATGCCGCCGCTGATCGCCAGAATCGCCGGCCCGACCGACGCATCGAAGTCGAGCTCGCCCGAGACGAGCCCGACGGTCTGGAGGTCGCTGCGCATGACGATGATCTCGAGCTGGACGCCGTGCTTCTCGAAGTACTTTTTGTCGCGGCCGTAGTAGAACGGCAGGAATACCACGCTGCGCGCCGATATGCCGAGGCGCGTGCGCTCCAGTGCGAATGCTCGAACCGAGAAAATTCCGATCGCGAATGAGATCAGCAAGGTGAGCAAACGACGGCGCATGTTCAGCGCCTTTCTTAGGCCCAACCCGCGCCGCTGTCAATCGCCGCGAGTGGAAACGCGAATATCCGTGTGTTAGACTAAAATTTAATCCGATAACTTCTTCTCGATCATACGGAGTCTCCGCGCATGAAGCGTCCCGAACCTCTGGAAATTTTCCAGCCCACGTCTCTCAAAGCTGCGAGCACGCTCGTCAAGGAGCAGGGCCCGGGGGGCCGCTTCCTCGCCGGCGGCACCGATCTCGTGATCGCCGTCAAAGAAAAGGGCTACAAGCCGAAATATGTCGTCGACTTGAAGCGCATTCCCGGACTGACGGGAATCCGCGTAGAGAAGGACGGATCCGTGACGATCGGCGCGCTGACGACCATGCACGAGGTCGAGACCTCGCCGGTCGTGCTGAATAAATATCCATTTCTGGCGCGCAGCGCGGCGGAGGTCGGCTCGGTGCAGATCCGCAACCGCGCCACGATCGGCGGCAACATGGCGAACGCGACGCCGTCGGCGGACGTCGCGCCTGCGCTGATCGCGCTCGAGGCGAAGGCGAAAATCTCGGGGCTGAACGGAGAGCGGACGATCTCGCTCGAAGAGCTTTTCCGTGGCCCGGGTCAGACGAATCTCGCGCCGGAGGAGATTCTGACAGCGATCGTGATTCCGCCTGCAAGCTCCGGCCTGCGCGGCGACTATATAAAATTCTCGCCGCGCGAGATGATGGATTTGGCCTATGTCGGTGTGGCCGTTGCTTTGGATTTGCACGACGGCAAACAATGCCGCAAGGCACGCATCGCCCTCGGCGCCGTCTCGCCGACGCCGATGCGGGCGCGCCGCGCCGAGGCGCTGCTGGAAAATCAAACCGTTACGGAAGAACTCGCCGAGAAGGCTGGCGCGGAAGCCGCCGCAGAGTCGAAGCCGATCAGCGACGTGCGCTCGTCGGCGGATTACCGGAGAGAGATGGTCCGCGTCAACACCAAGCGCGCGCTGCTGAACGCCGTGGCGGGCGAGCCCGCTTTCTGGGTCGAGCGCCGCGATCGCAGGTACTGAAACCATGAAAAAAAAGATTCAAGTCACGCTCAACGGCAAGAAAACCGAACTGGAAGTCCCGTCGCATCGTTTGCTGCTCGACCTGCTGCGCGACGAGATCGGCCTCACCGGAACCAAGGAAGGCTGCGGCACCGGCGACTGCGGCGCCTGCACGGTTCTCTTGAACGGCAAGCCGGTGAACTCGTGCCTGATTTTTTCCGGCGAGCTCGACGGCGCGGACATCGTCACGATCGAAGGCTTGAAGATCGGCCCAGAGATGCATCCCGTGCAGCGCGCGTTCGTTCAGGACGGCGGGGTGCAGTGTGGCTACTGCACGTCGGGCATGCTGATGATGTCGAAGGCCCTGCTCGACGAGAACCCCGATCCGAGCGAGGACGACATCCGGTTCGCGATCTCCGGCAATCTCTGCCGCTGCACCGGCTACGCCAAGATCGTCAAGGCCGTGCAGGACGCCGCGCGCGAGCTGCGCAACCGCCGTTCATAGTTTCGTCGGGGAAATCGAACAAAGGGACGTCATGGATAATCTCACCGTCGTTGGAAAACCAGTCACGCGCATCGACGCCGATGAAAAAGTCACCGGGGAGGCCGTGTACGGATACGATCTCGTCCTGCCGAACATGGTCTACGGCAAAGTACTCTTCAGCCCGAAAGCGCACGCGAAGATCAAACGCATTAATACGGACAAGGCGCGGCAATATCCCGGCGTGGTCGCCGTCGTCACCGGCAAGGACGCGCCCTGGATTCACGGCGAGTCGATCCGCGACAAACCCTTTCTCGCGCAAGATAAGGTCCGCTATATCGGCGAGCCGGTCGCGGCGGTCGCCGCCGTCGACGAGGATACAGCCGAAGCGGCGGTGCGGCTGATCGAAGTCGAGTACGAAGACCTTCCGGCCTACACGTCGCCGGAGGACGCCGCGCGTATGGACGCGGTCGCGATCCATGAAAATTTCGCAAGCTACCGCAAGATGCCGTTCATCACACCGGGCGCCGGTCCCAACGTCTGCGAGCATTTCAAGCTACGCACCGGCGACGTCGAGCAGGGATTCCGCGAAGCGGACGTCGTGCTCGAAGAGCGCTACTCTGTGCCGATCATCCAGCACGCCGCGATGGAGCCGCACTCCGCGCACGCGCAAGTCGATCCCACCACCGGCCGCGTGACGATCTGGGTCGCCAACGACGCGCCGTTCCGCGCGCTGCACGAGATCACCGAGGCGCTTGACGTTCCCAAGGAACAGGTTCGCTTCATCAATCCGCTCCAGGGCGGCGGCTTCGGATCGAAAGGCGGCCTCAAGGTCGAGCCGGTCGCCGTGGCGCTCGCATATAAGACGAACGGCCGGCCGGTGCGCGTCAAATTCAATCGCGAAGAGACATTCATCTCAACGCTCACCCGCCATGGCGCGATCGTGCACGTGAAGAGCGGCGTTAAGAAAAACGGCGCGATCACGGCGCGCGAAATGACGATCTATTGGAACGGCGGCGCGTACGCGGAAAAGAGTCCGACGGTCTGCATCCGCGGCAGCCTGCCCGCGCCTGGGCCGTATCGCATCCCGAACGTTAAAGTCGACGGCTACGCAGTGTACACCAATGTTCCGGTTGCAGGCTCGTTCCGCGGCTACGGCATCCCGCAGGGCGCCTGGGCGGTCGAGCAGCACACCGATGAATTGGCGCGGCGCCTCGGCATGGATCCGCTCGCGTTCCGCATGCAGAACGTTTTCGCCGACGGCGACACCGCCTACTGGGGGGAAGAGCTACACAGCGTCGGCTTGAAAGAGACGCTGCAAAAGGCCGCGGACGCGATAGAATGGGGCAAAAAAATCGACAGCATGCCAGGCTCGCGCGTCAAGGGTTTGAAAATCGGCAAAGGACTCGCCTGCATTCAGAAGCCGACGCGATCGCCGACGACTTCGAGCGCGGGCGTCATCGTCAATGCGAAAGGCGAGGCCTCGGTCCTCGCCGGCACAGTCGAGATAGGCCAAGGCTGCAACACGATTCTCTGCCAGATCGCCGCCGAAGAATTGAAGATGCCCTTCGACAAGGTGCGCTCAGCGTCGCTCGACACCGATGTGATCCCGTACGACGCCTCGACGACGTCGAGCCGCAGCACGTATCACATGGGTAACGCCGTCAAAGGCGCGGCGATCGACGCGCGCGAGAAGCTCGCCGTGCTCGCGGCGCCGATGCTGGAGGCGAAGAAGGAAGAGCTCGCGTTTGCCGACGGAAAGATTTTTTTAAAGCATCAGCCGGAAATGGCGCTGACCGTCGGCGAGGTTGTGCGACGAAAATTCGGCCCCGAGGGGACCGTGCGGGGCGACGCGTCGTATACGTACGAGCTGGCGAAGGACCTGGACCTCGAGACCGGCCACAGCGACAACGCTTCAGCCTTTTATATGTACGCGACGCAGGCTGCCGTCATCGCCGTCGACGAGGAGACCGGCCGCGCGCGATTGTTGAGAATGGCCGCGGCGCACGACGTCGGCAAGGCGATCAATCCACTCAACTGCGCTGCGCAGATCGAAGGCGGCCTCGCGATGGGCATCGGCTCCGCGCTGCACGAGCATCTCGTCATCGATCAGAACGGGAAAGTGCGGAACCCGTCGTTTCTCGATTATCACTTGGTGACGGCGCTCGATCTGCCCGAGATGATTCCGATCATCGTCGAGTGTCCCGAGCCTCAGGGTCCCTACGGCGCGAAAGGTCTCGGCGAGCCCGGGCTGGCGCCGACGCCCGCCGCGATCGGTAACGCCGTCGCCGACGCTATCGGCGCGCGCGTGTACGACCTGCCGCTCAGCCCCGAGCGAATTTTCTGGGTGATTCAAGAAAAGAAAAAAGGCAAGGCGGCTTAACCCGGCTGCAGCGCGACATCGATAGCGAGACGCCGCTCGATCGAGCGAATATATGCTGCCGCGTCCGGTGAAAAAGCGCGGTGAAAACCGACCGGCTCCGCCTTTGACGGTGCCGCCAGTTGTCGTGGCGCCGCTCGAACTGGCACTTGCCGTCCGTAACCATTCCGGGTCCGGTGCGCGGCCATGGAAACGGCGTATGGTACTGCGCCGGCAGACGATTCTGCGCGGAACATGGAAGCTCCCACAAAGGAGACATAATGAAGAAACTGCTTACAGCCGGCGGCATAGTGATTTTGTCCGCCGTCCTTTTATTGCCGCCACTTGCGGCAGCACAAAATCAGACGACGATTATGGTCGGCGTCGCCGGCATGTCGGCGGCGTTGATCCACCCGTTCATCGCCAAGGACTCCGGCACGTTTCAAAAATACGGCGTCGACGCGCGGCTCGTACTTTTTGAAGGCGGGTCGCTGCTCTCGCAGGCGACGATGGCGGGAGAAATCAAAATCTCCACGACTTCGGGGCCGGTAACGATCGCGTCGCGCTCGGCCGGCGGGGATACGATCGTCGTCGCCGGCTACATCAACACGCTGCCCTACAATCTCGTCACGAGCAAAGCGATCACGAGTCTCGACCAGCTCAAAGGCAAGAAAATCGCGATCAGCCGTTTCGGCTCGAACACCGATACGGCGGTCCGCCTGCTGCTGGAGAAAGTCGGACTCAACCCCACGAAGGACGTGACGATCATCCAGGTCGGCGCGCAGCCGACGCGCTTCCAGGCGCTCGTGGCAGGCTCGATCGACGCGACGATAATCGCCCCGCCTTTCGACATCACCGCCAAGAAGCAGGGCTACAACGTGCTCGTCAATCTGGCCGAGCAGTCCCTCGCTTACCCGCAGCAGGTCGTCGAAACCACGGACCGCTTCATCCGCGAAAACCCGCAGGCGGTGAAGAATTACTTAAAGGGTTTCATTGCGGGGATTCACTACGCGCTGACGAACAAGGAAGGCGCCAAGAAAATCATGGCGAAGTATCTCAGGATTACCGATCCGGAGATCCTGGACGCGACGTATGCGAGCTACGTGCAGACTACCGATCGCCGTGCTTTTCCGAATATGCAGGGATTTCGCTACGCCGTCGACGAACTCGCTCGCCGCGTGCCCGCGGCGAAAGACAAGAAAGCCGAAGACTTCGTCAATATGCGCTTCTTGAACGAGCTGGAGAAGGAAGGCTTCTTCAAGGAGTTATACAAGTAGATCGCCTCTACATCCTGGCCACCGCGAAGCCCACATGGCTGGCCAAGTTCTGCACGAGCCGCACTTCCTTGTCGCGAAAGTAGTGCGGGGAATTGTATCCGACAAGGAAAATCCCAGTCAGCCGGTCGCGATAAAGAATCGGAATAAAGCCGAGCGAGCGGAGACCCTCCATCAACGCCGCGCCGCGCAAAGGGAAATCGCCGTCCTGCAGAATGTCGGTGATCATAAGACGTGCGGGATTTCCGTTCCCGTTCGGCCACGGTGTAAAGCCGTCCAAGGCGCGGCGAAACTCTTGTGATACGTTTCGCTGCGCGCAAAAACGCATGAGACCTTCCGAATCGGCGAGCAGAATCGCGCTGCGGTTGACTTTGAGGACGCTCTGAACGGCGTCGAGCGCGGTATCGCACACCTCGTCGACGGTCGAAGCCTGATTAAGGGCCGCTGTCATCTTGTACAGCGTCTGCAGGACCAGGCGGGATTCGTGCAACTCCAGCGCCGCGCGCGCCGCCAGCGGCAGCCTGCCGAAATGGCGCGCCGACTTCGTCACATAGTCGTCCAGCCCCGACTTCATCGCCTCCACGGCGATCTCTTCGCTGCCGCTGGCGGTAAAAAAGATCACAGGCCGGAACGGGTAGCGTTCCTTTACGGCGCGCAAAACTGCGAGACCGTTTCCCCAGCGGAGCTGATAGTCGGTGATGACAAGGTCAAAATTTCCAGTGAGTAACGCATGATCGAGTCCCGCGGCGTCGGCGACCTCGATGATCATGATATCGCTTATCTGACGCGTGAGCTCGCGGATCGCGAGCTTGCGGTCCTCGGGATTGTCGTCGATGAGGAGAATGGAATACTTCATAACTCCCTCACTCGAGACGCGGCAATTCGCTGAGGATTATCCAGTAGACGTGGAGCGTCTTCATCATGTCCAACAACGATTCGAACGTAACCGGCTTCAGCAGGTACGAGTTCGCGCCCAGTTCGTAGGCGCGATTCACGTCGGAGGTCTCTTTCGAGGACGTCAGCACGACGACCGGCAAACGCCCGATCTCGGGCTGCGCGCGGAGCCATTGCAGGACTTCGAGCCCCGATTTTCGCGGCAGCTTGAGGTCAAGCAGCAGCAAAGCGGGCAGCGGATGGGTGTCGCGGTTGGAAAAGTCGCCCATGCCGGATAGATACGCGATCGCATCTTCGCCGTTGTCGACCACCTGGATAGGATTCGCGATCCGTGCCTTCGTAAATGCCCGCCGTATCAACATCACGTCGGCCGGGCGGTCTTCGACGAGGAGAATCGTGGCGTTATCCGCTTGCATATATTCGCTCCTCACGGCGCGCGCGGCAGTTCGATCCAAAACCGGCTCCCCGATCCGTCCGCGGATTCCACCCACGCGCGGCCGCGCATGCGCTCGGCGCCCTTGCGCACGATAGAAAGCCCGATGCCCGTGCCGGGATAGGCCTCGATGCCGTGCAGCCGCTCGAAGACCCTGAAGATGCGCTCCTGATACTCCGGGGCGACGCCGATTCCGTTGTCCTCGACGCACAAGCGTACGCGGTTCTCGTCGCTTTCGCCGCGCACATGGACGCGCGGCTTGACGTCCGCAGCGACGAACTTGATCGCGTTCGAGAGCAGATTGACGATCATCTGCACGAGTGTCGTGCGGTGCGCGAGCCCAACGGGCAACGGCTTGGCGATCGTGATATGCGCGCCGCTGCGCCAAGCGTCGTCGGCGATCTGTCCCAGCGCATCGTCAACGGCGGCGTCGAGCGGCACTGGCGATAGCACGATGCGCTCGCGGCTGAGCCGGCTATACGCGAGCAAATCAAGGATGAGCCGATCCATGTGCTCGGCCGAAGCGCGGATATGTTCGGCATATTCTTTGCCTATCTCGTCGAGCCGATCGCCGTAGTCCTCCAGCAGCGCTTGGCTAAGCCCGCTCATCGCGCGCAGCGGCGCGCGCAGGTCGTGCGAGACAGAATAGGTGAACGCCTCCATCTCCTCGTTGGCCTCGCGGAGCTCGGAGGTGCGCTGGGCGACCCGGTGCTCGAGCTCCGCCTTAGACTTTCTGAGTTCCGCGTCGATTCGCTTCTGCTCGGTGACATCGCGGGTGATTTCCAGGATAGCGCTCGGTGTCCCGTTTTCGTCGCGCTGAAGCGACCAGCGGCTCACGACATCGATGACGGTCCCCGAACGCTTCTTATGGCGGAGCTCGCCTTCCCAGCGTCCTTGCGCGAATAGTCGAGATTTGATGTCGTCGAACGGTTGTGGAAACTTCGTTTCTAGAAGTTCGTGCGGCGAGCGGCCCAAAACGTCCGCCTGTTTCCAGCCGTAGAGTTCCTCGGCGCCGCGGTTCCAGAAAGTAATCCGCGCCTGCATGTCGTAAACGAAAATGGCGTCGAGGGCGAGGTCGAGCAGCGCCGCTTGCTGCGCCACGGCAGCTTCGGCTTGCTTCTTCTCGGACAAATCGCGCGTCGTTCGGGCGAAGCCTCGATGGTGGCCCTCTCGGTCGCGCAACGGCGTCGTCAAAGATTCCGCCCAGAAACGCGAGCCGTCGCGCCGCAGGCGCCAGCCTTCGCTTTCGTATGTACCACGGCTGCTGTTCTCAAGGTCTTGTGCGGCACTGTTGCGGTGTTCAGGCGGATAAAGCCGCGAGAGATGCTGGCCGACGATCTCCTCGGTGGTGTAGCCGAAGATCCGCTGCGCGCCGGGATTCCAAGCCGTGATGCGGCCCTCGACGTCGAGCATGAAGATGGCGTAGTCACTGACGCCTTCGACAAGCAGGCGGAACTTTTTGCCGTCGTCCCCGTCGATCTCGCGGGCGCGACGCCGCGCCGCACCGGTGTCGATATTTTCCGACCGGTCCATGAGTGCCGTAGCGGCGCAAACACCGCCCCAAGAAATATTTTAAAGGCCGAGAATCGAAATCTTACGCGGGTGATTACCGGAGGAGCCGGACGGAGAAATCCCTTAGTAGGTAGGAGGAACTATTAGGTGCTCGCTCGCTGATAGAGATTCGCACGATACTTGAAACGGGTCATACGAATCCCATCTTCCGGCCCCAGTTTTCGGGGTCTTTGAGGAAGTCGAGGATCTGCCGCGTTGCGTCGTCGCTAAGATAGTTTTTGCCGCGGCCGGCAGACAGCACGTGGTCCCAATTGGCGAGGGCATGCGATGCGATGCCGTGCTCGGCGAGATTCACTTTGCCCTCGTGAAGGTTGAGCTCGTCGGAGCCGTATTCGAAGACGCAGAGGCAATCGGTCATCTTCGAGCCGGCGCCGCGAATGCCGATGTTGAAGCGGAGCTTGCTCATGCCGTCGGTGATGAGGTCTTCGACGAGCAGGACGCGCTTGTCGGCCTCGAGAATGCCCTCGATCTGCTTCGTGCCGCCATAGCCCTTGGGCTGCTTACGGATGTAGATCATCGGCTTGCCCAGTTTTTGCGCGACCAGCGCCGCGTAGGGAATGCCGGCGGTCTCGCCGCCGGCGACGACGTCGATCGCGTCGCGGCCGATCGCCGAATCGGCCTTGCGCGCCATCTCGACGATAATCGCCTCGCGCGCCTCGGGGAACGAGAGCAGACGCCGGCAGTCGATATAGACCGGCGATATGCGCCCGGAGACGAACACGAACGGCCGCTCCTTGTAATACGCGATCGCACCCGTCTCCAGCAGCATCTCGCCGATACGATTTCCCGCGTCGCTCATCGAGTTCACCTCCGGATTCGCTTCGCCTATAACACAGCGCACCGACTTTGCCAATAAATTTGGCGCCGTGCGACCAGTTTTCCCGGGCGAATGGAAGCTGCTACAATGCCGGGCATGGCGTTACCGCACTCGAAGGCGAGGCCCGCGGCACCCGCCGCGCGCCCGGCGATCAACAGAGAGCGCCTGCTCGCCGATCTCAACGCGGTCTCGCGAATCGGCATCGGCGACCGCGGCTCGGTGACGCGGCTCGTTTTTTCCGTGACCGAGCTGCGCAGCCGGCAGCTGCTCGTCCATCTGATGACGCAGGCCGGGCTCAAGGTCCACGTCGACCGCATCGGCAACATCTTCGGCCGCCTCGAAGGCGCCGACGGTCCGGCGGTGCTCGCCGGCTCGCATCTCGACAGCGTCGTCCACGGCGGCAAATTCGACGGCCCGGTCGGCGTCATCGGGGCGTTGGAAGCGGTGCGGACGATAAAAGAAAGCGGCGTCGCGCTCCCCTGCCCCGTCGAAGCGGTCTGCTTCGTCGGGGAGGAGTCGAGCCGCTTCGGCTTTTCGACGCTCGGCTCGAGCCTCGTCGCCGGCCAGGTGAAGATGAAAGATCTCACCAACGCCGTCGACGCGCGCGGCACCAAGCTCGGCGAAGTCCTCGCGGGCCTCGGCGTCGACGGCGACAGCTTGTCCGGCCTTAAGCGCGATCCCAAAACGATCAAAGCCTATCTCGAGCTGCACATCGAGCAGGGCCCGGTGCTCGAAGCGAAAGGCAAGAAGATCGGCGTCGTGACCGCGATCGCCGCGCCGACGCGGCTGCGCGTAATCTTCACCGGACAGGCCGACCACTCGGGCACGACGCCGATGGACATGCGCAAGGACGCGCTCGCGGCCGCCGCCAATCTTATCGCCTACGTCGAGCAGGCGGCGCGCGAGAACGCGTCGATGGACAAAGGCCGCGTCGTCGGCACCGTCGGCGCGATCAAGGTCGATCCCGGCGTCATCAATGCGATTCCCGGCAAGGTCGAGCTCGCCGTCGATATCCGTAGCGTCACCGGCAAAGCGAAGGACCGCGTCGCCCGTGCCGTCGAGGGGCGCGCGAAGGAGATCGCCGCCGAGCGCGACATGAAGGTCGACATCCTGCCGATCCGCTCCGAGGAGCCGGTCGACCTCGACGCCGGCCTGATCGGCGTGATCCGCGACATCTGTGAGGAGAAAAAGATCGCCTACGAGGTCATGCCGTCCGGCGCGGGGCACGACGCGATGCAGATCGCGAAGATCGCGCCCGCCGGGATGATCTTCATCCCGAGTAAAAAGGGCATCAGCCACAGCCCACTCGAATGGACCGACCCCGATGAGATCTGCCTCGGGGCGGAAATCCTGCTGGACGCGATGATGCGCGTCGCCTATGGGGAAAACTGACCGCAAAAGCGCCCGCGTTCTGGGCGCGCAGGATATCCAGAAGCAGCTCGAGCGCTGCTGCCGAGAAATTCTGAAGTCGCGCGACCACGCGGGCGACCTCGTCTTCATCGGCATCCGCACGCGCGGTATTCATCTCGCCCGCCGTCTTGGCGCGATCGCGAAAAAGCTTTCAGGCCGGGAGATTCCCGTCGGCGAGATGGACATCACGCTCTACCGCGACGATCTGAATACGTTGCTGCCCGAGGGCAAAGCGGACAACACGAGCATCCCTTTCGACGTCGCCAATAAAACCATCATCCTCGTCGACGACGTGCTCCACACCGGCCGCACCGTGCGCGCGGCGGTGGATCATTTGATCGACTTCGGCAGGCCGAAGGCGATCCATCTCGCCGTCCTGATCGATCGCGGCGGCCGCGAGCTGCCGATCGCCGCCGACTTCGTCGGCAAGAAAGTCGCCGTCCCTTCCGGTGGCGAAGTCCGCGTTAAGCTCAAGGAAGTGGACAAGACCGACGAGGTGGTGGTAAGCAAATCTTCGGCGTAGCAAAGCGCGCATATACTTTGCGGCGCGCTCTGAATCGCGCCGGGAATTCTCAGCGAGGAGTGGCGCATGAAACTTACCCTATGGGTCGCTCTCATTCTTATCGCGTGCGTGCCGGAGGCGCTCTCCGCGGCCGATGAGCACCATCACCAGCAGCTCAATCCCAAGCAGCAGCTCGGCCGGCGCCTCTTCGAGCAGTCCTGCGGCGTGTGCCACACGCGGCCGACGCTCATCTCCGGCATGTTCGGACCGGAGCTCTCCAAAGACAGCACCGGCGGCAACGAGGAGTATATGCGAGAGATCATCAGCAACGGATCGGCGCGCATGCCCGGTTTTAAATATACTTACAGTCCGGAACAGATCGCCGCGATCGCCGCGTACTTGAAGACTCTGCCGCGCGGCACGCAGGATATTCCGACGGTGCGTGCGGCGGCGAAGCCGCCGACTCCGATGCAATGAGATACGCGCTTCTTCTCAGGAGGCCGATATGAAACGCCTGCACCTATTCGCCATCTTCGCTCTTGCGGCGGCCGTAGCCATTACCGCTGCATCCGCTTACGCCGACGTCCTGCTCTCCGGCACGGTGACTTCCGCCTCAGGCGAGAAGATGGGTGGCGTGACCGTCTCGGCGAAAGCCGCGGGATCGCCGATCGCGACCAGCGTCTTCACCGACGACGCCGGCGGCTACTACTTTCCGCCGCTGGCGAGCGGGAAATACCGCGTGTGGGCGCAGGCGCTCACGTACCAGCGCGCCGAGGCGAACGTCGATCTGCAGAAAAAATCCAAGCGCGACTTCGTGCTAAAGCCGATCGCGAACAAGGAAGATTGGATTCGCCAGCTTCCCGGCGACGAGCTTCTCGCCGCGCTGCCCGGCGATACCCCTGAAGACTACCGGATGAAGACACAGGTGCGGAAGAACTGCACCGGCTGCCACAGCGCGAGCTATCCGCTGCAGCACCGCTTCGACGAGGCGGGCTGGAACAAGATTCTCGACCTGATGAAGCACGTCAACGTGCTCGGCGTTTATCAGGGGCCGGAGCACAAGCCGACGCCGAACATCGAGTTTCATCAGAAGGATCTCGTCGCGTACCTGGCAAAAGCGCGCGGGCCGGGCGAAAGCTCGATGAAGTTCAAGCTGCGCCCGCGGCCGTCCGGCGAGGCGGCGCGCGCCGTGATCAAAGAATACGATTTCCCGATGGAGCAAGGGCACACGATGTCGATGGACGGCAGCGATTGGTCGCTCGGCACCGGTTCCAGCATGAATCATGTCGCCGGCCCGCACGACGCGCAGATGGACTTCGACGGCAACATCTGGATCACGCACGCGCACACGAGCCTCGAAACGACCGTCGCGCGCATCGACGGCAAGACAGGCAAGGTGAAGCACTTCAGGATGGAGGATCAGAAAGGCATTGCGACCGGCACCCACGGTATCACGCGCGACGAGCACGGCAATCTGTGGTTCAACACCCGCTCCAACGTTGCGCGCGGACGCGGGGGGCTGGCCAAGATCGATCCGAAAACCGAGAAGATCACCGTCTACATTCCGCCCGAGCCGATGTCCGGCACCGCCGGCACGCTGGACGCCGATCTGAACGGCAACGTCTGGGTTACCGCGCCGGACGGCGCGCTGCGCTTCAACATCCAGGAAGAGAAATTCACCGAGTTCAAATCGGTCACGTACAAGAATCAGCACGGCACCGCGACCGTCTACGGCCTCGCCGCCGACCGCGCCGGCAACGGCTGGTGGCTCCTGATGGCGCAGGACCTGATCGATTACAGCGACATCAAGACCGGCAAGAGCGCTGAGTTCAAGCTGCCGCCGGAAAAGAAAGTCATGGAAAACCTGACGGCCGAGCAGAAAAAGATGTACGAGACCTTCCAGCCGCCGGACTTCAACACGCCGTTCGCCTGGGCGCAGGCGCCGCGCCGCATGGGCGCGGACAAGAACAGCGACTTCGTCTACGTCGGCAACTCCTTCGGCGGGACGCTCGCGAAAATCAACATCGTCACGAAGGAATCGACGCTCGTCCCGCTGCCAAATCCCGAGACCGATCAGCCCTACCAGATCGCCGTGGACAAAAACCACGGCGTGTGGACCAACCTCTGGAGCACGGACAAAGTCGCCAAGTACGACGCGATCACGGGACAGTGGACGCTCTTCGATCTTCCGACCCGCGGCACGGAGTCGCGCCACATCTCGATTCTCGAGCGAGAGGGCCAGCCACTCCGCGTCGTCGTCCCCTACGAGCGCGCGCGCAAGGTCGCCGTCCTGACGCCGCGGAGCGAGGCGGATATTCAGGCGCTGAAGAGCCAAGCCGCGCGGCGATAATATCGCTCGCGGAATCGAGCTTTTCCGATCGAGGCATTCACTTGGGACATTTCGTCTGGAACGGCGATCCCGAGATCGTGCAACTCGGCCCGCTCGCGCTGCGCTGGTACGGGCTGACGTTCGCCTGCGGGCTTCTCTGCGGCTATTTCATTCTCCTGCGGATTTACCGGAGCGAAAAGCGCTCGGAAGCGAACCTTTCGAGCCTTTTTACGTATGTTTTCTTCGGCACCGTCATCGGTGCGCGGCTCGGCAATATTCTTCTCTATGAGCCGCAATACTACTTCACGCATCCGTGGGAGATTCCGGCGATCTGGCACGGCGGGCTGGCGAGCCATGGCGGCTTCGCCGGCGTGCTGATCGCGATCTGGCTGTATGTGCGGAAATACCGCGACATCGGCTTCCTCGAGCTCGCCGACCGGCTCGCAGTGCCCGCCGTCGCGGCGGCTTGCTTCATTCGCCTCGGTAATTTTTTCAACTCGGAGATCGTCGGCCGGCCTTCCGACGTGCCCTGGGCGGTCGTATTCCTGCGCGTCGACAACGTCCCGCGCCATCCGGTCATGCTCTACGAAACGCTCGCTTACGCAATCATCTCCACCGCGCTCTACATCGCATATCTGAAAACCAGTATCGCGGCCGTCGCGGGCCGCCTCGTGGGCGCCGCCCTGGCCGCCAGCTTCGCCATGCGATTTATCCTCGAATTTTTCAAGGAAGATCAGGTTCCGTTCGAGCGCGGCATGCTTTTCAATACCGGCCAGCTCTATAGCGTGCCGTTTATTCTTTTCGGGCTTTATCTTATGTTGCGTCGGTCATGAAGAATTCTTTTTCGATGTTAACGGCAGCGCTGCTGCTTCTCTCATCGCTTTCCGTATACGGCGCCGAGATCACGCTAATCGCCCCCGGCGGCATCCGAGCGGCCTTCGAAGAGATTCTCCCCGCCTTCGAGCGGACGACGGGCCACAAGGTCAAGGTGACGTTCGGCTCGGGCGGCGGAACGAAGGAGCGCATCGTGAAGGGCGAGCCGTTCGATGTTCCCGTCGCGCAGCCGCCGCTCGACACTGTGATCGCGTCAGGCCATGTCGAGCGCCAGAGTGAAACGCCGCTCGCAACCGTCTCCATCGCCGTCGCCGTGCGCGCCGGTGCGCCGAAACCCGACATCTCGACCGCCGACGCCGTCAAGCGGCTATTTCTAGGCGCGAAGGCGATCTCTTATCCGAACGCGGCGAGCGGCGCGGCCGCGGGCGTAAGCATCAACGAGACGCTCGAAAAGCTCGGCATCGCCGAGCAGATGAGGCCCAAGATCAAACTGGGCCAGGGCGGCAGAGGCGCGATGGAATTGCTCGCGAAGGGCGAGGTCGATTACGGCCTGACCTTCATCAGCGAAATCGTCACCGAGCCGGGCGTCGAAGTCGTCGGACCGCTGCCGCGCGACATCTCGACGCCGACGGGGCTGGTCGGCTTCTTGTCGGCGCACGCGAAAGAGCCCGGGGCGGCGAAGGCGCTGCTGCGCTTCCTTTCTTCTCCCGAAGCGCATGCGGTTTACCGAGCCAAAGGCATGCAGCCGGGGCGCTGACGGCAAATGGAATTTAGCCTCGAAATCGGCTATAAGGAATTATTATGAAAATTCCCTGCGCGATTTACCGCGGCGGCACGAGCAAGCCGATCTTCTTTCTCGAAAAAGATCTGCCGCGCGACACTAAAGCGAGAGACGAGGCCGTCCTCGCGGCTTTCGGCAGTCCCGATCTCCGGCAGATCGACGGCCTCGGCGGGGCCGACCCGCTCACGAGCAAGGTCGCCTACATCGGTCCGCCGTCGGTGCGCGACGCCGATGTCGACTACACCTTCGGCTATGTCGGCATCAGAGACCCGGTGATCGACTACACCGGCAACTGCGGCAACACTTCCGCCGCGGTCGGTCCTTTCGCGCTGCTGCGCGGCTTGATCGAGCCGCAAGAGCCGGTGACCAAAATTCGCATTTACAACACCAACACGAAAAAAATCATCGTCGGCGAGTTTCCCGTCGTCAACGGCGAGTTCGACAGCGAGGGTGAATTCCGCATCGACGGCGTACCCGGCTCGGGATCGAAAATTCTGCTCGATTTTCTCGACTCCGGTGGCGCCGTGACCGGCAAGCTGCTGCCCACCGGCAAGGTCAAAGAGAACATTAAATTTCCCACGCTCGGGACGCTGACGGTGTCGATGGTCGACGCCGCGAACCCGTTCGTCTTCGTGCGCGCGACGGATTTGGGCATGAAAGACGACGCGACGTCGGATCAGATATCGGCCGACGAGCCGCTGCTCAAGAAGTGCGAAGAGATCCGCTCGGTCGTGGCCGAGATCATGGGCATCGCCAAGCGCGAAGAAGCGACGCAAAAGAGTCCCGGCGTTCCCAAGATCGCGCTCGTCTCCCCGCCGACGACCTACCAGACGCCCAAGGGCAAAGTCGACGCGCGCGATGTCGACGTCGTCGCGCGCATGACCGCGCTGCAGAAGCTGCACAAAGCGTACGCCGTCACGGGCGCCGTCTGCCTCGGCGCGGCGGCGAAAGTCGAAGGAACCATCGTCAACGAGATTTATCGCAAGGTGCAGCCGGAGAATCCGCCGGCGGTGCGGATCGGCCATCCTTCGGGAACGATCCAGGTGGAGATCGAGACGCGGAAGGAAAACGGCGGGCTTATTCTTTCGAAGGCCGCGCTCGCGCGCACGGCCAGACTTTTGATGGACGGCAACGTCTATCTGCCCGGACGCTGAGTCCGGTGCAAAGTCAGTTCGGCTACTTCCCCGCGCCGCCGAGCGCTTCTTCGACGAGCTTCATCACCGGCTTCATCGCATCCCACTGACTATCGGTATCGAGATACTTGACGCCGTCGATCCGGCGATACTTGGGATGGACGTCGTCCTTGGGAATATCGATCCTGAGCGAGTCCGGCGCGCCGTCTTCCGACTGCGCCAGCGCTTTCTGAAAATTGATCTGCCCATCGCGTGACAAGAACCAATTGACGAAGAGCTTCGCGGCGTTCGGGTGCGGCGCCCGCTTGATCAGTGTGATAAACCCCTGTCCGGCGCTGAGCGCCGCGCCTTCCTTCATCAAACCTAATGAATCGACCGGCAATCCCTGCTGCTTCCCGCGCTCGGCTCCTTCGCACCAGAAGCAGATCGCGAATTTTCCCGCCGCCAGCCAGTCGAGCCCCTGGCGCCGGTCGCGAAAAAATTTCATGTCGGTCTCGGTTAAAAGGCGCCGGAGAAATTCCGGCCCGAGCTCCGGACTGTAATAGAACAAGCGGATCGCGCTGCCGCCGGTTCCCGGCGCGCGGATGTCGCGCATCTCCATCCGCCCTTTCCATTTGGGATTCAACAAATCGCGGAATGAAGAAAATTCCTTCGCGTTGACGAGCTGCGTGTTGTAATACACCTGCCCCAGCTGCGACGAGCCGACGTAGCGAAACAAATAACTCTTCTCCGGATCGGCGTAGCGGTGCGCCTTGCCCCACCACTTCGACTCATCCACGACTTCCGGCAGCAGCAGCGCGGGCTTGATCATATCGAGCAGCTTCGCCAGATAGAAGTTGTAGCTTCTGAGCACGCCGACCATGAAGACGTCGGCGAGATATTTTCCCGCGCGCCGCTCGGCCATGAAGCGGCGCTCGAGATCGAGTTCGACGCCGCTCACGGTCACGAGCTTGATATCCGGAAACGCCTTTTGAAAGGCGCCGGATTCGAGCGCCGGCGCGTAGGTGCTGTGAACGTAAACCGTCAGCTGTCCTTCTTTTTTCGCCGCCTGGACAGTCCGCTCCCACTCGGAGGACTTCTCCGCGGCTCCCGCGATGCCGGCTAGAAGCGCGAGCAGCGCGGCAATCAAGCATCGCATCGGAAAATCTCGCGTCAACGAATGCAGTGAAATATCGAAGGACGTCGCGTTGCCTATGACAACATCTTTTTCAGCGCCTGGATGTCCTTTTTGACTTTGGCGAGGGCGTTCTTGTAAGCGGCGTCGGGGAGGGCGAGCCGGAGCTGCTTGCGCTCTTCTTTTTTGTTCTCTTTGAGCTTCTTGCGCGCGCCTTCGATCGTAAAGTTTTCGGTATAAAGCAGCCGCTTGATCTCGAGCAGCAGCTCAACGTCGCGCTTCTTGTAGAGCCGGTGGCGCGATGGCGCCTTGCCGGGCTTCAGCAGATCGAATTCGGTTTCCCAAAACCGGAGCACGTAGGGCTTGACGCCCAGAATCTTGCTCACCTCTCCGATCTTGAAATAAAGCTTATCGGGAATCCGGAGAGCCATAGAAAAGTCTATGACTGGGATGCGCCGCTGTTGAGGCTCTTCTTGAGGATCTGGCTCGGTTTGAACGTGAGGACTTTGCGGCCGGCAATGATGATCTCATCGCCGGTCTGGGGATTGCGGCCCTTCCGCGGCCGCTTCGTATTGACAACGAAGTTGCCGAAGCCGGAGACTTTGACTTTTTCGCCCTTTTCGAGGCAGCCCTTGATGATGTCAAACGTCGCTTCGACGACATCGGTGGCGTCTTTTTTGGAGAAGCCTACCTTCTCGTAGATTCGGGCGATGATTTCAGCTTTGGTCATCTTCCGACCTCTCTTTCCGGGTCGCTCGATCGATTCGCACGATCAGCCTCTCAGCTGGGCTCCGAAGACTTCGCCGAGCCTCGCCACGAGCTCCTGATGCACCGTTTGCACCTCCGTATCGGTCAACGTCCGGTCCTGTGCTCGGTAGGAGATCGAGAATGCGAGGCTCTTCTTGCCTTCCGGAATCGATGCGCCGCGGTATTGGTCGAACACCTCCACTTTTTCAATAAGGACGTTCCGCAGATCTTTGATCCAGTCAATAATCCGTTGAGCCGGGAACGCGTCGTCGACAACCATCGCCAGGTCGCGCTCGACGGATGGAAACCTCGGAAGGGACCGGACCGCTAACTCAGGCGAAAGATACTGAAGCAATTTTCCAAAGTCAAGTTCAAAGGTTAGACACCGTCCGAGGGACAACTCTTCGGCCAGGTCGGGATGAATCTCCCCGACATAGCCGAGCTCGGCACGTCCGGCCGCTAGGCGCGCCGCCCGGCCGGGATGGAGGAACGCAGGCGGATCGGCGGCGTTCCAGCTCCATTCGCCGCCGCGGCCGTCCAGGATACCTTCGACCAAGCCCTTCGCGTCGAGAAAGCCGAAAGGCGCCTCCTCCGCGCGCAGCCCGCGCCGGCCGCGGCGGCCGTAGAGCAGCGCTGCGAGATGGTAGCGCTCGGCCGGCTCGTCCTTGGTGTCAAGGTAAAAGACTTTATTCAGCGCGAACGCGGCGAAGCCTTCGGCGCGCTGCGCCAGATTCACTTTCAAGTCTTCGATGAGGCCGGGGACGAGGCTCAAGCGCATCTCCGCGCTCTCCTGCACCAGCGGATTGAGAATGGCGACCGGCTTCTCCCCTGCTAAAAGGCCTGGAAAGCGGCGGTTGATGTCAGCGGAGGTGAACGGCAGATGAATCGCTTCGACGAGGCCCTCGCCGACAAGATACGAGCGCACGCCGCGGTCGGCACGGAGCCGCGCGTCGGGCTTGCCGGAAAGCAGCGCTCGCGGCAAGGTCGACGGGATCTTATCGTAGCCGTGCACCCGCGCCAGTTCCTCGATCAAGTCGGCCTCGCGCGTCAGATCGCCGCGATAAGTCGGGGGCGTGACCTTCAAGGCAGCTTTGGTGGCCTGCACCTTGCAGCCCAGCGCCTTCAAATTCTTTTCGATCTCCGCCGGTTTGATATCGACGCCGACGATCTCCGAGACGCGCGCGTGACGTACAGCAATAGCCGCCGGCGCCGGGGGACGCGGATACCGATCGATGATACCGCCGAAAGTATTTCCGCCGGCGATCTCCTGCAACAGCGCGACGGCGCGCTCGAGCGCGGCGACCGTGCCCTCCGGGTCGACGCCGCGTTCGAAGCGATGCGACGCCTCGCTGTGGAGACCGAGCCGCTTCGCCGTGCGGCGCACCGTCGCCGGATCGAAACGCGCGCTTTCGAGCAGCACAGCCGTGGTGCCTTGATGAACCTCTGAATCGCGGCCGCCCATGACGCCCGCGAGCGCGACGGGAACGTCGCCGTCGCAGATCAGCAGGTCCTCCGGCGCGAGCCGCCGCTCGACCTCGTCGAGCGTGACGAACGTCGCGATCTCTTTCGCCTGCCGCACGACGATGCGCTTGGCATCGAGCCGTTCGAGATCGAAGGCATGCAGCGGCTGCGCCGTCTCGACCATCACGTAGTTCGTTATATCGACGACGTTATTGATCGCGCGGATTCCCGCCGCCTCAAGCCGAAAGCGGAGCCAATCGGGCGACGGCCGGAGGCGGATCGATTCGACCGCCTGCGCCGAATAGCGTTGACAGGCGCGGGGGCTCTGGATTTCGACTTTAACGGGCGCGTTAGCGTTGGCTTTCTGCACCGCGGGCTTGCGCGCCGGCGCCTTCATACGGCCGGCCTTCAGCGCGGCAATCTCGCGGGCGATGCCGATCACGCCGAGGCAGTCGCCGCGGTTCGGCGTCACAGCGAGCTCGAAGATCCAGTCCTCGCTGCCGTCCGGCGCGCGCGCCGGCGCGAGCGATTCGACCTCGAGGCCCGCCATCGTGAGCGTCTCGGCGAGCTTTTCGGGAGCGTCGCGGAGATCGACGAACTCCTTCAGCCAATTGAGGGTGAGCTTCATCGTCAGAAGCTCGGGAACTGCCGTAAAAAGCGCAGGTCGTTTTGAAAGAAGAGGCGGATGTCTTCTACGCCATACTTGAGCATCGCGATGCGCTCGACGCCCATGCCGAAGGCGAAGCCGGAGAATTTTTCCGCGTCGTAGCCGACGAAGCGGAAGACCTCGGGATCGATCATGCCGGAGCCCAGAATTTCGAGCCAGCCGGTCCCCTTGCAGACGCGGCACGCGTGCGAATCGCGCAGCGCGCCTTTGCCGTCGCAGATGACGCAGCCGATATCGACCTCGGCGCTCGGCTCGGTGAACGGGAAGAAGCTCGGGCGGAAGCGCACGCGCGCGTCGGCGCTGAAAATCTGGCGTAGCACGTGCGTGAGCACGCCCTTCAAATCGGTGAATGCGATGCCGCGGTCGACCATGAAACCCTCGACCTGATGGAACATCGGCGAGTGCGTCGCGTCGTCGTCATGGCGGTAGACCGCGCCCGGCACGATGATCTGGAGCGGCGGCTTGCGGCTCTCCATGACGTGGATCTGCACCGGCGAGGTGTGCGTTCGCAGCAGCCGCTCGGCGGCGACGAAGAAGGTGTCCTGCATGTCGCGCGCCGGGTGGTCCTTCGGCATGTTGAGCGCTTCGAAGTTGTGGTAGTCGTCCTCGATGTCCGGTCCGCGCGCGATCTCGAAGCCCATCGCCGAGAAAACATCCACGATCTCATCCACCACCATCGTCAAAGGATGCACGCGCCCGCGTTCGCGCCGCGACCCGGGGAGCGTGATGTCCACGCGCTCTTCGGTGAGCGCCTTAGAGCGTTTTTCCGCTTTGAGAGATTCAAGACAGCCCGCGATGCGTTCTTCGATGAACGCGCGCAGGCGATTGAGCTCCTCCCCGCGCTGCGGGCGCTCCTCGGGCGCAACGTCCTTCAGCCCGCGCAGCAGTCCGGTGACCGTTCCCTTGCGGCCAAGGTATTCGACGCGAAGCTGTTCCACCTCGGCCTCGGAGACCGACCGGCTTAGACGGCCGGCGACCTCCTCTTTGAGGCGCTCGAGCGATTCGTTCATGCGACGGAATTTAAGCCGTCAGATGGGACTTGGCGAGCTCGGCAATGCGGCCGAACGCGGGCGCGTCGGCGACGGCGATGTCGGCGAGGATCTTCCGGTCCAGCTCCACTCCGGCCTGCTTGAGGCCGCGGATCAACTGGCTGTAGGAGATACCTGAGAGGCGCGCCCCTGCGTTGATCCGCGTGATCCACAGCGTGCGGAACTCGCGCCGCCGCACCCGGCGGTCTCTATAAGCGAAGGCGAGCCCGCGCTCGACGGTCTCGCGCGCCATGCGATAGAGCTTGCGCCGGCCTCCGACGTAGCCCTTCGCCAGCTTCATGATCTTTTTCCGCCGACGTCTGGTTTTACTTCCCCCTTTAGCTCTCGGCACTGCAGTGCTCCTTCCTAAGAAGGCGTGAGGCGAGAGGCGTAAGGCGCGAGCAGGAACGCATTCTCACTATCGCCTACGACTCCGCCAATCGCCTAAAGATACGGTACTAATTTGCGAATGTTTTTCTGCTCGGCGTCTGAAACCAGCGCGCCCTGGCGCAGATTCCGCTTACGCTTCTTGCCCTTCGACGACAGCAGATGGCCCTTGAAGCCCTTGTTGCGCTTGATCTTCCCAGTGCCGGTGACGCGGAATCTTTTCATCGCGCCGCGGCTGCTTTTGATCTTCGGCATTTCGTCTCCTCGTTCGTTAGGCCTGCTGCTTCGGTACCAGCAGCATCGCCATGTTTCTTCCTTCCAGGCGCGGCGGGATGTCGAGCTTGGCGATGTCCTGCACCTGGCCCACGACCGAGTTGAGCATGTCTCGTCCCAACTCAGGGTGCGTGATCTCGCGGCCGCGAAACAGCACAGATACTTTCACGCGCTGCCCGCGCTCGATAAAGCGGCGGATGTTTTTTACCTTGTAAACCAAATCGTGGCGGTCGGTGCGCGATCCCATCTTCACTTCTTTGATTGAAACGAATGTCTTCTTTCCGCCGCTCTGCGATTTCTTTTTTTGCTGATAGCGGAATTTCCCATAGTCCATCATGCGGCAGACCGGCGGCTGGGCCTCCGGGGCCACTTCGACCAAGTCGACGCCCAGCGCCTCGACCTGCTTCAATGCGTCGTAGAGCGTCATCACGCCCAACTGGCTGCCGTCGACGCCGATCACGCGCACGTCGCGTGCGCGAATCTGATGGTTGATTCTCGCTTCTCTAGCTATAAGCCACCCCCTGGATTTTGGAATTTCAGGTTTTCAGTTTCCGGTCTTAAGTCAAGCCGGGCGCTCATGCGTCGCCTGGGCGACCTCCGTTCTTAGCATTTCCATAAATTCTTTTACAGGGGCGGCTTTGAGATTTTCGCCCCCTCGACGCCGCGGGGCGACGGTGCTTTCCTTGACTTCCCGGTCGCCGATCACGAGCGCGTAAGGCACTTTTTCGAGCTGCGCTTCGCGAATTTTATAGCCCAGTTTCTCGTTCCGCTCATCCAGCTCGGCGCGCCAGCCCGCGGCGATAAGCTCCTCGTGAACGCCGCGCGCATAGTCTTTCTGCGCGTCAGTGACGGTCAAGATCTTCACTTGCACGGGCGCGAGCCAGAGCGGAAAAGCGCCGGCGCAATGCTCAATCAGGATACCCATGAAGCGCTCGATCGAGCCGAGCAGCGCGCGGTGGATCATGACCGGACGGTGCTCCGCGCCGTCGGGAGCGACATACATCAAACCGAAGCGCTCCGGCATCTGGAAATCGAGCTGGATGGTCGCGAGCTGCCAGCCGCGGCGCAGCGCGTCGAAGACCTCGAAATCGATCTTCGGCCCGTAAAATGCCCCGTCGCCGGGATTGAGCTTATACTCGATTCCCTCGCGCTTGAGAGACTGCGCGAGGGCGTCCTCGGCGTGCGCCCAGACGTCCAGGCTGCCCAAATATTTTTCGGGGCGGGTCGAAAGCTTCACCTGCATCTCGTTGAACTCGAAGGTACGGTAGACCTCGCGCAGCATTTTGAGCAGCGTGGTCATCTCCGCCTCGATCTGATCGGGAGCGCAGAAGATATGCGCGTCGTCCTGCGAGAACGAGCGCACGCGGGTGAGGCCGGCGGTGACGCCCGATTTCTCGTAGCGGTGGAGCCGGCCGAAATCCGCGTAGCGGAGCGGCAGATCGCGGTATGAACGCTTCTTCGAGGCATAGATGTAGGTATGCCCGGGGCAGTTCATCGGCTTGACGCCGAATTCGCGATCCTCGATGCGGCTGAAATACATGCTGTCGCGGAAGTGGTCGTAATGACCCGACCGGTGCCACAACTCGACGTCGAAAATCTGCGGCGTGATCACTTCCTGATAGCCGTAGCGCGCGTAGAGGCGGCGCATGTACGTGATGAGACCGTTGTAAACCGCAGCGCCCTTCGGATGAAAAAACGGGCTTGCCGGCGCGACCGGATGGAAGCTGAAGAGATCGAGCTCTTTGCCGAGCCGGCGGTGATCGCGGTTCTTCGCCTCTTCCAGCAGCTTGAGATAATCCTTGAGCGCGCTCTCGGTCGGCCACGAGGTGCCGTAGATGCGCTGGAGCATCTCGTTTTTCTCGTCGCCGCGCCAGTACGCGCCGGCGACCCCGGTGAGCTTGAACGCCTTGATGACGCCGGTGGACGGCACGTGCGGGCCGCGACAAAGATCGACCCAGTCGCCCTGCCGGTATAGCGAGACGGTCTCTTCCGGGATGTCTTTCAATATCTCGACCTTGTAGTCCTCGCCCATCCGGCGGAAGATATCGATCGCCGCCGAGCGCGGCATCTCTTCACGCGTCACCTTCAGATCTTTGCCCGCGATTTCATGCATGCGGGCTTCGATCTTCTCGAGTTCCTCGGGCGAAAACGGTTTATCGCGCTTGAAGTCGTAATAAAAGCCGTGCTCGATTGTCGGGCCGATCGTCACCTGGGTTCCGGGATAGAGACTCTGCACCGCCTGCGCCATCAGATGCGCCGTCGAATGCCTGAGTATGTCGATGCCGTCCTCGCTGTCGAGCCGAATCCATTCGAGCGCGCAATCGCGCTCGATGGCGCGAGACAGATCGACCGCGGCGCCGTCGAGCTTGGCGGCGACGATGTCGCCGTCGATACCGGCGCGCGCCGCGACCTCGCGCACGAGGGCGCCGCGGTCGACTTCGACCGATTTACCCCCCGGCAATTCGACCCGTACTTTTCCCAAGGCTGATTCCTAACTTCCGCCTTCGACTTTGAAGGAGATGGTAGGCACGGGCGGGATTGAACCGCCGACCTCTTCCGTGTCAAGGAAGCGCTCTCCCACTGAGCTACGTGCCTGTAAAATATCAAAGGATGAAGGCGGGAGCCGGAAAGACCGTCCGTAGTCTCCCATTCTTCATCCTTTATTTACTTTGCGAAGTTTCCGCGCAAGCGTCTGATTTAATTATCAATTTGTCCAGAGGATGTCAACCAACGGTGACCCGGTTCTGGAGCCACAAGAGGCCGCGATAGAGGTAATGCACGCCGGAGATGACCGTCGCCGCGGCGGTGAGATAGAAAAGCACTTCGTCGGCCCACGGGGTGAGAATCTCGGCGTTCGCGAGCATCACCAGCACGACCGCGATCGTCAAAAGCTGCAGCGCGGTGCTGAGCTTCCCCATAAGCGACGGCTGGACTTCCATACGCTCGTTTGTGAGGAACGAGACGAAGACGAAGCCGGCGAGAATGACGATGTCGCGGCTCACGACGAGAACCGCGAGCCAGAGCGGCAGCGCGCCCATCATCCCGAGCATGATGAACGAGCTCGTCAAAAGGAGCTTGTCGGCGATCGGATCGAGATGCGCGCCGAGCGACGTCTTCTGGTTCATGCGCCGCGCGATGAAGCCGTCGAGCGCGTCGGTGACGCCTCCGAGGATGAATACGAGCAGCGCATCGAGATAAAGATGCGACGCGAGCAGCACGAGATAAAACGGGATCGCGATGATGCGGACGAGCGTTAGAAAGTTGGGCAGGTTCAGCATGACCCAGACAGACAGAGACAGAGATAGCGACAGCGAATAAAATTTCGGAACCTAGCGAGGCGCATTTCCCTTCCGGTTGTTGTTGTTTCCGTTTTTTTCTGTCTCCGTCTCTATCTCTGCTTGCTCCAGCCATTTTTTCATCTGGCCGGCGAGCTTCGGGCGCGATAGCGCCGTGACGCGGATGCTGTCGGCGTCGTATTTCTCTTCGAGTATACGCGCCTCGCGCTTTAGCAGCGAGAGCAGCGCTCCTTGCGAAGGGGCGAAGACGAACTCGCGCCGCACCTTCCCGGCGTCGAGCGTTTTCGCGATCGTATCGACCAAGGCGTCGAGCCCCTCGCCGGTCAACGCCGAGACGCGGCATACCGCGCGCGCGCCGTTGCCGCCGGCGTGGGCGTAAGAGCGATCGGGCAGCGCATCGATTTTGTTCTGCACCACGATGTACGGCGTGTCTCCCGCGCCGATGTCGCGCAGCACGGCGTCGACCACGGCGCTCTGCTCCTCGTGCAGCGGATGGGTCACGTCGATGACGCGCAGCAGCAGATCCGCCGTGCGGACTTCTTCGAGCGTGCTCTTGAACGCCTCGATGAGCGAATGGGGAATCTTGTTGATGAAGCCGACCGTGTCCGCCAGCATGACGTTTTCGCCGCCGGGAAGCCGCAGCCCGCGGATCGTCGGATCGAGCGTCGCGAAGAGCTTGTCCTCGGCAGCGACTCCGGCGTGTGTCAGCGCGTTCATGAGCGTCGACTTACCCGAATTGGTATAGCCGACGAGCGCGACGGTGGCGTACGGCACTTCGAGGCGCTCGCGGCGCTGGATCGTGCGGGTCTTCTCGACGGTAGCGAGGCGCTCCTTCAGCTTGCCGATACGCTCGCGGATGCGCCGGCGGTCGACTTCCAGCTGCGTCTCGCCTGGGCCGCGCGTGCCGATGCCGCCGCCCAGGCGCGAGAGATGGGTCCACTGCCGCGTCAGGCGCGGGCGCATGTATTCGAGCTGCGCGAGCTCGACCTGAAGCTTGCCCTCGTTGCTGCGCGCCCGTTGGGCGAAGATGTCGAGGATCAACTGGCTTCGGTCGATGACGCGGAGCTGGAATGCGTTCTCGAGGTTGCGCTGCTGCGCGGGAGTCAAGTCTTCGTCGAAGACGACGAGGTCGGGTTTCGTTTCTTTGACGGCGACGCGAATCTCCTCGACCTTGCCGCTGCCGATGAGCGTCGCGGGCGAGATTTTTCTCAGCGGCTGAGTAAATCTACCGACGACGTCCGCGCCGGCGCTCTCGGCGAGCTTCTGCAGCTCGTCGAGATTGTCGTCAAGCGCCGTATGCGGCGCGCGCGTCGGCAGCTCCGCGCCGACGAGAAGCACGCGTTCGCGAAAACCCTTAAGCTGGGGATAAATGCGTTTCAAGACGCGCCGGGTGAGACGGTGACGCGGTCGCCGAAAAGCTGCTCGACGGTCTCCAGCAGCTCGGGATTCGAAGCGATGCGAAGCTCGTCGGTCTCGATAATCTGCTCGCTCTGATCGGGGGCGAGAAAATGGAGCGACACGGGCGAGTTCCCCGGGTGCCGGCGCAGCGTCTCGTGCAGCTGCGCGAGCTCGTTGGAGCTTAAGGCCGTGCCGCGGAGATAAACGTGCACGCGCCCGCCGTTGTCCTTCTTTCTGGCGGGCGGCAGGCGCCGCGATGCCTCCTCGAGCGGGATAATGTCGTTGGCAATGATCTGGACGCGCTCCTCGCCGATATCCATTTTTCCGGCTACTAGAATGGGATCGTCCGAGACCAACGTCTCGCCGCAGCGCTTGTAGGTCTCGGGCCAGACGATCACCTCGATGAAGCCGGTCTTGTCCTCGAGCTGGAAGCTCGCGTAACGGTCGCCTTTCTTGGTGTTTTTGAGCTTCATCGCGGTTACGACACCGCCTGCCTTCACGTCGCCCGGGGCGGCGCGCTCTTTCAGAGCGGCGGCCGGACCGGAAATGAGGCGCGCCAGACGCCCTTCGTATTTATCCAGCGGATGGCCGGTGATGTAGAACCCGAGCGACTCTTTTTCATGCGCGAGCTTCTGCTGCGGCGTCCATTCCTCTGCGTTAGGGTAGGCGTCGTGAAAGCCGTTGCTGGCGCCGAAGCCGTTCGATGAGCCGCCGGACAGACCGAACAAGTCGATCTGGTTGCTCTCGCGATTTTTTTGATGCGCCTGCCCGATGCGCATCGCCTCGTCGAGCGCGGCGAGCATCCGCTCCCGCGGCGTGCCGGTCGAATCGAATGCGCCGCATTTGATGAGGCTTTCGAGCACGCGGCGGTTGACGGCCGTGAGATCGACGCGGCGGCAGAAGTCGAAGATCGATTTGAACGGGCCTTCTTCGGCGCGGCTCTGGAGGATCACCTCGACCGCCTTTTCACCGACGTTTTTGACCGCGGCGAGGCCGAAGCGGATTTTCTCGCCGACCGGCGTGAAATCCGCGCTGCTCTCGTTGATGTCCGGCGGCAGGACCTCGATATTCTTCTCGCGACATTCGGCGAGGTTCTTGATGACCTTGTCGGTGTCGCCCATCTCGGATGTCAGCAACCCGGCCATGAATTCGACCGGGTAGTGCGTCTTCAAATACGCGGTCTGGTACGAGACGAGCGCGTAGGCCGCGGAGTGCGACTTGTTGAAGCCATAGCGCGCGAACGTCTCCATTTGGTCGAAGATCTCGCCCGCCTTATCGGCGTCGATTTTGCCTTTGACGGCGCCCTCGACGAAGCGCTCGCGCTGCTTCGCCATCTCCTCGGGATCTTTCTTCCCCATCGCGCGGCGGAGAATATCGGCTTCGCCCATGCTGTAGCCGGCGAGGATGCGCGCGATCTGCATCACCTGCTCCTGGTAGACGATGACGCCGTAGGTGTCTTTCAGAGTCTCCTGCAGGCGCGGGTGGAGATATTTAATCTGCTCGCGGCCGTGCTTGCGCTGAATGTACTGCTCCGCCATGCCACTGTCGAGCGGGCCGGGACGGAAGAGCGCGATGAGCGCGACGATGTCCTCGAAGCAGTTCGGACGTATTTTGACCGTCATCTCGCGGATGCCCGTGCTCTCCAGCTGGAAGATGCCGGTCGTCGCGCCGGAGCAGAGGAGCTTGTAGGTTTTCTTGTCGTCGAGCGGCAGATTGTTCAAGTCGACGGTTACGCCTTTACTTTTTTCGATCAACTTGACGCAGTCGTAGAGCAGCGTAAGCGTCTTCAAACCTAGGAAATCGAACTTGATCAGGCCGATCTTCTCGACGCTCGACATGTCGAACTGCGTGACGATGCCGCCTTCCTTATCGACGTAGAGTGGCAGGTATTCGACGAGCGGCAGGTTCGACAGGACGACGCCCGCGGCGTGCGTAGAAGAATGGCGCGTCAGGCCTTCGAGGCGCATCGCATGATCGATCAGGCTCTTTACGCGCATGTCGCTCTTCATCTGCGCAGCCAGGCGGGGCTCCATCTTGATCGATTCCGCGAGCGAGTAGTCGAAGCCCTGCTTCGGCGCCGGGATCAGCTTCGCGATCGCATCAGTCTCGGCGAAAGAAAAGCCGAGCGCGCGGCCGACGTCCTTGATCGCCGCCTTCGCCTTCAGCGTGCCGAAGGTGGCGATCTGCGCGACTTTGTCGGCGCCGTATTTCTCCTTGACGTAGCGGATGACCTGATCGCGCCCGCGGATGCAGAAATCGACGTCGATATCGGGCATCGATTTGCGCTCGGGGTTGAGAAAGCGCTCGAACAGCAAACCGTGTCGGATCGGATCGAGGTCGGTGATCTTGAGCGCATAGGCGACGAGGCTTCCCGCCGCCGAGCCGCGGCCCGGCCCCACCGGGATGCCGTTGTCCTTCGCGTAATTGATGAAGTCGGCAACGATCAGGAAATAGCCCGAGAACTGCATCCCCTTTATGACGCCGAGCTCGAAATCGAGGCGCTCATGGTACAGCTTGAGGTTCGCCTCGTACTCCTCCGGCCGCGCGGATTTAATCGCTTCCAGCCGCTCTTCGAGCCCCTTGCGCGTGAGCTCGTCGAGGTAGTCGTCGAGGCTGATCTCTTTCGGCGCAGCGAACTGGGGAAAATGATAATGTCCGAACTGGATCTCAAGGTTGCACCGGTCGGCGATCTCGACGGTGCGCTCGACGGCGCCGGGGCAGTAATCAAAGCCCTGGCGCATCAGCTCCGCCGATTTGACGAACAGCTCGTCGGTGTGCATTTTGAGCCGGTTCTCTTCCATCACGGTCTTGCCGGTCTGGACGCACAGCAAGACGTCGTGCGCCGCGGCGTCGTCGCGCTCGCCGTAATGGCAATCGTTCGTCGCGACGACCGGCAGCGATAATTCCTTCCCCAGCTCGACGATCAGACGATTGACCTTCTCCTGCTCGGGCAGTTTGTTGTCCTGGATTTCGAGATAGTATCGGTCGCCGAAAATCCGCTCGTAGCTTTCGGCCGCCTCTTTCGCTTTTTCGACATTTCCCGCGTTCAGCGCATAAGAGACTTCGCCCTGGAGACAGGCGCTCAGCGCAATGAGACCGCGGTTGTGCTCCTGGAGAACCTCCTTGTCGATGCGCGGCTTGTAATAAAAGCCCTCCATGAAGCCGATCGTGACGAGCTTGCACAGATTTTTGTACCCTTCGAGATTCATCGCGAGCAGGATCAGGTGATTGTTGTACTCTTTGTTGCCCTTATCGACGCCCTTGCGCTCGAAGCGGCTCGCCGGCGCGACATAGATCTCGCAGCCGATGATCGGTTTGATGCCTTTTTTTGACGCTTCGAGGTAAAACTCGATGGCGCCGAACATGTTGCCATGGTCGGTCATCGCCAGCGCGGGCTGTTTCAGCGCCTTCACGCGCTCGATCAGCTCATCTACTTTGTTCGCGCCGTCTAAGAGGCTGTATTGCGTGTGGCAGTGGAGGTGAACGAACCGGGAATGCTCCATGGGGATCAAAAAATCTCTTAGCATAAAGGCGCCGCTGCTACAATTTATTTCTGCCGCCGCCTGCGTTGAATTTCCGCAAAGTGTTTAGGCGATTTCAATGAACTTTTTCCGCGTCTTTTCCCCGCGAATGATGCGCAGCGACGACTACGGTACGGCAAGGCGTTTGGCGAGCAGCGACGACCGCCTCGTTGGCTCGTTCTTCGCGCGAGCGCGCGCAGCCAGACGACGTACTCGGCCTCCGAGAGCTTGTCGACCTTTTCCTGCCTGGCGCCGGGTTTGACTGAAACCGAAAGCTTGACCGCCATCGCCGCTAGGCTGCGAAGGTGCGAAAGAGTCGCCAGCGCCTGACGATCTCCTCCCAGCGGGCGAGCGCGGCAAGATCGCCCTGCGGCGTAAGCAGGCGCACCATTTTTTCCCCAGACACGGGATCGCCGACGATATCCAGGACCTCCTGCCGGCCCAACCGAAGCGAGGCCAGCGTGCGGCTATCGAGCGGCACGGCACGCAGGTGAGCGAGCGCGCGATTGAGCGACAGCAGCGGGACCTCGCCTTTGGATTGGGCCGGCTCGATATCGTCGAGGCGGATCGCCGCATCGACATTGAGGAGACCGCATGACAGCCGCCTGAGCGCCTTCAGATGCGCGCCCGGGCCGAGAAATGTCCCCATATCGGCCGCGAGCGTCCGAATGTACGTTCCTTTCGAGCAGGTGAGCTCGAAGCCGATCTCGTTGGAGCCTTCGCGCCAGAGGCGCAGGGTTTCGATTTTAATCTCGCGCGGCGCGCGGTCGACAGTCTCGCCCTTGCGAGCGAGATCGTACAGGCGGACGCCGCCCTTTTTCAGCGCCGAGAACATCGGCGGCGTCTGCATGAGCGTTCCTGTGAACGCGGCTCGAAGCCGCTCCAGATCGGCTTCGTCGAGCGGCGGAACTGGCCGTGACTCGATAACTTTCCCCGTGGAATCCTGGGTATCGGTCTCGACGCCGAGGGCGATAATGCCGCGGTAGCTCTTCTGCGCCGCGAGAAAAATCTCCGCGACTTTGGTCCCTTCGTTGACGCCGAGCGGCAGCAGGCCGGAGGCGAAAGGATCGAGCGTTCCCAAATGACCGACCTTGCGTGCGCCGAGGATGCGCTTGACGCGCGCGACGACATGAGCGGAGGTCGGCCCTTCGGGCTTATCGACGAGAAGCAGCCCGCTTAATGATGATGTCGATGCCATGGATAACGTTAAAAATTGAAGCGCTTCGTGGAATGCTGTCTCGAACCTAGTTCTTAACTACCCACGGCGGCAAGTCAAACGCCGGGGCATCGAAGCTTTACCCCGCTCCGGCATTTTTCTCCACCATCCTCGGGTATCCCCGATTTTCACCTCCATGCGGCCGGCTTACACTCAAGCTTACGGATACCTTCACTCACGAAAGGAAAGGCCATGGCAATACCCGCAGGAGCTTCGGGCACCGAAGCTTACCTGCGTCTGATCGGAGTTCCCGAAATCGCCCCCGCCACCAGCCCATTCGACCCCGGATACGATCCCGCGACACTTGAAAGCCATCTCGATCAGAGCGCGCATCTAATATCGATTCTCAAGCTCTCCATGGCCACCTGGATCGTCGCCGACGAGGCCAGCAGCCGGCGCAAAGTTGCCGCCGCGAAAAAGCACGGCGTGCCGATCGTGACCGGCGGCGGCCCGTTCGAGATAGCGGTCGATCGAGGGCATCTTCCGGCCTATCTCGATGTTTGCGCCGATATCGGCGTCGACAGAATCGAATGCGGCGAAGGATTTGCGGCATCGGCCTTGGACGCGAAGGAGATCGTTCGTCTCGCCTCCGCCCGCGGCCTCGAGGTGCAATTCGAGCTCGGTGAAAAAAATGCCGGCCCCTTTACCGGCGGCGCGCTTCGGTCCTGGATTGACGCTGGTCAACGCTGGCTCGCCGCCGGCGCCGTACAGCTCGTCATCGAGGCGCGGGAAAGCGCGCGCGGCATCGGTCTTTTCGACGAGCAAGGCCGTCTCAACGCGCGCTTCGCCGATGAGCTCGCCAAAACCTTCGGCTTAAAGACGGTGGTATTCGAAGCGCCGATCAAGCCGAGCCAGTTTGCGCTGCTCGACCATTTCGGACGCGAGGTCCACCTATCCAATGTGCGGCTCGAGGAGTTGTTGCGCGTCGAGATTTATCGCCGCGGACTTCATGCCGACGCGTACAATAACCCGAAGTTAAAGCCGTCCGGCGCTATGGCAAGGACAACTATCGCCGGCGTGAGGAAGCATGCGGCCCAGCGTTGCCATTAGAAGCTCTCTGGGCGGCGCCGCGGCGTCGGCATCGGAAGCGGTCGTCGCCGTGGATATCATCCGCGCGACGACTACGGCCGTCACGGCCGTGGCGATGGGCCGCCGCTGCTATCCCGTGGCCGATGTGGACGGGGCATTTCGGCTGGCGGCCTCCACGCCCGACGCCCTTCTCGCCGGCGAAATCGGCGGCGCCGTGCCCGAAGGGTTCACGTTATCCAATAGTCCCGCGCAGCTCGCCGCGCTTAACGACCGCCGGCCTTTGGTGCTTTTATCCTCGTCCGGCACGCGCCTGATCGACGGCATTCGCAGCTCGCCTTTCGCTTACATCGCGAGCTTCCGTAATTACCGAGCGACGATCCGCCATTTGGCGCGACTGCGTCTGCCCGTGATTCTCGTCGGCGCACCGACCCGGGGCGATTTCCGCGCCGAGGACCGCATGTGCTGCGCGTGGATCGCCGGCGGCCTGATCGAAAACGGCTATACGGCCGCCGATCAAAAGACCGATACGCTCGTGCGGCAGTGGCGCGCGGCGTCGCGGCTCGATTTTATGTGCAGCCCGAGCGTCAGCTTTCTTCGCCGCAGTCGCCAGCTGTATGACCTCGAGTTTATCCTCCAACACTTCGACGACGTCGACTTCGCCTTCCGAATTTCCGGCGCTGAAATTGTGGCGCTCCCGCCGTAAAGCTCGCTGATCGATCCGACGTGGAAACCTCCGTTCCAGTCCTCGTCCTCCGCATGGAGCATCACGGCGCGCTCGGCGTCATGCGCAGCCTCGGCCGATTGGGCGTGCGCGTCTACGGCGTCGACGCCGATCGGCGCGCGATCGCGCCCCGATCGCGCTACTGCCGCGGCGCTTTCGTGTGGGACATTGAGGCGCAGCCCGCGCGCGCCTCCGGCGATTTTCTTCAAGCGGCAGCCCGCCGCATCGGCGGACGTCCGCTGCTGCTCGCCACGAACGATGAGACCGCGCTGTTCGTGGCGGAGAATCGGTGCCGGCTGCGCACGTCCTTCGTTTTTCCCGACAATCCGCTTACGCTGGTCCGATCGTTCTACAACAAACGCGACATGTATTTTCTGGCCCGGCGATACGGGATTCCGACGGCGGACACGTCTTTCCCCGCGTGCCGCAGCGACGTGGTCGAGTTCATCAGGACCGCGCAATTTCCCGTCATGCTGAAGGCCTCCGACAACATCGCGGTGTCGCGCCGCGCGGGCAAAAAAATGATCATTGCCCGCTCGCCCGAAGATCTCCTCGCGCACTACGATGCCATGGAAGATCCGTCGAATCCCACGATGATGCTGCAGGAGTATATCCCAGGCGGCGACGATTCCGTCTGGATGTTCAACGGCTATTTCGACGAGCGGTCGCGATGTCTGTTCGGCATCACGGGGAAAAAAATTCATCAGACGCCGGTGTACACGGGAATGACCGCGCTAGGGGTCTGTGTGCCGAACCCGGCGGTTCACGATCAGACGCAACGACTCGTCGAAGCGACCGGCTACAAAGGAATACTCGACATCGGCTACCGTTACGATTTCCGCGACGGCTCGTATAAGCTGCTCGACTCGAATCCCAGGCTGGGAGCGACGTTCCGGTTATTCGTCGGCTCGGGAGAGCTGGACGTCGTGCGCGCGGCTTACCTGGATCTCACCGGACAGCGGGTCCCCGACAGCCGCATTATTGCCGGCCGGAAGTGGCTGCTGGAGGACGCGGACATCGTATCGAGCTGGAATTATTTTCGCGACGGAACCGTCACGCCGCGCGACTGGATGCGCTCCTATTCAGGAATCCGAGAAACCGCATGGTTCGCCGCCGACGATCTGCGTCCTTTCCTATATGTCTTCGGTCGCTCCTGGACGACGCTGGGACGGCGCGTGTCACGGCTTGTTCGATCAGAGCGGGCAAACGCGCCGGCAATACAGAACGGATGCCGCTGCGCAGACCGCCAACGGCAGGCGGCGGTGAATACCTACTTTCAATCGTCGGCGCGCTATTGGAAAGAGATTTATCATGGCCACACGCTGCAGCCGCTGATTTACCAGCAACGGCGCGATACTGCACTTCTGTGGATCGAGCGGCTTCGCCTTCCGCGCAGAGCGCGGATTCTGGAAGTCGGCTGCGGCGCGGGACTCTTGGCGGTCGAGCTCGCGTCCGCAGGCCACTTCGTCGACGCGTTCGATCCCGCGCCGGCGATGGTCGACATGACGCGACGGCAAGCGAACGATCGCGGGGTCGCGGCGCGAGTACGCGTGTCCGCCGGCGACGTCCATGCTCTGAATTTCCGGGACGGTTGTTTCGATCTCGTCGTGGCGCTCGGAGTCGTGCCCTGGCTCCACTCGGAAGCCAAGGCACTCGCGGAAATGCAGCGTGTCTTGAAGCCGGAAGGTTATCTTCTTATCACGGCCGACAACGCATTGCGGCTCGACGCGATTCTCGATCCGATCTCGACGCCGGCGTTGCGTCCGCTGCGGCGCATGTATAAAGCCCTGATCGGCGCGGCACGGAGCGCAAAACGGGACGATCACCTTCCCAAGCGTCATCGTCCATTCGAGATAGAGAATCTGCTCGCCGGCGAGCGCCTGGTGAAAATCCGATCGCAGACGCTGGGCTTCGGCCCGTTTACTTTCTGCGGCTATGAGATTTTTGGAGAGACGATGTCGATTCGCATCGACAGGAGACTGCGGGCGCTCGGCGAGCGAAGCTTTCCCGGCTTAAAGAAAACTGGAGCGCAATACCTGATATTGGCGCGAAAGCGCGGCGTCATTCGAACATCGGGCGAACGCGTTCATTGATTGTCCTTGGTTTGCTTCAGCAGATTGTCGATACGCCGGGCTCGCTCCTCGCTGTCGTCGTAGACGAATTCGAGCGTCGGCACGACCCGGAGCTTGAGCGCTTTGCCCGCCCGGCCGCGGATGAAGCCCGCGGCGCTCTTCAAGCCCGCAACCGCGTCGGCCTTGCCGGCGCTGCCGGTGAGGACGTTGAAATAAATTTTCGCGTGCCTGAGGTCCTGGCTTACGTCCGCCCCGGTGAGCGTCACCGCGCCGATGCGCGGATCGCTCACTTCCTTGACAAGTAATTGTGAAATGACTTCGAGCAGCAGGTCGCCGACCCGGTCGGAGCGCTTATAATCCATACGCGAACTATCAGCAGTAGAATATTTCGGTGGCGGTGTCACCCACCTGCGCCAGGCCGAGCCCGTCGACGAAGTCGACGATTTTATTGAGCGTCGCCTCGACGATGGGCCGGCTGCTGCCGACGGCCGCGAAGCCGAGCAGCGCGGTCTGCCATAAATCCTGATCGCCGCACTCCGCGACCGACACGTTGAATTGGTGCGCGACACGTGCCTGCACGCGTTTGAGAACGCCGCGTTTACCTTTGAGGGAGTGGTTCTCGGCGAGAATCAGGCTGAGCTTCAGCACCCCGACGATCATCGGGGAATTCTCGGAAGACGGATTGTGCCTGCCTATCGCGCTTCACCCGCCGGCGCCGGGGCGCCGGGTCGCGGCGTCGGGGCAATGCGGCGGAGAACCGCGACCCTTTCGTAAGCTTCGATCGTGTCGCCTTTCTTGATGTCCTGATAGTTTTCCAGGCTGAGGCCGCATTCGTAACCGGCGGCGACTTCGCGGACATCGTCCTTGAAGCGCTTGAGACTCGCGAGCTTTCCTTCATGAACAACCCGCTGATCGCGCAAGAGCCGGACGAGATAGCCGCGCTGGATCTTGCCGTCGGTCACATAGCAGCCCGCAACCGCGCCGACCCCGCGGATGTTGAAGACTTCGCGGACTTCGACCCGGCCGTGGACTTGCTCTCTGTAAGTGGGCTCGAGCAGACCTTCCATCGCCGCTTTGATGTCGTTGATGACGTCGTAGATAATGCTGTAAAGCCGGACGTCGACGCCTTCCTGCTGCGCGAGGTTCGCCGCCTTGACTTCGGGACGGACATTGAAGCCGATGACGATCGCGTTGGAAGCGGCGGCGAGCAAAATGTCGCTCTCGGTGATGCCGCCGACGGAGCCGTGCAGCACGTTGAGTCGCACCTCGTTGGTCGATAGACGCGTCATCGCGTCGCTCAGCGCTTCGACCGAGCCGTGCACGTCGGCTTTGAGCACGACGCGGAGTTCCTTGACGTCGCCGGTCTTGATCTGATCGTAAAGCTCTTCGAGCGAGACTTTGCTCGTCTTGACGAGATCGGATTCGCGCTGCTTGCTCTGGCGGTACTCGGCGATCTGCCGTGCCTTAGCCTCGTCGGTAAGCGTGACGAACGAATCGCCGGCCTGCGGCACGCCCTGTAAGCCTAAAATCTCGACCGGCAGCGCCGGCGAAGCCGACTCGATCTTACGCCCGTGATCATCGATCATGGCGCGCACGCGGCCGGTAAAGACGCCGCAGACGAAGGCGTCGCCCACGTGCAGCGTGCCCTCCTGGACCAGCACGGTCGCGACCGGGCCGCGGCCGCGGTCGAGCTTGGCTTCGACGATCGTGCCGCGCGCGAGCTTGTCGGGATTCGCGCGCAGCTCGAGGACGTCGGCCTGCAGCAGAATCATTTCAAGGAGCTGCGGAATGCCTTCTTTGGTCTTGGCGGAGACCGGGACGAAAATCGCGTCACCGCCCCATTCCTCGGCGACGAGTCCGTGCTCCATCAAGCCGCGCTTAACGCGCTCCAGGTTGGCGTCGGGCCGGTCGATCTTGTTGATGGCGACGATAATAGGCACCTGAGCCGCGCGCGCATGATTGATCGCCTCGATCGTCTGCGGCATGACGCCGTCGTCGGCGGCGACGACGAGCACGACGAGGTCGGTGACCTTCGCGCCGCGCGCGCGCATCGCAGTAAATGCTTCATGGCCGGGCGTGTCGAGGAAGGTAACGCCGCGCCCGTCGACTTCAACGTGATACGCGCCGATATGCTGCGTGATGCCGCCCGCTTCGCGCTCCGTCACGTTGGTGCTGCGGATCGCGTCGAGCAGCGAAGTTTTGCCGTGGTCGACGTGCCCCATGATCGTCACGACCGGCGGCCGGGGCTTGAGCGCGGCCTCGGGCTCTTCGACCTGGTGTTCGACCTCGAGTTCGGATTCCGCGTTGAAGGCGACGTTTTCGACCTGGTGGTCGAACTCGGTCGCGACCAAGGCGGCGGTGTCGGCATCGAGCATCTGGTTGATCGTCGTCATCATGCCCATCTGCATGAGCTTTTTGATGACGTCGCCGGCCTTGACGCCCATCTCGCGCGCGAGATCGCCGACGCTGATCACTTCCGAGATGCGGACTACGCGCTTGCTCGCCTTGGGAACGGTAATTTCGGTCTTTTTCTGCTCTTTGCCGGGTAATGCGCGCTTCTTTTTTGGGAAGCGGCCAGAGCGCATGTCGCGCTCGCGCAACTCGAGCATGTCCTGCTTCTTGACGACGCGTTTTTTATGCTTGCCGGGTTTGGCGGCTTCGCCGGCGGCGGCGCCATCCCCGGCCGGGGCGGGACGCGTTTCGCCCGCCGGCGTCGGCGCGCCCGGTCGCGGCGTCGGCGCGCCGGGTCGCAGCGGCGGGGTCGGTCGGCGAAGCGGAGCGCTCGGCGGAACAGGCCGGGAAACTTGTTTTAGATCGATGCGGCCGAGGACGCGCGCGCCGCGCTGCGGCTCCTGTGGCGGGGGCGGCGCAGCGGCCGCCGGAGGCGTCGGTGCGGGCTTTTCTTCCACTTTCTCCGGAGCAGGCTCAGGCGCCGCAGGTTCAGGCGCCGCTTCGGCGGCTTCCGCCTCTAGTATCGCCGGCGGGATCTCCTCGATCGGCTGCTCGATGTCGGGAATCGGCTCGGGTTCCGGCGCTTCGAAGGTTTCCGGCGGCTCCGGCGAAGTCTCCTCGACGGGAGCGGCAGGCGGCTCATTGGCTTCCGGCTTCGCTTCGGCCGGCGCTTGAGTCGAGACCACTTCGGTGCGATTGGTACGGCGGCGGATGACGTTCGCGCGCACCCGCCGCTCAACGACCTGCTCGTGGGCCTGCTGGTCTTCGGTCGTCACCACGCGGTCGGCGACGACTTTCTCCTCGCCGACGACAACCTGCGGGCGGACGGGCGCCGCAAGGGCCGCCTTGACGCGCGCGACTTCGTCGTCTTCGAGAGTGCTTTGCGATTTCTTGCCGCGGATCCCGAGCTTGTCGAGATGCACGGTCAGGTCTTTGAGCTCGAGACCGAGCTCTTTCGCCAGCACGCTAACTCTTGTCTTCGCCATTCGCCTTCCTAGCTGCGCTCACGCAGCTTTGAAACCAGCCGCGCCCTTGCGGCGCGATCGACTTCTCCGTGAAACGTGCGATAAACGCTCTTTTTCTGCAACAAAAGATTCCAACAAGTCTCGGCGGCGTGAAGATAGCCGCCTCTTCCCTTCGCGAATCGATTAATCTCTAGCTCTCCGTCTGTTATCACCATGCGCATCAGCGCATTTTGATCATCGGTGCGCCCACAGCCCAGGCAAGTTCGCTGCGGCGCGCTATTTTTCGTCCCCTGCCGCCGGCGCTTCGTCGCCACCCGCAACGCCTCCTTCGGTCGGCGCCTCTCCATCGGCCGCAGGTGCCGCAGCCGCGGCTGCCGCGGCCTCGGCCGCCGCCTTCGCCTCTTCTTCTTCGCGGCGCCGTTTTTCGGCGATATATTCCCGGCTCGACTTGTAAATCGTCTCGGCCTTCTCGGGGCCTATGCCGTCCACATCCAGAATAGTCTCCAGATCGGCTTCGGCAACCTCTTCGGCGGATTTAAAGCCCGCCTGATACAGCAGCTCGGCCGACATGTCGTTGACGCCCGGAATCGCGCCGAGCGAAACTCGCGCGCGCCGCGTCTCTTCTTCCATCTCGGATTCACTACGTACGTCGAGCTTCCAGCCGGACAGGCGCGAGGCCAACCGTACGTTCTGCCCGCGCTTGCCGATCGCGAGCGACAGCTGATCGTCGGGCACGATGACTTCCATGCCGTGCTCGTCGTCGTCGATAATGATCTTCGAGACCTTCGCCGGCGCCAGCGCGCGGCAAACGTACTCCGCCTGATCCGGCGTCCAATGCACGATATCGACCTTCTCGCCGCGGAGTTCCTGCACGACCGCCTGGACGCGAGTCCCCTTCATGCCGACGCACGCGCCGACGGGGTCGACATCCGGATCGTGGGAGACGACGGCGATCTTGGCGCGGCCGCCGGGCTCGCGCGCGGCGCCTTTCACCTCGACGATCGCTTCGTAGATTTCCGGCACTTCCTGCTCGAAGAGCTTGATCAGCATGCCCGGATGCGTGCGCGAAAGAACGATCTGCGGCCCGCGGCTCGTCATCTCGACGCTTACGATGAAGCCGCGGATGCGGTCGCCTTGGCGGTAGCGCTCGCGCGGCACCTGCTCTTTCTCCGGCAGGATCGCGTCGGTCTTGCCCAGGTTGACGATGATGTTTTTCTTCTCGAAGCGCTGAACGATGCCGTTGACGAGCTGGCCCTCGCGGCCTTTGAAGTCGTTGTAAATGATCTCGCGCTCCGCGTCGCGGACGCGCTGGACGATGTTCTGCTTGGCGGCCTGCGCGGCGATGCGGCCGAAATTCGTCGTATCGAGCTTGCTCAGCAATTCATCGCCGACCTGCGCCTCGGGGTCGAGCGTCTCGCGCGCCTCGCCGATCGTGATCTCGATGTCCGGGTCCTGGATCGTCTCGACGACCGTCTTCGCTTCGAAGAGCTCGACCTCGCCGATCTCAGGGTTGAACTGCGCCTCGATTTTACGCTGATGGCCGAACGTCTTCTTCGCCGCCGAGACCATCGCGTTCTCCAGCGCGCTGATGAGAATCGACTTATCGATTCCCTTCTCTTTACTGACCTGTTCGATGACTCGATTTAGATCCTGCTGCATATTACGCGCTCCAATCGTGCTCGTAGTTGGCCTTTTCGATCTGCGGAAAGGCGATGTGATAATCGCGCCCTTCCAGCGCAACCACGATCTCGCCCGGCGTCGCCTCTTTAAGAACGCCTAAAAACGATCTGCGTCCCTCGATCGCCTCGCGCGTTCGGACGCGCACCCGCTTGCCGATGAACCGCTCGAAATGCTCGGGCGTCTTGAGCGCCCGGTTGATGCCGGGTGATGAAACCTCGAGCACATAGGAGCCTTCCACCGCGAGCGCCTCGTCGAAGATCTCGTTCAGCCGCCGGCTCACCCGCGTGAGATCGTCCAGCGTCGGCCCACCCGACTTGTCCAGGAATATTCGCAACACGCGGCCCGAGCGGCTGCCCTCGTTCCGGAACTCGATGTCGACGATCTCCATCCCCTCGTCGGAGGCGACCGGACCCGCCATCTGCCAGATGCGCGCCACGACGGGATCGACCTGTATCATAGCCTCAAAATAAAAAAGCGGGCAAGAGCCCACTTTTGAGTGCTAACCCCTAAGTGTAATTAAATTTTTAACATACGGAACGAAGCCAATGCAAGGGTGCTTTCGGGGAAGTTTTGTTAAAATCTTCGATTCTGGTATGCTTTTCGCCTCATGAGCGCGGCGAAGAACTTGCGGGAAAAATCCGCAGCGGCGGCGCGAATCTCGTGGGAGAATATTCTCACGAGCCTCGAAGAGGGTGTCGTCGTGACCGACCTCCAGGGCCGGATCTCCTTCTTCAACCAAAGCGCAGAAATGCTCACGGAGTTGCCGGCCTCGTACGCCCTCGGACAACCTTATAACAGCGTATTCGCCAAGAGCGCGTGGGTCGTCGACATGGTGCGGATGAGCGAGCCGCCCGGGCAAACCGGAAGCCGCGGCGAAGGCGACCTCGCACGGCCGCGCGGCCGGCACGTCGCGGTGAACCTCACGGTATCGCCGCTCCAGGACCGGTACGATCAATTCCTGGGCAGCATCATTCTGCTGCGCGACCTCACCCACCGCAAGGAGCTCGAAGAGGACCTGAAGCGCGCGGACCGGCTGTCGCTTCTCGGAACGCTCGCCGCCGGGCTCGCGCACGAGATCAAAAACCCGCTTGCCGGGATCAAAGGCGCTGCGCAGCTGCTGACGCGGAAAGTCAAAGACGATGCCGGCCTCCGCGAGTACGCCGAGATCGTGGTCAACGAAGTCAACCGCGTCGACGTGCTCATCGATCAGCTCCTCGACCTCTCGCGTCCGTCCAAGATCGACTTCCAGCCGCTGAACATTCACGAGATCCTCGATCAGGTGCTGCTGCTGGAGCAAGCGGACGCCGCAGGCGCGGGCGTCGAGATCAGGAAGATTTTCGATCCCAGCCTGCCCTCGATCCGCGGCGACCGCGCGCGGCTGGTGCAGGTTTTTTTAAACGTCGTCAAGAACGCGTTTCAGGCGATGAACGGCCAGGGCGCGCTAACGGTCACCACGCGCATCGAGACCGACTTCCACATCCGGGAGCACGGGCGCGAGCGGGGGAAGTTCATCCGCGTCGACATCGAGGACAACGGGCCCGGCATCAGAGAGGAAGACCTGCCCAACATTTTTTCGCCGTTTTTCTCGACCAAGACAAACGGCACCGGCCTCGGGCTTGCGATCTGCTACCGCATTATCAACGAGCACGGCGGCTTGATCCGCGTCGAGAGCCGCGCGGGCGCCGGCGCCTGCTTCAAAGTATCGCTGCTCGTCGCGTGAGCCCATGAATCAGGGAAAAGTCCTCGTCGTCGAAGACGACAAGTCCGTCCTCGCCGTTCTGCGCGGCCTGCTCGAAGACGACGGCTACTGGGTGCGCACCGTCGAGACCGGCCAGCGCGCACGCGCCGAGCTCAAGGAAAACGATTTCGACGTCTGCCTGGTCGACATCAACCTGCCGGACATGGATGGTCTCGAGCTGCTCAAGGAAACCAAAGAAACCGGCTCGACGGCGCCGATCATCATCATGACCGCGCGCAACACGATGCGCAATGCCATCGACGCGATGAAACACGGCGCCTTCGAATACATCACCAAGCCGTTCGAAAACGACGAAATTTCCATGCAGGTCAAGCGCGCGCTCGAGAGCCGCAAGCTGGTGGAGGACTTCCAGCAGCTCAAGAAAGAGGTGCGCAAGACCTACGAGCCGGGCAACATGGTCGGGACAAGCCCGGCGATGCAAAGGGTCTACAAGGTCATCGGACAGGTGGCGAACACCGATGCGAGCATCCTGATCCAGGGCGAGAGTGGCACCGGAAAAGAACTCGTGGCGAAGACGATTCATTACAATTCGCCGCGCTGGAACAGACCGTTCACGGCCGTCAACTGCGCCGCGATCCCGCGCGAGCTCCTCGAGAGCGAGCTGTTCTGCCATGAAAAAGGCTCGTTCACCGGAGCGCTCGAGCGGCGCACCGGCAAATTCGAGCTCGCCGAGGACGGCACGCTCTTTCTCGACGAGGTCGGCGACATTCCTCTCGAATTGCAGACGAAATTGCTGCGGGTCCTGCAGGAGCGCGAGTACAGCCGCGTCGGCGGGCGCGAGCTGCTGCGCGCGAACGCGCGCATTGTCGCCGCCACCAATCAGGACCTCGAGCGCGCCGTGCGCGAAAAAACCTTCCGCGAGGACCTTTTTTTCCGCCTGAAAGTCATTCCGATTTATCTGCCGCCGCTGCGCGAGCGCCGCGGCGACATCCCGCAGCTCGTCGGCTACTTCATCGACAAGATCAACCGCGAGATGGGCACGCGCGTGTCGGGCATCTCGCCCGATGCGCTGAAGCTCCTCGAAGACCACGGCTGGCCGGGCAACGTGCGCGAGCTCGAGAATGCGCTCATCCGCGCCGCCGTCCTCTCGCCCGGCGCCGTGCTCTTCCCGAAGGACTTCACGTTCCACAACAGCCGCCCGGGCGATCCGCCGCCGGCCGTCGATCATCTCTCGCTCGAAGAAATCATCCACCACAAGCTGGAAGATTATTTCCAGCGCACCAAAGGCGTCGATGTCGACAACCTCTACTCGCTCGTGATCGAGCGCGTCGAGCGGCCGCTGATCGAGCTCACGCTGAGAAAGACCGGCGGCAACCAGATCCGCGCGGCGGAGATTTTGGGCATCAACCGCAACACACTGAGAAAAAAAATCTCCGAGCTGCATATCGTCGTAAAAAAAGACGTCTGATCGTCGTCCCATGGCGCCGCACCGTCACCTGCCCGCGCTTTACGCGATTCTCGATATCGGCCTCTGCAAGGGCCGCGAGCCGATCGCGATACTGGATGAGTTCCTGCGGGCCGGCGTGCAATTAGTCCAGCTTCGCGCCAAGGACTGCGACTCGAACGCATTCTTCACGCTCGCCGGGGCGGCGCGCGAATCCACCCGCCGCGCGGGCGCGAAGCTGATCGTCAACGACCGGCTCGATATCGCGCTAGCCGTCCGCTCCGACGGCGTGCACTTGGGGCAGGAAGATCTGCCGCTCGCCGCCGCGCGTAAGATCGCCGGCGATCGATTGATCGTCGGCGTGTCCACGCACAATCTCGATCAGGCGCGCCGAGCGGAAAGCGACGGCGCCGACTACATCGGCTTCGGCCCGATGTTTACCACCACGACAAAGGCGACCGGCCATGCGCCCCGCGGTCTCGCGATGCTGCGTGAGATCAAAGATGCGATAGGCATTCCCGTCGTCGCGATCGGCGGCATCAAGGAACACAACCTCGCGTCAGTCTGGCGCGCCGGCGCCGACAGCGCGGCGATCATCAGCGATTTGATGGGGGCGGAGAACGCGTCCCGCAAAATACAAGCCATTCTCGCCTTGGCCCTTAGCCTACAAAAAAGCAGTTGACACCTTCGCCGCGTTATCGGAGACTCCGCCCAAAATCACTGACGGGTTAGTGATGGGTTTGGATGGAGGTCGCCGCATGAACCCGATCCTGCTTTTCCTCTTCTTGTTTGTTCTTGCCGTCTCCTGCGGCATCCCGCCGTCCGTATGGCAGACGCTCGCTAACGAGCCCGCGTTCGAGGTCAACACCGTCACGATCAATGGACCGGATCTAATTCCCGACGGCGGTTTCGGGACTTATAGCGTAACCGTGGAGCTCGCGTGCAGGGCGACGGGCACCGTACGTGTCGTGCGCGAGCTGTGGGACTCGGATCTTCCGCCGATCGACCCCGACGAGCTGCTTTCCTGGCGGCGCGACACCGTGCTCTGCGCGGCGCCGCCGAATGTCACGGTCACGACCGAAACGCTCTCGGTCCATTGCATTAACGGCACGATTATCGGCGACAACGCCACCGACCCTGACGGGCGGGCCAACGATCCGAACAGCGGCGAGGGAACGGGCGGAATCCCGCCGGGGGCCGAGCTCAAGGGGCGCGCGCAGGGCTCGACCGGGCCGGCGCGCTTCTCGGGAGAAAAACTTGTTCGCTGCGTCGTGCCTTAGCAGCGGCCACAATTAGTCGCAACGTCGAAGGAGACGGTATGAAGTGTAGGATGTGGATTCGACCGGCGATCGCATGCGTGCTGGCTTTCGCCACTTCGGGATGCCCGCTCCTGTCTTCTCCCGGCGTTCAAGCGCAGCTACAGAACGTCACGTTCACGTATGGCTACGGCAACGTGCCGCAAAACATCCGCTCCGGCATCGTTAGCCAGCTCCGCCAGGGCACGATGCAGATTAGCGACACGCGCATCGGCGGACTGACCGGCTGCGAGGCGAGAGACACAGCCAATATGAAATTCAAGCTGCACGGCCGCTTGGGAAACCCCGGCACGAACAGCAGTCTCGAGGCCAGCGTCTTCAGCATGGAACAGGTTACTCCGAGTCCGCCAGCTCCCGTCTGCCAGATGACCCCGCAAAATGTTCCGCAGACGCTCACGATACTCGCCGGCGGCGGCAGCCCCGGCCTGCAAGTCGGCGTCACGGACACCTCGGCGACGGTCAACATCGTAATCAACAATACGATGTATACAGCCAATAACTCCTATGTAAAATTCGTGATCGACTCCTTCACGCAAAGCACCGACTTCACGACCGGCAGGTTCGAGTTTCTCGGCATCAACAACGCGGATCCGATCGATCCCCAGGTGCTCGTCGTCACCGGCACGTTCGCCGTAATCGAGGATTAGCTCGCGGCGGCGCGTACGGGTTGACAGCGCGCCATCTCTGACACAGACTCGCAGCATGAGAGCAATCCGTTTTGCCGCTTCACTTTTACTGTTGACCGCCTGCGGCTCGTTCAGCGGCACCTTCAGCGGCTTATTTAATAAAGCTCCGGCTAAAGAGGTCTCGGACGCCAAGACCATCGGCGCGATATCGCTCCTCGGCGAGCAGGTGAACGTCGCGCCGGACAGGGACGAGCCCGGCGACTTGGGACTCGACCGGTTCGCGGTGGAACAGCTCCAAACAAGCCTCGCGGGAAAAACCAAGCTCCGCTTCGTCAAGATTAATTACAAATATGCCGATTTCGAGCCGATGTATCGGTCGATGACGCGCACGCCCTACGCGGACTACGATCTGAACGAAGTCCGCGAAGCGCTGTCGCGCGTTAAAAAATCTCCCGGCGTCGATTTGTTGATTCTCGTCGCAAAAGCGCGGCGCGACATGGGCGGCGCCCAGTTCGTGCGCGGCGCCGCCATCACCAACCGCTCATCGCTTCTCGGACGGAGCGGCCCCGTGGCCGTGCTCGCAGCCAAGGTCGCGCTGGTCGACATGAACGATTTCAAAATTCTGTCGACCGTTGAGATCAACCAGCAGCAGGAGCTCGATAAAGCGCCTCCGAAAGACAGCCTGAAATCCGCACCGCCCGAGCAGCTCAAATTCCTCGAAGTCTTTTATAAGAGCGCGCTCGTCACGGAGCTCGACCGCGCCGTCAAAAGCTTCAACCTGCCGGCGGCGGAAAAAAAGTAATGCGGAGGAACCATGTCGTTATGGCTTTACAAAAAGGATAAAGACGGGAAGCCGTATGTCATTGCCGTCGAAATCATGCCCGCGATTCTTCCGGTGATCGCGATACTAGGGTTATTGGCAGCGATGTTGTTCCCGTCTTTGCATCAAAGCGGTCCGCTGGGAAGCATCCAATTTTTTCTCTGGAGCGGCCCAGTCTGTTTGTTCGCCACCAAAGTTTCGCTGTTTCGGCGCGGCGTCTGGTTTTCGTTGGGTCCCGGACAGATGACGCGGCGATGGTCCGGGGTCTACAAGGCTGGCTATGCCTTGATGGGCATCGGCACTCTTATGGCAATCGCCGCGTTCCGCGCGGCGCACTGATACGTACGCTGCGGGCGAAATCTTCGGGAGGTTACGTGATCCTTAACTCGCGCATGACTACGTTGAACGGCGTGCTTACCGTTCTCCTTTCTTTCGGTATTTCCTTTTCCGCTATCCCCGCCTTCGCCCAATCCGACGGCCACATGATGCTAAAGGCAGGCGATCTCAAATGGGAAGACCTGCCGGGGCTGCCGGGCGCGAAGGTCGCCGTTCTCGAAGGGCCGATCGATAAAGCCAATCCGGTTACCTTCCGCGTCAAGCTCCCCGCGAATTACGAGGTTCCCCCGCACTGGCATCCGTCGGATGAGCACGTGACGGTCATTTCCGGCGCGATCAACCTCGGCATGGGCGACAAGCTCGACCGCAAGCAGACGACCGCGCTTGCGGCGGGCGGCTTCGCGGTCATGCCGGCGAAGGCGCACCACTTCGCCTGGACCAAGAGCGAGACTATCCTCCAGGTCCACGGCATGGGGCCGTGGGCGATCCATTACGTCAATCCGGCGGAAGGGCCGAAGAAGAAGTAGCGTGGCGCGCCGCGCGCGAATAATTTTCAAGCAATGCTCGACACGCTAACGAAAGCCGTCTTTGTCGTATCAGTACTGGTGGCTATCGTTTGCATGCAGTCCCTATGGCGCGGCAGGTATCATACCTCCAAAAAAATTTTCTGGACCTTGTTCCTCTTTGTTCCTGTGATGGGGCCGATCCTATATGCCGGCTTATTTGAGCCGCCGCCGGTTAAGCCGAAAAACGAACAGCCGGAGTTCGATCCGGCGAGCCGCCGCTGGAAATAGGTTCGCCGTGCCCCGCATCGCGCTCGACGATTTTGGCGACAAAGACGTCTCGCGGATCTATCTCGCCGGCCGATTGGCGGAGGCGAAGCGCGTCGAAGAAGCATTAAGCGACAACAACATCGATTATGCTGTCGAGGTCGAGCCGTATGTCGCGACGTTTGCCGTCTTGTCTTTCGGCGAATACGGCCGCGCGGCATTCTACGTACTCGCGGGCCAGGCCGACTTTTGCCGGCGAGTCTTGGCGGAAGCGGGTTTGAGCACGGGAATTTTGGACGATGATGAAATCCAGAAATAGTCTCTGGCTCTGCACGATTCTTTGGCTCACTGCCGCAACCGCCTCTGCAGGGGTCATGGACAAAGAACTTTCCATCACTGAGATTTGGCAGGCAGTTCTTTGGGCGCTGTTGATTTGTGTTCTTGCAGGAGCTGTCTGGCGCTGGGTTTTGGTTCCGTCGTTTGTATGCGGCGTCGGCGTCACGAACCTGGGTTTCACATGGACGGAATGGTTTCATCCATCGCTTGGTGCTGCTATGCGAACGGAAGCCGGCGCATCCTACGGATACCATATACAGGCCGCCATCATCATTGTGACTCTGGCCCATATGATGGTCTGGTTTGTTGCATCGCGATTTTCTCTGACCGCGTGGTTCAGGCCGTCTACCGCCCTTTATAATATCAAGCTGATAGCTTTCACGGCGCTCCTCTGCATTATATTGGTCCTGGAAGCGGCCGGCGGTTTTGGCGCGGCGGCGCGGATTTGGCTTTCTCCGCCGATGCTCGTTGCAGCTGGGCTTCTGACCGCATCGGTGATTGCATATTGGCGTAGGACTTCATTGAATACATAGCAAGAGTAGGAGGTCCCCATGTCCGAGCAACCTCTTAAAGGCAGCTGCCTCTGCAAAGCGGTTCAGTACGAGATCCGACCGCCGTTCATCCGCTTTTCGCACTGCTACTGCTCGCGCTGCCGCAAGGCGACCGGCACGGGCCGCGGCACGAACATCGCGGTAGCGCTCGATCAGTTCAAATGGATCTCGGGCGAGGATCTCATCCACCGTTACGATCTGCCGGAGGCGCGAAGCTTCTCGACCGCCGTGTGCACGCGCTGCAACTGCCCGGTGCCGAAGCCGACGCGCGCGCGCGAGCACATGATCGTGCCGTCCGGCAGTCTCGACGATCCGCCGCCGACAGGCCCGTCGGCGCACCGCCAGTGGGGCAGCCGCGTGAGCTGGGCGTCGATCGACGAATCGCACCTGCCGGTGTCGGAATAGGCTGCTTGTCCACGAAATGTCGCCGGCTGTTTTCCGCACGATCAGCGCACGCTTTAGAGCTTTCCCTGCTTGCCCGCGACCGGGCGTTTTCCTGCCCCATTTCCAGGCAATCACCCGATTGGCGGTCCGTGCCCGCGTCGGCAGAATACATCGTATTACCATCGCTCCGGAGGTGCACGATGGCATATGCGGTCGCATCGATTTTCGTCCATCACGGCCTGACCCCGTATGAACCCGTTATCCATTCCGTGGCGATGCGCTGGCACGCGGCCCTCGTGGGGCTATCGATGGCGATCACGCTCGGGCAAATCACGCGGAAGCTGAAAAACGACTTGGTACGCCTCTCGGAAATCTTTTTCGAGTGGCGCTACGGTATCGTCTCCGATGGTGAGATCGTCGGAAGCGAGCTCGGCTTCACGGAGAACGCCTGCCACGACTATCAGGCCACCAGCTACGTGCGTTTTCACCAGCTCATGAAAAAGGTCCCGATCCGCCAGAACGCGGACGTCTTTCTCGACTTCGGCTCGGGCATGGGCCGCGCGGTCATCCTGGCCGCGACTTATCCGTTCCGGAAAGTCATAGGCGTAGAGCTCGCGACCGATCTCCACACGCGCGCCTCAGAAAACGTCAAGCGCGCCGCCAAACGGCTGCGCTGCCGCGACATCGAGCTCTACAACGTCGACGCGCGCCGTTTTCGTATCCCGCCGGAGGTGACGATGATTTACATGTGGAATCCGTTTGCCGGCGAAGTGCTGCGCGAGGTCTTCGCTAACATCCAAAAATCTATCGCCGAACATCCGCGCCTCGTGACCATCCTTTATTTGAGTCCCATAAATCCGACGTCACTCGACGCCATCAAAGAGGGTCTTCCTTGGCTCAATGAAACGAACCGCACTCGCCTCGGTCCACAGTCGCTCGCCGTCTTTTATACCTGCGGTGTGGCGGAAGCAGCCGCCACTTTGTCCAACGCCCTTTCGACCCTGGCCCAGATCACATAGGCCTGGTAAGCTTCGCCTGAATGGCGGAGTCGAACCGACGTCATCAATACGCCCCGACAATCTCCGCCGTTCGTGGTATTTGCCGCACGCGGAGGAGATCATGGCTTCGGTAAGGAACGAGGCGCCGCCGTACGAGTGCGAGCGCCGGGTCGCGCACGTTGTGCTGCCGGACTTTCGCATCACCGAGCTCGAGCTGTCGGCGACGCAGAAAATTCCGTGGCACTGCCATACCAATGTCCGCGACACGGTCTATGTCGCCGCGGGAGAGATCAGGCTTTTCCTTCGCGACCCGAAAGAGGACATTCGGCTCCTGCCGGGCGAGACCTATACAATCGCCGCACGGCGGCCTCATCTCGTCGTCAACAATGGCACGGAATCCGCGGTTTTCTTTTTGCTTCAAGGCATCGGGCAGTACGATTTCGTGCGCCTGCCGTGATGGAACCAGAAGGCCGGTTCTCCGTCGCGCGCGTTGCCAACGCTTGGTATGTCGCATGCGCGTCGCGCGAGCTTCGAGAGAAGCCGCTCCCGCGGACGATCCTCGGCACGGCGATCGTGTTGTTTCGCACGGGCGGCGGATCGCCCGCTGCGCTGCTCGACCGCTGCGCGCACCGCAATGCGCCGCTCTCGCTCGGCCGGACGATTCGCGGCGAGCTCCGATGCGCCTATCACGGCTGGCGCTACGACGGCGCGGGCGCGTGCGTCGAGGTGCCGGGACTCATCGGCGAGGCGGAGAAGTCCGCGCGCTCCGTGCCCCGCTTCGCCGCGCGTGAGCGGGACGGCTATATCTGGATTTACCCTGAGGCGAACGCCGAGCCGGCTGGCGAGCCGTTTCGCCTGCCGCCGGTTACGGGCGGCTACACGGAGGTGCGCCGGACCGTCGAGGTCGAGGGCACGCTGCATGCGGCGCTCGAAAACGCTCTCGACGTGCCGCACACGGCCTTTCTTCACAAAGGACTCTTCCGCGGCGCCGGCGCGAAACAGCGCATTCGCGTGCGCGTGACGCGCGCGGCGGATCGCGTCGAGGCGGAATACATCGGCGAGCCGAGGCCGGAAGGAATCGCCGGCAAAATGCTCTCGCCTTCCGGCGGGGTCGTAACGCACTTCGACCGCTTCATCCTGCCGTCGATCGCGCAGGTGGAGTACCGCCTGGGCGCGGAAAATCATTTTCTCATCACGACGCTCTGCACGCCGGTCGAGGATTTCCGCACGCGATTGAATGCCGTGATTCTCTTCCGCACGCGCTTCCCCGGCTGGCTGGTGCGATTGCTGATCGAGCCGGTCGCGCGGCGGATCTTTAATCAAGACGCGGCAATGCTGAAACGCCAGACCGAAGCCGCGCGGCGCTTCGGCGGCGAGCACTTCACGTCGACGGAGATCGACGTCCTAGGACTCCAAATCTGGCAATTGCTCAAGCGGGCCGAGCGCGGCGAACCGCCTGCCGAGGAATGGCGGCGGGAGTTCGAGATGGAAGCATGAAGATTTGAATATTTTCTCATCAAAGGAGTCGAAATAGACATGTTACGAATCGTCATGTTGATCTGCACCGCAATCGTCATCCTGCTGGGCGAAACAGGCTTTTCTCACGCGGCGTCTGCGCCGGATATGTGCGCCGATTGGATGAACAAGCGCCTCAGCCAGAACGACGCGAGCGCGTGCGCCGCCCGAGACGCCGAGAGCGAGCGCGCGCGGCTGCAGCGTCTGCTGCAAGACCTGCGCAAAAAATTCACCGCCGGCCGCCAGGAGCGGCAATGGCAACGGCTCGAAAGCCTTCAGAAAGAATGGGAGCAGTTCGCGCGCAACGACTGCAACTGGGAGAGCGGATTTGCCCAAGGCGGACCGATGCAGTCGGTGGTCACTTCCATGTGCATGGCCAACGCGACCGCCAACCGCATTGACCGGCTGCGCATCTTCCTTTGCGAGGGTGCGGGAGCGACAGGTGAATGCAGAGAATCGCAGGCATACGAATTAAAAGCGGGCGGCAGATAGTTTCTCCGGAAACAGCGCGGGACTCGGGCGAATTCGATTCGACAACATCATCGAGTTTTCGATGATATGAAGCTCGTCCTTCTTCCCGGTATGGACGGCACGGGAATCCTCTTCGAGCCGCTCGTCAAGGCGCTGCCGGAGAATCTTCAGCCGATGGTTCATTCGTACTCGGGCGACACCCCGCAGTCGTACGAGGAGTTGCTTCCGATCGTCGCCGCGTCGCTGCCGACCGACGAACCGTTCATCCTGCTCGGCGAATCTTTTTCCGGACCGCTCGCGCTTCGCATCGCGGCCGCGTGCCCCCCGGGCCTGCGCGGCGTTATTCTCTGCGCGTCTTTCGCGCGCAATCCCATCCGTTACTTCCCTCGCGCCTGCACCCCGCTGATTCACCCGCTTTTCTTCAGCCGGAGTTTTTTACCCGTCGTCGGCGTTCGCTCGATGATCGCCGGCTACTCCACCGGCTCCGTATCGGAGCTGGTGCGGCGCGTCCATAAAGCGGTGACGGCGCAGGTTCTCGCCGCACGCGCCCGCGCGATTATCGCGGTCGATGCCGAAGACGCGCTCGCGGCGTGCAGCTATCCGATATTATATCTTGCCGGCTCGCGGGATCGCGTCGTCTCACGACAAAGCCGCGTGCGGATTCAGCGCGTCCGGCCGGACGTCAGGGTCGTCGTTTTGGACGCGCCGCATCTCCTGCTGCAATCCGCGCCGGAAGCAGCGGCGCAAGCGATCTCCGATTTTGCCGCGTCGGTCTCATCCAGCTAGCACAAACTAGAAAGCCGTCGTGCGCGACAGGGAGGTCGCGCGCGACGGCCTTCTTCATTCGGCTGCGCCGTTACAACGGCGCAGCCGTTTTATAGAAAAGCGCCACTATTTCTTCTTGCGCTTTCGCCCGGGCACTTTCGCGCCGGCGCGGCGCGCTTCGGAGAGGCCGATCGCGATCGCCTGCTTGCGGCTGCGCACGCGCTTGCCTGACCGGCCGCTTTTCAGCTTGCCGCGTTTGCGCTCACGCATCGCTCTTCGAACCTTCTGCTGCGCCTTCTTTCCATATCTCGCCATAATTGGCACCCCCTTAAATTTGTTGCGCGGAAAATTCCGCTAATTAAGTGTGGCACCTTCTCGGGGGTGTTTGAAGATGCGGGGCGATGATTTGATCCGTTTGACAAGGCGGCTGCGGCGGGCAAGAATTCGACGGCCGCAGAGAAACATCGTGATGAGCTTTTGGGAGTCTTTACAAACCGCGGCGGGAATGGAGGGAGACCTCCATTGGATCGCCCTCGCTTTCCTGGCTGCCGCGCTGCTTCTCGCCGCCTTCCTACCCGCCGAGCGCCTTCGCATCCGAAGCGCTCTTTTGTTTTTCGCGTTCTTTATCGCCGGGCTGGTCGCGGCGGGCGCAATTCATTTTTCCGGGGCTACGCCGGATCATTTCGGATACCGCACGTTGCGCTGGGCGGCGCTGCTCTTTTTCGGCGTCGCCGTCGTTAATCTCGTCGGCATCGTTTTATTCGAAGTCCTGCTGACAGCACTCCGGCTTAGACCGCCGCGCATCCTACGGGATTTGCTGCTCGCTGTCTCGTACATCGCGATCGCGCTCGTGCTGCTCTCGCGCAACGGCTTCGACCTCACGGGCATCGTGGCGACTTCCGCCGTGATCACGGCGGTCATCGGCTTTTCGCTCGCCGACACTCTGGGTAACATCATGGGCGGCATGGCGTTGCAAATGGAGCATACGATCGAGATCGGCGACTGGATCAACGTCGACGGAATGGAAGGCAAGGTGAAGGAGATCCGCTGGCGCCAGACCTCGATCGAGACGCGCAACTGGGACACGATTGTGATTCCCAACAGCGTCTTAATGAAGACGCGCGTGAGCTTGCTCGGACACCGTCAAGGCGCGGCGCGCCAGCAGCGCCGCTGGGTGTATTTCAACGTCGATTACCGCTTCGCGCCGACCACGGTCATCCAGGCGGTCGAGGACGCGCTCCGCGCCGAACCAATTTCGTGCGTCGCCGCCGAGCCGGCGCCACACTGCATCATGACCGATTTCAAGGACAGCTACGCGACGTACGCGGCTCGCTACTGGATCGTCGATCTCGCGATGACCGATCCGACCGATTCCGTCGTGCGCACGCGCATCTACACGGCGCTCCGGCGCGCCGGCATTCCGCCCTCGATTCCGGCGCAGTCGATTTTCCTGACCGAAGATAACGACGCGCGGCGCGAGCGCAAAGAAAACGCGGAGATCGAGCGCCGCGTCCACGCCGTCGAGCGCGTCGAGCTGTTCGCGAAGCTTACTCCGGAAGAACGGCGCGAGCTGGCGGCCCGGCTCACCGTCGCGCCGTTCGTCCGCGGCGAGGCGCTTACCAAGCAGGGGGCCGAAGCGCACTGGCTCTATATTATCTCCGATGGCGCGGCGGAAGTTCACGTTTCCATGAACGGCCGTACGGAAAAGGTCGCAGTGTTAAAGGCCGGCGATTTCTTCGGCGAGATGGCCCTCATGACCGGCGAGCCGCGGCGCGCGACCGTCGTCGCCGCGAGCGACGTCGTCTGCTATCGATTGGACAAAGACGCATTCAAACAAACGCTGGAGCGCCGGCCGGAAATCGCCGAAGACATCTCACACGCCCTCGCCCGCCGCAGCGTCGAGCTTAAAGCGGTGCGCGACGGCCTCAGCGAGGAGACGCTGCGCAGGCGCGCCGACCACGCCCAGGGCGCGTTATTGGATAAGATCCGGGAATTTTTCGGGTTGAGCGGCGATTAAGCCGCGACGGCCTCAGGCCTCTTCGGCTTCTTCGTAGTCGTAGTCGCGCTCGGTCAGGTCGACGAAGCGCGTGTACTGATTGAGGAACGTGAGGCGGACGGTGTCGATTGGGCCGTTACGCTGTTTGGCTATGATGATCTCGGCGATGCCCTTGTCGGGCGAGTTCTGGTTGTAGACTTCGTCGCGGTAGATGAATGCGATCACATCGGCGTCCTGCTCGATCGCGCCGGACTCGCGCAGGTCGGCCATCATCGGCCGGCGGTCGCCGCGATCTTCGACGCGGCGATTGAGCTGCGAGAGCGCGATCACCGGCACGCGCAGTTCCTTGGCGAGCGCTTTCAAAGAACGCGAGATTTCGGAAATCTCCTGTTCGCGGTTGTTCGCCGTTCCCATGCCGCGCATGAGCTGGAGATAGTCGACGATGACGAGCCCGACCTTTTTTTCTCTGTCGCGAATCAGCCGCCGCGTTTTGGCGCGCAGCTCCAGCACTGAGATCGCCGGCGTATCGTCGATGAAGATCAGCGCCTCGTGCAACTTTCCGGCCGCATTGGCGAGCTTGGGGAAATCGCGCTCGCCGAGGTAGCCCGCGCGGACTTTGGAATTGTCCACCTGCGCTTCGGAACAGAGCATGCGCAGCACGAGCTGCTCGCGCGCCATCTCGAGCGAGAAGACGGCGACGCCGACGCCGGCGTTGAGCGCGGCATGCGTCGCGATATTGAGCGCGAAGGCGGTCTTTCCCATGCTCGGACGGCCGGCGATGATGATCAGGTCCGAGGGCTGCAGGCCGGCCGTCAGTTTGTCGAGGTCCTTGAAGCCCGTCGGCACGCCGGTGACGAGCTCTTTTCGCTCGTAGAGGCGCTCGACCGTCTTCAACGTGTCCTTGATCATGTCGCCGACGGAGATGAACGACGACTTGATCTTCTTTTCGGCGATGTCGAAGATGACTTTTTCGGCGGCGTCGAGGAACTCGTCCACGTTTCCCTGCTCCTCGAAGCCGCGCGTCGCGATCTCGGTGGCGGAATCGATCAGCTGGCGCAGAATCGCCTTCTCGCGAATGATACGCGCGTAATAGGCGATATTCGCCGCCGTTGGAACCTGGTCGGCGAGCGAGGCGAGATAGGTCGAGCCGCCGACGGCGTCGAGATCGCGCTTCGCCTTTAGAAGCTCGCTCAGCGTGATCAGGTCGACCGGCTCGCTCTTGTCGGTGAGCTCCATCATTGCACGAAAAATCTTGCGGTGGGATTCGCGGTAGAAATCGACCGGCGCGAGGATCTCGAGCACGCGGTTGATGGCGTCGTTCTCGAGCAGGATGCCGCCGAGAACGGAGGCCTCGGCTTCGAGATTTTGCGGGGGAATCTTGCGGAGGTTCTCGTCTACCGACGCCATCGAGGTTTCGTTCGATCAAAAGAAAAGATGAAGCCGAGTGTCGAATGTAAACTTGAACGGCGGACGAAAGCAAGAAAAATTTTTGCTTACGCAAAAATTTTTCGCGCGGCGCGGCGCACGTCACTCCGTGCCGAGTTCGCGCGCGAGAAAATCCACGGCGAGCGGCCAGGCGAGCTCGGCCGCGTGCGGATGGTAGCCCGGCGTGCCGGGATCGACGAAGCCGTGGCCGCCGAAGGGAAAGAAATGCCATTCGAGCGTTTGTCCATTAGTAGCGAAGGCATCCCACATCTTGCGCTGCACGGCAACGGTCGTGACGATATCGTCCGCGCCGTATAGAACGATCGATGGACATTTAAAACGCTGCACCGCTTCCCAAGGAGCAATCGGGCGCATTGCGGTCGGCGGCTCATCGCGCACGGTCGGATAGTAGCCGACAAACGCGCGCACCTCCGGCGTAGCGGCGATGAACTGAATCGCGAGCCGCCCGCCCATGCAGTAACCGGAAACGGCGACGCGGCGCGGATCGACATCGTGGCGCGCAAGCAGATAACGCCAGCCCGCGCCGATGGCTTGGACGAACTGCGCGTCGGAGGTCTTCGCCTGAATCGGCCGCCCGGTATGAATGTGCGTCACGTCGGGATAGCCGACGAGCTCATAGAGATTCGGCACGATCGCGGTGTAGCCGAGCTTGGCGAACTTGAGCGCTTCGATCTTGATGTAATCGGTGACGCCGGTGTTCTGATGCACCATCAAGAGCGCGGGGCCGCGCTCGCTGCGCTCGGGGTACGCGAGATAGCCGGGGATGGAATCTTTTTCCGCAGTGAGGACGCGCTCGACGATTTTCATGACCGGTTAAGCATCGATGTTTAGCACCGGCGCCAACTGCGGGCAAGGAGAATTATTGCCGGTCGCTACAAAACGATGCAACGGCGTGCCAAAGATGTTCGGCGTCCGTCAAATCACGCAAAACTGTCCGTGCGCCGGCGGCTTCGAGCGTCTCGACGCTGTACGGTCCGGTCGCGACGCCGATGAATTCGCAGCCGGTCGCGTGCGCGGCCTGGATATCGCGGGGCGTGTCGCCGATGAGAATGGTGATCTGCGGCTCGCGAGCGAACAGGCCGGCGAAGCGGCGCCGCGCGGCGGGCGGCAGCGCCTCGCGCAATTCGCCGTCTTCGGAATAGGCGCCGCAAACGAATTGATCGAAAGAAATTCCCGCCGTCTCGAGCTTGACGCGCGCCGTCGCTTCGGTCGATCCCGTGAGCAGGCCGACGGCACAATCCTTGATCGATCTTATGCGCTGAACCGCGCGGTTTGCGCCGGGGAGCTCCTTTGCCGGATTCGCCTTCAACTCGCGCTCCAAGTTGCGCGCATAAATTTCGAAGGCGCGGTCGCGCCGCTGCTCGAGATCGTCGGAATCGATCTGCAAGCGCCGGACGACTTCCATCAAAATCGCCGTATCGGTGAGGCCGGAGACTTCCTCTGCCTTAAAGATGGGACAGGGCTCGCCGAAGGCTTCGTGAAACGCGGCGGAGAAGGCTTTGCCGGCGGCCTTGCCGCAATCGACGAGCGTCCCGTCGATGTCGAAGAGAACGAGAATGTAGGGGGATAATAACTTCGAATCAGGCATTCGACAAGAATCCAGGAGCCAGGAGTCAGAAGAAAAGCAAAAAAGTACGAGTCCTCACTCCTGAAGCCTGGCTCCTGAATTCCGTCTATTTCGCCATTTCCAGCCGTTCAACAAGGTTTTTCAGCTGTTTGCGCAGCCTCTGCGGCAGGCGGTCGCCGAACTGCTTGAAATGCTTCTCGATGTCGGGAATCTCCGCTTTCCAGGCGGGAACATCGACGCGCAGCAGCTCTTTGATATTCTGCGGCGGGATTTCGAGACCGCGGAGATCGATGTCGGTCTCGTTCGGCAGATAGCCGATCGGCGTCTTCTTCGCTTCCGCTTTGCCTTCGAGGCGCTCGCACATCCACTTGAGCACGCGGCTGTTGTCGCCGAAGCCCGGCCAGAGCCACTGGCCATCGGAGCTGCGGCGGAACCAATTGACATAAAAAATCCGCGGCGCTTTGTCACCGAGCTTGTCGCCCATATCGAGCCAGTGCTGGAAATAATCCGCCATGTTGTAGCCGCAGAACGGCGTCATGGCGAACGGGTCGCGGCGCAGCACCCCGACCTTGCCGATGATCGCCGCGGTCGTCTCCGATGCGGCGGTCGCGCCCATGAAAACGCCGTGGTCCCAGTCGTAGGCTTCCGTCACCAACGGAACGACGCTGGTGCGCCGGCCGCCGAAAATGAAAATGTCGATCGGCACGCCCTCGGGCTTCTCCCAGTCGGCGGAGATGCAGGGGCATTTCTCGGCGGCGACCGTGAAGCGCGCGTTCGGATGCGCCGCCGGCTCTTTTTTCGCAGGCGTCCAGTCGCGGTGGCGCCAGTCTATTGCGTGCTTCGGCTTCGGGCCGTCCATCCCCTCCCACCACACGCCTCCTTCGTCAGTCAACGCGCAATTGGTGAAGATGACATCGTCCTTCACCGTCGCCATCGCCGCGGGGTTCGACTGCGACGACGTGCCGGGGGCGACGCCGAAAAAGCCGCTCTCGGGATTGATCGCGCGGAGCCTCCCGTCCGGCCCGATCTTCATCCACGCGATGTCTTCCCCGATGGTCTCGCTTTTCCAACCCGGAATCGTCGGCACGAGCATGGCGAGATTGGTCTTGCCGCAGGCGGACGGAAACGCCGCCGCGATGTGATACTGCTTGCCGGCCGGGCTCGTGAGTCGCATGATCAACATGTGCTCGGCCATCCAGCCTTCGCGCTTGCCCATCGCCGACGCAATGCGCAGCGCTAGGCACTTCTTGCCGAGCAGCGCGTTGCCGCCGTACCCGGAGCCGTAGGACCAGATCAAATTTTCTTCGGGAAAATGGCTGATGTATTTTTTGTCCATCGGCGCGCACGGCCACGAGGAATCTTTCTGGCCGTTTTCCAGCGGCGCGCCGACCGAGTGGAGGCATGGGATAAATTCGCCGTCGGCGCCGAGCGCCTCGATCACCTTCGTCCCCATGCGCGTCATGATCTTCATGTTGCAGACGACGTACGGGCTGTCCGTGATCTCGACGCCGATCTTCGCGATCGGCGACCCGATCGGTCCCATGGAAAATGGGATCACGTACATCGTGCGGCCCTTCATGCATCCTTTGTAGAGGCCGCCCATCGTGCGCTTGAGCTCTGCGGGATCGATCCAATTGTTGGTCGGGCCGGCGTCGTCTTTCGAACGGCTCGCGATGTAGGTGCGGTCCTCGGTGCGCGCCACGTCGCTCGGGTCGGAGCGAAACAGGAAGCTTGCCGGCGGGGACTTAAGCGGGGTCGCCATGCCGCCGGCAACCATCTCAGCCATCAACCGGTCGTATTCAGCGTCGCTGCCGTCGCACCAGTACACGTTATCGGGAGTGCAGAGATCGGCGGTCTCCTTCACCCATCGCTTTAATTTTTCGTTGTTTACACTATACGGCATCAAACGTTCCTCCAGAGACCACCCGCAAAGATTGGTCTTACCACTTACTTAAGATTCTTAAGTTAAAAAGCGCGAAAAATCAATCTACCTGCGGCGGACTTATGATTCGGGTGGCTTGGTCGAGTTGTTGATGGCTGCCGAGGAGGACGAGGATGTCGCCGGCGGCAAGCCTGAAATCGGCCGGAGGGTTGTGCGTCGACAGACCTTCGCGGACGATGGCGATAATAGTAATGCCGCTGCGCTCACGCAGCTCAATTTCGGCAAGGCTTCTCCCCGCCGCCGGCGACCCGTCGGTTACGAGCACAGTATCCGCAGTCGTGCCGGCGAGATACCGGCCCAATTCGTCGAGCGCTTTGCCTTCGAGCCTGAGGCCGCGGAGCGCGCCGTACTGCTCGCGGCGGATAAGATCGACTTGGAGCGAAATGATGTTGCGCGGCAGGTGATACTCCTGGAGCACGCGTGAAAAGATCTCGATCGACGTCTCGAACTCTTCGGGAATAACCTCGTTGGCTCCCAGGCGGTAGAGGCGCTCGATCTCGGCGACGTAGCGAGTGCGCACGATGATCGACAGCTCGGGCTTCTCGCGCCGCGCCTCGGCCACGATGCGCGCAGTCGCGACCGGATCCGAGACGGCGACGACGAGCACGCGCGCGTCGGCGATATCGACCTTGGCGAGAATCTCCGGCCGCGTGCCGTCGCCGAAGACGATCGGCTCGCTCGCCTTCGCGGCCGCCCGCGTGACCGCCGGATCCATGTCGAGGATACGATAGCGAATGCCGACTTCCTTAAGCACGCGCGTCAAATTCTGTCCATTGAGACCGTAGCCGACGATGATCACGTGACCGCTGTCGGCGGAAGCACCGCTCGCTTTCGGCTGGCGCGCCGCGCCGCCCGTTTTCTCCGCCGCGAACGCCACACGGTGGCTCCACTGCATCAGAAACGGCGTCGCCATAAGGCTCAAGATCGACGCGGTGAGGAATGTCTGGTGGCCGGCTTCCGTAAGGAGGCCGTGCTGCCAACCCGCCTGTTCCAAAACGAAAGAGAACTCGCCTATTTGCGCCAGACTCAGCCCGACGACCAGGCCGAGCCTCAGCGAGCCGTAAAGCGCTCCGAAGATCAGCACGACAATACCGGCCTTGATGGCGACGAGCAGCGCGAGGATGCCCAGCTGCCCGGCGACGTCGGCGCGCACGAACGCGACATCGAGCAGCATGCCGATGGAAAGAAAGAAGACGCCGCTGAAGCAGTCGCGCAGAGGCAACAGATCCGCGACCATTTGATGGCTGTATTCCGATTCCGACAGCAACAATCCCGCGATAAAAGCGCCGAGCGCGAGCGAGATGCCGAACTCATAGGCGAGGAATGCCGTCGCGAAGGAAACGAACAGAATGAAAAGCGTGAAAAGCTCGCGGCTTCTGAGCAGCGCGACCTGGTGGAGCAGCCACGGCAGAGCGTAGCGCGCCGCGCCCACGATCACGGCGATCGCGAACAGCGCCTTGGCGAGCGTACCGAGCAGGACCACGGCGGAGATCGACGCCGCCGAGCCGAGGGCGGGGATCAGCAGCGCCATCGGAACGAGCGCCAGATCCTGCATCACGAGCATGCCGGTCGCGATCCGGCCGTGCAACGCGTCGGTCTCGCGGCGATCGGCAAGGATTCTGAGGATGACGGCGGTGCTGCTGTTGACGACGAGAAAACCGTAGAAAACCGCTACCGCGATCGGCAGGCCGAAGGCGGAGACGATCGCGGCCACGACAGCAAGCGTGAGAAAGACCTGCAGCAGCCCCGCCCACGCGGCATAGCCGCGCACCGCGGCGAGCTCGGCGAGCGACATGTCGAGTCCGATGGTAAACAGCAGGATGATAACGCCGATGTTCGCGATCGTCGCCACCGCCGGCACGTCGCCCACGAGCTCGAGCCCGTGCGGGCCGATCA
>JAJPJQ010000045.1 GCA_021324155.1 Pseudomonadota bacterium
GCCCGCGGGCGGCTTGCGCGTCGTGATCGTCACATGATCGATCGCGCCGACGGAGGCCGACTTGATGCCGTCGAGCCCCGCGATCGCGCCCGAGGGGACGAGCAGGCGCCGGCCGCTGCGACGCGCGTCCTCGATGACCTCGGGATGATCGAGCAGCGCGCCGACGCTGATCACCATCAAATCTTTTCCCGCGGCGAAGACCTTATCGGCGAGCATCGCGACGATGCTTCCGCCGGCCGCCTCGATGACGAGGTCGGAAGCGGCGATGACTTTCCGGAGATCGAGATAGTGCGGTGCACTTTTCAGCGTCGCGAGAAATTCGCGCGCGGCTTTTTCGTCGCGGCTCGTGACGGCGGCGACGCGCGCGGATAGTTTACCCGCGTCCGCGGCCTTGAGAATGGCGCGGCCGATCGCACCCACACCGACGATGCCGATCGAGGTCACAGGCTGTTATGTAGCGTGAAGTGCTTTGTCGTGTCAACGAACGCTAGAATTGTTGATATGCCTTATATGCAGTTCGCACCCAAGCGAAAAGGATTAGGATGAGTATCATGTTTGAGCAGCTGCGATGAGCCAGAACTTTAAAGGATTTTCAGTTCGTTTCGCAATTCTGCTGCCGGAATACCGAAGGCGACCCGTTCGCCAGGCTCTCACAAAATTTGCAATCAGAAGCCAACTGCCGCCTCCAAAAACAACCGTCGAAAGAACGAGACGAACAATCAACCGCTCTAATCCCCTGCGAGCTGATAAAACCGCATCGCGTTCTTGTAGAGGATCGCGTCCTTGTCCTCGGCGCTGAGGCTCGTGTTCTCGTCGAGCTCTTCGAGCTCGTGGCGGCAGGTCTCCGCGTCGACTTCGTGCGGATAATCGGAGGAGTAGACGAACGGCTTGTTGCCGACGACGCGGATCGCCTCGGCGATCGTGAGCTCGTTGCCTTCGACGCCGATGAAGATGCGTCCCTCGTCGACGTGGCGCGCGATGTAGTCGCCCACGCTCTCGCCGTCGTGCAATTTTAAAAATCGGCCGCGCGGGTCGTACTGCACGTGGCTCGCCCACGAGCGCGTGAAGCGCTCGGCGGCGGTGAGCAGCCAGCCGCAGCCGGCTTCGAGGAAACCGATGCGCACGCCGGGATATTTGTCGAAGATGCCGTTGAAAACGATCGCGGCGAAGGCGACCATCTGGCCGATCGGATGGCCGAGCGCGTTCACGGCCGCGTAGGGGCTCATGTCGTCCATGAGCATGCCCTCGTGCGCGCCGCCGTGAATGCCGAGCGCGCAGCCGAGGCGCTCCGCCTCGGCGTAGATCGGCGCGTAGCGCTCGTCGCCCAGCTGCGCCATGTTCGCGCCGGTCGACGGCAGCATCGCGCCGACGAAGCCGAGCTCGCTCACGATGCGCTTGAGCTCCGCGGCGGCCTCCTTCGGATCCTGCAATGGAATCAATCCCATCGCGCGGAAGCGGCGGTTCTTCGAGAGATAGGTCTCGTAAATCCAATTGTTGTAGGCGCGCGCGAGCTCGATCGCCCAGTCCTTGCTCACGAGCTTGCCGAAGGAAAGTCCCGCGCTCGTGTAGAGCACCGTCGAGTGGATGCCGATGGCGTCGAGAAACTCCTCCCACCCTTCCGGGCCGACGTTGGCGAACGCGCCGCGCGGGGTGAAGTGGCGATTGGCCGAGTGGAGATGATCGAGCGGCGGAAACGGGCTCTTGCCGCGGATGTCCGAGAAGCTCTTGCCGACGTATTCCGGCGGCATCAGCTTCCAGATCGCCGCGATGTCTTCCATCACGTGCCCGTCGCCGTCGATGATCCGCTTGCCGTTGAACGAAGTCGCCATATTCGTCTCCTTACTCGTTTCCGCTATCGGATCGCCGCCGCGCTGTCAACCTAAAGGCGGTAGAGCATCCAGTAGACCACGACGCCGGTGACCGAAACGTAAAACCACAGCGGCAGCGTCCAGCGCGCGATGCGGCGGTGGCGCACGAAGTCCGCGCGCAGCGCGCGCGAGAGCGTCACGAGCACGAGCGGCACGATCAGCGCCGCCAGGATCGTGTGCGTGATCAGAATGGAAAAATAAACGGTCCGGATCCAGCCGCGCCCGGTGAACGGCACCGAGCCGACGTTGTAGTGATAAATCAGGTACGAGGTCAGGAAAAGCGCCGAGGCGACGAGCGCCGCGATCATGCAGCGCCGGTGCGCCGCGACGTTACCTCTGCGAATGAAAAAATAGCCCGCCGCGAGCAGCAGCGCGCTCGCGCTGTTGAGCGTCGCGTTGACGGCCGGCAGATCGGAAAGCGCGAGCAAGCAATCAGGAGATGTCGGGCAGCAGCATCAAGGCGAGAAAGACGCAGAGAATCAGCGGCGTCAGCGCGATCAGCATCAGCGTCGTGCGCTCGTACTTGAGGTGCATGAAGTAAAGCGCGACCATCGACGCCTTCGTGAACGCCATGCCGACGAGCAGGACGATCATGATCAGCCTCGGCATCGGCGTGTACGCGACCGCCACCTCAGCGATCGTCAGCCCGAGGAGCCACCAGAAAACGCCCATGTAGTTGGTCTGGTGCGCGTGCGCTTCGGCATGAACGGTAGTCGCCATCGTTACTTCTCCTAACTAGATCAGATAGACGAAAGTGAAAATGAGAATCCAGACGAGATCGACGAAGTGCCAGTAGAGTCCGGCGATCTCGACGTGCTTCGGGCCGTAGCGACCGCGCGACACCGCCGCCAGCACGCAGCTGTTGTAAATGACGCCGCCGGTCACGTGCATGCCGTGAAAGCCGGTGAGGACGAAAAACGTCGTCGCGAACAGATGCGTCGTGAAAGAAAGGCCCGCTTCGGGCAGCCGCTCGGTGATCAGATGCGTCCACTCGTAAGCCTGGCAGCCGAGAAAGATCAGCCCGCCCAGAATCGTGAGCATCAGGAACTTCTTGAACGCCTTCATGTCGCCGCGCTGGATCGCCGAGAGCGACAGCACCATCGTGACGCTGCTGACGATCAGCAGGAAAGTCATGAACGCGGTCAGGTTGATGCCCAGCGTGTGCGCCGGGTTCGGCCACTGCGCGCTCGCGTGGCGCAAGAGCGCGTAGCCGACGATCAGGCCGCCGAACGACATCGCGTCCGCGGCGAGAAAGATCCACATGCCGAGCTTGCCCCAGCTCTCGGGCGTCAGGGGCGACTCCGCCGCGTCGGCGGCGGAATGCATCGCGACTGCTTCGCTCATTTCTCGAATCTCCTTAGGATAGATCGTGAGCCGGGCTCATGACCGCCGACTCCTCGGCGCGCTGTTTTTTTTCGGCGCGCCGGTATGCGTAGACGAAGAATCCGATGACGGCGAAAACGATCGTATATGGCATCGCCATCAGAAAAAGCACGCTCCAGTTGAATGCGTCGAGGAGCTTCTCGCCCCCGGCGCCGTTGATGCAGACCGGGCACGCTTGCGCGGCGCCGCTTACTGCCCACACCGCGGCGGCAAACGCAGCCTGAAAAACAATTCGTGTTTTCATGATTAAGCCGAGAATTACCTTATCGTTTTCCCACTGTCAAACGTCATAAATAAACCAGCGCGTAGAGCGCGGGCCAGAGCGCGACGACGAACGTCCAATAGATGCCGCAGAGATCGACCGTTTCGGCGCTGAGCTCGTGCCGATGGCTGCGGGCGCGCGCGAGCACGAGGCCGAGCCACGTCACCGCGCCGAGCACGTGCGCGCCGTGGCAGCCGATCAGCGTGTAGAACGTCCCGCCGTAGACGCCGCTCGAAAGCGTGAGGCCGTAGCCGATGAGGCGGACCCACTCGTAGCCCTGCACGAGCAAAAAGACTATCCCGAGCAGCGCTGCGATCGTGAGCCAGCGGACGAGCGCCGCCCTTGGCTCTCTTCGTTTGGAGGCGCGCATGGCGAGATGCATCGCGACGCCGCTGGCGAGCAGAATCGCCGTGTTCACGCCGGTGACCTCGACCGGCAGGCGCGGCTGAAACGCCGGCGGCCACAGCGGCGCCGCCAGCTTGAATACGATGAACGCGCCGATCAGGCCGGCGAAGAACATCAGCTCGGCGGCGATGAACATCAAAATCGCGAGCCGCGCGTTGCTGACGACCGGCGCGCGCGCTTTCGGCGGGAACGGCGGATCGCCGCCGCCGAACGCCGGCACGGCCGTTCCGACCGGCTCGGAGTATTTTCTTAAGGTTGCTTCGCGCGGCATATATTTCGTTGCAAGCTTCAAGTTTCTGGATTCAAGTCCGGAGTCTTGCCTGCAACTTGAAGCCTGAAACCAGAAACTATCTTAGAACCATATACCCGACCAGCATCGCCATGTAGACCGCGACGGCGCCGGCGAGCAGCATCCCGGTACGGAGCGCCTTCGCTCGGCGGCTTTCGTCGATCGTCTTCACAGCGGTATCCGATCCACGGCCATCGCCACGAGGACCGCCGGCAGATAGATGAGCGACGCGTACAAGAGCCGCCGCGCCGCCGCAGCGCCGGGCGCGAGCGCCAGGCGGACGCCGCACGCGAGGAACCCCGCGCCGAGCAGCAGCGCGGCGACGAAATAGATCGACCCGGCCAGCCCGATCACCGTCGGCATGAGGCTCACGGCGAGTAAAGCCGAGGAGTGCGCGATGATCTGGCGGCCGGTGCTGCGCCCGTCGGGCTCGACGATCGGCAGAAAGCGAATGCCCGCGCGGCTGAAATCTTCGCGGTAAATGTAGGCGATCGCCAGCGTGTGCGGGATCTGCCAGAGAAATAGAATCGCGAACAGCACCCAGGCGGCGAGATCGAGCTCGCCGCGCGCGGCCGCCCAGCCGATCACCGGCGGCAGCGCGCCCGGCACGGCGCCGACGATGCCGCAGAAGGCGCTGCGCGGCTTGAGCGGCGTGTAAGCGAGCAGATAGCTGACGGTGATCGCCGCGGTGACACAGGCGCTCAAGACATTGACCGCGAGCGCGAGCAGCGCGATGCCCGCCGCGGCGAGGACGATGCCGAAAAAGAGCGCCTCCTGCGGCAGAATGCGGCCATCCGGCAGCGGCCGGCGGCGCGTCCGCTCCATCAACGCGTCGGAGCGGCGCTCCATATATTGATTGAGCGCCAGGGTGCCGCCGGAAGCGAGCGCGGTGCCGATGAGCGTGGCGGTAAGCGTCGCGAGCGAGGCGGCATCCGCCGCGAGATAATAGCCGACGAACGTCGTCACGAGCACCATCAGAGTGACGCGCGGCTTGGTGAGCTCGAAAAAGTCCGCCGCCCGGCGGTAGCCGCCGGCGAGCGCGAGCGGTTCGGTGCGCGCCGCGAGGCTCATGCCGAGACTCCCGAGCCGCGCGCGGAAAGCGCGACGGCCGCGGCGCCCGCGCTGCGCGCCGGCGCGAAGAATTTAAAGAGCCGCAGCGTCAGCACCAGGCTCGCCGCGAGCATCAGCGCGCCGACGACGACATGGCCGGTTCGGAGCGCGTCCGCGGCCGGCGCGGGCAGCGCGACGACGAATTTCGCCACATACGCGCCGAAGCCGAGGGATAGCTGAAAAAGCAACAAACCGGTCAGATAAATGACGGGCCGCGCCAGCGCCGGCAGATTGCCGTGGCGCATCAGGACGCGCGCGATCAGAAAAACCACGTGCAGGCTCACCGCGGCGGCGAAGAATAGATGCAGCCACAAAAGCTCGCCGCTGTGGCGCAGGAATGCGCCGAAAACGATCTGGCAATAGATGAGCGCCGTGGTCACGAGCGCGAGGCGCTGGAGCAGCGCCGCGCCGGCAATCTCTTCCTTGCGCGCGTCCCCGCGCCAGCCGTCCGACGTGAAAAGCGCCAGCGCCACCGCGAGCGCGAAAAACGCCTGCGCCAGGCATGCGTGCAGGATCGCGAGCGTCTGCTCGAGCAGCACCACGCGCAGGCCGCCGACGACGCCCTGCGCGACGACGAGCGCGACGGCCGCGGCGCCGAGGGCGCGCACCCAGGCGCGCGGCTCCTTCAAGTAAAGCGCGACGCCGAGGACGACCGTCATGAGGCCGATCGCCGAGGCGATCAGCCGGTGGCTGTGCTCGTAAAAAATATTTCCGACCATCAGCGACCAGGGATAGAGAAACGGATTGTAACCGAAGGTCGTCGGCCAGTCCGGCACGGCGAGGCCGGCGCCTTTGCTGGTGACGAGCCCGCCGGCGATGAGCAGCAGCACCGTCGCCGCCGCATTGAAGACGGCGAGGCGGTGAATGACCTTGATCGAAGCGCCTTTCACCCTAACTTCGTTTCACATTCAGTGGGCTCTGGCAACTCCGCCGCTCACCTGGCGGTTTTGCGGCAGCCAGTCCTCGGCGACCTCCGGCGAGCTGTACTCGTACGCGCCGCGGTAGACGACCGGCGTCGTCTCGTAGTTGCCGTGCGGCGGCGGCGATTCGGCGCTCCACTCGAGCGAGTTGGCGTGCCACGGATTGCGCTCCGCGTCGCGTTTTTTCGCAAGGCTGGCGATGAAGTTGTAGAGGAAGAACAGCTGCGAGACGCCGAGGATGAAGGCGCTGATCGTGATGAAGTGGTTGATGCCCTGGAGCGGCTGCAGGAATTCGTATTGCGTCGGGTTGTAGATGCGGCGCATGTGGCCGCCGACGCCCAGGATGTGCATCGGGAAGAACGTCAGGTTGAAGAAGATGTAGGTGAGAATGAAATGGATCTTCCCGAGCGGCTCGCTCATTTTTTTGCCGAACATCTTCGGGAACCAGTAATAAACCGCCGCGAAGAGCGCGAAGATGATGCCGGCGACGACGTAGTGGAAGTGCGCGACGATGTAATAGGTGTCGTGGATGAAGATGTCCACCGGCGTCGCGGCCATGAAGATGCCGCTGAGCCCGCCGATGACGAAGTTCGAGACGAACCCGAGCGCGAAGAGCATCGGCGCGGTAAATCGGATCGAGCCGCCCCACAGCGTGCCGAGCCAGTTGAACGTTTTGATCGCCGACGGGATCGCGATCACCATCGTCGACATCATGAAGGCCGTGCCGAGCAGCGGGTTCATGCCGCTGACGAACATGTGATGGCCCCAGACGACCCACGAGAGAAACGCGATCGCGATCATCGAGAACGCCATCGCGTGATAGCCGAAGATCGGCTTGCGCGAAAGGGTCGAGAGGATGTCGGAGGTCACGCCCATCGCCGGGAGCACGAGGACATACACTTCGGGATGGCCGAAGAACCAGAAGAGATGCTGCCAGAGCAGCGGCTCGCCGCCGCCCGCCGGGAGAAAGAAGCTCGTGCCGAACATGCGGTCGAACAGCAGCATGGCGAGCGCCGCGGTCAGGACCGGCAGCGCGAGCAGCAGGAGAATCGCCGTGATGAAGAGCGACCAGATCGTAAGCGGCATGCGGAAATACGTCATGCCGGGCGCGCGCATGTTGACGACGGTCGTGATGTAGTTGATCGAGCCCATCAGCGACGAGATGCCGAGAATGATCAGGCTGATGATCCAGAGGTGCTGCCCCCATTCGACGCCGGTGAACGACGCTTGCGCGGAGAGCGGCGCGTAGGAGGTCCAGCCGCCGGCCGCGGGGCCGCCGGGGACGAAGAAGCTCGAGAGCATCACGATACCGGAGACCAAGCCGACCCAGAAGGAGAGCATGTTGAGCTTGGGAAACGCCATGTCGCCGGCGCCGATCATGAGCGGGATCAAAAAATTGCCGAAGCCGCCGACCATGATCGGCATGACGACGAAGAAAATCATAATCGTCGCGTGCATCGTGAAGAAGGCGTTGTAGGTCTGCGGCGGCAGAATGCCGCCATACATATAAGGTTCCGGCACCCAGCCCATCAGCGGGATGTTGGTCTCCGGCCACGCGAGCTCCCAGCGCATCATCATCGCGAGCAATCCGCCGATGATCAGCATGAACAGCCCGAGGAACAGGAACTGGCGGCCGATCATCTTGTGATCGGTCGAAAAAAGATACTTGCGTACGAAGCCGAGCTCGTGATGAGCCTCTGCGTGCGCCGCGTGCGCCGTCGCCGATTCAGTCATCGATTTTCACCTCTTGGTTCCGATTTGAAAATGCCTGCCGAAGCTATTTCGCCGGCCATGTCGCCTGCTGCCACTTGGCGTAATCTTCCGGGCTGTCGACGTAGAGCCAGCCCTTCATGCCGGAATGGCCGAAGCCACAGAGCTCGGCGCAGGGCAGCTCGTACTTGCCGGGCTTCACCGCTTCGAACCAAACGAGGATGTCTTTGCCCGGCACCGCGTCCTGCTTGAGCCGGAGATTGGGGAGGAAGAAGCTGTGGATCACGTCCTTGGATTTCAGCTGCACGTGCACGACTTTTTTCACCGGCACGTGAATGTCGTTGTCCACCTGAAAGTCGTCCTCGGTGCCGAACTTTCCGTCGGGGCCGGGATAGACGACCTCCCAGTTGAATTGTTTCGCCGTCACCTGAACCACCGCCTCGGGCGGCGGCGCATGCGCTTTGATTTTGCCCCACGTCGAAACGCTCGCGAACGAGAGGCCGATAAAGACGATCGCCGGGATCACCGTCCAGGTGATCTCGAGCGCGGTGTTGCCGTGCGTGTAGGTGGCTCTGCGCCCTTCGCGGCGCCGGTAGGCGATGAGGAAGATGATCATGAGCGCCGTCACGACGACGAGCGCCACGCCCGTGATGTAATAAATCGCGTAGAAGAGGCGGTCGATCTCGCCGCCAAAGGTGGAGACATCCTCCGGAAGCCAACTCAGCATGCGGTTTGAATTCCTTTTGGGATGGACTTTGTCGATCTAGCTAACATAGCCCTATGGCCATTGCAAGCGAAACGCCCCGAAGTTTGCAAAGCGCGCACTCCGATGGTAGCCGTGAGCGCATCGCCATGCTCGACTCGATCGATTGGGCCGTCGCGGCGCTGTGGCTGCACGTGCTCGCAGCGATGATCTGGGTCGGCGCGCTCGCGTTTTTCGGCGTCGCCTTCGTCCCGGCGGCGCGCGCGCTCGCGCCCGATGAAGCGATCGTCGCGTTCGAGCGCGGACGCCGCGCGCTTCGGACGCTGTCGTGGATCGCGATCCAGCTCCTGCTCGTTACCGGCGGGCTGAACGTTTATTTTCGCCTGCGTGCCGGCGGCGATCCCGGCGCGTTTTATATCTGGACGCTCGCGGTCAAAGTACTGCTGTTCGGCGCGATGGTGTTCCACCAATCGCTCCAGGCGTTTAAATACGGGCCCCGGATCGCCGCCGCGGCCGAGTGCGGCGAAACCGAGGCGCAATCGGCGGCGCTGCGCGAGAATGTCGCGCGCTGGACGTCGCTGCTCAACATCAACACGGCGATCGGCCTCGTCGTCCTGCTGCTCGGCATTCTTCTCGGGAGATAACGAAGATGGAAAACGGACTGTCCGCCGGACGCTCGATGCCGGTGGGAAAAAGCGGCATGACGGTTTCGTCGCAGCCGCTCGCCACGCAGGCCGGCCTCGACGTGCTCAAGCGCGGCGGCAACGCCGCCGACGCGGCGGTCGCGATGGCGGCGGTATTGAACGTCGTCGAGCCGATGTCGACCGGCATCGGCGGCGACGCGTTCGTCCTCGTCTACACGGCGAAGACGCGCGCGATCTCGGCGCTGAACGCGAGCGGGCGCGCGCCCGCCGCGGCCGCGCTCGATTATTTCAAGAAAAAAAACATCGGCTTCATTCCCGACGACGGCATGCTGCCGGTCACGGTTCCCGGCGCGCTCGACGGCTGGTCGCTCATCGCCGAGCGCTTCGGCACGATGCCGCTCGGCGCTCTGCTCGCGCCCGCGATCGACTACGCCGAAAACGGCTTTCCCGTTGCGGAAAAGACGGCGCACGAGTGGTGGAAAGCCTCCGGCAAGCTTTCGGCGCACCCGAACTCCGCCGGCTACCTTATAAACGGGCGCGCGCCGCGCGCGGGTGAGCTTTTCCGGCAGCCGGCGCTCGCCGCGAGCCTCAAGACGATCGCGGCCGAAGGAAAAGACGTTTTTTACCGCGGCGCGCTCGCGCGCGAGATCGTGCGCTTCTCCGAAGCGAACGGCGGCCTCTTGTCTCTCGACGACTTCGCGCAGCACACGTCCACATGGGTCGAGCCGATCCAGACCGACTACCGCGGCTACGACGTCATCGAGATGCCGCCCAACACGCAGGGCATGACCGTTCTCCAGATGCTGAATATTCTGGAGCGCTACGACTTAAAAAGCCTCGGCTTCGGCAGCGCCGAATACGTTCACCTCCTCGTCGAGGCGAAAAAGCTCGCGTTCGCCGACCGCGACCGCTACCTCGCCGACCAGGACGCCGTCCGTCTGCCGACGGAAAAATTGATCTCGAAATCCTACGCCGCCGAGCGCGCGAAGCTCATCGACGCCGCCCGCGCCGGCGAATATCCGCCGGGACTCGCCGCCCGCTCGGGCGATACGCAAGTCTTCTGCGCCGTCGACCGCGAGGGCAACGCCGTTTCGTTCATCAACAGTCTGTTCGAAAGCTTCGGCTGCGGGCTCGTCGGCGGATCGACCGGCATCATGCTGCACAACCGCGGCAAGCTCTTCGCGCTCGACGCCGCGCATCTCAACTGCGTCGCGCCGCGCAAGCGCCCGATGCACACGATCATGCCGGCCATGGTCTTCAAGGACGGCCGGCCGCTGCTTATCTTCGGCGTGACCGGCGCGCACATGCAGCCGCAGGGGCAGGTCGAGATGCTCGTCAACATGATCGACTTCGGCATGCCCCTGCAGCAGGCGATGGACGCGCCGCGGATCAATCATCTCGACGGCTTCGATGTGGCGCTGGAGCCCGGCTTTTCACCGGAGACGCGCGCGGCGCTCGCGCGCAAAGGACACCGTATCGTCGGCGAGGCGAACTTCGGCGGCAGCCAGGGAATCTTGATCCATCCCGAGCACGGCACGCTGCTCGGCGGCTCCGACCCGCGCAAGGACGGCTGCGCGCTGGGATATTAAAAAGTTTCGAGTTCCGAGTTTCGGGTTTCGCGAAAGAAAAGACCCTCACCCCACCCTCTCCCGGTGGGAGCGGTGAACATTTTTCCAACTTCTTTTTTACCGATCCGATTCCCGCTCCCTTAGGAAGAGGGCAAGGGTGTGGGTGTTCTTCCTCGAAACTCGAAATCCGAAAACGCGAGACTATCTTGAGAGGGAATCCGGCCACGCGGCCGGCGTCGGCTTCGCCGCGCCGAAGCGCGGCGGCGTAAAAGGCTCCTCCTTCGCCTTCAACTCCCGCCAGACCTTCTCGACCGCGCCGGCGACGCGCGCGCGGTCGAGCCCCTCGACGACGAGCGCCTGCGGCCCGCGGCGCTCGACGTACGCGTACGTTCCCGGAGAACGCTTCGCCGCGAGCCGGCGGTACGCTTCGATGAACTCCTCCGCGTCGCTTTGGGAATCCCAGGCGCTCGCCCAGACGAACGCGACTTCGGCGCCGCGCGCGTAAGCGACGAAGCGGTCGCCGTCCCAGCCTTCGGCTGCGGTCCGCGCGTCGTCCTTCGGCAGGTGCTGCTCGAAAAGCACCCGCGTCATGAATTCGCCCAGCACATTGCTTTCGATCTCCTTCCAATCCGCCGGAAAGAGCGCTGCCAGATCGCCGAAATCGATCCGCGTCGGCGGATCGGGATCGGTGAAGTATTTTTCCGGATGGAGAATCTGCTCCGTCGAAAGCGGCGGCGCCGCGTAGACGGCGTCGACGTCCGTCCAGCCGCCCCCGGCGAGGATCGGCGCAAGAAAGCCGACGCCCGCATAATAGGGAAAAAACATTTCCTCGATGAGCGCCTGCGGAACGTCTTTCACCCCGGCCGGCGGGTTGCCCATGTCGGCCTGCAGGGCGGGCCCGAGGACCGCCAGCTCCTTCGCGCCGGCGCCGATGTAAGCGTAGCCGCTGAGCGTCGCGTCTCCTTCGACGATCGACTGGAGCGCGATATCGCCGTCGTCGTCGCTCGTTTTGGTGAGCCGCTCGACCACAGGAAAATGCTGCGCTTGAAGCGCGTGCGTCAGCTCGTGCGCGACGACGACCTGTATCTCCTCGCCCGCGCCGGCGGCGCGGTCGGGGAGCACGAGCCGCTTGGTGCGGACGTCGTAGTAGGCGACGACTTCGGCGCTGTAGAACTCGAGCAGTGCTTTCTTCAGGTCGATTTTTTCCGGAATGAGACCGAGCTTGCCGTACGCGAGCGACAGCTTCGCAAGCCCGTCGTCGCCGTAATCCTCCGCAAGCTGCCGCACGAAGTCGGCCTGCATCTCGGACCGGCTCTTGATGTCGATCGGCACCGGCGCCTTGAACGCAAGGCCGCGGAGCGCCGCGAGCCGCGGCTTGATCTCCTCGACGAGCGCGATATCGATGGCGGCGCGCTGCGTCGGCGCCGCCGAGGCGCAGCCGCAGAGGAGCAGCAAAAAAGCGAGGAAAAATCGTGGTAACAAAAGCGCTTACCGGGAGGGATACAAAGATTTGATGTAGCCGGTGTCTTCGAGCTGTTTGACGAACTGCGTGTCCATGAGGCTTTCCGGCGCGACAGTCTTCGCCTTGGGATTCTGCGGCGCGAGCTGATCGAGGATAAAACGGATTCCGCCGACGGTCGGATAAGGCGCCGCGGCGAGCTGGGGCGCGTAAAAGCCCACCGTTGCGGAAAGGATCTCCGGGTCCTTGATGCCGGTGTACTTTTGCGTCACCTTGGCGGCGAAATCGGGCTTGTTCTTGTACAGCGCGATCGCTTCGACGTACGCGCGCATGAAGCGCTGCACGATGTCGGCGTGGTCGCGCACATAGGATTTTTTCGCGGTCAGCGTGACGAAGGGAAATTCGAGTCCCAGCTTCCCGACGTTGGCGAGCTCTTTATAGCCGAGCTTCGCCGCGTGCATCGTGAATGGGTCGGCGAGCGCACCGGCGGCGATGCGCCCCGAGGCGATGCCGCCCATGATACCGGCGTACTCTTCGAGCTGGACAATCGCGACGTCCTTGTCGGGCACAAGATTGTATTTTCTCAGCGCATAGCGCGCCGAGATGTCGGTGTTGGCGCCGTAGCGCGTCACGCCGATCGCCTTGCCTTTCAGCTCCTCCATCCTGTTAACAGTCCCCATGATGACGATCGGCGTCGTATTCAGGACGACCGACAGCAGAACGAAGTCGGCGCCGCCGACGGCGGCCTGAATTACCGCCGGCCCGCCCGTCTGCGCAACCGCCAGCTCGCCCGCGAGCAGCGCCTGCGACATCGTCGTGCCGCTGCGGATAAAGGCGACTTCCACCCTGAGCCCCTGTTTTTCGAACAGGTTCGCCTCGCGCCCGACCCAGAGGACGGCGTGCGGCCCGGAGGTGGCGCTGTAGCCGGAAGCGATGCGCGTCGTCACCTGCGCTGAGAGCGTCGAAGCCGAGAGGAGCAGCGCCGCGCATGCCGGCAGTAAACGCTTCATGAATGCCTCCGGTGTTGATTTCACGACGGGCGAAAAGTATGGCTTAGTTGTCACACAGGGGTCTCTACCTGTCAACACGCTCCAGGAGGCGCTTATGCTCGAAGTCAAAACGCTGAGGACGTTCGCGTTGAACGCGAAAAACCTCGCGCAGGCGGAAAAATTCTACACACAGACGCTCGGCGGCGAGGTCGTGCGCCGCATCGAGCCCACCGAGGAGCAGCTCAAGCGCGGGCGCGTCAAGGAAATCGACGTGCAGCTCGGCAACGTTCAGGTCCATCTCTTCGACGCGTCCGAAAGCCCGCGCAACGGCGTGCCGCACCACACCATCATGGTGCCCTGGCGCGACAAAGCCGACGTGCTGAAAGAATTGGAGCGCGCCGGGACCAAAGTCGAAAACACGCGCGACCACGGCGACGGCAAAAGCTATTCGCTTTACGTCAAAGACCCGGACGGGAATCTCTGGGAACTATGGCTCGCTGCCTGATTAATTTGAATTTTGGACGCTGAATTTTTAATTCAAAGTCAAAATTCATAATTCAAAATTGTCTTTCACCTGTTGATTCGCCGAGCGGCCGCCGGCCGTCCTGCGCCAGGCGGATGATCACCTGCGTCACCATCACGCTGTTGGGCACGATGATCTCGTGCTTGTCGGGATCGGTCAGCACCGTGTAGCCGAGCGACAGCGACGTGACCGTCCCGGTCGCCACACCGCGCGGCGTATTGAGCTGCACGCGGTCGCCGATGTGAAATGGGCGGTAGAGCAGCAGCGAGAATCCCGCGATCAAGTTGCCCAATGTATTCTGCGCGGCGATGCCCACAACGACCGACACGACGCTCACGCCGGCGAGCAGCGCCGTTCCCATCGAGCGCAGCGCCGGGATCAGCTGCGCGTAGAGGATCAGCGCGATCACGAATGCGGCGACCTGGAGCAACTGAGCGACGAAGTTGATCGCCGTGATATCGGAGAAATGACGCGCGCTGCGGCGGGCGAATAATCGCGCCAGGCGGCCGGCGAGCAGCGCCGCGGTCAGAAACACGATGGCGTAGAAGAGCGCGCCGACGAAATTCTTCGGATCGAGAATCAGCCGCAGGACGTCTTCGAGGTAATCCATTCGCGTCAGGCTTTCACCAGCGACCAGACGCCGATGGCGATGAAGCCGGCGCCGGCGATGTAACGCAGATAACGCTCGTCGATGTGCTCGCTCAGCAGGGCGCCGACGAGCACGCCGATCGCGGAGGTGAGCACCAGCGCCGACGCCGAGCCGATGAAGACAGTGAGTTTGCTCACCTGCTTATCGGACGCGAAGAGCAGGGTCGCGAGCTGGGTCTTGTCGCCCAGCTCGGCGACAAATACGGAGCCGAAGACGGTGAGCAGGGCTTTCAAGTCCATGGACGCACCTCTGCCGCGCAGCATAGCATTAGGCTAGGTTTTCACACCATAGCTTGGCGGGCGGAAGTTTTAGGAATTGACGAGAAGAAGATTATGCGGATTTTCGAGAGCTGAGTTGTTTGAGTTCCAACTCTCCCAGCAACCTCATTAGGCGCGCTGAGGCTCTACAATGTCGGTTTGTTATTCGCTTTTCTTTTTCTGACGGCGGTTATGAGAGCCGGCAGCTTTACTGACGCGTTCTCTTTTCTTCTTCAAGGACCCATAACAGCCCCTATGCCGGCACATCCACGCTGAAAATCCGCATCGTTCTTAGCTACCCCGCCAGCCGCACGCGCTTCTTTTCCAGCTCGGCGAGCTTGGCGCGGACGAGCTTCATGTCGTCGACGAAGCGGCGGTACTCCAGCTCCTGCTGCGACTTTTCGGGATGGCGATAAATCGAGGACGGATGGACGGTGACGAACGTCGCCGGCGCGAGCGGCGATTCCTGAAACGTGCCGCGCTCTTTTTGAATCGCGACTTTTTTCTTCAACACCGACTGCGCGGCGGTCGCGCCGAGGCAGACGAGGATCTGCGGGCGGACGGCTTCGGCTTCGCTTTCGAGCCACGGAAAGCAAGCGTTCATCTCGCTCGCGAGCGGGCGCTCGTGCTTGCGCCGCTTCCCCATCGGCTTCCATTTGAAATGCTTGACCGCATTGGTGACGTAAACCTTCTCGCGGTCTAGCCGCGCCTCGGCGAGCGCCTTGTCGAACATGCGCCCCGCCGGGCCGACGAAGGGATGGCCCGCCTTGTCTTCGTAGTCGCCGGGCTGCTCGCCGACGAAAATCACGAGCGCGTCCTTCGGCCCCTCGCCGAAGACCGTCTGCGTCGCGCGCTTGTAGAGGTCGCAGCCTTTGCAGGACGCGGACGCTTTTTTAAGCGCGGGGAGGGTTTTGACCGGCGGCAGGAAGTCGGCCGCCGAGCGATCGCGTTTGAGCCGCTGTAAAGCCATCAGGCCGCTCCGGCGAATCCACTTCCAATATAGCAGCCCCCCGTCGCATATCCAGACGCTCGACGCCCGCGATATTGAGCGTGAACGTGCCGAATTCCTCCTCGACGCGGCCGTGGAGCAGAAACGGCCGGCCGCCTTCGAGCAGCTGGTAATATTTTCGGTACGCGCCGGGAAAAAACGTCGTCTCGTAGATTCCCGTCAAATCCTCGAACGTGACGAACTCCATCAAATCGCCCTTTTTCGTCTGCGTCATCTTCTCGCTCACGAGAATGCCCGCCATCGCGATCGATCGGCCCGCGTGGCGCGCGAGGTCGCGCGCCGGCACGCACGCGTCAACGCGCGGCGAGCGGTAAAGCTCGAGCGCGCGGCGGCGGAGCGGAAAGCCGAAGAGCTCGATCTCGTGCTTGAGCTTCTGCTGCTCGGAAAAATCGCGCGGCGCAGGCAGGTCGTCGCCCTCCTTCCCCGCCGCGAGCGCGTGGGCGCGCCATAACAGCGCCGGGCGCGTAAGGCCGCCGGCGATGGAATCGAAGCAGCCGGCCTTTATAAGGAGCCGCAGGGCCGCAAGGCCGGGACGCGTCCGCGCGTGAAAATCGTTGAGCGAGCGGAACGGCCCGGCGGCATTTCGCTCGGCGAGGACTTTATCGATCCACGCGCGCTCCAGGCCCTTGATCTGCATGAAGCCGACGCGGATGTTTTTTCCCGCGGGCGTGTAGGCCCACGCGCTTGCGTTGACGTCGGGCGGCAGGAACTCGATGCCCATGCGGCGCGCCTCGGAGACATAGGCGAAAGTCGGATAAAAACCGCCCTCGTTGCTGATGACCGCCGCCATGAATTCCGCCGGATGGTGCGCCTTGAGGTACGCGCACTTGAAAGACAGGCGCGCGTAGCTCGCCGAGTGCGGCTTGCAGAAGCTGTAGCCCGCGAAGCTCATGATCATCTTCCAGATGCGCTCGACGATCGCGGGCGCGACTTCCTTTTCCATCGCGCGGCGGAAGAAGCGCTCGCGGTAGTCCTTCAGCTGGAGCTGCTTGTGTTTCTTGTTGAGAATCTTGCGCAGATGCTCGCCCTCGCTCGGGGTGAAGTCCGCCAGCGCGACGGCGACGTTGGCGACGTCCTCCTGATACACCATGATGCCGTGCGTCTCGGCGAGCGCCTGCTCCAATAACGGATGGAGCGGGTCGTAGGGCACGCCGTGCGAGCGGCGGACGAACTCGTTGACGAACGTGATCGAGGCGGGGCGCACGAGCGAGGAGACCGCGACGAGATACTCGAAGACATCGGCTTTCTCCTTGAGATGTGCGGGCATCGTGGTCCAGAGCTTTTTCAGCAGCAGGCGCGTCGCCGGCGATTCGATGTAGAAGCAGCCGATCGTGTCGCCGCGCCGGATGAAGTCCCGCGTCTTCTCGTCGTCGACGGGGTTCCACGTGTGGTAGTCGATCTCGATGCCGGCGTTTTCCCTGATCGCCTTCAGCGCGTCGCGCACGACCGCGAGCGAGCGGTTGCCGAGGAGGTCGATCTTGACCAGGCCGCCGTCCTCGACCTGGTCCTTCTCCCACTGGAGCACGGGAATTTTCTTCGCGGAGATTTCCACGGGCACGTATTTGCGGATCTCGTCGGGCACGACGACAATGCCGCCGCAGTGAAGGCCGAGGTTGCGGAAGTGGCCGACGACGCGGAACGCGCGGTCGAGGATCTCCGGCCACGGCGCGGCGAATTCTTTGAGCTCGCAGAGCGATTCCGCCCACGACTCCCCTTCCGGGCTTTCCGCCATGCGCAAAAAATTCAGCCGCTTCAAAATGACCGAAGCGTTTTGATCGATCTCCCCGGGCGCGATGCCGTAGACTTTCGCGACTTCGCGCAGCGCGCCGCGGAGCGCGAGCGTATTCTGGTTGCCGACCATGGCGATTTTGGCGGGCGCGGCGCCTTTGCCGCCGTAGGTGTCGAACACCCACGCGAGAACGTCGTCGCGCTCGTCCCAGGGAAAATCGACGTCGATGTCGGGCGGGTCGTTGCGCGTGCGCGTCAGAAAGCGCTCGAACTGGAGCCGGTGGCGCACCGGATCGACGTCGGTGATGCCGAGCGCGTACGAGACGATCGAGGCCGCGGCCGAGCCGCGCCCGCACGTCATGCGGGCGCCGACGATCTCGTCCACGATGAGGAAATAATGGCTGAAGCTTTTGTCGCGGATGATCGCAAGCTCGCTCTCGATGCGCTCCAGGACGTCGTCGGGCAGGCCGCCGTAGCGCCGCCGCGCCCCGGCGTAGGTCTTTTCTTTCAGCAGCGCGAACGCCTCGGCGTCCGAGAGCGCGCGAAACGCCGGGAAAATCGTTTCCTTGAAATCCCAGTCGCTGCGGCAGCCGGCCGCGATTGCCGACGCGTTCGCGAGCGCCTCGGACACGTGCGCGTAATAACGCTCGAGACGCGCGAGCGGCATGAGCCAGGCATCCGGCGCGCAGCATTCGCTCTCCGGCACGCGCGAGAGCGTCGCGTTCAAGTCGATGGCGCGCAGCAGGCGGTGCAGCGCGTAATCTTCGGCTTTGACGAAATGCACCTTGTTGGTCGCGACCGGCGGAAGCTTGAGCGCGCGCGCGAATTTCACCGCTTCGTGCATGCGCGGCCCGGGCGTGAGCTCGACGTAGATATCCTCGCGCGACGCTTCGCTCCACGTTTTCACCGCCGCGAGATCGTCGGAGATAACGATTACACCGCGGCGATGACGCGCGATCGCGTCGATCGCGGCGAAATTTTTCTCGCAGTGGCGCTCGGAGAGAATGCGGCAAAGATTCGCGTAGCCCTCGGCGTCTTTCGCGAGGCAGACGGCGCGATGCGCGCCGTGGACCAGCTCGGCGCCGAGAATCGGCTCGAGCCCGTGCTGCCGCGCGGTCTCGACGAAGCGCACCGCGCCGTAAAGGCCGTTCGTGTCGGTGAGCGCGAGCTGTTTCGCGCCCTGCGCCGCGGCGGCGCGACAGAGATCTTCGAGCGAAGCGACGCCGCGCATCGGGGAATACGACGAATGCACGTGTAAATGAACGAAGTTCACACGCTCCCCCACGAGACGGCGTTTTTCCCGAAGCGCGCGCGCACCGCGTCGAGCGCGGCGGCGAGCCGCTGTTGTTTCAGATTTTCCTCCGGCGGCTGCTCGGGAAAGAGCGAGAACTGGCGGCTCTGCTCCGCGAGCTTCTCGGCCGCGAGGACCACCCTTCGTACGCGCACGCGGCGGTGGAACAGGCGGAAATATAATTTTTCGACGACGGGATAGAGGTCGCATTCCCAATGCGACGGCGCGGCGAGCGGCGCGCGCCCGCTGAATTCGACGCCGTCGCTTTGGACGACGTCGAGGCGCACGCCGGCCGAGAGGCGCTCGCGCGCGCGGAGCTGGCGGCAAAGCCGCTCCAACAGGCCGTAGAGCGCGGCGAGGAGCGCCGCGTCGTCCAGCTCATCGGGCGCGAGCGTGTACGAGACTTCGAGCGACGGCCGGCGCTCCGCCGGCCACACCGGCGTCGGATCGAAGCCCGCCGCCCACTGCTGCATGAGACGCGAGCGCGGTCCGACGACCAATTCCAAGTGGCCCGGCGGCGTCGCCGCGACCTTGCCTAACGTCGTGAGATCGAGCTCGCCGAGCATTTCGAGAAAATCCGGCGTCTTGCCGCCGCACAGGCGATGGAGCGACGGCAGCGCGGCGACGGGCTGCGGCGCGAGAAATGTTTTCTCCGCGCCGGGGTCGACGCCGCAGAGGTCGGGCGGCTTGACGACGGCATCGGCCGCGATGTGCGAGACGAGCTTGTTGGTCGCGACGCCGGCGACGCCGCTCAGGTGATGGCGCTCGAGGACATCCTTCTCCATGCGCGCGGCGGTGTCGACCGCGCGGCCGAAAAGCCGCGCCGTGCCGGTGAGGTCGAGATAGAAATGGCCGGGACGGATCGGCTCCCAAATCGGGCTGAAGTAGCGGAGCGATTCGAGCACCGCCGCGTGCGCCGCCGGAACGGCTTCGCTCTGCGGCGCGATGATTTTTAACCCGGGGCAGCGCAGGCGCGCGAGGTCGAGCGGCATGCCCGCGCAGACGCCTTCGGCGAGCGCCTCGGCGGAGACTTCGAAGAGGACGGCCCTAGCGGTCGGCGGCGCGACGGCGACGGGGCGGCGGCAGAGCGCGGGCGCGCTCGCGCGCGCGACGGCGATGTGAAGCGATGGAACCTGGAAACAGACGATCTGGCGCGGCATGGAAAAAGAACTTTCGCATTATTTATTTGAAGTGGCGGATGAGCCCGACGACGACGCCTTGAATCTCGAACCTGTCGTCCGGCGTGACTCGGATCGGCTGCATCGCGGCGTTCGCCGGGCGCAGCTCGATGTGATCGGGCTTCGGGAAATATTTTTTCACTGTGGCTTCGCCGTTCAAGAGCGCGACCACGGTCTGGCCCGCGGCGGCGCGCGCCTGGCGCCGGACGATCACGAGGTCGCCGGGCATGATGCCCTCCTCGCGCATCGACTCGCCCTCGACCTTGAGCGCGAAGCTCTCTTCGTTGCCGAGCGGCAGGTCGAGGAACTCTTTTTGCGCGACCGGCTCGATCGGCTTGCCGGCGGCGACGATGCCGAGCATCGGGATGCGCGGCATTTGCTTGAATTGGCCGACGGCGACCTCGACCACGCCGGGGATGCGCCGCGCGCCGGTCTCGTAGCGGGCGACGGTAACGCGCGTGGTGCCGAGTTTTTCGGCCAGCGCGGCCTGCGTGAGCTTCAACTGGTCGCGGCGGATTTTCTTGAGCTCATTCGGCTTTATGTAACCAATGGTTACATAAATAACGGAGCCAGTCAAGAGCAGGTTTTCAGCCTTGGGAGTTCAGCAAGGCCGGGAATAGTTCCCCGGAAAATCGGCCGGGCACGAGACCCTTGACACCGACAGGCCGGTGGGCTAGCGTTAAGTCACATAACTGGACCTTATCCAGAGTGGCGGAGGGAGCGGCCCGTAGATGCCACAGCAACCGGTTTCACCGAACGGTGAAACGCTGGTGCTAATTCCCGCCTCCGGGACATCCGGGGGGAAGATAAGGTGAGGGTAAAAACCTCTTCTTATCTTGCGAGAAGAGGTTTTTTTTTGGCCATGAGACGACAGGTTTCGAAATGACGACGCGACTCAGTCAGGACGAGATCGAGCGCTACAGTCGCCAGATCATGATTCCCGACTTCGGCGGCAAGAGCCAGATTCGCCTGAGCGAGAGCAAGGCGCTCGTGATCGGGGCCGGCGGCTTGGGCTCGCCGGCCGCGTTCTATCTCGCCGCCGCCGGTGTCGGCCTGCTCGGCCTCATCGACGGCGACCGCGTCGAGCTGTCGAACTTGCAGCGGCAGATTTTGCACACGACCCAGGACATCGGCCGCGAGAAAGTCGCCTCGGCGAAAGAAAAGCTCGCCGGGTTGAATCCCGAAATTGCGATTAAAATTTATCCGACCAGGCTGCAGCCGGAAAACGCGCCGGAGATCTTCGCCGCCTACGATTTCATCGTCGACGGCAGCGACAACTTCGACACGAAATTCCTCGTCAACGACACCGCCGTCTCGCTCGGGAAAGCCTTCTCGCACGCCGGCATCGTGCGCCTGCACGGGCAGACGATGACCGTCGTGCCGCGGAAAAGCGCCTGCTACCGTTGCGTCTTCCAGGAGCCGCCCGGGCCGGGCGAACTGATGAACTGCCAGCAGGCGGGTATCCTCGGCGCGGTCGCCGGCGTGATCGGCGCGATCCAGGCGACGGAGGCGATCAAATATCTCAGCGGCATGGATGAAGAGTTATTGACCGATCGCGTCCTCACCTACGACGCGAAAACAATGAACTTCAGGACCATCGAAATACGAAAAAATCCCGCGTGCGCCGCCTGCGGCGAAAAGGCGGAGAGGAGAAGCCATGAGCTACGTTAAAGGGTTGAAGTGTCGCGAGTGCGGCCAGGATTATCCCAAGGAGCCGCTCCACGTCTGCGAGACGTGCTTCGGTCCGCTGGAGGTCGTCTACGACTACGACGCGATCAAGAAGGCGCTCTCGCGCGAGAAAATCGCGGAGCGGGCAAAAAATCTCTGGCGCTACCGCGAGCTGCTGCCGATCGACGGCGAGCCGCGCGCCGGCCTCTACTCCGGATTTACGCCGCTCGTGCGCGCCCATCGGCTCGGCGAAGTGCTGGGCGTCAAGGAACTCTACATCAAGGACGACTCCGTCAACCACCCGACCTTCTCGTACAAAGACCGCGTCGTCTCGGTCGCGATCTCGAAGGCGATCGAGTTCGGCTTCGAGACCGTCTCGTGCGCCTCGACCGGCAACCTCGCGAACTCGGTCGCGGCGCACGCCGCCAAGGCGGGCCTCAACTGCTACGTCTTCATCCCCGACGGCCTCGAGCAGGGAAAAATCATCGGCTCAGCGATCTACGGGCCGAAGACCATCGCGATCCAGGGCAACTACGACGACGTCAACCGTCTTTGCAGCGAGATCGGCGACAAGTACGGCTGGGCGTTCGTCAACGTGAATCTCCGTCCCTATTACGCCGAGGGAGCCAAGACGCACGCCTTCGAAGTCGCCGAGCAATTAGGCTGGAAGCTGCCGAAGCACATCGTCGTCGCCTCGGCCGGCGGCACGATTCTTCCCAAGCTGCACAAGGCGTTTAAAGAGCTGGAACAGGTCGGACTTATCGAATCGAGCGAATGCAAAATTTACACGGCGCAGGCGACGGGCTGCGCGCCGATGGTGCAGGCGCTGAAAAAAGGCACGGACTTGATCAGCCCCGTCAAGCCGAACACGATCGCGAGCTCGATCGCGATCGGCAATCCGGCCGACGGCTATTACGTGCTCCAGGCGGTTCGCGAATCGGGCGGCTGGGGCGAGAGCGTCACCGACGAGGAGATCATCGACGGCATCAAGCTGCTCGCGCGCACGGAAGGCATCTTCACCGAGCCCGCGGGCGGCACCGAAGTCGCCGTTGCGAAGAAGCTCATCCAGCAGGGAAAAATCCCGCGCGACGAGTCGATCGTTATCAGCGTCACCGGCAACGGCTATAAGTGCCTGGAGTCGGTCGTCGCGAGCGTCGAAAAGCCGTTCAAGATCAACGCGACGTTGAAGAACTTCGACGACCTCTACGCCGAGCTCGCCGAAACCGCGCCGGGTAAGGTCGCGGCTGGAGAATAAGTTGACGCGCTACTGAATCACCAGCGACAGCGGTACGTCGTCGGAGTTCCCCAGCGCGTCGGTAACCCGGAACGTCAACGGGTAAGTAGCCTGCGTGCCGCCGCCCGGCATCCCTGAGACCTTCCCCGCCGAATTCGGAGATAGTCCCGCCGGCAAACTGCCCCCCACCAGCGACCAAGTATACGGCAGCTTCCCGCCCGAAGCCTTGAGCGTTACGCTGTAATTCTTCCCCACCGTCCCCTTCTTCAAGCTTTTGGTCTTATTCACCAGCACGGGATAGATGGCGATCGAGAATTGTTTCGTAACCGACTTGCTCGCGCTGTCGGTCACGCGAACCGTGAAAAGCGGCGACTTCTTATTGTTGGCTTTGGTCGGCGTTCCGCTGATCACGCCTGTGGAGCTATCGAGAGTCAGACCAAGCGGCAGCGCGCCCGCGATGACGTTGGCCGTATACGGCCCGACGCCGCCGCTGATTTGCAAATTCGCGCTGAAGCTGAATCCAACTTCGCCGTTCGGCAAACTATTGGCGCCCACCACCAGCGGCGGCGGCGAAACCGTCGTGGCTTGATTGACTGTATTGTTGGTGGAATTGAAGTCGCTCTCATTGGCGGCGACCGAAGCGCTGTTCGCCGCCTGGCCAATGGCCGTCGTCGCGGCGACGATCGTAATCGTGGCGGTTCCCTGATTGAGGATGCCGCCGAGATTGCACGTGATCGTAGTGGTTCCGCTGCAGCTACCCTGGCTCGGCGTCGCGGTGATCAGATTGAGGCTAACCGGCAGAATGTCCGTGACCGTGACACCGGTCGCGTCGATGAAACCGCGGTTCTTGACCGTCAGCGTGTATGTGACGTTGTTGCCGACGATCACCGGATCCGGCGCGTCGGTGCCGGTCAACGCTAAATCCAATCCGGTGGCGACAACGCCGAGCGCCGCATCGGCCTGAACGAGACCGAAGCCGCTGTCGTTGTCGAATCCTGCGGTCCCCATGTCGATGGCCGAATTCTCCAGCGCCACGTAGACGTCCCCGGGAGCGAGTGAGGGATTCGCCTGAAACAGCAGGGCCGCGACGCCGCCCGCGTGCGGCGCGGCCGCCGAGGTGCCGAAGAAGTTGGGAAAGTTATCCGCATCGGTCGGAGTGTCAGAGAAGAAAAATGTCGTGTTGCCGCCGTCCGGCGCGGTGATCTCGGGCTTGCCCGCGCGCGGGTCGTTGATCGGATTGCCCAAAGTGCTGAAGAGAACCGGCGTACCGCCCGCTGAAGAATAAGGTTCGAGCAGCGGTGGAGTCACGCCGAACTGCGGGGTTTCGTTATACCAAGCGGCGCCGACCGCCTCCGCGCCGGCCGCGTTGGAGTGGCCGTAGATCGTGCTGCTTTGCGTGTCGTACTCGTTCACCGTCATCGAGCCGAAGTAGACGTACTTCAGCAAGCTCGGATTCGCGCCGCTAGCTTTTACGATCATCAATTTCAGCACTTGGGCGGAAGCACTGTGGTTGATGTAGTCCAAAATTTCGACGGGATCGTTCCCGATGTTGTTAAAAGCACTTTTAGCGACGACCTGATTGACGCTGTTTACGAGGTAGATGTCGAGGTCGTTTTGCGTCCCGGGCGAGCCGCTTACGGAGAAAAAAGGCGAGTTCCATTGCAGCACGATAATAATTTCCGCATTTCCTGCGACGGTTACGCTTTGAAATTCATCCGACCCGCTGGAATTGAAGTTGTGCGCTGTTCCGCCTCGAAATGTTAAGCCTATTCCCGCAGCTGGGAAGGCACCCTGAGCATATGCAGTGCCCGCGCGGAAACTGCTCTCATAGCTTTGGCGCGCCTCGTTGCCGGCCGCCGAAAAATAAGCCGCGCCGCCGGCGACGACCGTGTCCACTGCTTGCGCGATGGGTCCGTCCTGAAACATTGGCTCGGCGTAATAGAATACGTCGTCGATAATGACTTTCGCGCCGGCATTTTTCAGCGCCTTGATGTTGTTCGCGAACGCGGCGGTGCCGTTGAACGCTGAGGCGAATGCGAGCGAAGCGCCGGGCGCGACGTCGTGGACGATCTGCAGCATCGCGCGGCCTTCATCTGTTGCGCCAGAGCAGCTGGAGATTTCCTGCACGACCTGGACGGTCGAGAGATCGCCGCTGGCAACATCGCTCGCGGCGCCGCTGAGGCAATTGAAACTGTCGGACAAAACTCCGACTTTGACGCCCGTGCCGTCGACGCCGAAATTGCTCCGCGCGACGGCCGCCTTCATGGAAGCGTCGCCCTGGCTCGTCACGCTGCCCGCGTGAAGGCCGGCAGACGCCTCGCGCGCGAAGCGGAGGCTGCGCAGCTCGCCTGTCGCTGCAATCGCCCCGACCGGCAGCTCGCCGGAGACGATGCGGCCGGATACGACGGCCTTTTGCATGCCGAGCGCTTCGAGCTCGGCCCTGAGCGTCTCGGCGTCGTTCTCGGCGATGGCGTCCACGACAACACGATCCTCAACCAGCTTCACGCGCCGATTGGGCGCGCGCAGCGGCGCTTTCGTCGTCTGCGTAGCGCGGGCTTCGTGCTGTTCCTGGAGATCGATAAGGGTTTGAGTAAGTCTCGCCGATCGGGCATCTTTGCCATTCTGCGCGCCAGCGGGCACGGCGCTGAAAATCATCAAGCCGGCGGCGAGGCCAAGCAAGTATAATCGAAACGCCTTAAAGCGATTAAACAATGTCATTTTATCTTTCTACCGAAAGCGCCAAATTCCGTATTTTGCCATCTCCGCGCGAGATTGACCAATAAAATCCACTCGAGTTCGGAATTGCCAGAAAAAACAGCATGATACGTGCCAGGGCCGGCGGCACAAAAGCGGTCCCGCCTTGCAACCCCCGGCGCTTAGGGCTATAAGGTGATTTTGACCCGCCAGACTGCAGAAACCGGCGAGGAATTCGAGGCAGGGAGGATGAACATGAGCGTCCGTGTCCGCGTGCCGACCCCGCTCAGGAAATTCACCAACGGGGCCGACGAGGTAAACGCCCAGGGCCTGAACGTGCGCGCCCTGGTAGACGACCTGGAAACGAAATTTCCCGGCATCAAAGAGCGCATCTGCGATGAGACCGGCAAGGTGCGCAGGTTCGTCAACGTCTACGTCAACGGCGACGACATTCGATTCTTGCAGAATCTCGAGACCTCGCTCAAAGAAGGCGACAACATCTCGATCGTCCCCGCCATCGCCGGCGGATAAAATCTAACCGACCATTTTTATGGCCCATCCCACCGCAGCGCGCTGGGTCGCCGCCGAACGGCTACGCGAGCCGAAGATCATCGATTCCGTCATCGATCTCATCGGCGACACGCCTCTCATAGAGATCCGCAGAATCGCCGAGGGCATCTCGCCGGGCGTAAAAATTTTCGCCAAGCTCGAAGGCTTCAATCCCGGCGGCTCGGTGAAAGATCGGCCCGCGCTCAAGATGATCCAGGAGGGGATCCGATCCGGCAAGCTCACCCACGGGAAAACGATTATCGACTCAACCTCCGGTAACACCGGCATCGCGCTGGCGATGATCGGCCGCGTCCTCGGCTATCCGGTCGAGCTGGTCATGCCTGCCAACGTGAGCGTCGAGCGCAAGCGCATCATCGACGCCTACGGCGCGAAAGTGACCTACAGCGACCCACTGGAGGGCTCCGACGGCGCGATCCGCTTGTGCCGCGAGATCCTGCACAAAAACCCCGAAAAGTATTTCAAGCCCGATCAGTACTTCAACCCGATGAACCCGCAGGCGCATTATGAGACGACCGGACCGGAAATCTATCGCCAAACCGACGGCCGGATCACCCATTTCATCGCGGGCATCGGCACGGGCGGCACGATCATGGGAACGGGCCGCTATCTAAAAGAGAAGAATCCCAAGATCCGCGTAGTCGCCGTCGAGCCCGACGACGCGCTGCACGGCCTCGAAGGACTCAAGCACATGGCGACGTCGATCGTGCCCGGCATCTATCACGAGAACGAGCTGGACGAAAAATTCCCCGCCGCGACCGACGACGCTTATGCGATGGTTTATCGCTTGAGCCAGGAGGAGGGCATTCTGGTCGGTCAGTCCTCAGGCGCGGCGATGTACGCGGCGCTGCAAATCGCGCGCAAGCTCCGCTCGGGCGTGCTCGTCACCGTTTTCCCGGACTTCGGCGATAAGTATCTCACGACGAACCTGTGGGTCGGCTGGCGCGACCGCATGGCGGTGGGCAATCTGCAATTCTCGATCTGATGCCGGCGATGAAGGCGCAGAAAGAAAAAGTGTCCGAGCGGATCTATCTCACGTTTCCGAAGGAGCTCGTGAAGGAGCCGCTCGTCTGCCAGCTGGCGAAGAAATTCGACATCCTCTTCAACATCCGCGGGTCGACGGTCACCACGGAGATGGGCCTCGTTGCGCTGGAGATCGACGGCGAGCGCGCCGAGGTCGACAAGGCGATCAAGTGGCTGAAGGACAAAGGCGTAATCGTCGAGCCGATCGAGAAAAACGTCATCGAATAGCTCGACGATAGCGCTGCATTGTGCCCCTCGTTTCCCCCTGATACGCTCGTCACACGCTGAATAAATTTCAAACCGACGGCGAATTCGTTTGGCATCCGACGGCTACGGTCGTCGCGCGGAGCCGCCTCGGCCAATTCATGGAGCGCCACGGTATCGATGGCGTCGAAGAGCTGCACCGCCGTTCTATATACGACCTCGAATGGTTCTGGCGCGCCGTACTCGACGAGCTCGGGATCGAATTCTACCGGCCCTACGATTGCATTGTCGACCTGTCCAAGGGCGTCGCATGGCCGCGCTGGTGCTGCGGCGCGCGGATGAACATCGTCCACAACTGCCTCGACAAGTGGATGGCGACGCCGACCGCGAACCGCGAGGCGGTTCGCTGGGAAGGCGAGGACGGCGAAATTCGCGTTCTCACCTACGAGGGGCTGAACCGCGAAGTCTGCCGTCTGACAAACATGCTGCGCGCGCTCGGCATGAAGAAAGGCGATGTGGCGGCGCTGTTAATGCCGATGCTGCCGGAAACCGTCGCGGCGCTTTTCGCCGTGGCGAAGCTCGGCGGCATCGCGCTGCCGCTCTTCTCCGGCTACGGCGCCGCCGCCGTCGTCGAACGGCTCCGCGATAGCGGCGCGCGATTTCTCCTAACGGTCGACGGCTTCTATCGCCGGGGGCGGCGCGTGCTGTTAACGCCGATCGCCGAGGAAGCCGCGGCCACTGCGCCGGCGCTCGAGCGCGTTCTCGTTCTCGAGCGTCTCACAATTGACGCTTCCTCTTTGTCAAGTTTTCGCGTTCTCCGATGGCGCGAGGCGACCGCCCGCGCAAGCGACCGAGCGGAAACCGAGCGCACCGACGCCGAGGATCCGCTGATGCTCATCTACACATCGGGAACCACGGGCCGGCCGAAAGGCGCGCTGCACACGCACTGCGGATTCCCGATCAAGGCGGCGCAGGACATGATGCACGGCTTCGACATCGGACCGGAGGACGTCGTATATTGGGTGACGGATCTCGGCTGGATGATGGGCCCGTGGGAGATTTTCGGCGCCACCCTCCACGGCGCCACCATGGTTCTCTACGAAGGCGCGCTGGACTTTCCCGCGCCAGACCGGTTGTGGGCGCTCGTTGAACGCCATCGCGTGAGCGTCCTCGGCGTTTCACCGACCCTCATTCGCGCTCTCATGACTCATGGAAGCGGCCCGGCGGAGCGCCGCAATCTGTCGAGCCTCAGGATCCTCGGCTCGACCGGCGAGCCGTGGAACCCGGATGCGTGGCTCTGGTATTTCCACACCGCCGGCAAAGGCCGCCTGCCGATCATCAATTATTCCGGCGGCACCGAGACTTCGGGCGGCCTCGTCTGCGGCAACGTCCTTACTCCCATGAAGCCGTGCGGTTTCGCCGGACCTCTTCCCGGCATCGCGGCCGATGTAGCGAACGAGGAAGGAAAATCGGTGCGCGCCGAAGTCGGCGAGCTCGTCGTGCGCAAGCCGTGGATCGGCATGACGCGCGGGTTCTGGAACGATTCGGAGCGCTATCTGCAAACGTACTGGAGCCGCTTTCCCGACGTCTGGGTCCACGGCGATTGGGCGGCCGTCGACGAAGACGGCTTATGGTACATTCTCGGCCGCTCGGACGACACGATCAAAATCGCCGGCAAGCGGCTCGGGCCCGCCGAAGTCGAATCTATTCTGACCGCGCATCCCGCCGTGAGCGAAGCCGCGGCGATCGGCGTTCCCGATCCGATCAAAGGCGAAGCGCTGGTTTGCTTCTGCGTCCTCAAGCCGTCGAGCGCGGCAAGCGAGGAGCTGCGCGAAGAGCTGCGAAACAGAGTAGCCGAGCAGCTCGGTAAGCCGCTCACGCCTCAGACGGTAAAATTTCTCGAGGATCTGCCGAAAACGCGAAATGCGAAGATCATGCGGCGCATCGTCCGCACGGCTTATTTGAGCGAGGACCCGGGAGATCTCTCGGCGCTGGAGAATCCTCGCAGCGTGGATGCGGTTCGCGGCGCGCTTTAGCTAGTCGTTCAATCGTAATCCGGAAGCCGCGGAAAACGCTTCATCGCCCCCTCGACGATCGGCACGGCGACGAAATCTTCGAACTTCGGCCGCTCCTCGGGTTTCAGATTGCCGACTTTCACCATGCGCTCGCTCGTGTAATCCACCTTCTCGCGCGCGAGTCCGTCATTCTGCGCCCAGACTTTGCCCTTGGTGAATTCGTCGTAGGTCTTGTCGACGACGTTTTTCGGAATCTTGGCGTATTTGACGCCGATTTCCACGGTGCGCGCCTTGTTGGCGTACATGAAGCGGCTCGCTTTGATGAGCGCACGAACGAGCGCCTCGTACTTCGTCGGCTCGGCGGCGAGTTTCTTCTCGGACGCGACCGCCGCCTGGAAAATCTGGTTGGGATCGAGCTCCCAGAATTTCACGAGCGCATGAACGGAAGGGTCTTTCTGCTGCGCCAAAATCAACTGATCGACATGGAGAATCGCCGTGTCTATCTGACCGGCGAGGAGCGGCGGCACGTCGGCCGAGGCGATCGGAATGAAGTTTACCTCGTCCGGCTTAATGCCGGCTTTCGCCAGCACCATACGGCTGAGGACGTCGGCGAAGCCGCCGACTTCCTGAACGCCGATATTCTTGCCCTTCAGCTCCTGCAATGTCTTCACGTTGCCGCGCACGGCCAAAGTCGCGCTGAACTTCGGCGCGGGAGAATAGATCGCTTTGAAGCCCGCCTTCTTGCCGGCCGAGACGATCGCGGCGGCGCCGGCGCCGACGCCGGCGTCGAGCCCGCCGCCGACGATGTTGCGATAGACATAGATTCCGCCTTCGAAGGTGCTGATCTCGACGTCGAGTCCTTCTTCGGCGAAGAAGCCCTGCTCTTTCGCCACCCACGGAGTGATGTGAACGACATTGGGCGGCGTGGACGGCATGCCGAAGCTCATCTTGGTGAGCGGAGCGGACGCGCCGTCCGCCGAACCCAGACTAAGCCATAGCGCCGCGCCGAGCGTGCCGGCGGCTATCATTCGCAGCAGTCGATTGTCCATTGCTTGTCCCTCCAGCCCCGGCGTGCGAGCACCGGGCTCGAATCGTGACAGCCTCGAGAATGTCTGCTGATATAAGCAGCCGACAGCGGACTTGTAAAGCTTCGAAAAACTATTGAGCGGCGGCGGAAATGGAGAGGATCAGCACTCCGCCCTCGTGCGCCGGACCGCCGAGGAGGAAGTTGCCTTTGTTGGGGAATCGTACCGTCGTATCGACGATCGGCTTTTCGCCTTCGAGAAGCCGCACCTTGAGCGCGACGCGGGCATTGCGAAACTCATAAGGCATGACGACGAGCGAGCGGCCGCCGGGAATCTCGAAAACGGTATTTGTGTCCCAAGAGCTTTTTTTCGATTCCTCGCGGATCAAGCGATAGCAGCGGTATTTCACGACCTCGAGCTGCTGTTTGAGCTTCGCGAGTTGCGAATCCAGACACTCCGCCTGATTCGTCGCGAGGATCGTTCCGATCTTGAGCTGGACAGGCACCGCCGGGTGCTCGGCCGCCCCGAGCGGCGCGGCGAAAATCAGCCACAGGCTAAAAAGCTTGCTCGCTCGCCGCAGGCTCGACGGGATTCTCATCTTCGGTTTCCTGGTTTTCGAACAGCCATATCACAGTTGTCTTGGTCTTCGCCTCGCGCAGCAAGGCGACGTTGAAGCCGTGGCCGTCGATCGATTCGACCGATGCCTGATTCGACGGAACAAACCAGCCGGAAGGGCGTATCGTCGAGAAAAGCGCGATCAGCACCACTGCCGCCACCGGAACACCCCACGCAATTCGCGGAAAAGCGACGCCGCGGCGCATCCAGTCGAAGACGCGCTGGCGCGGCGATTTCTCTTGCGCGATCCGCTCGCGCACCCCGGCCCAGAACGGCGCGAACGCGGCGTCGGACACCCGCGCCTCGAGCGCGCGCTTAAGCGCGGCGTCGAGACGCTGAATGCGCACTTTCTCGGCGGCGCAAGCGGCGCACTTCTCGACGTGGAGTTTGACCTCCGCGCTTCTGGCCTGCGGCAGCTCGCCGTCGAGCCAGGCGCCGAGCCATTCTTGAATGCGATCGCAATCGCTCATAAATCCGGGCCTAGTTTCTCCTGCAATTTTTTCCGAGCGTAGTGAAGCCGGCTCATGACTGTCCCTTCGGAGCAGCCCATGATACGGCCGATCTCCTTGTAGGACAATCCTTCCACGGCGCGCATCAAGATGACCGCTTTGTGATCGGGCGTCAATTCATCGATCGCAGCCAAAAGCCTTTCTCCCAGCTCGCGGTCGCGCAGCTCGCGGTACGGGTCGGTGCCGAGCGATTCCGATGCGACAACGACGTCGTCCATGTTTTCTCTCGAGTCCGCCACGGCGCGCTTCTGCCGGCGCTGGAAATCGATCGCGAGATTGACCGCGATGCGATAAATCCACGTGTAAAAGCTCGATCCGCCCTGGAAGCTTTTGATGTTGCGAAAGCCTTTGTAGAAAGTCTCTTGCGCAACTTCCATGGCGTCCTCGCGGTGGTGGACTATGCCGAGAATGACCATAAGCACCCGGCGGTAATACTTGGCTGTGAGCTCCTCATATGCGGCGGAGTCCCCCTTTTGGCAGTTGCGGATGAGGTCCCGCTCGGTCAGCTCCACAGCTAGCCCTGTTTGTTTGGACGTGGCGGATTGTTCTTTATTCAAGGGGTTGGCTGCAATTTACAGGTTGAAATTTTCTCAAATTACCATAAAATCATCTCAAATCCACACAAACATACCATACACAATCCCGAGCCGCTGAAAGACAGCATGCTGGTCCAATGCCCCGGTTGCCGCACGACCTATCGCGTATCCGAAGACGCGGTGGCGACGTCGAACCCGATTTTTCGCTGCTCGCGATGTAAGAACGTTTTTGTTCTCGGCGGCAAGGGTCCGTCGAAGCCCGCGCGGCAGCGAAGCGAGGCGCCGCGCGCGGACTCGCCGGAGCTTAGCTTCGCGTTCGACGCGCCGGCGCCGCACGCGGACGCGAAATCGGCGGCCGAGGAAGTTACTCCATCGGAAATTGCGCCATCGTCGAGCCGCCCCGTCGACGGCGAGAAGGAAATTCTCGACGTGAAAGATGTCGTTCCGGACAGCGCCGATAATCACCAGACGGCGACCGACTGGCAGATCGAGGAACGTCCCGCGGAACATGATTTCGCTTTCCATACGATAAATACCGAGCCTCGTTTCACGGCGAAATCGAAGGCGCCGCGATTCGAGAAGCCTGCCGAGCCGGCGTTCGTGTTCACGCGCGAACCCGAGGCCAAGACTGTAAACGGCGCAGAGACCGCAGCCGAAGTAAGACGGCCGCTCTCGGTCGCACCTTTTCTCTTTCTCAGCGGGGTGTTGCTCCTCGCGTGCGCGAGCGTGACGCTGCTCTACAAGGCGCGCCCGGAGCCGATTGAGAAGCTGCTCAAAAGCGTCCCGTTGCTCGGCTCTTCTATGGTCCGCAACGACTATTTGCGGCAAGGCGTTGTCCTGCAAAGCGTAATCGGACGGTTTCAGCGCATTCAGGGCAATCGCGACATTTTTCTCGTATCGGGCGTCGCCGTAAACCGAAACCGCGTCAAAGTGCGCGAGGTCAAGATCGAAGGTTATACCTATGCGCCCGACGGCAGCGTCCTGGAAAGCCACGTAATCACGATCGGCAACGCGATCTCGCCTAAAATTATTCGCGACCTGACGGAGCAAGAAATCAAAGACCTGCAGAAGACCGGACCGGTAAGGCGCTTCGAGATTCAACCTGACGAGTCGGTGCCGTTCTCCATCGTATTTGTCAGGCAGAATGTCTCACCGCAGACCTTCGGCTATCGCGTGGTTTCCGCCGACGAAGCGTAGAGCCGCGCGGCCTGCGGTCGATCCATACTACTTTTTTTCCTTTTTATCGTCTTTCGGCGTGATGTCGATCTCGTCCGGCTCTTTCATGGTGCGCCGGAAATTGCGAATGCCTTTCGCAATACCCGAGCCGAGATCGGGCAATCTGCGGTTAAAAAGCAGCAGGATAATCAGGAAAATGAGCAGGAGTTCCCAGATTCCGAGGCCGAACATGCCGGTCATTTTAGACCCGGCATACCCCCATTGCAACGGCGGCTGGAAATGCGCCGGTGATCATGTTACCTCTCGATGCCAATGAAAAATTCAGCCCAGGAAAACCGCGCCGTTGGGCTGACGCAAGAGCTGGCGAGCTTCGTCAGCAAGACCTCGTATCGCGACGTCGCGCCGGAAGTCATCCGCCGCGCGCGAGGCTTCATTCTCGACGGCCTCGGCGTCATCGTCGCAGGGTCGACGGAGAGGGGATCGCGCATCGTGCAGGACTACGTCCGCCGCATGCATGGCGCCGGCGAAGCGACGGTGGTGGGCGCCGGCTTCGCCGCGCCCGCGGCGAAGGCGGCGCTGGTCAACGGCGTCTCCGGCCATGCGATGGACTACGACGACACGCAGCTTTCCACATCGAAAGAATCCGTCTACGGCCTCCTCACTCACCCGACGACTCCGGTTCTCGCCGCCGTGCTTGCCGTCGGCGAGCGCGAAGGCATCTCCGGCAAAGAGATGCTGCTTGCGTACATTCTCGGCGTCGAGGTCGAGTGCCGGGTCGCCGACGCGATCGACCCGCGGCATTATCAATCGGGATTTCATTCGACCGCGACGATCGGCGGGCTTGGCGCCGCGATGGCGATCGGTAAAATCTTGCGCCTGAGAGAGGATGCGCTGCTCCGGACGCTGGGGCTCGCGGCGAGCATGGCTTCGGGCCTGCGCGAGAACTTCGGCACGATGACCAAGCCGCTGCACGCCGGCCGATCGGCGGAGAACGGCATTACCGCCGCCGAGCTCGCGGCGGCCGGTTTTACCTCGGCGGTCAACATCATCGAGGCGCCGCGCGGTTTTTTCAACGCGATGGCCGGCGGCGGCGACGCGAGCAAGATCGCCGGACGCCTCGGTAATCCGTACTTCATGATCGAGCCGGGGGTCTCGATCAAGCCCTACCCCTCCGGCTCGCTGTCTCATCCTGCGCAGGACGTGATTCTCGATCTCGCGAAAAGGCACGATCTTCGTCCCGACGATATCGAGTCGGTCGTCGTCGGCACGAACTCCAATGTCCCGAACGCGCTCATTTACCCGATGCCGCAGACGGCGCTCGAAGGGAAATTCAGCATTCCCTTCTGCATGGCGATCGCGATCGCCGAGCGCAAAGCCGGCATCGCGCAGTTCACCGACCGCAAAGTGCGGGATGCGAAAATCGTCGAGCTGATGAAACGGGTGACGCTCGTCGTCGACCCCGAGCTGGAAGCGCTGGGCTACGATCAGGTGCGCTCGCGCGTGCGCGTGACGCTCAAGGACGGCCGCGTGGTCGAAGGACGCGCCGACGTCGCCCGCGGTCATCCGGAAAAGCCGATGAGCTGGGACGAATTGGGCGAGAAATTCCGCGACTGCTGCGCGCTCGTGCCGGAGATTCGCGCCGAAGAGGCGATCGGAATTGTCGCCGATCTCGACAAGCTCAAGAGCATCGCTCCGCTCATTCGCGCGCTCGGCGGAACACCGAAGGCCGCGAAGCGGCCGGGAAAGAGAAAGTGGAGTCCCGCTCGGCGCAAGTAGGCGCCTTCGTGCGCGAGCTCGATCTCGCGCACGTGCCGCCGGAGGTTCGGCAGAAGGCCAAGCTCGTCTTTTTGGACGCGCTCGGCATCGCGCTCGCCTCCTCCACAATGGACTTCGGGCTGATCGCTCTCGACGCCGCGCGCGCGCTCGGCGGCAAGAGCGAAAGCCGGCTCATCGGGACGCGCGATAAGGTCGCCGCGGCGAATGCCGTTCTCGCGGGCGGCACGCTGGCGCACGGTCTCGACTACGACGACACGCGCGAAGGCGCGATCGTTCACACCGGCTCGACCGCGGCGATCACCGCGCTCGCCGTCGGCGAGGCGACCGGCGCCGGCGGAAAAGCGACGCTCGAGGCCGCGATCGCCGGCACCGAGGTCATGTGCAAAATCGGCCTCGCCGCCCCGGGAAAATTTCACGCGCGCGGTTTTCATCCGACGGCGCTGTGCGGCACTTTCGGCGCAGCGGCCGCCGCGGGCAAGTTATACCGGTTGAATGCCGAACAATGGGTGGACGCTTTCGGCATTTGCGGCAGCCAGAGTTCGGGCATCATCGAATACCTCGCCGACGGCACCTGGACCAAGCGGCTCCATCCCGGCTGGTCGTCCCATGCCGGCGTCGTCGCGGCGATTCTCGCGCGCGGCGGCTTTCGCGGCCCGGCCGCGGTCTTCGAAGGCACGCACAACTTTTACAAGGCGTTCGGCGCGAGCGATCCCGATCTCGACAAGCTCGACGAGCTGGGTAAAATTTGGGAAATTCCGTATCTCACCTTCAAGACGTATCCCTGCGGCTCGATCTCGCATCCATACATGGACTGCGCGCTGCGGCTGAGGCAGAAACATTCTCTGCGTCCGGAGGATATCGCCGAGGTCGTCTGCCGCACCGCTGAAGGGCCGGTGCATCGATTGTGGGAGCCGCTGAAAGACAAGCAGCGGCCGGTCAGCGGCTACGGCGCGAAATTCGCACTTCCATATAGCATCGCGGTGATCCTCGTCCGGGGAAAGGCGGGCCTGGCTGAATTCACCGAGGAGGCCATCCGCGACGAAGAAGTCCTGCGCATCGCAGACCGCGTGCGCTACGAGCTCGATCCGACGATCGATTACCCGCGCCACCTCTCCGGGCACGTGAGGATTAGGTTGAACGACGGCACGTGGCTGGAAGACAATCAGCCTTATCCGCGCGGCGGCTTCGAGTCGCCGCTGCCGCCGGAAGAGATCGAAGAGAAGTTCCGCGCCAATGCCGCGCTCGCGCTCGACGGCAAAAAAGCCGACGAGATCGTCCGCGTCATGCGCAACCTGGAACATCTGCCCAAAATTGCGACGCTTGCCAATCTATTGAAGGCTTAAATCAATCCTGCGACATGCCCACCAGCGGGCGGATTCCCACGACGCTGAAAAATAGCTCGCGGATCGAGACTTCGCGCGACGCGCGGACCTCCCGGAAGCGATTGAATAGTGCGAAGTAAACGGCTAACCGGCAAACGCCTGAGAGCATGAAGAGCGTGAGCAGCGGATGGCCCTGGAGCGGCGGCAGCTTGCTCGCGAGAAAGCCTCCGAGCGAGGCGCCGGTGAAAATCGCGACGCCGTTCAGCACGTTGAAATAGCTGATGCAGCGGACGCGCTTCGACGGCGTGACCGCGTCGTAGATGAAGTTCGACGCCGCCAGCGTAAAGCCGCTCCAGACGAAGCCCGAGAGCATCTGCACGCAGGCGAGATAGACGACGTTCCGCGAGGCGAGCCAGAGCAGAGGAATCATGCACGCGAATAAGCCGCACAGCCGCAGCACGCGCGCGTTGCCGACGGCGTCCGCATGCATGCCCCACATCGGCAGCGCGAACAGGCCGGCGAGCGTCGCCAGCACCTGCAACACCATGTAGGTGAAATAGCTGAAGCCCAGATCGCGCAGCATAAATACTGCGAAGAACGGCGCGGAGAGATACGTGGCGAGCGACATCATCGCCGTGAACGCCACGAACTTGACGAAATTGCTGTGCCGGAACCGCACGATGAAGCGGTAAAACGTGAAATCGGCCGCGGGGTCGTGCCGCTGCGGCACGTCGCGCATGCGCGCGAGGTAAGTGGCTGAGACGAAGCGACCGAGCGCGCCGGCTGAAAAAATAATTGCAAAGCCTAACACCGCCGACCGCGACGAGACGCGGTAGAGCACCAGGCCGGCCACGATCATGCTGGCGACGTGCACCAGCCCGACGACGCGGTTGCGCCAGCCGAAATAGCGGCCGCGCTTCTGCTTGGGGATGTATTCGGTCATGAGGCTGCCCCAAGCGGGGCCGGCGAGCGCGCCCGCGGAAACGAAAAGCACCAGGAGCGCGAGGAAGAGCGCGACAGGCTGCGCCGCGGCCGTCCACGCGAGCAGCGCAATGAGCGCCAAAAAGGTCGCCTGCGCCGTAACGACACCGACGAGCAACTTGAGCCTGCCGCCGATACGGTGGACCGCCTGGACGGAGAAAAGCTGCGCCAGCGAGCCGAAGAGCTGCGGGAAGCCGCTCACCCAGCCGATCTGCTGCGCTGTCGCACCGAGCGCGAGCGCGAACGGCGTGAAATACTGCTCCGTGACGCCGCTCATGATCGAGGCGAAAACGCCGTCCTTGAACGAGATGCGGAGCGTTTCCCTGACGGTAATTTTGCCGCGCGGCATAAAAAAAGGCGGCATTGAGAGTCGCGTCGAAAGATGGTAGCGAACAGAGCAAGCCATGTCCAGCCGATTCGACGCGGCAGGTCAAAAGGCATTCAACGGCTGTTGAGCGTCGCTGCCCGATTTGTTAGTGTGCCGCGCGCAGCTCTAGAGGAGGCAAAACATGAAATATCTCGTCGCAATCGCTCTCGCCGCTCTGGCCGCGCTTTCGGCAACGCGGTCCCACGCGCAGGACGCGGCGATGATCGAAGCAGCGCGCAAGGAAGGCAAGGTCGTCTGGTATACCTCGCTCGCGATCCCCTCCTCGACCGCGCTCGCCCATTATTTCATGAACAAGTACAAAGGCATCGAGGTCATCGTCAACCGCAACGGCTCGCAGCGCGTGCTGCAGATGGTGATGCAGGAGGCCGGCGCCTCGATCAAAAACGTCGACGTGATCCATACGTCAGACGCCGGCCATTTCGTGCTCCTCAAGGGCAAGGGCCTGCTCGCGCAATATAGCCCGAAGGCGGCGGAAGTTTTCCCTGCCGGCTTCAAGGACCCCGCGGGATATTTCTTCGGCATGCGCGCGACGCTTTCGAGCATCGCCTACAATCCGAGAGTGATCAACGAGAAAGACGCGCCCAAGACCTGGAAAGACCTTCTCGACCCCAAATGGCGCGGCAAAGAAGTGACCGCGCACCCGGGCTACAGCGGCATCATCATGACGCACGTGCTCGCGCTCGTGAAGCAGCTCGGGTGGGAGTATTTTCAGGAGCTGGCCAAAAACAAGCTCCATATCGTACAATCGGCGAACGATCCCGCGCAGGTCGTCGCCTCCGGCGAGCGCCCGCTCGGCGTCAACGGCGCGGAATATTTCTATTACAAGACGATGAAACAGGGGAACCCGATCAAGATCGTCTACCCGAAAGAAGGCGTGCCGCTCGTCGTCTCGCCGACCGCGATCGCGAAAGACGCGCCGCATCCGAACGCCGCGCGCCTGTTTACGGAATTTATTCTATCGAAAGAAAACCAGCAGATCCTCGCCGACAAAGAAGGCCTTTACACCGGCCATCCCGAGGTGACGTATCCGAAAGACAAGCCGATGCTGAAGGACCTCAAGCTCTGGGCGGTCGACGCCGAGGAGCTCGAAAAACGTAACGCCGAGCTGAAAAAGCGATTCACGGAATTCTTCGGCGCGTAACCGCGCCGCGGCGGCTGCGAAGGCGCATGTCGATTCCCCAAACGACCGTAGCGGAGAGCGCAGCGGGGGCGCGCGCCTTCCGCCTGCGGCGCTTCGACGCGACGCTGCCCGTCTGGATGGGCGCGGCGTTGTTCGTCGTTGTCCTCATGCTCCTGCCTTTGGGCGCGATCTTCACCACCAGCGCCTTCACCGAAAAAGGCCTCACACTTGGAAATTACGTCGAGGTCTTCACCGATCCGGCCTATCTCAAGGCGATCTGGAACAGCGTCATTACATCTTTCTGGGTCGGCGTGATCGCGGTCGCCGTCGGCGCGCTGCTCGGATGGCTCGTCACGCGCACGGATCTGCCCTTCCCGCGCGCAGTGCGCGCGCTCGTCATGGCGTCATTCGTGACGCCGCCGTTTCTCGGCGCATTCGCCTGGACGCTGCTCGCCGGACCGAACGCGGGACTGCTGAACAACTGGTACCGCGCGGCGTCTGGCTCCGAAACCGCTCTCTTCAATATCTTCACGATCGAAGGGCTCATCTTCGTAATGGCGCTCTACAGCTTTCCCTACGTCTTCTCGATGATCGCCAACGTATCCGAGCTCATCTCGTCGGATCTGGAAGACGCGGCCAACATCCTCGGCGCGAGCCGCTGGAAGATCGCGCTCACGATTACGCTGCCGCTCACGGCGCCGGCGCTGATCGGGGGCTTCATCGTCGCGTTTCTCCACTCGCTGTCGCTCTTCGGCGCGCCGGCGATCCTGGGTCTTCCCGCCGGCATCCATACGATCACGACGCAGATCTGGGCCTTCTTTCAATATCCGCCGCGGCTCGATCTCGCCGCGGCGTTCTCGGTGCCGCTCCTGCTCGCGACCGTCGGCCTCATCGCAGTGCAGAAAAAGCTCCTCGGCCGGCGCGGCTACAGCACCGTCGGCGGCAAAGGCGGCCAGAAGCGGCTCCTGAAGCTCGGCTACCTCCGCTGGCCCGCATTCTTACTAGTAGCCGCAATTCTGTCGCTCTCGGTCTTTCTGCCTTACGGAATTCTCCTGAAAGCCGCGCTCTCGAAGGCATGGGCAATGCCGCTCACTCTCGACAACTTCACGCTGGGGAATTTCACCTTCACCTTTTTCCAATACGGCGACACGCAGGCCGCCATCTTGAACACCTTCAAGCTCGGCATCGCGACGGCCACAGCCGGAACGCTGCTCGCGACGCTGCTCGCCTACATAACCAACCGGCAGCTGCTGCGCGGCGCGCGCTATCTCTCGTTCTTTGTCCTCGCGCCGCTGGTCATCCCGGGGATCGTGCTGGCGGTCGGCCTCTTTATCGCCTATTCGAAGCCGCCCCTGATGCTCTACGGCACGATCTGGATTCTCTTCGTCGCTTATCTCACGAAAGAGATGCCGATCGGCTTCTCGCAGACCGAGAGCACCTTCAAGACGATCCATCCCGAGCTCGAGGACGCGACGCGCATCATCGGCGCGAACCGGCTGCGCGCCCTCAAAGACGTCACCGTGCCGCTCGCGCGCTCGGGGCTCATCGCCGCGTGGTCGTTCATCTTTATCGGCGTCATCCGCGAGCTCAGCGCGTCGATTCTGCTCTTCACGCCGAGCTCGAAGGTCGTCTCGGTCGTCATCTTCGATCTCAAGGAGGAGGGCCAGATCGGCGCGATCGCCGTGCTGGGCATCCTGCTTCTCGCGGTATCGTTTCTGATCATCCTTGCGGTGCAGTGGCTCGCGGGCCGGGAATTCTTCGCGAGCAGCAGAGGATAGCTTGGCGACCGTCACGCTCAGAGAATTGACGAAAAAATTCGGCGCAGCAGCGGCCGTCGACCGCCTCGACCTGGACATCGGCGACGGCGAGTTCGTGTCGCTGCTCGGGCCGTCCGGCTGCGGCAAGACGACGACGCTGAGGCTCCTGGCCGGATTTCTCCAGCCCGACGGCGGCGAGATCCGCGTCGGGCAGAAAGTCGTCTCCTCCCCTGCCGTCCTGATCCCACCCGAGCGGCGCAACATGTCGATGATTTTCCAGAGCTATGCCGTCTGGCCGCACATGACGGTTTTTCAAAACGTCGCGTACGGCCTTAAGCTCAAAAAACTCGACGGCGGCGAGATCGCGAAGAAGGTCGAGCGCATGCTCCGCCTGGTGCACCTGGACCCGCTCGCCGGGCGCTATCCCGGCGAGCTTTCCGGCGGCCAGCAGCAGCGCGTCGCGCTCGCGCGCGCGCTCGTCGTCGAGCCGGAGATCCTGTTGCTGGATGAGCCGCTCAGCAACCTCGACGCGAATCTCCGCGAGGAGATGCGCTTCGAGATCCGTCGACTGCACGAGGAATTTCGCATCACGACCGTCTACGTAACGCACGATCAGGCGGAGGCGATGGTGACCTCCGACCGCATCGCGGTCATGCATCAGGGCCGCATCGTGCAGCTCGGCTCGCCCGAGGAGATTTTCGACCGGCCGAAGACGCGCTTCGTCGCCGAATTCATCGGCAAGACGAATATTCTGCGCGGGATGCTGGAAAGCGGCCGGTCGGTCGCATTGGGCGACGGCCTCAAGCTCCGCGTGCTCGCCGGCGACGGTTTAGCGCCCGGCAAGGAAGTCTTCGTCTGCATCCGCCCGCACAGTTTGCGTCTGACGCCCAGCGCCGCGGAAGCCGAGGCCGGCCGCGGTAAAGGGATGAACCTCTTCCAAGGCGTCATTCAGCGTCGCGTCTACTTCGGCGACGCCAATGATTATATCGTCGAGCTTCCCGCGCAGCGCTTGAACCTGCGCGTCGTCGCGCCGCCGACACAGAAGTACGAAGCGGGACAGAAAGTCTTCGCGCTCGCCGATCCCGAACAGTGCGTGCTCGTCGGAGAAGAATAATCTCGTTTCTCGTTCCAGTTCCGGAGCATTCGATCGAATTACCGTGAAACCCTGAAACTTGAAACTATTTTCGCTTCGTAGCGAAATGAACGACTACGCCGACTAGCAATATCCCTACCCACGTCGCGACCCCGCTCACGAGCTTCGGCTTGGCGCCGAACACCCAGCCGAGGCCTTCGCGGGTGAAATCGCCGTAGAGCGGCATCGTCTTGATCGCGAACACCCAGCCGGCGTGAAGACCGATCGACAGGTAAAGCGAGCCACTGCGCAAGAGCGCGTAGCTCAGTACAAGACCTATGATGAAGAGGCCGATCAGGCCCGGAATCGTCGTCGCCGTATCGAGATACGGCGCCAGGCACAGAACGAGAAAGCGAAACCCCGCGAACGGATCGAGGCCGCCGGACATGAAATTCTCCGGCGCTTTGAAAAAATGCGACGCGGCGTAAACCAGATTCGCGCCGATGAACGCCGCGACGGCGCCGTAATCTTCCATCAGTCCTTTGAAGAGAATGCCGCGAAAAAAAATCTCCTCGAGAAATCCCACCAGAAGCGCCGTAATCAGCGCTTTCGATGACGCGCGCACGATCGCGTAAAGCGGATCGGATAATCCGGGCGCGAGCGCGCCCGCGAAGTACATGACGACTGCGAGCAGCGCGATCGAGGCAACCGCGAGCATGAAGCCGTAGAAAAAGTTCAGCCGGTCTTTTCCGGCGAGTCCGGCCTCGCGCAGCAATCGAGGGTGCAGGAGCGAAGGCGAGGCGAGCAAAAGGGCGACGCCGGTAAAGATAAAGATTCCCGAGAATATCTGATCGAAACCCGCGCCATGCCGCCGCGACGCGGCGTAAGCGTTCCATAATTGAAAAATCCACGGGCTGAAAATCGCCGCGGTGGCGAGCGCGATGAGCACGAAGAGAAGAAGTTTCTTGTAAGGCTTCACCCTGACGAATCCATCGACGACTATGTTATAGTCGAAGGTGAATGGCAAACAAAGCGGCGGGAAAGCTCTCCGGCAAAGTCGCGCTGATCACCGGCGCGAGCCGCGGCATCGGCAAGGCGGTCGCGCGGGCGTACGCGAGAGAGGGCGCCAAAGTATTTATCTGCGCGCGCGGCGAGGCGGAGCTCGAGCGCGCCGCGGCGGAAATCCGCGCGGCCGGCGGCGACGCCGCCTTTTCCGCCGCCGACCTCGCGCGCGACGGCGCCGCCGAGCGGATCGTCCGCGAAGTCGAGCGGCGCTACGGAGCGCCCGACGTGCTCGTCAATAATGCCGGTATCCTTGGCCCGCGCGCGCCGATCGTGACGTATCCCGTCGACGCGTGGGAAGAGGTCATGCAGATCAACCTCAATTCCGTCTTCGTCTTGACGCAGGCGACGCTGCGCCTGATGACGGCGCGGCGCGCGGGCTCGATCATCAACGTCTCCTCCGGCGTGGGAAGAGCCGGCAAGGCGCGCTGGGGCGCCTATGCGGTGTCGAAGTTCGCCATCGAAGGCTTCACGCAGGTAATGGCCGACGAGCTGAAAGACTGGAACATCCGCGCGAACGCGGTCAATCCCGGCGGCACGCGCACGAGGATGCGCGCCGAAGCTTACCCCGAGGAAAACGCCGAGACGCTGCCGACGCCCGATGAGATCACTCCGGTTTTTATCTATCTGGCGTCGGACGAATCGACGTCGGTTACCGGCCAGTCGCTCGACGCGCGCGATTGGCTTAAAAAGTAATCCGCGACCCGTCCCGATTGACCCCTCGCCAGCTTTCTTATAAATAGCCAGCCATAACGGGACGGGCCTACGACTATGAAACTCAAACTATTATCCTGCGCGCTGCTCGCTTTTCTCCTGTCGCTCTCCGCGGCTCAAGGCCAGGAGGCGAAGAAGATCAAGATCGGCTATCCCGCGATCGCCTCGAACCAGATCCACATCTGGGTCGCCAAGGACGCCGGTTTGTTCAAACATTACGGACTCGATCCCGAGCTGGTATTCTTCCGCGGCGGCCAGCTCGCGACTCAGGCTCTGGTCGCGGGCGATCCGCCGATCGTCAACATCGGCACCGTCGTGCAGGCGGGACTCCAGGGACATGACCTCGTGTTGATCGCCTCGTCGGAAAACGCTTACGCGTATTCGGTCGTCGCGAAACCGACGACGCTTTCGAAGCTCGAGCAGTTGAAAGGCAAAAAGCTCGGCGTCAGCGGCTTCGGCTCGGCGTCGCACAACGCGGCGCTCATACTGCTGCGGCGCCTCAACCTGGAGCCGAACAAGGACGTCGCGATCGTCGTCGCCGGCGGCACCGCCGAACGGCTGGCGGCGATCGATGCCGGCCGCATCGATGCGACCTTGTTGACGCCGTCGGAGATTCCGCGCGCGAGAAAACAGGGCATGGTGGAAGTTTACGATATGATGGATCTCGGACTCGAGATCCAGGGGAACGGCTTCGCGACAACGCGAGCATACATCAAGGCGCAGCGCGACATCGTTAAGTCGGCGCTCAAAGGCTATGTCGAGGCAATCTATTTCATCCACAGCCGGCCGCCGGAGGCCAAAAAGATCATCGCCAGATACTTACGGACCAGCGACGCCGACGTACTCGACGCGACCGTCGGCTGGTTCAACAAGCGGGTGCCGAAAAAGCCTTATCCAACGCTCAAGGGAATTCAGTTTCTGCTCGATGAGTTCTCCGTCCAGTTCCCGCAGGCGAAAACCGCCAAACCCGAGCAGTTCGTCGACCTGAGTCTGCTGCAGGATTTGGAAAAAGAGGGTTTCTTCAACGAGATGGCGAAGCGCTATCCGTAAGCCTCACGGCTTGAATCCGCCGATCACGGAGCGCGTTTCGCCCTGCCAGAAACACTTCACGCGCTCGAAGCCGGCGCGTTCGAGAAAGCCGAGCTGATCCTCCAGCGTCGGCCGCATACGGTCGAAGTTGAGAAAACAACCGCCGGATTTCAGCAGCGGGAGGATATCGGCGTAGATTCTCTGAATCGTCTTCGTGTCCCGGACATTGTGGATCGCGATCGACGAGACCGCGGCATCGAATCGATCGGGAACCTTCCGGGTCCAGCCCGGCTTGCTGAAGTCGGCAAGAATGTAACCGAAGCGGCCGGCAAACGGCTTCATGCGCTCGCCGCCCAGATCCGCCATCGCCTCCGAGCCGTCTTGGCAGACTGCGCTCGCGTTGGGAAAACGCGCGAGAAGATACATGGCGAGCCCGCCGTAGCCCGCTCCGACGTCGAGGATTTTGATTGCGGCCTCTTTCTTGTACGGCAGCGCCGCAGCGAGGGCCGCGAACGCCTCCTGCCGGTCGGGCTCTCTCCCCTTCTGCCGCTCCGCCCAATCCGCGACGTAATCTTTCGAATCCCAGTCGTGATGGTGCCATGGGTCGGCAATCTTTGCCATGCGCGATCTCCTTGAATAACTATTGATCCGTAGTGATTTGATGATAGATATCATCCCGTGCTATGAGCGCAACCGTGAGGCGAACATGATGAAGACCCGCATGTTTTCTTTGACGGCGAGATCTACGCATTGAGATAGCCATGGCGCTAAAACTCAGAATGACCTGCGGGCCTTACGATCGCGCGCGCGCGTTGATCGACGGCGCGGTCAAGCCCGAGGGCATCGACCTCGACATCACCGTAGCAAAAGACCCGGGACGCCCGCGCGTCGTCCTCCAGGGCGGCTATGACGTCGCCGAGTTCTACAGCGGGCTTTACATCGCGGACCTCGCCTACAAGACCTTCGGCTATACGGCGATCCCGATCTTCGTCAAGCGGATGTTCCGCCATTCGTATATTTATGTGAACAAGCGCGCCGGCATCCGCGCGGCGAAAGACTTGAACGGCAAACGCGTCGGCATCCAGACGTGGTTCACGACGACGGCGCTGTGGGCGCGCGGCATCCTTGCCGACGAGTTCGGCGTCGACTTGAGCTCGATCACCTGGGTCGCCGCGCGGTGGGAGGGCATCGGCAATTGGAAAGCGCCGTCCTGGGTCAAGCTCGAGATCGCGCCGGAAGGCGTGAAGCAGCGCGATCTGCTCGCGTCGGGTCAGGTCGATGCCGGCATCACCACCGAAACCTGGGCGCCCGACGATCCCGATATCGACTTTCTTTTCCCCAACCACGCCGAGCTCGAGCGCGATTACTATAAGCGCACGGGATTTTTCCCCATCATGCACACGCTCTTGATCAAGACCGCCGTGCTGGAAAAAGACCCGTGGGTTGCGATGAGCCTCTACAACGCATGGCAGGAGTCCAAGCAGCGCTGCTACGAATGGCTCGAATGGCAGCGCGTGCATCAGACCGCGCTCTGGTACCGCGCGCTGTGGGAGGAAGAGCGCGCCGCGGGCGGACCCGACTTTTACCGTTGGGGCTTTCGCGATACATGCGCCGAGGTCGATAAAATCCTCGAATACTGCCATCGCGACGGCATGACGCCGCGGCGGATCAAGCCCGAGGAGATGTTTCACCCGAGCACGCTCGATACGTAAGGAACGATGATGAACCAAGCGATCGGCAAAAAATTCCCCGATTTCGAGATGACGGCCGACGACGGCCAAAAGGTGAAGTTATCGGCGATCGCCGCCAATTTTCCGCTGCTGCTGATTTTCTACCGCGGTTACTGGTGACCGAAATGCCAGGTGCAGTTGCGCCTGCTGACGGAATTTCAAAAAGAGCTCGCGGTGAATTACTGCAAGCTCGCGGTCGTGAGCGTCGACCCGCCGGAAGTGAGCGCCGCCTTCAAGACCGGCATGGGCGCAGAATTCCCCTTCCTGAGCGATCACGACCGCGCCGTCGTCAAAGCGCTCGACATGACCGAGACCTCGAAGTCGCGCGGCGTGACGGCGATTCCCTACGGCTTTTCGCTTATGCCCGACCTCACCGTGCACAACATCTACTGCGGCTATTGGTACGTCGGCCGGCCAACCGTCGAAGAGCTGCGCCAGGACCTCCGCGCGATTATGAAGAAATGCCGGTCGGATTTCGATCCGCAGGCGTGACGCGGCCCACGACACCGCATTGACCCGCGCCCGGCGCATTCCGCGATTCCTTAACACTCCTCGGGTAAAGACCCTACGTCTTTTTACATCCGTGGGGCAAAAGCCCCCGTTGACTTAAGAACGTCCGCGCCTGAAGTTGTAGCATGGACGTCTGGCACGGCGGCCGCGACGCGGCGTTACCGGGGCCCGAGGTATCGCCGTTCGACCGGCATCCACGCCTCGCCGTCGCAGGTATTTTGATCGTGTCCTTCGCGATTCTGGCACTGGTCGCCGAGGCGGGGCTTCGGTTTCTCGTCAATTATCGCATTGATTATTACACCTACGTCACCACCTCGAACTCGACACACGTCTACCCGTACGGCGAGATGCACATCAATTCGTTCGGGTACCCGGATGTCGAATGGAACTTATCCGACAAGCGTCCGCGCATCGGCGTCATCGGCGATTCCGTTACGGCCGGGGTCGGCGCCGGCGCGGGCTATCGCTATACGGATATTCTCGGCCAGCGATTTCCCGACCGCGTCTTCTTCAACTTCGCCGGCGTTGGCGCCGATGGCATCAGCGGCGATGCAGTCATCCAAGACATCCTCGCGCATGTACATCGCTTCGGCCTGAAGAAAATCGTGTATGGAATGAATCTCAACGACATCCTGCCGACGGCCGCAGGGCGCGACGCCGTGCAGGAAAGCGCTCCGATCAAGACGCTCGATTACGTGCGTTCTTATTTCGACGGCTTACGAGGGCGCTCCTATCTTTACAATGCGCTGCGCACGCAGGCGAAATTTGCGCTCCTTCGTTTGGGCTATGAGGTGCATGGCATGGAGGCTTTCGAACTCATGCCCGTGAAAAACGAAAGCGCCATCCACGACACCGCAACGCGCATCAACAAGCTGGCCCGCGCGCTGCGCGAGCAAGGTGTCGGCTTTTGCACAGTCATCTTTCCTTACGAGATGCAGATTTCTTCCGAAGCATCGCGCATCTACAGGGCTCAGGGGATCAAATGGGAGCCGGCTTTCGATGCCGGGCTGACGCAGCAAACGCTGCTTTCGTATTTCGACGGCTCATTTAGAACAGTGAACGGTCTCAAGGCGTTTCGCGAGACCGCGAATCGCTCCGCCAGGGTGGGTGAATACTTCGTCTACAATCTCGGTGACAAGCTCGACTGGAACCACCCGAACCGCGCCGGGCACCGAGTAATTGCGGAGTATCTAGCGAGCCAGGCGACCGATTGCGTGACGCCTTGAGGATTTCGAGGCCGAAGGATTATGCACATACTCGGAATATCCGCGTATTATCATGATAGCGCTGCATGCCTCGTGCGCGACGGCGCGATTGTCGCCGCCGCGCAGGAAGAGCGCTTCACGCGCAAAAAATTCGACGCGCGTTTTCCCGCCCGCGCAATCCGCTACTGTCTCGAGGAGACGGGCATCTCGCTGAAGGACGTTCAACACGTCGTCTTCTATGACAAGCCGCTCGTGAAATTCGAGCGGCTGCTGGAAACGTACGTCGCGTTCGCGCCGAAAGGGATCAAGTCGTTCCTGGCCGCGATGCCGGTGTGGCTCAAAGAGAAACTGCTGCTCAAAGGCGTGCTGCAAAACGAGCTGATCGCCCTCGACGGGATCGCGAAAAAGAAAGACCTCCCGCAGCTGCTGTTCACCGAACATCATGAGGCGCATGCCGCGTCGGCGTTCTATCCGTCGCCGTATCGATCGGCCGCCGTGCTGTGCATGGACGGAGTCGGCGAATGGGCGACGACGTCGGCGTGGCTCGGCGAAGACCACACGCTCAAGCCGCTGTGGCAGATCGATTTCCCCCACTCGCTCGGGCTGCTTTACTCTGCTTTCACCTATTACACCGGCTTCAAGGTGAATTCGGGCGAATATAAAGTCATGGGCCTTGCACCCTACGGCAAGCCGAAGTACGTGCAGGCAATCTACGATCATTTGATCGATCTCAAGCCCGATGGGACGTTCCGGCTGAAGATCGAGTATTTTAATTATTGCACCGGCCTCACGATGACGAACGGCAGGTTCGACGATCTATTCGGCGGCCCGCCGCGCAAGCCGGAGACCCTCCTCACCCAGCGCGACATGGACTTGGCGCGCTCGGTCCAGGAGGTCACTGAAGAAGTCGTTCTGCGCCTGGCGCGCACCCTGCATCACGAGACCGGTGCGGAAAACTTGTGTCTCGCCGGCGGCGTCGCGCTCAACTGCGTGGCCAACGGGCGTATCCTCCGCGAAGGACCATACAAAGGCTTGTGGATTCAGCCGGCCGCCGGCGACGCGGGTGGCGCCATCGGCGCCGCGCTGACAGGGTGGCACGCGTTCGAAAACCAGGGCCGCAGGGCGGACGGCAAACGCGACGCGATGCGCGGCGCGCTGCTCGGGCCTTCCTACAGCAGCGATGAAATCGAATCGTTCCTGCAGCGGAAGCAGGCGCCGTATACGCGGCTGAGCGACGAGATCCTGTTCGAGCGTCTTGCCGAGGAAATATCCGCGGGTAAGATCGTTGGATGGTTTCAGGGCCGCATGGAATTCGGACCGCGGGCGCTAGGCGCCCGGACAATTATAGGCGACGCCCGCAACCCGACGATGCAGTCGGTCATGAACCTCAAGATCAAGTACCGCGAATCGTTCCGACCGTTCGCGCCCTCCGTCCTCCGCGAGCGCGTCTCGGATTACTTCGAGATGGACGCCGACAGCCCGTACATGCTGCTCGTCGCCCCAGTGCAGCAGGCACGACGATTGCCGATGACCGACGATCAGCGCGCGCTCTGGGGGATCGACCTGTTGAACGTGCCGCGCTCCGACATTCCCGCCGCGACGCACGTGGATTATTCCGCGCGCGTCCAAACGGTGCACAAGGAGATGAACCCGCGCTACTACAATCTGCTCAAGGTGTTCGAAGCGAAGACCGGCTGCCCGGTCGTGGTGAACACCTCGTTCAACGTGCGCAACGAACCGATCGTCTGCTCGCCGGAGGATGCCTATCGCTGCTTCATGCGCTCGGCGATCGACATTCTCGTGCTGGAGAGCTGCCTGCTTTATAAGAACGAGCAGCCCCCGCTCGACGGGGACAGCGACTGGCAGAAGGAATTCGAGCTCGATTGAGGATAGCTATGAGCGATAAGCCGCCACTTGAAAAATTGCGCTCCTTCGGCCTAACCGTCGGAGGCATTTTCGCGCTGATAGGCTTTTGGCCGCCGGTCGTTCACGGCGTGGCTCCGCGCTGGTGGGCGGTCGTCGCGTCTATATTTTTTCTCCTGCCGGCACTGGTTTTCCCCGGCGCGTTGTTCTGGCCTTTCAAAGGGTGGATGGCCTTCGGTCATATCATGGGCTGGATCAACACGAGAATTCTTCTGGGCCTGGTTTTCTACGGGGTCGTGACGCCGCTCGGAATCCTTCGCGGCTGGCTGGGAAAAGATCCGATGGGGCGGCGCCTGCGACCTGACCTCGATAGCTACCGCGTAGCGCGAAATCCGCGGTCGGCATCGCATCTGCAACGACAATACTAACCCGCGGAGAGATTCAATGACCGAACTTTTCTTCGAGCTCTGGTCCTTCATGAAGGAGCGAAAAAAATTCTGGCTCCTCCCCATCATCGTCTGTTTGGTCCTTTTGGGCGGTTTGACGGTGCTCTCCGGAACCGCCGTCGCGCCGTTTATTTACACGCTTTTCTGACGAGCCGACCGCGCACCGCTTGCGCGCCCGGCTTCTTCCGGGCTATATGTCCGGGCTAAATCTTTCGTGCGAATCCTGCGTGGGTCGCCCGGTAAGCCGGACCTCACATTCGTGCTACCGTAGGCATCGCGCGTTGCGCGTTGGCATTTCGGCCCTCGGGCAAGCTGTGGTACACTAGCTGTATGACACAGGACGAGATCAAATCGACCTTGGAAAAGGCGCTGCCGGATTCGACGGTTCGTGTCGACGATCTCACCGGCGGCGGCGACCATTTCCAGGTCTGGATCATCACCCCGGCGTTCGCCGGAAAATCTCTTGTGGAACAACATCAAATGGTTTATGGAGTCCTGAAAGACGCGCTCGGGAGCGAGCAGATTCACGCGCTGGCGCTGAAAACTTACACGCCGGAGCAGTGGGAGCGGCTCGCGGCGAAGTCCTAGGAGGAGCGATGGACGACGTACAAAACAAGATCGATCAGAAGGTAAAGGACAACAAGGTCATGCTTTTCATGAAGGGCTCGCCGCAGGCGCCGATGTGCGGCTTCTCCGCGCATACGGTCGAAATCCTGCAATCCTACGGCTATCCTTTCGAGACCGCCGATGTGCTCGCGGACCCGGCGGTGCGCGAGGGCATCAAGCGCTATACCAACTGGCCGACAATCCCGCAGGTCTTCATCGACGGTAAATTCGTCGGCGGCTGCGACATCGTGCACGAGTTGCACGAGCGCGGCGAGCTGGAGCCCATGCTCAAGAACGCGTTCGAGAAATAGGCGGGTCGCGATGGCGGAAGCGGTCAAGTTCTACTACAAGTCCACCTGAACTACTTGCCGCAAAGCAAGAAGTTTCTTGCAAGGGAAAAAAGTTCCGCTGGAAGAGCGCGAGTACGGCAAGAACCCGCTCTCGGAGAAAGAGTTGCGCGATCTCCTCGCCGGCGTCGAGGTCGAGACTTTCCTGAATCCACGGAACGCGCTCTACCGCGAGCGCAACATGAAACAGAAGCCGCCGGCGCGCGAAGACGCGATCAAGATGATTTTAAAGGAGCCGAATCTCTTGAGGCGGCCGGTCATCGTCAAAGGCCAAAAGAAACTCCTCGGCTTCAATGAAGCCGAAGCCGCGAAGCTGCTGTAACCCGGAGGTGGAGGATGGGGCGTCAGGTTAGAAGGAACGAACTGCACGCGCGACGCGTCCGGCGGCAGCGTCTAAAGCAGCTCCGCGACCGCTACGCCAAGGCGAAAACGACCGCCGAAAAGGAAAAAATCATGGAGAAAGTCGCGCGCGTCGCGCCTTCGCTCTCCTCCGAGCAATTCCTGGCGCCGATCAAGACCGTTTGAGACCCCTCCGGTCCCCGCCTCGACCATTCATCGCCTTCACCCATTTAGGTCCATTTCCACCCGCGTTTCGCACGTGCGAAACGCCGCTAAACATAGTATACTCCGCACCGTAACCTCTCCATGAACTCGCGTAGAGTTGCGACCGGCATTCCGGGCCTCGACCCGCTCATCGAAGGCGGATTTCCCGCAGGGAAAAGTTATTTGCTCACCGGCGCCGCCGGAACCGGCAAGAGCATCTTCTGCATGCAGTTCGTCCTGAAGGGACTCGGCGACGGCGAAAAGGCGGTCTACGTTTCCGTCGACGTCAAGCCCAACACCATCCTGGAGCATGCGGCGGCGCTCGGCTGGGACCTCGCCAAATACGTGAAGACCAAGCAGCTCTTGATCCTCGACGCGTCGGCCTATTTCCTCGCGCGCGCGGGCTCGCGCGACAAAGAGCTCGACGTGCAGAAGACCGTCACCGACCTCGGCGCGTATGTCAAAAACATGGAAGCGGCGCGTGTGGTGATTGACCCCGCCGGCCCGTTCATCATGCAAGGGGATTCGGCGACGCGCGCGCAGGAAAACATGCGCATGCTCGTGCATGCGCTGGAAGAAGACGTCAATTCGACGAATCTGCTGACTTCATACGCGCTCGCGGATCCCGGCAGCACGGCGTCCGGCATCGAGGAGTATCTCGTCGAAGGCGTCCTCGCGCTCGCGATCTCACGGACGCAGGACCGCATCGTGCGGACGCTCGCTATCCGCAAGATGCGCGGCACCGCGATCGATCTCACCGAATATCCTTTCACGATCAAGAAGCCTAAGGGACTCGTGCTGAGCCCGCTGCTCTAAAATGGCCGACCGGAAAAAAATCTTCATCGCCGACGACGACCGGTTTTTTCGCGAGCTTTACCAGATGGTGCTGGGCGAAGAGGGCTACGACGTCACCTTCGCCATCACGGGCAGTGAGGCGGTCGAAAAATGGCCCGGCAACGATCCCGACCTGATCATCCTGGATGTGCTCATGCCGGGGCTGAACGGCTACGAGGTGTGCACGAAACTGCGCGAGATGCCGGACTTCGCGATGACGCCCATTCTCATGCTCACCGGCCTCTCCGCCGACGACGACAAGATCAAAGGCTACAATGTCGGCGCCGACGATTTCTTGACCAAGCCGTTCTCGCCCAAGGTCTTCCGCGAGCGGGTGAAAAACATCCTCGATCGGAGCAATGCGAGAAAAGTTGTTGCAGCACCGGCTTCCGCTGCCGCTGCGCCGGCGCCTGCCGCGGCGACCGCGCCTGCCGAAGCGCCCGCCGTTGCATCCACACCGCAGAAAGCCGCCGAGCCCGTGCGGAGACTCGAGCCTGGCGCCGACGTTTTCCAGGAACTCTTCGGCGGTCCGGTGCCGCACGGCGTGAATGTGCTCATGACGGGGTCGCTGGGGAGCGGCAAGTCTTCGTTATCGCGCTTGTTCCTCGCCGAGGGACTCAAACACGGCGAGAAATGCATGTTCATCTGCCTCGACGAAAGCCCCGGCAGAATCCGCCAGACGCTCACGGCAAAGCACGGGGTTGACGCCGCCGCGTTGGAAGCCGGCGCGGCGCTTCGCTTTATCGACGCCTATTCATGGAGCGGCGGCCGCATCCCCGCCGAGGAGCCGTTCGCTGTCAAAGGCGCGCTCGACCTCTCCGAGCTTTCCTCGCTCGTCACCGAGGCGGCCGAGGAGCTCGAGCAGACCGACAGCGCGAAAAAAGGCGGCCGTCGCGCGCTCGACTCGCTTTCCAGCCTCTTTCTAAAATTCGATTTGCCGTACATCCAGCGCTTCATCGCCTACCTCGCGCGCTCCGGCCAGTTCGCGGATGTGACGACGCTGTTCATTATCGAGCAGGGCACCTGCGACGAGCAGGCGCTCAACAATATTAAGTACCTGATGGACGGCGTGCTCGAGTTTAAGCAGGACGATCAGCGATTCCTCGCCAAAGTGCAGTCGCTCAAATGGGCTCCGGCGAAGCCGGAATGGCTCGATCTCACCCAACGGGCAGGATAAAACCGATGGAATCCCCCATGAAACTCCTGGTTGTCGAAGGCCTCAAGCGCACGCCCCGGCAGTTTTGGGAGAACTTAGAGGCGAAAGGCTACGTGGTTTCGCCGCTGCAAAACGCCTCGGAGTGTCCGCCGATCCTGGCGGCGGAAAACGACTGCGCCGTCCTGGTCGATGTCGATTTCACGAAGAGCGGCGTGGAGGCGATCGGCGAGATCCGCGGCGCCGCGCCGAACGCGCTCATCTTGGCGCTCGGATCGCAGGAAAAGCTCGTCGCACTCGACAAGGCGCTCGAATCCGGCGCGAGCGATTTTCTCATCAAACATCCAGATCTCTCGCATCTCGAAGAGATCCCGTACGCGATCGCCCGCGCCAAAGCCGCCGTCGCGCTCAAGCGGGAGATGGACGAGCTCAGGAAAAAGCTCGGCGCCGACAGCAACTTCGTGTCCGACTACATCCTGCACGTCACGCAGGATCTCAAAGGCCCGCTCGCCGCAATGATGGGCTATATCGAGATCGCCGCTTCGCTGATCCCCGAAGGCGCGCCGCCGAACCAATTGCTCTCGCTCCAACGCATCGAGGCGCTTGCGCGCCACCTGCTCGAGCTCATCACCAATCACACCAACGCCATCGAGATCCAAAGCGGCAAGATCGAGATGCACAAGGTGACGCAGCCGATCAAGCAGGCGCTCGAGCTCGCGGTTCACGATCGCAAAGCGACGGCGGGCGCCAAGAATGTCGAGATCATCCTCGAGGCGCCGGATGACCTGCCGCCGGTCGCGATCGACGTCTTTCAGATCGAGCGCGCCGTCGGGAATATCATCAACAACGCGATCAGCCTGTCGCCGGCCGGAAGTCAGGTGACCGTCGTGGCGGAAGCGAAAGACGGCGAGGTTAGAGTCACCGTCAAAGATAACGGCGCAGGCATCACCGAACAGGAGCGGCCGCATATGTTCGACCGCACCAAAACGCTGCGCCGGCGCGGCGGCGACATCGACACCGTCGGCCTCTATGTCGCCGAGCGCATCATGACGCTCCACGGCGGCCGCATCGATGTGGAAAGCGACGCGCTCGAAGGCAACGCGCTGATCGCTTGCTTGCCGGTCGCCGGATAATGCACGATTTTGCGTCGGCGTCGGGATTTCCACACCTGGACAACCCGGACCCCTACCGTTAGACTCCTCTGCGTGAAGCCCTGGCCGGCGCTGCTTCTGCTTCCGCTGTTGGTCTCTCCCCTGCACGCCGCCGATATTCGCTTCGTCACCTGGCGCGACACGCAAGGGTATTTGGAGCCGCTGATCGCGGATTTCGAGGCGCATAATCCCGACCTCAAAATCGTCCGCGACGTCGGCCCGCACTCCTCCACCGAATTTCACGACCTGCTCGCGCAAAAATTCCGGAACCGCGACCGCGAGATGGACGTCTTCTTCATGGACGTGATCTGGCCGGCAGAGTTCGCGTCCGCCGGCTGGGCGCTACCGCTCGACCGCTTCTTTCCGCGCGAGGCGCAAAAGAAATTCCTTCCCGCGACGATCCGCGCCAATACGTACGCCGGCGCGATCTACGGCGTGCCGCTCTTTGTCGATGCGGGCCTGCTCTATTACCGCAAGGACCTGCTGCAAAAATATAAACTTTCGCCGCCGCGCACTTGGCCCGAGTTGGTCGAGCAGGCAAAGACGATTGTCGCCGGCGAGAAACACGCCGGCCTCACGGGCTTCTCGGGGCAGTTCAAGCAGTACGAGGGCCTCGTCTGTAACATGATGGAATACATTCTCAGCAACAACGGGGACCTATGGGACGAGACGCGGCTTTCCGGGGCGCTTCGCTTCCCCGCGGCGCAGGAAGCGGCGCGCTTCGTGCGCGACCGTATCATCGGCGAGATAGCGCATCGCGGCGTGCTCGCCTATCAGGAGCCCGAGTCGCTCGCGCTATTCAGCGAGGGCCGGGCGGTCTTCCACCGCAACTGGCCTTACGCGTGGGCGGAGGCGAACGACGCGCATAAATCGAAAATCGCCGGCCAGGTCGGGATGACGACGCTGCCGGCGTTTCCCGGCGGCTCGAGCGCGGCGGCGCTCGGCGGCTGGCAGCTCGGCATCAGCCGCTATTCGCGGCGCCCCGAACTCGCCTGGCACTTCGTCGAATTCATGACGCGCGCCGAGACGCAGAGGCGCATCGCACTCCAGACCGGCCGCGGCATGGCGCGCGAGGCGGTTTACCGCGACCCCGAAGTGCTGGAGAAATATCCGCAGTTCCGCATGCAGCTCGCCGTCTCGATGCGCGCGGTGCCGCGCCCGACGACGCCCGTGTACGTGCCGCTGTCGAACATCATGCAGCGCTACTTCAGCACCGCGATCTCGGCGCGCGATTCGGACATCGACCGCCTCGCGCGCCACGCCGACCGCGAGATGGACCGCGTCCTCGACCTGCTGCGGCCGAGGGCGGCGCGATGAAGCGCGCCGACCGCGCCGCCGTCTGGTTCGTCCTGCCGAGCCTGTTTCTCGTCGCGCTATTTTCCATCTATCCGATCTGCGCCTCCGTGCGGCTGGGCTTTTACCGCACGATCCTCATGCTACCGTGGCTGGGCGAGAAATTCGTCGGCCTGGAGAACTACGCCGACCTCGCCACCGACGCGGTCGCGCTGCAATCGCTCGGCGTGACACTCCTATTCGTCGGGGCCAGCGCGACGATGGAAGTGCTGGTTGGCGCGGGCATGGCCCTGCTGTTGAACGAATCGTTTCGCGGCCGCGGGCTCGTGCGCGCCGCGGTGCTGGTGCCGTGGGCGATTCCCACGGTCGTCTCCTCGCAGATGTGGCGCTACATCTTCAACTACCGGTACGGGCTTTTCAACTTTCTTGTTTTCGGCCGCGATACTTCGCGCTATATCGCGCCGCTCGCCGAGCCCTGGTTGGCGCGCGCCGCGATCATTTTCGCCGACGTGTGGAAGACGAGCTCGTTCGCCGCGCTGATCGTTCTCGCGGGACTGCAGACGATTCCCGACGAGCTCTACGAAGCGGCGGAGGTCGACGGCGCCGGCGCGTGGCAAAAGCTCCGGCGCATCACGCTGCCGCTGTTGAAGCCGGCGCTGCTGCTCGCGCTGCTGTTCCGCACAATCGATGCGTTCAAGGTTTTCGATCTCGTCTTCGTCATGACGCAGGGCGGCCCGGCCGACGCAACCAACGTGCTGCAGTTCTACGGCTATAAAAAGATCTTCGCGGAGGGCATGATCGGCTACGGCTCGGCGATCGCCGTCGGCGTCTTTCTCATCTCGCTCGCGCTCGCTCTGCTCTACATAAGGCTCATCGGCGCGCGCGTGCTCGAGCCCGGAGCCGCGCGGTGAAAACATTCCTGCTGCCGCTCGCGGTCGCCGCCGTCGGAATCTACAGTCTGCTGCCTTTTCTCTGGTTCGTCCTCGCGTCGTGGAAGAGTCCCGCGCAGCTGACGGCGATTCCGCCGGTAATCGTTCCGGAGTTTCACTGGGGCTTCTACCGCTCGGCGATCGTCAATTACGGTCTGCTCGGCTACATCGAGAACAGCGCGATCGTCGCCGCCGCCACGACGGTCGTGAGCATCGCGATCGGCGCGCTCGCCGCCTACGCGCTGACGCGGTTTCACGCGGCCTGGCTCAGGTGGTATCTACTCGTTCTCCTCTGCGTCTCGATGTTCCCGCAGATCGCGGTCGCGGGGCCGGTCTGGCGCATCCTCGACGCGCTCGGCTGGCTCAACCGCTATCCTGGAATTATCGTCGCGTATATCTCCTTCTCGCTGCCGCTCGCGATCTGGATTCTCAGCACATTCTTCAAAGAGCTGCCGTACGAGATCGAAGAAGCAGCGCTTGTCGACGGCTGCACGCGCGCGCAGGCGCTCAGAAGAATCGTCCTGCCGCTCGCGGCGCCGGGCATCTTCACCGCGGCGATTCTCGTCTTCATCTACGCCTGGAACGAGTTCTTCTTCGCGCTGATCATCCTGACCTCGCCGCCGCTCCAAACCTTGCCCGTCGGCATCGCGCTCTTTCCCGGCGAATACACGATCCCTTGGGGCGAGCTTGCCGCGGCCTCGGCGATCGCGACCTTGCCGCTGATCGCGCTCACGCTCCTCTTCCAGCGCCGCATCGTCCGCGGCCTCTCGGCCGGCGCGGTGAAGGGCTAACGATGGCTTCGCTCACGGTCCAAAACATCTCGAAATCTTTTGGGCAGGCGGGCGTCATTAAAAATCTCTCCTTCGAAGTGCGCGACGGCGAATTCTGTGTGCTGCTCGGTCCGTCCGGCTGCGGCAAAACGACGCTGCTGCGCATCATCGCCGGATTGGAGGAGGCGTCCGGCGGCACGATCGTGATCGGCGACCGGCGCGTCGACACGCTGGCGCCCCGCGATCGCGACCTCGCGTTCGTATTCCAGACCTACGCGCTTTATCCGCATCTCACGGTCGCGGAGAATCTCGCCTTCACGCTCGAAGTGCGCGGCGCGGCGCGCGCTGAGATCCGCCGCCGGGTCGACGAGACGGCGAAGACCCTCGGCCTCGACGGGCTGCTCGCGCGCAAACCGCGCGAGCTCTCCGGCGGACAGCGGCAGCGCGTCGCTGTCGGCCGCGCGATTATCCGGCACCCGAAGCTTTTTCTCTTCGACGAACCGCTATCGAACCTCGACGCGGCGCTCCGTGGCGAGATGCGCGGCGAGCTCGCGCGCCTGCACAAGCGCCTCGGTGCGACGATCCTCTACGTGACGCACGACCAGGCCGAGGCGATGACGCTTGCCGACAAGATCATCGTGCTCGACCGCGGCGCCATCCAGCAGACCGGCGCTCCCGCCGAAATCTATCATGCGCCGGCCAATCTTTTTGTCGCCGGCTTCGTCGGCAGCCCGCGCATGAACTTCGCCGAAGGCGCCGTCAACGGCGCAGGTTTGTTCATCGGCGAGGATTGCCGCTTCGATGTATCGGAAATGCTGCCGGATAACGTTAAACGCGGAGACACGCCGCTTACGATAGGCATTCGACCGGAAGACTTAACGATCGCCGCAGATGGACCGGCGGCGATCGAGGGCCGCGTCGAAATCGTCGAGGATTTAGGCTCCGACAAATTCGTCCACGTCGCGAGCGCCGGGCGGGGCTGGGTCGCGCGCATGGCGCCCGAGGCGCCGCTGAAGCCGGGCGGTGCCGTGCGGCTTCGTGCGGCCGACGGAAAACTCCACATCTTCCACAGCGGCCGGCGCATCGGCCGATAGTCGTAGATTTACCTGCATCCAGTAAACATCTGGATTGACCCAACCTGCTCCGGAGCTAGAAGTGAATGAGCAGCGGTTCCGCTGCAATTTAAATTCCACGAAAGGGGGTGAGTCAATGTCATTGAAAACATTGCTCGCCATTATGGCTATCGTCCCGCTGGTGGGTCTCGCCGCGTGCAAGAACAACGCGAGGGACAACAGCTCGGGAACGAACCTCTCGAGAAACAGCGGCGATACGGGCACGACCAGCAGCTCAGGCGGAACGGTCGGCAGCTCGCCAACCTCTCCGACGCCTAGCTCGCCGGGATCTTCGCCAAGCGGGTCGGCGTCATCCGAGCAGAGCTCCTCGGGCTCGCCGATGGATTCGGGCGCAGGCTCGGCGGCAGGCTCGAGCTCGGCCGGCGGCGAATCGGGCAGCTCCAACGCCGCGGGTCAGCGCGGATAATGAAACTGGCGTAGTCGCAGCTTCGCTGCGACTTTAATCCAGCCGCGAACATAGGCACGGCTGGAAATAAAAAGGCCGCCGGCATCAGCCGGCGGCCTTTTTTTGTTCATGCAGCACTCGCTGCAATGACTTAGTCGTGACGGTAGTAATCGTACCAACCGTTATTTTGCGCGAAGTCACGCCGATCGTGTCTCAGCTCCGCCATGTCGCGGCGCAGCCTCGCCTCGTCATCGCGAATTTTCTGCTCGTCCAACGCGAGCTGTCTGCGTCCGGCACCGTTGCGGAGATGCCTGTTATAAATGTTGCGGTCGCGAGCCAGTTGCTCTTGATCGCGGTCGATTACCCTCTGGTCGTAGCGGATCTCGCCGCGGTACTGGGCGTGAACGGGAGCGGAGACGCCGATGAGAGATCCTGCCAGTAAGCCGCCTATGACAATGTTCTTGTACGATTTCTTCATATCTCCCTCCTTTGCGGGCCCGAAGGCCTCGACGATTAAAAACAGCAACGCGCGTGCCAGGAAAAACGTACGGCATACGGCGTATTTTCAGCGCAGAAAAAGAGTGACGGGTGAAGAATCGTGCGGGAGGGGAAGATTCTTCCTTAGGGTGAATACCCCAGGCGTATCAACTCACAAATGCGCCGCGGCTTCCTTATCGAGAAACCACGACAATCGACCGTTCGTCGGCGCTACGCGCGCGGCGGGAAGATCGGCGCCGTCGCGTAGCGTTTGTTTAACCACGCCGGCTTTCGCTTTGCCCGCGACGAGAAAAGCTACTTCGGCGGCGGAGTTCAACACCGGCAGCGTGAATGTGATGCGGTACGTCTTGAGCTTCTCGACATAGGCCGCGATCACTAGCCGCTCTCTTTCTGCGAGCGCAGCGCTGCCCGGAAACAGCGACGCGGTATGGCCCTCCTCGCCGATGCCGAGGAGAATGAGATCGAAGCGGGGAAATGTGCCGGGAGGCGATGCAAAAAAATCGCCTAGAGCGGCTTCATATGCCGCGGCGGCTTTTTCGGGTCCGCGCTCGGTCTCGATGCGATGAATGTTCGCCTGCGGCGCCGGCACGCGCGCAAGCAGCGCCTCGCACGCCATGCGATAGTTGCTGTCGGAATGATCGGCCGGCACCGAGCGCTCGTCACCCCAGAAAAAATGCACCCGGTCCCACGCGATCCGCGAGCGGAATTCGTCGGCGGCGAGCGCCGCGTAGAGCGCGCGCGGCGTGTTGCCACCCGAAAGCGCGACCGCGAAGCGTCCCGCGCGCGCAATCGCCTCGTCCGCCGCGCGCATCCACTCGAGCCCGGCTTTGCGGGCGAGATCAGCGATATCGGCGCAGACGATTTCCTCGTACTGCGTCATGATCCGTCCTGCGCGTGTGCGCCGTAATATGCCGCGCCGCGAAGCGCCGTCTCTTCGTTGAGGATAACCTGGACCGGGACCCGCGCCAGCAGCTCGGCGTATCGGCCTTTGCCGACAAACGACTTCATAAACGTGCCGTCCAGGAGCTTTTTGAGGATCTTCGGCGCGATGCCGCCGCCGACGCATACGCCGCCGAGCGCCTTGGCCCTGAGCGCCAGGTTGCCCGCCTCGGCACCATAAGAGGACGCGAAGATATCGAGCGCGTGCACGCAGATCTCGGCCTCGCCGGCGAGCGCCGTCAGTGAAATCGCGGCGGTCGGATCCTGCTTTGCGAGCCGGTCGGGGAGCCACGCGGGCACCTCGTAACGGCCCGAGTCCTTGAGGAAGTTATAAATGTTGAAAATCCCCGGGCCGGAGATCACCCGCTCGTAGCTCACGTGGCCGAAGCGGGCCGCAAGGTACGAAAGCAGCTCGATGTGCTGCGGCGTGTGCGGCGCGTAGTCGGCGTGGCCGCCCTCTGAAGCGAGCACGCGATAAGCGCCGCCGACCGGATACAGAATGGCCTCGCCGAGACCGGTGCCGGCGGCGATCAGGGCCATGTTCGCGCGCGGGTCGCAGCTGCCGACGTTCAGCACGGTGTATTCGGAGCTATCGAGCGTGCCCGCGCCGTAGCCCGTCGCCTCGAGGTCATTGAGCAGAGCGACGGAGCCTAGTCCGAGATGGCGCGCGAGGGCGCGGCCGTCGATGAACCAAGGCAGGTTCGGCGTTTTAACGGTCTCGTCGATGACGGGTCCGGCGACGCCGAAGCATGCGCCGGTCGGCGCCAACGGATAGGCCGCGGTAAAGTCGTTCAGGACGGCTTCAAGCGAAGGATAATCTTTGCTGGGGAAAATTTTCTTTGCACGTTGGACGAGCTTTCCGGCATCGAGGGTAAATAGCGCGATCCGCGTCTTCGTTCCCCCGATGTCGCCGGCCAGGATCATAGTTTCAGGTTTAAGGTTTTCGAGTTTCACGTAAAGACGTTCATGAGGTGAAATCCGAAGCGTGCTTTGTCAGTCCCCGTATGTGGACGTCCTTTTTTGAGATCTTCCGATATTTGAAACCGTAAACCTGAAACTAGAAACGTCTGTTATAGTTTCCGCCAATGATGGCCGTCCTTTTCGATGAATGCGTCCGCCTCTTTTGGCCCCCAGCTTCCCGCCGGATAGCCGGGAATGAAATCGCTCCGCGTCTTGTGCCACGCATCGATCAGCGGCGTCAGAAGGCTCCACGCGAGCTCGACCCAATCCTGGCGCGTAAACAGCGTCGAGTCGCCGCGCAGCGCATCGACAAGCAGCGTCTCGTAGGCCTCGGGAGGCGCGGCGCCGAAGGCGACTTCGTAATCGAAGTCGAGGCTGAGCGAGTTGACGCAGACTTCCGGTCCCGGCGGCTTAACCTCGAATGTAAGCGAAACGCCTTCGTCGGGCTGGATGCGCATGACCAGCACGTTCGAGCCGAGGCCGTCGACCGCGGCGCACGATTGGAAGAACGACAGAGGCGGCTTTTTGAAGTGGATCGCGATCTCGGTCACGCGCTTCGCGAGCCGCTTGCCCGAGCGCAAATAAAACGGCACGCCCTGCCAGCGCCAGTTGTCGATCCAGAGCTTAAGCGCCGCGTACGTTTCCGTCGTCGACCCGGAATCGACGCCTTCCTCCTGGCGGTAGCCCGGCACCGGCTTGCCGTTGATCTCGCCGGCGCCGTACTGGCCGCGGACCGCCTCGTCCGGCGAGATCGGCCGGATCGCGTGCAACACTTTCGCCTTTTCGTCGTGCACCGCGTCGGCGGCGAAGAACGCCGGCGGCTCCATCGCCGTCATGCACACGAGCTGCAAGAGATGATTCTGAAACATGTCGCGCAGCGCGCCCGCCTGCTCGTAATATCCGCCGCGGCTCTCCACCCCGACGGTCTCGGCCGCGGTGATCTGCACGTAATCGACGTAGCGCCGATTCCAGATCGGCTCGAAGACGGCGTTGCCGAAACGAAAGACGAGAATGTTCTGCACCGTCTCCTTTCCGAGATAATGATCGATGCGGTAGATCTGACTCTCGTCGAAGAACTCGTGCAGCTCGCGATTGAGCTGCCGCGCGGTGTCGAGATCGGTGCCGAACGGCTTTTCGACGACGAGCCGGGTCCAGCCGCCGGTTTCCTGATGGCGGCCGGCGAGCCCGGCGACGGCGATCTGGCGCGCCACGGGCGCGTACTGGTCCGGAGGGATCGCTAGATAAAGCACTCTCCTGCCCTCGGTGCTGTGCTCGCGCTCTAGTTTGTAGAGGCGGTCTTTCATTCGTAGATAGCTGTCCGGCTCGCGGTAGTTGGCGGGGATATAATGAAGCAGGTCGGCGAAGCGCGACCATTCGGCCTCGTTTCCGATCCCACCGCGGGAGAAGCGCTCGATAGCCTCGCGCATCTGGCGGCGGAAGTCGTCGTCGCTCACCGCCGATCGGGCGCTGCCGACGATGAGCAGCCCCTCGGGCAGACGCCGGTTCACATGAAGATGATACAGCGCAGGAATGAGCTTTCGCTTGTTGAGATCCCCGGTCGCGCCGAAGATCACCAGCACGCTGCGCTCCGGGTGCGCCGCGGCGCGCGCGGACTCGCGCAGGGATTCCATCGTCGCTTCCACGCTCAGTCCTTCTTGATCGCGTGCCCGCCGAATTCGTGGCGCATCATCGCGAGCAGCTTATCGCTGAACGAATCCGTGTCGCGCGAGCGCAGCCGCTCGAGCAGCGACAGCGTAATAACGGGGGCGAACACATCGAGGTCGACGGCCTCGAAGGCCGTCCAGCGTCCCTCGCCGGAGTCGTCGACATAAGGCTTGATGCCCGTAAGCGCCGGATTGTCCTTGAGGCCTTCCGCGATCAGATCGAGCAACCACGAGCGCACGACGCTGCCGGTGCGCCAGATCTCAGAGACCTGGTGCAAGTCGATATTGAATTCTTTTTTCCGCTGTATGATCGCGAATCCTTCGGCATACGCCTGCATCATGCCGTACTCGATGCCATTGTGGATCATTTTGACGAAGTGGCCGGCGCCGCTCGGCCCGACGTGGCCCCAACCTTGATCGTGCGCCGGCGCGAGCGTTTGAAAAATCGGCGTCAGCCGCTCGACGGGCGCGCGCGCGCCGCCGATCATCAGGCTGTAGCCTTCCTTGAGACCCCAGATGCCGCCGCTCGTGCCGCAGTCGATGTAATCGATGCCTGAGGCGATCAGATCTTCGGCCCGGCGCATCGTATCCTTATAGTTGCTGTTGCCGCCGTCAATGACAACGTCGCCACGCTCGATCGATCCCTTGAGCGCGCTGATCGTTTCGTCCACGGGCTTGCCCGACGGGACCATGAGCCAGACGGCGCGCGGCGGCTGCAGGCGCGCGACGAAATCCGCGAGCGAATGCGCGGGCAGCGCGCCGAAACCAGCCACGCGATCGATCGCTTCACTGTTGCGGTCGTACGCCACGACCTTGTGGCCGCCGCGGACGAGCCGCTCGGTCATGTTGGCGCCCATTCGGCCGAGGCCGATCATGCCGAGTTCCATAAAATTCTCCTTCGTTTATGCGCGCACGATATCCAGGATTTGCTTGAGGCCGCTTTCGGTGTCGCGGCCGAGATTGATCCTGAGTACGCGGCGGCGGCGCTGCTTGAGCGCGGTGAAGTCGCCGAGGGCCTGCGCGCGGATGAGCGCGCCGAACGTATATTCGGTCTCGGGCACGGGCAGATCCTCCGCAGGCTCGTCGACGAGCTGCAGCACAAGAATGGAGTTCGGGCCGCCTTTGTGCAGCTGCCCGGTCGAATGAAGGAAGCGCGGGCCGTAGCCGCGCGTCGCCGCGAGCCGCATGCGGTCGCGCAGCGCGGTCGACAGCGCGGTCAGCGCCTCGGTATTGCGCGCGCTGGGATTTAAATAGGCCTGGACCGAGACGTAATCGCGCTCTTTTTTCTTTCCCAACCACGCCGCGATTGCCTGGCGCAGCGCGGCGGCGCCCTCGACCGAAACCTCCTCTTTAGGCTTCGCTCCTTTTTCGCCGCCTTCCTTTTTCGCCATCGCCTGTTTGGCGAGATCCTTGGCGAGCTGCACGTCGGGCTGATTGAACGGATGAATGCCGATCGCAGCGCCTGCGGCGGCCACGGCCGCCTCCCAACGGAAAAACTCTTGGCCGATGTCGACCTTCCGTCCGACATCGATGCGGGCGACGGGATGGCCGGCGTGCTCCAACGCCTTCACCTTGGCGTCGAGATCCTTATCGTCGCCGTCCATTCGCAGATAAACGAAAAAACGGTCACCGTCGTATTTTTCCGGCGCGGCCGGAGGCTCGGCGGCGACCGGGACGATGCCCTTGTTGTCCTTGCCGGTGCTTTCAGCGATCAGCTGCTCGACCCAGGCGGGAAACGCCGTGAGTGACGGCGAGGCGATGAACGTCACTTTGTCGCGCTTCGCGAGCGCGAGCTCCCCCAGCGCGGCGCCCAGCGCGAGGGCGGGATTGTCGGCGCCGTTCGTCGTCGCCTTGGCCATCCGGCGCGCGCTTTCGAGCACGGCGGCGACGTCGACGCCGATCAGCGCCGCGGGGACAATGCCGAAGACCGTGAGCGCCGAGTAGCGCCCGCCGACATCCGCCGTCGCCCGGAACACCGTGCGGAATTTTCTCTCGTGCGCGAGCTTTTCCAGCGGCGTGCCCGGGTCGGTGATCGCCGCAAAATTCTCGCCGGGAGCCGATTTCGACTCGCCCACCTTGCGCCAGAAATAGAAGAACAGCGAATTGCTCTCGATCGTCGTGCCCGATTTGCTCGAGACGACAAACAACGTCCGGCCCACGTCGATGCTGCCTTCGACAGCGCGCACCGCGGCGGGATGCGTGCTGTCGAGGACGATCAGCTCGGGATAAGCCGGCGCGTTGCCGAACGTGCGCTGAAACACCTCGGGCGCGAGGCTCGAGCCGCCCATGCCGAGCAACACGACGTGACGAAAGCCGTCGGATTTGATCTTCTCCGCGAACGCGCGGACTTCCTGGACGGTGTCTTTCATCGTTTCCGGCAGGTCGAGCCAGCCGAGCCGGTCGGCGAGCTCGGGCACCGGCTGCGCCGACCACAACGTGGTATCTTTTTGCCACATGCGCGCCGCGAAATTCTCCGACTGCCATGTCTTCAACCGGCGGTCGATGCGGCTCTGATATTTTCCCAGCCGCAGCTCTTGGCGGTCTAGGCCGCCACCGGAGTTGCCGCCGGCCGCCTGGAAGGCAGCGCGCTTTTTCTCCAGCGCCGCGGCGAGATCGTCGAACGATTTCACAAATGCGGCGACGCCCTCCTCTTGCAGCTTCTTTCCGACGGCTTCGAGGTCGATGCCGAGTCGCGCCGCCTGATCGAGCGCGGCCATCGCTTCTTCGAGATTTTCCTTCACGGTCGCGCCGCGGGCCTCGCCGTGATCGCGGAAAGCGTCGATGGTCGCGGGCGGCAGGGTGTTGATCGTCTCGGGCCCGATCAGGTTCTCCACGTAAAGCACGTCGGAGTACGCGGGATTTTTCGTGCCCGTGCTCGCCCACAAGGGCCGCTGCACGCGCGCGCCGCGGCTCTTGAGCTGCGCGAATCCTTCGCCGTGGAAAATCTCCTCGAAGCGGCGATAGACCGCCTTCGAATTCGCGACAGCGAGCTTGCCGCGGAGCGCGAGCGCCTCCGGCGTGCCGATCTTCTCGAGTTCCTTATCGACGAGCGTATCGACGCGGCTCACGAAGAACGACGCGACCGACGCGATCGTGCGCGGGTTCTCCGCGCGCTCCAAACCGCGCGCGTAGGCCCCGGCGACGGCTTCGTAGTGGCTCATCGAAAACATCAGCGTGATATTGACGTTGACGCCTTCGGCGGTGAGCCGCTCGATCGCCGGAATGCCCGCGGGGGTCGCGGGGACTTTGACCATGAGATTCGGACGGGCGACTTCTTTTTTCAGCCGCCGCGCTTCGGCGATCGTCCCTTCGGTATCGTCCGCCAAATGCGGCGAGACTTCGATGCTGACGAACCCGTCGGCGCCGCCGGTCTCGTCGTAGACCGGCCGCAGCATGTCGGCGGCGGCGCGTATATCCTCGATGACAAGGCGCTCGTAAATCTTGCCGGTCTCGATATTGGGATCGTCCGCGAGCGCCGCCTTGAACGTCTCGTCGTAGGCGCTCCCGTGCGCGATCGCCTTCTCGAAGATGGTCGGATTGCTCGTCATGCCGCGGATACCGTCGTCGTCGATGAGCTTCTTGAGCTCCCCGGTGTTGAACAAATTGCGATGGATGTAGTCGAGCCAGACCGACTGTCCGTAACGCAACAACTCTTTCATCCGGTTCATGAACCTCTCCTGACAAAATTATGAAGCTTTATTGCCGGTGGCAAAAGTCTTTTCGAGGCGCTCGACCTTCTCCAGCCGCCGGACGTGACGCTCGGCGCCGGAGAAGCGCGCGTTTAAATACGCCTGCATGAGCTCGCGCGCGAGCTCGGGTCCGATGACGCGCGCGCCGAGCACGAGCACGTTCATGTCATCGTGCTCGACGCCCTGGTGCGCCGAATAAGTGTCGTGACAGAGACCGGCGCGCACGCCGAAAATCTTGTTTGCCGCGACGCTCGCGCCGACGCCGCTGCCGCATATGAGGACCCCGCGCTCGACGCGGCCGTCGACGACCGCGCGCCCGACCGCCGCGGCAAAGTCGGGATAATCGACGGGAGCGTCGCTGTCGGTGCCGAGGTCGAGGACTTCATGGCCGAGCTCTCGCGCATAAGCGGCGAGGTTCTGCTTCAAAGAAAATCCCGCATGATCCGCGGCGAAGGCGACACGCATGAACGCTCCAGAAGAATGCGACCGGCAGTGGGTTGCAGGGGCCGGTTTGTAACCCGCCCTATCTTGGGCAGTTTAAAAACTGCCCCTACACCGGATCATTTCGCCCGCGCCAGGGCGCGCTCGACGACGTGGTCGATCGTGAAGCCGAACTTCTCCATCACCACGTTGCCAGGCGCCGACGCGCCGAAGCGCTCGATGCCGATAACATCGCCCGCGTCGCCGACATACTTATGCCAGCCCTGCGGCACGCCCGCTTCCACGGCGAGCCGGCGCTTGACCGCCGGCGGCAGCACCGCGTCGCGGTAGTCTTTCGGCTGCGCGTCGAAGAGCTCCCAGCTCGGCATCGATACGACGCGCGCTTGAATATTTTTCTCGGCGAGCTTGGCGCGCGCGCCGACGGCGAGCGAAAGCTCCGAACCGGTCGCGATCAGAATCATGTCCGGCTTCCCGCCGGGCGCGTCGGCGAGCACGTACGCGCCTTTGCGCACGCCGTCGGCGGAAGCGAATTCTTTTCTGTCGAGCGTCGGCACGTTCTGGCGCGAGAGCACGAGAGCGACCGGGCGATCGCGGCTCTCGACTGCGATTTTCCACGCGGCCGCGGTCTCGTTCGCGTCGCCGGGACGGATCACGACCAGGCGCGGGATTGCGCGCAGCGCCGCATAATGTTCTACCGGCTGGTGCGTCGGGCCGTCCTCGCCGACGCCGATGCTGTCATGCGTGAAGACATAGATGACGCCCAATTCCATCAACGCCGCGAGGCGCATCGACGGCCGCATATAGTCTGAGAACATGAGGAACGTCGATGCGAACGGAATCACGCCGCCGTGCGCCGCGATGCCGTTCGATGCCGCGCCCATGCCGTGCTCGCGCACGCCGTAGTGAATGTTGCGCCCGAAGTAGCCGAAGCCGCCGCCGGACGCGCCTTGACTCTTCGAGTAGTCGTGCGCGGGCGTCTCGAAGTCGCCCAGCTTATTCAGCGCCGTGTACGTCGAAGGGTTCAAATCCGCCGAGCCGCCGATCAGCGTCGGGATCTTCGCCGCGAGCGCATTCAGCACTTTGCCCGAAGCCGCGCGCGTCGCGACGCCTTTCGGATCGGCGGGAAATTCCGGCAATCCCTCGTCCCACCCGGCGGGGAGCTTGCGCGCGAGCGCGGTCTCCAATTCTTTCGCTTCGGTCGCGAACTGCTGTTTATATTTGGAAAATTTATCCTGCCACGCCGCTTGGGCCTTCTCCCCCCGGCCGATCGCTTCGCGAAAATGTGCGAGCGCCTCGTCGGGAATGAAAAACGCGGGCTCCAACGGCCAGCCGAGCTTCTGCTTGGTCGCCTTTACCTCTTCGGCGCCGAGCGGCGAGCCGTGAGCTTCGAAGGTGTCTTGCTTTCCCGGCGAGCCGTAGCCGATGTGCGTGCGCAATATGATGATCGACGGCCGCCCGCGCTCCTGCTGCGCGGCTTTGATCGCGCGCTCGATCGCGGCCAGATCGTTGCCGTCGGAAACAGTCTGCGTATGCCAGCCATAGGCGTCGAAGCGCTTCGCCGTGTCGTCGCTGAAGGTAAGATCGGTCGTGGCCGCGAGCGACACGCGATTGTCGTCGTAGAGATAAATCAATTTGCCGAGCTTCAGATGGCCGGCGAGGCTCGCCGCCTCGGCGGCGACGCCCTCCATCAGATCGCCGTCGCTGACGATCGCGTAAGTATAGTGGTCGAAAATGTCGTGCCCCGGCTTATTGTAGCGCGCGGCGAGAAAAGCCTCGGCAATACCCATGCCGACGCCGTCGCCGAACCCTTGGCCGAGCGGCCCCGTGGTTACCTCGACCCCCGGCGTCAGCTCGCGCTCGGGATGGCCGGGCGTAATGCTTTCCCACTGCCGGAAGTGCTGGATCTGCTCGAGCGATACGGCATATCCCGTGAGATGCAGCATGCTGTACAGCAGCATCGACCCATGGCCGGCGGAAAGGACGAAGCGGTCGCGGTCGGGCCAATCGGGATTCTTGGGATTATATTTTAGGAAGCGCGTCCAGAGGACATAAGCGGCGGCCGCAAGCCCCATCGGCGCGCCGGGATGGCCGGATTTCGCCTTCTCCACCGCGTCGACCGACAACATCCGTATCGTGTTGACGCACAACTCATCCAACCGGCTCGACTCGCTCAACGTTTCACCCTCCATTTCAAGGAATATCAAAAGAGCGCCGATTAGCAAGCTGGAATATGTGAAATGACAGCAACGCGCCGAGGCTTACGGGTCCGTCGACTTGCAACCGATCGCGGTGGCGAAATAGAATGAACGCGCATTCGATGCAGCTGCGCGATCATCCACTCATGACCTATCACGGCATTCGGTCGTGGCCGCCTGTCTGGACGCTCATCCGAGGGAACGAGAGAGAACGCCCCAAAGGAGAAGTCGGCGTGCTGAAAGAGATCCACGTCTCGGCGATCCCGCCGGCGGCCAACGCGACGCGCTCTTACAACCGCATCTTCTTGTTTATCGAGCTCGACGGCCAGGGTTACCTCGGCTGCCTTGTGCTGGAGGATTACGCCTTCTGTCAGGAGCTGGCGAAAGTCCTGCGCCAGCATTTTAGGCGCACGATCGAAGAGATCGGCAGCCTCGACCTCGGCGCCACTCTCTGAGTGCGCCATCAGATCCCTGGACAGGTCCCGGCAAAAGTGATGAAATACGGTCTTGAAGTTTAGAGATCATCCGCTGTTGGCCTTTTTAGGCCGTCACAGCTGGCCGCCGGTCTGGACCTGGATCGGCGGCGACCGTGATCGATACCTTCGCGGCGAGCTCGGCGTTTTGAAAGAAGTCAGGCTCTCCGAGCCTCCCGCGCAAAAATGTTTTCTTGTCATCGAGCACGAGCACGCGCTGTATATGGGCTGTGTCCTGATCGCCGATCGGATTTTCTGCCAAGCGGTTTTCGAGCTGCTGACAAAACACCGCGGCGATGGCATCGAAGCGATCGGCGATCTCAACGTCGATTACCTGCTTTAGTCCTCGTCATCGCCCGCACGTTAATCGATAGCGTTCCTTTTTGATGGAATAAGGTGTATGGCGTCGCCATGATCCGTAGTCTTGACACTGTCGCCGCCGCTGCGCGCCGCGCCGCCAGCGGCGGACAATACGACATCGTCGCGCTCGCAGCGTCCGCAGGCGGATTGAGATCGCTCAGTCACGTTCTCGCGGCGCTGCCGGCCGATTTTCCCGCCGCGATTGTCGTCGTGCAGCACCTCGACCCGCGCCATCGAAGCCTCATGGCCGATATCCTGAGCCGCCGCACGGCGCTGCAGGTGAAAGAGGCCGAGGATGGGGACCGGGTACTCGCCGGCACCGCGTATATCGCGCCGCCGAACAATCATTTGCTCGTGAACGGCGGCGGCACTTTGACGCTGACCCAGACCGAGCTGGTCCACTTTGTCCGCCCTTCCGCCGACCTCTTGTTCGACTCGACCGCGGCAAGCTATAAAGAGCGCGCCATAGCCGTCGTGCTCTCGGGCACCGGCCAGGACGGATCCATGGGCGTCAAGGCGATCAAAAAAATGGGCGGTACGGTCATCGCCGAAAACGCCGCCGAATTCCCGGGCATGCCGGCGGCGACGTTTGCCACCGGCTGCGTCGATTTCGTTCTACCGCTGGAGGAAATCCCCGGGGCGCTGATCAAGCTCGTCGTCGCGGAGCGCGCGCATGAGTGATTCAGAAGAAAAACAATTCGAGTCGCTGCTCTCCTATTTGCAGCAGAACCGCGGCTTCGACTTTACCGGCTACAAACGGCCGAGCCTCATGCGCCGGGTCACCCGGCGCATGCAGATGCTGGCAGTCGGCAGCTTCGCCGACTACACAGACTACCTGGAGGTCCATCCCGAGGAGTTCTCCCAGCTTTTCAACAGCATCCTCATCAACGTGACCTCGTTCTTCCGCGATCCGGCCGCGTGGAAGTTTCTCGCCGAGACGGTCGTCCCCAGGCTGCTGACGGAAAAAAACGGCGAAGCGATCCGCATCTGGAGCGCCGGCTGCGCCTCCGGCGAGGAGGCCTACTCGCTCGCGATCTGCTTCGCCGAGGTGATGGGACAGGCGGATTATCGCGAGCGGGTCAAAATCTACGCGACCGATGTGGACGAAGAGGCGCTCAATACGGCGCGCCTGGCGAGCTACAGCGCGAAGGATCTCGAAGCGATCGAGAACGAGAGACTCAGGCGCGAATATTTCGAGCCGCAGAACAGCCGCTTCTGTTTCCGCTCCGATTTGAGGCGTACCGTAATTTTCGGCCGCCACGATCTGGTCCAGGACGCACCGATGTCGCGCCTCGACCTGCTCGCGTGCCGCAACACGCTGATGTACTTCAATGCCGAAACTCAGGCGCGCGTTCTTTCGCGCTTCCACTTCGCGCTGAATCCCAGCGGTTATCTGTTTCTCGGCCGGGCCGAGCTTTTGCTGACGCACAGCGCAATGTTCACTCCGCTCGAACTCAAGTACCGCATCTTCCTCAAGGTTCCCCAGGCGAATCCGCGCGAGCGGCTGGCCGGGCTCGCAACTGCGGCCGCCGATGCCGACCCCCAGCAGCGCCTGCGCTACGACCGATTGGTCGAGCTGGCTCTCGACGAATCGATGACGCCTCGCGTCGTAATCGACGCGAACGGCGCCCTCGTGCTGGCGAATCAGCGCGCGCGCGTCCTCTTTACGCTCCATCCCAATGATACCGGACGCCCTTTCCACGACCTGGAGGTCTCTTACCGGCCCGCGGAATTGCGTTCGTTGATCGAGCAGGCCTACGCCGAGAAGCGGGCGATTACCCTCGCGGCCGTCCCGCGCCACTTTCCGAGCGGTGATACTCAATATCTGGACATCACCGCAACGCCTCTTTATGATGATACTGAGGTCCCGCACGGCGTGGCGATCTCCTTCGTCGACGTGACGCGGCTCTTCAAGCTGCAGATCGAGCTGCAGCGCTCGCGCGAGGAGATCCAAACCGCCAACGAGGAGCTGCAGTCGTCGAACGAGGAGTTGGAGACCACCAACGAGGAGCTACAATCCTCGAACGAGGAGCTGGAGACGACCAACGAGGAGCTTCAGTCCACCAACGAAGAGCTCGAAACCATGAACGAAGAGCTGCAATCGTCGAACGAGGAGCTGCAGACAGTCAACGACGAGCTGCACCAGCGGACCGAGGAGCTCAACAGCATCAACGCGTTCTTGAAAACCGTCCTGGCGAGCCTCGACTCCGGGGCGGTCGTGGTGAACCCGGACTTCAACATCATGATGTGGAACCACAGGGCCGAAGACATGTGGGGCCTCAGGTCCGAAGAGGTCGAGGGCAAATCGCTCTTGAACCTCGACATCGGCTTGCCGGTGGAAAAATTGCGGACGGTCGTCCGCGCGTGTCTCACCGGAGAAAGCAAGGACGGGGCGATAGTCCTGGACGCCACGAATCGCCGCGGCAAACCGATCAAGTGCCGCGTCACATGCAGCCCGCTCATCGCGGGGGTCAGGGGAACGCGCGGAGCGATCCTTTTGATGGCGGAGGAGGCGGTGTGATGGAACGCCCAAGCGGGGTGATCCATGCCGGGCCATGATATTATCGTCATCGGCGCTTCGAGCGGCGGTATCGAGGCGCTGACCGAAGTCGCCGCGCGTCTCCCAGAGGATATCCCCGCGGCGCTCTTTGTCGTAGTTCACGTAGCCCCGCGCTCCGTCAGCGTCCTGCCCCAAATTTTAAACCGCGCCGGCCCGCTCACGGCCGCACACGCCAGGGACAACGAGAAGATCAAATCGGGACGCATCTACGTCGCGCCTCCCGATTACCACATGCTGGTCGCCAACGGCGCCGTCCGGCTCGTCCGCGGTCCCAAGGAGAACAATACACGTCCGGCGATCGACCCGACCTTTCGCACGGCGGCGCGGAATTACGGCGCGCGCGCCGTCGGCGTCATCCTCTCGGGCGCGCTCGACGACGGCGCCGCGGGACTGCGCGCGATCAAAGCGCGCGGCGGCGTCGCGGTGGTCCAGGACCCCGACGACGCGCTGTTTCCCGACATGCCGCAAAACGCGCTCGCGGCCGCCGCGGTCGATCACGTCGTTTCGAAGGCGGAGATCGCGCCGCTGCTCGACCGCCTCGCGCGCGAGCCGGTAAGCGCGAAAGACGGCAACGTAACCGAAGAGCTGCAAAAAGAAACTGCGATCGAGGGGATGAACATGAAAGCTTCCGACGACGATAAACCCGGCCAGCCGTCGGTTTATGGCTGTCCCGACTGCGGGGGTGTGTTGTGGGAAATCCAGGACGGGGAGGTCCTGCGCTTTCGCTGTCGCGTCGGCCACGCCTACAGCTCCGAGGGGCTCCTGTCCGAGCAAACCGAGGGGCTCGACACGGCGCTCTGGACCGCCTATCGCGCGCTCCAGGAGAACGCCGCGCTCGCGCGCCGGCTGGCCGAGCGGGCGAAAAGCAGCGCGCAAAAGAAGCTTATTATCGATCGCTTCGAAGAGAGGGCGCAGAACGCCGCGGAGCAGGCCGAGACGATCAAAAAGCTTTTATTGAGCGGCAAGCTCAGCGAACCGGTAGACAAGATCGAGGACAGAGAGTAGATATTTCTCCTGGCGTGAGTCCGAAAAACCATGCCGCCGCTTATTTCGCAAGATCTCTTGGCACAAAAAATCGAGACCGCGCACAGCCGCCTCGAGAATCTTTTCCTGCGCGCGGAGACCGGGCCCGAACAGCAACTCTTGCTGCGCGAGGCGCTCCAGGAGCTCTCCACGGCGCTCGAAGAGCTCCGCGTCACAAGCGAAACGCTTCAGGCGCAAAACGACGAGCTCGCCGCGGCGCGACTGGTCGTCGACGCGCAGCGGCGGAACTTCCAGGAGCTTTTCGAGTTTGCGCCCGACGCCTATTTCGTGACCGACCCGGTCGGCATCATCCAGCAGGCCAACCGCAAAGCCGCCGCGCTGTTCGGTGTGGGCGGCAAGTTTATCGCCGGCAAGCCGATTCATATTTTCATTCCCCCCGAGAAACGCGCCGAATGCCGACTCCTGATCGCGCGTCTCGATCAGGCGCCGTTTTGGGAATTCGACATGGAGATGCAGCGGCGCGATGGCGCGCTCTTCCCCGCGGCTGTAACGATCTCGGTCATCCGGCAGGAGCAGGCGAGCGGCGGGCGACCCATCGGGCTCCGCTGGATCGTCCGCGACATGAGCTATCGCAAGCAGATGGAGCGACAGATCGAGAGCCACGTCCAGCGGCTTACCGTCGTCGGCGCGCTCAACGAGGCGATTACTTCGCAGCTTGACCTCGACAAAGTCGTGGCGGTGCTCTTCACCAAGCTGGAGGAATTCTTCAGCTATACGGTCGTCCTCACGCTACGGCTGTTCCACCCCGACACCGGGGCCCTCGAGCCGCTTTTCAGCCGCAACATCGACTACGCGGAATGGAAGGCGGCGGGGATACACCTGCCGGGACGCCGCGCCGCGGAAGCGATCCACACGCGGACGCCGGTTGTCATCATCGACCTCGACAGCGATGCACGGACGATTCGCCGCGAATTTTACAAGAAGCACGGATTGATTTCCTGCGTCACAGTCCCGGTCATAGCTAAAGACGAGGTGCTCGGCATAATTACCGTCTATACAAGAGAGCGGCACGAGTTCACCGGCGAAGAGCTGCAGCTATTCGCCGCCGTCGGTCAGCAGACGGCGATCGCGATCCAGAACTCGCGGCTCTACGAACAGACGAAACAGCAGGCCGCCGAGCTGGCGGCGGCGCGCGACGAGCTGGAAGACAAGGTTTCGCGGCGCACCGTCGAGCTGGAGCGCTCGAACGATATGCTGCGCGCCGAGATTGTCGAGCGCCGCCGCGTCGAGGAGCGGCTGCGCGAGAGCGAAGCTAAGCTCCGCACGCTCACCGAGGAGCAGGAACAGCAGCTCATCGCCTCCGATCGCCTCGTCACCGTCGGCGAGCTCGCCGCGTCGATCGCACACGAATTCAACAATCCGCTGCAGATCATCATGGGATTCGCGCAGGAGCTGCTCGACGAGGAAAAAACCGCCGGGCCGCACAGAGACGGTCTCAAGATTATCGAGGGCGAAACGATGCGCTGCCGCGAGCTGATCCGTAATCTCATGAACTTCGCCCGGCCGCTCCCCGCCAAGCCCGAGACGCGCGACATCGAGCCGATCATCTCCGACGCCGTGAAGCTCGCCTGGCATTATTTGCTCAACAACAAGGTTCGCGTAAAGACCGATATCGCGCGGCGACTGCCGCCGATCCGGGCGGATGTCAACCAACTCCAGCAGGTGCTGATCAATCTCATGTTCAATGCGTCCGAAGCGATGCCCAGCGGCGGCGACGTGACGATCCGCGCCGCGCGCGGCAACGCCGATACCATTGTCATTTCCGTCTCCGACACGGGTGTCGGCATTCCGGAAACCGCGTTGCCGAATATTTTTCGGCCGTTCTTTACCACCAAGCAGAAAAGAGGGATGGGGCTCGGCCTGTCGATCTGCGAGCGCATCGTGCGCGCGCACGGGGGTCGCATCGCGGTGGAAACCGCTCCGGGCCGCGGCACGACCTTCGAGCTTCACTTCCCACTGGCCGAGGTAACCGACTATGAACGGGCATCCTGAACGCGTCCTCATCGTCGACGACGAGGAGCACGTCTGCGCGCTCTTCCAGCGCATCCTGCAAAAAGAGGGATACGAGGTCGAATGCGCGCCGACCGGCGAAGACGGGCTTGCCCGTCTGGCCGGACAGCCCTTCGACCTGGTCATGACGGATTTGAAACTGCCCGGCATCGACGGCATGGAATTGTTGAGGCGCGGCCGCGACCTATGCCCGGAGACGAGCTTCGTCATGCTCACCGCCTTCGGCACCGTCCAGACCGCGGTCGAGGCAATGAAACAGGGCGCCTACGATTATCTCGTCAAGCCGGTCGATAAGGACGAGATCATCATGGTCGTCGCCAAAGCGCTCGAAGTTCAGCGCCTCACGCGCGAAGTTGCCAGACTTCGCAGTCAGCTCGATCTATCGCTCGATTTCAATGAGATCGTCGGCCACAGCAAATCGATGAAGGCCGTCTTCCGTCTCATGAAGATGGTCGCCGACAGCAACGCCACGATCCTTATCCAGGGTGAATCGGGCACCGGCAAGGAGCTCATCGCCCGCGCCATCCACGGCGCGAGCCGCCGCAAGGAGCGGCGCTTCGTCGCGGTCAACTGCGCGTCCGTGCCCGAAAGCCTGCTCGAGAGCGAGCTCTTCGGCTACGTACGCGGCGCATTCACCGGCGCAGCGGCCGACAAAAAGGGTCTCTTTGAGGAGGCGCACGAGGGAACGCTGCTCCTCGACGAGATCGGCGACACGTCGACGGCGTTCCAGTCGGCGCTGCTCCGCGTTCTACAGGAAAGCGAGATCCGTCCCGTCGGCAGCAACAAGACCGTGAAGGTCGACGTGCGCGTCATCGTCGCGACCAATAAGGACTTGAAGCGGGAGGTCGAGAGGAAGACATTCCGCGAGGACCTTTTCTATCGGCTGAGCGTCGTGCCGATAGCGCTCCCGCCGCTCAGGAGCCGGCGCGACGATATTCCACTGCTCGCGGCGCACTTCATCGAGAAATATTCTCGCGCATACTCGGTCGAGCCCAAGCGCCTCGCCCCCGTCTCACTGCGCCTGCTGCTCGACCACTCCTGGCCCGGCAATGTGCGCGAGCTCGAGAACGTGATCGAGCGCGCGGTGCTGATCAACCCGGGCGCCGAGATCGCGCCCGATTCGCTCTTCCCTTCCGCCCTGACGATGCTGGACGAGAATCGCTCGTTCACGTCGCTCAACGACACGATGCGCGGCGCGCGCGAATTGATGGAGCGCGAGAAAATCGCCGAGGCGCTCCAGCGCACGAGCGGCAACCGCTCGCACGCCGCGAGGCTGCTCGGCATCAGCCGCTCCGCGCTCTATAACAAGATCAAGTCGCTGCGGTTGGCGAACTGACCCCCGCCTCCCGAAATCCTTATTTCGTCACCCCCGCGGAAGCGGAGGTCCACGCTTTTAGTGCGACAAAGGATAGCAATTCAAAATTTCTAGATTCCTGCGTGCGCGAGAATGACCAAAAGAAGATGCTTCGCGGGATTGAGGTTTCTTTGCGGGAGCGGCGCGCCGCGAATGCCTCAGCCGAGCGCCGCTTCGACGCTCTTGAGCACGGTCTCGGCGACGTACGGCTTCGGGATGAAATCCTTCGCGCCCCCCCGCACCATGTCGCGCTTGACTTGCGGATCGAGGTAGCCGCTCGTGAGGATCACCTTCACGCGCGGGTTGATTTCCTTGAGCATGAGATAAACCGTCCAACCGCCGAACTTCGGCAGCGCCATGTCCGACAACACGAGGTCGATCGCCTCGTGCTCGCGGCGATACACGTCGCGCGCCTCCAAACCATCGGACGCGGTGAACACCCGATATCCAGCGCTTTCGAGAATCTCTTTCAGCAGCGCCAGCAACGGCGCTTCGTCTTCCACCACAAGAATCGTTTTCTTCCCCATACTCCACCCTACCTGTCAGTGCTTTTGACGCTCCTTGTAACCGCACTCATCGCACAACATCTCCATGCGCGGCGCCGCCTCGAGAACGATGTAGTCGTCCGAGGGCCATTGGGAACAGCCTGGGTCGAAATGCCATGTGTCGCCCTGCTGTCGCCGGCGGTAGACGATCTCCATTTCGTCGTTCAGTTCGACCAGCAAATGTTCGCGGCTCAAACGTTCGTTAGAAGGGAGCTGCGCAATCGGTCTCGCACCGCACAACGGACACGGATAGGTGGCGTACAGCGGCTCGATCTTCTCGAAGCTGATGTGACGCAGTGTAAATCTTCCGCTGCATCTATAGCAGCGCAAAACCACGGTCCACTTCTTGGACTGTGACATTCGCGAAAAAATAACACCCGAATAACTTTATTGTACATCGGGTATTCGCCCGGTTTAGACTAAGGTATTCACCCGAGCTTGATACGACTACGCCGCCGACTACCCCGCCGCACCGTTGTGCGCAGGCAGACACGGTGCACCTTGCTATGCTCGTTCGCCGGAGATTTGCAGCCGCGCGCCGCAGTACGGGCGCGCGCCGCGACAAGCGGCATGCCGGAGCCTTGATCGCGCAGCTGAATTCTCCCGCCCACCCATAGCAGCACAACATGTACAAGTTTTTTATGCGACGCTTGTACAGCGGGAGCGTTCCAGTGTCTCAGGGAACTTACCGCAATCGCATCAAATCAGCGTCTAGCCGGCGGAGGCTCATCGCGGCCGTTACCTATGAGAAGAAGCGTCATCGGCCCTCTGCTTTCGGCGAAGCCCGCTTTTTTTTCGATGATCTTGTAAGCCGTCTTGGGCGCGGCTTCTTTCAATTTCATCTCGTTGACCACGACGTAAATCGGGCTGCGCCGGCTTAGAAGCCGTTCGAGCCTCTCTTCGGTCACTGAGGGGATAAAACGGCCCGAGTAAAATGATAAGCTTGGCTCGGAGACGCCGAAGCGATAGATCTCGCCGCCGCGGTCGGCGGCGCTCCTGGCCGCGAGGGCGATCGGCCGCATGACGCGTAAACTTTCCACCCACGGCAGCGAGATCGCAAACAAACCGGCGCAGAAGAGCGCTCCGCTGGCGCAACTTACGAAAACCGCTTGACGCGCGTGTCCTCGCAGCACAAGTACCAAAGCGATCAGTGAAAGCACCGAAAGCAGGAAGAACGGATACAGCGCTGCCGCGGGCGCGTAACGCGGCGCGGCGAAGTGAGCGAAGACCAGGAACTGGACGATCAATATAGTAAAACACGCGGTGGCAACGAGCGGCGCGATAAGTGAGGAGCGGCGTCCCGAGTTGGCCTCGTGCAGGAACTTCCCCGTCAGGCACGCTACCGCCGGAAAGACGATGAGTAGATAATGCGGCAGTTTGGTCGCGCTAAGAGAAAGCGCCACAAACGGAACGATGATCCACAGAAGGAAGAGCGAAACGGTGGGATCCCGGAATCTTTCGCCGCGAATTTTCCATTCGCTGACTAAAGCCGCAATAAGAAAAAACGACCACGGGAACATCCCGAGCAGGATCACTGGCACGTAATACATCGCGTTGCCGCGGTGGCCTTCAATGACACTCGCGAAGCGGTAGAGATTCTCGAAAAGAAAAAATTCCGCCATAGATTCTCTTTGCGCATAAAGCGCGTACGCGAACCAAGGCGACGCCAGCGCGAGAGTTAAGCCGACAAGCCAAAGATAGCGCAGCGCCGCCAGCGGGCGCTTGCGCGTGAGCCACGAGTGCATGAGAAAAATGGCGGCGGGAAACAACGCTATCGGTCCCTTGGAGAGAAAGCCGAAAGCCATCGCCGCGTACGCAAGAAGCAGGAAGAGACGGGCCTTCCCAGCCGTCGCCGCCGATCGCAGATAAAACGCAAAAGCAAGACTCGAAAAGAAAGTCAGCGCCGGATCGGGAACGAAAAGCCGGAACACGACCGCCGGAAGCAGGGAGGTGGAAAAAACAATCGCCGAAAGAATCGCCGCCTCCCCGCCCCAGAGCGGACGCGCCATGAAGAAGATCGTCAGACAAGTGAGCAGCCCGAAGACCGCTGAAGGAAGGCGCGAGGAGAATTCGTCGACGCCGAATCCGGCGTAGCTCGCTCGCGCGAGCCAGTAGATCAATATTGGCTTCTCCAGAAAGGGCTTTCCTTGGATCGTCGGCATCAGCCAGTCGTTTCTCGCCTGCATCTCCCGCGCCGCCAGCGCATAGATCGTCTCGTCGCGATCCCACAACGCTGGCGTCCCGAGCCCGACGAAAAAAGTTGAAAGAGAGAAAAGGGCGACAACGATGACGCCGGAAAGCAGCCGGCGGTTGCTGCCGGAGATAGTTCTATGCCGCGGACTCGCATCGGCCAGCGAGACCGTCGACGATTGCCGCATGACGGACATAATTTTTATCTAAAGCGTAAAACCGCCGCGCGATAGACCTCGCGCGTGCTTTTTCTCAAAAATAATTTGGATTGTAACGCGCCGGGTAAATACCCGAAGCGTCGTCGTGCTGCCGGCTAGAGCTTCGCCGTCACTGCGGGCGCGCTGCCGAATTTAAAAACGCCTACCAGCGCGCAACATTCCGGGCATACTTCATCGGCGGGCGGGAATTCGATTTCGAGATAATTGTCGACGGGCCAGCCGGAACAGTATTCGCTGTAATGCCACAGATCGCCGCGCCACGGTTTGCGGAACGGAAGATTTACCGCGTGAAGATAAACGAGGCTGTGGCGGCTTCCGCCGGCTGGCATCGCATCGCAATGGGGGCATCGAAAGACGCCCTGAGCCTCGCGGATCTCTTCGGCCGAAACTCCATTCACGAGGAAGGGCTTGTCGCAGTTAAAACAAGAGAGATGGCAAGTCCATACCGCAGACATGTAAATGATATAAGGGAAGCCCCGATAAAATCGAATAGGGTATTTCCCTCATACCTTAACCCCGCAGCATAGATCCACGGCCCGTAAAACATTCGACCGGCGCATGCGCGCGAGGAGAACCGCGCCCTTGGACAAGCTCCGCGCGACCACTGCGTGAAAGCAAAGCTTAACGTCGGTTCGTACAATGGAATCCAATAATCTGGTACCAAATCTCCGATTTCTGCTCTGCCGGCAATTTCTCCCGCGTACTGCAGGCAGGGCAACCATGAGTGTCCGCATATTCCGAGATCTTCCGTCCGGCCTTCAACTCGATAATAAAAACTTCGCCGCACCGCCGGCAGCGCAAGGTCCAAGTCTCGTTATCCACGGCGCCCGCAGAATACATGCACGGGAAAGATTCGCTATCGGGAAACCCCTGAGATGATTGGCTAAATTCCTCATTTTGCGCAGAATGCCGCGGTACCCAGAGTCACTCAGTCGAAAACCGAACGCGGCGGCAGGTGTCCATAGCGACGACAATAAACTGTCTACTATTCTGGACACTGTCCATATAAAAATACACACGAGAGCCTCTTCAGAGTTATGTAAAATGACGTGTTATTACGACGTACGCCTAAGCATCTATTCCACTTAGACTTTTTTTAATACGTAAACTTAATCTCAACTCAACATGGCTGGCAGAGCGATTGCTCTATGAACGTCGTGTCGATGAAAGAGCTCGAGGCACAAGAGCGGCGTGGGATTGTGCTTGCCGGATCGAACGATGCGCGGCTACGCGCGTTCATCCATTATCTCCGCGGCACTGCGGTGCCGAAGCAGTATGTCAATTTTATCGGCACGCGCTCGATGATCGAGCACACGTTCGACCGCGCGGAGAGGCTCGTGCGACGCGAGTGTCTCTTCGCGGTCGTGACGCGTCAGCACCTGGACTATCCGGAGGTCGAGAGGCAACTCATGCTCCGGCCCGACGGGACGGTCCTTGTCCAGCCCGAGGACCGGGACACCGGCCTCGGCATCCTCTTGGCGCTCGCGCACATTCATAAGAACCGGCCGGCTGCGGCCGTCGCCGTTTTCCCCGCCGATCATTTCGTGCGCGAGGAAGAGCTTTTCATGACGCAGGTTGCGATGGCTTTTTACATCGTGGAGAACAATCCGGCGCAGGTTGCGCTGCTGGGCGTCGAGCCGGATTCGGGGGAGACGGATTACGGCTACATTGTCGCGGACGGCGAACTCGAGAGCTCCGCGGCTCCGGCTGCGCGCAGCGTGCGCCTGCTCGTCGAGAAGTCCGACGGCGCGCTCGCGCACGAGTTCATCGGCTCCGCGGCGTTGTGGAACACCATGACGATGGTATTCCGCACCGACACGGCGATCGATCTCGTGCACCGGTTTTCGCCGGAGCTTTACGGCGCGTTCCAGGAAATCCATCGGGCGCTCGGAACACGCTCTGAAAAAGTCACGATCGAGAGTGTTTACCGGCGCATGCGGCCGTGCTCCTTCGCGCACGAGGTGCTGCAGAAATGCGCGCTGGCGAGCCCGCACGTGCGTGTCGTGCCGGTCTCGGGGGTTTTCTGGAGCGATTGGGGCTCGGAGCCGCGGGTCATCGAGTCGCTCAAGACGAACGGGTATTTCGACCGATTAAAAATAACCGCCGACAAACGCGCACAGCTCGGCTGAGGGAGGAGAGAGAGATGGATACACTCGACTTATTTCAGGAGGATGCGTCCTTACCGGCGCAATACTGGGAGACCTTCGCGCACAAACGCGATATGGAGCCCGAGAAACGCCTCCTGCTCGCGGTGCTCGATGAGGCGATCCGTTGTTACCGCTCGCAGATCTTTATCGGCGGGCGCCGCTTCACGGAAGTGCAAAGCTGGCTTTTCAGTGAGGATATCGACGATACTTTTTCGTTCCGGAATATCTGCGACGTGCTCAACCTTAGCCCGTCACGCATTCGCCAGTCGCTACGCACGTGGAAGCCGCCCGCGGTCAGGCGATCGACACAGCGTGTGCGCCGTCCGGCAAGATCGCAGGCGCCCTATGCGGGCGCGTTGCTCGCGCACCGCAGCATCTAGGAATATCGCCTTCGCATATGCTTCCGCGAAGGTCGCCGGAACGAATGTCGAGGGCGATGGGCGAGCGAAACCGTGCGTCGGCGCGGTGGTGCCGCCGCAACGGGAGAGCGTTGCATGACGCATACGCCGGTCGAGACCTGCTGCAGGTGCGGTAGGACGGTCGATATCAAACAATACAGGTCGTACCACATTACCGACGATTACCGTCTAATCTGCGACCTGTGCTACAGGGCCGAGCAGGCTACATCTTCCGCCGAGCGCAGGGAATCGGGGAAAAAGCAATCGACGGAAAAAAAACACTAATCGGGCGCGGCATTTTTAGGAACCCGCAGGCAAAAAAGGACTGAGGTTTATGGAAGATACACAAATGTGGAAGTTCCGCTGCACGAGCTGCGGCGAGACATTCGAAGTTGAAGTGTCGCGCGGTCAGAAGCCGGCGGACTTCGCCCGCGCAAAGGCCTGCCCGAACTGCCACCGCCAGCCCGGTACCGAGAACCCGTGGCACCGCATAGTCGGGTTCCAGTCGCGGCGCGCCGCTCCTTATCCGCGAAACTGATCCGCCAAGCGCATTCTGGCAATCCGGTTTTCTGCGGGGTATCGTTTATCGAGGGGAGGAGTCCTCGATGAAGGAGATATTCCGCAAACTTGCCTATAAAGTCTCCGAGGTCGTCGGCTCGGCCCCGGCGTTTCTGATCGCGCTCGGCCTCGTCGGCGTCTGGCTTATCACCGGACCGATGTTCGGCTATTCCGATACCTGGCAGCTCGTCATCAACACCGGCACGACGATCGTCACCTTCCTCATGGTATTTTTGATTCAGCATACGCAAAACCGCGATGCGAAGATCTTGCAGCTCAAGATCGACGAGCTGATCCGCGCGGTTTCGGCCGCGCGCACGAAACTCGTAGGGCTCGAGGACCTGCCGGACGAGGAAATCGACCGCCTGCAGAAAGAATTTCAGCGCCTTGCCAAAGCGCGGGAGAAAAAAAGGGAAAAGGCGAAAGCCTAGCAATCACGAGTAGCCGCGACCGTCGCCGTCTTAGACCACTCCCACCTCTGTTCGACTCCGACGACTTGACAACGTCCGGCCCTTCCCTGATTACATCGATAGTAAATGACAGGTAAAGCCAACCGTCGGCTCGCGATATTTTTTCTTCTCGTTTTGCTTCCCTTCCGTCCGTGTTGCGCGGCTCAAGCAAACGATTACGGCGCGGGCGACGACACGATTCGCGCCGCTGAGCTTATGCGTCATGTCGCCGCGCTGGCCGCGCCCGACATGGAAGGTCGCGGCGCCGGAAGCGCCGGCGAAGCGCGCGCCGCCGATTATATCGCCGGACAATTCCGCGGCATCGGGCTCGAGCCCGGCGGCGAGGCCGGAAGTTATTTTCAATCCTTCGACGTCCCGCTCGGCGCCAAACTCGGACGGGTGAACCGCCTGACTTTCACGGCGGCGCAGCACACGGCCGATTTCGGGCCGGACTCGTTCAAACCCTTCGGTTTTTCCGACCAAGGAAGTTTCGCTGGACCGCTCGCCTTTGCCGGTTACGGGATCACCGCTCCGGAGCTGGGCTACGACGATTACGCCGACATCGACGTTCAAAACAAAATCGTTCTCATTATGACACACGAGCCGCGCGGAGCCGATTCCAATTCCCCGTTCCGCCGTCCCGAAGCGTTTCGCTACGGCGAGCTGCGTTACAAAGCGTTTAACGCCCGCGAACACGGCGCCAAAGGCATTATCATCGTAATGAATCCGAACGGCCCCTCAGGGCGCGAAGAATTGTTCGCGATTCGCGGCGGCGGAGCATCGTCCGGCATCATCGCAGTGAACGCGCTGCGCAGCGTCGTCGAACCGATACTCCGATCAGCGGGGAAAAACCTGGCCGAAGTCCAGAGGGAAATCGACGGGAGCCTCGCGCCGCGGTCTTTTCTCATTTCCCATACTATCGGCCGCCTCGACGTAAGCCTCGTCAACGAAACCGGACGCGCCAAGAACGTGATCGGCATTCTACCGGGCAGGGATCCGAAACTGCGCGACCAGGCGATCGTCGTCGGCGCGCACTACGATCATTTAGGCCGGGGCGGCGAGCACTCGCTCGCGCCCGATCAAACCGGCACAATCCATCCGGGCGCCGACGATAATGCATCCGGCGTCGCGGCGGTTATCGCGCTCGCGCGCGCGTTTGCGCTCAGCGGGAGCCGGCGCACGCTCGTATTTGCGGCTTTCTCCGGCGAAGAGATGGGCCTGCTCGGTTCGGCCGCTTACGTCAAAAGACCGCCGCGGCCTGTTGAGAAAACTTTCGCGATGATCAACATGGATATGATCGGCCGCCTGCGCGACGAGCGCGTTTATATTCTCGGCGTGGACAGCGCGGCGGAGTTTCGCCGGCTCGTCGCCGATGCGCTCGCGGGCTCGACGCTGCAGCCGAGCTACAGCGGCGACGGCTACGGCCCCTCCGACCATACGTCGTTCTACGCGGCCGGCATTCCCGTATTAATGTTTTTCACCGGAGCGCACGAGGACTATCATCGGCCGTCGGATACGCCGGATAAAATCGAGCCACGCGGCCTCGAAAAAGTCGCGCGGCTCGTTTTCAGGGCTGCGCAGCGTCTGGAAACGCGCCAGGCGCCTCTCACTTTCGTGCGGACAGTGTCGCCGGGCGGCTCCGGCCGCCAAGCCGGAGGCGGATACAGCGCGTATTTCGGCTCTATTCCCGATTTTACCGAGTCGGATAAACCCGGTGTGCGGCTGACCGGCGTGCGCAGCGGCAGCCCCGCCGAGAGCGCCGGTCTCAAAGCCGGCGACGTCATCGTGCGGTTTGCGGGCAGCGCCATTCGCAATCTCGAGGACCTGTCGCTGGCGCTGCGCTCGACTCGCGCCGGCGACAGCGTGGATTTTGTCTACCTGCGCGACGGCAAGGAGCACAGCGGTAGTGCGACACTTCAAGAACGCAAGTAAATATGTGTCCCGCGCATTTCTCTGGATCGTCTTCGCGGCGCTATGCGCCTGCGCCGGTGCTCCGGCCGCGAAATCGAACATCGAACCCGTATCCGACGAACGGCATTTAGCCAACGTCAAGCAGCTCACTTTCGGCGGACAGAATGCCGAGGCCTATTTCTCCGCCGACGGCGCCAGACTCATCTTCCAATCGACGCGGCCGCCGCATGCGTGCGACCAGATCTTTACGATGGATATCGACGGAAAAAACGTGAGGCTTCTGAGCTCGGGCCAAGGGCGGACGACGTGCGGCTTTTTCTTTCCCGACGGCAAGCGCTTTATCTATGCCTCGACCGAGCTCGACGGCGCCGCCTGCCCGGCCGAGCCCGACCGCAGCAAAGGCTACGTCTGGCCCATTTATGCCAGCTATGACATCCTCGCCGCCGGCATCGATTCCCCGGCTGCCACGCGTCTTACCAGCACCGACGGCTATGACGCCGAAGGCGTGATCTCCCCCGACGGAAAACAAATCGTCTTCACCTCGATGCGCGGCGGCGATTTGGATATTTATCTCATGCACGCCGACGGCACGAACGTCCGGCGCCTCACAAACGTGAAGGGTTACGACGGCGGACCGTTTTTCTCATGGGACGGAAAAACGATCGTCTACCGCGCGTTTCATCCAAAGAACAATGACGAGCTCGCCGAATACGAAGCTTTGCTTGCTCGCCATCTCATCCGGCCGACCCGCGCCGAGATTTTTCTCATGGACGCCGACGGCTCGCATCAGCGTCAGGTGACCGACAACGGCGCGGCGAACTGGGCCCCGTTTCTCCGTCCCAATAACCGGCAGATTATCTTTTCTTCCAACCTGCACGACCCGGAACGCAAATCGTTCTCGCTGTATTTGATCAATACGGACGGAAGCGGACTGGAGCGTATCACTTACGGCGCTCGCTTCGATAGCTTTCCGATGTTTTCGCGCGATGGAAGAAAGCTCGTCTTTGCCTCGACGCGGAACGCGCACGACGCCCGCGAATTCAATATTTTCATCGCCGACTGGGTGCCGTAAAAAAACGGGCGAAAGAGCTTTCGTCGCTTTCCACACCCGCTCAGAGGCGGATTCAAAAAGTGATGCGCTCTTTCGCCCGCGGGCCCTAAGGCCCCAGGTAGCCGGCTAGCTTACCCGATGCGGATTCCTGCGTGACATCCGGCAAACATCAGCAGGCCGAGAAGCAGTGGAATAGGAATATACCGCATCATTTGGTGATCTCCTTATCCGACGCCGACACTGGCGCCCGCGCCGTGGTGGCCGACGCCCGCCGAAGCGGAGCAGCCGCTTAGGCCGCCGATAGCCAAGAGTGCCAGCAGCAATGGAATGGCAATAATTTTCTTCATCACTTCACCTCCTCAAAGTATTACGACAACCCATCAGCCCGCTCTATCCGACCCCCGCCCAGATACTGCATCCGGCGAGAGCGAACAGGCTGAGCAGGAGTGGAATGGAAATAAATTTACTCATGTCGCTTTCACCTCCTCCGGGGTTCCTAACGGTGTGAACCCCTTGATTCCATTGTGAGGACCCCTGCTGAAGGGATCAATAGCGGGAAAGACCTCAAGCGAGTAAACGGCTGCGGGTCCATGTGAAGCAAAAAATTCATTGCAATATGATGGGATTATGGTTATTTGTTCTGCGGTTAAACGACGGAACCCCTCATGCCCATCCCGATTTTGGTAGTAGACGACGAACCGAACTTTCAGGCGCTGATGCACACGGCCCTGGGCAAGCGCGGCTTTCTCGTTAACGCGGTCTCGAACGGCGCTGACGCGCTAAAGCGGCTCGAATCGCTGCTGTTCGATTTTGCCTTGATCGACTTGAAGCTCGTCGGCGAGAGCGGCATCGACGTGCTTGGCGCGATCAAGCGTCGGCAGCCGAGAATCCACGCGTTCGTAGTGACGGCCTTTCCGACCGACGAGAGCCGGATGATGGCCTCCGAGCGCGGCGCAGCGGCGTACCTGACGAAGCCGCTGGATTTAGACCTTCTTCTGAAAACCTTTCAAACCGTCCTGGCGCACTGAGCGCTTCCGGATAGATCGAAAGCCTTAATTTTCGAGTGCCTGCCGGACGCTTCGCAGAAGCGTTTCGGCTGCGTAGGGCTTCACGATAAAGTCTTTGACGCCGCCCTCGACGAACGAGGACTTCACCTGCTCGTCCAGGTAGCCGCTGGTGAGGATCATCTTGACGTCGGGATCTATTTCTCTAAGGCTCATGAAAACCGTCCAGCCTCCGAGGCTCGGCAGCGCCATGTCGCAAAGCACCACGTCGATAGATTTCAGCCGTTGCTTGTAGGCATCGATCGCTTCGATACCGTCCTTTGCCGTCAGCACACTGTACCCCGCCGTCTCGAAAAGCTTTTTCAAAAAAGCGAGGTGCGGCGTCTCGTCTTCGACGACGAGGATGGTTTTCTGCTTTGCCTCCATGAGATGCCCGGCAATCAGTAGGCGGGGCGAAAGAAAAAGGCCGGGATGTGGAGCCCCGGCGCTCGCGCCCCGAGACATTCTGGATCACCGCTGATGTCTGGGTTCGGCACTTTTTCGCTCGCGGGATAACTTGACGATTAAGTGATGTCGCCGGGCGGGAAAAGTCTTGGTTTTATCGCCGTTTACCCCGCATTTCGGGCAACGACATGAATCGGCCGTCGCACCAATCTCGCTACCGGGAATGCCCTTGAGCGTGAACAGCACATTGCAGCCGAAGCAGCGTAGAATAACGACCCACGTCGAGCCGATGACGGCCATTGCTTCCTCCCGCTGTGCTCACAATTTTGCTGTGGCACTCGCAGGCCAGTTCGTCAAGGCCCTCCGCCGCGAAGCCGCGCAATATCGTGGGGGCCGGCGGTCTGTGGCCGCTTAGCGCTCGACTACTTGTCGCCCTTCGGGTGTCCGCCCTGATGCTGTTGCCCTTGGTGCTGCTGTCCTTTGCCCTGCTGCTGGTTTCCTTGTCCTTGGTATTGGCCTTGTTGCTGTCGCATGCCGCGGTTCTGGTTCTGCAGTCCCTGTCCCTGTCCTTGTCCTTGGCCCTGGCCCTGGAACTGCGCGTTCTGCTGGCGGCGCATGCGCTCCCCCTGCGGGCCTTGTCCTTGGTTCTGTCCTTGTCCTTGGTTCTGCCCCTGACCTAGACCTTGCGACGACTTCTCTCGGCGTAGCGCCTGGCGGTCCCCTCCTCCGCCCTGGAAATTCTTCTTTCCTTCGTCGCCGCCGCCTTTGAACGATACGCGCTCGGCCTTGGAATTCGCCTTCAGACCGCCGCGCTCCTGCGCGCGGATGATATCGTTATGATGATCGCGGACAAGAGAATCCTTCACGACATATTTATATTTTTCCTTGTGAATGATGATCTGCTGCGCCGCCGACGGATAGCGGTCGCGCGGATAATTCCGCTGGTAAAGCGGCAGCGGCGCGATGACATAATGATGCCGGTCCCAGTGGTCCCACCCGACCCGGCGCACTTCCCAATCATGACCCCAGTGAATCCCCCAGCGCGGCGGCGCATCGAAGACCCAACCGCTCCAATAAGCAGGCCGGACGGCGTAATAGCGATACGGCACAACGAGAATAGGCTGCGGCACGAATGCCGGCTCGACGTAAACCCACGGACCGTTGTACCAGGTGCTCGAGTACCAAAAACCGTCGTTGACGTTGAAAACCCAGTACTGGCCCTCATAGAAGAAATAATTGGCGCGCAGGCCCGGCACGTAGTAAACCGGATAATCCGGAACGGGGACAAGGTTGGGAAATACCGATAGATTGATGCTGACCTGCGCGTCTGCTGCGGCGGCTCCGAGCAGAACAAAAAATAGCGCGGCGATGAGTCCGTTGACGGCCTTTCTCATGGAACCTCCCTCACAGAGTAATGGCGCACAGTACAGCAAAATTGAGCCTATGCTGTCAATGGAAAAGCGGCTGCTTGTTTCGAGCGTTGGGAAAGCTGAAAGTAAACTGGTGAGATTGCTCGCCGCGCTCGCGCTGATCGCCCTCATCGCGCGCAGTGCGGCGGCCGACACGCTTCGCCTCGGTTATTCGGGCGCGACGGCGTCGCAGCTCGCCGGCGCGCTCGCGGTCGAGCAGAAGCTCTTCGAGCTTTACGGCGTCACCGTGGAGCTCAACCAATCCGCCGGGCTGACGATGATCCGAGCGGTCGAATCCGGCAGTCTCGACGTTGCAATCGTCGGCGGCGGCCAGGCGCTCGCGGCTTACGCGAAAGGCGCGGATGTGCGCATTGTGAGCGGTCTCGTCAACACGGTGCCGTTTCAGCTCTGGGCCAAGCCCGACATTGCGCAGCTCGGCGACTTGAAAGGACGGCTCATCGCCGACACGCCGCCGGGGACATCGCTGAATCTCGGCACGCGCATCATGCTCGCCCGCGCGGGTCTCAATCCCGCGCGCGACGTTAAGCTCGTCGCCTTCGGTCGCCTGCAGCTTGTGCCGCGGTCGCTGTTGGGCGGGGTTGTCGACGCGGCGCTCCTCTCCGCGCCCGAGACGCTTGAGGCGCGGAAGCTGGGACTCCACATGCTGCTCGACATGGCGGCCGAGCGCATCCCGTGCCTTTTCACATCGGTCGTCACTTCGCGCGCCGTGCTGGAGAAGTCGCCGGCGGCGCTCGAGCGCTTTTTGAAAGCCCTGCTGCACGGCGTGAAGCTTGCTCTCACCAATCCGGATATGGCAAAGAAAAGTCTCGGACGGACGCTGCGCCTGACGGACCGCGACGCGCTCGACGAGACCTACCGCCAGTCCGCCGCCGCTTACGAGCCGATGCCGTTCGTCAAGCGCGACGCGCTGGAGACTGTCGCGAAGATCGCGGCGGAAAAATCCGTTCGCGATCCCTACGACGTCGTCGATATGAGTATTCTCGAGCGCATCGATAAGGAAGGCTTCATCAAAACGCTGTACGCGAAACCATAAAGGAGGCGATCATGGCGGACATCCGCGGCGTGGGTACGAAAATCACTTACAGCGAGGACAACCCGATCGGCATCGAGCTCGAGGAGTTGCGTGCGAAGCGAAAATCGCTGAAGCGCGAGCCCAAGGACGCGGAGGAGCGCGAATTGCTCGGTCGCTGGCTCGGCTACCGCGGCCGCGACGAGCTGGAGACGACCGTCGGCCTCGCGTGCTACGCCTATTCGCATTTCGAGATGGACTCCGAGTGGCGCTGGCGCCTTGCGGACCACATCCGCACCGAAGCGGGACACGGCTGGGGATATATCCGCCAGGGCGACGCGGTCGATCCGTCGCGCGACCACTCCAAGCCCGACCCGGAGTTCGAGCGGCAGCACAATCTGCTGCCGCGCGTCGAGCACCACAGACTGCAGCAGCGCGACTTCCTGAGCTATTTGATATCGGGCAACCTCTGGCCCTACGGCCACTGCACGGCGGCCTCGATCCAGAGCATTAAGATCACGACGCCGAAGGTGCTGGACTTCGAGGAGCGCGTGGTCCACGCTGAGGAGCGCGGCCATCACGACGCGATTCTGCAGAAGCTCCACGATTATGTTTGGGAACTGATCGAGCAGTACGGCGAACAGGCCATTCGCAAGCGCATCGCCGCGATCGACGCCGAAGCGCTCAACAGCCGGCCGCGCACCGTCTTCGACCCGCCGCGGCGCGATTTTCTCCGCAAATATTTCGACGTGCCGCTCGACAACGTGCGCTGGTTCAACCGCTGGCGCGAGTATCTTTATCTCAATGTGCTCGGCTTTCCGCCCGAGCCGGTGCACATCGAATACTGGCCGAAGGAGATCCCGCAGGAGTAGCGGATTTATCGACGACCGCGGCTGTGGGCGCCTCGTTTGGACGAGCGGCGCGCGGCGCGGCGGGCGCCGGCGCGCGCTGCGGTCATCGAGCTGTCGATGTAGATCACGAATCGCTCTCGCGGGACTCGAAATAGGGTTTGATGTAGAGATTGACGAAGCGCCCCTTCGATTCGGCGGCGAGGAGATCGCGGTAGAGCGGTTCCGGCACGCGGAGATATTGGTAAACGGCGCCGCCGGGAAATTCGATCTCCAGCGTGTTCGACCGGTCGTCGTAGCCGGCCGAGACAATGCCGCGCGAATTCACCCGAGTGCGCTCCATACTCATATCTAGCAAATCAGCCGCGCGTTTGAAGTCCGGATTGTTCCCCGACACTCACGCCTTCAGGCGCGCGATATTATAGGCGATAATGGCGCGCGAGAAGCCCTTGAGCTGCAGCTCCTGGGGCGGGTCGGTCTCGACCAGTTGCTCGACTTTCGCGAGCGTCTTCTGGTTGACGAGAATCTGGCCGCCTTTCGCTTCGTCGCAGAGACGCGAGGCGAGATTGGTGACGTTGCCGATCGCGCCGTAGTCCATCCGCCCTTCGAAGCCGACGTTTCCCAATGTCGCATAGCTGCACGCGATGCCGATGCCAAGATCGAGATCATAGCCTTTTTTCCGCCATGTCTCGCGCAGCTCTTTGGCGCACGAACGCATCTCGACGGCCATGCGTACGGCGCGCTCGGTGTGATCCGCGCACGGCACCGGATCGTTGAGAAAGGCCATGATGCCGTCGCCGGCGAAACGCTCGAGCGTGGCTTCGTACTTGAAGATGAGCCGCCCCATTTCCGCGTGGTAGACGCGCAGAAGGTCCATGATCTCCTCCGGCTCGGCGCCGTCGGAGAAAGCGGTGAAGCCGCGGAGATCGAGGAAGACGACGGTGATCTCGCGGCGATGGGTTTTGAAAAGATTCTCCTCGTCCTTTTCGAGGACGCTGTCGGCGATCTGCGGCGAGAGGTAGCGTTTGAGGCGTCCCATGCGCTGGATCTCGCCCACCTGCGCGGCGACGCGGTCCGCGAGCGAGCGGTTGAGCTCCTCCAGCGAATCATGCAAACGCTTGATGCGCAGCATCGAGCGCACGCGCGCGAGCAGCTCGAAGGAGTCGAACGGCTTGATCACGTAATCGTCCGCGCCGGCATCGAGCCCGCGCACCTTGTCCTCCTGCGAGCCTTTCGCCGTGACGAGAATAACGGGAATCGATTTCGTGCGCTCCTCCTGGCGCATACGCTTGACTACCTCGATGCCGTTCATGTTCGGCATCATATAATCGAGCAGGACGACGTCCGGCGCGAAGCTCTCGACCTTCGCGAGCGCCTCGACGCCGTCGCTGGCGCGCTCGATCGCGTAGTCCTGATCGGCGAGCTCCTGCTCGAGGAGATCGAGATTAAAGGGCTCGTCGTCGACGATGAGAATTTTATTCGGCATGTTACTTGATCACCTTGTCCGCCCTTGCCAGAACATTCGGCGGAATCGTAAGACCGATCTGCTTCGCCGTTTTTAAATTGATCACCAGCTCGAACTTCGTCGGCTGCTCGACGGGAAGGTCGCCGGGCTTGGCTCCCTTGAGAATCTTATCCACCTGGGCGGCGGCGCGGCGGAACAACAGCGTCCCGTTCGGTCCGTACAATGCCAAACCGCCGACATCGGCGAAACCCGCTCCATCAGATATCGTCGGCAGGCGGTGTTTTACGGCGAGCTGGGCGATCCGTTTTCCCTCGCCGAGACTGCTGATAAAAAGCGGCTGAACCATCACGGCGCCCGTTTTGTCTCTTGCCATATCGGCGAACGCCGCATCCAACTCGGCGGGAACCGATATCACGACGCCATTGAGCTTGATTCCCGCGCGTTCGGCGGCTTCCTGGGCGTCTTTTAAAAAGATCTTGTGGGCGGGGTCGCTCGCATGCGCCAAAAACGCGACGTGCGTCAAGCCGGGTAGAAGCTCTTTCAACAGCTCCAATCGCTTTCCCGCAAGCTCGGGCATCATGTTCGATGTGCCGGTGATGTTGCCGCCGGGGCGGGCGAGATTGGTAACGAACCCGCTCCCGATCGCGTCGGCCACGCCGAGCATGACGATCGGAATCGTGGACGTTGCGTTCTTCGCCGCTTGCGCGGCGGGCGTTGCCCGCGCCGCGATAACATCCACTTTGATTCGGACCAATTCCTCTGCGAGCGCCGCAAGCCGGTCGACCTTGCCCGCTGCCCAGCGAGCTTCGATAAGGACGTTTTTTCCGTCGATGTACCCGAGATCGCGCAGGCCATCGAGGAATGCCTTCTCCGCGGGCGAGGGTCCGGCAAGCAGCGCGAGCAACCCGACACGCGGAATCTTCTTCGCTTCCTGAGCACCGGTCGGACGGCAAAGGGCTAGAACCAAGACAGTCGTGAAAGCGAGAAATGCAAAACGGCGGCTAAATAATCTCATTTGATCACCTGGTCCGCCCGCGCCAGCACGTTGGGCGGGACCGTGAGGCCGATCTGCTTCGCGGTTTTTAAATTGATCACGAGCTCGAACTTCGTCGGCTGCTCGACCGGAAGGTCGGCTGGCTTGGCGCCTTTAAGGATTTTGTCGACGTAGGTCGCGGCGCGGCGGAACATGTCGGCAAGGTCCGCCCCATACGAAATGAGGCCTCCCGCTTCCACGAATTGACGTGAGTCGAAAACGAGCGGCATCCGGTTCTTTAGGCCCAGATCGGCAAGCTGTTTGGGCCGCGAGACAAAAAGTGTATCGACGATAACGATCAGAGCGGCCGCCCGATCTTTTTTTGCCTGCTGAAAGGCTCCATCGAGATCATCGGCGCTTTGCGCTTCGACGACTTGAAGGCGGATGCCGAAGCGCTTTGCGCCCGCTTCCGTTTCCTTCAATGCGAAGGCCGAGCCCGAGTTCGACGGATTTCTTAGCACCGCGAGCCGGGAAATTTTCGGGATCGTCTCCTTGAGCAGCTCTATGCGCTTGGCCGCGATGTCCGGATTGATCGTCGTCAAACCTGTGAGATTCCCGCCCGGCCGCGCAAGGCTCGCGACAAAACCGGATTCGACGGGATCGAACGTGACCGGGAAAACAATGGGGATGTCCTTGGTTGCGCGACGCGCGGCTTCAATCGCCTGCGTGCTGCCGGCGACGATGACGTCGAGCTTCATGCGCACCAGCTCGGCGGCGAGCTCGGTCAGGCGATCCATGCTGCCTTTCGCGTAGCGATATTCGACTTCAATATTCTGTCCCTCGACGTAGCCCAATTCGCGCAGGCCGCGCCGGAAGGCGTCGTCAAGTTCGGCTACCTGGACAAATCTCAGATATCCTACCTTTGGGATTTTCTTCTGCGCCTGCGCTTCGGTCAGCGCTGCAGTGAAGAGTATGGCCAGCGCGAAGAACGCCGCAAGATGGTTTCTCATAAGATTACTTGATCACCCTGTCCGCCCGTGCGAGCACGTTCGGTGGAATCGTCAAGCCGATCTGCTTCGCGCTTTTTAAATTGATCACCAGCTCGAACTTCGTCGGCTGCTCGACGGGAAGCTCGGCAGGCTTGGCGCCTTTCAAGATTTTGTCGACGTAAGTCGCCGCGCGTCGACTCAACTCTGGAATGTCAGCCGCATAGCTCAAGACGCCGCCGGAAAGCACAAAATCCGGATTTGACGCCACTAGCGGCAAACGCGCTCTCGTGGCGAGATTCACGATTTCCGCGCGATAATTACTGATCAGCCCCGTAACCACAACGGTTAGAGCCTGGAGACGCGCCTTTGCCGCGGCTCGGAATACGTTCTCGAAGTCGCCGGCATCTCGGACGCCCAGCGACTGTAACTTGAGCCCTAGCGGCGTCGCCGCGAGCTCGGCATCCCTGACGTGCCCCGCGGCGCCCGGCCCTTCGGCGTCCCATAGGACGCCCACACGCGAAAGATTGGGAATAATCTCCTTCAGCAACTCGAGGCGCTTGCCGGCCAAATCCGAAGAAATACTGATAACACCGGTGATATTGCCGCCCGGGCGAGCGAGGCTGGCGATCAGCCCGCGACGAACCGGGTCGTCGTCCGCGTCTCCCATCACGATCGGAAGCGTGGTCGTCGCTTTGCTGGCGGCCTGGGTCGCATTGACGCCCACGGCGAGAATGCAATCCACTTTTCGGCGAACCAGGTCGGACGCGAGCGTTGGGAACAATTCCGCTTTTCCTTTTGTAAACCGCCAATCGATCGCGACGTTCCGTCCCTCAATGTAGCCGAGTTTGAGCAGGCCTTCGCGAAATGCGTCCTCGCGGAACTCGATCCCCGGACGCGGCGATAGATATCCTACGCGATAACCCTTGTTTACTTGCGCTTCTGCCGACAGACAAAGCGTAAGTAGGAAAGCGCAGAGTCCCGCACGAATAATAGTCTGATTCATGTTTGCTTGATTGTGGCCTGCGTCACTTGATCACCCGGTCCGCCTTCGCGAGCACGCCCGGCGGAATCGTCACGCCGATCTGCTTGGCGGCGCTCAGATTGACGAGAAGCTCGAATTTCGTCGGCTGCTCGATAGGAAGATCGCCGGGCTTGGCGCCTTTGAGAATTTTATCGACATAGTACGCGGCGCGGCGAAAGAGATCGTTGTAGTTCGTGCCATAGTACATGAAACCGCCCGCCTCGACGTATTCCGGACGCGCGTACGACGCCGGCAGGCGATGCTTGGCGGCCAAATCGACGATGCGTTTTCGATTGATGTTAAGGATGGGGTTGCCGAGCACCATCAGTGCGTCGGCGCGTCCTTTCGCCGCGGCCTCGAAAGCGCGATCGATATCTGTCGCGTTGAGAATGTCGATGTACCGCAGATACATCTCGAAGGTACCCGCAGCGAGCACGGCCTCTCTCAAGGCCTGCGCATCGCCGGGGTTGCTGGAATTCCCTAAAATAGCCATGCGCGACAGCCTGGGAATGATTTCTTTCATGAGCGCGAGTTGCTTGCCGCTCATCTCCGGCGCCAGCGCCGACAATCCCGTGATGTTCCCGCCTGGTTTCGCCAAGCTCGCGGCGAATCCGCTGCCGACGGGATCGGTGTCTTGCGCCATGACGATCGGCACCGTCATGGTTGTATCTTTTAGAGCCCGAGTTATCGTCGGTCCGGCGGAAACGACGAGGTCGGGCTTGAGACGCACGAGCTCGGCGGCGATATCACGGCGGCGCTCGGGATTGCTTTCGCCGGAACGCCATTCGATCAAGATGTTTTTTCCTTCGACATAGCCGAGCTCGTGAAGGCCTTGGCGGAATCCGTCGAGCCGGCTCGCGATCGACGCAGCGCTGCTATCGAGCTGAAATCCGATGCGCGGAATTTTTCCGCCCTGCTGCGCCGCGACATTCGATGGGCATGCCGCGGACAACGCGGCAAAAATCCAAAGCAGTATCCTGTGCTTCTTCATCCTCTCCCTTCCGTCCCCGAGAACCGCTCTATCCCAGCAGCCGCCGGATTTTTTCCATCAAAACGGTCTCGTCCACGGGCTTCGCGATGTAATCGTCGCAGCCGGCGTCGCGGGCGGAGATTTCGTCGCCGACCATCGCGTGCGACGTGACGGCGATGACGGGAATATGCTTCAGCGCCGCGTCGGCCTTGATGCGGCGCGTCGCCTCCCAACCGTCCATCACCGGCATGCCGAGATCCATCAAGATCAGATCGGGGCGCTCGGCCGCCGCCTGCCGCACGCCCTCCTCGCCGTCGACCGCCTGCGCGATCTCGTAATCGTCTTCGAGCAGCTGCACCAGGAGGTCGCGGTTCCAATCGGTGTCGTCGACAATCAAAATCTTTTTTCTTTGCATCACCCTGTTCCTTTTAAAACGCCTTACCCCTCGCGTCTTGCGGTTTCTTGCGCTTTGTACGCGATCGGCAGCGTCATAATGAATTTCGACCCCTTGCCGGCCTCGCTTTCTGCGGCGATGTCGCCGCCCATGAGCTGCGCGAATTTCTTCACCAGCGCGAGGCCGAGGCCGGTGCCGCCGTACTTGCGAGTCGTCGACATGTCCGCCTGGCGGAACTCGTCGAAAATGACTTTCAGCGCCTCCGGCGTCATGCCGATGCCGGTGTCTGCCACCACGAGCTTGAGCGAGCCGTTCTCGCTCGATGCCGAAACTTTGATCTGCCCCTGCTCGGTGAACTTGGCGGCGTTGCTGAGCAGATTCAGCAGCGACTGCCTGAGCTTCTCCTTATCGGTGTAGAGCGTCGGCATCTCGGGCGCGATCTCCGTGACTAGGCGCACGCGGCCGTCTTTGAGCATCGGCTCGACCGTCGAGGTCGCGACGCGGATGATGTCTTCGACGCGGAAATTCTCCGCGAACACTTCCATGCGCCCGGCCTCGACCTTGGAGAGATCGAGCACGCCGTTGATGAGCTTCAACAAGTGCTCCGAGCTCACCAGCACCTTCTGGAGATTGTCGCTCTGGAGCGGCGCGATCTGTCCCTCGGTCTTTCTGAGCACGAGCCGCGTAAAGCCGATGATCGCGTTCAGCGGCGTGCGCAGCTCGTGGCTCATGTTGGCGAGGAACTGCGACTTGTGGCGGCTCGCGGCTTCGAGCTGCTGGTTTTTCTCCTGGATCTCCTGAAACAGGCGCACGTTCTCGATCGCGATCACCGCCTGATCGGCGAAAGTCTTCAGCAGCGATATTTGCTTGTCTGTAAATGGCCTGACTTCTGTGCGGCGGATGTTGATGACGCCGATGGGGACACCCTCGCGCAGCAAAGGTGTACTGAGAAACGTTCGCGTTCCGGTCTGAGTCGTAACATGGCTCGAGTCAGGAAACTCCGTTGAAGCCAGCAGGTCGTGAATATGTACTGTCTGCCGCTCAAAAATCGCGCGGCCCGCCGGATTTTTCGGAGTGTTCGGCATAAAGTCGGGCGCCGGATTGGATCCGAACGACGCCACGAGCCTTGTGCCCTCGCCTTCCACCAGCCGTATGCGCGCGTCGTTGGCTTCGCATAAACGGGCCGCGCTTTCGGCCACGGCATCCAGCACGGGTTGGATGTCCGTCGGCGATCCGGCTATGACGCGGAGAATTTCGCTCGTCGCTGTCTGCTGCTCGAGCGCCTCAGTGAGTTCCTTGGTGCGCTCCTCGACCTTTTGTTCCAGGCCCGCGTAAGACTCGCGCAGCCGCTCGGTCATCTTGTTGAACTCGTCCGCCAGCGTCTCGATCTCATCGCCCGTCTTGACCTCGAGACGATGGGACAAATCGCCGCTGCCGATGCGCTCCGCGCCTTCGCGCAGCGTCGCGAGCGGCCGGATCACGCGGCGCGCGATGAAGTAGCTCGCGAAGAGCGCCATGCCGAGCCCGATGAGAAGCAGGGTCGCGGTGCGAATCATCGAGGCGTAGAGCGTCTCGTACGCTTCCTTGATGGGGCGCTCGAGGATGACGGCCCAGTCAAGGCTCGGGATCAGCGCCGATGCCGCCAGGACGCGCGTCCCTTCGAGATTGTCGCCGACAAAGGCGCTCGGCGCGCCGCCGAGCGCGGGAGTTTGAAATGCCGCGCGCACTTGCGGGAGTTGCGCGACGTTTCGCCGCTGGAGCACCAGGCTGATGTCCGGATGCGCGATCAGCTCGCCGCTGCGGGTCACCGCGTAGGCGTAGCCGGCCTGTCCAATGGTAATGCTCGAAACCACGTCGCCGATGTATTTGAGATTCACTTCGGCCTGCAGCACGCCGATGACGTCCCCGGCATAGCGCTCGATTGGCACGGCGATCGTCATGTACGGTTCCGAGCCGCGCACGAAATAAACCGGCCCGAAATACGATTTCCCCTGCTGCGCCTGGCGGAACGGCGGGGTATTCGAAAGATTCTTCGCGGCCTCCGGCAGCGCGGTCCTGAGCCGCGAGACCTGCACCCGCACGGCGCCTTTCTCGTCGAGCGCCACGGCCTCGGTGACGGCCGGAGCGATGAGCAGAAGCTTCTCCAGCTCGAAACGGAATTCCGGCGTGAGCCCCTTCGGCGCGATCTCGCGGCTGCGCGTCGCGCCCTTCAGCGTGTTGTGGATCTCCTGAACGAAGCGCTCGATCTTGAAAGCCGCGCCGGCGGCGACCTCGTGCTGGTAGAGCGCCAGCTGCTCGCGGCTCTCCTGGTAGCGGAAATAAATCTCCACGATGCCGCTCGCGATGAGTCCGCCGCCGACGAGCAGCACGGAGATCAGAAAGTACTCGCGGACGAGGCGGCCGCCCGGCCGCCGCGCGCGGAAGATATTCGGTAAATGAATCTTCATCGCGCCACAGTTCGCTGTCTCATTTGATCACCTTGTCGGCCCGTGCCAGCACGTTGGGCGGGATGGGCAGGCCGATCTGCTTGGCGGCTTTAAGATTTATCACGAGCTCGAACTTCGTCGGCTGCTCGATCGGCAGGTCGCCGGGCTTAGCGCCCTTAAGAATCTTATCCACATAGTAAGCCGCGCGACGCCACATATCCGCGAAGTTCGTACCGTAAGACATCAATCCGCCGGCCTCGGCGAATTCTCGCAGCGTGTATCCTGCGGCTATCCGATGCTTCAGCGCCAAGGATGCGATGCTTTGCTGCTGGTCGGTCAGCGTGGGATCGCCGATGATAAGCAGTGCACGCGTGCGTTCTTTCGCCATTGAGGCGAAGGCAGGAGCGATATCATCGGGCCCTTTGGCCTCGAGGGACAGAAGCTTCATGCCGAGCGACGGCGCAGCCGTCTTGAGTTCTTTCAGTTGTGTCAGATTATGATCGTTGCGCGGATTCCAGAGGACCGCCACAACGGTCGCCGAAGGCACGACCTCCTTCAAAAGCTCTAGGCGTTTCGTCACCGTGGCAAAGTGATAATCGGATAACCCCGTGATCCTTCCCCCTGGATGCGCAAGGCTGGCGACCAAGCCGATTCCAACCGGATCCGCGATGTTCGCCATGACGATCGGGAGGCTGCTGTCGGCATCCCTTGCGGCGTATGCGGCAGGCGTACCGTACACGACAAAGAGATCGATCTTCAGCCGCACCAGCTCCGCTGCAGCTTCGGGCAGACGCTCCGAACGTCCGGCGGCGTATCGCTGCTCGATGACGACATCTCTGCCCTCAATGTATCCAAGCGATTGCAGGCTTTCGCGAAACGCAGCCAGCAACGGCCGGTCATTAACCGCGGATGCGGCGGAGAGATAACCGATGCGCGCGACTTTCGCCGCATGCGTGGCGCGAACCGGAACAACGACCGACACCAGCAGAGCGCACGCGACAAACGCGAGTTTTGAGTTTTTGCTTTTGAATTTTGAATTCATAATTCAAGATTCAGAATTCAACACTGTCATTTTAAAACCTTGTCCGCCCTTGCGAGCACGTTCGGGGGAATCGTTAAGCCGAGCTGCTTCGCGGTCTTCAAATTGACGACGAGCTCGAATTTCGTCGGCTGCTCGACGGGTAGATCGCCCGGCTTCGCGCCCTTGAGAATTTTATCGACGTAATAAGCGGCCCGGCGATACAACTCTGGAAAATAAGCACCGTAGGACATGATAGCTCCGCTCTGCACCCAAAGACTTTGCGTATGCATCGTAGGAATTTTATGCTTGACGGCCAGATCCAGCAGGCCCGAGCGATGCGCGAACATCACCGAGTCCGAAACGACGCTGACGCCGCCGAGGCGGCCCTTGCTTGCCGCTCCGAAAGCGATTGGATAATCGCTCGGCTCTTTGACTTCCAGCTGCTGAAGCTGAATGCTCAACGACTGCGCCGCTGTTTGCGTCTCTCTCAATCCAGTTCGCGACGCCGGGTTGTCGGGATTGTAGAGAATGCCGAAGCGCGACACCTCAGGAAGCGTATCCTTTAAGATCTCCATCCGCTTGCCGCTGATGCCGGCGAGCAGGTTCGTCAGTCCCGTGATGTTGCCTCCCGGTCGGGCCAGGGAGTCGACAAACTTGTTTCCTACAGGATCGCCGTCCGACGCCATCACGATCGGAATCGTCTTCGTCGCGCTCTTGGCCGCGCGCGTGACTGCGGTGCCGTCCGTGACAATGATATCCACATTCGACTTGACCACCTCGGCGACGATCTTCTGCAGGCGGTCCTCTTTCCCTTCGGCGTACCGATAGTCGATTGTGAGATTCTTTTGGTCCACATAACCGAGCTCACGCAGGCCCTGCTTCAAGGCATCGACGCGCGGGTCGCTTCCGGGAGGGTCGGCCATGATAACCACTATGCGCGACGCCTTCTGCTGCGCCGCAGCGCCGGCGCAAAAGAGAAGCAGCACGCACGCCAATACAGCGCTGGGGACGTTTCGTTTTGAACGCAAATGCCCAAGGGTTAGATTAAGTTTTTTCACTTGATTACCTTGTCGGCCCGTGCCAGCACGTTGGGCGGGATGGTCAGGCCGATCTGCTTCGCCGCTTTTAAGTTGATAACCAGCTCGAACCTCGTCGGCTGCTCGACGGGCAGTTCGCCGGGCTTCGCGCCCTTTAAAATTTTGTCGACGTAGGTTGCGGCGCGGCGGAAAAGCTCGTTGAAATTTGCCGTGTACGACATCAACCCGCCCGCATCGACGAACTCGGGCTGCGAGTACATCGCCGGGAGGCGGTTTTTGGCGGCGAGCTCCAGAAAGCGCTTCTGTTCCACGATAATCCGGGGATTTGCAAGCACGAGCAGAGCATCGGCACGCGTTTTGCGGGCGTCGCCGAAGACCGTCTCGACTTCCTCGGATGTCTTGACCTCGAAATGCTCAAGGTGAATCTTCAACGATTCCGCCGCCGCTTTGATTTCCTTCAATGCTTGCGCGTTGCCCGGCTGGCTCCAGTTGCCGAGGACGGCGATCGAGCCTAAATGCGCGACGGTCTGCTTTAAAAACTCCACCTGCTTGCCGCTGATTTCCGGATGGAGCGTCGACAAACCGGTAACGTTTTTTCCCGGCTGCGAAAGGCTGGCGACGAAACCCGCACCGACGGGATCGTTGTCGAAGCCCATGACGATGGGAATGCTCGCCGTGGCTTCCTTAGCCGGCCGCGTCGCCGTGGGTCCGCCGGTCACGATAACGTCGATCTTCGAGCGAACCAAATCGTCCGCCAGCGCTTTGAGGCGGTCCAGACGGCCATCCGCGTATTTTGCTTCGAGGATCAGGTTCTTTCCTTCGTTATAGCCGAGCTCGTGGAGGCCTTGCCGCAACGCGGCGAGCCGGGGCGCAACCGTCGCGCTCGTCGCCGACCCGGCGCTGAGAAAGCCGATGCGGGCGGTTTTTCGCGACGGCTGAGCGCCGACGCGGACGCTTAGCGCTGAAAGAATGATGGTGGTGAGAATGATGATCCGATTATTCCGTGTCATTAGTGCCTTCGCTGCCTTTAAGGCTATTTGATCACCTTATCCGCCCTTGCGAGCACGTTGGGCGGAATGGTCAAGCCGATCTGCTTGGCGGCTTTAAGATTTATCACGAGCTCGAATTTCGTCGGCTGCTCGACGGGTAGATCGCCCGGCTTCGCGCCCTTTAGGATCTTATCAACGCAGACAGCAGCATGGCGGAACAATGATGCCACGCTGACGCCGTAGGACATCAAACCACCGGCCTCCGGAAAATCGCTCCAGCTGTACATCACCGGCAGCCGATGCTTGGCTTCGAGCATGACGAGCCTCGCCGCATGGGAAATGTAGGAGGAGTTCGCCGACAGCAAACCCGCTTGGAAGCGTTCGCGAGCGGCCGCGGCAAACGCTTCGTCGAATTCCTCCGGCCCGAGCATCTCGACGACCTGGACAGTTATCCCTAAGCTCGGGGAAAGCGCCTGGAGATTCTTTAACGTGATGGTCTCGGGAATGATTGATTGATTCGAAAAAAAAGCCACGCGGCTTGTCGCAGGCACGGCTTCCTTGAGCAATTCCAGCCGTTTTGTTCCTACGTCCGTTCCGAGAAAAGACGAGCCAGTGATGTTGCCGCCCGGCCGCGCGAGATTCGTGATGAGCCCGGCGCCGATCGCGTCGCTCGCCGTTCCCATCACGATCGGCATCGTGGCTGTAGCTTTCTTGGCGGCCAGAGCCGCCGGAGTACCTTGGGTTACGATGATGTCGACTTTGAGCCGGACCAAATCCGCAGCCAATTCCGGGAGCCGCTCCAATTTGCCTTCGGCGGATCGCTGTTCGATAAAAATCGTTTTTTTATCGACGTAGCCGAGCTGCCGTAAAGCTTCCAAAAACGTCGGATCGATCGCAGGCGCGGCGGAGAGAAATCCGATGCGCGGAACTTTCTTTGGCTGCGCGTCGGCGTTCGCCGCCAGCGCTAAAAAAACCGCGCCGGCGACAAACGCGAATTTTAAGTTTTTATTTTTGAGTTTTGAATTCATAATTCAACACAAGACTGTCATTTTATAACTTTATCCGCCCGCGCCAGCACGTTCGGCGGGATCGTCAGAGCGATCTGCTTCGCGGTCTTTAAATTGATGATCAGGTCGAACTTCATCGGCTGCTCGACGGGAATCTCGGCCGGCTTCGCGCCTCTGAGAATCTTGTCGACGTAGCGCGCGCCGTTCCTTCCCTCCTCGGCGTAACCGGGGCCGTAGGCCATAAGGCAGCCGTTGTCGGCGTAGTCCTCGCGCGCGCAGATCGACGGCAGCCGGTGGCTCATCGCGAGATCAGCGATGCGCTTCTGGTTCGAGTTGGCCAGCGGATTCAGCGTGACCCAGACCGCTTGATTGCCCGCCTTGACGGCTTCTTTGAACGCCGGCTCGTAAGCGTCGGCGGTGCTCACCTGCATCGAATAGAGCTGCAAACCCAGATCGCGCGCGGGCTGCTGGCTTTCGTTCCATTGCGGGATCGAGCCGGGCCCCTTCGGATCCCATAAGACCGCCACGCGTGAGATCTTCGCCACAGCTTCTTTCAAGAGTTCGAGCCGCTTTCCGGTCAGGATCGCCGCCATATTGGTTACGCCGGTCGCGTTTCTCCCCGGGTGCGCGAGGCTGTCGGCGAGCCCCGCCGTCACCGGATCGGTGATGCCCATGAAGACGATGGGTAGGCTGCGCGTCACTTTCTGCGCCGCCTGCGCCGCGTTGGTCGTAACCGTGACGAGGACGTCGATCTTCAGCGCGACGAGCTCGGCGGCCATTTGGGTCAGCCGGTCGAAATCCGCGGGCTCGTAGCGATATTCGATAGCGACGTGCTGCCCTTCGATATAACCGAGATCGCGGAGCGCCCGCCGGAAAGCTTCGATGCGCGGCTTGTCGGCCGTCGCAGACACCGCCGAGAGATAGCCGATGCGCGACATCTTCTTAGGCGGCGTCTGCGGCTGCTGCGCCGCAGTGCTTGTAACAAGCACTACGAACAAAAGAAAGACAACTAAAGACTTCATTATTGCTCCCGAGCCAAAATTACTTCTTCCAGCCACGGCGCCTTCGCATTCTCACTTGATCACCCGGTCCGCCCTTGCGAGCACGTTGGGCGGAATGGTCAACCCGATCTGCTTCGCGGTTTTTAAATTAATCACCATCTCGAATTTTGTCGGCTGCTCGACGGGAAGATCGCCCGGCTTGGCGCCCTTTAAAATTTTGTCGACGTAGGTCGCCGCGCGGCGGGACAAATCGGTAAAGCTCGGCGAATAGCTCATGAGGCCGCCGAGTTCCACAAATTGCGGGTTGTAATAGATCGAAGGGAGGCGGCTTTTTAACGCGAGATTGACGATGCGGCCGCGGTAATCGGCATGAATAGCCGACGGCAGCACTAGAATTGCATCGGCATGCGCCTGTGTCGCGTTGCGGAATGCCGTCTCGATGTCCTTTTGACTTAATAAGTTGAGGATTTGAAGCTGCAATCCGAAGACGCCTGCGGCCGCCTCCATTTCGTTGATGCTTTTCGAATTGCCGGGTTCGTTCGAATCGCCGAGCACCGCAATACGCTGAAGCCTGGGACCAACCTCCTTTAAGAGCTCCAGCCGTTTACCGCTTATTTCCGGCGCAAGATTGGACAATCCAGTGACATTTCCACCAGGTCGGGAGAGGCTGGCGACAAATCCGGCGCTGACGGGATCGTTGTCCTGTGTCATAACGATCGGGATCGTGCTTGTAGCTGCCTTGGCGGAACGGGTCATTGTCGTACCACTCGTGACAATGACGTCTATTCCGAGAGCCGCTAATTCCGCCGCGAGCGCCTCCTGGCGTTCAGCTTTCCCGTCGGCGGACCGCCATTCGATAACGATATTTTTTCCTTCAATGTATCCCAGCTCGCGGAGTCCCTGCCGGAATGCGTTGACGCGGGCGGCGTTAGCGGAAAGGGAAGCTACGGTTAAGTACCCGACGCGAGGAATTTTCTTCGATTGTTGCGCTTCGGCGGAAAAGCTCAACGATACGATGACGCCGAATAGCAAGCTTAGGTTTAATTTCTTCATCTTTTTTATTATCTCGACGGTATGGCCGTTCTCACTTGATCACCTTATCCGCCCGCGCCAGCACGTTCGGCGGAATCGTCAAGCCGATCTGCTTCGCGGTTTTCAAATTGATCACGAGCTCGAACTTCGTCGGCTGCTCGACGGGGAGTTCGGCGGGCTTCGCGCCTTTTAGAATTTTATCGACATAGACGGCGACGCGCCGATAGCTGTCTTGAATATCCGCGCCGTATGACATCAATCCGCCGAGTTCGACGAATTCTCGCCTGACGTACGTGGACGGCAACCGGTTTTGCAACGCAAAGCTCGCGATCTTTTTTTGATTGGCGTTCATAAGCGGACCGGGAGGCACATAGAGGCCGTCCGAACGCTCTTTCACAAGCGCGGCAAAGGCTTTGTCGAAATCATCGCTATCCCGCACCTCCCGGCTACGCATCGTCAACCCCAAGGCTCGCGCCGCCGCCGGCAGAACTTCCTTGGTTTCCACAAGGTTGCTCGGAATGGCCGGATCGTAGATCACCGCGATGCGGCCGAGCTTACCAACCACTTCTTTGAATACCTCGAGCCGCTTACCGCCCGTCTCGGAGAACAGGTTGGTCACTCCGGTGATGTTGCCGCCCGGTCGGGCGAGGCTTTCAATCAATCCGGCATGGACCGGATCAACCCCCTGGCCCACCATAACGATGGGAATTGTCCGGGTCGCGTTTTTGGCGGCCTGAATCCACCGATCTCCTCCCGTGACCACGATGAGATCGACCTTCAGTCGCAGGAAGTCGGCGACCGCTTCGGGAGCGCGCTCGACTTTTCTATCGGTATAGCGATACTCGATGGCGATATTTTGTCCCTCGACATAACCCAAGTCGCGCAGCGCCTGCCGAATCGCTTCCGAACGGGCCGACTCCAAAGCAGGGTCGATCGCCGAGAGATAGCCGATCCGAAAAACCTTCTTCGCCTGCTGCGCGTCGGCCGCAGCCCCGCACAGCGCGAGCACGAAAGCGATCGCCGAAAGCCCCGCCCACGCCCATTTTCGATTTTCGATTGCCGATTTTAGATTGCGGGAATAAGAACCGGAAATTTTCATCTGTTTTTCTCTCCCAGTCGAAAATCTAAAATCGGATTATTTGATCACCCGGTCCGCCCTTGTGAGCACGTTGGGCGGAATCGTAAGCCCGATCTGCTTGGCGGCTTTTAAATTGATCACGAGCTCGAACTTCGTCGGCTGCTCGACGGGGAGATCGGCGGGCTTGGCGCCTTTTAAGATTCTATCGACGTAGTACGCGGCGCGGCGGAACAAGTCGGGAAAGCTCGTGGCATAGGATATGAGCCCGCCGGCTTCTACGTAATCGGATCTATAGTACATTGCCGGCAGCCGGTTCTTTGCCGCGAGATTGATAATTTCTGTTCGGTGAGGAGACATGACGGGGCCCGCCAGCACAAGGACTGCCCCCGCGCGTTTTTCCGTTGCGGCTTGAAACGACATTTCGATATCCTTCGGACTTAAAACATCTAAGTATTGAAGCTGTAGCTTGAGCGTTCCGGCGGAGCGTTCCATCTCTTGTAACGCTTGTGCATTGCCATGCTCGCCGGAATTTCCGAGCACGGCCACGCGAGACAACTTAGGGACGATCTCCTTCAGAATACTCAGCTGCTTTCCGCTTATGTAGGGCGCCAACGACGATAACCCGGTAATGTTCCCTCCGGGGTGCGCAAGGCTCGCGACGAGGCCTGAGCCGACAGGGTCGGCCTCGAAACCCATGACGATGGGGATCGCCGCTGTGGCGTTCTTGGCTATACGAATCGGTGTCGGACCATACGCGACGATGACATCTACCTTGACGTTGACCAGCTCAGCCGCGAGCGCCGGCAGTCGATCGAAGTTGCCGTCCGCCGATCGCCACTCGATCAGGATATTTTTCCCCTCCACATAGCCAAGGTCGCGCAACCCCCCGCGGAATGCTTCTATACGCGTCGCGTTTTCGGAAAGAGAATTACCCGATAGAAATCCGATCCGTGGGATTGCAGGCTGCGCATGACTTTGACCCCAAAGCGTCAGAAGCATCAATGCAGTCGCAACCCCAAAGATTTTAGTCGTAAACTTACGCACAGCTATCGTTGTTCTCACTTGATCACCCGATCCGCCCGCGCCAGCACGTTCGGCGGAATCGTGAGGCCGATCTGCTTCGCGGTCTTTAAATTGATCACGAGCTCGAACTTCGTCGGCTGCTCGACGGGGAGATCGGCGGGCTTCGCGCCTTTTAGAATTTTGTCGACGTATTGCGCCAGCCGTCTGTATGAATCGCTTAGATTCGGGCCGTAGGACATGAACCCGCCGTTTTCGACATATTCCTTCCATCCGAACATGCTGGGCAGATGGGCCTTGGCCGCGAAGCCTGCCAGTTCATTGACGTGGGACAAGGTAAAACCGTCTGGAAACGTCAGCATGCCGCCGGGGCGCTCCTTGCGGATCGCCTCGAAGGCAGGTTCGAAATCGGCGGCGGCGGTGATCGATAAATATTGCAACGAGATTTTCAGCGCCTGCGCCGCCGCGGCCGTCTGTTTGAATTCGTTCTGCTCGCCCGGATGCGAACGGTAGGCGATGACCGCGATGCGGGCGAGCTTGGGCGCGGCTTCCTTGAGCAATTCGAGCCGCTTGCCTGCGAGCTCCAAAGCCATGAAGGTCATTCCGGTGAAATTGCCCCCGGGGCGCGCTAGACTTGCGACGACACCAGCCTCGACCGGATCGCCGCTGAAGCCGACTACGACCGGTATGCTCTTCGTCGCGGAATAGATCGAGAGAGCCGCCGGACCCTGTGTGACGATCACGTCGGGTTTGAGCCTGACAAGCTCCTCGACCAGCGCCGGCAAACGCGTGCGATCTTCGGACGAGCGGTATTCGATCGCAATGTTCCCGCCTTCAACGTAGCCGAGATCGCTCAACCCCAGGCGCAAAGCCTCGTAGTACGGCGATCGCCCGGCGGCCGTGGCGATGAAGGCGATGCGATGCTTCGGCTGCGTCTGCCCCAGCGCAGTCATGGCGCGCGCGAACAACACGGCCGGAAGCAGGCACGCAATGATGATTATGGTTCGGTGTTTCATTTGATCACCTTGTCTGCTCTTGCCAGCACGTTCGGCGGAATCGTGAGGCCGATCTGCTTCGCGGTTTTTAAGTTGATCACGAGCTCGAACTTGGTCGGCTGCTCGATGGGCAGATCGGCGGGCTTGGCGCCCTTGAGGATTTTGTCGACGTAAGTCGCCGCGCGGCGAAATAAATCCCTGATGCTGACTCCGTAACTCATCAGGCCGCCGGCCTCTACTGATTCGGGACTCCAGTAAATCGCCGGCAGCCGGCTTTTAATGCCCAGGTCCGCAAAAATTTCCCGCTCCGAAGTCACGATTTGACTACCGAGCACGAGCATCGCGTCGGCATGAAGCTTGGCGGCGGCATGAAATGCCGGCTCAATCTCCGATTTGCTGCGCACGTCGATATACTGAATTTTTATACCGAGTGAATCCGCCGCCAGTTCACTTTGCTTTACCGCTTGCGCATTGCCCGGAACCGTCGAATTACCGATCACGGCGGCGCGACTGAACTTCGGGAGGATCTCCTTAAAAAGCTCCAATTGTTTGCCGCTGATCTCGGGATAATGGGTCGACAATCCGGTGATATTGCCGCCGGGCCGCGCGAGGCTCGAAGCGAAGCCGTTTCCGACCGGATCATTGTCGAACGCGAGAACGATGGGAACCTTGGCGGTCGCTTCTTTCGCGTATCGATTGACGGCAGGTCCGCCCGTGACAATGACATCGACCCCGATACGTACGAGTTCGGCCGCGTCTTTCTTGAGCCGCTCGGCTTCTCCCCCCGCATAGCGCCAATCGATATGAATGTTTTTGCCTTCCACGTACCCGAGCTCGCCGAGGCCCTTGCGGAACGCTTCGGTGCGGTCCGAAACGGCTTGCGGACTGAGGGAACTCAAGAAGCCGATCCGCGGAATCCTCTTCGCCGGCTGTGCCTGCGCGCTCACCGTGACCGTTAAAAGCAAACCAACAACGGCTAACGCGAGTTTTGAATTTTGAATCTTAAATTTTGAATTCAACATTCAGCACTCCGAATGTATCATTCACTTGATCACCCTGTCCGCGCGCGCGAGCACGTTCGGCGGGATCGTTAAGCCTATCTGCTTCGCGGCCTTTAAATTGATCACGAGCTCGAACTTGGTCGGCTGCTCGATGGGCAGATCGGCGGGCTTGGCGCCGTTCAGGATTTTGTCCACATAGATGGCCGCGCGCCTGTACAGATCGAGAAGGTTTGGACCATAGGAAATGAGGCCCCCGGCCTCCGTGAAAGAACTGTAAGGATACATCGTCGGCAGTCGAGTCTTTACTGCTAAGTTCCCGATTTCTTTTCTCCGGTCGTTGAAGAATGCCGACGACAAGATATTGATTGCTTCGGCGTGGTTTTTCTTAGCCGCTGCAAAGATACTCTCCAATGCCTCCTGCACTTCGCTGGAAGCCCGCACTTCCGAAGTTTGAAGTTGCAGCCCCAGTGACAGCGCAGCAGTCTCCGTTTCTTTGAGCATGAGGTCAGTGGCGGGATTGTCCCGGTACTCCAAGACAGCCACGCGGACAAGTCCAGGAATGATCTCCTTCAGAAGTTCCAGTCTTTTCCCACTGAGATCTGGGCTCATGAGGGTAAGACCCGTAATGTTTCCGCCTGGCCGAGCCAAGCTCGTGACAAGCCCGCTTCCCACAGGGTCGCCTGCCGTCGCCATGACGATAGGAATCGTCGTAGTTGCATTCTTCGCGGCCGAACTCGCATTTCCTCCACCCACAACAATGACGTCAACTCTCAGACGAACCAATTCGGCCGCAAGCGTGGGAAGCCGCTGCTCTTTCCCCTCTGCGTACCTATACTCAATGAAGATGTCCTTCCCTTCAACGTACCCTAAATCAGTTAAGCCCCGCCGAAACGCATCGGTGCTGGACTGACTGGTAGTAAAGGACCCGGCAAGCAAAATTCCTATTCGTGCAAGCTTCTTGGTCTGCTGCGCTGCGGTGGGAACACAGAGCGCAAAGAACATCGTCGCGACAATAAGGCACAGGCCGCCTAGGCCGACTGCCGATAACCGAGCTTTCACTTGATGACCCGGTCCGCGCGCGCGAGCACGTTCGGCGGGATCGTCAATCCGATCTGCTTCGCGGTTTTCAGGTTGATCACCAATTCGAACTTGGTCGGCTGCTCGACGGGAACATCGGCGGGCTTGGCGCCTTTCAAGATTTTATCGACGAAATGCGCGGCGCGGCGGTACGCATCGAAGAAATCAGGGCCGTAAGACATGAGCCCGCCCGCCTCGACCCAATCTTTGCTTTCGAAAATGGCGGGTAAGCGATTTTTCACGAGAAAGTCGAGAATCCGCGTCCGATTGGCAGTGACGACGGGATCCATTAGGAGAAGGAATCCGTCGGGACGATCTTTAGTCATGACTGCAAACACCACGTCGAGATCGTTTGGACTTTTGACGCCGCGATCTTGCAGCGCGAGCCCCAACGGTCCCGCCACCTCTTCGGTCTTCTGCGCTTCGAGCGTCATGCCGGGATTTCCTTTGTTCCATAGCATGGCGACCCGCGTGAGCTTGGGAAAAATTTCCTTGAGCAGCTCGAGTCGCTTGGGCCATAAGTCGGACGCTAAGAGCGTTATGCCCGTGATGTCGCCTCCGGGATGCGACAGACTCGCGACGACGCCGGTGCCGACGGGATCGCTGGTACTGACGAAAACGATTGGAATTGTTTTCGTCGCCTGGCGGCAGGCGTAAATCGCCGGTGTGCCGGCGGTGAAGATCGTGTCGACCTTTAGGGCGACGAGCTCCCGAGCGAGTTCGGGAAGCCGATCTTCCTTGCCCTCGGCCCAACGCCACTCGATCGTTATGGTTTTCCCTTCGACATATCCCAGTTCCTTCATTCCGCCGACGAATGCCTCAACCCGCTCCTTGAATGAGGATGGAGAGCCGAGAAACAGGACACCGATTTTTGGAATCTTCTTCTGTTGCTGCGCCTCGGCTACCGGCCCGCCAACCACGATCATGAAAGCGATTACCGAAAGACCCAGCCATTTTAAATTTTGGATCCTTCGATCTCGCTCAGGACCGGTTGCCGATTTTGGATTGTCGGAGTAACAACCTGAAATTCTCTTCGAAGAAACTGCCTTCATGCTTCGCTCCCCTCAATCGAAAATCAAAAATTGTTTCACTTGATCACCCTGTCCGCGCGCGCCAGCACGTTCGGCGGAATCGTCAAGCCGATCTGTTTCGCCGTTTTTAAATTGATCACCAGCTCGAATTTCGCCGGCAGCTCGACGGGGAGATCGGCGGGCTTCGCGCCTTTGAGAATCTTATCGACGTACTGCGCGAGCCGACGATAGCAGTCGTTCAGGTTCGGGCCGTAGGACATGAGCCCGCCCACCTCGACATATTCCTTCCAGCCCGACATCGACGGCATGCGCGTCTTCAAAGCGAAGTCCGCTAGCTTGTCGCCGTGCGACAGCGTGAAGGCGTCGGGGAAGGTCAGCATGCCGCCCGGACGCTCCTTTCGCATCGCCTCGAAAGCTTTATCGAAGTCTGCGCCGGTCGTAAGCGACAAATACTGCAGCGAAGTTTTCATCGCCTGCGCTGCGGCTTGCGTCTCTTTGAATTCGTTTTGCTCGCCGGGATGCGAGCGGTTGGCGAGAACCGCGACGCGCGAGATTTTGGGCGAGACTTCCTTCAGCAATTCGAGACGCTTCCCGGCCAGCTCCAGGGCGAGAAAGCTCATGCCGGTCATATTGCGGCCGGGGCGCGCGAGGCCCGCGACGAATCCGGCTTCGACGGGATCGCCGCTGAAGCCGAACACGACGGGAATGCCGGTCGCCGAACCGACTGAGCGCGCGGCGGGTCCTTGGGTGACGATCGCATCGACTCTGAGTCGGCTGACTTCGCTGACGAGCGCCGGAAGCTTGTCGCGGTCCTCGGAGCTGCGGTATTCGACGACGATATTCCGTCCTTCGACATAGCCGAGATCCGCGAGACCCTGGCGGAAGGCTTCGTAGAATGGAGACGGTCCCGAAGCGGCGGCGATATAAGCGATGCGGTAAACCTTGCCCGGCTGCGCCGCCGCGCAGCCGATCCAGAAGAAAACGATGAGGAATGAGACGGCAATGCATTTCATGGCAGTGACTCCGCCTCGGATACAGCGCAACGTCCGTGCCACTTTTGCGCGCGCGCTTCCCCTCTGTCAAGCAGCGGAAATATCACGGTTTTCTGAGATGGCGAATGCGGGCGAAAAGTCTCGAAAAAGGACGGAGGTAGCGCTTTTGCTATAGCTGGATAGCCAAAGCGGTTCAATCGATCTTGAGCGATTTCAGCAGCCGGAAAAGGTGGGTCTTGTGCAGTCCCAAGAGCTTCGCCGCCTCCGTGCGGTTGCCCTCCGCGCGGACGAGGGCATCTTGGATGAGCTGGCGTCGCGCGGCGTCGACCGCCTGATGGTAGGAGATCGCGCCCGGCGCGGCGGATTCAGCGGCGGCGCCGAGTGGAAACTCGCCGAGATCGAGCTCGGGCCCCGGACCGAGGACGACGGCGCGCTCGATGATGTTCCCGAGCTCGCGGACATTACCCGGCCAGTCGTACCCGCAGAGCCGCGATAAAATGCGCGGCGGGAGCGGGTCGAAGCTCTTTTTCGTTTCCCGCGCGAAGCGCCGGACGAAAAACTCCGCCAGCGGCGCGATGTCTTCGACGCGCTCGCGCAGCGGCGGCAGCACGATCGGCACCACGTTGAGGCGGTAGAAGAGGTCCTCGCGAAAGCGGCCCTGCTTTACGTCGGCTTCGAGGTCGCGGTTGGTCGCGGCGATGATGCGCACATCGACGCGGATCGGCCGGCCGCCGCCGACGCGCTCGAACTCGCGCTCCTGAAGGAAGCGCAAGAGCTTGGTCTGCACCTCCTGCCCGATGTCGCCGACCTCGTCGAGAAAGATGGTGCCGCCGTCGGCGCGCTCCATCTTCCCTTTCTTCAGCTGGTGCGCGCCGGTGAACGCCCCCTTCTCGTGGCCGAACAACTCGCTTTCGAGCAGCTCCTTCGACAGCCCCACGCAGTTGATCGCGACGAACGGCTTGTCGCGCCGCTCGCTCCATTGATGGATCGCGCGCGCGACGATCTCCTTGCCGGTGCCACTCTCGCCAAATAACAGGATCGTCGCCTTGCTCGCGGCGGCTTTTTTGGCGGCGTCGACGGCCCGCATCATCTTCGGGCTGGGACCGACGACGAGGTGGTGGCGGTCCCCGATCTCTTCGGAGAGGATTTCGACCTCGCGCCTGAGCTTCTCGCGTTCGAGCGCCTTCTCGACGGCGAGCGCGAGATGGTCGGGCTCGAACGGCTTGGGAATGAAATCGTACGCGCCTTCTTTCATCGCAAGCACCGCGCGCTCGATCGTGCCGTACGCGGTAAGAACGATTACCGGAGCGTCGTTGCCGCGGCTTTTGAGCTCCTTCATGACCTCGATGCCGTTCATATCCGGCATCTGGTAATCGAGCAGGATCAAGTCGGGCCGGAAGGAATCGAAAGCCGCCAGCGCCGCGGCGCCGTCCGAGGCCCGCTCGATCGCGTAGCCGCGGTCGGCGAGCTCCTGCTCGAGCACGTCGAGGTTGAAAGGCTCATCGTCGACGATGAGGATCTTGGCCATTGAAGTCTCGAAAGTAGAGCGATGGCGCGGCGGTGTCAACCAATTCGGTCGCCGTCACGGGCGATTTATCTCCCCCATCTTCTCCTTAAGGGAATTTGGTGCATAGAATCAGACAGTCCCCGATACCCGCCGGTAGAAGCGCATGTAAACGTCGAAAGCACGTTCATTTGCGGATTTCACGTAGGGTCTTCGCTTGCTTCCCATGAAGCATAAAAAAGGGAAAGGAGCATGGAAAAATGGCTCAGAAAAACGCAACGGAGAGTTATAACGATCTCGGCGACAACGCCGTCGAGGAGATTTCCAGCAACCTGCGCCGGTTGCTGGCCGACGCGTTCGCGCTATACCTGAAGACGAAGAATTTTCACTGGCACATCAGCGGGCGCCATTTTCGCGACTATCACCTCCTCCTCGACGAGCAGGGGACGCAGATCTTCGCGATCACCGACCCGATCGCCGAGCGGGCGCGCAAGATCGGCGGCACGACGATCCATTCGATCAGCGATATCGCCCGCAACCAGCGGCTGAAAGACAACAACAAAGAAGAGGTGAGCCCGCAGGAAATGATCGCCGAGCTGCGCGAGGACAATCGGCAATTCACGCAGTCTCTGCGCGCGACGCACGAGGTCTGCGAGCGGCACAACGACTTCGCCACAACAAGTCTGATCGAAGTATGGATCGACGAGAGCGAGCGGCGGACCTGGTTCTTGGCCGAGATCGCGGAGCAGGCGTGACCGCGCCGCCGCTCGTCTCGCTCGCGGCCTGAAATCGTAAGCCCCCTTCTTTCGTCGCCGGCACGGCTCGATCGCGCCGGGCACGACGGCGCGCCGGTTCCGTGACACGGCGCGTCTGCTAGAATTCCTCGCAGGCAATTGGAAGGAGGGAATATGCGTATCCACCTGTACTTGGCTGCTGTGGCGCTGGCCGCGGCGCTGAGCGCGCCGGCTGCCGACGCCGACGACGCCGGCAAGGCTGCGTACGAACGGCTTTGCGCCTCCTGCCACGGCGCGGACGGCAAAGGCAATTCGGCGATGGCGGAAGCGTTCGGCGGCGCCAATCTCGAAATCGCCAATCAACAGGTCGCCGGCAAGAAAGACGAGGAGCTTAAGAAAATCATCGCCGACGGCAAAGGCAGAATGCCGGCGGCGGGCAAGTCCCTCAGTCCGGCGGACCAGCAGGCGGTGGTCGCTTATATGAGGTCGCTCGCGCAATAGCCTCGACGGCGCGCGCGTCAGATTGACAAGTCCGGCGTCGCGGAATATCTAGGCCACGGAGGTGCGACCATGCCGGAGAGGATCACCGCGCTGAACCCGATGGGCTATCCGCCGAAGGTGGAGCGCCGCGCGCTCGCTCCGCGTCTCGACACGCTGGACGGCAAGACGGTTTATCTCGTCGACTGCCGCTTCGACGACTCCGAGCTTCTGCTCAAAGAAATTCAGAATTGGTTGCGCGATCGCATGCCGAGCGTGAAAACGATTCTCACGCGCATCTCGAGCGTCTACACGAAAGACTCGCCGGAGACCTGGGAGGAGATCAAGGCGAACGGCGACGCCGCGATCATCGGCGTCGGCCATTGAAGCACGTGCGCGCCGGCGGTCGCCGCGCACGGAATGCGAATCGACCACGACTACGGCGTGCCGACGGTCGCCGTGCACACATCCGTTTTCAAATGGGTCGTGCGCTCGGTCGCCGGCGCGAACGGCATGCCGCACATGCGGCAAGTCTTCGTGCCGCAGCCCGTGATCGGGAAAACTCCCGGCGAGCTGCGCGCCTATGTCGAAGGCAGAGACCCCGTCACCGACCGGCCGGTGATGCAGGAGATCGTCGAGGGACTGACGCGACCGTTCGGCGAAGACGAGGTCGCCGGCGCCGAATTCGAGCGCACGACGCCGCGCGTCACCGATACCGGCAGCGAAGACGATCTGCAGATTCTCTTCCGCGAGAAGCGCTGGACCGATCAGCTCCCGATCGTGCTCCCGACCGAGGAGCGCGTCGCGGCGATGCTCAAGGGCACGCACCGCAAGCCCGATGAGATCGTCGGCCACATGCGGCCGACCGATTTCCGCGAATACTGGCAGTACACGGTCGAGAAAGTCGCCGTCAACGCGGTGATGGCGGGCGCCAAGCCGGAATATCTCCCCGTGATCCTCGCCGCCGCCGCGAGCGGCGTCAGCGCGCGCGGCAGCTCGACCAGCTCGATGGCGACGATGGCGGTCGTCAACGGGCCGATTCGCAACGAAGTCGGCATGAACTGCGGTCTCGGAGCGCTCGCGCCGTACAATCACGCCAACGCGACGATCGGGCGCGCTTATAATTTATTGTCGCAGAATCTCCAGGGCGGCTCCGAGCCGGGCCACACGTACATGGGATCGATGGGCAACGCGTACGCCTACGGCACGCGTGACGTTCGCGGAGAACGAGGAGCGAAGCCCGTGGGAGCCTTTCCACGTAACTCACGGCTTCAAACCGAGCGACAGCGCGGTGAGCCTGTTTACCGGCTGCCGCGCGACCGCCTTCTCGCTCGGGTTGCGCGAGAAGCACTGGCGCGATCACGTGCAAAACCTTTTGCGCGGCCTCGACCCGCGCACGCCGCCGGTATTTCTGCTCGACCCGCTCGCCGCGCGCATGTTCATCGACCGCGGCGGCTTCAAATCGAAGCGCGAGATGATCGCGTGGATCGACGACAACGCGCGTATGCCGGCGGAAGTTTTCTGGGATTATCAGCTGGCGCAGAACTACGTCTATCCGCGCGCGACGTTCGGCGAGGAGCCGTGGGCGACGCGGCTCAAAGCCGCGCCCGACGAGCCGATCCAGATGTTTTTAACCAAGGACATTCATGTCGTGATCGTCGGCGGCGAGACCAACCCCTACTGGCGCATCATGGGCGCGACCTATCACAAGACCGCGTCCGTCGACGACTGGCGCTAGGAGGACGCTTCAGAAGCCGTTCAGCAGCACTTTCGCGCCGCGGATTCTTCCTTCCTTGAGCTCGGCGAGCGCGCTGTTGGCGTCTTCGAGGCCGAATTCCTGAAGCTCGGGAATGATGGGAATCTCCGCCGCGAGCGTCAAGAAATCGCGGATGTCGGCGCGCGCGACATTGGCGACGCTCTTGATCTCTTTTTCCATCCAGAGATGCTTCGCGTAGTCGAGCCGCAAAAGCGCATCCTTATCGCCGTCTTCCTTGCGGATCGCATTGATGACGAGCCTGCCGCCCGGGGCGAGCTGCGCGAGCGCCGCGACGACCGTGCTCCATACCGGCGTGGTATCGATGATGCGGTCCAGTTTCTCCGGCGGTTCGGCGTCGATGGCGCCGGCCCAGGCCGCGCCGAGCGAGCGCGCGAACTCCCGCTCCGCCTCGCGGCGCGCGAAGACGAAAAACGGCGAGCGCGGGAAGCGCCGGCGCGCGAGCTGCAGAACGAGATGCGCCGAGGCGCCGAAACCCATGAGGCCGAGAATCCCGCCGTCCTCGAGTTGCGCGAGTCGCAGCGAACGGTAGCCGATCGCGCCGGCGCAGAGCAGCGGCGCGGCCTGCGCATCGGTGAACGCGTCGGGAATAGGATAGGCCGAGATTTCCGGCACGGTCATGTACTCGGCGTAGCCGCCGTTCGCGTCGCGCCCGGTCGCACGGAAATCGGCGCACAAGTTCTCCTCGCCGCGCCGGCAGTAGCCGCAATGTCCGCAGCTCGAATAGATCCAGCCGACGCCTACTCGGTCGCCTTCGCGGAAAGTCCCCGCGCGGTTCGCTCGCGCGACACGGCCGACGATCTGATGACCGAGCACCACGGGCAGCCTCGGCGGCGGCGTGCGCCCTTCGATCTCGTCGAGCTCGGTGTGGCAGACGCCGCATGCGGAGACTTTGACGAGCAATTCACCATCGATGGGCGCCGGCACGGGCAGCTCTTCTAGTTTGAGGCGCGCCTCGGCGCTTCCGAGCGCGCCGATCTTTTCCAGCACCATCGCTTTCATGACGCAGTGAAGCCTACGCGAAAATAGCCTCGGTCACGAAAAATTTTGGATCGAATGGTCGCTCGAGGACGCGGGCAGGCGATCTCACGAACCGTTGCGCGCCGTTCCGCTGCGGCCGTCGTCGGCGACGATTCCATCCTGCGGCGAAGGCGCGGGCTTCAGGCCCGTGACTTCGAGAATCTCCTCGGCGTTGAGGGTTTCGCGCGCGACCAGGGCCGCCGCGAGCGCGTCGAGCTGTTTTCGATGGACGATGAGGAGCCGCCGCGCCTCCTCGTGGCTCTCGACGATGATGCGGCGCACCTCGGCGTCGATCGCCTCGGCGGTGGCCTCGCTGTACGGCTTCTGCCGGCCGTAGCCGTCGAAGCCGCTGAGGTACGGATTCTCTCTGGGCGCGAGCTCCACGAGACCGACCCGGTCGCTCATGCCCCAGCGTGTGACCATGCGCCGCGCGAGCGCGGTCGCCTGCTCGATGTCGCTTTCGGCGCCGGTCGTCTTGGCGGCGTAGACGATCTCTTCCGCCGCGCGCCCGCCAAGCGCGCCGACGATCCTCCCGCGGAGATAATCCTCGGGATAATTGTAGCGCTCGGTGTCGGGCCGCTGGTAGGTCATGCCGAGCGCCTGCCCGCGCGGCACGATCGTGACGCGATTCACCGGATCGGCGCCGGGCACGACGAGACCGAGAATCGCGTGGCCGCCCTCGTGATAGGCGATGCGCTCCTTGTCGGCGCGGCTTAAGAGCAGCGGGCGCTCGGGTCCGAGAATGATTTTCTCGAGCGAGTCGAGGAAATCCTTCTGGCGCACTTCGTTTTGATTGCGCCGCGCGGCCAGCAGTGCGGATTCGTTGACGAGGTTTTTTATGTCCGCGCCGGAAAAGCCCGGCGTCGCCGCCGCGATCTCGGCGAGGTTCAGCTCCTTGGCGAGCGGCACGGTGCGCGTGTGGACGCGCAGAATCGCCTCGCGGCCGTTCTTGTCCGGCAGGTTGACGATCACGCGACGGTCGAAGCGGCCCGGACGGAGCAGCGCCTTGTCGAGCACGTCGGGCTGGTTCGTCGCCGCGAGCACGATGATGCCCTCGCGGCTGGAGAAGCCGTCCATCTCCGTGAGGATTTGATTCAAGGTCTGTTCCTGCTCGCTGGAGCCGCCGATCACCATCTGCCCGCGCGCGCGGCCGATCGCGTCGAGCTCATCGATGAAAATGATCGCAGGCGCGTTCTCGCGCGCCTGCTTGAAGAGGTCGCGCACGCGCGCCGCGCCGACGCCGACGATCATCTCGACGAACTCCGAGCCGCTCATCGAGAAGAAAGGCACGCCGGCCTCGCCCGCGACCGCCCGCGCGAGCAGTGTCTTTCCCGTCCCCGGCGGGCCGATCAATAAGACGCCCTTCGGCGCCGCGCCGCCGAGGCGCGTGTATTTGGGCGGATCTTTGAGGAAGTCGACGATCTCGACCAACTCGTTCTTGGCCTCGTCGATGCCGGCGACATCGTTAAACGTCACTTTGGCGCCCTGCGCTTCGTCGTAGCGGCGGGCGCGGCTGCGGCCGAAACCCATGATGCCGCCCATGCCGCCGCCCTGCTGCGCCGCGCGGCGGAAAAGCCAGATGTAAAAACCGATGAACAACAGCGCCGGCAGGAATCCCAGCAGCTGATTCGTCCACGAGCCCCCGTCGTCGATCGGCTTCGCGCTGATCTCGACGCCGTGATGGATCAGAAACTCTTCCAGGTCGGAGCTGACGAAGCTCGGCAGCGCCGTCGCGAAGTTGCGCGACGTCTTCGGCTGGTCGCGCGAACCGATGATGGGCGGGCGCTCACCGGGCGGCGGCTGCGGTCTTTGACCGGGCTTTGCTTCCGTGGCGGCCTTCGCTTTTTCCGGCGGCGGGTAGGTGACGGCATTTTTGAACCGGCCGGTGATCGAGTCGCCGCGGCTGTAGATTGACTCCACGTTGCCGCGGGCGACTTCCTCTCTGAAAAGCGTGTAAGGTACGGTGACCGGCGCCTCCGGCCCGGGCAGGAAAAGCCTCGCGATCAGATAATTGGCGGCGAGGATCGCGATCAGCCAGAGCCAGGTTTTCCCCGGCGGCATCTTCGGACCCGGGGCAGTTCCCTGCGGCGGCGGAGCTCCGCCCCGTACCGCATCGCGTCGTGTCTGTTGTCCCGGCAGAGCCATCGAAGCCTCTATAGTTCGCCTATCATCTATGGTCTCGAAAACAAGCGGAAAAAATTTTCAAGGGTAATCCTCGCAGCGGCGGGAGTAAACGACGATAGGATCACACCGCTTACAAGCAGGCGTAACGAAAAAACTCCCGGATCCGGCAGCGATAGCTCCGAACGCCGGGAGTTTGTAGCTCGCCGAATTATTTGCTCAAAAGTGCCACATTATTTGCGCAAGGATTTTAGAGCCGGTTTCGACCCTATTTTCGAGGCCATAACGGCGTACCGAAGCACGCCGAAATCGCGCTATTTCCACGCGCGTTTTCGACACCGGTTTGGCCATTTTCAAACGCTAGTTTGCAGCCTATGGGTAGTGGGTCTAGCCCATAGGCCGACGGCGACAGCATGGCCGGCGTCCACCGCGCCGGTTTTCAGCGAGATGAACCGCTCCAGTCTTTCGGAGAAAGGGCTAGCAGCTCTCTTTCATCCCAAAGTTTCTTGCAATTGAGGCATTGATAGAGCGGCACTGTCTGAAGGTCGTCACTCGCCCTAGTCTTCTTCGTCACCTTACCGTTGAGTTCGAGTTGTCCCGAACAACTCGGACATTCCCGATTTCTCATGATTGGCAAACAATATAAAGTTAAATTTACTTTTACAACAAGGCTGACCCATGGTTCGCCAAAAGCTCTAATAATTGCGAATCAGCAGCTCGCTCCGGCCGCCGCGATCCATCCCGCCAGCGACGCTGTAGCGCGCGGCAACCGTCTCGATCTTGAAGCCAGCCAGCGCGGCTCGGACCTCTTTACAATCGTTCAGGGACATTAAAAATTTGCCCTTTATCTGCTTCAGCTCGGCCGCGAGCTCGGCGAAATCCTTCGCCTCGAAATTGAACCTGTACGCCTTGAATCCCCAATAGGGCGGATCGATGTAAAAGAACGTGTGCTGCCGGTCGTAGCGATCGAGGATCTGCTGATACGGCAGCGCTTCGATCGTGACCTTCGCGAGGCGCCAGTGAATCTCGAGTATGCGCGGCTCGAGATCCGTGACGTTGAGATTCGACGGCCGCGACGTCCCGTAGCCGAAGTTCGCGCCGACGCCGTGCCCGCCGAACGACGCGCGCAGAATATAAAACCACTTCACCGCGCGATGGATATCCGTCAGGCATTCGTCGTCGTGGCGCTTCATCAGCTCGAAGATCTTCCGCGAGATCAGTAGCGTTTTGAACTGCCGCAAAAATTCCTCTGGGTGATGCTGGATCACGCGGTAGATGTTCACGATGTTGTCGTCGCGATCGTTCAGCACCTCGACGCGCGACGGCGGCTTCTTGAAGAAGACCCAGGCGGCACCGGCGAATGGTTCTACGTAGCATGTGTGCTTCGGGATTTGCTTGATGATCGTCGGGGCCAGGCGGCTCTTGCCGCCGAAATATGCGATCGGGCTGTTCGCCATCGTTGCCGCTCCTCCGCGGCTCTGCTATAACCCCGCGCGTCGTGCGTGCTCGCGTAGTGCGTGCGACGGGCTGGGGGACAGCAGAGCGATCTGTGGCCGGCGTTGCTGCGTCGGCTAGTGGAGAAGGCGGCAACCTTCTCGCCTGTCCCTCTAATTTTTTTTCTTGTCGATCTCCTCGATCTTCCTCTTGATCTCCGCCTCGCGCTGCTGGAGGCGCGGGAAGACGAAGCGCGCGACCAGATCGGCGCGCTCCATCTCGGCCTTCGCGCGATCGTAGCGGTAGCGCTCGACGTCGAGCTCGCGCTGCACGTCGCGGAGGTCCCGCTCGAGATCCTCGCGCTCGCCGGCGATCGCCGCGATCGGCGCCGTCACAATCAGAAACAGAATGATGAACTTTGTAACAAATTGTTTCACGGCCCACCTCGAAACGCGCGGCGCGAGGAATAGCCGCTCGCGCCGGCGGCCGCCGATGGCACGGCGATCGTCTGCGCAACCCACGGATTACTCGTCACCGTGAACGTGCCGGGATTCTCATTCGCCGCGTTCAGTGTGCGCCGGACCACGCGGATGCTCGAACCGCTGCTCCCGTTCGTGGCGTCGGCCGTCAGGCCGTTCGCATAGCTGGCCGGGTCGCCGGTGTACGAGACGCCTGCGATCGTCTGGGCGATCGCGATCCACAGTATATCGTCGGCGCCCCAGCTCGGCGTCAACGACGGCGGATCGGGATTCGCAGAGCTGCCGGTCGCGGCCGTGCCCACCTCGATCGGCAGCGTCGTATGCGCGCCTGTTATCCGATAGCAGACGTGCGCCGCGCGGGTCGAAGCCGAAGTCGTGACCGTAATGCTCGCGCCCTCGCTGCCGTCGGCGAAGCGCTCGCGCACCTCGAGCGACGTCGAGCTCCCGTTCGCCTGAAATGTTTTCTGCGTCCAGCCGGCCGGCCACGACGGCGATGTTGCGCCGAAGCTTTCGTTCCAGCCCGACATGCAAATCAGCCGATCGCCGGCGGCGATCGACGCCGGCAGACTCACGGTGTGCGACGTGGTGCGCGAGCTCGACGTCGACGTATTCGTGGTAGCGACGGACGGAAACGCCGCATGCGCGGGCGCCGCGAGAAACAGAAGCGCGATTATGGAAAGACATAATTTTTTTATGCCTCCCACTACATCGCCCTCCGAATCGTGAACTCGATATCCATGTAGCTGACCGTCGCGGCGAGCGTGTCGCTAGCATTCGTCGGATCGCGCCCTACTTTAAAAAAGAACGTCTCGCC
>JAJPJQ010000028.1 GCA_021324155.1 Pseudomonadota bacterium
GCGGCTGCGGCTTGTACTCCGGCGGACGAAAACGGAGCGCGGCGTTGGGGACTTTCAACACGCCCTCTTTGCGGCTCACCATGAACAGGACATTCGCCGTCATTCCGGGCTTGAGAAGGAGGTCTTTATTATCGACGCCGACGACCGCATCGTAGGTGACGACGTTCTGCACCATGATCGGCGCGTTTCGCACCTGCAGAACTTTGCCGCTGAACCGCCGTGTCGGATAGGCGTCGACGGTGAACTCCGAATCTTGATCGACCCACACGTTGCCGACGTCGCCCTCGCTCACGTTGGTGTCAACCTGCATTTTCGAGAGATCGTTCGCGATCAGGAACAACACCGGCGCCTGGAGCGACGCCGCGACGGTCTGGCCGACGTCAACGTTGCGCGAGACGACGATGCCGTCGACCGGCGAGCGGATGACGGTATGATCGAGGTCGACCTGCGCCTGCTGCAGCGCCGCCTTGGCGAGCGCCACCTGCGCGCGGCTCACCTGCTCCTGTGCCACGGCGCTGTTGTAGGCGGTCTCGGCGGTGTCGAGATCGCTCTGCGCCACGAGCTCGCGCTTCCGGAGCTCGCGGTTGCGATCGAGGGTCCGTTTCGCGTCCTCGACGGCGACTTTGCTCTTCGCCTCGTTCGCCTGGGAAGACAACACGTTCGCCTTCGCCTGATCGACCGCCGCCTTGAATTTATCCTGATCGAGCAAGGCGACGATCTGCCCCTGCTTCACCTTGCTGTTGAAGTCCGCATTGAGCTTCGCGATCGTCCCCGAGACCTGGCTGCCGACCTGAACGGTGATGACGGCCTGGAGCGTTCCCGTGGCGGTAACGACCTGCGTAAGGTTGCCGCTCTGCACGGCGGCGGTGATGTAGGGACTTTCTTTGGCGCCGTCGTGTATTCCCCAGTAGGCGAAACCAAGCAGGGCGGCGGCGGGTACGATTCCGACGAGGAGAAATTTGCGGTTGCGCTTCACGGCTCCCTGCGCACAGCCTGGTAGATTCTATCTACCAGTTCTTCAGTCTCCCTTTTCGGCGTGCGCTCGAACATGACGCCGCTCGTGATCACCGCGTCGGGCTCGAGGTCTTCGAGCAGGTGCTCCACGGTGATGCGAAACAGCGACATAAATGAAACATCCTCGATCGATTCTCTCAGCTCGTGAGCGCTTCCCTTAACGTAATAGTTGAGATCGCTGTCGGTGATGAGCAGTGTGATTTTTCCGGAGCGCCGGAGATTTCTTCCCGTGGTGCTCGCTTTGCCGATCGCGAGATCGATCGTCGAGCGGTCCTTCGCGACGACCTCGGAATAGGACAGCATGCCGGGATGCGGCCATCCCGCCTCGTCGGTCGTGACGATGACGATCGCCTTGCCCTTTTTCGACATCGATTCCCCGCGCAAACGATGAAACAACTCCTCCGTCAGCTGATTGCCCAAAAGTTGCGACATCTTCCGGTGTAACTCCCTCCGCTTGTGAATTTCCGCTTTGCCTGCTTCAGTTCTGCAACTCTTCGGCCGCGAGCTCCTGCCGCTTGCCGAAACCCTGCTCGTTGTCGATGTAAAAGAGCTTCTCGGGCGCGACGCGATAAAATTTGACCTTGAGAAAAGCCTTGTACAGCGGCCCGCTTCCCGGGTCGGTGAATATTTTCATCACGTCGGGGTATTTCCGCGCGTATACGGTCATCGCCTTGCCCTTTTCGATCAGCGAATCGACGGCCGCGACGCGCCCTTCGAGTTGAATGCCCTTGATCCTGCGCCAGTCGTGGTAGTCTTCCTGGATCGTCACCGCGACGCGCGGATTGACGGCGAGGTTCTGGCAGTGGCGCGAGTCCGGCGCCGAGAAAAAATATAGCTTGAGGCCGTCGCTGGCGTAGAAAACCGTGGCCGCCCAGGGGCTTTCGCCCTGAGACGTCGCCAGCGTCATGGTATTATGGCTTTCCATGTAATCCAGCACCTGGCGTTTCAGCTCAACGGCCATGGTTGTCACGACCGACGCGCAAGCGGTGCCTTTTTTAGCGCCGCGAGGTCGCGGGCGCCGACGCACAGCATCGCGACTTTAATTTCCCCTATCAGACCGGCCAGGGATTGTACCACCTTATCGGCCGATTCCAAAGCCGGAGCTAATAACGGCTGGCCGAGCGCCGCGATGTTCGCCCCGAGCGCGATCGACTTCGCGATGTCGAGGCCGTTGCGAATGCCGCCCGAAGCCACGAGCTCGATATCCGGCAGCGCCGCGCGCACCTGCACGAGCGCTTCCTCGGTCGGTATGCCCCAGTCGGCAAAGGCGGAGCCGACGGGCTTGCCCTGCTGGGCGGCGCGCTTCGCCTCGACGGCGTACCACGAGGTGCCGCCGCGGCCGGCGACGTCGATGGCGCTCACGCCGGCCGATTTCAGGCGCCGCGCGGCGTCGGCGGAGATGCCGAAGCCGATCTCTTTGGCGACGACGGGAGCGCCGAGCTCTGCGCAGACCTCGGCGATGCGTGCCTGCAGGCCTTTGAAATTGCGATTGCCCTCCGGCTGCGCCGCTTCCTGCAGAACGTTCAAGTGGAGGATCAGTCCGTCCGCGCCGATCATCTCGACGGCGCGACGACACTCGGCGACGCCGTAGCCGTAGTTGAGCTGCACGGCGCCGAGGTTGGCGAGCAGGAGAATATCGGGGGCGACATCGCGGACCTGAAAGGAATCCGCCGCTCCGGGCACCTCGAGCGCGACGCGCTGAGAGCCGACGCCCATAGCGAGGCCGAGCTCTTGCGCCGCGGCGGCGAGGTTGCGATTGATCTTGCGCGCGAGCTCGAAGCCGCCGGTCATCGACGAGATCGAGACCGGCGCCTTGAGGCGCTTGCCGAGAAACGTGGTCGAAAGATCGATCTCGTCGAGGTCGGTCTCGGGCAGTGCGTTGTGGACGAAGGCGTAGCGGTCGAAGCCGGTGCCTGAGCCCTCGACCGAAGGATCGAGACAGAGCTCGAGATGTTCCAATTTTCGCCGCTGCGTGGGCGAGAGCGGCTTTTTACCGCCGGTGCGGGCCATGGCGGGGTCGCGCGAAGATTACTTGCTTTTCTTCGCCGGCCGCATGTCCTTCCGCGACGCCACTGAGATGACCCGCTCGGAGCCCGGATGCCGGCCCATCTTCTCGTCGCTCCAGCGCTCGAAGAGCGTCACGTCGATATCGAACTGATCTAAGATCCGCGTAACGGTCTGGTTGATGACGTCGTCGAGCGTCTTCGGCCGGTGGTAGAAGGCCGGCACGGGCGGGAAGATGACCGCACCCATACGCGTGAGCGCCGCCATGCTTTCGAGGTGGCCGAGATGCAGCGGCGTCTCGCGCGCGACCAGCACGAGCTTTTTGCGCTCTTTCAAAACCACGTCGGCGGCGCGGACCAGAAGATCGCCGCCGATCGAATGCGCGATGCCGCCCATCGATTTCATCGAGCACGGCGCGATCACCATTCCTTCGGTGCGGAACGAGCCGCTCGAGATGCTGGCGCCGACATTGCTGATGTCGTGCACCACGTCGGCCATCGCCTCGACCTCCTTCACGGAGTGAGGCGTCTCGACCTGGATCGTCATCTTCGCGGCGCGGCTCATGACGAGATGCGTCTCGACGTCCTTGACGCGCGCTAGCACCTCGAGCATGCGCACGCCGTAAATCGCTCCCGTCGCCCCGGAGATGCCCACAATGAGTCTTCGCATAACGCCTCAGTCGACGAATTCTAGCGTCAGTCGCGCGCCGTCCGCAAGCTTGAGCGCGTCCTTCAACCTGGCCGGCGCGACGATTTCGAGCTTGTCCGCCGGATAGTCCGCCACCTCAGGTAGGATCACGGCGCCGCGCCAGTTTCCCTCAATCAAGGCCGGAAAACAACGGGCGGCGCAGAAGCCGCCGGCGGCGATCGGGATGCCGCTCCCATCGCGAACGCTGCTCCACACCGCGCGCGCTGCGGGAGTGTCGAGCCTCACATTCAGCGTTCCTGGATAAGCGGCGAAGCCGAGCGCGGCCCTCATCGCCGCCGCGACGCTGTCGACGGCCATGAACGACGCCGCCCGGCCGAGGTCACTGAACACCACCCCGGTCAATTTCCTCTTCGCCCCCATGTTTCGAGTTTCGAGTTGCGAGTATCGAGTCGAGAACTCCCAGAACTCCGACCTCGAAACCCGAAACTAGAAGCGCGAAACTTCTTTTATTTGCCGGATAGCGACTTCGCCTGCCCGCCGCGGCGGACCTTGACGACTTCCGCCATAATCGACAGCGCGATCTCCTCGGGCGTCTCGGTCCCGATGTCGAGCCCGATCGGCGCGTAGACGCGCGCGATCACTTCCTCGGCGATCTTCTCCTCGTTCTTGAATCGCTCGAAACATGCCTTGATGCGCCGGCGACTGCCGATCATGCCGACGTACTTCGCGCTGCTGTGGATGATCTCGCGCAGGCATGGCTCGTCGTACTTGTGCCCGCGCGTGATGAGCACGATGTAAGTCGACGGCGTGATCGCCGTCGACTTCAGCTCCTCGGCCATATCGCCGACGCGGATCGCGTCGGCGTCGGGGAAGCGCTCCCGGTTGGCGAACAGGATGCGGTCGTCGAGCACGGTAACGTGGAAATCGAGGATCTTGGCGATCTTCGCGAGCGGGACGGCGATGTGGCCGGCGCCGACGATGATCAGCTTCGGGGGCGCCGGCAGTACCTCGAAGAATACCTCGGCGGCGGCGCCGCCCGCGAGCTTCAGCGGGACGAGTTTCGACTTCTCTTCCTTTAATCGCTCCGCGGCTTCGGCGATCACCGCAGCCGTGAGCCGCTCGTCGCCGAGCGTGCCCAGCACCGCGCGGCCGTCGCGGATGAGGATTTTTTCTCCCGCCTGCGCGCCGCCGTCCGCTTCCACGACGGTCGCCAGCACGCCGGCTGCGCCCTCCTCCTGAATATTGATCAGCTCGTCGACCAGACTGGCCATGGGCTCGTCTATCTCGCCTCTTCCTTCGACCACGCCTCGATGAAAACGTTCATGATGCCGCCGCACACGGCCGGGCTGTCGGAAGCGATGTCGTCGAGCAGGTCGACCTGCACGGTGCGCGGCTTGCGCGTGCGGATCACCTCGATCGCCTCGCGCTTGACGTCCGCCTCGCCGCAGCCGCCGCCGATCGTGCCGAGAATCTCGCCCCAGGCGGTGACGACCATTTTGGCGCCGACCTCGCGCGGCGTCGAGCCTTTCGTCGAGACGATCGTCGCGACGGCGAGCGTTTCGCCTTTGTCGAGAAACTCTTTCACCTGATGATAGATCGAATCCTTCTTCGGTCCTTCGACTTTATCCGCGTCGTGGCATGCGCCGGGTCCAGCCATGGAAAACCTCCTATCTATGTTCTATGCCACCATTCTCTGCAGGTTTCTGCCCAGCGCGACCAGACTGTTCAGGTTGTTCACGGACAGGAACAGGTCGAGATACGGCAGCGCCGCCTGCATTCCTTTGCAAAGCGGCTCGTAATTTTCGCTCGCGAGCAGCGGATTCAACCACAGAATCTTGTAGCAGCGCCGTTTGATCGATTGCATCTCGTGCTCCAGCAGCGACACGTCGCCGCGGTCCCAGCCGTCGCTGATGATCACCACGACGGTGCGGTGCGTCACCAAAGTCGGCGCGAAGTCGCGATTGAAGGTCGCGAGCGAGCGCCCGATGTTCGTGCCGCCGGACCAGCCGACGACCGAATGCGAGATGCGCTCGAGCGCTCCGGCGATCTCCTTGGTGCGGATGAGATGCGTGATGCGGCTGAGCGAAGTGCTGAACACGAACGTTTCGACGCCCCAGAGCTCGTTCTGCAGGCCGTACATGAACTGGATCAAAAACCGGCTGTAGCAGTCCATCGAGCCCGAGACGTCGCAGAGCAGCACCACGCGCGTCTTTTTGATGCGCCGCTTGCGCTTGACGAGCTCGACGACTTCGCCGCCGTACTTAAGGCTTTTCCGCATGGTCCAGCGGGCGTCGACCTGCTGGCCCTTACTCGAGCGCTTTTTGCGCCGGCTCATCTGCGTCGCGATCTTAGTCGCTATGAGAAGGATCGCGCGGCTGATCGCGCGGCTCTCCTCAATGCCGAGGTCGCTGAAGTCTTTTTTGCTGAGCGACTCGCCGGGGCTGTAGGTCGGCAGCGTGAGCGGCTCGGTCTCGCCGTCGCGCCCCGTTTCGGCGCCAGCGAACTCGGCCATGATCTGCTCGGTGCTTTCGGTCTCGCTGCCGTCCTCGATGTCTGCGTCGTCGGGCGGCAGCGGGACATCCGAGGGCGCGTTCGGGTCCACGTCCGAGCGCGCGCGCCAGAAAAGATCGAACGCGCGGTCGAAGATCGGCATCTGCTCCTTATCGGAAATCAGGTTCGCACGCAGCGCCGCGCGAAACTCGTAGCGGCTGCCGACATCCACATAATGCAGCGAGCGATTGGAGTCGAGCACCTGGCTCAAGCCGATGGTCACACCGAGACCCTTGAGCACGCGGCTGAAGGCGAGGATGTTCGTGACCGTGCCGCCGCCGCCCCGGGGCGCGAAGCGCTCGACTGTTTTTGCGATCAGCTCGTCGGTGATGTCCATGAAAAATTAAAGCGACTGCGCGCTCTTCGCCGTTCCGTCGAGATCTATCTTTTTCGCTGCGAGCTGCTCGGCGACATGGTTCAAGTCCTCGCGGTACTTGAAAACGCAGCCGACGGTTTCCCTGATGGTCTCCTCGTCGAGCTCGTCGCGGTTCAGCGCGAGCAGCGCCGAAGCCCAGTCGAGCGTCTCGGCGACGCCCGGCCGCTTGTAGAAGTTCATCTGCCGCACCTGCTGCATGAACGCGCAGATCTGATCGGCGAGGTGCCCGCGCATCGCCGGAAATTTCGCGCTGACGATCTCGTGCTCCTTCTCGAAGCTCGGGTAATCGATCCAATGATACAGGCACCGGCGCTTGAGCGCGTCGTGAATCTCGCGCGTCCGGTTCGATGTTAGCACGACGTACGGTCGGACCCGCGCGCGGATCGTCCCGAGTTCGGGAATCGTGATTTGAAAGTCGGACAGCACTTCCAGGAGAAACGCTTCAAACTCCATGTCCGCGCGGTCGATCTCGTCTATCAGAAGAACAGGCGCGATGGATCCCTCGCTCTGGATCGCCTCGAGCAGGGGCCGCTTGACGAGGTATTCAGGGCTGAAGATCTCGGTCTCGACAGCCGTGCGGTCGCCGGCCGTCACCTCTTCGAGCTTGATGCGGAGCATCTGCTTGGGATAGTTCCACTCGTACAGCGCGGTATTCGCGTCGAGCCCTTCGTAGCACTGGAGGCGGATGAGCTTGCTGCCCATGATCTCCGCCAATACTTTGGCGACCTCGGTTTTGCCGACGCCCGCTTCGCCCTCGAGCAGGAGCGGCTTTCCCATTGCGATGGAAAGATAAACTACGGTCGCGAGCGCCCGGTCGGCGATGTACTTCTCTTTTCTAAGCGCTTCCTGAATTTTGTCGATCGACAGGTTGTCGGAATCCTTCACGTAGTCCCCTTCTCCGCTTTCGGACTGCGGTCTTTGCTATTACTTCATCATAACAAACGCTATGCGGATATAAAAACACCGCCGTCAGACATCGGTGAGCCTTCCGCCGTATTTTTCCCAGCCACTTTCGATGCGTTTTTTCACGTCCTCGGCGGCTCGATCGAATTCATGGAGGCGCCCGCAGAGCTCGACGAGGAGGCGAGTCGCGTTTTCCACGTCCGCGACCGCGACCGCCTCGGCGCCGATCCGGCTTTTTCCCTGATTATGGTAGTTGTGCAAGGGTATCGCCACACCCCCCGAGATATGGCCGGCGAGCTGAAAAGGCGTCGCCTCGCAGGTGCCGCCGTCCATCACGCGCCGCTGGAAGTGGAACCGCCGCTCTTTTTGCGCGAGGTCGCGCGCGACGGCGTCCATGAAATAAACCATGCCGTGGTCGAACATGCTCGCCCGGTCGCCGAGACGGATCACGGGTCCGCCTCCGAGAACCACGCCGGGGAGCGCTTTGCTTGTCTCGACGGAAATAATTTTCGCCGTCTGCGGCAATGCGCCGCCGCGAATCATTCCGAGCGTGCCGATGAACCCCTGCTCCTCGCCGCGCGTGAAAACGCCGCGGACGCCCGCGACCCCGCGGCGCTTAAGTTGTTTCAGCGTCAGCAGAATCGCGGCGCAGCCGACGAGGTCGTCGGCGCCTTTGGTGTGGATGCGCCCGCCCTCGCGCCGGAACGGAACCAGATCCCACGTGCCGAAATCGCCGGACCGGACAGGACGGTTGACGCGCAGCGACATCGTAGCGACCCTGCCGAGCGCGTTCTTGCGAATCTTCGCGACCGAGCCGCGCGCGGAGACCCGGCCGGACTCCCGATCGTAAACGACGACGCGCGCTCCGCGGAAATATTTCGCGTCGACGCCTCCGTGCCAGGCGGCCTCGGCTTGTTTCCCGGATGCGCCGACGATATCGAAGCCGGGATGATCCATGTGCGCGACCAGCGCTACCGCCGGCTCGCCGCCGGTGGTCGCGACGATATTGCCGTAAGCGTCGCGGTCGAACGCGATTCGGGCAGCGGTCAACCGCTCGCGGAGAAACGCGCTTACGAAACGCTCGTGAAACGGCGCCGTCGGCAGCCGGAGCAAGTTTGAGAGCAGACGAATTACTTCAATGTCAGCCATAAAAAACGAGAAGCCCGGACGGCGTGTCCGGGCTTCTCTATATCACAATCGCGAACTGCGGTGGATTACCGGAGCAAGCCGAATGTCAGATACTTGAGCATAGTCTTCATCGGTCCCGGCTGTGGCGGCGCCTCGGCTGACATCGGTATGGGCCCGGCATCGGAGTCGGGCCGCACGTTTTGAAAGTTTCCGAGGCGCACGGCAGCCGGCGCGTCCTGCGGCTCGGCTTTCGACTCTTTGTCGGGAACGACGACTTTCGGCGGCGGCAGGTCGTCCCTCGCGGGCCCGCGGCGCATCCGCTCGATTTCACCGGCGACCGTCGAGAGCTTGCGCCGGAAGTCGTCGGTCGCGGCGAGCCCCTCGGCATTGTTGCGTATGACGCGCGGCGTGATCATGATGATCAGCTCCGTCCTCTCCGTCAGCGTGTCGGTAGTTTTTCGGAAAAACCAGCCGAACACGGGAATGTCCATCAGGTAAGGAATGCCGCTCCGCCCGCGGTCTCTGTCTTCGGCGAAGATGCCGCCGATGAAGAGCGTATCGCCGTCGCGCACCACGGCCGTAGTCTCGACGTCGCGCGTCGAGAACGACGGGAAGCTGTTGCCTTCGCTCCCGACGGTGACGTTGCCGCCCTGCTTGCTGACTTCTACCTTTAATTGCAGGTTGACCTGACCTTTCGCGTTAACCTGCGGGATGACGGTGAGGATTTTTCCGGTATTGCGCGACTGGATCGCCGTGGAAGTCGCGACGCCGGTGCCGGCGGAGGTGTCAATCGTTCCGGTAGCGACCGGAATCTCGTCGCCGACCTGGATTCGCGCGGGTTGATTGTCGGCCGCGAGAATCGTCGGCGACGCGAGGATCTTCGACCGGTTGTCGCTCTGGATCGCGGTTACCAAACCGCGCACGGCGTTGCTGCCGAGAAGCGCCGCAAGGCCGGTGCTGCCGCCGAACTGGATCGGAAAGGGATTATCAACTCCCGCTGTAAAGGCGTCGGTGAACCCTCCCTTTTTGCCGGGTCCTTTCAAGACCTGGTAATCAAAGCCCAGGCTGTTGTTGTCGGTGAGCTTCACCTCTGCGATGAGACATTCGAGAATCACCTGACGCGCAGGGATATCAAGATCCTTCAGGATCGTCCTGATGTTTTGGAACTCCTGCGCCGTGCCGTAAATGATCAGCGTGTTCGTGTTCTGATCGGCGACGATGCGAAGCTGCTCCTCTGGGGCAGCCTGACGCGCCGCCAGGTCGCCGGGGCGCGGCTGCTGCTGGCGCGGCCCCGTAGCAGCAGGCGGCGCCGTCACTACGGGGGGCTGCTGTGTCTGCGCAGGCGCAACCGCCTGCATGGAAGGATAGTTGGGGTTGAATAAATACTGGCCGCCGCCCATCGTCGAAGGGCTGCTGAACGGCGAGCCTCCGAACCCGCCGCCCGTAAAGCCCGGGGAGCGGCTGCCGAAGCCCGGCGTCGTCTGCGGAGTGCTGCCCGTGGTTCCGCGGTGCAGCTGCTCCAGGGTCGGACCGCGCTGGCGCTGCTGCCCGCCGCTGATGCCGAGAACCTGGGTCAAGACGTCGGCCAAATCAGCGGCTTTGCCGTTCTCGACCGGGTAAATGTGGATTTTTCTACCCGGCCCTTCACCGACGGTGTCGAGGCGCTCGAGCCAACGTCTAACGTACGTCCACGCGGCTTCGCTGTCGGCGATGATCATCAATTGATTGATGCGCGGGATCGAGATGAACTGCGCGGCGAAGCCTTCCGCCTGGGCTGACGACGAAGCGTACGACTGCATGATCTTGGTCATCTCGGCCGCGAGCTCTTCGGCGCTGGCGACTTTTGGCTGATACATCTCCGTGCGCGTGCCGACGAACGTCTGAACGTCGATCATATCGACGATCTCCTGCAAGCGCTGCACGTTGGACGGCAGATCGACCACCATGAGAAAATTGCCGCGCGGAAAATCAAGCACTTCCGCGCCGGGCGTAAGAAAGGGCGTCAGAAGCCGCTTCATCTCGGTCACGGAGAAAAAGCGCAGCGGAATAATCTGAATCGCGTAGCCTCCTTGGCTGTCGTCGGTTGCCGGCCGCGCGATCCCCTTGCCCTTTTCGATCGGGGCGATGCGGTAAATATTGTCGCCGGCCTTCACGGCGACGGCGCCGTTGATTCGGAGAATCTGGTGGAAAATCGGGAACAGATCTTCCCTGCGCAGCGGCGCGGCGCTGTTGATGGTGACCGTGCCTTTGACGTCGGGATCGATCGTGTAGGTGATCCCGAGATGCTGGGCCAGGACGTGAATGACTTCGATCAGATCGGCGCGGTTGAAGTTGAGCGACACCATATCGCCGCCGCCGGCCGGTTTCTGCCCGGGCGGCGGCAACAGACGGCGCTGTGCCGGCGTTGTCGGGACGGGCGGCGCGGCGGGAGGCTGAGCCTGCCCCGGCTGCTGCGGCTTCGGCGTCGGGACAGATGGAGCAGGCGTCTGCTGCTCCTCGTCGTTGTCATCATCCTGCGACCATGCGAATCGACTCGGAGGAACAGGGACCATGAGTAGCGCCAGCAATATCGAAACGAAGGCATTTTTCGGACATATTCTCGTACGCATAAGAATCTCCTTCATTCACACTCAAGGCTTCGCGGCGGGGGCAACCGCTTCCGGCGGCCTCCCCGACGGCTGCTGCGGCGGCTGAAGCTGCCGCTCGCGCAGCGCTCGACGTGCCCGCTCCACAGCGGTACCGCCTTCCTGCTGAGCTTGAGTCTGGTCGCCGCCGGGCGGCACGACGCGCGCGCCTACACGTGGCGCGATAGGCCGCTGCTGCGGCGCGCCGGCGGCGGGCTGCTGCGGCTGCGGATCACCCGGCCGGAAAAAATCGATCGAGAGTTCCTCCCGGATCGGTCCCTTCGTGAAGACGACGCTTTTATCGCGGATCTCCGCCACGCGGAATCCCTCGAACGTATCGCCGAGCTTTAGCCGTGACTGTCCTTGCCCGGCCGGTTGCGGCGCTTTGGTGTTCGGCACACCGGGCCGCGGCGTCGTCGCTGGGTCTTGGAGAATGGCATATTTGCTGTTGCCGATAATGGCGGTTCCCATGAGCACCATGCTGCGAATGCGTTGGCGCGCGGCGTCATCGCGCTTGGCTACGTCTTCTTTCTGCTTCGTCGTGCCGCGTTCGGGGTCAAAAAGATTTTTGTCGATAATGTTGCGGGTGTTTGCCAGCTGGAACTGCGGGGTTTCCTCATCGACCGCCGACTTGGACGCGTTCGGTCTCGGCTTTGTCACTGCAGGCATCTCCCAGGGGCCGCGGTGCCAGAGATGATAAACCCGAGCGGCCACAAAAATGATTGAAGCTGCCAGAAAAAAACTGAGCAAAGACGAACGGCTAAGAATACATCCTCCAAAATGGGGTCGAAAAACTCCGCTAATCTACTACTGTGCGATTTTCACGTCAACCTGCCTTCGATTAAATCGGGCAAAACTGCGCCATGCCCCTGATCGGCGAAGCTTTGGTAAACGCATGACGCTGACCTTTTGCAGCATAACGAAGCAATAGGAGTGCCGACTTTTGTCAAAAATGACCGCAAACGTAATTCGTCTCGTTGATCGAAATCGTAAAGGTTATAATCACGTGCAAATTCAATAATTTAGCTAATACGACCGAGTAGCCTGACTGGCACTTCGCTTGCTTGAAAAAGCATAAAGGGAAGATCTTCTCCCGATAATGGCAAACCCAAAGTAATTTGGGGACGCAAAGCCACGGATCCCAAGTGTAGGGATGGCCGGGTTACCGAAGGAGAAGAAGGCCAGTTATGGGCCGCAGGTGCGAGAGGATCTTCCAGAAAGGGATGATCCTCCATGTTTGTCTGGTTCCCCCACCAGCCAAGCGCCCGTGGCAAGCTGGCGCAAAAGCTCCAAGTCGCTACCCTCCTCGCATTTTTGACTATTCTTGCCGGTCTCGCCCACGCCGAGCCGGCCGCAGCCCCTAATAAGATTACGGTCGAAGGGACCCTCGAGGTCCTGCACGAGGACCGCCCGCAAGGCAGCCGCTATCGCTATTTTCTTCAGAGCGGCGGACGGCGTTTCCAACTTCGTATGAGGCACGATAACGACGGTCACCGCCACGACCATCAGACCGGCGACCGCGTCCGCGTTCGTGGACAGCAAATCGGCGAAACCTTGGCCCTCGACGGCGCGGGGAGCGGCATGGAGACGCTGTCGTACGTATTGCCTAATACCTTCGGCGCGCAGAAGACGCTCGTGCTATTGGTGAACTTCCAGGACAATCCATCACAGCCTTACACGACCGCGTATGCCGAGGACGTGGTCTTCAACACGACGAGCAATTTCCATTATGAGAACTCGTACCAGCAAACGTGGCTCACGGGCGACGTGCGCGGCTGGTTTACGCTGCCAATGAGCGGCGCCACGTGCGATTTCAACGCAATTTACTTCGCGGCGCGGCAGGCGGCGACGAACAGTGGCATCAACCTGGCGGATTACAAGCGCTTCATTTATGCGTTCCCGCAGACCAACAGCTGCGGCTGGTGGGGTCTCGGAACCGTCGGCGGTAACCCCTCACACGCATGGATCAACGGCAGCCTGCAGCTGCGCGTCGTCGGCCACGAGACGGGACACAACCTCGGACTTTACCATTCGCACGCGCTCGAATGCGGGTCGGTGACGATCACAAGCGCCGGCTGCTCGTCGATCGAATACGGGGACACCGTGGACATTATGGGGACCTCCGCGGGTCACTATAACGCGTACCAGAAAGAATGGCTCGGCTGGCTCGGCTACGGCTCATCGCCGCCGCTTTCGACGGCATCGACCGACGGCATTTACACAATCGATAATTACGAAACGGTGGGCACGAACCCGAAAGCTATAAAGGTCCTGAAGGCCGTCAATCCCAGCAGCGGGGCGAGAGATTGGTACTATGTCGAACACCGCCAGGCAATCGGCTTCGACGGCGATCTAGCGGGCAACACGAATGTCGTATCCGGCGTGATCATTCACAGCGGCTCAGAGGCTTCCCTCGACGCGAGTTATCTTCTGGATATGACTCCGGCGACCTCCTCTTGGTTCGACCCGGCTCTCGGTATCGGGCAAACTTTTCAAGATCCGGATGCGGGCGTGGCCATCTCGGTTTTATCTGCCGACAGCGCCGGCGCAACGGTTTCGATTAGTTACAGTGCGCCGCAATGCGTGCCGGCCAATCCTTCGGTAGCGCTCTCTTCAGGCGGCGCCGGGGTGCAAGCGGGCACGCCCGTCGCATACAATCTCACGATCACGAATAATGATTCAGGATGCGCGACGGCGACCTTTTCTCTTCAACCGTCGCTGCCGCAAGGGTGGACGACGAATCTTGTCGGCTCGGCGATAAACTTGTCGGCGGGCTCGAGCACCACGATCTCACTGCAAGTTACCTCCGCGGCCTCGGCTTCGAGCGGCGCGTACGGCATCACGGTCATTGCGAGACACAGCGACAACGCGAACCTTTTCGCTTCGGCGAGCTCGACTTATACCGTCGCGTCGTCCGCGCCGGGCGGGTCTTCGGTGAATCTGTCGATCGCGAGGCCGCCTGCAGCGGTCTATCGGCTTAAAAAGAACGTACCGCTCTCAGCGCGCGTCACCTCCAGCGGACAGCCGCTGTCCGGAGCTGATGTGACTTTCACAATCACGAAGCCCGACGGCAGCATCGTCACCTCGAGCTATCAGACGAAGAAAAACGGACAGGTCGCGTTCAAGTACCGCACCACGATGCTCGACCCGATCGGAACGTATCAGGTCTCTGCGGCCACGAGCGTTCCAGGCACCGCATCCAGTGCCGGTCTGGTTACGACGAGCTTTATCGTGCAGTAAAACTCAACTCGCCGGTAGTAGCCTTTGGGGGAGGGCTATTCGCGCGGCGAGGGGAAGGGGGCCGCGAAGCCCCCTTCTCCCCATTTCGATCAAAGTCTACTTCACTGGTAGTACAGAATAAGCCGAGGCGCGACGTTCAGATTGCTAACCGCCGTGGCGCCTTCCTTCGAGAAATAAAGCGCCTCGCCGCCGGTCTGGTTCTCATTTACTTTTTTGACGATCCAGCCGCTGGTGATCGCGGCCTCGCCTCCGAACACGTCGGCCGTGACATCCCATACCATGTCGCCCACAGACGCATTGGTGTGGAGCACCGCGGGCGCCGTCGGCGCCGCAAGCGCGCCGCCGCTCCAGGCGGACGTGCAATTCTGCCCTGTGTTCCCGATGTTGGTGTCGCTGGCGCAGTTCCATGTGACGCCGGCGCCGCTGCCGCGCGTTGTCGTGCCGGTGCTGAGGTCGGCATTTTTGCCTTTACCCTCGGTCCACGCCTGCGTGATCCTGCGCACTTCGACCAACTGCCCGGCGCCCCAGCCGCCGTTGTTCGTCGCGATATTGAAGACGAGCTGCGCCTTGACAAGGCCGGTGACGTTCAGTCCCGCGACGTTGAACGCTACCACCGGACGGTCGACGCCGGACGCGAGCGCGACGATTGTCGTCGATGGCTTCGTCTTTTTGGCTTTTTTCGGAGCCTGGGCAAAGTCGACGCCGTTGATTGCCGCCAAACGCAGCCGGTTGTTCGCGCCTTCGTTCGTGTTCGGATCTTCGCTCTTGACGAAGCTGTCTTTCGTCGGCGTCAGCTTCACAAGGATGCGGTAGATCGTCACCTGTTCATCGGTGCAGAGACTCGTCGACGGATTGTTATTAGCATCGCCGCTGTAGGTCGCCTGCCAATAGTAGGTGCCTGTGTGCGTGAAAGAGACCGGATCGGACGCCGGCACCGCGCCGTTAACGACCGTCTTCGTGCTGCTGGTCACAAGAGCGCTGCAGGTGTTGTTGCTGAAGACCGCGTAAGTCACGGTGCCGCCGGCGTTCGCCGTCGCGCCGCTCAAGAGCGCCTGGTCCGTCACCGGCGTATTGACCGGGACGAGAATCGTCGTTCCCGTCTGGCCTCCGCCCGACAGCGTCGTGGCGATCGTCGTGTCCACCGCCGCCGGTACGACCGACAGCGGCTCGCACGGCCCGGTGCCGGAGCTATAAACACTGTCCCCGCTATAGCTCGCCCGGAAAGAAACCGTGCCGATGGCGTTCGGCGTTTGCGTGAAGGTCGTGCCGTCAGCAAAGCCCGAGCCGTTCAGTGTAAAAGCTCCGGAGCTGGCGGCCGCCTCGCCGGTGCACGTGCCGTTGTTGAAGTAGCTGAACGTTACGCTTCCTGTCGGCGTTCCGCCACTGCCGCTCACGGTCGCGCTGTCATGCACCGTGCTTCCGGCCGTGACGGCAATCACTACGCCGTGCACGCCGTTGTGGATATCCGTCTTGATCGTCGGCGCCAAGTTGCTGACCGTGACGGTATTGCCGCAGTTGTTGTTCTGCTCGTTGCTCTCCGTCACGTTGTTGTTCGGATCGACCGCGCAAGTGCCCTCGACGCGCGGGTTGGTCAGCGAGCCCGAAGCTGTCGCGGTGACCGTGAACTGCGCGCCGAAGGTGCCGCCGACCGCGACAACCACGGTCCCGCCGCTCGCCGTACAGGTGAGCGTGTTGCTCGCGATCGCGCAGCTGATCGTGCCGGTGATGCCGCTTGCGTTCACGACGCTCGCCGCGCCGTAGGTCGCGCCGGTCGTAGGGAGATTATCGGTGATGATCGTCTGTCCCGACTGGAATGTCGCCGGCCCATTGCCGCCGTTATTGACGGTCAGCGTCCATTTGAAATTACCGCCGACGGCGATCGCGCCGTTCACATCGTTCGTCTTGCTGATCGCGAGATCGGGCGCGTTCACGATCACGATGTTCGGCGGACAATTATTGTTCTGCTCGTTGGTTTCCGACGCGTTGTTGTTCGGATCGACGGAGCATACGCCGTTCGTGCGCGGATTCGTAAGGCTGCCGGCCGCGCTCGGCGTAACGGTGAACTGCGCGCCGAAGCTGCCGGCCGCCGCAATTGTCACGCTTCCGCCGCTCGCCGTACAGGTGAGCGTGTTGCTCGCGATCGCACAGGCGACCGTCCCGGTGATGCCGCTCGGGTTGACCACGCTGACCGCGCCGTAGCTAGCGCCGATCGCCGGCAGATCGTCGGTGACGATCGTCTGGCCGGACTGGAACGTCGCCGGCCCGCTGCCGCCGTTGTTAACGGTCAGCGTCCATTTGAAATTACCGCCGAGCGTTATCGTGCCGTTTACGTCGTTGGTCTTGCCAATCGTGAGATCGGGCGCGTTCACGATGACGATATTCGGCGGACAGTTGTTGTTCTGCTCGTTCGTCTCCGTCACGTTGTTGTTCGGATCGACCGAGCAAACGCCCTCGGTCCGCGGATTGGTCAGACTGCCTGTGGCCGTCGGCGTCACGGTAAACTGCGCGCCGAACGTCCCGGCCGCAGCAATGGTCACGCTGCCGCCGCTCGCCGTACAGGCGAGCGTGTTGCTCGCGATCGCGCAGCTGATCGTGCCGGTGATGCCGGTCGGGTTGACGATGCTGACGGAACCGTAGGTCACGCCTGTCGACGGCAGATTATCGGTGATGATCGTCTGGCCGGACTGGAACGTCGCCGGCCCGCTGCCGCCGTTGTTGACCGTCAGCGTCCATTTGAAGTTACCGCCCAAGGTGATCGTGCCGTTTACATCGTTCGTCTTGCCGATCGTGAGATCGGGCGCGCTCACGATCAGGATATTCGGCGGACAGTTGTTGTTCTGCTCGTTCGTCTCCGACACGTTGTTGTTCGGATCGACCGAGCAGACGCCGTCGGTGCGCGGATTGGTCAGACTGCCTGTGGCCGTCGGCGTCACCGTGAACTGCGCGCCGAACGTTCCGGCCGCAGCAATGGTCACGCTGCCGCCGCTCGCCGTACAGGTGAGCGTGTTGCTCGCGATCGCGCAGCTGATCGTGCCGGTGATGCCGCTTGGATTGATCACGCTGACGGAACCGTAGGTCGCGCCTGTCGCCGGGGGATTGTCGGTGACGATCGTCTGACCCGACTGGAACGTCGCAACGTCGCCGCCGCCGTTGACAACGGTTAACGTCCATTTAAAGCTTCCACCCAAGGCGACGACGCCGTCCACGTCGTTGGTCTTGGCGATCGTGAGATCGGGCTTCAGCTTGTTCGTGAAAGTACAGATGATGTCGTCGTTAGTAGCGAGATTCACGCTTCCGGACGTGCCCGTATTCGAGGTCACCGTTACGGGAGTGCTCCCCACGCGCGTCACGCAGGCGAGGCTCGAGTTATAGTTCGCCGGCGTGGTGCCGCCGTGAGCGGCCTCGCTGATGGTGTAGGGTCCCGTCAGGAGAGTTTGCGCGCCTGTCCCCTGGCCGTCGCCGAAGCCGCTCCCACCGTTGTTGAAGGTTGTCGAGCCGATCGTGAAATCGAATCGGCCCGCATCGTTCGCCGGCAAGAGCGACTTCTTGACCTCGATTTGGCCCACCTGCCGCGTGTTGGTGAACGTACACGTCACGTTCTCGCCCGCCTCGACCTTGAACGTCGCCGTTCGCGCCGGCACATCGAACGTGCTCGGCACGGCGCTCGCGCCGTCGTCGCAGACAATGTTCGTCAGAACCCAACCGGTCGGCGGAGCGCTTTCCGTCGCTGTGTAGGTCCCCGGCGCGACGCTCTGCGTTAGCGTCCCGTTGTTGGTCGATATCGTTCCAGATGGAGTGCCCGTAAACGTGAACGTATCCGTGCCGCCCTGCATCACTTTCTTGATCGTGATCGTGCCGTTCTTCGTATTCGTGAACGTACAAATTACGTTCTCGCCGGCGTCGACCTTGAAGGTCGCCGTGCGCGTCGGCACGTCGGACGTGCTGTCCGTGTCGTCGCAGACGATGCTCGTCAAAATCCACCCGCTGGGCGGCGTCGATTCGGTCGCCGTGTAGGTCCCGGGCGCGACGCTCTGGGTCAGTGTCCCGTTATTCGTGGATATCGTGCCGGACGGACTGCCAGTGAAGGTGAAGGTGTCCGTGCCACCCTGCATCACTTTCTTGATCGTGATCATGCCGTTCTTCGTGTTGGTGAACGTACACGTCACGTTCTCGCCGGCGTCGACCTTGAAGGTCGCCGTTCGCGCCGCCACGTCGAACGTGCTCGGCGTAGCGCTCGCGCCGTCGTCGCAGACGATGCTCGTCAGAACCCAACCGGTCGGCGGAGCGCTTTCGGTCGCCGTGTAGGTCCCCGGCGCGACGCTCTGGGTCAGTGTCCCGTTATTCGTGGATATCGTGCCGGATGGACTGCCAGTGAAGGTGAAGGTGTCCGTGCCACCCTGCATCACTTTCTTGATCGTGATCGTGCCGTTCTTCGTGTTGGTGAACGTACACGTCACGTTCTCGCCCGCCTCGACCTTGAACGTCACCGTTCGCGCCGGCACATCGAACGTGCTCGGCACGGCGCTCGCGCCGTCGTCGCAGACGATGCTCGTCAGAACCCAACCGGTCGGCGGAGCGCTTTCCGTCGCCGTGTAGGTCCCTGGCGCAGCTGACTGGCTCAGCGTCCCGTTGTTGGCCGAGATCGTGCCGGCCGGTGTCCCCGTGAACGTGAACGTGTCCGTGCCGCCCTGCATTACCTTTTTAATAGTAATCGTGCCGTTCTTCGTATTGGTGAACGTACATGTTACGTTCTCGCCGGCTGCCACGTTGAATGTCGCAGTCGCAGTACCCAGGTTCCCCGTACTGTCCGTGTCGTCGCAAACGATGCTGCTGAGAACCCAACCCGCGGGAGGCGTCGATTCGGTCGCCGTATAGATCCCCGGCGCAACGGTTTGCGTCAGGGTGCCGTTGTTGTTCGAGATCGTGCCGGAAGGGCTGCCGGTGAAGGTGAAGGTGTCCGTGCCGCCCTGCATCACTTTGGTAATCGTGATCGAAGAGTCCTTCGTATTCGTGAACGTACAATTCACATTCTCGCCCGCAGCGAGACCGACCGTGACGCGGTCGTCGCCGGCGTTAAAGCCATTGCCGCCGCCATTGCCGCCCGCGCGGCCGACAACGACCGTGCTGCTGCTCTGGCCGGTACAAGTGATGTCCGTGAGTGTCCAGCCTGTCGGCACGTTTTCCGTAGAAGTATACGTCCCAGGCGCAAGCGTTGCGCTGATGGTGCCGTTATTGATGGAAATGCTTCCGTTCGGCGTGCCGGTGAACGTGAACGTTCCCGTGCCGCCCTGCATGACTTTGGTGATCGTCAAGGTGCCGGTCTTCGTATTCGTAAAGACGCACTCCACCGTCTCGCTCGACGCTAGGTTAATCGTCGCCGTGAGGGTTCCCACGTTGCCGGTGCTGTTGCTCGTGGGATCGGTGCAAACGATGCTGGTCAGCGACCATCCCGCCGGAGGCGCGCCCTCGGTAACCGTGTAAGTACCGGGTTGAACGCTGGCGCTGATTGTTCCGTTGTTGCTAGAGATCGTACCGCTCGGCGTGCCCGTGAAGGTAAATGTCCCCGTGCCGCCGACCATCACCTTACGAATGACAATCGTGCCGGTGGGAACGATGGCGTTAGGATTGATCGACTCCGTGCCGCCGCCGCCGATCATGATAACGTTCGGAATCGTAGGAGAGGCGGAGACGTTGGTCTGCGGCGAGGCGCCCGGCCACTGCGGCGAGCCTTGCGTACAGCTGTTATAATCGCCCGCCGATGCGAGCCGGAGGCCCCAATAGAAATCAGCCGTCGTGTCCGTTGCTTTGAACGTCACCGCCACACTGCGCTGAGGCGCAGCGTCGGCAGGATTGCCAACCGTTAGGTTGCTTGCGCCGACGGCGAAGAAATGGCCGGGACCGCCGTCTGGAAAGCTCACACCCGTGTCGCTCGGCGTGCTGCCGATAAAAGTGGTAGTGCGGCTGATATCGTATTGCTGGAGACGCTGCAGTCCGCAGGTGTTGTTCTTGAAATAATCGTAGAAGATCTGAAAACCGTAAACCGTATTAACCGTCAGACCCGTGACGCGGTACACGTGTGGCACGGTCTCGCCTTCGAAATATGAGGAGTTCGACGACTGGACAGCGCCGTTGATGTAACTTCCCGCCGCGGGCGGGATCTGCGCCCAGTGTTTATAGTCGGTGCTGATCGCGTCGCTGAACGCGGTCTGCGCCGTGCGGCCGGACGACTGGCCCAGGGCCGTCAAAGTGAAGCTGCGACCGAAGTCCGACGTCGCCGGAGCGAAATCGGTGTTGGTGAATTTGCCCTGGTTGTCCGCAACCGACGACAGACCGACGTCCGCATGCGTCTCCGGCTCTTCATGGACGACTATCGCGACCGTCTCGTTCGGCTGCCATCCGGCGCCGGTGATCGTGACGGTGTTCAGCGGAGGATAATCGAGCTTGTCGGTGGTCACCGTCGCCTGCGAGCTTTCGACGATAATGGACGAGCTCAGCACCTGGCCCTGGCTGTCGACGCCGCCGGCGACCAGCGCCTGGCCTTGCAGTTCAGTCGTCGTGTGATCGGCGCGGCCGACCAACTCGGAGATGTCGGGATTGGCCAGCGCATTCTGCATCAGCGGATTGGTGTTGATCGTCGTCGAGATGATCGCGGCGCGCGTCTGCGCGCTCAACGTCGCCGCGACGAGATCGACGGTCGGCGGAAGATGCGCCAGGGCGCCGAAGACCTCCCGGTCGCCGTCGAACATTTCCATCGAGAACTCAGTGTCGCCGCCGATGACTTGAACCTTGCCGTCGGGCAGGACCTTGAGCGTAGGCAGGCCGCGGGCGATGTTCATCGTGGTGCCCGTGGCCATGAAATTATTATTTTGCGGATCGAAAAGCTCGGCGGAGTCGAGCACCGTACCGTCGTTCGGATCGGTGCCGCCGGCAATCAGGACCTTGCCGTTATGAAGCAGAGCCGCACCGTGAAGCGTGCGGGGCTCGGCCATGAACGGCCCGTTGGTAAACAGCTGCGCGTTGGGATCGTAGATCTCGGTGCTCCCAACGTTATCGCCGCCGACGAAAAGGATACGGCCGTCAGCGAGAATCGTCGCCGTATGGCCGGCGCGCGCGCGCTTCATCTGAGGACCGGCCGAAAAGGAGTTGTCCGCGGGATTGAAGATCTCGGTCGAGTCGAGCGCACTCACGCTGTCGCGTCCGCCGGCGATCAACACGCGGCCGTCGGGCAGAAGTGTCGCCGTATGGTCGGTGCGCGCCGTCGATGCGCCGATGACAAGGAATATCCGGGAGGCCAGATCGAAGACCTCGGCTTGGCCGACCACGCCATTGCCGTTTTCACCGCCGACGACCAGGACCTTGCCGCCCGCGATCTCGGTCGCGGTATGGCCGCGCCGTTCGACGTTCAACGCCGTCTTGCCCAGGATCTGAGCACCGACGGCCGACGCGAAAAGCGCCCCCACAAGCGCGAAAACCACGAATACCAACCCCGCTGTATATTTTTTCTTCACGACCTACTCCTCATCCGGCGACCCGCAACGTGGGGGCGTATCGGGTATCTACCTGAGATATCTTAATGACGAGGGCGGTACTTATCGTCTTCGCACGGTCGGCGTAAAGAGCAGCTAGGTCCTATTTTTACTCACAGAGTGTGACCCATGCAGCTTTGCGCAGGATTTGGCGGAACGTGAAAACGCTTATAATTTCAGGGCTTTTTTGCCCTGTCTCGATAAGATGTGTTTGACTGTCAAAGTCTGACTATGTTAATTACGTCTCGGCATGTCTTTTTTCATGACCAGAGGGGTACCAGAAAGAAGATTGTAAGGCGGAGTAAAGATGAGTGATGTGTTGCTGAGGAGAATCGTTCTTCTGGTATGCGCTCTGTTCGCCATCCCGCTAAGCGCTAACGGCGAGGAATACTTCTACAACAATGGAATCTTCGTGGGACTGGGCGCGCAGGCGAGTATCATGAAGCGTGACAAAGATATCGCCTACGGCTTCAAAGGCTTCTGCGATCCTACCCAGATTTGTGTACCTTTGATACCCGCATTAAAGCCGACGGATATCAGCGATACCGCAGTCTCCCCTACTTTGACGGTTGGGTATAAAGTCAACGACGACAATTTTGTGAGCCTTTACGGGGACTGGTCTCATTTCTCCGTCAATGGGTCTAGAACCGTTGGTCCAGCATTCACGACGATCGCTGTGGACGGAATCGGCAGTGAACATATTGGTGGGACCACAATGAATGTGAGCCTGGACTGGAAATCCAACGTTTACAACGTCGGTCTCGAATACCAGCGCAGGCTTTTGGGCAGTAAGATAATGACCTGGTTAGGCAGCTTAGGCGTAAGGAATCGAAACGAAATCCAGAAATTTCATGTCCGGGCGGTTTCACCCGATGTGACCGGACCGTTCGACAACTATCATGAAGAGTTGACCGAGCATTTAGTCGGCCCGTATGGAGGTTTGCGGCTGTCGGTAAAACCTAGTGAAACGTCGAAATTTACTTTTAGATTCAAAGGCGATCTGGGCTGGTATTTTAAATGGGCGTCGCTCGACGCCCATAATCGATATTTCAATGGTTTTCGCTTCTCCAATTCGGATGACGCGAACAACGGCACGCTCTTCGCGGTAGCCGGTCTGAACGTCATCTACGCGTTCACTAAAAACTGGTTTATAGACCTCGGCTACGAGTTCAGCTGGATCGACGCGGTTGCGCATATTTCCAACGCGAATGTTTCCAAGCAGGGACTGCCTTCAAAAATCGTCGATACCACTTTGTTCAATCACGCGCCGGCTTTGAAGCTGGTTTATAAATTCGACTAGTGACTGACCCGTCGCCGCGAACTTGGCACGCGCAAATGCGCCCGCCGCTGGCGGATGCCGGGCGCAAACTTTTTGCCGTGTTAGGCAAGCCGCCGCGTGAAGCGAAAGCACCGCATACAAGCTGACAAAGCCCGGCCAAAGAAGGCACCGCCGAGCGGCAGACCGCTCCGGCGCGGCTCATCGCCGTCTGCGCGTTGCTGGTTACGATACTCGCCGCGACGCCGTACCTAAACACATTCGCGAATAGCTTCGTGCTCGACGACATCGGCATCATCGTCGAGAACCCTTTGGTGCGGAGCGTCGAAAACGTCCGCGAGATATTCACCACGAATTATTGGAGCCGGGGACAGAAAGCGCGGGCGCGATCGATCCCCGCTTTACCAGCCGCTGACGGTCTGGAGCTACGCGGTCGATTACCGCCTCGGCGGCCTGACACCACCGGCTATCACGCCGTCAACCTCGCGCGCTCTCCTTCCGGCCGTCCTGCTCGTCTACGATTTACATCCGGCGCGAAGAGATCTTCGCCAACAACGCAAGAAGATCCTCGACGCGGCCCGCCGCCTTAGTTTTCGGGCGCTACATCGTCTTCGCCGTGGCCGCGGGAATGTATTTTTGGTTTCGCGCCCACGCCGTGATGGCGCCGAGCAACATCTGGGTCGGCTTCGTCGGAGTAACCGGCGGCCAGCGAATCCTGACCGCGAGCCGCGTCTCGATGGAGTATCTGTTGCTCCTGTTTTTCCCGTCAACTTGTCGGCGGAGTACTGGAAGGAAGCGCCGCCGATCTCGCGGTCGCCGACGGGCCGTACTGCTGAAGCCGGGTCTGTCCGATGCGCACAGCAATTTGGGTCGGCTTTAAAGGCGCTACGACTAAAGCCCGGTTACGCGGATGCGCGCGAGAACCTGAAAAGCGACGAGCAGGCGGCGATCACCCTGCCCAAAACCAGACGGCAAAAGCGCACATTTACGCTGCGATAACAGATACTTAGCGTATACCGACCTCTCTCTCGCACATAAGCTCGCAAATACTGGCAGTACCTGGCAGTAAGCGATTTCCAATTGCTTTCAGCAGGCGAATTAAAGTATAAATGGGGGTCACTTTTATTTGACTTGCCTGTGACCTGGGCAAGTGATGAGCGCGATGATGCCGACCAAAATCGTTGTGGCCGACGACCACTCGATGTTTCGTGAGATGCTGCTGCATATTCTCACGTACCGCGGCGACAAGTGTGTCGTCATGGCGGAAGCGGCCGACGGCGGCGATGCGCTCTCGCTCGTCTCGCGCTATGCGCCGGACATCCTCTTGCTCGATTACAAGATGCCGGGCATCGGCCGCCTGCCCGAATTCTGCAAAGAGGTGTCACGGCGAAACGCAAACACCCGGGTTCTCGTCTTGAGCGGTTATTCGGAAGAAGAGATCGCGCTCGAAGCCGCCATGGGCGGCGCGAAGGGCTACGTCGTCAAAGGCGCGTCGGTGGAGAATCTGCTCGACGCGATCGCGGCCGTTCAGATGGGCGGCGTCTGGGTCGACCCTTCGCTGCCGCCGCGGGTCTTTAACGCTTTCGTCGGCGAGAAGAGCAATCGCTTCGAGAAGATCGGCAAACTCAGCCGGCGCGAATTACAAGTTCTATCGCTCGTCTCCCAGGGCATGAGCAACAAGGAGATCAGCACGCATCTCCACATCGATAAGCGGACGGTCAAAAATCATCTGACCCACATCTTCCAAAAACTCAACGTATCGACGCGTCAGCAGGCGGCGGCGCAATTCACGCGCGACCGCCCGCGCGCGGCGAAAAGTCGCGCCGCGCGGCAAAGCGCATAAGCCGCGCCGTTCTCGGCGCGGCCTTCCCTATCGTCGATTATTGATCGCGTGGACGCCGCGGCTGGAGATCGTCCGGCTCGGCCGCTTTTTTGGATTCGAGCGACTTTGCGGGCGCCGCAGTTTCCTTCGAGGGCGCCGGCGCCTGCGAGCGGATGTACCCGGAGACGGTCAGGCTGACGCGCAGGTTCTGCGGCGGCAGCGCCGAAGTCCCATCGGGCCGCCGGGGCGGCACGCCCACGACAGCAAAGGAGCGGATATTGATTTCATTGATGACGAGCAGCTTGGGCGCGGTCTCGATGCCCTGGATCAGATTTGCGACTTGATCGATCAAGCCGCTGATCTCGAGCTGGATCGGAATGCGCGTGAACGTCCCCATCGCCTCGGGACTCAGCACACGGGTCGAGACCACCTGCGTGCCTCCACGCGACGCGAAATCCTGAACCGTGCGCTGAAGATCGGACGCGCTCACCGAAGGTGTGTCGCCTGTCAGCAGCAGCGGCTCAAGCCCCTTCAGCTCGCCGCGCGCGCGCTCCAGATTCGCCATGATCTCGGGCTTGCGATGGACATAGCGCTGGTTTCTTTCGAGCCGCTGCGGCTCCAGCTCGAGCTGCTGCGAGATGCGATTCATGCGCGCGACGAACGGATCGTAGACGAACGAACGCCCGAGCAGCAGCACCAGAACGGCGCCGCCCAGGGCCACAAGCCCCTTCTCACGCTTCGACAGCCGCTTCCAGATGATTCTTAACCGGTTCATCGCTTCGTCTCGCCGCCGCTCGCCTGCGGCCTCGCCCGCGGCGGTCTCGGCTCATTCTTCCCCGGGTCGTCTTTAGTTTCCGTCTTTGAAGGCGCCCCCTTGCCGGCATCGGCCTTGGACGGACCCGCCTTGGTCGGCTCCGTCTCGGCCGGCTGCGTCCTGGTTTCCTCTTTAGCGCCTCCGGCCTTCGGCTTCTCGATGTCCGCCTTGATGGAGAAGGTCTGTTTGCCGTCGCGGCCGGTGGTCGACGGGGCATTGAAAGCCACGTTCTCGAATACCGGCGAACGCTCGAGCAGCGGAATCAGGCTCGACGCATTATCGCTGCTGCCCTGCATCTCGATTGTCCCATCGCGGTAGCGCAGGTTGGAAACATACGCGCTCGTCGGCACGATGCGCGACAGCTCATCGAGGATCCGCAAGACAGCCCCGCGGCGCGTCTTCAAATCGGTGAAAAACGCGACTTCCTTTTTCAACCGGTTGAGCTCGGTTTCCTCGCGCCGCAGCGCTTCGACGGCGGGATTGAGTTTTTGATTTTCATTTTGCAGCTGTCGCAGCCGCATTTCGTCTTTAATCGGGTAGGTGAGCATCCATGCGAGCAATCCTACCAGCAGCAAGGCGGCGAGCGCGGCGTTCAGCCACGAAAGCGCGCGCGAGCGTTTCTGCTCTCTCGCGCCGGGAAGGAGATTGACGGCGAAGGCCCCCTCGCGGAGGCCATGCAGGGCGGCGCCCACGGCGGGCAGAAAAGCGGCATCGGCGCTAATGCCGTCGAGGTCGCCGAGTTTCTCTCTCCCAAGCTCGGTCAAGTCTTCGTAGGAAACCGGCTCGCTACTGACGCTCTGCAGGAATTCGCCCGCGTTGCCCCAGCCGAAGAAGCGCGGCGAGTCGCGCAGCGCGCTGTAAAAAAGCTCGCGCCCGGGCCCCTGGACCCACTCCGAATGCGGCAGCCGATGGCTGAACGCGAGCGCCGCCTCCTGCCGCCAGCCTTCATTGCGTCCGTCGAGCGCGGTAATCTCCCAGTCGTGGTTCTGACCGCCCAAGAGCAGCGCGTGACCGCTGATCCCGCCGGTGCAGTAAAGCAAATAGTTGGTCAGCGATATCGCGGAGCTCTCGACGTTGCGCGGCTTGGCCCCGAAGCCCGCGAGCACTTCGAGAATGCCGTCGACCAGTTTTTTTTGCGCCGCGAAGAGAAGCACGCCGACCTTTTCGCCCTTGGCGCCCATAGGAACGTAGTCATAGTAGACGTCCTCGCGGCGAAACGGGATATAGCGCTCGATCTCGTAATTCACGACCTGAGAGATGTTATCGCCGGCGACCTGCGGCAGAGACATCTCGAGACTGATCACCTGGTCCGAAGACAGGCAGATATAGAGTGGATCCCGCGAGATGTCGAGACGGACGAGCGAGCGCAGCGCATCGGCGAGCGCCTGGTTCCGCGCCGCGGGGTCGTCTACCGCTGGAATTGCGCGCGACTGGGCCTCGACGATCGAAACGTTCGTCAGGCTCTTGCGCATACGGACGAGGTAGAAGCGCTCGGGCGTGATATACAGCCCGGTGCTGCGTACGAAGTCGGCGCGCGAAAGCGCTTTGAACCACTGGGGATAAGTCATTTGCTAGCTTAGCCGCTGACGGGCTCCCCACTGCCGGTCCGGATGACATCGCGATCGAGCCAGCGAACGAGTTCGTAGCCGCGGTCGCCGCCTATGACGCGGATCACGCCCTTCACCTGCCGGGAAATCGACGATTGCGCCTGGCGTCCCCTCGCCTCGATCGTAATGACCGTCGGGTTGGCAAAGACGATCTGCCGGCGCGTCAGGCTGTCGTCCCGAATACCCAGCAACCGCAGCAGATCGGCGAGCGTCTTTTCCGACAGCTTCGCCCGCTGCCCGATGAAGTCCCGGCATTTGTCCATGCTGATCCCAACGAGAGCGACGCACACGGCGGGCGACGCCGTCCGTAGATTGACGCCGCCCGCGGGGCTATCGACGGTAAAAATATCCTTCAGCCCGACGTGCTCCTCGTCGCCGTAGAAAAGCTCCGGCGTCACACCGCGAATCCAGAGTAGATCCTCGACCGAGTCGAACGGACCGTTCTTCGCCGTGTACGGCGGCGACAGCGACATATAATAGTCGTTCTCGGCGCCGTTTACCCGGTGCAGATCGTCTGTATCGATCCAATCGAGAATCGAATCCGTCATGACGTTTGCGCGATCCTGCTCGATGCCAAGGTTGAGAAAGACGCTTCTCAGCGTGTCTTGGGTTGCGCGGTTCAAATTGAACTTGCCGGCCTCGTCGATAAAGCGCACCTCGTAAACACCGTCGCCGAGCGTTCCTCTTTTCCAATCCGACTCGAACAGATCCGTCGAAGGCTGGTTGCCGCTGCGTGCCTGCGCGAACTGCCGGATCACCTCGTAGACGCCCTGCTGGAAGCCCGCCAGGGCGAGATAATATCCTTCGGTTTCCTCAGCATAGCGGTGCGTCGCCATGCCCTCCTCGCGCACCGACGCGGAAAAGTCGAACGCGACGACGAATAGAAAAATAAAAATCCACAGCACGATAATGAGGGCCGCGCCACGCTCGTTCGCAATCGAACGAGTTTTGAGTTTCGCGTTTCGAGCTTCGCGCTTTAAGAAGAATGATCTCATGATTGCTCGTCGGCAAATCTTCTTTGATGTTTCCTCGAACTAAAACAGGGAACTCGAAAGTTTTTTCATCACTGCGGCGCCAGCACGCGCATCATGACCGGGAACGTCCAGCTCGCGTCGCCGCGCTCGCCGTGATATACGACGCGCACAGCGCGCGGCAGGGCGCGCTTTTGCTTTCCATCCCACTCGTCGACCCAAGTCTCCTCGGGCTTCTGCGGATCGGTGCCGGGATCGAGATATTCGAAACGCAGGCCGCTCAATCCTTGCGCCAGCAGGATATTGTTGCGATATCCGCCGCCGCCCATGGCTTTTTCGCCGACGCGAACCGGCATTTCCTCTTCCAGCACGAGCGTCGCGCCGCGGTTTCCATCGAGCTCGGCGGAGATGATGACCCGCGACAGACCACGACCGCCGAGGCCGGTCGACAGCGAAGAAATGAACTCGACGGTGCGGTCGTCGCCGGCGAAATAAACCGACGGATCGCGTGGATTGAGGCGATAAGGATAAGCCGAGCGGATATAGCCGCCGAGAACCTCCTCGAACGTGCGCAGGCTCTGGCTGACGTCGGCTCGGGCCTGCGCCTTTGTCGCGGCACGCTCGCTTAAATAAAATGACCCGTAGAGAATTCCCATCAATATGGCGAAAAGCACGATCGAGAGAACGACCTCGATGAGGGTGAAGCCGCGCTCGGCAGCGACTCTGCCGCGCAAAGATAATGGCAGAGAACGCATACGATTACTGGCTCTTCAGCTTCATGAGCCTTATCGTTTTCATCTGGATCTCTTTGTCGCGCTCCGCATCGGGATAGCGGAGCCTCAGCGTGATCTCGCTCACCTGCCAGTTCGGCGGCGCGTCCTGCGAGTCGTCGCGCACCGGCTCGACGTCGATCTGCCACGAGAACGTCCTGGCGATGCTGCCCGAGTCGCCGCGCGGGTTGAAGATCTGCCGCGTGAGAAAAGTGTCCACGGCCTGCCGGCTATAGGCGACCGCGTCGGTGCGCGCCGAGCTGGCCGTCGCGAGCCTCAGTCCGAGCGAAAAAATCTGCATAACCGTGACGATGCCGATACCGACGATCGCCATCGCAACGACGATTTCCAGCAAAGTGAAGCCGCCCTCAGACTTCTTCATTGCCTGATCACCACGACGCGGCCGACCATCGCCTCCATTCGGACTACGTAGGACGACCCCTGGCGGTCGGAAAGCGCGATCTCGCCGCCTAAAAGACTGCCGTTGGGAAAGAAAACGTATTGCGTCAAACGCTCGCCGATCGGCTCGCCGCCCGTGGCGCCGGTCATCGCCACGGTATCGGGCAGACGAATGATTTCGCGGCCGGACGCGAGATAACTGTTTGCTCGCGGTTCGACCGTGAGGCGCTTGAGCTTGCCTTCATCGATCGCCCTGCGGCGCAGGTCGCGGGCGACGGCCGCGAGCGCCAGGACAGATTGCCGGGCTTCTCGCTTTCTGACGGCGCGGTCGAGCGCGGGATACGCGATGGCGCTGGCAATGCCGAGGATCACGAGAACGATGACAAGCTCTATTAGAGTAAAGCCCGCGCGGTTCTTATGAATCGCGATCACGAATTTTCCCAGTTCGTAACGTCCTTGTTGTCGCCGTCGCCGCCGGGCGTTCCGTCGGCGCCGTACGAAACCAGATCGAAGCCTCCGTGATCGCCGGGCGCTTTGTAGACGTACGCATGGCCCCATGGGTCATTCGGCACTTCTTTTTGCAGATAAGGCCCGTCCCAGCGGTCGGCACCCGACGGCTTCTGCCTAAGAGCGTTTAAGCCTTCCTCGCTGGTTGGATAACGGCCGACGTCCAGTCGGAAGCTGTCGAGCGCGGTGCTCAACGACTGAATTTGGGTTCGCGCCGCTTGAATTTTCGTCGTATCGACCTTGCGCATATAGTTGGGCAGGACGATCGCCGCCAAAAGACCAAGAATGACCATAACGACGAGTAGTTCGATAAGCGTAAACCCACGGCAATCCGTTATGCGGCACACGCGCTTCGCGCGCGAGTGTGGGAAATCGTTTTTCTTCACATTAACCTCACATTGGCAAATCGTTGATACTGAAAATCGCGGTAAGCATAGAGACGACCACGGTTCCGATGACCAAACCCATCCCGACGATCATAATCGGCTCCAGCATCGAGGTAAGCCGCGTGGTCGCGCGCTTCACCTCCTGATCGTAATGCTCGGCCACGTTCGTCAGCATGCCTTCCAGACGCCCGGTCTCCTGGCCGACGGCGATCATATGCAGCGCGAGCGGCGGGAACAGGCCGCTTTCAGTCAGCGGCCCGACCATGCCCTTGCCTTCGCGCACGCGTACCTGGACCTGAGCGATGGCGCGAGCGATCAGGCGGTTGCCGACGACACCTTGCACGGTGCCCAGCGCGTCGAGCAGAGGCACCCCGCCTTTCAACAATGCGCCGAGGGTGCGCGCGAATCGCGCGACTTCGATCTGGCGCATGAGGTCGCCCACGAGCCATGCGTTCAAGCGCCAGCGGTCCCACTGAAGGCGTCCTTCGGGGCTGCGAATATAGAATGCGACGCCGGTTGCGCCGATGAATATAAATAGCAGGGCGACCCAGCCGTATTGCGATATCCCACTGCTCAAGCCGATCAGCATTCGCGCCATGAACGGGATGCCTTGTTTGATGTCTTTGAAAATGAACGCGAACTTCGGAATGACATAGACAAAAAGAAAAATGAGCGACAGTACCGCGACGGTGGCGAGCACGACAGGATAGGTCAGCGCCGATTTTATATCCTCTTTCAGTGCGATCGAGCGCTCCAGGTATTCCGACAGGTGGCGGAGCACGCCGTCGAGCACGCCGCCGGACTCGCCCGCGCGAATCATGTTGACGTAAAGTTTGGGGAAGACGTCGCTGTGCTCGGCCATCGCGCTGCCGAGCGATTTGCCCGCGCGCACTTCTTCCAAAAGCCGGCCGACGACTTTCTTGAACTCCTGACCCTCGACGAGATTCGCCAGCACGGACAAACTGCGGTCGAGCGGCAGGCCCGCGCTCAGCAACGTGCTGAGCTCTTGGGTGAAATGGAGCAGCGCCTTTTCACTGACTTTGCGATGGAGAAAAAGCGATACGGCGGCGCCGGAACGGCCGGCTGCTTCGCTCGACGCGGCGATTCGGAGGGGAACGAAGCCCATGTCGTGGAGACGGGCGACGACCCCGTTCTCGGCGTCGGCGTCCATGACCCCCTCGACAACCTTGCCCGAATAGTCGGCGGCGCGGTACTGAAACAGCGCCATAGCCCCCAAGAGTAGGCGAAATTGCCCGACAAATCAACCTGAAAGACGCTTTTTGCGGACCCAAATTGACACCCGGGCGTTGTTTTGTTAGTTATTGAAAATTCGAGGTTTTTTTGCCCCGACCCCGCTTACTCACAGCCCTGCTCTTAAGCGTCCTTCTCGGCTCATCATACCTTCAGAGAGCCGCCAACGCAGTTACGCCCGCGGCTCAGGTCGGCGACGAGGTCATCAGCCTGGAAGAGATTCAGGAAGCGCTGCAAAACGAGCTGCGAAACGTCGAGCGCGAGCGCTTCAGGCTGATCGACGCGAAGCTCGCGCAGGTGATCGCCGATAAGCTTGTCGCCGCCGAAGCGAAGCGGCGCGGTATCGCCGTCGCCGAGCTCGTCAAGCAGGAAATCGACGCGAAAACAGCGCCGGTTAGCGACGGCGAAGTCGATCGATTCATCGACGAAAATCGGCCGCGGCTCGCCTCGGGCGACGAGGCCGACCTTAAGGCGAAAGTTTCGGCTTATTTGCGCGAGCAGAAAATCGCGCAGCGAAGGAGCGAGTACATCCGCTCTTTGCGCGCGCAAGCGGCGGTGAAGGTTTTTCTCGTCGATCCGACGGCCGTTAAAGTCGACGCGAGTAGAGGCTTCACGCGGGGCGCGGAGAAAGCCCCCGTCGCGATCGTCGAGTTCTCCGATTTTCAATGTCCTTTCTGCAAGGCGGCGACGACAACGATGGATCAGCTGATGGATCAGTACGCCGGCAAGATCCGCTGGGTCTTCCGCGATTTTCCGATCGCCAGCGTCCACCCGCTCGCGCCCAAGGCGCACGAGGCGGCGCGCTGCGCGGCCGAGCAGGGAAAATTCTGGCAATACCACGATGTGCTTTTCGCGCGCTCGCCGCTGCTGTCACCGGCCGAGCTGAAGCAATACGCGCGCGACTTGGAGCTCGACGGCGAAGCCTTCGACCGCTGCTTCGAAAGCGGCAAGTACCAGCCCGCCGTCGCCGCCGACATCGAGGAAGGCGAGCGTCTCGGAATCAAGGGCACGCCGGCGTTCTTCATCAACGGCCGCCTGCTCGTCGGCGCGCAGGCGGCGGCGGTCTTTCAACAGATGATCGACGGCGAGCTCGCAAAACAGGCGCAATAGTTTTTTTGCTGGAAATTCTCGCTTTTTTTGCTCAACAGCCAACTACACAGATAAAAAGCCAAGTAGTGGTTCCTTCGATGTGTCGGATCGGCTATAATCCGCCGCGCGGTTCATCGCCGCGACAAATTCATGCACTGTTTCCGCGCGATCTCGCTCGCCATCGTTCTCATCGTTGTATGGGTCGGGTCGACACAGCCCGACGAGCCGCCGCAATATCGCGCTTATCCGATCCGCCGTCTGCCGGGGCACGCCGAGCGTAAAGCCGCCGCGGAAGCGGAAAGGCAGGCGGTCGAAAGCGGATTCGCAAGCCCTGCACTCGACGAGACCGCGCATGCGCCTACGCCTCGCCGGCCGGCGATATCGCTCGGCTTTGCCGGCATGAATTTTCCCGACGGTGGCGGGTCAGTGCCTCCCGATACCTTAGCCGCTACCGGTAAAGACCATATCGTGGAAGTCGTCAATTCCACGATAGCGATCTATGACCGAGTCAACGGCTCGAAGCTCTCCGAGACGCCGCTGACGACTTTCTTCTCCGGCATACACATCAGCGACTGCATTTTCGATCCAGTCGTCGCCTATGACGAGATCGCGCAGCGCTTCTATGTCGGCGCGATCGACCTTCCCGATGTCTGTCCGCCAACCGCATTGCACAACCAGGCCAAGCTCCTCTACGCTGTCTCCGACTCCGACGATCCGACCGACGGTTTCGCCGAGATGCATGCGATCGATATCGCAGAAACGAGCAACTCACACTGCCCTGCTTCCATCCCCGTGGGCGGCGACTTCACGCGCACGGGCTGGAACGCGGACGCCCACGTATTTTCGTTCAACATGTTCGATTTTCCCGGCACATGCTTTGACCACGTCGCCGTCTTTGTGATCGAGAAAGCCACCGTTCTCGACGCCAATTCAAACACGGCGCCGACGATCCATCACGTTGATTTCGACTTTCCCAATTTCACGCTCGTCGCGGCGCGTATGCACGGCGCCAACTCCGGCGATCCGATGTGGTTAGTCGAGGAATCGCCGAACTTGAACCACATCCGCGTCGTCAAGCTCACCGGTCTCACTTCAACGCCGGTGGCGAGCAGCACCGACATTCCCGTCGCATCTTACGGAAGCTTTGCCGATGCGCCGCAAAAGGGCGGCGGCTTCAAGATGGACACCGGCGATACCAGCATCCTCCACGTCGAATCGCGCGGCAATCGATTGGTGGCGACGCATACGATTGGCGTCGGCGGCGTCGCCAAAGCGCGCTTTTACGAGTTCGATATCTCCGGCACGCCGTCGCTGACTCAGCAGGGCACGATCGACCCCGGGAGCGCTATTTATACATACTATCCGTCCATCGCCATCGCGCCGAACGGCGACCTCGGGATGACGTTCATGCAGTCCTCGACGCAAGAATTCGTCTCGATGTACGTCACCGGCCAGTTGTCCGGTTCCCCGTCGGGGACAATGCAGACCCCGATGCTCGCCAAAGCCGGCGCGCGAAACTACACCGCGTTTGATTGTACGAACAACGACGGCTGCCGCGCCGGCGATTACAGCGGCATCACCGTCGACCCGGAGACCACGGATACGTTCTGCGCGGCGAACGAATATGCCACGTCCGCTGCTTCGGAAAATTGGGGCACGTGGATCGCGTGCTTTACACTGCAGCCAGACATTGTCGCCCACGATCTCGCCGTCACCGCCCTCAAAGCATCCAAGACGGCGAAAAACGGCGTCCCGTTGCCGGTGACCGTGAGGATTCAAAACCGGAGCCCGCACGTCGAGACGATTAATTCGGGCGACCTAGGCGACGGATTGAACACCGGCCTCGTTCGTCTTGGATTCACGCCCAGCGATGATGACTCTGAAAGCTGCAATGCATCCGTAGCGCTCAACGACGCGAAGAACGCGAAACTGTTTTCATCGGGCACTAAAGCGCTCGCGGTCGGAAAGACAATGGCGGTGAACTTTCTCGTGACCTATAACTGCGCCTCGCCGGTGTCAGTTAAAGGAGACGCGACGCCCAACGATTTCAGCATCTCGGCGACGGTTCACCATGAAGATCTCGCCGGCAGCATTCCCGACACGCATCCCGAAGACGACGTCTGTCCGCGCGGCCCGCTCGGCTTCGATCCGAACCCCGCGCCGAAGGGAACCGTCGACAAGGGCTGCGGCAAACAGGGCAGCCCGATTCTCGTCAACGTCGTACCGTAAACTCAGTTTCGCGTTTCTAGTTCCACGAAACGCTCGATGCGAAGACCCAGGTGCTTCTTCAACGGATTGAAGCAACGTGTTTGCGACGCAGGGTCGAGAAGCGAGGATAACAAGGCGCGAGTTCGAGCCGGCGAGGCGTACTTTTTTAGTACTGGAGGATGCGAGAGACGAGCAACGCATTAGGCGCCGTTATCGGCGGTTCGTCAGGATTCTTCGCGGGTGACGCGTAGCACTTCGGCGAGTGTCGTGACGCCGTCGCGGACCTTCTGCCAGCCGTCGTCGCGCAGCAGCCGCATGCCTTGCGAGACGGCGAGGTTGCGGATCGCGTTCGAGTCGGCGCGCTGGACGATGAGCTTGCAAACGTCCGGGGTCGCGGGCAGCAGCTCGAAAATCCCGACGCGCCCGAGATAGCCCGTCCCCGAGCATGCGTCGCAGCCGATCGGCTCCCACACCGATGTGGCTCTGAACTCGTCCATGTGCGAGGCCTCGAACGGCACCTGTCTACGGCATTCGTTGCAGAGTCGCCGCACGAGCCGCTGCGCCAGGACGCCTAGAATCGCGGACGCGAGCAGATAATCCTCGACGCCCATCTCGAGCAGCCGCGACACGGCGCCGGCCGCGTCGTTGGTATGGAGCGTCGAGAAGACGAGATGGCCGGTGAGCGCGGCCTGGATCGCTATCCCGGCCGTCTCGGCGTCGCGGATCTCACCGACCATGATGACGTCGGGGTCCTGCCGCACGATCGAGCGCAGCCCGTTGGCGAACGTGAGCCCGATCTGCGGCTTGACGTGAATCTGATTGACGCCGTTCAACTGGTACTCGACGGGATCCTCGATCGTGATGATTTTCTTCGCCGGGTCATTGATCTTCTGGAGCGCGCAGTAAAGCGTGGTGCTCTTGCCGCTGCCGGTCGGACCGGTGACGAGCAGCATCCCGTGCGGCTTGGCGATCATGTCGCTGAAGCGCTGGTAAATGTCGGGCGGAAAGCCGAGCGACTCGTCCAGGCTCGTGAAGATCTGCGAGCGCTCGAGCAAGCGGATGACGACGCTCTCGCCGTAGAGCGTCGGGATCGTCGAGATGCGCAGATCGACGTCCTTGCCGGCGATCTTCACCTTGATGCGGCCGTCCTGCGGCAGGCGGCGCTCGGCGATGTTGAGCTGCGCGAGAATCTTCAGGCGCGAGATGATGGCGGCCTTCAGCTGCCGCGGCGGCGGCTCCATTTCGTGCAGAATGCCGTCGATGCGGTAGCGCACTTTGAGCTGGTTCTCGAACGGCTCGATGTGGATATCGGAAGCGCGGCTCTCGAGCGCGCGCGACATGAGCTGATTGACGAGGCGGATAACCGGCGCCTCGGAAGCCATATCGCGGAGATGCTCGACCTCTTCCTGGTCGGCGCCGTCGAGCTCGCGCGCGCCGCTGCCCTCCGAGAGCGCCTCGCCCGAGTAGCCGTTGCCGAAAACGGCGTCGATGCGCGCGGATATCTCCTTTTCTTTGGCGAGCACCGGCTTAATTTTCAAGCCGGAGGCGACTTCGAGCGCGTGGAGGCGCGCGAAATCGGTGGGGTCGGTCGTCGCTACGACGAGCTCGCGGCCTTCGATCTTGAGCGGGACCATGCGCGCCGACTTGAAAAAATCGACACCGTCCATCATCGGCTCGAGCGCCAGCGGCGTCGCCGGAAAGTCTTTCATCGATACGACCGGGATTTTGAAGTGCTCGCTCAAAACCGGCAGGAGATCGTCCTCCGAGACAAAGCCAAGCTCGACGACCAGCCGGGCGAAATGCGCCCGCTGCTCCTGCTGAAGCTTTACGATGCGCTCCATCTCGTCGGGCGCGAGAATGCCGCGGTCGACGAGCCGCTGCTCGAATGTCACATAGCCTTCCATGAGTTCCGCCTATAATAGCAAATTACGGGTAGAGGGGAAATCTCGGGATCTTCCGCGAAAACGGGACTCTACTTCGTTACGCGGCCGTAGCGGTCTTCCAGGCGCACGACGTCGTCGAGCTCGGGAGTCGACGCTTCGAGCACGTCGCACTCCTCGACGGCCGTCATTCGGTGGCGGGTGTTGCTCGTGATGCGGTAGCACTCGCCGGGCTGCATGCGATGCATCGCGTCGCCCTTTACATCGCCGATTTGCAGGTCGAGCACGCCCTTCAGGAGGTAAATCGTCTCGTCCTTGACGGTGTGGTACTGGTAGCTAAGCGATTCGCCTTTCGCGATATGAAGCAGTTTGCCGACGTAGCGGTCGGTGTGAGCCCATATGAGCTCGTAACCCCAGGGTTTATCGACTCGCTTTGGGGAAGAAACCGGCACAATCCGCCTTCGACTTATCTAAAAGCAGGTTTCGTTTGCGAGCTCAACCCCAGCAGATCGAAATTGAATCGGAAATTCGTCTCGTTCGGGTTCGTCGAATGATTGAGCGCGAAGGTGACTGACCAGCATTCGCACTGCGACAAGATCTTGATGGCGCCGCGATTCGTGGAAAATCCGCCGCGGCGGACATTATAGGTGGAGTCGTAGAGAAAGAGCAGATGATCGGTTACATGGATGAGGCTGCGGACCCCGATCAGGCCGAAAACGTCGCGCTTCTGACAGCGCGGATCGAAGGTATCGCCGAAGTCGGTCCTGATCGTCGAGCAGATTTGCGGGGCTGCGGGATCGACGAAGACCGGGTTCGCGTTGTCGGCGAGTACCGAGTTGGATGTCTTGTCGATGAAACGGAAGCTCAAGTCCAGCGCGTTGGGCCGCATGAAGTCCGGATCGAGAACCTTGCGCGTGATCGGACGCGGATCGAAAATCGTGAAAAGCGCGGTTGCCTCGCTGATACGCCCGGAGCTGTGATCGATGCCCGTGCCGCCGCCGAAGGCCATGTAATCCGTCGGAAAAAGTCTGAGCTCGAGACCCACGTCGGAAAGCCTGCCCCCTTCCGGCCGGTCCGGCCCGACACCGTAGTTCATGCCGACCTTGAAGCGCGCGATCTCGCGCGTGTCGCCTTCGATGGGCGTCTGCGCCATCTCCACGTCGCTATTGCCGCCGGGCGCCGGCAGCAGCGAAGAAAATTTTCCCCAGAAGCGGTTCGTCACGCCGAAAGTCACCAGGTTGCGCGGATTCACGCGGTCGACGCCGTCCATGATCGGAATATCGCTCTGTTTGCTGTGCGAGACGAAGATGTATCCAACTTCCGGCTCGACCACGTGCTTAATTTTCTGAAGACCCGTTCCGCCCAAGGAAAAAACCCGGCCGAAGGAGCTGCCGATCGTCCCGTTCACCTCGACGAGCTCGCGCGAATTGTTGCGCGCGAACTTCTGCCGCCGCTTGTCCAGCATGCAAAGTATGGGGTTGAATGGCGGCAATCCGCAACTAACGAGGGGCGTGGACTGCGAAGTATCGTAAAGGTGATACAGCGTCTCGCGCGGAGCGACACTAAACGCACCGTGAAGGTAATTGCCGAGGTTGTAAGGCAACACCAGCTCGGGCCGGAGATCGAGCCGCAATCCGTCCGGCGATGCCACGCTGATGTAGTTTACTCCCGCGGCGCGCCAGCGAAACTCGAACGGCGTGTTCCATAGCGGCTGAAGGCCGGTGAAGAGGAGTTGCGGCGTGCGGTGCAGCGTGCGGCTGTCGGGCTGGACGAAATCCTGATAGAAGTCGAATTCGCCCTGCAGCGTCGAGTTGTCCCAGCCGCGGAGGAAGCCCGCGCGCGACAAGCTGTACCGCAGCGTTTTGATATCGCGCTCGCGGTCGAAGTCGAGATGCATGTTCTTCGTAAGCTCGCGGACGAAGAAGTCGTCGCTGAACAGCGCTACGTCGGTGTAGGTCGTCCAGTCCGGGCCGACCTGCCGGTGATTGCCGACCACGCTCCAGCGCTGCAACGGGATCACGTCGCATTTGGGCACAAACGCCGGCGGCGGAGATTTGGTATTCGGCACGTTATTGCAGCCCGCGATCGTCTTATCGCCGACATCGCTGTCGGCATTGTTCCGGAACAGCTCGTTGAAGTAGGACGTCTGGATCTCCGCCTGGAAGTCCTTGCTGAACATCTTGCGGTACTCGCCGAGAAAACCGATGCGCGCGCCGGTCTCGAGGTCGAACGTGAGCGTCGCGTCGCTGCTCTTGTCGATGGCCCAGTAATACGGCTGCATGTAGCGGAAGCCGCTTTTGCTCGACGTGCCGAACTCGGGAAACAAGAAGCCCGTTTGCCGGTCGGTGTTTACCGGGAAAACCGCGTACGGAAAGTAAAACACCGGCACATCTTTGATGTAGAACGTGCCTCCCCGGATGACGCCGCTGCCTTCCCGCGTGACATCCATCTGCTCGGCTCTTATTTTCCACGTCGGCGGCCCCGACTCGCACAGGCAGGTTGTGAAAATGCCCTCGTCGAGGTGGTAGGTCTGGCCGCCGAGTTTCTGCAAGCGGCTGCCGTTCATCGTCAAATGGCCGCGCTCGAGAAACAGCTCGCCATTCTCGATCGTGCCCGTCTCGTTTTGGAGATTGAATTGCATGCGGTCGGCCTGGCGCACCTTCCATTCGGGATCGTCGACGGAGACGTTGCCTGTCGCTTCCATGTCCTGCGTCTCGCGGTTAAGCGACACCTGGTCCGCCCTGAGCGTCATCTGCTCGCGGCGGACTTCGACGTTGCCCTGGCCGTCGAGCTGCTGGCCTTGATTGGAGACGGAGAGAGAATCGGCCGTAACGTGAATTTCCTCCTCAGGCTTGGCCTCGCCGGCTCGGGGAGCCTGGGCTTGGGCAGCAAAAAGTCCCCGCGCAGGAAGCAGAGTAAAGAGAATAAGAGCGCCGAAAACTGTTCTTAGAAATATATGCATCGGCGATGGAGAAGAACAACAACGGCTGCGAACGGCAAAATCCGACCCCCTCTTATATACAGGAGCGGGATGGTAGGCAACCTTTTTTTTGCCTTAGGTAGGATAGCGGCCGGTCCTCGGATTGTCGCGAGGCGGGGCGAGCGACATAACGGTCGGTCGCACTTCGCCCAGGAAGTATAAAGAACCGGTGATGAGAATGACGTCGTCGGGCGACGCGCTTTCAATGGTCGTGCGAACGGCCTGGCGGGCGTCGGGAACGGCCGCGACCGGAATCGCGCCGGCATCATGGACCACAGCCGCCATCTCCTGGGGATCGGCGCTGCGGTCCATGGCGACGCGCGTGAGAACGAAGTCCCCCGCAACGGCCGACAGCTCGCGCAGCATCAGGCGCCAGTCTTTGTCCGCCATCGCGGCGAAGACGACAGTGGCCTTTTTCGCCCCGAGACGCTCGCGCATCTCGGCGGTGAGCGTCTTGACGCCCTCTTCGTTGTGGGCGCCGTCGAGGATAACCGTCGGCCGTTCAAGCACGGTTTCGAGGCGGCCGGGCCAGAAGACCGTCGCCAACCCTTCGCGCATCGATGTGGCGCTCACAGGGAACTCCGCGCGGGCGACCTCCAGAGCGCATAGCGCGAGCGCAGCGTTCGATCTTTGATGATGGCCCGTGAGCCCGAGAGAAAAGTCGCTCAACGCGCCGTGCAGGCCGGAGTAGTCGAAGCGCCCGTCGGCTTTCGGGGATACAGAGAAATCGCGGCCTAAAAAATAGCTCGCGGCCTGCCGGGCGCGCGCAGTGTCTTCGAATAAGCGCTGAATCTCCGGCGCAAAACGCCCCCCGACCAGCGGCACGCCGGGCTTGATAATGCCGCCTTTCTCCCGCGCGATCGAAAGCAGCTCGGAGCCGAGGTAGGCTTCGTGGTCCTTGGCGATCGTTGTAATGATGCTGACGCAGGAAGTCACGAAGTTCGTCGCGTCCAGACGCCCGCCGAGGCCCACCTCCACGACGGCGACATCGACGCTCCGGCGCGCGAAGTGGATGAACGCCATGACGGTAATAAGCTCGAAAAACGTCAGGCGAATATCGGCGGCGCTCGTGCGCTGCTCAATCTCGTCGGCAAGCTCGACGACTTCCTCTTCGAAGATTTCCCGATCGCGAACGCGGATGCGCTCGGTAAACGAAGTGATATGCGGGGACGTGTAAAGCGCTGTGCGGTAGCCGGCGAGCGTGAGGACGCGGTGCAGCATCGCAGCCGTCGAGCCTTTGCCATTCGTGCCGGCGATGTGAAACGATGGATAGCGCCGCTCGGGACGGTCGAATAGGGTGAGCGCCCGGTCCATGCGGTCGAGCTTGAGGTCGATTTCGCCGCCGCGGAGATTATAGATGTAATCCAGAGTTTCGGCGTAGGAGCGCATGGCAAAAGCAGTTTCGGGTTTCGGGTTTCGAGTTGCGAGTCCCGAGTTACGAGAAACCGTGGACTAGAAACTCGAAACGGGGCGCTTCGCGCCCTTGATCCCGCGCTTTAGGCGCGCGACGAAGGCGCCGGCTTGCGACGCTTTTCGTCCGTTACGCCCGGCGCGCTCGATGACGTCGATGAGCGCGCTGCCGACGACGGCGGCGTCGGCGAAGGCGGCGATGCGCGCCGCCTGCATCGGCGTTGAGACGCCGAAGCCGACCGCGATCGGCTGCCGCGTGTAGCGACGGATGCGCGCGACCTGGGCCTGCAATTCGCCTTCGAGCGCGCGGCGCGCGCCGGTGACGCCGGTGACCGAGACATAGTAGATGAAGCCGCGCCCGAGCCGCGCGACCAGCTTGATGCGCTCTTCGTCGCTCGTCGGTGCGAGGAGAAAGATGGTGTACAGACCGCGTTTTTCGGTCTGGCGCCTGAGCTCCGCGCTTTCCTCCGGCGGCAGGTCGACGCAGAGGAGCCCGTCGACGCCGGCGGCGCGGGCGTCGGCCGCAAAGCGCGCGAGACCGTAATGATAGATGGGGTTGTAATAGCCGAATAGGATGATCGGCAACTCGGACTCGCGCCGAAAGCGGCGCACCAGCGCCAGCACATGCGGCAGCATCGTACCGCCGGCGAGCGCGCGCTCGGACGCGCGCTGGATCGTCGCGCCGTCGGCCATCGGATCGGAGAACGGGACGCCGAGCTCGATCATATCGGCGCCCGCCGCTTCCAGCGAGCGAAGGATCTTCAGCGTCGTGGTGATCTCGGGATCGCCGGCGGTGACGAACGGGATCAACCCGGCCTCGCCGCGCGATTTGAGCTCAGAAAATTTTGCGTCGATGCGATTCATCACAAATAATTTTGAATTTTGAGTTTTGAATTTGAATGGAGTTCAACATTCAAAATTCATCATTTCTCCAGGTACTCTCCTACGGTTCCCATATCCTTGTCGCCGCGGCCGGAAAGATTGACGATGATGATCTGATTTTTTTTAAGCTTCGGCGCGAGCTTCAGCAGCTCGGCGAGCGCGTGGGCGCTTTCGAGTGCGGGGATGACGCCCTCCGTTCGAGAGAGCTCTTTCAGCGCCGCGAGCGCCTCGCGATCGGTCGCGCTGGAGAAGCGAATTCTGCCGGCGTCGCGCAGGTAGCTGAGCTCCGGTCCGACGCCGGGGTAATCGAGCCCCGCCGCGATCGAGTGGGTCTCGCGCACCTGGCCGTTGCGGTCCTGGAGAAGATAGCTCTTACTGCCGTGAAGCACACCGACTTCGCCGCCCAGAATCGTCGCCGCGTGACGGCCGGTGGAAATCCCCGCGCCTGCGGCCTCGACACCGATCATCTTGACGCCGTGGTCGCGAATAAAGGGATAAAACAGCCCGATCGAGTTGCTGCCGCCGCCGACGCACGCCACGAGATAATCCGGCAGCCGGCCTTCGGTCGCCCGGATCTGCCGGCGCGCCTCCTTGCCGATGACCGACTGAAAATCGCGCACCATCATCGGATAGGGATGCGGCCCCGCGACCGAGCCGATGAGGTAATACGTTGTGCGCACATTGGTGACCCAATCGCGCAGCGCTTCGTTCATCGCGTCCTTGAGCGTATTGCTGCCCGATTCGACGACGCGCAGCTTCGCCCCCAGAAGGCGCATGCGCAGCACATTGAGGTATTGGCGCGCGACGTCTTCCTTGCCCATGAAAATTTCGCATTCGATGCCGAAGCGCGCCGCGACGGTGGCCGTCGCGACGCCGTGCTGGCCGGCGCCGGTCTCCGCGATGATGCGCTTTTTTCCCATGCGGCGCGCGAGCAGGACCTGGCCGATGGTGTTGTTGATCTTATGCGCGCCGGTGTGGCAGAGATCTTCGCGCTTCAAATACACGCGCGCGCCGAGGTCCGCCGTCAGCCGCTCCGCGAAATAAAGCGGCGTCGGGCGTCCAGCGTACTCGCGCAGGTAGGTTTCGAATTCGCGGCGAAAAGAAGGGTCGCGGCGCGCCGCCGCATAGGCCTTTTCGAGCTCGATCAGCGCCGGCATCAGCGTCTCGGAGACGTAGCGCCCGCCGAAAACGCCGAAGTGGCCGCGCCGGTCAGGCGCTTTGGACCGCGCTAATGAATGCCTTGAGTTTTGCATGGTCTTTGACGCCCGGCCGGGCCTCGACGCCGGTGCACACGTCGACGCCGTAAGGCCGAACGAGCCTGATCGCTTCGGCGACGTTGCCCACAGTAAGTCCGCCGGCCAAAATTAATTTCTCCGCTTTTACTCCGTCGAGCCAGCTCCACGGAAACGGTGCGCCCGAGCCGCCGTAGCCCGGCGCCCACGAGTCGACGAGATAATAATCCGCGGGATAATCCGCCATCGACCGCAGCGACTCGCGATCCTTGACGCGGAACGCTTTGATGACCTTCACGTCCCAGCCGCGGCAATACTCCGGCGTCTCTTCGCCGTGGAGCTGCACGCCGGAAAAGCCGGCCGCGCCGCCGGCGGCGAGAATGTCCCTGACGCGCTCCCTCGGCTCGTTGACGAAAAGCGCGAATTTGTCGATCCCGGCGGGTAGCCGCGCGATCATCTCATGGGCTTGCTCCGGCGTCACGCAGCGCGCGCTCGGCGGATAAAAATTAAAGCCGAGGTAGTCGGCGCCGAACTCGATCGCCGCGAGCGCGTCCTCCAGGTTCGTGATGCCGCAGACTTTGATCTTAACCATCGCCTAAAAGTTCTTTCAGCTTCTCACCGGGCTTTGGCGCGCGCATAAGCGTCTCGCCGATGAGAAACGCGTGCGCGCCTAGCGCTTCGATGCGCTCGAGGTCTCTGGAATTCCGAAAGCCGCTCTCGCAAACCACGGTGACGCCTGCGGGTACGAGCGGCAGCAATTTTTCCGTCGTCTCGAGGTTCACCTCGAAGGTTTTTAGGTCCCGGTTGTTGATGCCGATAAAGCGCGCGCCGGCTTCGAGCGCGGTTTCCAGCTCTTTTTCCGTATGCACTTCGACCAGAACATCGAGGCCGAGCTCCATCGCCTGGAGCGCCAGATCTTTCACCTGTCTTAACTCTAGCAACGCGACGATCAAAAGGATGGCGTCGGCGCCGAAACCCCGCGCCTCGATCACGTGATAGCCGTCGAGCGTGAAATCCTTCCGCAACAGCGGCACGGCGACGGTTTCCTTGATCGCCGTGAGATAATGGAGGCTGCCTTGAAAATATTTTTCCTCCGTCAGCACCGAAAGCGCGCTGGCGCCGTTGGCAGCGAAGTCGCGCGCGATGTTCACAGGGTCGAAATCAGTTCGAATCATGCCCTGAGAGGGCGACGCGCGCTTTACCTCCGCGATGATGCGCCGCGATTTTCCCGCGACGGCGGCGGCGAAGCCGCGTGTCGGACGCGCGAACCACGGCCGGTCCTTGAGCGCCGCGACCGGGGTCTTCATGCGACGCGCCGCGAGGTCGTCTTTGACTTGCCGGGCAATGTCTTCGAGGAACATAAAAAGACCGAATAGAGAATCCAGGAGCCAGGAGCCAAAAGCCAGAATACGAATACCAAAACTCCGGATTCGCGTTTCTGGATTCCGACCCCTGGATTCTGCGTTTTTGTGTTAATTGCTATTCGTCATTTCCACCAGTCGCGCGAGCTTCTCCTGCGCCTTGCCGGAGTCTATCGACTCGGCCGCGAGCTTCATCCCTGCGGCGATCGACGGCGCCGCTTCGCCGACGTATAGCGCCGCGCCGCTGTTCAAGACAACGATGTCGCGCCGCGGGCCCTTTTCGCCCGCGAGCACTTTTTTCAAAATCGCCGCGCACTCCTGCGGATCGCCGCCGAGCAGGCTCTCGAGCTTGCACGGCTTGAGGCCGACTTCCTCCGGCGTAAAAGTAAATGCCTTGACCTGGCCGTCGCGCAGCTCGGCGACGCGCGTCGGCCCGCAGAGCGACAGCTCGTCCATGCCTTCGAGCCCGTGCACGACCATCGCGCGCTTGGTACCGAGATTCTTAAGGACATGCGCGATCGGCTCGGTCAGCGCGCCGTCGTAAATGCCGGTCAGCTGGTGCGTCGCCCCTGCGGGATTGGTGAGCGGCCCGAGCACGTTGAAGATCGTGCGGATGCCGATCTCGCGGCGCGGCTGCACCGCGTATTTCATCGCTTCGTGCAGCATCGGCGCGAAGAGAAACCCGACGCCGATCTTGTCGATGCATTCCTCGACTTTTTCTTTGGCGGCGTCGACCTTGACGCCGAGCGCCGCCAGACAATCGGCGCTGCCCGACTGGCTCGAGACCGAGCGGTTGCCGTGCTTGGCGACCGTAAGCCCAGCGCCGGCGACGACGAAGGTCGATGCGGTGGATATGTTGAACGTGCCTTTCTTGTCGCCGCCGGTTCCCACTACGTCGAGCACGAGGTCGGCCTTTACCGCGACGCGGTTCACCTTCTCGCGCATGACGCGCGCCGCGCCGGTGATCTCCTCGACCTTCTCGCCTTTCATCCGCAGCGCGGTTAAGAACGCGGCGACTTGGAGCGGCGTCGCCGCGCCCGTCATGATCTGGTTCATCGCGGCGACGGTCTCCTCCTCGGTGAGGTCGACGCGGTCGACCACTTTCGCGATGGCTTCTTTAATGTCCATAGTAGTCGGCTCCTAGCTGGGAAGCTTTCAGCTCCGGATCGGTTTGCTGATTGCCGACCGCTGATAGCTTCTTAGCTGGTCACTTGCTTACGGCGATTGCCTTGGGGAAATCCTCCTTCGCTTGAAGCTGCTCGAGATATTCTTTCGCCTGCGCGCGCGCCGGGAAATGGCCGATGCGAACGCGATACCAATCGCGCCCTTTAAGGTTAGCGGTAATGACGTAGGCATCGTAGCCCTTCTGTTTCAGCCGCTCGGCCAGCCGCTGCGCCGAGCGCTCCTCGGGAAAAGCATTGACCTGGACGGTCCAATCGCGCGGCGCGTCGCTCTTCGCCTTTTCGTCATCCGTCGTTTTGGACGCCGTCTCGACCTTCTCCGCCGCCGGCTTCTGCTTTTCTCTGACGGCCGGCGCGCTTTCCACTGCCTTGGCGCTCTTCGTCTCTCTCGCCTGCTTAGCCTCGGCTTTTTCTTTATTCTCGGGTTTGGTCGTGGAGACCGGCTTTACGTCGACATTCGCGTTTTTCTCCGCAGCCGGCGCTTTCGCCGCCGGCGCCGCCGCGCCCTTGCCGAGCGTATCGTAAAACGTGAGCTGGTCGTCTTTCGCCGCCGGCCCCTGGCCGGGTTTGGCGCTCGGCGACGGCTGGATCGGCACTTTAACCAGCGGCTCCTCCTGCTTCATCAGCTTTCGCTCTTCGACGCCCTGGCCAATCACGATTCCTAGCAGGAACGCGACCACGCAGGTGACCGCGAATCCCGCTGTTATGAGAATGAGCTGCGACCGGCTTAAAAAGTACATTCCGACTTCAGAGCCCTTTCTATTTTCCGGCATCGTTTACTCCATTCGCTGCGAATCGACTAATTCCCCGTGCGCGCCGCCATCTTCAGCGGCGCGCTGACGCCCAGGAGACTCAACCCGCGCGCCACGACTTTCTGCACGTTGCGCAGCAAAAACAGTCTCGCCGCGGTGAGCTCCGGGTCGTCGGTGATGACCCGCAGGCGATTATAGTAGCGATGAAACTCGCCCGCCAATTCGAGCAGATAGAAGGCGACGCGGTGCGGCTCGAGCTCCGTGACGCTGTCCCGGACCGTCTCCGCGAACTGCAGCAGGCGCTTGATAATACCGAGCTCCTCCGGCTCGGCCAAATGCCCGAGCATCACGCCGCGATCGAGAGTCGCCGCGCCCTTGTCGTGCGCCTGCTCGAAAATGCTCGCGATGCGCGCGTGCGCGTACTGTACGTAAAAAACGGGATTCTCGCTCGATTCCTTTTTCGCCAGCTCGAGGTCGAAGTCCAGGTGGCTGTCGGATTTGCGCATGAGGAAAAAGAATCGCGCCGCATCCGCGCCCACCTCTTCGACTACTTCCGCGAGGGAGACGAATTCGCCCGACCGCTTTCCCATGCGCACTGGCTCGCCGCCGCGCGTCAGCTGCACGAGCTGGACCAGCACGACGCGGAGCCTCTCGGGATCATAGCCGAGCGCGGTGAGCCCCGCCTTCAGGCGCGGCACGTAGCCGTGGTGATCGGCGCCCCAGACGTTGATCAATTGCGCGAAGCCGCGCTCCAGCTTGTCGCGGTGATACGCGATGTCGCTCGCGAAATACGTCAGTTCGCCATCGCTTTTCACGAGCGGGCGGTCCTTGTCGTCGCCGAAAGCGGTCGATTTGAACCACCGGGCGCCGTCCAGGTCGTAGAGCATGCCGCGCGCGGCGAGCTGCGCGAGCGTCTGCTCGACGGCGCCGCGCGCTCTCAGCTCTTTTTCGCTGACGAAAGAGTCCAAGGAAATTCCGAAGGCCGCCAAGTCGGCGCGAATGATCTCAAGCAGCCGCTCGCCGCCGTATTGGCGGAAAAAAGCGACGGCTTGCTCTTGAGATGCCGACAAATATTTATCGCCCCAGCGCTGCTTCGCTTCGGCTGCGACGTCTTTGACGTATTCGCCCGGATAGCCGTCTTCGGGAAAATCGATCTTTTCTCCGAACAGCTCGCGATAGCGCGCATAGATCGACTGGCCTAATTTCTCCATCTGATTACCGGCGTCGTTCACATAATATTCCCGCTCGATGACAAAACCCGCGGCGTCGAGCAGCCGCGCGAGCACGTCGCCGATAACCGCGACGCGCCCATGGCCGACGTGGAGCGGTCCCGTCGGGTTGGCGCTCGCGAGCTCGACCTGGACCTTTTCACCGCCGCCGAACCGTGGCACGAGCTCCCGCTCGGTATCGAGCTCCTTAAGGCGCGCGTAATAGAACTTCGGCGAAAACGTGAAATTCAAAAAACCCGGCCCGGCGATCTCGACGCGCGCGAGAATGCCCTCGGTGTCTTCGATATTCTTCGCGATCGCTTCCGCGACCGCGCGTGGTGGCCGGCGCAGCTGCTTCGCCCATACCAGCGCGATGTTCGAGGCCAGGTCGCCGAACTCCTTCTGCTTCGGCGGCTCAAGAAACAAAGGGGGAAGATCTGTTGTTTCCAGCTCTTCCCCCTTCGCGGTCTTCTCGATCGCCCGGCTCAACAGATACTCAAGGTGACTCTTCATTAGAAGTTATTCTAAACCCCCGGTGTGTGTGGCGAAGACACCAAAACAGAGCGTAGGATTGCCGGCCGATATGCATACAAGTACCTGATAAATGCCTGCGAAAATGAAGATTATTTATAGACCCGAGTTCGCCGCAAAGTCAATCGTGCGATGCGGCAAGCTCACCCTGCGGCGCGCGCGGAGCGTGAATTTGCCGCATCGCGTCGACTAGCCGCTGCGCTAGGATTTTCTGACGGAGAGAAAGCGGGAAGGAATCTGGGGCGCGAGGTAAAGCGGGCCGGAGGAATAGAATTCGATTCCCGACTGCTGCGCGGCGCGCGCCGCTACGACGATGATCGCCGGCGCGGGATCGCGCCGTCGCCCGACGGCCTCCGCCTCGTCGATCGACGTGCTCAAATGCACGTAAGAGCGCCCGCGCGGCTTGAGTCCCTCGCGCAGAATACTCTGCGCCAGGTCTCGCGCCGTGCCGAAATAAAGCTCTTCCGGCGGAGCGACGCTCTCCCCGCCGAGGTCGACAGGAAAAGAATGGCCGTAGGTCGCGCGCACTTTGTCGTCGCGCAGCTCGAAGCGCCGCTTGTCGGCCGCCGTCACGATTTCGCGAATGTCGTCTTCCGTCGCGTCGGGATAGCGTGTCTGAACGCGCCGCAAAAGCTCGCTCCATGCAACAAATCCCTGCCGGTCGAAGGCGAGCGGGTATTCCGGCGGCCGATGGCGTAACAAAAAACTCAAGAAGCGCGATAAACGGTCGAGCGGTACCATAAAAGCTGCATCAAAAGTTAGAATATCGAAGCTAGAATAATAGATTGAGCGCGGCGTTCTTCTCCTTTCCGTTCTCGTCTAGATTCCAACATTTTATCTTCACATTCCTTTTTTCATTTCCCCGCTGATGAGTTGATAGACATTGTGCGCGATGCCCGTCGCTTCGTAGCCGTCGAGACCGTTCGCCTGGGCGATGCCGAACATCTGGTATGCGAGCGCGCTGAAGGGCATCGGCACCTGCATCTCGCGCGCCATGTCGAGGCCGAAGCCCACGTCTTTCGGCATCCAGGATTTGCGCGGCTTGAACTTGCGCGAGACAAGGGTTTCGCACATCCGATCGATGCCCTCCGAGCGGCTCTGGGAATTCTTGAGCACGGCTTGAAAGGTCGCTTCCGATACGCCGCCCTTTTGAAGCCACGTCGCGATCTCGACCAGACCCATATGCTGGATCGCGGCGAACATCGCCATCGCGTTTTTAACGAGCTTGGCATTACCGAGCTCGCCGACGTGCATGACGTTCTTCGCCATGGGCTGGACGAGCGGCAAAGAGCGCTCGTAAAGATCCTTCGGACCGGAGAGCCAGAGCGACAGCGTCCCCGCCGCCGCTTGCTCCTCGACGCCGCCAGCCGAACCGTCGAGGAGCCGCCAGCCCTTGTTCTTCAGCCCGTCGTTGACACGGAGGATCGTCTTTTTGTCGATGCTGCTGAAGTCGATCCAAACCTTCGCGCCGCGAGCCGCCTCGTGCAACCCGCCCGCCCCGAGGCCTACCTGCTCGACGGCCTCATTGTACGGCAGCATCGATAATACGATCTCAGAAGCTTCCGCGACGGAACGCGGCGAATCTTTGAACTCGGCGCCCTGGCTCTCAAGGCCCCGGGCAACCTCGCGCCTGAGATCGTTTACAAACAGATGATGCCCGGCCTTGAGCAGGTTTCCGGCCATGCCGCTTCCCATGCCTCCCGTGCCGATAAATCCTAGATTCGCCATAGCTCCTCCGTAATTCAGTACTAATACGGCGGCACTAATATCTCAATGCCGCGGGGCAATGTAGACAACGTAGAAAAACGCGAACCTGGGACAACCCCGGGTTGTGAAAAAGGCTGAGCGCTAGACGCAGACCAAGGCGGCAGGATCTCTATTGTATTATTTTATCGGCTTGAATGAGAACTTGTTGTGGAATGTTAATATCTAGCTGTCGCGCCGTTTTTAAGTTGACAGAAAGCTCAAATTTCTCGGGTAATTTGACGGCGAGATCGCCGGGCTTTGCGGCTTTCAAGATTTCTACGACGTACCCCGCAGCGCGGCGGTACAGATCCGCCAAATGTGCGCCGTACGACATCAAACCTCCAGCATCAACGTAACGGATCTCTTCGGTCATTGACGGCATGCGGTGCTTGAGCGCGAGGTCAAAGACCTGCTTAGAATATTGGCCCATTAGGGGATTTGAGACAACAAACAACGCGTCCACGCGCGCGTTTTTCGCTGTTTGTATAGCCCGCTCCAGATTGGGATTCGGCGCTTTGATTTCAATCGAGCGCAAATCTAATTTAAAGCCTTGGGCAGCCGCTGTATATTCCTTGAAAGCGATTGCAGGTCCCGGCGCATTGCCATCCCAAAGAACAGCAATGCGCGACATCTTCGGTAAAACTTGCTTCAGGAGCTCTACTCTTTTAGAACTTATATCCCGATTTAGCCAAGCTAAGCCGGTAACATTGCCACCAGGATGCGCAAAGCTATCCACGTATCCGGCGGCAACCGGATCCACGGAGCTTATCATCACGATGGGGATTGTTTTCGTAGCGTCTTTAGCGGCTCTAATCACGACATTGTTGACGCCCATGATGACATCAACCTTTTGCTGTACGAACTCATTCACAAAAGGCGTCATCCGATCGAGTTGTCCTTCGGCATAGCGGCGCTCGATCAGTATATTTTTGCCGTCAACATATCCCAGTTCTTGTAAGCCTTGCCTGAATGCCGTCAATTGCGGAGATTGGGCGTTCGAAGCTCCGGAAGATATTATGAAGCCAACGCGAGGTACTTTTGGTGGCTGTTGCCCGTAGGCTAGGTCGAAGGATAAAAGCAGCGCCACGCAAAAAGCAATTCTATTCCCAATGCGCCGACGATAGTTCATAGCGTTGCGAGTATAGCACGACTGTGCTGGGCCGTGCGAATTGCTATGGCATTTCGCTGTTTTGAGTCTCGATCGATCGACGGGTAACGACAACGCCAGAATGCTTAATGGCTCGCAGCACTTGGCGCACGATTGACCCGGTCTTCGAAGGCGTACCCGAAGCGATCAATTAGAGAGCGGTCACGAGTCGCAACCAAATCGGCAAGCTCGCCTGGATAATAAAATGAATAATGGAGATGGTCCGAAGTATTTTTTTTGTCCGAATCGAGGACATAATCCCTTAGGGTGCTATCAATAATCCCGATCTTATCAAAAAATCTAACAAGATCCTGACGAAGCGATTCTACGCGGCAAAAATGCACATCGTCGGTTGGCCCAAATAATTGACTGAATCGGAATGAATATAGCCCGAGGCCCGTGCGACGGATTTTCGCCATAAGACTTTTCGTCAGGTTCGGAATGTGCTTGTCGCGGAAATTGAACTCTTCAGGCAAAGCGTCGATCAAAACGCGGAGCTTTTCATCGTCAACGCCCAAGTTCAATGCGTTTCGAATAGTATCCGCAAAATCAAGATTTCTACTATCGCTAATAGTACAAAACAGCGGCGTATACCGACTGCTCGCCTTCTGATGGTGATACCAAGAAACATAAAATTCCCATGGGTTACGAATTGTACCCAAAACCGGAAGATGCGCGTACTCGCGCGGCATAAGAGTCCTCGGAAGGTGATAGCCAATTTCCCGAGCTGATGGAAAAAACTTTCTTATAATGTCGCTGACAAATGTGCCGCCAGTTCGGGGCAAATGTATAAATACAAATTTTTCGGTCACCAACACGCTTATACTCTACGCCTTGTTGATCGAGACAGAAGACGACCTAGTGATCGAGACGGAATCCAAATCGGCCAATTTTCGACCCTCGGTAATATAAGAAACGTTTATTATAGAATAAGCCAATGGTTGTTTTTTGGCCGTCTCAAAAATTAATTTCTGCTGCCATGCGCGCCTATGCCGGGGAGTTTTGAATCCTTCCTTGGTGATTATTTCTCGTTGATATTTCGACCACCAAATTGATCTTTCCGGATGTAAGCTTCTCTCTTCAATTTCCTTTTCATCCAACTGTAAAACAAATACGTGCACTGGAAGTGTTTGCAAAGTACCTATGATTTCGTCGTATTGCTCTTTCAGATATGGGTATCTCGAAACCGTCGAAACATACGCCGATAAATGGAACCTGTTTAATAGGAAGATGGCATCTCTATCGCGCGCAAGGGTCTCCTTCACGTAGTTAACAAAAAACCGCATGAATTTAATGCGGACCTCTGGCATACCTTCGATCTGCAATTGTTTCCATGATTGGAGCAGTTCGCCCTCGGAATAATCGTGGACATCTTTTCCCTTAAGTTTTGTCGTCAAATATTCCTGAAATGTGTCTTTTCCAGAACCCGATATGCCTTCAATGATAAGCACCCGAGCGTTTAGAACGCTTCCGCTTAGTGGGGCGAAACCGTTGTTGCGCTGTTGTTGAAGACGCAGCAGGTCCTTTATTTGCGCAGGCACTACAGGCCAACCAAGGGGATTAGGGTCCGGCTTTCTTTTTCGGGACGACGAGTCGCCGGCTCCCGCCGAGACATTCTGGGTCGATTTTTTCATTCCCGCCCCTCGATTAGACTGACCTCTATTAGTAGATAGGTTCCCGCTACAGATGCAAGACAATTAATTGAAGGGAAGCTCCAATTTGGAACGCTGGTCCATAATTATAAATGAATTAAACTAGACTAGGACATCGATGACCGTCAAGGGCAAAATAGTGTCCGGTGCTACATTTCCAGGTCAGGATACGCATACCAGTAAAAAATGTGCCAAAGCCTTCGGCGTTTTTTGTAGAGGTGTTTTTGCTGGTTACGGTCGATGCGGCTATGGCATAATTCCTGCTTTTTTGGCGCTGGAAGGAAAAAATTGAAAAAAGTGGCCGTATTGCGTCAAAAAATGCCAATTTTTGACAACCATCGTACACAACTTTGCACTGGAGTGCTCATTCTTAGTAGTCGCGATTGAAAATCTGGACGGCTGGGTCATGGCCACTTCTCTGACGCATAAGACTATCACCCTGGAGCGGGCTCTACCTTCCGCCAGATTGTTGGCGGTGAAAGACTGGCGGAATCTCATCGGTGCGCCCATAGGCGGTGGCGGTATCCGCCGTCGTTTCCTCCTGTGGGGTCTCAGCTTCTTCGGTCTCACCCTGACGCTCGTCATTATCGCGAGCTACTCGTATACCGAACGGCAGATTCGACGCGACGCCGTCCAGTTGCAGAACGAGATAGCGTCCGTCACGGCGGACCGGATCAACAATTACGTCAAGCGCAAGATCGAGCGCTTTTCCGACACCGCCAACGCGGTCAATCTCTACGCGCTCGGCAGCAAAGAACAGCAACTGCTCCTCGGCCTGCTTGTAAAAAACGACAGCAGCTTCACGGAAGCCTCGATCATCGACTCCAAAGGCATGGAAGCCGTCAAGGTCTCCGATCGCAAGGTGTATTTTGCCTCTGACCTCAAAGACCAAAGCAAGGCGACAAAGTTCATCAAGCCAATGGAAGGTCAGGATTATATCAGCCGCGTATACCTCTCGGTTCACGGTCAGCCTTACGTGACAATCTCGATTCCCTTGTGGGGTACGGCGCAAAATATCGTTGGAGTGCTGTCGGTCGAAGCTGATCTTTCATTTTTGTGGGAGGTCATCGAGAAAGTCCGGTTCGGCGCCGCCGGCTACGCCTATCTCGTCGATGAGCAGGGGAACCTCATCGCCCATGGCGATGCCTCGCTCGTATCAAAGAAACTCAACCTCCGGAGCCTGGAGAAGGTGCGCGAATTCTTGATCAATCCGACTCGCGCGGACGCCTCTCCGGCAAAGGAATCGCGCGGCATCATGGATCGCCCGGTGCTCAGCACCTATGCCCCGATCCGCGGGCTCGGCTGGGCCGTTATTCTCGAAGAGCCGAGCGACGCCGCGCTCGCCAACGTCGATCTTTTAAAACGATCGGCGCTGATGCTGCTCGTTGTCGTGTTGGTGGCCGGCGCCGCTATCATGGCTTGGCTGAGCACTAGAATCACAGGTCCGATCCGCGAGCTGCACGAGGGAGCTAAGATTATCGGCGCGGGCAATCTCGATTACCGGGTCGCCATCGCGACCGGCGACGAGATCGAGGGGCTCGCGCAGCAGTTCAACCGCATGGCGGGCGAACTGAAAATCTCCTACGCCACGCTCGAACAGAAGGTGAAGGACAAAACGAGCGAGCTCGAAAAGGCGAATTCGGAGCTCGAGCACGCGTACGCGAACCTGCTGAGGGCCAATAAGGCGAAAGACGAATTCTTGAGCGTCATGTCGCATGAGCTGCGCACGCCTCTGAACGTCGTCATGGGCTATACCGGCATGATCAAGGAAGGCGTCCTCGGGCCGATCAATCCGCAGCAGAGCCGCGCGCTGGAAAAAGTCATCGGCCGTTCGACCGATCTGCTCATCATGATCAGCCAAATTCTCCAGGCAACGAGCATCGAAGCGGGCAAAGCCCAGGTCGACATCCGCGAATTCGATGTCGGCGAATTTCTCGACGGCATCAAATCCAATTATGATTTTCCGCTCGGCAAAAATGTCGTTTTTCACTGGGATTATCCCCGCGAGCATCTCATCGTCAAAACCGACGCCGCCAAGCTCAAGCACATCCTGCAAAACCTGATCAACAACTCGATCAAGTTTACCGAGACAGGAAGCATCAGCATTCGGGCGGCTTTCACGTCGCAAATGAAAATGCTGCAGATCGAGGTCGAAGACACCGGCATCGGCATTCAGAAAGAAATGCTCCCCTCGGTCTTCAACATCTTCCATCAGGTCGACAGCTCCGAGACACGCTCGTACGGCGGGGTCGGCCTGGGGCTTTACATCGTGAAAAAATACACCGATCTTCTCAAGGGAACGATTCGTGTGGAGAGCGAGCTGGGCAAAGGCTCGACGTTCACCCTCACGCTGCCCTGTTGACCTGCCCCGCTCCGCCGACGCTTACGCGGAGCCTTTTTTGCGCACTTCGATGGGAAGAATTTTCCCGAGCGCGCTCGCGGCGGGAGCCTCGCGCCTGACCCTAAGCGTCCCCGCGCTGTCCCAGATCCGGGCTTGGAATTCGTTGCCCCACGAGCCGCGTCCCAACTCCGAGCGGACGCGCGCGAGCGCCGCTCCTTCGTCCACGGCGCCAAGCCGCGGATGGATGCGGAGCACGAGTCGCGTCTCGGCGGCGGCGTCTTCTTCCTCGGCCAGCTGATAATCGGATGACGCTCCGCCGAACTCTTCGGGCAGAATTTTTTCGACGAACTCGGCGACGTCGGCCCAGAAGTAATTCATGCCTTCGGCCGTGAACTTCTCGCGGCTGCGAATCTCGTGGAGGTGAAGTCCCAGTCCACATGCTTCCAGCGCGCAGCCGCACGGGCTGCGGTCGATAATCCCACAGTCGCCGTTCGCCACGTTCAAAAGCAGCCGATCGGCGCACGGATCGATCGTCGTAAAAAGCAGCGGACTGTAGGGTGCGGTGGAGCGAGGCACCACGGTGGCGAAATTTTGCAGCACGTGAACCTCGTCGGTAAAGCGCCTATGGCCGCAGCCGTAACCCGCCATGCCAAGCTCCGCAAACGCATACCGGCACGTGACCGTCGCGCCGGCGGCTTCGATGATCTCGCGCTTGGCTTCGGTCAGCGGCTCGCCGGTGGCGACGAAGGTCACCGCATCGAGGCGAACTCCGGCTCGCCCCGCTTGGCTGGCGATACGCACCGCATTGCTCGATGACGCCGTAATGCAGCAGCGCCGTCCCGCGGCGCGCTCCTGAGATATCCAGTCGAGAATGACCGTCGAGCCGACGAATTCCGGCGCCGGAAATCCGGGTCCGTATCTTCTTGCCAGCCGCACGATGAGCTCCGTAGTGAGCCGATGATAGAGCGCGCCCGCCCCGCTTTTATTCGGCACCGTGCGGGCGAACCATCGCTTCGGGACAACGCCGATTTTCGTATAGATAAACATGCAGCACGTCCCGCCGCTGCCTGGGAGGACCGCGTCGACGAGCGCATGACTCGCGTCGAAGAGGCCTTGCGTCGCGAAGAAAACGATCAGCGCCCGCACGCTGAAATCGAGTCGCGCCAAGGAGGCCGTGGCGCCGATTGGCTGTCCCGTGCTGCCGCTGGTCTGAATGAGAATGCCGGGCGCACCGTCGCGGCGCTGAAAGCTCTCCGGCGTTACTCTAAAGCTGATTCCGCCGCGCACGACGTCGGCGTTTCCGCGGTATTCGGCGATGGTGAGGTAAACGCCCTCCGCGGCGAGCCGCTCCAGCGTTGGTTCGAGCCCGGCTTCGCGAACGGAATGCGCCAGATCGGCGAACTCGCAACCGGCGAGGCGTAGCAAACGCAGATAAGGACTAGTTGGGTCGCCGTAAATCCGCTCGAGCGCAACGGCGAGGAAAGTCTCCCCGCGCCGCTCGACGGCGCGACGTATTTCCTCTTTTGCTTCCTGAAGTGTCGGGCGCGTGCTGTAGAACGCCGGGAGCGCGCGGCCGAGCCGGTAGAACCCCGCGGCCGCCGCCCGCTTCCGCGCAAATGACGCGCCGCCCAGCAGGCCAAAAAAGGAAATAGCCGACATTCACGCTCGGGGGCCTACTCGAGTACCGTCACGCCTTCCGGCCAGACGACGAGCACGACGGTCTCACCAGCGCCCGCCGGCGCATGCGGCCTATGGATGGACTTGGGATCGAGATAGACGACGTCGCCGGCGCGATATGAGCCCGTCTCATCGGCAATCGCGCCCTTGAGCACTAAATAATACTCGCCCCCGACGTGCTCGTGTCGGAGAAAAACATTGGCTGCGGCCCCGGCCGCGATTCGGTAGACGACCATCTCGCGTTTGCCCTCGCGCGCGAGCCGCGCCATCTTCAGCCCGTTGCCGAAATCGCGCCAGGAAAGCCGATCCAAGGCCTGATCGTCGAGTTGAATGCTCGCGATGCCGGCAATGGAGTGGCGCAATACGGTCATGAGTGAGTCTGTTATCATGGCGGCGGGGAAACACCAACCATTGACAGTATTCGACTTCATTCGTACCCTCGATGCATGCGCGCGGCGCTCGCATTATTCTTTCTGCTTGTTAGCGTCACGCCGGGCGTTGCCGCGGATATCTCCAACTCCTCCCGCATTACGATGAGCGACGGACAAATCGCGGCGCTGAAACAAACCCTCAAGAACGAGCCGGGCGCCGCGGCCGCGTTTGCGCCGGTACAAAAGATCGCCGATCGCGCCCTGAGCGAAGCCGCGCAGCCCATAAGGAAGATTGTCTCCGAGGGCAGGCTATACAACGATCCCGACAAGACGCGCAGCTTGGCCGCGCGGCGCGACCTCTTCAAGATCGAGGCTCTTGGATATTGTTATGCGCTGGCGGGCAAGCCGGAATACGGCGCCAAGGCGCGCGAATTTATTCTCGCATGGGCTCGCACCTACGAGAGCGACGGAAACCCGATCAACGAGACGGAGTTCGTTCGCCTGATGAAGGGGTACGATCTCGCCAGGAGATTATTCTCTGGGGTAGAGCGCGCGGAAATCGATCGCTGGCTGCTGCGCATGGCCGATAAAGAAAGGACGGAGATTCGTCCCGAAAGCAGCGCGGCGCAAAACAACCACATGAGCCACCGGCTGAAGATCATCGGCCATGTCGCTTACCTTCTGCCCGACGCCGCGCGGTCGCGCTGGACTGCCGCCGAATACCGGCGTCATTTAGATCGCAATCTCAATCCTGACGGGACAACCTTCGACTTTCGCCAGCGCGATGCGCTGCACTACCATGTGTATGATTTGCTGCCGCTCGTCGAGCTGGCGATCGCGGCGGACAAAGACGGAGAGAACTTTTACCGCCATGCCACGGCTCAAGGCGCCTCGCTGGAACGAGCGATCGCGTTTCTCATCCCCTATATCACCGGCGAAAAGAAACACGCCGAGTTCGTCCATTCGACGGTGAAATTCGATCGCGAGCGCAGCGCGGCGGGAGATCTCTCCATCCGCGTCGGCGCGATGTGGAAAGCCGAAGAAGCGCGCAGGCTTTTCGATCTGGCGGGCTATTTCACGCCGGGGTTTCACGAGGTGAAATTCGCCGGAGCCGATGGCGAAAGCTTCGACCGGCTGCTCGCGAAATCGGCAAGACAATAAAAAAAAGGGGCGGTTCTTTCGAACCGCCCCTTTTACAAAACTTTACAGCGGCTAGGCCGTCGCCGCTTTGGCGCGGCGGCGCGGCTGCTTCGCCTCGCCGGCTTTTTCGTCGCCTTCCGTCTTGGTGCGCCGGCGACGGCGTCTTCCGCCCTCGCCTTCGGCTTTCGCGGGCGCCTCGGCAGGCAGCAGTTCGACGATCGATACCGCCGCCTGATCGCCGCGGCGCCAGCCGATCTTGACCACGCGGCTGTAACCACCCGGCCGATCTTTGAAGCGCGCCGCGAGCGTATCGAACAGCTTGTGCACGACCGCCTCGTCTTGAATCACGGCCAGCGCCTGGCGCCGCGCATGCAGCGTCCCCTGCTTGCCGAGGCCGATCATCCAGTCAGCCCAGCGGCGCAGCTCTTTCGCCTTTGGATCGGTCGTCTGGATGCGCTCGTGGCGCAACAGCGACGTGACAAGGTTTCTCAGCAGCGCGCGACGATGGCTGGCGCTGCGGTTGAATTTTTTGCCTGCCCTTAGATGTCGCATAAATGCTCGATTTAGGCGGTTTCCTTTTCCCGCGCGCGGCGTCGGTTTTCGATCTCCTCGCGCGACGGAAAATGGTCGAGCTTCATGCCCAGCTCGAGGCCCATGCCGCGGAGAATTTCCTTTATCTCGTTGAGCGACTTTTGTCCGAAATTCTTGGTCTTCAGCATCTCCTGCTCGGTCTTCTGCACCAGCTCGCCGATGTATTTGATGTCGGCGTTCTGCAGGCAGTTCTGTGAGCGCACGGAGAATTCCAGCTCGTCGACGCTGCGGTAGAGGTTTTCGTTCAGCGGCGTCGTAGGCGACTCGTCGCGCCGGCTCGGTTGCGGCTCTTCGGTAAAGTTGATGAAGATCTGCAGCTGGTCCTGAAGGATTTTCGCCGCGTAGGCGACCGCGTCGTCGGGCTTGATACCGCCGTCGGTCCAGACTTCGAAGACGAGGCGGTCGTAGTCCGTGCGCTGCCCGACACGGGCGTTCGTCACGGTGAAATTCACTTTGCGGATCGGCGAGAAGATCGCGTCCATCGAGATCGTATCGACCGGCACGCCCTCTTCCTTGTTGCGCTCCGCGGGCACGTAGCCGCGGCCGAGCTTGACGACCATTTCCATCTCGAGCTTCGCGTCGCGCGCGAGCGTCGCGATGTGCTGGTCGGGGTTCAGAATCTCGACTCCCGGGCCGGCGATGATGTCGCGCGCCTGGACGGATTTCGGCCCCTTCGCGTCGATGCGGATCGTCTGCTGCTCGGTATCGAGAAGACGCAGACGTATCTCCTTCAGGTTCAGGATGATGTCCGTGACGTCCTCGGTGATGCCGGGGATCGTGGAAAACTCGTGCAGAATGCCCTTGATGCGGACGGAGATAATCGCGGCGCCCATGAGCGACGACAACAGCGTCCGCCGGAGCGAATTGCCGATCGTCGCACCGAAGCCCCGCTCGAACGGCTCGGCATAAAACTTGCCGTACGTCGCGTTCAGGCTCTTCTCGTCGGATTCGAGCTGCTTCGGCTTGATCAAATCGGTCCAGTGCCTATGCATAATAATGCACTCCTCAGGTTACTTGGAATATAGCTCGACGACGAGCTTCTCGTTGATCGGCGCGGTGATGTCGCTTCTCGTCGGCAGGTACTTGATTTTCCCGGTCGCGGCCTCGCGGTCCACTTCGACCCACTCCGGCACGCCGCGGCGCTGCGCGGCCTCCATCGCCGCCAGCACGCGCTCGAGCTGCCGGCTTGCTTCGGCGACGGTGATCGTGTCGCCGGCTTTGACCAGGTACGATGGAATCGTGACTCTTCTGCCGTTGACTCGGACATGGCCGTGGCGCACCAGCATGCGCGCGTCCGCGCGCGAGCTGGCGAAGCCGAGGCGGTACGCGACGTTGTCCAGCCGACGTTCGAGGAGAATCAACAGCGCCTCTCCGGTGATGCCTTTAATGCGCTCCGCCATCTCGAACGTGCGGCGAAACTGTTTCTCGAACAGACCGTACATGCGCTTGATCTTCTGTTTCTCGCGCAGCTGCAAGCTGTATTCGGAGAATTTGGGCCGGCCCTGGCCGTGCTGTCCCGGCGGATAGTTCCGCCGCTCGATGGCGCACTTGTCGGTATAGCAGCGCTCTCCCTTGAGAAACAGCTTCATGTTCTCACGCCGACAAAGTCGGCAGACCGATCCTGTATACCTGGCCACTGCTTAAAATCTCCTCAATGTTGCTCTCATACTCTCCTCCGTTTGGGCGGGCGGCAGCCGTTGTGGGGGATCGGCGTCACGTCCTTGATCAAGCTGATGTGAATGCCAGCCGCCTGCAAAGAACGGAGCGCCGATTCGCGCCCGGCGCCCGGGCCGCGCACGAACACCTGCACGCTGCGTACCCCGTGGTCCGCCGCCTTTTTCGCCGCGCTGTCGGCGGCCTGCTGGGCGGCGAACGGCGTGCCCTTGCGCGAGCCCTTGAAGCCCATGCTGCCGGCGCTCGACCACGAGATCACGTTGCCTTGATAATCGGTGATCGTCACGATCGTATTATTGAACGTCGAATGAATATGCACGACGCCTTCGGCGATATTCTTGCGTCCTTTTTTCTTGCGCGCGGCGCGCTCAGGAGCTTTCTCCTCGGCTTTGCCTTCGTCCTTTTTCTCGCTCTGTTCGTCCTTCGCCATAAATTCTCCTGATGATCGCCGAGGTTAACCTTTAGACGGCGCCTGCTTCTTGCCGGCGACGGTCTTCCGCGGCCCTTTGCGTGTGCGCGCGTTCGTGTGCGTGCGCTGGCCGTGGACGGGCAGATTCTTACGGTGCCTGAGGCCGCGGTACGAGCCGACGTCGATGTGGCGCTTGATGTTCTGGGTCACATCGCGGCGGAGATCGCCTTCCACCTTCCAGCCCTGATCGATGATCGCGCGGATCTTCACGACCTCGTCGTCGCTCAGGTTGTCGGTCTTCGTGTCGAACGACACTCCGGCCGACTGGAGGATCTTCTTCGAAGCGCTCCTCCCGATTCCGTAGATATACGTGAGCGCAATCTCCATGCGCTTGTTTCGCGGCAGATCGACTCCGGCTATGCGCGCCATATGTCCCTCTATCCCTGTCTCTGTTTATGCCGTGTGTTTTCGCACACGACGCGAACGACGCCCTTGCGCCGAATGACCTTGCACTTATTGCAAATTTTCTTGACCGAGGCTCTAACCTTCATGTTATCTCTCCCGGTAAATAATCCGCCCGCGTGCCAAGTCGTACGGCGAGAGCTCGACCCGGACCTTGTCGCCGGGAAGGATCTTGATGTAATGCATGCGCATCTTGCCCGAGATGTGCGCCAAGACCTTGTGCCCGTTGTCGAGCTGCACGCGGAACATCGCGTTCGGCAGCGTCTCGAGCACGCTTCCGGTAACTTCGATCGCGTCGTCTTTGGGCATAAACGTCTATTCTAGCACAAGGAATTTGAAAGCCGAAGCCTTCACATCCCGTCTATAATCGGCTCAAAATATACGGCCCGTTCTCCGTGATCGCGACGGAATGCTCGAAATGCGCCGAGAGGCTTCCGTCCTGCGTCACCGCCGTCCACCCGTCTTCTTTGATCGTGACGTCGTAGCCACCTACGTTGACCATCGGCTCGATGGCGAGCACCATGCCCTGGCGCAGCCTCAGGCCGCTTTCCGGCTGGCCGTAATTCGGCACCGGCGGCTCCTCGTGCAGGCGCCTGCCGATGCCGTGTCCGACGAACGAGCGGACGACGGAAAAACCGGCGTCCTCGGCCGTGTGCTGAATCGCCGAGGAAAGCTTTCCCATGCGCTCGCCGTCTTTCAACTGCTCGATGCCGCGGTAGAGCGCCTGTTCCGTCACACGCATCAGCCGCTCCGCCTCCTCGCTTACCTTTCCGACGCCGACCGTCACGGCAGAGTCGCCGTAATAACCCTGGTAAATGACGCCGTAATCAAGCCCGATGATATCGCCTTCTTTCAGCGCCCGCGCCGACGGAATACCGTGGACGATCTCGTCGTTGATCGAGGCGCAAAGCGAGCGCGGATAAATCCGTCCCGCTACCTGGTATCCTTTAAACGCCGGCGTCGCGTTTTTCTTAAGCGTCAACTCCTCGGCAATTTCATCGAGCTCGAGCGTCGTAACTCCAGGCCTGAGGACTCGTCTCAGCTCCTGGAGCACTTCGGCCACGATCACGTTCGCGCGGCGCATCACATCGATCTCGCGCGCGGATTTGATCGTGATCATTTTGCTCCGTCTCCGACCGCGCGGAAAACGCGCTTGCGAACCTCCTCGACCGTACCGACGCCGTCGATCTCCCTGAGGAGGCGTCGCTTCCGATAATAATCTTTCAGCGGCGCCGTCTGTTGCTCGTAGACGCGAAGCCGCGCGGCGATCTGCTCCTCGCGGTCGTCTTCGCGCTGATACAGCTCGCCGCCGCAGCGATCGCAGACACCGTCCTTCGCCGGCGGATTAAAGACGGCATGGTACATGGCGCCGCAGTTCCTGCACGTCCGCCGCCCCGACAGCCGCTTGATGAGGACGTCATTCGGGGCCTTCAGCCCCAACGCATGCTCCAGCGGCAGGCCTCCCTTTTTCAGTATCCGTTCGAGGTCGTCGGCCTGGGCGATTGTCCGCGGAAAACCGTCGAGAATAAATCCCGCCTTGCAATCCGGCTCTTTCAGCCGTTCGGCGACGAGCTTGACCATGACGTCGTCAGGGACAAGATCGCCGCGCGCGAGATAGCCGGAAGTCTGCTTCCCGAGCGGTGTTTCGGCGCGCGCCGCCTTGCGCAAAATGTCTCCCGTCGAAACCTGGCACGCGCCGAACTTCTGCTCCAGAAGCTTGGCCTGTGTTCCCTTACCGGCCCCCGGAGGACCAAAAAAAACGACGCGCAAAACGTCCACTCGCGCTAGCCTCTTCTACCTCTCAAGCGGCCCCGCTTCATAAAGCCTTCGTAATTCCGCGTGATCATGTGCGTCTCTACCTGAGCGATGGTATCCATCGCGACGCCAACGACGATCAGAAGCGCCGTGCCGCCGAAATAGAATGGCACGTTGAACTGCCGGATCAAAAGCGTCGGCAGCAGTGCGACGACGGATAGATAGATCGCCCCGCCCAGCGTGATGCGCGAGAGCACGCGGTCGATAAACTCTGCTGTTTTCTGCCCCGGCCGTATGCCGGGAATATAGCCGCCGAATTTCTTCATGTTCTCCGAAACGTCCACCGGATTGAAGACGACGGCGGTATAGAAATAACAAAAGAAAATAATGAAGCCGACGTAAAGCACGTCGTGCAGCCACTGCCCGGGCGCGAGATAGCCCGCCATCGCCTGAGCCCAGGGCTGCTGGACGAACTGCGCGATGGTCGCCGGAAAGATCAAGATGGACGAGGCGAAGATCGGCGGTATGACCCCTGCCGTGTTGATCTTGAGCGGAAGGTGCGACGTCTGCCCGCCGTACATCTTCCGGCCGACGACGCGTTTTGCGTATTGCACGGGAATTCTTCGCTGCCCCCGTTCCATGAAGATAACGACGGCGACGGTCGCGATGACGATCGCCACGACCAAAATGACGATCAACAGGCCGAGTTCGCCTTCATTGATGAACTGATATGTGGTGGTTACTGCCGAAGGCAGCCGCGCCACGATGCCGGCGAAGATGATGAGCGAGATGCCGTTGCCGATGCCGCGCTCGGTGATCTGCTCGCCGAGCCACATGATGAACGCCGTCCCGGATGTGAGCGTGATGATCGTCATGATGCGGAAGCTCCAGCCGGGATTGAGCACGATCGCCTCGCCGCCGGCGCCGCGCGTCCCCTCCATGCCGACGGCGATCATGAGACCCTGGACAATCGACAGCACAATCGTGCCGTAGCGCGTATATTGCGTGATTTTTCGCCGCCCCGCTTCCCCCTCTTTCGACAGCCGCTCGAGATAAGGGAAGACGACGGTCAGCAGCTGGAGGATGATCGACGCGCTGATATACGGCATGATGCCGAGCGAGAAGACGGAAAACTGTTCGAGCGCGCCTCCGGAGAACAGATTGAAGAGGCCGAAGATCGTGTTCTTGACCTGGTCGAAAAAGGAGGCGAGCGCGATGCGATCGATGCCGGGGGTCGGAATATGCACGCCGACGCGGTAGACGGCGAGCATAGCCAGCGTGAAGAAAATCCGCCGCCTCAGCTCGGGAATTTTTCCTGCGTTTTGAAAACCTTCAATCATATATTACAGCCAAGCTTAGAGTCCGTTATTTTCCGGCCGCGGCCTCACGCTTCCCTTCGGTTACCGTCTGGATTACTTCCGCCTTGCCGCCGAGCGACTCGATCTTTTCTTTCGCTTTGGCGGAAAAGGCATGCGCGCGGATCGTCAGTTTCTTCGTGAACTCGCCGTCGCCGAGCACCTTCACGGGCTCTCCTTTGCGCCGGACCAAGCGGCGCTCGTGCAGCGCCTCCGGCGTCACCTCGGTGCCGGCGGCGAAGGATTCGAGCTGGCCCAGGTTGACGACGACCCAGGTACGGCGAAACGGATTGTGAAACCCGTGCTTCGGCAAGCGCCTCTGGAGCGGCATCTGGCCGCCTTCGAAGCCGGGCGCGATATTGCCGCCCGAGCGCGAGCCTTGTCCTTTGTGGCCGCGGCACGCGGTCTTCCCATGTCCCGAGCCGTCTCCGCGCCCGACGCGCTTTCTCTTTTTATTTGACCCGGGGGCCGGCTTTAAATCGCTCAAATTCATTTCAGACCTGTCTTTCTAACGAATCTCCTGCAACGGTTTGCCTCTGCGCCCGGCGATCTCTTCAGGAAGCTTCAAGTCTCTCAGCGCTTCGAACGTCGCCTTGACGCTATTGTGCGGATTCGACGAGCCGATGCATTTCGTCAGCACATTCTGAATGCCCGCGGCCTCGACGACGGCGCGCACGCCGCCGCCGGCGATCACGCCCGTGCCGTCGGAGGCGGGCTTTAAAACAACATAGCCGGCACCAAAGCGGCCGGTGACTTCGAATGGAATAGTGCCGTCGATGATCGGGACGCGAATGAGGCTCTTTTTCGCCTGTTCGAGACCCTTGCGAATCGCCTCGGGAACCTCCTTGGCTTTGCCGAGCCCGTACCCCACCACCGCACGGCTGTCGCCGACCACGACGAGCGCATTGAAGCTGAAGCGGCGCCCGCCCTTGACGACTTTCGCCACGCGGCTGATGTGCACGACCTTTTCTTTGAGCTCCAGTCCCTGAGGATCGATTCGTTCCATATTAAAATTTCATTCCCGCTTCCCTCATCGCATCGGCAAGCGCCTTCACCCGCCCATGATAGAGAAATCCGTTGCGGTCAAATATGACGTTGGAGATATTTTTCTCCTTGCACGCCGCGGCGAGCGCTTGCCCCACCTGTTTGGCCGCGTCGACGCCTTTGGTGCTTTTGACTTTCCCTTTCAGCGACGGTGAGAGCGTCGAGACAGAAATCAACGTCGCGCCCTTCTCGTCCGAAATCACCTGCGCGTAAATGTGCTTGTCGCTGCGATAGACGCAAACGCGCGGTCGATCGTCCGTGCCGCGAACCTGCTTGCGCACGCGCTTCTGGCGCCGGATGCGCGCGATCACTCTATGATTGCCGAGCATAAATCGTCCCTTTTAGGAGCCCGCCGCGCCGACCGCCTTGCCGGCCTTACGCTTAATGACTTCTTCTCGGTATTTGACGCCCTTGCCTTTGTACGGCTCCGGCGGGCGGAAGCCGCGGATCGCCGCCGCCGTCTCGCCGAGAAGTCTGCGGTCCGCGCTGGTCAGCGTAATAATGATCTGGCGCTCGACGCTCGCCGAGACGCCCTTCGGCAGAGGATAAACGATCGGGTGCGAATAGCCGAGTGCGATATGCAGGTCGGATCCTCTGACCTCGGCGCGGTAACCGACGCCGTTGATCTCGAGCACGCGGGTAAAACCCTTGCTGACGCCTTCGACCATGTTCGCGATCAGCTTGCGCGCGAGGCCGTGGAGGGCCTTCTCTTTGCGCTCTTCGCCGCTACGCGTGACGCGGACGGTCTTGCCGTCGACCTGGACATCGATTCCAGGAGGAATCGCGGCCTCGAGTTTTCCTTTCGGGCCTTCGACTTTGACCGCCTTATCGGCCATCGCGATCTTGACTCCATCAGGAACGTTAATGGGTAATCTTCCTATGCGCGACACGTTCGTTACCTCTACCAGACCGAACAGATGAGCTCGCCGCCGACTTTGGCCTTTTTGGCTTCGCGGTCGACCAAAATGCCTTTAGGCGTCGAGAGAACATTGACGCCGAGCCCCTTGCGGATCGGCGCGATTTCGTCGATGCCGACGTAGATTCTACGCCCCGGCCGGCTGATCCGCCGCAAGCCGGTGATCACCGGGCGCTTCTGCTTGTCGAATCTAAGCTGGATCTTCAGCAGCTCGCCGGCGCCTTCCTTCGGTTTGACTTTCTTGACGTCCTGCAAATAGCCCTCGGAGATCAGAACCTTGACGAGCGACTCCTTCACGCGCGAGGCCGGCACTTCGAGGGTGTCCTTGCCGGCACGCATGGCGTTGCGGATGCGGGTGAGGAGATCTGCGATCGGATCGGTCATCATATTTAAATCCTACCAGCTCGCCTTGATGAGTCCGGGGATATGCCCTTTGCGCGCGTGATCCCGGAGGCAGATGCGGCACATGCGAAAACGGCGGAAAAATGCTCGCGCGCGGCCGCACAAAGGACAGCGGTTGTACTGCCGCACTTTGAATTTATTCGGCCTCTCCGCCTTCACCCGAAGACATGTCTTAGCCAATGAATACCTCCGATTTAAGCCGCGAACGGCATCCCGAGATGCTTGAGCAGCGCCCTGCCTTCGTCGTCGCTCTTCGCCGTCGTCACGATCGAAACCGTCAGGCCGCGGGTCTTGTCGACCTTGTCGGCCACGATTTCGGGAAAGATGACTTGGTCCCGCAGCCCGAGCGAATAATTGCCGCGGCCGTCGAACGACTTCGACGGAATGCCCTTGAAATCGCGCACGCGCGGCAGCGCCGCGTGAATCAGACGGTCGAGGAACTCGTACATGCGGTCGCGTCTGAGAGTCACCATGCAGCCGATCGGCACGCCCTGGCGCAGCTTGAAGTTGGCGATCGCCTTTTTCGCTTTGGTGATGACCGGCTTCTGCCCGGTGATTGCCGCGAGCTCCGCCGCCGCGGAGTCCAGGACTTTCACGTTCTGCGTCGCCTCGCTGAGCGCCATATTCAGCGTGATGCGCTCGATGCGCGGAACTTGATGGGTGTTCTTATAATTGAACTCCTTCATCATCGCCGGGACGACTTCGTCGTCGAATTTCTTTTTAAGTCTCGCAGCCATTCGAAAACTCTTTTTAGTCAAGCGGGTCGCCGCATCTGCGGCAGACACGCGCCTTTTCCTCGCCGGTCATCTGTTTACGTCCAATGCGCACCGGCGCATTGCACTTGTCACACATCAGCATGAGATTGGAGAGCGGGATCGGCGCCTCTTTCTCGACGATACCACCCGTCTGCTGGGGTCCGCGCGCGCGCTGATGGCGTTTCACGATGTTGATACGCTCGATGATCGCGGCGCCTTCCTTCGGCAGAACGCGCAGGACCTTGCCGGTTTTGCGCCGCTCGCGCCCCGAGATCACCATCACGCTATCGTTTTTCCTGATATGCACTGTTTTTCTCTCTGCTTAAAGCTGTTTTACAACACCTCGGGGGCGAGCGAGATGATCTTCATGAACTTCTTCGCCCTCAGCTCGCGGGCCACCGGCCCGAAGATGCGCGTGCCGATCGGCTCTTTCTGATTGTCGATCAGCACCGCCGAATTCGTATCGAAGCGGATGTAGCTGCCGTCGGAGCGGCCGAGCTCTTTCGCCGTCCGCACCACGACCGCCTTGGTCACTTCGCCTTTTTTCACTTTGGCGTTGGGAATCGCTTCTTTCACCGACACCACGATGATGTCGCCGATCGAAGCGTATTTCCGCTTGCTGCCGCCCAAAACCTTGATGCACTGGACCTTGCGCGCGCCCGAGTTGTCGGCCACGTCCAGAACGGTTCTCATTTGAATCATAATTCGGTTCCGCGGCGAAAGCTCACGCCGTAAGCGCGGCGTCCGGCGCCGCCGTCGTATCGGCCACCGCCCGCTCGACGATCTTCGAGACGCGCCAGCGCTTGTCACGGCTGAGCGGCCGGCACTCGACGATCAGCACCCGGTCGCCGATGCGGCATTCGCTTTTCTCGTCGTGCGCCTTCACCTTCGTCCGCCGCTTGAGATATTTCTTATACTTCGGGTGCAGCACGGTGCGCTCGACCGCGACGATCACCGTCTTTTGCATCTTGTTGCTGAGCACCACGCCCTGGCGCTCCTTGTGCATCCGTCTCGCTTCCATGCTATTTCCCGCCCTTGGATTTCTCTTTCAAAACCGTCTCGATGCGCGCGAGATCGCGCCGGTCTTCCCGGAGCTTCATCGCGTTCTCGAGCCGGCCGGTCGCCTTGCGCAGCTTGAGATGAAAAATCTCCTCTTTGAGCTCACGGCGTTTCTGCGTCAGCTCCTCCTCGCCCAAATCCCTCAGTTCTTTAGCCTGCATGAGGCCTCCGCTCGATGAACATCGTCGGGAGCGAGAGCTTGTGCGCCGCGAGGCGAAACGCCTCGCGCGCGAGATCCCGCTCGACGCCTTCCATCTCGTAGAGGATGCGCCCCGGCTTGATCACCGCGACCCACGCTTCCGGCGAGCCCTTGCCCTTGCCCATGCGCGTCTCGGCGGGTTTTTTGGTGATCGGCTTGTCAGGAAAAATGCGGATCCAGACCTTGCCGCCGCGCTTGAGATACCGTGTGAGCGCGATGCGCGCCGCCTCGATCTCGCGCGCGCCGAGCCAGCCTCGCTCCAGCGCCTTGAGGCCGTAGTCGCCGAAAGCGAGCGTCGAGCCACGCAGAGCCATACCCGCGCGGCGCCCCTTCTGTTGTTTGCGATATTTTACTTTTTTCGGTTCGAGCATTTTTAACCAAGCTTTCAGCTGTAAGCTTTCAGCATTCAGCTCCGGATTTCAGTTTTGGCTGAAAGCTGATCGCTGATTGCTGACCGCTATTTTCTATGCGCCCATCGCCTGTTTCTGCTGCTGCTCTTCTTCGGTCAGCACCTCGCCGCGGAAGATCCACACCTTGACGCCGATGACGCCGTAGGTGGTCTTCGATTCGGCGAAGCCGTAGCTGATGTCGGCGCGCAGCGTGTGCAGCGGCACCCGGCCCTCGCGGTACCATTCGGTGCGCGCGATTTCCGTCCCGCCGAGCCTGCCCGCGCACTGAATTCGTATTCCTTGCGCGCCCATGCGCATGGCCCGCGAGACGCTTTCCTTCATCGCGCGGCGAAACGCGACGCGTCTCTCGAGCTGCAGCGCGACGTTTTCCGCCACGAGCTGCGCGTCGAGGTCGGGCCGGCGCACTTCGATGATGTTCAAATAAATCTCCCGCTGCGTCAGGCGCGACAGCTCCTTTTTCAATTTCTCGATCTCTGCGCCTTTCTTGCCGATGACGATGCCGGGACGCGCCGTGTGAATGTTGATCTTCGCTTTGGCGGCCGCGCTCTCGATCTCGATCTTCGAGACGCCGGCGTGATAGAGCCGGCTCTTCAGGAAATTCTTGATCTTAAAATCTTCGTGGAGGAGCTTCGCGTACTCGTGGCGCGCGAACCATTTGGAGTCCCAGGAATCGATGACTCCCACGCGAAAGAGTTTGGGATGCGTCTTCTGGCCCATGCGCTATTTGCTCCTCTCGTCTACGACGACCGTAATATGCGCCAGCCGCTTGCGGATCTTCGTCGCGCGGCCCATCGCGCGCGGCATGAAGCGCTTCCACATGCCCGCGTCGCCGACCTCGACCGACTTGATGTATAGATTGTCGACATCGACGCTCTGTGTATTCTCTGCGTTGGCCACGGCCGAGCGCAGTGTTTTCGCGACCAGATCGGCCGCGCGTTTGGGCGTGAACTTGAGCGTGTTCAACGCCTCTTCGACGCCCTTGCCGCGGATCTGATCGACGACCAGCCGCACCTTGCGCGGCGAAAGCCGCACGAATTTCGTGACTGCGCGCGTTTCCATTCTTATGCTCCGGGTTTACCGCCGGGCGCGGGAGCCCGCGGAGCGGCTCCGGGCGCGGCGACAGGCGCGCGCGGGGCGGCTCCAGGAGCGCCGGCCGGCGCGCCCGCGACTCCTTCTTTCGCCTCGCCTTTGCGATCGCCCGAGTGCATATAAAAAGTCCGGGTCGGCGCGAACTCGCCGAGCTTGTGGCCGACCATGTTCTCGGTCACGAACACGGGGATGAACTTGCGCCCGTTATGCACCGCGAGAGTCAGGCCCACCATTTCCGGCGTGATCGTCGAGCGGCGCGACCACGTCTTGACCGCCCGTCGGTCTTTCGTCTGGGCCATCTTCTCGACTTTTTTCATCAGATGCTGATCGATGAAGGGACCTTTTTTAACCGAGCGCGCCATCGTTATCTCGCCTCTCTCCGCTTGATAATGTATTTGTCCGTCGTTTGATTTTTTCTCGTCTTGTAGCCCTTGGTCGGCTTGCCCCACGGCGTCATCGGATGGTTGCCCTTCGAGCGTCCTTCGCCGCCGCCGTGCGGGTGATCGACAGGATTTTTTGCAATGCCGCGCGTCCAGCCGCGCCTGCCGAGCCAGCGGCTGCGCCCCGCCTTGCCGAGGGAGATGTTTTCCTGCTCGAGATTGCCGACCTGGCCGATCGTTGCGGAGCACTCCGCGAGCACGTTACGGAGCTCACCCGAGGGCAGCTTCAGCAGCGCATAGCCGGCTTCCTTCGCCATCAGCTGCGCGCCGGCGCCGGCGCTCCGGACCATCTGACCGCCCTTGCCGAGCTTCAATTCGACGTTGTGGATGACGGTGCCGACGGGGATGAATTTCATCGGCAGGCAGTTGCCGGGTTTGATGTCGACGCCATCGCCGCCGGCCATGACTTTGTCTCCAACCTTCAGCTGGTCGGGCGCGAGGATGTAGCGGCGCTCGCCGTCGGCGTAGCAGAGGAGTGCGAGGCGCGCCGAGCGGTTCGGGTCATATTCGATCGCCTGAACGCGCGCCGGAATACCGCGCTTATCGCGCTTGAAGTCGATCAGCCGGAATCGGCGCTTGTGGCCGCCGCCGCGATGATGACTTGTGACGCGGCCGGTGTTATTGCGGCCGCCGCTGCGTCGCAGCGGCTCGACGAGGCCCTTCTCGGGCTTCGTCTTGGTGATTTCTTCGAAGCCGAGGCCCGTGCGGAAGCGGATGCCGTGCGAGGTCGGGTTATAAGTTTTTATCGCCATGATTCAATTTCCGATTAAGCGCCGCCGAAAAAATCGATTTTGTCCCCTTCTTTTAATGTAACGTAAGCCTTCTTCCACATCGGCAGCCGGCCGGCGCTGCGTCCGACGCGCTTAATTTTGCCGAGATAGCGCGTGAGGCGGACTTTCGTCACCTTCACCTTGAACAGCGTCTCGACCGCCTGCTTCACCTCGATCTTGTTCGCGTCACGCTTGACGCGGAACAGGACCTGGTTGGTTTTCTCGCCGAGGAGGCTCCCCTTTTCCGTAACGAGCGGCGCCTGAATTATTTCCTGCGGTTCTCTCATGCCGCGAGCCTCTCTTCGATCGCGCGGAGCGCCTGCTCGGTCAGGATGAGGTGCTCGTAGCGGAGCAAATCGTAAACGTTCAGGCCGTCGACACGGAGCGCCTTCACTTTGGGCAGATTGCGCACGGACAGCATCACCTTGGCGTCGTTCTCCGGCAGCACGATGAGCGCGCTCTTGACCTGGAGTTCCTCAAGTAACTGCCGCGCAAGCTTCGTCTTCGGCTCGGCGAAATCGAAGGAGGCGAGGACAATGATCTTGCCTTCTTTATGCTTTAAGCTCAGCGCCGAGAGGAGCGCCTCGCGCCGCGCCGTTTTCGGCATGCGGTACGAGTAGTCGCGCGGCGTCGGGCCAAAGATCGTGCCGCCGCCGACCCATATCGGGGAGCGGATCGAGCCGGAGCGCGCACGTCCAGTGCCTTTCTGGCGCCACGGTTTTTTACCGCCGCCGCGAACAAATCCCTTGCTTTTGGTCGCGGCGCTGCCGGCGCGGCGATTCGCCTGCTGCATGACGACCGCCTGGTGCAGCAGATGCGGCCTCGGGTGGACGCCGAAGATTTCTTCTTTGAATTCCGGATTAACGACCTGAGCCATGATTTATTTTTCTTTTTTCGCTTTTTCGTCCACCGGCGGCTGGGCCTTCTTGCGCGGCTTCGACGCCCGCTTGATAACCACTACGCTGCGCTGCGCGCCGGGGACTGAGCCTTTAATAAGGAGCAAATTCTCCTCGGGCCTGACCTCGACGATTTCGAGATTTTGCACGGAGATGCGCTCGTCGCCCCAGTGGCCGGCCATGCGCTTGCCTTTGAAAACGCGGCCCGGGTACGACCGGTTGCCGATCGAGCCGCCGTGGCGGAAGTATTCGTGTGTACCGTGCGATCCCGGAAAGCCCGCGAAGCTCCAGCGCTTGATGACGCCGCTGAAGCCGTGGCCTTTGCTGATGCCGGCGACGTCGACGAAGTCGCCCGACTTGAAGAGGTCGCCGGCCTTGATCTCCTGGCCGAGCTCGTACTCGCCGGCCTTCTCGGTGCGAAACTCGCGCAGCACTTCAAACGCGCCCTTGCCGGCTTTTTTGAAATGTCCCTGCTGCGGCTTGTTGACGCGCTGGGCCTTGCGGCTGCCGAAACCTACCTGTACCGCATCGTAGCCGTCGCGCGCCGCGTCTTTCTTTTGCACTACGACGCACGGTCCGGTCTGGATGACGGTCACAGGCACAACCGCGCCGTCCGCGCCGAAGACCTGCGTCATGCCGATTTTTTTTCCCAATAAGCCGTTCATGATTTTCTACTTGAAGCTATTGAAGCTTGATCTCCACGTCCACGCCCGCGGCGAGGTCCAATTTTCCCAGCGCGTCGATCGTCTGCTGCGTCGGCTCGAGGATGTCGAGCAGGCGCTTGTGCGTGCGGATCTCGAACTGCTCGCGCGACTTTTTATCGACGTGCGGCGAGCGGTTGACGGTGAAGCGCTCGATGCGCGTCGGCAGCGGGATCGGGCCGGCCACGCGGCCCCCGGTGCGCCGCACGGTCTCGACGATCTCGCCGACTGATTGGTCGAGAACCCGATGATCGTATGCCTTCAGGCGAATGCGGATTTTTTCGTTCATGGTCTTAAGTCCGGATTAGGCTCCAATGGGTTGCCTGATTTGGCACTGATCTCATCCGAGATCGATTGCGGAACCGGCTCGTAATGGCTGAACTGCATCGTATAGGTCGCCCGCCCCTGCGTCATCGAGCGCACATCGGTCGCGTAGCCGAACATCTGCGCGAGCGGCACCTGCGCATTGATGACCTGCGCCGTGCCCCGCGGCTCCATACCAAGGATTTTGCCACGGCGCGAGCTGATGTTGCCGATCACCTCGCCCATGAACTCCTCGGGCGTAACGACCTCGACGGCCATGATCGGCTCAAGCAGCACGGGTGAGGCCTTCTTGGCCGCTGCTTTGAACGCCATCGAGCCGGCGATTTTAAAAGCGATTTCCGACGAATCGACGTCGTGATAGCTGCCGTCGAACAGTGTCGCCTTCACGTCGACCACGGGGTAGCCCGCGATCGGGCCATTGTCGAGCGCTTCTTTGATGCCCTTCTCGACGGCGGGAATGTATTCGCGCGGCACGGTGCCGCCTTTGATGGCGTCGACGAACTCGAAGCCGCTCGCGGGCGGCAGCGGCTCGAGCGTGATGTAAACGTGGCCGTACTGGCCGCGGCCGCCGGTCTGGCGGATGAACTTGCCTTCCTGCTCGACTTTGCGCCGCACGGTCTCCTTGTAAGCGACCTGCGGTTTGCCGACGTTCGCGCCGACACCGAACTCACGCACGAGGCGGTCGACGATAATTTCCAGATGCAACTCACCCATGCCGGAGATGATCGTTTGGCCGGTCTCCTCGTCGGTGCGGACGCGGAACGAGGGATCTTCGGTCGCGAGCTTCTGGAGCGAGAGGCCGAGCTTTTCCTGGTCGGCTTTGCTCTTGGGCTCGATGGCGATCGAGATGACCGGGTCGGGGAATTCGATCGCCTCCAGAATAATCGGCTTCTCTTCATCGCACAGCGTATCGCCCGTCGCCGTGTTCTTCAGGCCGACCGCCGCAGCGATGTCGCCGGCATTGACCTCTTTGATCTCCTCGCTCTTGCGCGCGTGCATCTTGAGCAGGCGGCCGATGCGCTCGCGACGCATCTTGGTCGAATTGTAAATGCTGGAGCCCGAGTTGAGCGTGCCGGAATAGACGCGGAAGAAGGTGAGCGTGCCGACGTACGGATCGGTCATGATCTTGAAGGCGAGCGCCGCAAACGGCGCTTCGTCTTTTGGAAACCGCTCTTCTTCTTGCTGATTGTCGGGATTTTTGCCGGTGACAGGAGGAATGTCTATTGGGGAAGGGAGGTAATCGACGACCGCATCGAGCAGAGGCTGGACGCCTTTGTTTTTAAATGCGGCGCCGCATACGACCGGTACGAGCTTCATCGCCAAGCCGCCCTTGCGGATCGCGCTGCGGATCTCGGCCTCGCTGACGGGTTTTCCTTCAAGATATTTGTCCATCAAGCCTTCGTCGGAATCCGCCGCCGCCTCGATCAACTTCTCCCGGTATTCGTCGGCCTGCGCTTTCAACTCCGCCGGAATCTCCTCGACGTGGAACTTTGCACCGAGACTTTCCTCGTCCCAGATGATCGCCTTCATCTGCACGAGATCGACAACGCCTTTGAACTGATCCTCGGCGCCGATCGGCAGCTGAATCGGCACGGGCCTCGCGCCGAGCCGGTCTTGGATCATCTTTACCGCCGCGAAGAAATCGGCGCCGACGCGGTCCATCTTATTGATGAACGCGATGCGCGGGACGCGGTATTTATCGGCCTGGCGCCAGACGGTCTCCGTCTGCGGCTCCACGCCGCCGACCGAGCAGAAGACCGCGACCGCGCCGTCGAGGACGCGCAGCGAGCGCTCGACCTCGATCGTGAAATCCACGTGGCCCGGCGTGTCGATGATGTTGACCCGGTGATCGCGCCAGAAGCAGGTCGTCGCGGCGGACGTGATCGTGATGCCGCGCTCCTGCTCCTGGACCATCCAGTCCATCGTCGCCGTGCCTTCGTGGACCTCGCCGATCTTGTAGTTGATCCCCGTATAATAAAGGATCCGCTCGGTCGTCGTGGTCTTGCCCGCATCGATGTGGGCCATGATGCCGATGTTGCGGGTCTTCTCTAATGCTACCGTTCTTGCCATTGCCGATTTTTCCGAAAAAAAGGAGGCGGTGGGCCGCCTCCTCTCGAACACTCCTAACCGAAATTACCAGCGGTAATGCGCGAAGGCGCGATTCGCCTCCGCCATCCGGTGGGTATCTTCCTTTTTCTTGATCGCGCCGCCGCGGCTCTGCGCCGCGTCGATGAGCTCGGCGGCGAGCTTTTCCTCCATCGATTTGCCTTCGCGCGCCGAAGCCGACTGCACGAGCCAGCGCATGCTGAGCGATAAACGCCGCTGTGGCCTTACTTCGACGGGCACCTGATACGTCGCGCCGCCGACGCGCCGGGAGCGGACCTCGACTGCGGGCTTGGTGTTCTCGACGGCGCGCTTGAAGATGGCGAGCGAATCTTCCTTCGTCCGCGAGCCTACGAGATCGAGCGCGCGGTAAAAAATGCCCTCAGCCACGCTCTTCTTGCCGCGCGTCATGACCGTATTGATGAACTTGGCCACCTGCTTGTCCCCGTACTTGGGATCCGGCAGCCCTTCTCTTTTCTTGACTTCGCCTTTACGCGGCATGATTCATCTCTACTTCGGTTTTTTCGCGCCGTATTTGGACCGGCTCTGGCGCCGCTCTTGGACGCCGATTGAATCGAGCGTGCCGCGAATAATGTGGTAGCGCACGCCCGGCAGGTCCTTGACGCGCCCGCCGCGAATCAACACGACCGAGTGCTCCTGCAAGTTGTGGCCGACGCCGGGAATGTATGACGTCACCTCGATGCCGTTGGTAAGCCGAACGCGCGCGACTTTGCGCAGCGCGGAGTTCGGCTTCTTCGGAGTCGTTGTATAAACGCGGATGCAAACGCCGCGCTTCTGCGGACAGCCCTGCAGCGCGGGCGCCGTGTTTTTGCGCCGCTGTTTCTCGCGTCCTTCGCGTACCAGTTGACCGATCGTGGGCATAATTTTGCGTGTTCTTCCTAGTTAGTCCTAGTCCTGGCAAAAACCATATAGATAACAGACGCTCGCGCGCTTGTCAAAACGCTTACGCCTCGGCGGCGCGCGAAACCTCCGCTTCCTCCGTTTCGGGCTGATCGAGCTCGATCTCGGCCTCACCGTACTTCTTGAGACCCGTTCCGGCCGGGATCAGTCGGCCCATGATAACGTTCTCTTTGAGGCCGCAGAGCAGATCGACTTTGCCCTGGATCGCCGCTTCCGTCAGCACCTTCGTCGTCTCCTGGAAGGAAGCCGCGGAGATGAAGCTCTCCGTCGAGAGCGAAGCCTTGGTGATGCCCAGGAGCAGCGGCTCGGCGATCGCCGGCCGGCCGCCCGAGGCGATGATTTTCTGCGTCTCCTCCTCGAAGCGCCATTTCTCGACCTGATCGCCGATCAGGAATTCAGTGTCGCCGACCTCCTTGATGCGCACGCGGCGGAGCATCTGGCGCACGATGACTTCGATGTGCTTGTCGTTTATGCGCACACCCTGGAGGCGGTAAATCTCCTGCACCTCGTCGACGAGGTATTTCGCCAGAGCCTTCTCGCCGAGGATGTTGAGAATGTCGTGCGGATTGGACGAGCCGTCCATCAAAGCCTCGCCGGCCTTGATGCGGTCGCCCTCGTGCACGCTGATGTGCTTGCCCTTGGGAATGAGATATTCCCGCGGCTCGCCGACTTCCGGCGTGATCACGACCTTGCGCTTGCCTTTCGTGTCCTTGCCGAAGGAGACCACGCCGTCGCTCTCGCTGATGACGGCGAACTCTTTCGGCTTGCGCGCCTCGAAAAGCTCGGCGACGCGCGGGAGACCCCCGGTGATATCCTTGGTCTTGGTTGTCTCGCGCGGAATCTTCGCGAGGGCGTCGCCGGCGAAGACCGACTGGCCTTCCTGCACATTGATGTGAGCGCCGACCGGCAGGAGATAACGCGCCTCGAGCGTCGCGGAGAGCCGCGCCGTCTGGCCGCCGGTGTCCTTGATCGATATGCGCGGCCGTTTGTCGACGTCTTTCGAGTCGATGATGACTTTGGTCGAGAGACCCGTGCGCTCGTCGACGCGCTCTTCCATCGTAATGGCTTCGACGATGTCGCCGAACTTGACCGTGCCGGTCACCTCGGTGAGGATAGGAATCGTGTACGGATCCCACTCGGCGAGCAGATCGCCGGGCTTCACTTTGGCGCCGTCCTTCTTCTTCAGCTTGGCGCCGTAGACGACCGGGTAGCGCTCGCGCTCGCGCTCGCGCCCCTTCTCGCCTTCGGGATAATCGACAACGGCGATCTCGCCGTTGCGGTTCATGACGACGAGGTCGCCTTCCTTGTTCGCGACGGTGTTGACGCTCAAGAACTTGAGATGACCTTCGTTACGCGCCTCCAGCGTCGTCTGCTCGGCGCGCCGGCTCGCGGTGCCGCCGATGTGGAACGTGCGCATCGTCAGCTGCGTGCCCGGCTCGCCGATCGACTGCGCCGCGATGACGCCGATCGCCTCGCCGTGATTCACCATGTGGCCGCGCGCGAGATCGCGCCCGTAGCACATGACGCAGACGCCGCGCTTCGATTGGCAGGTCAACACCGAGCGGATCTTGATGCGCTCGAGACCGGCGTCCTCGATCTTCTGCACCAGCTCTTCGGTAATTTCCTGGTTCGCACCGACGATGATCTCGCCGGTAAACGGGTCCTTCACGTCTTCGAGCGCGACGCGTCCGAGGACACGGTCGCCGAGAGGCTCGATGATCTCGCCGCCTTCCATGAGGGGCGTCATCTCGATGCCGTCGAGCGTGCCGCAGTTCTCTTCCGAGATAATGGAATCCTGAGCGACGTCGACGAGACGCCGCGTGAGATAACCTGAGTTCGCGGTTTTAAGCGCGGTGTCCGCGAGACCCTTGCGCGCGCCGTGCGTCGAGATGAAGTACTGCAACACCGTCAAACCTTCGCGGAAGTTCGCCGTGATCGGCGTCTCGATGATTTCGCCCGAGGGCTTGGCCATCAAACCGCGCATGCCGGCGAGCTGCCGGATCTGCTGCGCGCTGCCGCGCGCGCCGGAGTCCGCCATCATGAAGATCGGGTTGAAGCTCGGGACCGTGACCTTGACGCCTTTTTCGTCGGTCATGGTTTCGGTGCCGAGGTCGCGCAGCATCTCGTCGGCGATCCGGTCGGTGACTTCGGCCCATATATCGACGACTTTGTTGTAGCGCTCGCCGTCGGTGATGAGACCGTTCTTATACTGCTCTTCGATCTCGCGCACGTCGTCATGCGCTTTCTGGAGCAGGACTCCCTTGCTCGGCGGGATCACCATATCTTTGATCGCGATCGAGATGCCCGCCTTCGTCGCGTAATGATAGCCGATGTCTTTGAGCCGGTCGGCGAAAATGACGGTCGCCTTGTTGCCGGCGAGACGGTAGCTCACGTCGATCAAATTCGCGAGCTCCTTTTTCTTCATCAACCGGTTCATCTCTTTGAACGGGATCTCCGCCGGCGCGACTTCATTGAGCAGCACGCGTCCGACGGTGGTATCGACCTTCTCTCCGTTCAGGCGCACCTTGACCGCCGCCTGGAGGTCGACCGCGCCCTGATCGAAGGCGATCCGAACCTCGTCGAAGCTGGCGAAGATCTGGCCCGTGCCCTTCGCGTTGGGCCGCTCGCGCGTCATGTAATAGAGACCGAGAACGATGTCCTGCGTCGGCACGATGATCGGCTTGCCGTTCGCCGGCGAGAGAATGTTGTTGGTCGACATCATCAGCGCGCGCGCTTCGACCTGCGCTTCGACCGACAGCGGCACGTGGACCGCCATCTGGTCGCCGTCGAAGTCGGCGTTGTATGCCGCGCAGACGAGCGGATGGAGCTGGATCGCCTTGCCCTCGATGAGGATCGGCTTGAAGGCCTGGATTCCGAGACGGTGCAGCGTCGGCGCGCGGTTGAGCAGCACCGGATGCTCGCGGATGACTTCGTCGAGAATGTCCCAAACTTCCGGACGCTCCTTCTCGACCATCTTTTTCGCGCTCTTAATGGTCGTTACATGTCCACGCTCTTCGAGCTTGTTGTAAATGAAGGGCTTGAACAACTCGAGCGCCATCTTCTTCGGCAGACCGCACTGGTGCAGCCTCAGCTCCGGGCCGACGACGATAACCGAGCGGCCGGAGTAATCGACGCGCTTGCCGAGCAGGTTTTGGCGGAAGCGGCCGGTCTTGCCTTTGAGCATATCGCTGAGCGACTTGAGCGGACGGCGGTTCTGACCCGTAATCGCGCGGCCGCGGCGTCCGTTGTCGAAAAGCGCGTCGACCGCTTCCTGGAGCATGCGCTTTTCATTGCGGATGATCATGTCCGGCGCGTTCAGCTCCATCAGGCGCTTCAGGCGGTTGTTGCGGTTGATCACGCGGCGATAGAGATCGTTCAGATCGGAGGTGGCGAAGCGCCCGCCGTCGAGCGGCACGAGCGGCCGCAGGTCCGGCGGAATCACGGGGATGACTTCCATGACCATCCACTCGGGACGGTTTCCGGAGCTGCGAAACGCGTTTACGACCTTTAGGCGCTTCGCGATTTTTTTTCTTCGCACCTCGGAATTGGCGTCGCGCATCTCCTGGCGGAGATCCTCGCCAAGCTTCGCGACATCGACCGCCTGAAGCAGCTTGCGCACCGCTTCGGCGCCCATCGCGGCCGAGAAGTTCGGCCCGTATTCTTCGAGGGCTTTGCGGTAGCGGCTCTCGGTCAGGAGCTCTTTGTATTCGAGCGGCGTCGATCCGGGATCGAGCACGACGTAGGCCTCGAAGTAGAGCACCTTCTCGATGTCTTTGAGCGACATGTCGAGTAGCGCGCCGATGCGGCTCGGCAGACTCTTCAGGAACCAGATGTGGACGACGGCCGTCGCGAGCTCGATGTGGCCCATGCGCTCGCGCCGGACTTTGGATTGAATGACCTCGACCCCGCACTTCTCGCAGACAACGCCACGGTGGCGCATCCTTTTATACTTACCGCAGTTGCATTCGTAGTCTTTCGTTGGACCGAAAATCTTCGCGCAGAACAGTCCGTCGCGCTCCGGTTTGAAGGTCCGGTAATTGATGGTCTCCGGCTTTTTTACCTCGCCGTGAGACCACGAGCGGATCTTTTCGGGAGAAGCGAGCGAGACTTTGATCGCGTTGAAGCTTAAAGGGTTCTTCGGTTTTTCAAACAGATTAAAGAGATCTTCCATTATTCACCTCGTTTGAGCGTTCAGGAGCCGAATCCAGAAGTATAGCATCTGAATTCTCAATCAGCTTTTCTCTTCCACCAGCTCCACATCGAGACCGAGGCTCTGCAATTCCTTCACCATGACGTTGAACGACTCGGGCAGCCCGGGCTCGAGAAGATTGTCGCCCTTGACGATCGCCTCATACATGCGCGTGCGCCCGGCGACGTCGTCCGATTTGACGGTCAACATCTCCTGCAGCGTAAACGCCGCGCCGTATGCCTCGAGCGCCCACACCTCCATCTCGCCCAGCCGCTGACCGCCGAACTGCGCTTTGCCGCCGAGCGGCTGCTGCGTGACGAGCGAGTACGGCCCGGTCGAGCGGGCGTGGATTTTATCATCGACAAGATGGTGCAGCTTCATCATGTACATAACGCCGACGGTCACCTTCTCATCGAAGGATTGCCCCGTCCGGCCGTCGCGGAGCGTCACCTGACCCGTGGCCGGAAGACCGGCCTTGCGGAGCAGGTTGAAGATTTCCTCCTCGGTCGCGCCGTCGAACACCGGCGAGGCGATGTGAACGCCTTCCCGGTATTTGGCCGCGAGCCGCACCAGGTCGGGGTCCTTGACGCCGTCGAGGAATTCGTTGACCTCGCGCATCGCCAGATACTCCTTCAGTCGTTTGCGCAGCTGCTCGGGGTCCGGCCGCCCGCCGTTGGTGGTGAGGATCAGATCTTCGATCTGCTCGCCGAGGCTTCGCGCGGCCCAGCCGAGATGCGCCTCGAGAATCTGTCCCACGTTCATGCGGGACGGAACGCCGAGCGGGTTGAGCACGATGTCTACCGGCGTGCCGTCTTCCAGATAGGGCATGTCCTCTTCGGGCAGGATGCGCGAGATGACGCCCTTGTTGCCGTGGCGTCCCGCCATCTTGTCGCCGACCTGCAGCTTGCGCTTGATGGCGACGAAGGTCTTGACCATTTTGATGACGCCGGGCGGCAGCTCGTCGCCGCTCTTCAGCTTATTGATCTTGTCCTGGAAGACGACCTTGATCAGCTCGACCTGCTCGCTCGTGCTCTCGACGATGCGCTTAAGCTCCGCCTCGACCGATTCGTTGTCGACGCGGATCTCGCCCCAGTAAGGCATCGGGATCTCGTCGAGGTCCTCCTCGGTGATCTCTTTGCCTTTGTTGAGGAGCACTTTGCGATTGTCGTCGCGCACCTGCGAAGCCGTGCGCCGGCCGGCGAGCAATTTCTTGAGCCGGCGCAGCGCGCCGTCCTGCAGGATGCGGATCTCCTCGTGCTGGTCTTTCTTCAGACGATTGACTTCTTCATCCTCGATGACCTTGCTGCGCTCGTCCTTGCCGAGGCCCTTGCGCGAGAAGATGCGGACGTTGATGACGGTGCCTTCGACCCCGGGCGGAACGCGTAGCGATGTGTCGCGCACTTCGCCCGCCTTCTCGCCGAAGATCGCGCGCAGCAGCTTCTCTTCGGGCGAGAGCTGCGTCTCGCCTTTCGGCGTGATCTTCCCGACGAGGATATCGCCGGGTTTCACCTCGGCGCCGATGCGGACGATGCCGCTCTCGTCGAGGTCGGTCAGCGCCTCGTCGCCGACATTCGGAATATCGCGCGTGATTTCTTCTGGTCCGAGCTTGGTGTCGCGCGACACGCATTCGAACTCTTCAATGTGGATGGAAGTGTAAATGTCTTCCTTTACGACGCGCTCGCTGATGAGGATCGAGTCTTCGAAGTTGTATCCGCCCCAAGGCATGAGCGCGACGAGCACGTTGCGTCCGAGCGCGAGCTCGCCCATCTCGGTCGACGGACCGTCGGCGATGACGTCGCCCGCCTTCACATGGTCTCCGATCATCACGATCGGCCGCTGGTTCATGCAGGTGTTCTGATTCGAGCGCTGGTATTTCGTGAGCCCGTAGATGTCGACACCGGTGTCGCGGTGCGAGCCGGAGGTCTTGTCCGCCTTGACCACGATACGCGTCGAATCGACGCTCTCGACGATGCCGTCGCGCCGCGCGACGATGGTAACGCCGGAATCGCGCGCGACGACTTTCTCCATGCCGGTGCCGACGAGCGGCGCCTCGGTGCGAAGCAGCGGCACCGCCTGGCGCTGCATGTTCGAACCCATGAGCGCGCGGTTGGCGTCGTCGTTTTCCAGGAACGGGATCAGCGACGCGGCGACGCTCACGAGCTGGTTCGGCGACACGTCCATGAAATCGACCTCTTCGGGACGCGCCATGACGAACTCGCCGCCTTTGCGCGACGAGACGAGGTCGGCCGTGAACGCGCCGCGATTGTCGATCGGCGCGTTCGCCTGCGCGATCACGTGATCCTCTTCTTCGAGCGCCGAGAGATAGCGGATGCGGTCGGTTACCCGGCCTTCTTCGACTTCGCGATAAGGCGTCTCGATGAAGCCGAAGTCGTTGACGCGCGCATAGGTCGTGAGCGACGCGATCAGGCCGATGTTCGGACCTTCCGGCGTCTCGATCGGGCAGACCCGGCCGTAATGCGTCGGGTGCACGTCGCGCACCTCGAAGCCCGCGCGCTCGCGCGTGAGACCGCCCGGGCCGAGCGCCGAGAGACGCCGCTTGTGCGTGATCTCGGACAGCGGGTTGGTCTGGTCCATGAACTGCGAGAGCTGGCTCGAGCCGAAGAACTCCTTCAGGGCCGCCGACACGGGCTTATAGTTGATGAGCTCCTGCGGCATCAGCGTCTCGATGTCCTGGAGACTCATCTTTTCCTTGATCGCCCGCTCCATGCGCACCAAGCCGACGCGGAAATGGTTCTCGACCAGCTCGCCGACCGCGCGGACGCGGCGGTTGCCGAGGTGATCGATGTCGTCGACCGTCCCGATGCCGTTACGCAGCTCCATGAGGTAGCGGACGACTTCGAGGATGTCTTCCTTGCGCAGCGTCCCGTGCTCCAGCGGCACGTTGAGCTTGAGCCGGTGGTTGAGCTTCAGCCGTCCGACTTTCGACAGGTCGTAGCGGTCCGGGTTGAAAAACAAGTTGTAGAAAAAGTTCGTCGCCGATTCTTTGGTCGGTGGATCGCCGGGGCGGAGCCTGCGATAGATTTCCAGAATAGCGTGCTCGATCGCCTTTTCCGGCTTGCGGTTATCGTCTTTATCCTTTTCGCCCTGATCGAGCCGGTCTTGCAGCAGCGTCGTGCGCAGGTACGGCCCGACGCGCGACTCGTCGATGAAAAGCGCTTCGATCTCGTCGATGCCCTTCTCCCGGATGAGGTCGAGCTTCTCCTGCGTGATCTCCTGGTTGCACTCGACGACGACCTTGCCGGTCGCGGGATCCTTGATGTCGTGCGCGGCGACGCGGCCGATCACGTCTTCGATCGCTATCGGCACCTGCTTGATGCGCGCCTGCTCCATTTGACGAATCAGCATGCGCGTGAGCTTGCGCCCTTCGCGGACGATGATCTCGTTGCTCTTGGCGTCGCGCACGTCGGCGCCGGCCTTGACGCCGATCAAATGCTCGGGCTTGAAGGCAAGAAACGCTTTGCGCCCTTCGAAAATGATCTTGTCCGCCGTGTAGTAGTAGTTCAGCAGATCCTCGGTCGTCATGCCGAGCGCGCGCAGCAGCACGGTGGCGTGGAATTTCCGCCTCCGGTCGATGCGAACGTAGAGGATGTCGCGCGGGTCGAACTCGAAGTCGAGCCACGAGCCGCGATAGGGTATCACGCGCGCGGAGTAGAGCAGCTTGCCGCTCGCGTGTGTCTTTCCCTTGTCGTGCTCGAAGAAGACGCCGGGCGAGCGGTGCAGCTGGCTCACGATGACGCGCTCGGTGCCGTTCACCATGAACGTGCCGTTCTTGGTCATGAGCGGCATCTCGCCGAAATAGACTTCCTGTTCCTTAACGTTTTTGATGCTTCGGCTGCCGCTCTGCGGATCGACGTCCCAGAGGACGAGTTGGACGGTGACTTTGAGCGGCGCCGCGAAAGTCATGCCGCGCTGATGGCACTCGTCGACGTCGTACTTGGGCTCGCCGAGCGTATAGCTCACGAACTCGAGCGAAGCCGTCTCGTTGAAGTCCTTGATCGGAAAGACCGACTTGAAAACACCCTGCAGGCCGGCGTTCTGTCGCTGATCCGGCGCCACGTCTTTCTGGAGGAACACGTCGTATGAGTTTTTCTGGATTTCAATCAGGTAAGGCAGATCGATGATCTTCTTGATCCGCCCGAAGCTGCGGCGAAACCGTAAATTATTTGCCACTTGAAATGCCATGATACTCCTCTTTCGACTGAAGTTCGGAACCTAAGAACGCGCGCGCGAGTTACTTGATCTCGACTTTTCCGCCCACCTCCTCGATTTTCTTTTTCATCGTTTCCGCCTCCGCTTTGGCGACGCCTTCCTTGACCGGCTTCGGCGCCCCGTCGACGAGATCCTTCGCTTCTTTGAGTCCCAGGCCGGTCAGTTCGCGCACGACCTTAATGACCTGAATCTTCTTGTCTCCGGCGTCCGCCAGGATGACGTTGAACTCCGTCTTTTCCTCGGCCGCCGCCGCCGCGGGAGCCGCGCCGCCCGCCGCCACGGCCACCGGCGCCGCCGCCGATACGCCGAGCTCCTGCTCGAGCTCCTTCACCAAGGCCGCGATCTCCATGACGGAGCTCTGCTTGATGAATTCCTTAACCTGATCTCTCGTTACTTCCATGACGTCCTCCTGTTTTTATGAACCCTGAGACTCTTTTTGTTTGCGAACCGACTCCAACAACCGGGCGAACATCGCCGCGGGCTCCTGCATCAAACGAACCAACTGCGTCGCGGGCGCCTGCATCAGCGCGAGAAGCTTCGCCTGCAGCTCGGGCTTGCTCGGCATCTGCGAGAGGACCTTAACTTTCGCCTGGTCCATAAACTCGCCTTCGAAGAGCGCGCCCTTGACCTTGAGCTTTTCGTTTTCCTCGATGAATTTGATGAGCGTCTTCGAGACCGCAACGGGGTCTTCATAGCCGAAAACCCAGCCGTTCGGTCCGTCGAGAAGACGATCGAGCGGGCCGTACTCGGTATCTTTCAGCGCCCGGCGCACGAGCGTGTTCTTGATCACGTTGTATTCGCCGGAGGCCTGGCGCATCTGAAGCCGCAGTTTCGTCATCTGCGCGACTGTGAGGCCGCGATACTCCGTCACGATCGCGACCTTCGCCGCTTTGAGCTTTTGATGGACCGCGTCGACGGTCGCGGCTTTCTCCGCCTGGATCTCGGCGTTGGTCGATAATAATTCACCCATATCGCTCTCCAGCTAATCTCCTCTTACTTACGCCGCCATCGCGCGGATCTGGTTGACATCGATCTTGATGCCAGGCCCCATCGTCGTCGAGACAGTGACGCCCTGGACATAGTTGCCCTTTGCCGAGGCGGGCTTCGCCCGCAGGATCGCCGTCAACACGGCGCGGGCGTTTTCGACCAGCTTGTCCATGCCGAACGAGGCTTTGCCCACGGGGATATGGACGATGCCGGCTTTGTCGACGCGGAACTCGAGCTTGCCGGCTTTGATTTCCTTGACCGCCTTGGCGATATCCATCGTCACGGTGCCGGTCTTCGGGTTCGGCATCAGTCCGCGCGGGCCGAGTATCTTGCCGATACGGCCGACGGCTCCCATCATGTCGGGCGTCGCGACCGCGTTATCGAAGTCGAGCCAGCCTTCGGTGATCTTTTTGATCAACTCGTCGGAGCCGACGAAGTCCGCGCCGGCATCCTCCGCCTCTTTAACTTTGTCGCCCTTGGCGAACGCGACGACGCGGACGGTTTTCCCCATGCCATGCGGCAATGCCACGGTGCCGCGGATATTTTGATCCGCCTGCTTGGGATCGACGCCCAAGCGCACCGCGAGCTCGACGGTCTCGTCGAACTTCGCCCGCTTGGTCTCCTGCACGAGCTTGAGACCTTCTTCGAGCTGATAGCGCGTGCCGCGATCCACTTTCGCGAGAGCGTTGTTATAGCCTTTTCCGTGCCGCTTCATGATTCTGTCCTCGATTATCCTTCGATTTCGAGACCGAGACTGCGTGCGGTTCCTTCGACCGTCTTTACCGCCGCATCGAGATCCTTCGCGGTAAGATCGCGCAGCTTCACCTCGGCGATCTGGCGGATCTGGGCCTGCGTCACGCGGCCGACTTTCACCTTGCCGGGCTCGCCGGAGCCTTTCTCCAAGCCGGCCGCTTTCTTGAGCAGCACCGACGTCGGCGGCGTTTTCGTGATGAATGTGAACGAGCGGTCCGCATAGACCGTGACAATCACAGGTATAATCATCCCGGGCTGCCCCTGCGTCGCCGCGTTGAACGCCTTGCAGAACTCCATGATGTTGACGCCGCGCTGACCGAGCGCCGGCCCGACCGGCGGGCTCGGGTTCGCCTGACCCGCGGGAATCTGCAGCTTAATCTCTCCGATGACCTTCTTGGCCATTTTAATTGCGCTCCACTTGAACGAAATCGAGCTCGACCGGAGTCGCGCGTCCGAAGATGCTGATCAGCACCCGGAGCTTGCCTTTGTCCGGCCGCACTTCTTCCACAATACCGTTAAAGTCGACGAACGGGCCGTCGACGACCTTCACGCTTTCGCCGACGGAAAAAAGCACGCGCGGCTTCGGCTTGACCGCGCCTTCCTCCATCTGCTGCGTGATCGTCCTGACCTCTTCCTCGCTCACCGGCGCCGGATTGGTGGTGCCGCCGACGAAACCGGTGACCTTCGGCGTCTCCTTGACGACGTGCCACGTGTCGTCGTCAAGCTCCATCTGAACGAGGATGTAGCCGGGAAAGAATTTTCTCGAAGAGGTCTTCTTCTTTCCCTTCACGAGCTCCATGACTTTTTCGACGGGCACGAGGATCTCGCCGAATTTCTCGGCTTTACCCATGCTCCGGATGCGCTCTTCGAGCGCCGCCTTCACTTTCTGCTCGTAGCCGGAGAAAGTGTGGACGACGTACCATTGCTTAGCCATAGGGTCGATCATCCCGGAAGTTAGCTGACTATGGCCTGAATGGCTCGGGTCAGGCCGAAATCGACGACAGCAAGAAAGACACCCAGAATCAAAACCACGATGATAACGACGACCGTGGCCGCATACGTTTCCTTTTGCGACGGCCAGTGAACTTTTTTGAGCTCCTGCCATGCCTCCTTGAAGAATTCCACGGAGGAGGCGGCGCCGTCCTTTAGCTTACGAATCCATTCATCCATGAGAATGCCGAACGATGAGATGGCGGGTCAGGCAGGAGTCGAACCTGCAACAACCGGATTTGGAGTCCGGCGCTCTAGCCAGTTGGAGCTACTGACCCCGGCGTCTCTTTATAATTTCACCTCTTTGTGCTGCGTATGCGTCCGGCAAGAGGGACAGAATTTTTTGAACGCGAGCTTTTCCGTCGTCGTCTTGCGATTTTTGCTCGTCGTGTAATTTTTCCGCTTGCACTTATCGCAGGCGAACCCAACCAGTTCCCGCATGTCCGTCTCCCACTTACTTTAAGATTTTCGTGACAACGCCGGCGCCGACAGTCTTGCCGCCTTCGCGGATAGCGAACTTCAGACCCTCTTCCATCGCGATCGGCGTGATCAACGTGATCTCCATCGTGATGTTGTCGCCGGGCATGACCATTTCCGTTCCCTCCGGGAGCTTGACCACGCCCGTGACGTCGGTCGTGCGGAAGTAGAACTGCGGGCGGTAGCCGTTGAAGAACGGCGTATGCCGGCCGCCTTCCTCTTTCGTGAGCACGTACGCCTCGGCGTTAAAATGCGTATGCGGCGTGATGCTGCCGGGCTTGGCCAAAACCTGTCCGCGCTCGACATCCTCGCGCTTGGTACCGCGGAGCAAGGCGCCGATGTTGTCACCCGCGCGCCCTTCATCCAGCAGCTTGCGGAACATCTCGACGCCGGTCACGACCGTCTTGGTGGTGTCGCGGAAGCCGACGATCTCGACTTCTTCGCCTACCTTGATGACGCCGCGCTCGACGCGGCCGGTCACGACCGTGCCGCGGCCACTGATCGTGAAGACATCTTCGACCGGCATTAGGAATGGCTTGTCGACCGCCCGCGTCGGCTCCTTGACGTAGGAGTCGACCGCGTCCATCAGCTTCATAATCGAGGCCTCGCCCATGTCGGAGCCGTCGCCTTCGAGCGCTTTCAAGGCGCTGCCGATTACGATCGGCGTGTCGTCGCCGGGGAAATTATATTTCGAGAGCAGCTCGCGAACTTCGAGCTCGACGAGATCGAGGATTTCTTTATCGTCGACCATGTCGGCTTTGTTGAGATAGACGACGATCGCGGGAACGCCGACCTGGCGCGCGAGCAGGATGTGCTCGCGGGTCTGAGGCATCGGGCCGTCGGCCGCGGATACGACGAGAATCGCGCCGTCCATCTGCGCCGCGCCGGTGATCATGTTCTTGACATAGTCGGCGTGGCCCGGACAATCGACGTGCGCGTAGTGGCGGTTGTTCGTCTCGTACTCGACGTGCGCGATGTTGATCGTGACGCCCCTTTCTCTCTCCTCAGGCGCCTTGTCGATCTGATCGTACGCCAGGAACTTCGCCCAGCCTTTCTTCTCCAGGACTTTGGTTATCGCGGCGGTCAGGGTCGTCTTTCCATGGTCGACGTGACCGATCGTCCCGATATTCAAGTGCGGCTTTTTCCGCTCAAATTTCTGTTTACTCATCTCTTCCTCCTGTTATTCCTGTTCAGTTATGGTCACCCTGCCGCCGACGCCGGGGCGAAAAAGCCCAGGAGCGGGATCGAACCGCCGACCTCGTCCTTACCAAGGACGTGCTCTACCGACTGAGCTACCTGGGCGTCAGTCGGGACTAGAACGCAATTGGAGCGGGAAACGGGACTCGAACCCGCGACCCCGAGCTTGGAAGGCTCGCGCTCTACCAACTGAGCTATTCCCGCAGGATGGTGGAGAGGGCAGGATTCGAACCTACGAAGCCTTACGGCGGCAGATTTACAGTCTGCTCCCTTTGGCCACTCGGGAACCTCTCCAGCGCTGTCTAAGAAACGACCTTCGAAAACGTCCACGAAAAAAAATCTTTTCTGAGTCTCTAGTCTGGAGCTGGCGATAGGATTTGAACCTACAACCTGCTGATTACAAATCAGCTGCTCTGCCGTTGAGCTACGCCAGCCTCGATTCGAAACAAATCTTACCGCACGCCAACGCGAACTCGCTTGCCGGCTTAGAAAAGGAACTCGTCAGAAAGTGTTACGGAACACGGCTTTCAGACAGATGACACACCTATACAAGGCAGCTACCGAAACTCTTATATAAAACATGTATGGAAAACCGTGTCAATAGTAATTCGAACGATTTCAGCGATTTTTCCCACTTTTGCTCTCGGCCGTTCGCGTTTGACGCGCGAGCTCGTAAAGGAAGACGGCTCCGGCAACCGAGACGTTGAGCGAGGCGATCTGACCTAGCATCGGGATCGACGCGAGATAGTCGCACTCACGTCGAATGAGCGGCCGCATCCCCTTGCCCTCCGACCCCAGCACGACAGCCAAGGCGAGCGGGTATTCGCGGTCATAGATGGTCTCTGTAGCCTCGGCGTCCAGTCCGACCACCCAGCAGCCCTGCTCCTTGAGCTCCGAAAGCGTCCGCGCAACGTTGGTAACCCGGTAAATTTGCAGGTGATTCGCCGCGCCGGCCGAGCTTTTGACGACGACGGGAGTTACCCCTACCGCGCGGTCCTTGGCGATGACGACGTCTCGGACGCCCGCGGCTTCCGCCGAGCGCAGCAGCGCTCCGAAATTCCGCGGGTCGGTAATGCCGTCGAGCACCAGTACCCGCCGGGGCTCCGCTTTGAGCGTTTCGACAAGCCGGTCGAAATCCGCGTAAGCCGGCGCCGCGATGGCGGCGGCGACGCCTTGATGGATCATCCCGTCTGCTAACGCCGTTAGCTTCTGCCAATCGACGTTGCGGACCGGCACGCCGCAGCGGCGCGCATCTGCGGCGAGCAGCGCGAGACGCGGCGCGCGGCCGTCGGCGGCGACCATTAACTCCAAAATTTCACCGGGCGCGCTTTTCAGCTTCTCGGCCACGGGATTGATGCCGCAGATAATGAGCGGCTTTGACTTATCGTCCATTACTCTTCATTATGTTTTCATCTTTCGCGAGCGGCCGTTTTACAAAAATCTCGCCAGCAGTTAACATACCACTATCGTGAAGCGGACGCTGACGTTATACCTCACCTCGGAAGTGCTCCCGCCGTTCCTCTTCGGTTTGATGACGTTCACGCTGATCCTGCTCGTCGGCCGTATCCTGAAGCTGGTCGAGCTGGTCGTCAACCGCGGCGTGCCGGTCCTCGAAATCGCCAAGCTCTTCGGGCTGATCCTGCCGACGTTCCTCGAGATGACGGTGCCGATGGCGCTGCTTCTCGGCGTGTTTCTCGGCCTCGGGCGGCTTTCCAGCGATCACGAGCTGGTGGCGCTTAAGGCATCGGGCATAAGTCCGCTGCAGATCCTCGTGCCGATCGGCATTATCGCCGTTATCATATCGCTGATCACACTGGTGATCACGATACAGATCCGGCCCGCCGCCAACGGCGCGCTACGCAAAGCGCTCTACAATATAGCAAAAAATCGCGTCGCGAGCGGCCTCAAGGAGAAGGTCTTCAATGACGATTTTCCCAAGATTCTAATCTACATCGAAGAGCTGGTGCCGCCCGGCGAAACCGGCAAAGGTGTTCTGATCGTCGACCGGCGCAACCCCGAGCGCGAGCAGGATATCTTCGGCAAGGTCGCATTTATCGTCACGGACGAGGAAAAGCAGACGATCAACTTCAAGCTCTACGAGGGCACCGTCTACGAGAGGCAGCCGAAAAAGCCGGGCTTCAGCCGCACGCGTTTCAACACCTACGATTTCCGTCTCGATCCGGAGGACATCCTAGGTCCCACGCGCCAGAAAGACCCCGAGCCGAAGGAGTTGCCCTACCACAAATTACGCAAGACGATCGACGTCAAACGGGCGGAGGGCTCGCGCTTCACGCCCGAGCTTTTCGAACTCTACCAGAGGTTCGCGTTCGCATTCGCGCCGCTGACGCTCTGCTTTCTCGCGGTCTCTCTGGTCATGGTGCCGTCGCGCTCTCGCGCGAGCCGCTCCTGGGGATTTGCGCTGTGCGTCGCCTGGCTGCTCGCATACTATGCGCTTCTATCGCTCGGCAAAGCGCTGGGCGAGCGCGAGGTCATCCCGGCGTTCCTCGGGGCGTGGCTGCCGAACATCGTGCTCTCGCTCATTGCGCTCCACTTCTTCCGCAAGGCACTGAGAGAATCGCCCTTTCTGCTCCAGTCAAAGCTCGAGGAGTTCTCGTTCTTCCTCACGCGCCGGATGGCGCTCTTCCGCCAGGGTAGGCCCGTCTGATGGAAAAGCTGAAAGCCATTGCAAGCTGGCCGAGCGGAGGCATCCTCGACCGCTACATCATCGTCGGCTTTTTAAAGGTTGTAGCCCTAAGTCTTCTGTGTACTACGGCGCTGTATCTCATCGTCGACTTTTTCGACCGCATCGACGGCATCCTGAAGGCCGGCGCGCCGGTGTGGTCGGCAATCAAGTACTTTCTGTACAAGCTGCCGGTTTTGATGTCGCGCGTCTTCGGCTTCGCCGTGCTTTTTTCCACGCTGTTCTCTGTCGGCATGCTGTCGCGGACTCAAGAGATCACCGCGATGCGCGCAGCCGGTATCAGCGTTTACCGCATCTCGATGCCGCTCTTCGTCACCGCGATCGTAATCTGCGCGTTGAATTTCGTTTGGAACGAGGCTCTGGTGCCCGTCTTTACGCGCGAGTCGCAGTACATCTACAAAACCGAGGTGCGAAAGAAAGAGCCCAAGAGCTTGCTCGGCACCAAAGATATGTGGATGCGTTCCGAGGAGGCGTTCGTCAGCGTCGATCGATTCGATCCCAAGACGAGCACACTCGAGGGCGTGACGGTCTTCCTCTTGAACCGCGACTTCACGCTGCGCGGCCTGGTCGAGGTGCCTTCAGCGCGCTGGAACGGCAACCGCTGGCAGCCGGTGCGCTCGGTCGAATGGGTCATGCAGCCGAACGGCGGCCTCACCGCGCGCGAAGGGAACACCACGATCCCGCTTTCGGAAACGCCCGAGGATCTAAAGCTCCTCGCCCGCGATCCGGAGGAGTTCAGTTTCCTCGATTTGAAAAAACAGATCTCCGATCTCCAGGGTAAGGGCATCGATGCGACCGAGCAGAAGGTCGACCTGCACGTGAAGATGGCGGTGCCGTTCGTCTCGCTGATCATGGTGCTGCTCGCGATGCCTTTCGCCGTGCGCCACACCCGAAGCGCCAGTCTTGCGCTCAGCTTCGGCCTTACGATGCTGATCGGCTTCGGCTACTGGTTCCTCCTCGCCTTCAGCACCTCCCTCGGCCACAGCGGCGCGATCCCTTCCTGGGCGGCCGCCTGGATTCCCAACGCCACCATCGCCATGGTGGGACTGTTCTTCTACTCGACGGCGGAAGAGTAGCCGCGGCTTCGCCGTCCCCTTGACAAAATTCACCTGGGTCGCAATAGTCGCGCAACCTAGCTATACGCACGTCGACTCCGGAATGTGAGGTCGCTATGCGCTTCGTTCCGCTTTGCTCGCCTGTTACTTTTCTAGTTTTCTTCCTATCAGTCGTCGGCGTGATGGTATTGATGGCCAGCATATCGCCGGCCCAGCAGCAGCCCGCCCAAAGAAACTACGAAGCCGAGATTCAGTCCGCACTCGAATCGGCCAAGAGCGCGGCCGGCTTCGAATTTCTCGGCACGCTGGCGCGCAACTGTCTGTTGCCGCAAAGCGGGGGCGAAAACCTGAGCGACAATGTGCCGGAGTATGTAAAGGATCCCGCCAAGGCGCCGCCGCGCGCCGCCTGGTATGCCGAGCCGGCGAAGGTCTTCGACAATTTCTACTTCGTCGGCGGAAAAATCCATTCGTCGTGGGCCCTCACCACCAGCCAAGGAATTATCCTGATCGACACGATCTATCCCTATAACTCAGAGGAGCTGATTCTCGGCGGCATGAAAAAACTCGGCCTCGATCCGAAAGACATCAAGTATGTTCTAATCTCGCACGCGCACAGCGATCACATCGGCGGCGCCGAGATGCTGCAAAGCCGGTATCATCCACGCATTGTCATGGGCGGGCCCGATTGGGAGTGGGTCGAAAAATATCCCAACCGCTACAAAACCATGGCGCCGAGACGCGACATCGTCGCGACCGACGGGATGAAAATTACCCTCGGCGAGTCGACCGTGACGATCTGGCTCACACCCGGACACACGCCGGGCACGGTTTCCTATACATTTACCGTTCTCGATCGCGGCAAGCCGGTGAACGTGGCCTATTCGGGCGGCACCGCTTTCAATTTCGTGAACAATACCCCCAACCCCGGCATCAGAAATTTTCAGATTTATATCGACTCGCAAAGGCATCTCGCCGCCAAAGCCGCCGCGACCGGCGCAACGGTCCTACTCTCGAATCACTCCGAGTTCGATAACGCGTACAGCAAGAATCGCATGCTCGCCGGGCGCGGCAGCGGTCCGCACCCGTACGACATCGGAGCCGACTGGGTGCAGCGCTATTTCAAAGTGACGGAAGGCTGCGCGCGGGCGGCGCAGATCAGGCTGGAGCAAAAGGCCGCAGAGCGAGGTATGCCTTAAGCCTGGATAGGAGATCGGTATGCGCTTCTCGTTTTTGTCGCGACTTTTTAGCTTCCTGTCTTTTGTCCTGATCGCCGCTGCAAGCTCGGCCGCCGACTATCCGGCGCCCAAAGAGGGCGACTGGATCGCGCGCGATTTCAAGTTTCACACAGGCGAGGTCCTGCCCGAAGTAAGGCTCCATTACACCACAGTCGGCGCGTCGACCGGTGAGCCGGTCCTGGTCCTGCACGGAACGGCCGGCAGCGCGGCGAGCATGCTGACCGCCGATTTCGCCGGCGAGGTTTTCGGCCCCGGGCAGCCGCTCGATGCGACCCGTTACTTCATCATCCTGCCCGACGCGCTCGGCGGCGGAAAATCGTCGAGGCCGTCCGACGGGCTGCGCATGCGCTTTCCCAAATACAATTACGACGACATGGTGCTCGCGCATTACCGGCTTTTAACCGAGCACCTCGGCGTGCGGCATCTCCGTCTCATTATCGGGCAATCGATGGGCGGCATGCAGGCGTGGCTTTGGGGCATCGCGCATCCGGATTTCATGGACGCGCTGGTGCCGATGGCCTGCCAGCCGGTGGAGATCGGCGGCCGCAACTGGATGGCGCGGCGCATGCTTATCGACTGGATCAAGAGCGACCCGGAATGGAACGGCGGCAATTACGCCAAGCAGCCGGCGAGCGTGCAGAAGGCGCAGGCCTATTTCAGCATGCTCACGAGCGGCGGCGAGCGGGCGCTCTATAAAGCCGCGCCGACCTGGCAAAAGGCGGATCAATACGTGAACGAGCGCCTCAAGCGCCCGGCATCGGTCGACGCAAACGATCTCATCTATCTCTACGAGTCCTCACGCGACTACAATCCGGCGCCCAAGCTCGAAAGCATCAAAGCGCGCCTACTCGCGATCAACTCCGCCGACGACGAGCGCAATCCCGCCGAACTCGGCATCCTCGAGCGCGAGATCAAGCGCGTTAAACAAGGCCGCTATCTGCTTATCCCAGCCAGCGACCAGACGCGCGGCCACGGCACGACCGGCAGCGCGAAATGGTGGAAGCCGCATCTCGTCGAGCTGCTTCAGCCCGCGGTCCAGGCGGCGAAATAAGCCGGTCAAACGAGCTCGACGTGTTCGAGCGTTTGGCGAGCCGCTAGGACTCGCCTTCAGGTTTTCCGGTTTCTTCTCTTAAATCCACCGAACGGTGCATTTCGCTGCGGATACCGGCGTGGCGGGTCGGCGGATGCGCGCGGCAGTGCGGGCACGGTTCCCACGCGATGAAGCCGACTTTGTCGGCGGTGAGGCCCGTCAGCGTGAAGAGGCGGTTGCAGGCGTAGCACTGAAGCACCGCCGTCCAGGTCTTTTGCCGCGACTGCACGGGCCGCAAGGTACGGCAGGGAGCGCGAAATTGCAAGAAATTTCTACACTTGTCTGCATCGGCCGCATCGCCGGCGGCTTGACACGGATTTAGGCCCCGTGCCAAGGTCATGCAGGCTGAGCGGCACGCTAATTCCCCGAAATGGAGGCGGTATGAACTCCCAAGGCGGATTTTTCACACGCGCGGCGGTTTTCGCGACCGCCATTTCGTTCGTCTGCTTGTTTGCCGCCCCGAGCGCGGCGCAGACAGAGGCCACGCTGGGTGTCGTCTTCACGAACGTGCGCGTCGCGCCCGTCTGGGTCGCCGAGAAGGAAGGTTTTTTCAAGAAGAACGGCATCGACATCAAGATCGTCACGATCCCCGGCGGCACGCAGGGCGCGCAGGCGCTTTTGAGCGGCGGCATCGACGTCTCCTTCACCGATCCGACCTCGACGATCTCGGCGATCGCCGCCGGCGCGCCGCTCGTCGAAGTGATGGCGATCACCACGATCATGCCGTATTACCTCATCGGCGCGCAGGACGTGAAGTCGGTCAAGGACCTGAAGGGCAAGCGCGTCGGCTCCTCGGGGCTGGGACTTTCCGCGTCGCGGCTCGCGCTGCTCGTCGCGTTCGGCACGCTCGGCCTCGATCCGGCGCGCGACAACATCACGCTGGTCGCGGCCGGCGCGGAGCCGGAGCGCATTGCCGGCGTCGGCGCGGGGGCGATCGGCGGCACCGTCGTCGGCCCCGAGTTCAAGACCAAGATCGAGGAGCTTCACCTCAACATTCTCGCCGATCTCCGCACGATCAAGATTCCCTGGGAGCAGGACGCGCTCGAGACCTCGCGAAAATTTCTCGAGACCAAGCGCGACGTGCTCGAGCGGGTGATGAAGTCGCTGCTCATGGGCAACGCCTACGTGCTCAACCCGGCGAACAAGGCCGCGGTCATCGAGCTTCTGCGGACGAAGCTCGGCTTGAAAACTCCGCAGGAGGGCGAGAGCGCCTACAGCGATCTCACGAAATTCTACGTGCTGAAGAAGCCCTATCCCTACAAGGACGGGCTCAAGTCGATCATTACCGAGGTTGGCAAAGTCGTGCCCAAAGCGGCGAGCTTAAAGCCGGAAGACGTGATCGACACGAGCCTGATCGAGAAGCTCGACAAGAGCGGGTTTATCGACGGCCTATACAAGTAATCAGGGCACCAGCGCCAATTCTCTTAGCGCCTCGTCTTCCGGCCAGCCGCACATGACGTTCATGTTCTCGACCGCCTGGCCGGCGGCGCCTTTGACGAGGTTGTCGAGCGCGGTGACGACGACGAGCCGGCTCGTGCGCGCGTCGTAGCGGAGCCCGATCGCGATATCGTTCGAGCCGCGCACGTCCTTCGCCTGCGGGAGTTGGCCTGGCGGCACCAGCCGCACGAACGGCTCGCCGCGGTAGAATTCGCTGTAAAGTTTTTCGAGCTCGCCGTCGGCGGGCGCGCTTTTCAATTCCACGTAGATCGTCGAGAGGATTCCCCGGTTCATCGGCACGAGATGCGGCGCGAAGAGCACCGTAACGCGCTCGCCGGCAACCTCCGAGAGCTCCTGCTCCATCTCCGGCGTATGGCGGTGAACGCCGACGTTGTAGGCTTTGAAGTTTTCGTTGACCTCGCTGAAAGACAAATCGACCGAGGCACTGCGGCCCGCGCCGGTAGTGCCGGACTTGGCATCGACGACGATGTTATTGCGCGCGAGCTTCTTCGCGAAGAGCGGCGCCACGCCCAAAATCGCGCCGGTCGGATAGCAGCCGGGATTGGCGATCAGGCGCGCACCGGCGATCTCTTTCCGATGCAGCTCGGTGAGACCGTAGACTGCGTCCTTAAGCAGATGCGGCGCCTTGTGGCCTTTGTACCAGCGATCGTAATCTTTAGCATCGTGCAAGCGAAAATCGGCGGAGAGGTCGATCACGCGCTTGTCGCGCGTTAGCAGCGACGCGACCGCATCGGCGGAGGTCTCGTGCGGCAGCGCGGCGAAGACGATCTCAGCGGCCGCGGCGGCTTTCTCGGGCTCGAGCGTTTCGAGAACGACATCGCATTTGCCGGCGAGCGACGGATAGACGTCGCTCACGCGCTTACCCGCGTATTGCTGCGATGTGACGGAAGTTAGCTTGACCTTCGGATGGCGCGCGAGGATGCGCAGCAGCTCGACGCCCGCGTAGCCGGTCGCGCCGAGCACCGCGACGGGAAGCGTCCCGCCGCTCCCCTTTTTCGCAGGATCGGATTTCAACGCTTGGAGTACTGCGGGCGCTTGCGCGCTTTGTGGCGGCCGTACTTCTTGCGCTCGACGCCGCGCGGATCTCGCGTGACGAAGCCCGCCTTCTTGAGCGGCCCGCGGTAGTCGGCGTTGACCAGCATGAGCGCGCGGGTGATGCCGTGGCGAATCGCGCCCGCCTGTCCCGAGATGCCGCCGCCGGTGACGTTGATGTCGACGTCGAAACTGCCGGTCGTCTGCGTGAGTTGGAACGGCTGGAGCACGACCATGCGCGCGGTCTCGCGGCCGAAGTATTCTTCCAGCGTGCGGTCGTTGATCCTGAGGCCGCCTTTGCCTTCCTTCAAATTGACCCGGGCGACCGAGGTCTTGCGGCGGCCCGTAGCGGAAAATATTTTTTGCGCCATGATTTTGCTCCTAAGCTCGAATCGTAAGCGGCTGCGGCTTCTGCGCCGTATGCGGATGCTCGGCGCCGGAATAAACCTTGAGTTTGGTGCGAAGCTTGCGGCCGAGGCGGCTCTTCGGCAGCATGCCCTTGACCGCGAGCCACACAAGCGTCTCCGGCTTTTCCGCGAGCATCTTTTCCGCGGCCGTCAGGCGAATGCCGCCGGGGTATTCCGAATGCCGCACGTACACTTTCTTTTCCGGCTTCGTGCCCGTGAGCCTCACTTCACGCGCATTGATCACGATGACGAAGTCGCCCGTGTCCTCATGGCGCGTGAAGCCCGGCTTGTGCTTTCCGCGCAAGACCTTGGCGACCTCGGAAGCGAGGCGCCCGAGCACCTTGCCCGACGCGTCGACGACGAACCACTGGCGCTGCGCCAGCGCGTCGCGCTTTTTCATCTGAAACGTTCCCATGGCACCCAAGAAAGCGAGGCGCGAAGATGCGCGAGCCATCCTCTCCTCGGCCCTCATCCTTTCCCAAAAATATGGCGGGGCCGACGAGACTCGAACTCGCGACCTCCGGCGTGACAGGCCGGCGTTCTAACCAGCTGAACTACGACCCCGATAAGTAATTAGTCTCAAATTTCGCGTTTCAGGTTTCAAGTTCCGGAGCGAAACGCTAAACCCAACCATATAGCACGCAACTTTGGAAGTTGCGAGCCCCTGCTTCTCTCTTTCGTGAAACTCGAAACTTGAAATCAGAAACTATTTGAGTGGTGGGCGGTACAGGATTTGAACCTGTGACCCCCGGCTTGTAAGGCCGATGCTCTCCCGCTGAGCTAACCGCCCTTCTCGGACGAAAACACCGGCCTCCGAGTTATCCGGCGGGAATTAACCCGGCTGACCGAGGGACTCTTTCAATATTTTGCCGGCCTTGAACTTCGGCGCCCGCGAGGCGGCGATCTGAATCGCCTCGCCGGTCTTCGGATTTCTCCCCGTGCGCGCCTTGCGCTCGGAGACCGAAAACGTGCCGAAGCCGGATATGTTGACCTTGTCGCCGTTTTTGAGCGCGCCGACGATGTCGTCGAAGAGCCCGTTGACGATCTCCTCGGCCTTCTGCTTGGGCAGCTCGGCCTTGTTCGCCACCGAATCGATCAATTCTGCTTTGGTCATGATGCTCCAGTCATAGACCGGCGTCCGCCGGCGGATTGAAAACCCGCCGGCGGACGGACGGTCCCAAGAATTTTAGGTAGTGTGCTACTGCGGCAGGATTTCGACTCCCGGACGATCCTCTTCTTTCTCCTCGAAGCCCGTCGGTTCGTCTTTTTCCGGCGGGGCTTTCTTGAACAGACTCTCGGGGTCGCTCAGGATGAGCGCCTTTTTGAGCACCTCGTCCATGTGCGAGACGAGCACGAGGCTGACCGACTTGAGGATCGTCGCTGGGATCTCGTCGATGTCCTTTTCATTTTCCTCGGGGATCAGCACCGTCTTGATGCCGCCGCGATGGGCCGCCAAAACTTTCTCCTTGAGGCCGCCGATCGGCAGCACGCGGCCGCGAAGCGTGATCTCGCCGGTCATGGCGAGGTCGTGCCGCACCGGGGTGCGCAGAAGCGCCGAGACGAGCGAGGTTGCCATCGTAATACCCGCGGACGGTCCGTCTTTCGGGATCGCGCCCTCGGGTACGTGAAGGTGAACGTCGATCTTCTGGTAGAAATCCTTCTCGAGGCCGAGATCCAGGGCGCGGGAGCGCACGTAGCTCATCGCCGCCTGCGCAGATTCCTGCATCACGTCGCCGAGCTTGCCGGTGATCGTGAGCTGCCCCTTGCCGGGCATGATTGTCACTTCAGTCGACAGCAGCTCGCCGCCGAGCTCCGTCCACGCCAGGCCTGTCGTGACGCCGATGCGCTGCTCGCCCTCGGCCTTGCCGTAACGGAACTTGGGCGGCCCGAGATGCTTCAGCAGACTCTTCGCGTTGATCTGGATCTTCGCGTTGCGGTCGCGCTTGACGACTTCGACCGCGACCTTGCGGCAGATCGAGGCGATCTCGCGGTCGAGGCTCCGCACGCCCGCTTCTTTCGTATAATGGCGGATGACGCCCAGGACCGCGCTGTCGGTAAAGGCTATGTTGTCCTGATTCAGTCCGTTCGCCTCGCGCTGCTTCTCCAGTAGATACTTCTTCGCGATGTTGAGCTTTTCGAGCTCGGTGTAGCCGGCGATGCGGATGATCTCCATGCGGTCCTGCAGCGGCCGCGGAATGCGGTCGAGCGTATTGGCCGTGGTGATAAACATCACGCGCGAGAGATCGTAATCGAGGTCGAGGTAATGGTCGTTGAACGAGGAATTCTGCTCGGGGTCAAGGACCTCGAGGAGCGCCGACGACGGATCGCCGCGGAAGTCGGTCGACATCTTGTCGACCTCGTCCATGAGAAAGACGGGGTTCGATGAGCCCGCCTTCTTCATCGACTGGATGATCTTCCCGGGCAGCGCGCCGATATATGTCCGGCGGTGACCGCGGATCTCCGCCTCGTCGCGCACGCCGCCGAGCGAGACGCGCACGAACTTGCGTCCGGTCGCGCGCGCGATCGAGCGGCCGAGCGATGTCTTGCCGACGCCGGGAGGTCCGACGAGGCAAAGAATCGGCCCCTTCATCTTGCCGACGAGGCTCTGCACCGCGAGGTATTCGAGGATGCGCTGCTTCACCTTCTCGAGACCGTAGTGGTCCTCTTCGAGGACTTTCTCGGCCTCGTGAATGTCGAGCTTGTCGTCGGTGAACTCGTTCCACGGCAGGCTTAGGATCCAATCGATGTAGTTCCGGACCACGGTCGCTTCCGCCGACATCGGCGACATCATCTTGAGCTTCTTCAGTTCCTTGTCGACTTTGTCTTTCGCCTCGGCCGAGAGCTTCTTCTGTTTGATCTTGTCTTCGATCTCCTGGATCTCGTTCTTGAACTCGTCCTTCTCGCCGAGCTCTTTCTGGATCGCGCGCATCTGCTCGTTGAGGTAGTACTCCTTCTGCGAGCGCTCCATCTGCTTCTTGACGCGCGAGCGGATGCGCCGCTCGACTTCCAGGATCTCGATCTCGGCGCGCATGTGGCCGAGCACCTTTTCCAGGCGCTCGGTCGCGTTGAGCGTCTCGAGCAGGTTCTGCCGGTCCTCGATCTTGATGCCGAGGTGCGTCACGATCGTGTCGGCGAGCCGCCCGGGCTCATCGATCGACGAGACCGACATGACCATTTCCGGCGGAATCTTCTTCTTCAGCTTGACATAGTTCTCGAACGTCGCGTGCACCTCGCGAATCAGCGCCTCGACTTCGGTGTTTTTCTCGACGATTTCCGAGACCTCGTCGACTTCCACCAGGAAGAAATCCGGATGGCTCACGAATTTCGAAACCTGCGCGCGGCGCTTGCCCTCGATCAGCACCTTGACGGTGCCGTCGGGGAGCTTCAGCATCTGCACGACGTTGCCGAGCACGCCGATGCGATAGATGTCGTTCTCGGTCGGCTCGTTGGTCTTCGCGTCTTTTTGCGAAGAGAGAAAAATCGGCCCCTGCTTCTGCGTCGCTTCCTCCAGCGCCTTGATCGAGCGCTGGCGGCCGACGAATAGAGGCACCACCATGTGCGGAAAGACGACGATATCTCTCAAAGGCAGCAGAGGGACCGTGAGCGATCCTTCCTTATCGTCCTTCTTGTCGCTGCGAAATAGCATATTCAATGTTCTCCCTATGCGCTTTCCGCCGCTTTGCTGTAGACGATGATTGGCGGCTCGTTTCTCGTCACCACTTCTTCCGACACCACCACTTCCTTGATGTTGGGCTGCGACGGCATGTCGTACATGACGTCAAGCATGATGTTTTCCATAATCGCCCTCAGCCCGCGCGCTCCCGACTTCCGCTTCATCGCCTCTCTGGCGATGCCTTTCAAGGCCTCTTCCGTAAACTTCAAATGGACGCTCTCCATCTCGAACAGCTTCGAGTACTGTTTGGTGAGCGCGTTCTTCGGCTCCTTCAGGATGCGCACGAGTGCGCTCTCGTCGAGTTCATCGAGCGTCGCGAGCACCGGCAGACGGCCGATGAATTCCGGTATGAGGCCGAATTTCAGCAGGTCCTCCGGCTGCACGTCGTGCAGCAGCTCGCTGCCGCGGCGGCCGCCCTTCTGATCGAGCTCGCCGCCGAAGCCCATCTGCTTGCGCCCGGTGCGCTTGCGGATGATGTCTTCGAGGCCGACGAAGGCGCCGCCGCAGATAAACAGGATATTGGTGGTGTCGACCTGGAGGAATTCCTGCTGCGGGTGTTTCCGGCCGCCCTTCGGCGGCACGCTCGCCATCGTGCCTTCGATGATCTTTAACAGCGCCTGCTGCACGCCTTCGCCCGAGACGTCGCGCGTGATCGACGGGTTCTCGGACTTGCGCGAGATCTTGTCGATCTCGTCGATATAGACGATGCCGCGCTGGGCCTTCTCGACGTCGTAGTCGGCGGCTTGGAGCAGGTTGAGAATGATATTCTCCACGTCCTCGCCGACGTAGCCGGCCTCGGTGAGACTCGTCGCGTCGGCGATCGTGAACAGCACCTGGAGAAAGCGCGCGAGCGTCTGCGCGAGCAGCGTCTTGCCCGAGCCCGTCGGCCCGAGGAGCAGGATGTTGCTCTTCTGCAGCTCGACGTCGCCGGTGACCATCTGGCTGTCGATGCGCTTGTAGTGATTATGCACCGCGACCGCGAGAATCTTCTTCGCGCGCTCCTGGCCGATGACGTACTGATCCAGCACGCGCTTGATTTCGGCCGGCTTCGGCACCGTGGACGAAGAGGCGAGCGCCTCCTCGTGATCGCATTCTTCGGCGATAATATCGTTGCAAAGATCGATACACTCGTCGCAAATATAGACCGTCGGACCCGCGATGAGCTTGCGGACTTCGTCCTGGCTCTTGCCGCAGAACGAACAGACTAAATTTCCCGAGCGCTCATCACCATGCTTTGGCATAAAACCTCGCTTACTGCTTACTTCTTTTCCGGACGGTTTGCGATGACGTCATCGACCAAACCGTATTCCTGAGCCTGTTTGCCGCTCATGAAGAAATCCCGGTCGGTGTCCTTCTCGATCTTCTTCAGGCTCTGGCCCGTATGTCTCGCTAATATATTGTTGAGCTCTTCGCGCATCCTGAGGATCTCGCGCGCCTGAATATCCACGTCGGTCGCCTGGCCCTGAAAGCCGCCGAGCGGCTGGTGGATCATGATGCGCGCATGCGGCAGAGCGTACCGCTTACCCTTGGCGCCGGCGGCGAGAAGCACCGCGCCCATGCTCGCCGCCTGGCCGACGCAGACCGTCGAGATCTGCGGCTTGACGTATTCCATCGTATCGTAGATCGCGAGACCGGCGGTGACCGATCCCCCCGGCGTATTGATGTAGAAATAAATATCGCGTTCGGGGTCTTCGGACTCGAGGAACAGGAACTGTGCCGTGATGAGGTTGGCGACGTCGTCGTTAACGACGGTGCCGAGAAAGACGATCCGGTCCTTGAGCAGCCGCGAATAGATGTCGTACGCCCGTTCGCCGCGCCCGGTCTGCTCGACGACCATCGGAATAAAGCTCATGTTTTACCGTAACCCCCTATCATCCGAGGCCATTTTAGCGTTTTTTCTCGGGTGCATCAACGGTTGGCTCGACTTCTTTCGTCACCGCGCGATCCAAAAGAAACTCTATGGTTCGATCCAGGATCATTTGGGACTTTAGGGACTCACGAGCCTCCGGCCGGCCATAATATTGCCGGACCGCGGAGGCCTGCTGGCCCGCTCCGCGCGCGGCGTCTTCGATGCGTTTTTGCACGTCCGCGTCCGGGACGTCGACTTTTTCGTTGTCGGCGATCTTCTCGAGCAGCAGCGTCGCCTTCACCTGCCGCTCGGCATGCGGCCGCAGCTCTTTTCGAAGATCGTCGAGCGACGGCTGCTCGCCGCCCGCCGCGTTTCGCTGCTGGCGCTCGATGAGATAGCGGACTTGCCGGTCGATCAGGCTCTCGGGGAGATCGAAAGAGTGCTTCTCGACGAGCCGCTCCATGAGCTGCTCCTTCAGCGCCTCCTTGCGGAACTCGCCGAGCTCGACTTCGAGCTGGGAGCGGATCTTGTTCTTGAGCTCTTCGAGGCTGGCGGAAGCGCCGTGGTCTTTGGCGAACTCGTCGTCGAGCGGAGGCAGGACCTTTTTCTTGATTTCCTTGACCGTGACCGAGAACAACGCCGACTTACCTGCGAACTCCCGTTTGAAATAATCCTGCGGGTAAGGAACGGTCATAGTCGCTTCCTCGTCTTTTTTCAAGCCGACGAGAGCGTTTTCAAACTCCGGCAGCACGCCGCCGCCGCCGACTTCGACGGAATAGTTTTCGGTCTTGCCCCCCGGCATCGGCTGACCGTCGATGGTGCCCGAGAAATCGATCGTAACGAAATCGCCGCGCTCGACGATGTCGCGATCTTCGACCGGCACAAGCTGCGCGTGCGCATCGCGCAGCCGGCCGAGCGCATTCTCCACCTGCTCGTCGCTGACGGAGAGCTTCACCGCGTTGAGCTCGACGCCGATATAATCCTTGGCGTCGACGTCGGGCTTTACTTCGACGAGCGCGGAGAACGCGAAGGCACGCCCCTCTTCGAGCGTGTCGGCGTCGACTTCCGGCTCGGAGATGACTTTGAGGCCGCGCTCCTTGATCGCTTCGCCGAGCGAGCGCTCGACGAGACGCGAGAGTACCTGCCCTTTGACTTCATCGCCATAGATCCCCTCGAGAACCGAGCGGGGGACTTTTCCGGGACGGAAACCTTTGATTTTCGCGTGGCGGCCGAGGTTTTCGTAAGCGCGGACGAATTCCTTGTCGACCGCGTCGCCGGGAAGCTCGACGCGGATCTTTCTCTGCGTCGAGCTCAGGTTATCGACATCGATCTTCATCGAAGATCATTCACGTCAGGGTTGGTGCGAGAGGGGGGACTCGAACCCCCATGGTTGCCCGCTGGATCCTAAGTCCAGTGCGTCTGCCAGTTCCGCCACTCTCGCACGTCGACAGCGGCGAAAAAACTCGGGCCAAAATGAAAGAGTAGGGAACAACAGTGGGCAAGTCAAGGCTAAAGTTGCCGCGCTTCAAAGGAGACGAGCCGTTGTCGTAATTTGTCAAGTAATCGGCGCTTAAAGACAATCTCGCGCGCGATTCGCAGGCTCGCTTTCTCACCGCCCTCTAGCGCTGATCGGCTGAGATCGGCGCAGCCGCCTCTTCGGCTTCGTAGATCGCGACCATGACGCGAAATTCTTCACTCGTTCGAAGGAGGTGATCGAAATCGCCGTCGGCTTCGATGCGTCCATGCCGGAGAAAAACGATGCGCCGGCAGCGGCGCACCGTGCTCAGGCGGTGGGCGATCACGATCAGCGTCCGGCCGCCTTGAAGCGCATCGATCGCGATCGCGAGCTCGCGCTCGGTGCGATTGTCGAGCGCCGAGGTCGCCTCGTCGAAGACCAGCAGCTCGGGGTCGCCGTAGAGAGCTCGCGCGATCGCGACGCGCTGCCGCTCGCCGCCGGACAAGCGGATGCCGCGCTCGCCCACGACGGTATCGAGCCCGAGCGGCAGCCCGGCCACGACATCTTCGAGCTGCGCCATGCGGATCGCCGCGGCGAGCTTGCCCGTGTCGATCTCCGCGTCTTCCAGCCCGAGCGCGATGTTTCGCCGCAGCGTGTCGTCAAACAGATAAATCTCCTGCGGCACATAGCCGATCTTCGACCGCCATGCCGGCAGGTTTTGAAAAAGATCGCGGCCGTCGACCGTAACGGCGCCCGCCGTGGGCTTAAGCAGCCCCAGAACGATATTGATCAACGTGCTTTTGCCGGCGCCGGTCGATCCGACGATCGCGACCGATTCGCCGCGCCGGATGACGAGAGACAGATGCTCCAGCGCGGGCGCCGCCCCGGTTTCATAAACGTATTGTACGCCCGTCAGGGCGATCCGATCGTTGAACGAGAAAGCTCCGCCGGACGGCGCCCCATCGAGCGCGTCGGTGAAAAGGCGCAAATCGTCGGCGAGGTGATCGACGGCGGGCGCGCCGAAGCGAATGCTGTTCCAGCCCATAATGATTCGGTTAACGGAAGGAACGATTCGGAAGCCGCCGTATGCGCAGAGTCCGAGCACGGGAAGCACGTCTGCCCTTCCCATTCCCGCCGTCACCAGCAAAATAACCAGCAGCATGCCGAGCACGAACACCGTCTCGACGATGAGCCGCGGCACTGCGTTGAGAGTTTCGAATTGGCACATCACGCGCGCGAGCGACTCTTGCAGCGCGGAAAAACGCTCGTAAAAAAACCGCTCGCGCCCCATCACGCGAATTTCCTTAAGTCCGCCGAAGCTCTGTTGCACGCTTTGCAGCGTTTCTTTTTTCAGGATGTGCTCTTCGTGCCCCCAGCGGCTGACGTGGCGGCGCGTGATCTTCAGCATCAGCGCGAGCGAAGCGAATAGCACTCCGATGGCGAAAATGGTCGGCAACGGAGCCGTCCACATCAGCACCGCCACGATGCCGAAGATCACGAGAGTTTCGGTGGCGATGAAAAACATCGGCCCGAGGACGCGGTCGAACACGCGATACGCCGACTCGGAGACATTGCGGGCGAGCTCCGCAGTGTTTCGTCGGAGGTGAATCGCGTAAGGCAGCGCGAGATAGCCGCGCATGAGGCGGCGTGAGAGCGCGACTTGCGATTCGCCCATGAGCCTCCGCTGCAAATAAACGAACAGCGCCAGCAGCGCGTTCTTGGTCACATAAAAAAAAGCGACTCCGAGCGTCAGCCATGGCAGCGCCGGCGCTCCGCCGACAGCCGCCAGCCGCTGTGATAGAGGAGCGGGAAGCGGCAACTCCACGACCCGCGCCGGATCGCTGACAACTTTGATGAGAAAGAAGACCGCCGCGGCCCCGACGGTCTCGAGCACCGCCGCCATGAGGGCGAGAGGAAGCTGCGCCGCCCAGCGCCAGCGCAGCCGCACCGGCAGAAAAGCTAAACATTTGCGGACGTGCTCGATCATGAAGTCCACGCGGCTAATCTGCGCCTGTCCGCCGGCGATACGACGTCGCGGACGATCGCTTCGAGCCGCTCAGCGAAGGCGGCGAGCGAAAACTGTCCGCGAACGCGGCGCCGTCCGGCCTCGCCCATGTGATCGGCCGCGGCGGGGTCCGAGACCAGGCGAGCGATGGCGGCGGCGAACGCTTCCGCAGCGGGAGGCGCGAGAAAGCCGGTCACTCCGTCGACGACGATTTCGAGCGGGCGGCCGCTTTTCACCGCGACGACCGGCCGGCGCGCGGCCATCGCTTCGACGATGCCGTAACCGAAGTGCTCCGCGTCGGCGGTGTAGACAAGGCAGCGGCACGTCGAAAGCAGCCGCAGACGCTCGGCTTCGCTGCACGAAGGCTTGAAGACCACCCGCGCGGCGATTCCGAGCTCGCGCGCGCGGCTTCGAAGCTCCTTCAATACCTCCGCATTTTCGTCAACGCACGGATCCATACCGCCCGCCAGAACGAGTGTCACCCGGTCGAAGAGAGCCGGCGAGACGCTCGATCGGAGCGCGGCCAGAGCTTCGAGAGCGAGACCGATATTTTTATACCGGACGAAGCGATTGAGCGACAGCAGCATGACTTCGTCGCCCGAGTTTGTGGTGCGCGTCCGCTCGGCATAAACCGCCGGGTCGACGCCCGGATAGAGAAGTTCCGTAGCAACGTCGCGCAGCCCAGGATAGGCCTTGCGGAATTGTGCGGCGGTGAAGCGGCTGTTGACGAGAATGCGGTCTGCCAGTCTGAGCCCGGCTTCCTCCAAGCGGTCGAGCGGCGCGCGATAGAGCCGCCGGCGCAAATTCATCGTCTCGCCGATGCGTCGGTCGGGATAATGACAGTAGTAAAGAATTTTCGCACGGCTCAAGAGCTTCAGCGCGGGAATCGCGTGCGGTATCAGGTCGGAGAAGACGACGTCGAATCGTCCGCCGAGCGCCGCGCCCGCCGCGAGCGTCGACATGCGCGCGACATTGCATGGGATGCGCGCGCGCTGAAACAGATGGTCGGGAAAGACGGTCGGGCGAACCCGCACATCGAGCGTGCCGTCGCGCGCCTCCTCGAAGCTGTGGCCGGGGTCGTGATGACCGGCGAAAAGAGTCACGCGATGCCCGGCGCGTTGCAAAGAGCGCGCGGCGTCGATCACCAGGCGCTCGCCCCCGCCGATGCCGAGATCGCGATGGATGAACGCGACGTCAAGCTCGCTCTTATTCGTGGGCATGCAGGTAGCGCTTTAATGCAGGCCACGCGCAAGCGCGCCATTCATCTTCCCATCGAGGCTCGCGGGAACGAGCGACGTTTCGCCGCAGCGAGCCGAGCAGCCCGGCCGGCTCGGGGAAATCCTTGAACAGATCGACGATCTGCGCCGCCAGCTCGGCCGCGTCGGCAAAAACGAGTCCGTTCTCGCCGTGGCGGAGCCGCTCGGCGAGGCACGGACCGTAATCGAACGCCATGACCGGCAGTCCGGACCCCAGCATATCGGCTATTTTCATCGGCAGGTCTACGCGGGAAGACGAGCGATGAAAGCAGAGTCCCAGGTCGGCGCACCGCAGCAGAAGGGGGTAGTCTTCCGGGCTGAGCCAAACGGTGCGTATCTGAATCCGCCGCAGCCGGATGGCGGCGATTTTACTTTCGTAGAATTGCTTCAGCGGCCCCTCGCCGCTGATGACGACGCGCAATTCGGGAAACGCCGATGAAGCGCGCTGCGCGACCGCCGCGTCGACGCGCGAGAGCGCGTCGAGTAAGAGATCGAAATCTTCGTCCGGCGTCCAGCTCGTCGATGTCACGAGCAGCGCCGGACGCGGCTCGTGGCCGTAACCGTTTCGCCCAAAGATATCGGCCATAAGCCGGGAAAGCTGCTGACGCGTCTCGGTGCTCGACGGCACGAACGCAGGGGCGGGGCGGTCATAAACGATTTCAACTTCGCGCAGGCCCCACCCTTCTTGCAGCTCTTTCTGCATGGCGCGCGAGACGCATAGATGGCCGTCGGCGCGCCGGCCGAGCGCGCGCTCGTACCAGCGGGTCAGCCGTACGCGCACGCTTTCCGGCGGCGCCTTGAGCGCCAGCATCGTATAACCGAAATTGTGCCAATCGACGACCAGCTTCGCGGAGCGGAGCCGCGCGCACAGCAGCATCACGGCCAGCGCCGGAATACCGGGCGGACTCTGCAGTAACATGAGATCAGGCCGCCTGACCACGAAAAGCAGCAAGCGGAAGAGCTTGATGGCCTGCACGGCGATCCTGAAAATCGATACGGCGCTCGGCAGTGAAGTTCCTATGCGATCGAGCGCCTGCACCGGCCGCGGCGGCAGCAAATGGGTATGAATCCGGGGATGGCGGGCGATACTTTCCGGCAGAGCGCTGCCGGCGTAGCCCACGAGATCCACTTCGGCGCCGAGATCTGCAAGCGACCGCGCATGGTATTGCATGCGCGGGCTGCGCCCCAGATCGCCGAGCACGACGACTGTCGCGTTGATACTGCCGTTGGCGCTCATGGCTCGATCACGGAGTATATGCTAAAGTCGACCGCCGCTTCCAGCTTTCGTCTCCTAGAATCGTATGCAAAGACGCGTCGCGATCGCGTGCGGAGGAACGGCGGGCCACATCCATCCGGCTCTCGCCGTCGCGGACGCCTACCGCGAAGCGCATCCGGACACGGATATTCTTTTCATCGGAACGCCCGTCGGCCTCGAATCGACACTGGTCCCCGCGCGCGCTTATCGTCTCGAAATGATTCCTGGCCAGCCTCTAGCGGGCGAGCCGTTTAGCGGCAAGCTTCGGGCGATCGGCAGTCTCATAGCCGGCATAGCTGCCGCGCGGCGGCTGCTCGTCGAAAATCGAACCGAGATCGTTATCGGTTTCGGCGGCTACGCCACCGCCGGCACCATCCTCGCGGCGCGCAGCCTCGGCCTCAAGATCGCCGTGCATGAAGCCAACGTCGAATTCGGCATGACTAATCGCTGGCTCGCCCGTTTGGCGGGCCGCGTTTATTTTGCTTTCGGCCGTACCGCCGCCGGACTTTCCGAGCAGCGCGCGCTCGTTACAGGAAACCCGGTGCGGCGCGAGATCGTCAGGCTCGCCGAAAGCATCCGGCAGCGCCCAGCCCGCGCGCACGGCACGACGCGATTTTTCGTGACCGGCGGCTCCGGCGGATCGAATTTCCTCAATCGCGAGACGCCGGCGTTGTTGAGGAAAGTCGCCGCCTGCGGGATCAAACTGGAGGCATTGCACCAGGCCGGCGGCTTCCCGCTGGCGCCGATCCGCGCCGCCTACGATCGCTGCGGCGTATGCGCTTCCGTCACCGACTATATAAAGGATATCGTAAGCGCCTACGATTGGGCCGATTTCGTGGTGACTTGCGCCGGCTCGCAGACCTTGTCGGAGATCGCGATCTGCGGCCTGCCGTTTCTCGCCGTCCCGCTGTCGAGCGCCGCCGCAGGCCATCAAGTCGCTAACGCCGCGGCCTTCGCCGAGGCTTGCGGTGCTTTATGGGTTCCGGAGAACGCTTGCGATACCAGTCGCCTCGCGCGGGAAATCGCCGCCACGCTCGAGAGAACGGGTCCGCGGCGGATGCCGACGGCGATCGACGCCGCCGGCAAGATCGTCGCCGATTGCGAGCGGATGCTGCGCAACGGCTAGTACCCTCATTCCCGCCAATCGATCTTAAAAGAGGCGACTTCCTCGCCCGTAAGCGTATTCTTGCGCGCGAAGGGTTTAAAAATCCCGCTGTAACGTCCGTCGAGAAAAAAGAGCCGAACCAACGTCGATCGAATCATCAGCGGGCTGCCGACCAGGATGCGCCGCCCGGACAAATCGAGCAGCACGCCGATGTCGGCGAAAACCGCATTGGCATCGAGCCGTTCATCGAGCGCCCGGGCACCGGCGACGATAAGCGCAGCGGCCGTCCCGCTGCGTTCGCCTTGCGTCAGCCGCGCGTTTGTCGGCGCGGCAGGATCGTAGCGAAATTCGATACGGTTGACGCCAGCGCCGTTCGTAATCGTTATGATGCATTCCATCGCCGGCTGCGATTCGCGACACGGAATCCATTCCGACGGGATAAGCCGCTGCGGCGGCGCGATAAAATTGTCGATCTGTTCTTGATCCTTCAGCCGCGCGATGTAATCGTAAACCGCCTTCGCTTCGTCGGGCCGATAATCCAAGCGCGCCAGATCTTGCAGCGCCTGAGGCTGCGGCAGAAGCCGCGTCCGGTGCGCCAGGTAAGCGCGCCGGACATCCCACGAGCCGAGCCACATCCAGCCTTCCGCTTTCGCGATCATTTCCCGGCTGATCACGAGAAACGATTCGGCAGGCCGGCAATGCGTTGATGCGAGAATCGCTTCCCGGCGGTCGGCCGGGAAGCCGCGATCGGCGAGGTAGCGGGCAGCAGCGGCGCGGTCGAATTTGACGAGCTCGCTGAGGATCTCGTATGCCCGGTATTCGCCGACGCCCATGGCGGTTAGCCTACCGAACGCGCCGTAGCTCCCCTCCGGCAGCGGCGTCGCATCGGACGCGCAGTTGAGCATGCGTAAAATCCCGCGGCTCTCGACATCGCTCGGCGCCACCAGCGCTTTGGCGAGCCAGTGCGGGATGTGCGTCCAAAGCGTGCCGCCGTCGCTGGTCACCCTCCGCTGAGCCGCGTATTTCACCCAGTAACCGTAATCCCACCAGGTATTCACGATCGCGTCGGCCGACGAGCTGCGTTTGATTTCGACGAGCGTGTCCCACCATGCGTCGTTCATCGCCGGATAATAGTTTTTCATGGATGCGTAGCCGCGATGAACCGGGTAAAGGACAACGGAAAGCGCGATCAGGCAGCTCGCGGCCCCCGCCCATGCCGCGCGCCGCGAAAGCGTCCGGGCAAAGAGCGTTTGCAAGACCATGCGCGCGCGCTCGGCGAAGCTGCCCAGGGCGAAGCCGAAAGGGATGGCCAAGAACATAACGAAGCGGGCGCCTTCGAACAGCTCATAAAGCGATGCACAACACCAAATCAGGATTAGCAGCACGGCCGCTTCGTCGGTTTCAACCGGTTCGTTTTTCCAGGCCGAGATCGATAGCTCCGCAGCAAAGGGCGCGCTGAAGAGGAAAAGAAAAATCGTTTTGCGCAAATCCGTCTCGGCGAACAGATAATAATGCACGATGAAAACGGCAAGAACCCAGACCGACATAACGATGTGGCGAGTCTGCAGACGGCGCAGCGGTAGCACGAGCGAGATCAGCCCGAGCCAGGCGGCGAAAAAAACCCCGAATCCTCCCATCGATTGAACTATCTCGACCGGCAGCATTTGTCCCATCTCCGAGACGGCTTTCATGACGAAGGGCCAGATTTCGGCAGCGGCCGGTGAACCGCTCCAAAGCAACGCAAATATGGATATGAACGGCGTTGAGAACGCCGACGCTCCCGTGAACAAAGTAAAAACGCCCGCAGCGACGTAATAAACAGCCACGGCACAGGCGATGGCACGAACTTCGGCCGCTCGCCACGCGCTGCGCCAACCCGCGAGCGCGCAGTGCCGCAGCAGCGCGAGCGCCAAGCAGCCTACGGCGGCGCAAAAAACAACGGAAAAAGTGAAAACCCAGCCGCGCCACACCGCGGCGTAGATTCCCGTCAGAAACCCGGCCACGAGAGCGAAACTCGCGGCGCGCGACGCTTTTCCGGCGTTCAATGCGACGAGCAGCGGCCAGGCGATGTACAGAGGCATGACGATATTCCATGCATCGTTGTCGCTGCCGGCGCTGCGGATCAAGTAGTTTGGATCCAGCGAGATCGCAAGCGCCGCGACGATGGCGGCGACGTTTCCGCCGAGACGGCGGGCGATAAAAAACGCCGGCAGCACGCCGAGCGCTCCGAGAATGACCGGCACGAGAAACGCGCTCGCGGGCAAAGGATAACCGGGCCTAAAGAAAGTGATGAGGCGGTGCACCGTGACGATCGCGGCGATGTGAAGCGAGCGGTTGTAGACCATCCGATAGCCGACCGGCGCGTTGCCGTAAGTATCGCGGCACTCGTCGCCCACGATGGCATCGCACGTCGTGCCCTTACTCAGGTACGTGCGCGCATTGCGCAGCCACACGTAGCTATCGTAATCGCCCAGATGGGTGTAGCTCCGCCCGTCGGCGGCGGTAAAGGTCATCTCCGACCTGATCTCGGCCAGCGCTCTCTGTTCGGCGGCGGCGACTTGCGCCGGGTTGCGTTGCATCCATTCCTTAGCGGCGCTATCGACTGTCTGCATCCATTGCGCCGGCGGCAACCGTCGCATGATGTCGCGGCTGAGCTGCTCGCGCACGCGGCGATCGACTACTTTTTGGGCGAGTTCGTCCGCCCCGGGCAGGAAAGCGGGCAACGAGCGAATCCAGATCACGACGGTGACGCAGACAAACGCGAGAATGAGCGAGACGGCGTTGCCGGAGGTGAGTCGAGCTGCGAGAGCGCGCATTTCTTTTAAGCGGAGATAATGAAGGCCTTCAAATATGTATTTGCGGTAGCATGCCGATGCAAGGCAAGAGCTTAATCTTCCCAGCGGATCTTGTACGCAGCGACTTCTTCCCCCGTAAGCGTGGTCCTGCGCGAAGCGGGCTGGAAGATTCGACCGTAACGCCCTCCTAAATAGAACAGCCGCACCAACGTCGACCGGACCAACAAAGGGCTGCCGACCAAGATCCGCTGACCGGCGACGTCGAGCAGTACGCCGATGTCGCGAAAAGCGGCGCCGGTGTCGACCCGCTCGCTGAGCGCTCGGGTTCCGGCTACCACCAGGGCTCCTACCGTTCCCGCTTGCCCGCCCTGCATCAGCCGGGCGCTGTCCGGCGCAGCCGGATCATAGACGAATTCTAGACGGGCGACGCCGTCGGGATTCGTGACGGTGATATTACATTTCATCTCGCCCGCCGTCCCACGGCACGGAATCCACTCCGTGGGAATCAGTCGCTGCGGCGGCGCAATAAAGTTGTCAATCTCCGCTTGCGTCCGAAGCGGCGCGACGATGTCGTAAAGCGCCTTCGCTTCCACGCTCTTATAGCCCAGGAGCGCCAAGTCCTGCAGCGCTTGGGGCTCGGGGAGAAGACGGGTGCGGCGAGCGAGATAAGCGCGCCTGACATCCCAGGAGCCGAGCGGCATCCACCACTCGGCCTTCGTGATCATTTCCTTGCTGAGCACGAGAAACGATTCTGCGGGCGCGCAGTGGGTCGACGCGAGAACGCTCGCGCGGCGCTCGGCATTGAAACCGCGGTCGGCGAGATAGCGGTCGGCGGCAGCTCGATCGAGCTTTACAAGCTCTGTCACAAATCCATACGCCCGATAGTCGCTCAATCCCATCGCCGTGAGCTTTCCTATGGCGCCGTAGCGGCCTTCCGGCAACGGCGTCGCCTCGGAAGCGCAATTGAGCATGCGCAAAATACCTCGGCTTTCGACATCGCTGGGCGCGACCAGGGCCTTGGCGAGCCAGTGAGGCACGTGAGTGTCGAGCGTGCCGCCGTCGTCGCTCACTTTCCGCTCCGCGATATATTTAATCCAGTAGCCGTAATCCCACCAGGCGTTCACGATGGCGTCGGATGTGGATCGGCTTTTGATTTCCACGAGAGTGTTCCACCACGCATCGTTCATCGCGGGGTAATACGTTTTCATGGTGCCGTAACCGCGCTGCACGGGATAAAAAACGACCGCTAGGGCGACGGCGCAGCTTACTGCGGGGGCGAATCTACCGACCCGCGAAGACCACGCGGTCAAAACCGTGCGGGCTATAGCGCGCAGACGGTCGGCGAAAGCACCCACCGCGAAGCCGAATGGGACTGCGAAGAGCATGATGTAGCGGATGCCCATAAACATTTGAGATAATGAAGCGAAAAACCAGACGATCACGATGACGACGGCTGCCTCGCCGGTCGGCGATGCCTCCTTCTTCCTGGCACGGATCAAAAGCTCCGCCGCGAACGGCGCGATGAACAGAAACAGAAACAGCATCCTCGGTAGCCGCACCGCGGCAAATGAATAGTAATGAACGACAAACAACGCGAGCACGCAGGCGCCGGCCACGATCTGGCGTCTTTTTACATGCTGGTATGGCACCACCAGCAAGACGAGCCCGAGCAACCCCAACACGAAAAACATCCACCCGCCCATGAATTGCACCACATCCATGGGCAGCGGCTTTCCCAGCTCGGAAACGGTCGAGAAGGCTGCCGGCCATAGCTCCAAGCCGCGCGAAGCCGCCGCGCGTTTCGCGATGACTTGCGAAATAACGGACGATGCGGAGGTGCCTGTGAACGATGCAAATATGGCCGACACAAGAAAATAGACTGCGGTCGCTAGCCCGACGGCGCGCACTTCGGTGGCACGCCAGGCGCGCCGCCAACCACCGGCTGACGCCTGGCGGACCGCGGCGAGCGCAAAGCAGCCGAGCGCCCCGCAGATAAGGACCAGGTAGGCAAAGACCCAGCCGCGCCAAACGGCGGCGTGGAGTGCGGTCAAAAGCGCGGCCAAAGCCGCTAATGCCGCAGCGCGCGAAACCTTTCGCGCCGACAAACCGGCGATCAGGGCCCAGGCGATATAAAGCGGCATGACGACATTCCAAACGTCGTTGTCGCCGCCCACGCTACGCAGGAGATAGACGGAATCAAGCGAAATCGTCAGCGCGGCGACGGTCGCCGCAACATTTCCTCCCAACCGCCGCGCAATAAAAAACGCGGGCAGGACACCGAGCGCGCCCAGGATGATCGGAACCAAAAATGCGCTCGCCGGCAAAGGGTAGCCGGCGTGAAAGAGATTGACGATGCGATGGACCGCCACGATGGCGGCGGTATGCAGAGATCGATTGTACAGCATCCGGTATCCGACGGGCGCGCTGCCGAGATTGTCGCGGCACTCGCCGCGGACGGTCGCGTCGCAGACGCTGCCGTGCTCTAAGTACGAACGCGCATTGCGCAGCCAGAGGTAGCTGTCATAATCGCCGAGGTATACATAACGCCGGCCGTCGTCGCCGGCATACGTCAGCTCGGATGTGATTTCGGTCAGAGCTCTTTGTTTTTCGGCGAGGAGTTCTGCCGCATTCTGTGCCCTCCTTTCCCGGAGCTCGGTTTCGAGTCTGTCTTGCCACTGTTCGGGCGGGAAACTGCGCACGACCTCCGGCGCGATCCGCTCGCGGACGCGCTTCTCGGCAATCTTTTCGGCCAGCCCGTCCGCCGCAGGGAGCGCCGAAGGAAGTGCGCGGACCCACGCGACGATGGCGATGCAGGCGAGCGCGAGAACGATCGAAACGAGTTCCTGCGAAGCGAGACGAGTCAAAAGGAAGCGCATTGACGGCGAGTTTTGTCCTATCTATTAAGGACGAACTATAATCGCAAGTAACGGTTGCTTCAAATCGGAAATGGCAGATTTTTTTCTTGCCATCGCCGCAGAACTCTTCTACGCTGGCAGCGCCTCATTAAACCCAGCATCGAGAGCTTGCGAACGCGCCAGGAGTTGTCACCCCGTTGGCAAATTATTATACGTTTCTCTTTGTCGCCGCCGCCGCGTTGAGTTTCGCGACGACGCCGGTGGTTCGCGCGCTTGCTCGCCGCGGCGGGGTTGCCGAGTTTAGCGCGCAGCGGCCGCATGCAGGCCCGATTCCGACGCTTGGCGGCCTCTCGCTGCTCGCGGCGGTCGCCGGAGCGATTGCCTTGAGCCTCGCTTTTTATCCCGGATTGTCTGTTTTTTTTGTAACGCTCGGCTCTTGGCGCTGGTCGACCGCAGGCGCGCTCCTGATCGCATGTCTCGGCGTCGTCGATGACGTCGTGCGGGTGCGGCCGGCCACAAAAATCGTCTTTCAACTCGTGGCCGCGCTCTTGGTCGTCGCCGACGGCCACGGCATCGGACGCGTCATCGACCCGTTTACCGGGACGACTTTGTATCTCGGATGGCTGGCGGCGCCGATCACGCTGCTGTGGATCATCGGGATGACGAACGCGTTCAATTTGATCGACGGGCTGGACGGGCTCGCCGCCGGCGTCGGCCTCATCGCGGCGCTCACGCTGGCCGCGCTCGCCGCAACCGCGGCCCGTCAGGAAATCGCGCTCATCGCGCTTGCGCTCGCAGGCGCGCTGCTCGGCTTTCTGTTCTTCAATTTCTTTCCCGCCTCGATCTTCATGGGCGATTCCGGAAGCATGTTCGTGGGATACGTCCTCGCCGCGCTATATGTCCGCGGCGCGCAGCAGCCCGAAGGCGTGCCCGTCCTCACGCCGCTGTTGGCGCTCGCCTTTCCGGTCACGGACGCGATGCTTGCAATCATCCGCCGCGGATTCGGATCGAACGGCCAGGAAGGCCGGCGCGACCTCTCGAGTCGTTTTTTGTCCATTTTTCGCCGCGACCATGAGCATATCCATCACCGGCTGATGTCCGCCGGATTAACCGAGAAACACGCCGTGCTTCTGCTTTATGCGGCATCGTTCGTTTCGGCGCTTGCCGCCGTACTGACTTTTCATGCGCAAGGCGTACGTCTGGTCACAACTATCGCCGTGATTTCGGGCGCGATTTATTTCGGTTTCCGAAGACGCTGAAGCGAATTAAGCGGATGACTTCAGCTGTGCAAAGTTTGACCAGTCCTTATTCGGGCAGGCCGTTGAGGAGGTATGTTATAAGGTGCGCATAACGCAAAAAACTCCTGTCACCCGAGAGCAAGACCCGGACAACCAGGAGTTCTTTGCAGTGGAATGTTTGGTGGGCCGCCGGAGACTCGAACTCCGGACCCGCTGATTAAGAGTCAGCTGCTCTACCAACTGAGCTAGCGGCCCACGTCCGCGGCTGGCGCGGAATAACCAATTTAAAATCGCGATATGAGATTTGCCATCGCCATATCCGCGCTGCGCGCGGAATCACAGATTTAAAATCTCGGATCTCATATGCGATTTGAGATCTGAAATCTGAAATCCCGAAGGGTTTGGGGTGAGTGAAGGGATTTGAACCCTCAACCCCTGGAGCCACAGTCCAGTGCTCTAACCTAATTGAGCTACACTCACCGCAAAACTGTCTCGACAGATCCGTAAACGGCCAGTGAGTAGTGAGTAGTGGTTAGTGAAATCGATCTCGATTCTTCACTACTCACTGCTCACCACTCACTGCTCACTTCTCATGTGGCGCGCCAGAAGGGATTCGAACCCCTGACCCACGGCTTAGAAGGCCGTTGCTCTGTCCACCTGAGCTACTGGCGCCGAATTGGTCGGGGCGAGACGATTTGAACGTCCGACCCCCTGCGCCCAAGGCAGGTGCGCTACCAGGCTGCGCTACGCCCCGTCAAGCAAAACAATTCATTCTACACAGGCAAGGGGTGAAATCAACCCCGAAATCCGGCGGATTATCGCGTCATGGTCGTTTCGCGAAGACCGGCAGCATCGGCAGAGCCGCCCTAAGCTTTTGCAGCGCGAGACCGCGGTGGCTCACGCGGCTTTTCGCCTCGCGCTCGAGCTCGCCGAAGGTGCGCCCGAGCGGCGGATAGAAAAACAGCGGATCGTAGCCGAATCCGTTCGCGCCGCGCGGCTCGAAGCCGATCCGCCCCGGACATTCGGCGCGAAAGAGCCGCTCGGCCTGGGGCGCCGACAGCGCGAGCACGCAGACGAAGCGCGCGCCGCGCCGTGCTTCGGGCAGGCCGGCGAGCTGATCGAGAAGCTTGCGGTTATTGCGCGCGTCGTCGGCGTCTTCGCCGCTGTAGCGCGCCGAATAAATACCCGGCACGCCGCCGAGCGCGTCGACTTCGAGGCCGGAATCGTCGGCAAGCGCCGGGACGCCGGAAAACGCCGCGAGCGTCCGCGCTTTTTTCAGCGCGTTCTCTTCGTAAGTCGCGCCGTCCTCAATGACCTTCGGCGCGTCGGGAAAATCTCTTAATGAAAGGATTCGGACCGGAAAGTCTTTCAGCGCGGCGGCGATTTCCGCGAGCTTGCCCGCGTTCGTGGTCGCGATGAGAAGATCCATCAGAATACCGGAGGACGGAAAGGACCCGCTCAGGCGCTTTGCTTCAAAATCGCCTTCTGCGCCTTGATCAGCTCCTTGATCCCCTGCGTCGCAAGGTTCGTGAGGCTCTGGAGCTTTTTGTCACTGAACGGGGCGTGCTCGGCGGTCCCCTGGACCTCGATAAATTTCCCGCTCGCCGTCATGACGATGTTCATGTCGACTTCGGCGCGACTGTCCTCTTCGTAATTGAGATCGAGCAGCACACGGCCGTCGACGACTCCGACGCTCACCGCCGCGACGGCGTCGCGCAGCAGCGGCTTCGCGATAGTGCCCGCTTTGAGCCAGCGCCCGGCCGCAATCCCGAGCGCGACATACGCGCCGGTGATTGAGGCTGTGCGCGTGCCGCCGTCGGCCTGGATCACGTCGCAGTCGATCCAGACCGTATTTTCGCCGAGCACCGTCATGTCGGCGACGGCGCGCAGGCTCCGGCCGATAAGCCGCTGGATCTCGTGCGTCCGGCCGCCGACCTTGCCCCGCGACGACTCGCGCGCGATGCGCGTTCCCGAAGACGCCGGCAGCATGCCGTATTCGGCGGTGATCCAGCCTTTGCCGGTGCCGCGGAGAAACGGCGGCGTACGCTCTTCGAGCTTCGCCGTGCAGATGACGCGCGTATCGCCCACCTCGATCAGCACCGAGCCGTCGGCGGGCTTGGTATAATTAGGGATGATGACGAGCGGCCTAAGCTGCTTGTCTTTGCGCCCGTCGGATCTCATAAAAACTTAGAATATAGAAGTCACGAGCCAGGAGTCAGAAGTGCAAGAAAAAAGACCCTCGCATGACAAGTTCCGATATTCTCGCTCCTCGATTCTGTCTCCTGAATTCTGCTTTACGAATTGAGATGAAAGACGACCATTTTTAATTCGGTCATCTCTTCGACCGCGTAGCGCGGCCCTTCCTTGCCGAAGCCGGAGTCTTTGAGACCGCCGTACGGCATGAGGTCGACGCGCCACTGCGAGCCCCAATTGACGTGGAGATTTCCCGCTTCCGCCTCGCGCGCGAACTTCATCGCCCATTCGACATTCTCCGTAAAGATGCCGGCGGCGAGGCCGTAAACGCTGTCGTTCGCGAGCGCGATCGCCTCGTCGATCGTCTCGAACGGCGTCACGGCGACGGCCGGACCGAAGAGCTCGTCGCGCGAGATGCGCATGTCGGGCCTCACATCGGCGACCACGGCCGGCAGATAGATCGCGCCGCGCCGGCCGCCGCCCGCCGCCAGGCGCGCGCCGCCCGCGATCGCTTCGTTGATCCAGGAATCGACGCGCTCCGCTTCGCTCTCCTTCACCATCGGGCCGACTTTGACCTTCTCGTCGAGCTGATTGCCGGTCGCGAGCGCTTCCACGCGCGGCTTGAGGGCGCCGATAAAATCGCCATAAACTTTTTTTGCCGTGAGCACGCGCTGCGTCGAGATGCAGGTCTGTCCCGCGTTGCCGTAGCCGGTCATCGCGAGCACGGTCGCGACTTTGTCGAGATCGGCATCGGGCATGACGATGACCGGGCTGTTCGAGCCGAGCTCCATGGTGACCTTCTTGATGCCGGCCATGCGGCAGATGCGGTCGCCGATCTCGCGGCTGCCGGTGAAGGTCACCTTGCGCACCCGCCGGTCGCCGACCAGCGCGTCGCCGAGCTCGCCGCCGGGTCCGGTGACGCACTGAATGCCCTCGGGCGGCAGGCCCGACTCGAGGAGAATCTCCGTGAGCTTGAGCGCGGAGAGCGGCGTGTCGGAGGCGGGCTTGATGACGACGGTGTTGCCGCCCGCCAGCGCCGGGCCGACTTTGTGACAGACGAGGTTCAGCGGAAAATTGAACGGCGCGATTGCCGCGACGACGCCGCAAGGGACGCGAAGCGTGAAACCCAGCTTCTTCCCGCCCGTGGGGTCGGCATCGAGCGGCACGGTCTCGCCGTGGATCCGCTTCGCCTCTTCGGCCGAGCCCATCATCGTCTCGACCGCGCGGCTCGCCTCGCCTCGGCCTTCGGCGATGATCTTGCCCTCTTCGCTCGAGATCGTCCGGCCGAGCTCGTCGTTTCGCGCCGCCATGAGATCGGCGGCTTTGCGCAGGATCTTCCAGCGCTCGTAACCGGTGAGCTTCGCCATGACTTTGGCGCCGCGCTCGGCGTAGGCGAGCGCGCGGTCGATGTCGCCGGCGTCGCCGCGCGGCACGGTATCGATGACAGCGTTGTCGAACGGGTTGCGCACCTCGATCTTCTTGGGCTTGTCGACCCACTGCCCGGCTAAAAACATCTTCATGGATAAAGCTCCCGCGGAAATTTAAAAAATCAGCCGCCGTTTTGCTTCGGCCCGTCGCCACGGAAAAAGCTGCGGCCATAGGTGCGGTGAAAGGAGGTCCAGCGCGACTGCTCTTTCGCCATCAGCGCCTGGATGCTCTGGATTTTGCCGTCGAGGTCGTCGAGGTAATGAAGGATCAGCGCCTCGACGGTCTGGGGCAGCTTGGGCGAGCCGAATTCGTACTGTCCGTGATGGCTCACGAGCATGTGCTTGACGAGGACCGCGAGATCGTCGGGGAATCCCGGTATCGAGCGGATCTTCTCGCTCACTTTCTCGACCTCCATCACGAGGTGGCCGAGCAGCTGTCCCTTGTCGGTGTACTCCACCGATCGGTCGAAAGAGAACTCGTAAACCTTTCCCATGTCGTGCAGAAAACCGCCGATCAGCAAAAGATCGACATCGACGTCGCGATAGTTCTCGACGACCTTGAGAATCAGTTTAACGAGCGAGAGCGTGTGCTCCAAGAGCCCGCTGAGAAAAGAATGATGAACGCTCTTTCCGGCCGGCGCACGCTTGAAGAGGTCCATGAACTCTTCGTCGGCGAAAAACGCCTCGGCGAGCGCGAGCAAATGCGGATTCTTGATGCCGCGGAGAATCGCCATGAGCTCCGCAGCCATGGCTTCGGGATCGTACTGGCTCTTCGGCAGGAAATCGCCGGGCGCGACTTCCGCCTCGGCGACCTTCATCACGTCGAGCACGCGGATCTGGAGCTTGCCTTGATACACCGTCGCCTGACCGCGCACGCGCACGTAGTCGCTCCTCTCGAAGCGCTTGGCCAAATCTTCGGCGCGGTCCCAGACGCGCCCTTCGATCTCGCCGCTCCGGTCGAGGAGCTTCAAGATGAGGTAGCCCGCGCCGCTCTTGGTAACGCCCTGATTCTTCGCGGCGCACATGAAGACCGTGTCGACCGGCTGGTGCTCCTGAATGTCGGTGACGAATAATTGCTTCATCATTCACCCTGCGAGTTGAATCGTGTTAGCGAGATCGTAAAGCGACCGCACGAGGAACTGCTGCAGAAATAAAATAATGACGAAGACGATGATCGGCGAGAAATCGATGCCGCCGGCAAAAAGCGGCAGAGCGCGGCGGATCCGCCAAAGCACCGGCTCGGTGGCATTGTAAAGAAATCGCACGATCGGATTGTAAGGATCGGGATTGACCCATGAAAGGATCGCGCGCGCGATGACGATCCACATGTAAGCCCATAAAAGATAGTCGAGCACCAAGGCGATCGCGCGAATCAAATTGGCTACGATGAACATGGTATCCTACGCTTTTCGCGGGCCGAAGAGCGCCGTGCCGATGCGCACGAGCGTCGCTCCTTCTTCGACCGCGACCGGATAGTCCTGGCTCATACCCATCGAAAGCTCTTTGAGCGCGACGCTCGGCGCGTCGAGCTTTTCATACTTCCGCCGCAGGCCGGCGAGGTCGCGGAAGAACGGCCGCATTTTTTCCGCGTCGTCCGAGAGCGGCGGCACGGTCATCAACCCTTCCACTTTCAACCAACGGAGCTGGCCGATTTCCTCGAGTAGCGCGCCGAGCTGTTGTTTGTCAACGCCGCTTTTGCTCGCTTCTCCGGCCAGGTTCACCTCGATCAGCGCGCGTACGGCCCGGCCGCGCGCCTCGCCTTGCCGATCCAGCGCCCGCGCGAGTTCCGCGCTGTCGACGGACTGAATGACGTCGAAAAGTTCGAGCGCGGCCCTCACTTTATTTCGCTGGAGATGGCCGATCATATGCCATTCGACTTCCGGAACGGCGCGTTTTTTCGCAGCCGCTTCCTGCACGTAATTCTCGCCCAAAAGCCGGACGCCCGCCGCCACCGCGGCGCGAATCTTCTCGATGCTTTGAGACTTGGACGCGGCAAGCAGCCTGACGCCGCCGGGATGTCGGCCGGACCGCGCCGCCGCCTCGCCGATCCGCTCCACGATCGCGCGGTAATTGGCGGCGATATCCACCATGTGCGTGAGTCACTGAATAGCACATCCCCGGCGATAAATCACCACGGTTTTCCAGAATGAATTTGACTTCGGAGGGGCTAAAGCCGTATCCTTTGCGGGCAAAACTATGCCTAAACCGTCTCCGGCGTTTGATCGTGCCGACCTGCCGCGGTTGAGAGACCTGCTGGAAGTCAAAACCGGGCTCTATATTTCCGACGAAAAGCTGCCGCGGCTGAAAGAGCCGCTCGAGCAGCTGCGGGCCATCGACGGCGCGGCGCCCGAGTCGATCATCGCGGTGATCGAAGGCGGCGGTGACGACGGCGAACGGTACCTTCAGCGCCTGGTCGCGGCGGTGGCGACCAACGAGACTTATTTTTTCCGCACGACGGCGCATTTCACCGCGCTGAAAGACTATCTCCTTCCGGAGCTGATCGAAAGAAAGAAAGCTCTCGGCGCGCAGACGCTGACGATCTGGAGCGCGGGCTGCTCCACCGGGGAGGAGCCTTACTCCATTGCGATCCTGCTGCTCGATCATTTCCCGGAGATCCTCTCGTGGCGGATCAATATTCTCGCAACCGACGTCGATCTCGACGCGCTCGAAGTCGCGCGCGAGGGCATCTACCGGCCGTGGTCGTTCCGCGGCGTCGCGCCGGAGCTGATCCGAAAATATTGGCGGCCGCTCGACGGCGACAGCCGGCGCGTCGACGAGCGCGTGCGCGGGCTCATCACGTTCCGCGAGCACAATCTGAATATCGACCCCTATCCCTCCGTGGACGGCGTATCGGGCATCGACGTCATCTTCTGCCGCAACGTCACTATTTACTTTCGCCCGCCGACGATTGCGCGTTTGCTTGCGCGCTTTCATGCCTGCCTCGTCGAAGGCGGATTCCTCATCACCGGCGCGGCGGAGTATTCGCGCGAGGCATACGGCGAGTTTGAGGCGCGGGTCCTGCCCGAAACTGTTGTCTACGAGAAAGCGCCGGCGCGCCGGCCCGCCGCTTCGCCGCTGCCGCTCCCGTTGATTCTCCCGCAAGCGCTGCCGCGGCCCGCTTCGCGTCCGGCCGCGCCGCGGATCGCCAAGAGCAGGCCGGATGCGACGCGCGTCGAAGACGACGCCGTGGCCAGAGCGATCGACCTGATCGCGCGGGACGAGATCGACGCCGCGCTCGTGCTGCTCGCCACGGCGGCGGAAAAAAGCGCCACCGACGCGCGCATCCCTTTTCTCTTGGGCCGGCTTGCCGCCGACCGTCAGCATCTGCCGGAAGCGGCGTACTGGCTCGGCCGAGCGCTCGCGCTCGACCCGCTGAATCTCTGGGCGCATTACTTCATGGCGCTTCTCTGGATCGAGGAAGGAAGGCTCGCGGACGCGCTGACGGCGCTCAAGAAAACAACCTACATCGATCCGAATTTCGTCCTCGGACATTTTTACCTCGGAACAATTCATAAGGCGGAAGGCCGTGCGGACCAGGCGCGCAAAAGCTTCGCGGTCGTGAAAAATCTGCTCGCGGGTCCGGGCGCCTCGGAGGATCTGAGCGGAGCCGACGGAATCAGCGGCCGCCAGCTGCTCGTGCTGGTGGAGCGGGAACTCGCCTCATGAATGATTCGCTTCTGCTCACCTTCGCGCTCGAGCCGTCGACCTACGCCGTACCCATTCAGGACGTTCAGGAAGTGGTGGCGCTGCCGGAGCTCACCGCACTGGCGGATGCGCCGTCGTTCGTCGCGGGGATTTTCAATTTGCGCGGCGTCGTCGTGACCGTCATCGATATGCGGCAGAGAATGGGCGTCGCGCGCCGACGCTGGGACCGCCGGACGGCGGTGCTCGTCACGCCGTTTCGCGAAAGGCTGTTCGGTCTCATCGTCGACCACGCGCTGTCGTTGGTAAAGGTCGCGCGCACGGATTTGGAGCCGGCGCCCGATTTCTCGTCGTTTCTCTCCGCGTCTCAGGGGCAATTCCTGCAAGGAGTCGCCAAGAGCGAAGGCCGGCTCATTCCGGTTATCAACATCGAGCGCATTTTCTCCGTGCTCGAAGCGCATGAGCTGGGCGATTGGCGAAAAAACGACGATGGATAAACTGATGCGCAACGGAGCGGCCGACGCCGAGAGCGCCGACGAAGATTTGAGCGAGCTCTTCCGGGAGCGGGCCCGCCTGCTCAGCGAGGTGCCGCGGGAAGACGAGCCGGGAGAGCGCATCGTTGCGCTGTCGTTCGAGCTCGGCGAGGAGCTCTACGCGATCGAGCTGAAGCATCTGCTCGAAATGCGCCAGGCGACGCCGCTGCGCCGCCTTCCGGGCGTGCTGCCGCACCTCGCAGGCGTCATGAACCTCCGCGGCGAGCTGCTTCCGGTCGTTGATTTGCGGCCGATGCTGGGACTGGCGAAAACCGAGATCGGCGGCATCGTGCCGGCGGTGCTCGTGCTCTCATTTCACGGCGGAAAGCTCGCGGCGGCCGTGGATCGCGCGCGCGATATTCTGTCGTTTCCCGCAAAGGAGCTGAAGCCGCCGCCCGTCTCGCTCGATCCCGAGCGGGGCGCCTTCATTCGCGGCGAGTATCTGACGGGCGGACGCCTGTTGAGTCTTCTCGATGTCGAAAAGATTCTGACCGACTCGCGGTTCAATGCCGATGCGCGCGAGGCGTGATCGGGCTCAGGAGAAAAAACATGAGGCGGCTATCTTCACACGCGTTGTTCCATAAAATCGGACCGGACTCGATCGGCGGCAAGCTGACGCTCTGGTTCCTGTTGGTCGCGTTCCTCCCGATGCTCATGATCGGCGTGATCGCCTACCGCGCCAGCCGCGCGAGCCTGCAGCAGCAGATCGTCAACCAGCTCGATTCGCTCGCGGAGAACAAGGTCTTCTTTCTCCGCGAGCACGTCGCGCGACAGCTGGCCGACGTCAAGCGGCTTTCCAGCAACGCCGCCGTCAAGGCCCTGCTCTCGCCCGAATTCGCGGCGAAGTTTCCCCAGCTCGCCGCCAAGACGCCAGACGAGCGCGCTGAGCGCGCCGCGGCGCTGCTCGCGCAATTGCGCGAAAGCAATCCGGACTACTCCGACATACTCATCGCGGACAAGGACGGTAAAGTCAGACTGGCCGCCTTCAAGGCGTGGAATCAGAGCGGCAAAAATTTGAGCGAGCTCGGCTTCACGAAAATCAACGCAGAGCAAGCGGCGGTCAGTCAGGTCTTCATGTCGCCCACGGCGCGCACGCAGGTCTTTGTCGTTACGGCGCCGGTCACCGATCAAGACGGAGAAGCGATCGGCCTCGCCGCGCTGGAGATCGAGCTCAAGACGATCCATCAGCTGCTGACCGACCGCTCCGGCCTGGGCGAGAGCGGCGAGGTGCTGATCATCGACAAGGCGCGCCGTATGCTGACGCCGTCGCGCCTCCAAGGCGGTCCCGCTCTGCTCGACGCGGTCTCCGACAACAGCTCCACAACGCTCGGACTTCAAGGCCAGAGCGGCCATGCATTCGATTCCGACTACCGCGGCGTGCCCGTGATCGCATCCTACCGTCCTCTGCCGGAGATCGGCGCAGCGCTCATCGCCAAGATCGACCAGTCCGAAGGACTGGCGCCGATCATCCA